>CAYULF010000043.1:0-2409 GCA_964445695.1 uncultured Hyphomicrobiales bacterium | reverse complement strand
AAACAAAAAGGCCGTTGGAGGGCGAGCGCAGCTCAAGCCCTGGCTGTTGGGGAGCAGTGTCGACATCCGTCGAGAGATCCGCAATTGTGTTAATAACCGTGTTGGTGATGACCGGCGCATTGAAGTCGAAATAAATGCCTGCGCGGTTTTCAATCTGCGTGCCGATAACTGCATCCTTGCCCAGGTCCACCTTGTATTTGACCGTTCCGTGGCTGCCCGCTTCGTCCTGCTGCGCGCCAGGCAATTCAATGCCCTCAAAACGAAATTCCAGAATACGGCTGTTAAACAAACTGACCGTGTAGTCGTGCGAAGCCGCACCGAAATGCAGTGTGTTAACATCCAGATCCTCGTCCAGCGTATCGAGAATGACAACGTCGCGCGCGGGAGCGTCGCCGATATTCTGAAAGCGAATCGTGTAGGCCAGCGTCGAATCTTCCGTTGCAATCATGCCTCGTTCGCCGAAACCGCGCGGCGCCACGCTGATGTCGTTCGGATCGAGCGAAGCGCGCACCGTAACGCACATCTCGTCCCTGCCGAATTTGTTTAACAGGTCGAGCTGGTTTTTGTCGCGAATCTTGGCCTGAGCGCAGAGCTCCACGCCGCGCAACAACTCGTCCGCCGGCACTCTGAATGTGATGTTAAACTGGCGCAGCGCACCGATCGGCATGTTGACAATGTCCCATTCGGCGACGCCGTCAAACACGCGGTCCGGCGCGGGATCGGCGCTTATGTCCGTTAAACGCGGGTCAAAACACAGCACGAGTGTGCCGTTAAACTTCACCGATCCGCTGTTGGAGAGCTCCAGCGTGTACGTGAGGTCACGCGCAAGAATGGCACGCCCGGCGACCAGCGAGACCTCGGCGTGCTCGACGAAGACAGAGGGCTCTGCAATGTATCGCAGCTCGCGATCGACGTCGCCGTCCTCCGAAATACTGAAGTTAACCGGATTGTCCTGACACGCGGTGTTCCAGATCTCGTTGCGGCTAAAGTCGACGGTATAGGATTTGCCGGCCGGCAGAAAGGCCAGAAACTGTCCGTTGTCTGCCACCCAGGCCCGATAACCACCCGGTTCAAAGTTGAGTTCAAGGTTTGCAGTCAACGGCGTTGCACTCGCAAAGTCGCAGTTGTTTAACTGATCTACGTAGACTGAACCGACAGCGCGTGCAATCTGTTGTACATTCTGCTGCTTGCGGTACAATTTCCATCGGGCGCCGACTCGTACATGCCAACCTTCAATGCGGTCCAGTTGTTCACCGCTCAGTGAAAACACATCGATTGTTCCGGCATCGGTACCTACGTAGTAACGTCCGGCAACGTGGTCCAGGGCGCTGTTGTCCTGGGAGGGATTGCGATCGGTCATGATGCCTTCGCGAATCGTCGTCAGCGACTCCGTATCCGGGTTAAACTCCATCAGGCCGTAGCGGTTGGTGTTGTCGATTCTTGTATTCCGCAGGCACAGGAACGTTCCCGTGCCGGGGTGAAACTCTGCAGCAACGAGACTCTTTGTGTCCTCGAACGTTTTAAGCAGTTTGCCGGTTTTGATGTCGACGGCTATCCATGAATTGTTTTCACTGTAGAAACTCCACAATACTCCACGGCTATAGTCGAGGCGCACAAATCCATCGTAGCGGATGTAGTCCGCCGTAAACGGCTCAAAGCGCTGCAGTTCACCGGTCACGGGATCAATTGATGAAAGGCACCAGGTATAAGTGTTGAAAGAATGATCGTGGAGCTCAAGGAAATAGACTTTGCCGTCGACGGGATTGTACTCCAGGCCAAAAGAGTCGTACGACAGGTTTTTGACCGTCGTACGCAATTCCCCGGTGTGCAGATCGAATGCCTGAAAACAATCGGAAGATGGCGCAGAGACATTGCATCGCACGCACAGCAGATCGTTCCGCGGATCGATGGCCAGTTCCTGTACATTGTTTAACTCGCCAATCAAATCGTCGATCACTTCAACAGGACCTTCGGGCAAGTTCATCCGCCACAACTCTCTTTTGATAATGTTCTGGTCCAGACCGTAGATTCGCGCCTGCTGCGCCCGGAGCTGGACTGAGGTAAGCAGAATGAGCATGCCGAAGGCGGTCAGGAGGGAATTGTGCAGAATGTTCATAGAATTGCATCTCTCAGTGAGCTTGTATCTGTAGTTATAACGATTGCGGCGACCAGGTGGGGGGAAGGGTCGGCGGTCAGGACACGCCGCCAGCGTGGAAAGTTACAATGCGCCCCATTGATGTATAGATTTCCGCCTATTCAGTTTTGGGCTGCAATTTGTCCGGTATATTCGTTGCAGCGCCTGTTCCAGGCTCGCTTTCTGACGTTCTTGCTTGTCGGCGAGGGAGAAGTCGCATGCCCCGGCTGCGCCTGTGAGTCGTGAGAAGTTTTCGCGAGCCTGGAGAAAAGTGG
>CAYULF010000042.1:0-6036 GCA_964445695.1 uncultured Hyphomicrobiales bacterium | reverse complement strand
AGGCGCAGCCGGGGCCGGCGCTTTGCTCTGCTCCAAGGCGCAGCCGGGGCCGGCGGATTCTCTTCCGGCGACGAACAAAAATGTCAGAAAGCGAGCTTGGAACAGGCGCTGCAATGCACCGGCATACCAGCCGGCGCAATGCCAACGACGACCGAAGAAACACATCCTCATTTGCATCGCTATCCCCGCACACCGGCGAGGCAACAGAATAATAATTTTAATTTTATTTAGACTAAGTCTAAATTAGAAGTTCTAAATCCTGGTCGACAGTTGAATTTTCCGGTTTGGCAAGTGACAATCTCCGTGTATTACCTGCGCGCACTGCTCCGCCGCGCAACGATCTGCGCTTTGATTTGCGCCCTGTTTTCCGCCGCAGCTTTTGCCGACGACGGCGATTCCAGCAAGGCGTTTGCGCTGGAAGCCTATGGCGAAATCCTGTACCAACACTACAATTTTGGGCCGGATCAAAAGACCGGCGACAAGGGATCGCCGCCGGACGATCGCGCCATCGTGGACCTGCCGCGCCTGGTGTTTGAAGCCAAGTACTGGTTCGAAGAAGACCTCTACCTGGAAGCCGAGTTTGAAGTTGAGCACGGCGGCACCGGAGCGGCGATGGAGCTGGAATACGAGGAATTCGGCGAGTTTGAGCAGGAAGTGGAAAAAGGCGGCGAGATCGTGCTGGAGCAATTCCACATCACCAAGCAGTTCAGTCCGGAGTTTGGACTGCGCGTGGGACAGGTGATTGTTCCGATCGGCCTGACCAATCGGCATCACAGACCGGGCGACTTTTTTGGCGCGGTGCGGCCGGAAGCCGAAGAGTCGCTGATCCCCGTCACCTGGTCGGAAACGGGACTGATGCTGCTGGGCGACATGGCGGGTTTTCACTATCGCGGCGGAATTGTTAACGGATTGACGTCGGCCGGCTTCAGCTCCAAATTCTGGGTGCGCGACGGACATCAGGGGCGTTTTGAATTTATCCGCGCCGACAATCTGGCCGCATTCCTCATGCTCGAACACGAGCCGCTGGACGGACTGATGATCGGCGCTTCCGGCTACCACGGCAACAGCAGCGGCAACCGCCCGCGCGACGACATGGACGGCATCGACGCCAAGGTGAGCATCGGCGAAATTCATGCGCAATTCAACGCACACAACATCACGGCGCGGGCGATGTTCCTGCAAGGTCATCTGCAGAACGCCGATCAGGTTTCAGCCAAAAACTCGCGACTCTCCGCGGCACTGGAAACGGCACGCACACCTGTCGCATCGGAAGCGCAGATCATGTCGGCCGAACTTGGATACAATTTCCTGCCCCTGTTTAATCCGGACACGGATCTGTGCCTGCAAGCCTTTGTGCGATGGGAGCAGTTTAACTCCATGCACGCAACCGACGCTCCGGTATTCGCCGACCCGCGGTTTAAACGCACGGTGGCGACCTTCGGGCTGAATTTTCTTCCGCATCGCGACATCGTGGTGAAGTCCGACTACTCCATCCGGACGCTGGGCGACGAGCGATTCAACACAGAACACACTTTTTCTCTGGCAGTCGGTTTTTCAGCTGATCTGATCAGTCGTTGACGGCAAATGTTAAATCAATTGCACTGAAAACTCTGCTACAATACTCTCCTGAGGTTAACACAATGTCTGGACAATATCTGCAAACATATTTAACACGTTTGTTTACCGCCTGCTGTCTGTTGGCGATTTCGATCGCCTTTACGGCCTGCGACGACGACGACAATGACGATGGCGACGACACGAGCTACGATTTTTCGGCGATCTTAACAAACACTGTCAACAACGTCATTATCACGACATATGAAGAGCTGGCCGTCAACGCCGCCCAACTGCACTCGGACATCGTGCAGATTTCCGATAAAAACACCATGCTCAATACTGCGGCAGCCAACTGGATCAGCACGCGCCAACCCTGGGAGGCGAGCGAGGCATTCCTCTTCGGCCCGGCTGAATTCCTGAGCCTCGACCCTTCGCTCGACTCATGGCCGGTGGATCGCAACCAGCTGGACAACGTCCTTGCGAGCAATACGGAACTGACGCCCGAAAACGTGGCGAACGGACTGACGCCGGCGCTGCGCGGTTTCCACACGATTGAATATCTGATTTT
The DNA here is from genome assembly GCA_964445695.1 of uncultured Hyphomicrobiales bacterium. Lineage (GTDB taxonomy): Bacteria > Bacteroidota > Ignavibacteria > Kapaibacteriales > UBA7675 > JAUIKM01. The sequence goes on along the minus strand of CAYULF010000042.1, from coordinate 3,911 downwards.
CCGCGACGGGCAACTGCGCAGCAGCGAAGATCTCAGCGACCGCGAATTGGAATATCTGACGGCCGCGGCGGCGGTGTTAAAAGACGACGCGGCGTTGCTGGCGCAAAGCTGGAAAGACGGCTACGGCGCCGAGTTTATCAATGCCGGTGAAAGCGGCAGCCGCTTCCTTTCACAAAACGACGCGGTGCTGGAGCTGGTCGAAGGCATCATTGGCATTTGCGACGAAGTGGCCAACGGAAAAATCGCCGATCCCTACGACAACGACGACAAGGAGCTGGTCGAGTCGCAGTTCAGCTTCAACTCGCTGAAAGACTTTGCCAACAACATCCGCAGCGTGCAGAACATCTATCTGGGCACGCGTCAGAACGGCGCGTCCAACAGCGGCCTGCACGTCTGGGTGGCGGATCAGGACGCGACGCTCGACGCCCGCCTTCAGACGGAAATTGCGGACGCAATAGCGGCAATACAGGCCATTCCCGAACCTTTCCGCAACAACCTGAACCAGAGTGCATCGATCGAAGCGGCGCAGGAAGCGATCAACAAAATTGCGACCAGCTTTGAAGAAGATGTTAAATCACTTTTAAACTGATTTACACAGAAGAACCAGCTGCGGCACAATTCCGGTCGTCCAGGCATTCAGGAGTTTAACCATGCATCGTTTTCCACAGCGGATCTTAACGGCCTTCATCTGCCTGACGCTCATTGGCGGACTCGCCGCATGCGATGATGACAACCCTGTTGCTTCGGACGTCCGGAATGACCCGCGCTATTTTTCCGGCGGCAATACGACGGTTTTTTCCAACACAACCAAGGCGTTTTCCTTTCCGGCACCGAACCTCGCGGGTGCACGGCTGGAGCAGCACCTGAAGGGCGACGCCAATTTTGAGTTGGAATTTGTGTCGGCGCCCGCGCCGGTCAACTCCGGTTTAGGTCCGTTGTTTAACAGCAACTCCTGCGTCAGCTGTCACCCGGCGGACGGGCGCGGTACAACGCCGCAACCCGGAGCTTCGCCTTTTTCGCTGCTGCTGCGGATCAGTCAGCCCGGCAGCAATCCCGACGTGCCGGGCGGGCCACGTCCGGTGGACGGTTTTGGTCTGCAACTGCAGAACCAGTCACTGTTCGGCGTGCAGCCGGAGGGCCGCGTGCACATTGATTACGCTGTTGAACAAGGCAGTTTTGATGACGGAGAGTCTTATGAATTGCGCCGGCCGACAGTGCAAATCGAGGATACTTACATCGCACTGCCCGGGGACATGATGATATCGCCGCGTATCGCCCAGCCGGTCTTTGGTCGCGGTTTGCTGGAGGCGATTCCGGAGGACGACATCCGCGCTCTGGCCGATCCATTCGACGCGGACGGCGACGGCATTTCCGGACGTGTAAATGAAGTCTGGGATGTTGAACAACAGCGCGTGCGCCTGGGCAGGTTTGGATGGAAAGCCAATCAACCTTCACTGCGACAGCAGGCCGCAGCAGCATTTAACGGCGACATGGGCGTGACGTCGGATCTGTTCCGCCTGGAAAACTCGCACGGCCAGCCGCAGTCGGACGGCCTCGGTGACGACCCGGAGATCGACGAAGACCTTCTTCAGAGCGTCGTTGTCTACGTGCAGACGCTGGCGGTGCCGGCGCGACGCGATCTGGACGATCCGGCAGTTAAACGCGGAGAGGTTCTGTTTAACGAGGCGCGTTGCTCGGGCTGCCACACGCCGGCGCTGCGCACGGGCGCGTTCCCCGATTCACCCGAGCTGGAATTCCAGGACATTCAACCTTTCACGGATCTGCTGCTGCACGACATGGGCGAGGAGCTGGCGGATGGACGTCCGGACTACCTGGCGGACGGACGCGAGTGGCGCACTCCCCCGCTCTGGGGCCTCGGTTTAACACGCCTGATCCACGGCGAGCTGCGTCTGCTGCACGACGGACGCGCCCACACTCTGACGGAGGCAATTATGTGGCACGGCGGTGAGGCGGAGTTTTCGCGCGAGTACTTTGCAGGATTGCCGAAAAATGATCGGGATGCGATGCTGGCGTATCTGGGGTCGATGTGAGTTCGGTTAAGTTCTTGAGCTGTGAGGGCCTGGGGCTGGCATCACTTAGGTAGTTTAACGTGTTTTTGGATAAAGGTCTCTCAAACAGACTATAAACCACCTGGTTACCCTCTTCCCTTTTTCACGTGTCTGTTTTACGCTCTTTGCTGGGCGGCGGAGAAATACGCAGGTGGAGCCTTGAAAATCTCTCTCGTTGTTAACGATCTCAATACTATCGCACCAGCTTCGCACTTATAGTTTCTCCCGTACGAACATCCTTAATCAGAAGCACCCCTCCCCAACTCACCAGACCAACATTTTCACCTTCCCGGTTCATACCAACAATCGGGTCGTCCGCCAAGAATGATTCTCCAGATTCAACACGCCACAGAATTTCACCCTCGCGACTGATCCCGTACACGTTCCTGCATATTTCGCTATACTTCGCAGACCCAACTTTTGCTTCAGGGTGAGCCCTGGGATCAGGCAGGTGGAGCCTGATGATAATAGCCTGCGCAAACACCAGATATTCTTCAATCGGGTATCTGAACACAATGCCTTTGTCTGGAAAGTGTATTGTATTACCCTCTACGCGAAATCCTTCGTTCACTCAGCAGCTCCTGGTATTGGTCTTACGTTACCCATCGTAGTTTTACAATGATCGGTTCACTGCTTATTTGGTTCGACGTCACTCGCACCCGCAGGAAAATTTCACCTACCCTGCACAATACACCAACCCCAACTTAAACACACCGTCAACATAGTAGAACCTAAACAATCTCGCAGACTCGACTGTGCCCCATTCCAGATCGTATTCCTCGGTGTAAATACCGACTACAAATGCATAGCGGTATTCTGAAAATTCGCCGGCCTCTTCGATAAGAATTTGCTCACTCTTTATTGATGACCGCAATTGTTGAACAAACTCTGGGCCGAAGATATCACCAATGTCTTTTTTCAATTGTTCGCGATCTTCGTAGGTCTTCCCTTTGCTCCAATCTGCGAAACATTCCACCATTACAGGCAGGTTTATCCACTTGCAAACCGAATCTCTGTTGCCGCCCTCAATCGCTGTTGCCAGCAGATCAATACTGTGAATCGCATGCTGAACAACTGTATCGGGAACGTCGTCTTCACGATCTGAAGTTTCGGGAAGCTGGCCACCGACAACTGAATTCGTTAACAACACACAGAATAATAGTCCTGCGAACAGATTCAAATGACGTTTCATCAGTGGTTTGTGATCAAATGCACTCACTCCCCACCACCCCGCTCCAAAAACAGAATCGCGCCCTCAACTCCGGAGAGAATCGTATCCTCACTGGCAAAATCGATGGTCTCAAACTGATTTCCGTTCCGGGTGATCTCGCAGACCAACATGCTGTCTGATGTTACGTGTAAATCCTCCTGCCTGGCACGGTAGTAATGCCCAGCCCGCTCAAAAGATGACTCCAGGTAGAATGTGTACTCAGGGTTTAACAAGGTGTCATCCCAGGTGTAACAGTGATCCGGGCCGAACTCAATGCTCGTTCCCATAACGCGCATAGCGTTCTTTTCATAGTCTTCCGTTGTTATCGCAGAGGGTATAAAACCCACTACTTTCCAGGTTCCCAACAAAGGATTGTCGAGTTTGGAATCAGCCGTTTCAGAACCGCAGGAACATGCCAGCAGCAGACTCCAGCATGCCGATGTCAGTAGACGTCGCATATGAAGTTGAGTTGAATTAACTTGAGCTGTGTGCCCTTAGGGCTCACAGCTCATACGTAGTTTTACGTATTTTTGAGCTTTGAGGTCGATTTCTCGGTTTTTGGCACGATGACTCTTTTAGCTGTGAGCCCTAAGGGCACTGTACACGACAAAAATATAAAACAACTCTTCGCA
>CAYULF010000041.1:158-16048 GCA_964445695.1 uncultured Hyphomicrobiales bacterium | reverse complement strand
GCCGATGACGACGCCGATGACGACGCCGATGACGACGCCGATGACGACGCCGATGACGACGCCGACGATGACGGCGACGATGCTGAGGATGACGATGCCGACGATGATGACGGCGACGATGCCGATGACGACGACGCCGACGACGATGCCGATGACGACGCCGATGATGACGCCGATGATGACGACGGCGACGATGCCGATGATGACGACGCCGACGACGATGCCGATGATGATGCCGATGATGACGCGGACGACGACGATGCCGATGATGACGACGCCGACGACGATGCCGATGATGACGACGGCGACACAGGCGGCGATACCGGAGGTGACGGCGGCGACACGGGCGGCGATACCGGAGGTGACGGTGGCGACACAGGCGGCGATACCGGAGGTGACGGTGGCGACACGGGCGGCGATACCGGAGGTGGAGGGCTGTCGGGCAACGGCGAATCCACCGGAAATGGTGGAACGACAGGAAACGGCGGCGCTACAGGAAACGGCGGCGCTACGGGAAATGGAGGAGCAACCGACAACCGACCCAAAATAGGTGTGGAGCAGGTAATTCGCGTCAGCGCACAGGACGGGCGCGTGCTCAGCATCCGCTGATCCGACTGCGCTCCGAACACAGCCAAAAGACTGTACAACGCCAATACACACGGGCTCTGACGCCGGTGCGCGGCCATCCTGCCGCGCCCGGCGTTTTGCGTTTACCGGCACAGCCCCGAGAAGCTCCCGCAGCTATAAAAACTCCATACAGAAAGCGCCGACGCACTGTAACAATGACCGGCGATCTGTATTCATGCGCCGAAATCAAAAAACACGTCAGGCGGCCCCCGGCGACGCCGACGACAAGGACGAATACATCAGGTGCCAGGATGAAATACTGCATAATTGAACGTACGATCGCCGCGGCCTGCGCCGCAACATTTCTGGGCTTCTGCATCGGGGCCTGCGACAGCGATGATGACAATGTACTCGACAGTTTGAGCAGCAGTGACCGCAGCAAAGTAGAACAGGCCGCCGGCCAATACGTGGACGGTACTCTGAGATCGGTGGAAGCGGAACGCGAAGACGGGCGGAATATCTACGAAGTAAGATGGACAACGGCCGGCGGCGCTGTCATCAAGCTGGAACTCGACCGCGACGACAACTGCGCCCTGCTTGAAGCCGAAGATGAAAGTGGGCCGTTTGACTACGAATTCATGCCCGGCGACCCCTTGATTACTCTCAGCGCGGCAGTCGCGGCAGCTCAAAACGCCCAATCGGGCGAGGTGCAATCCTGGGAGCTGGAGCAGGACGAATCCGACGGAATATGGGAATACGAGATTGAACTCATTGACGGCAACGGCGATGAATGGGAAGTCGAAATCAACGCCGCAGACGGCTCCGTACTTGAAGTCAAAGAATCCTGATACCAGCAATTTCAACTGCGGAGAACGCCATGAAATCTACGCCTCGAACATCCATCGCCGCCGCCGCTGCGACATATGCCGCGGCAATTCTGCTGACTCTCCTGACTTCCTGCTCCTGGGAAGACCAGGGCTCGCCCGTGGACGGCGGCGGTGAAGAGGCGGGATCCAACCGCAATGGCGCGCTCAGCGTTTCTCCCGCACAAACGGAATGTGAAGTCGGTCGCCAGGTCACGCTGCAGGCCGACTACGCGGACGACCCCGGTGCGCGTTTTGCCTGGCGCATCGTTTCCGGAACCGGTTCCGTCAACGACCAGGGCATTTTCCAGGCGCCGCTGTCGTTGCCGGTGCGTTCGCTGACAAGCATTATCCAGGTCAGTCTGCAGTCCGACACCGCCAAACGCGTGTTCGCCAAGGTGGTGGTGACAACCCAACATCCCGTGCCGGATACGGGTAATGGCGGCTCGCAGACGGGCGCGCTGCGCATCGAACCGGAGATCGCGGAAATCTATCGCGGCGAAATTCAGGATTTTGTCTTGCGCGACGCCAACGGCGCAGCCGTCGCCGGTGCGGTCTGGTCGGTGGATCAGGGCCGTGGCGGCATCGACCCATCCGGTCGTTTTACAGCGCCGACCTCGATGTCCGCGCCGCAGGAAAGCAGCACAATTGTCGCTGCGTACGAAGGCGGCAATTACCTTGCCCGCGTAACCTATTTTAACTCCGCGCCGGACGAAGTGTGTTTCACACGTGAAATTCTGCCGCTGCTGCGCTCCAACTGCGCCATGAGCGGCTGCCACGATGCGGCGACAGCCGAAGACGACGTCGACCTGACGGACTACAACTCGCTGATGAACTCGGACGGCATCGTGCGCCCCGGACGCGGCTCCAAAAGCGAACTCTACGAAGTGCTGGTCGAAAAAGATCTGGACGACCGCATGCCGCCGGCCGGACGCGAGCCCCTGACGTCGGAACAGATAGCACTGATAAAACGCTGGATTGACGAAGGCGCGCAGGAAAGCGACTGCCCCGACCCCAACGGTCCTCAGTGCGAAACTGAAAACGTCGGCTACAGCAGCCACGTGGTTCAAATTCTCGAGACCAATTGCATCGGATGCCACAGCGGTTCCAATCCCTCCGGTGGACTGGATTTCCGCTCCGCCCTTGTCGTGCAACAGGCCGCACTGGACGGCCGCATCGCCGGTGCAATCCAACGACAACCGGGCTTCAGCCCCATGCCGCCCGTAGCGGCGCTCTCCGACTGCGACGTCGACAAACTGCTCGCCTGGATCAACGGCGGCGCAGCCATCGACTGATCGAAAAAATTCCAACTCAACTTCACATTTGGGCATGCCGCGGCATGTGCGCAGGGCCGCGCCTTGTGTTGAAACGACAACAATTTCAGGACAGGAATACCATGAACAGCAACGCAATTTTAACACGACTAACTAAGGGCCTGGCCGAGCGCAGGCAACAACTCTTCCGGCTGGGCGCGGCACTGGGCGCACTGGCGCTCATCCTGACCGCCGTCTGGCAATTGCAGGGCGGCTACATCTACACCCGCACGGCGGTGGCCGAAGTACAGCGGGACGAGCTGTTCGGCACCGAATCGATTGAATGGCGCGAGGACTTCCGCATGGGTCTTTTGCCTTCCGGCGCGGACCCACTGGCAGCGACTTCGGTGGCCGGCATTCTGGGGTTTGCCATGCTGCCGCTCGGCGCACTGCTCCTGTGGAGACGCGACGGACGCACCAAGCTGCAGACCCGCTGACAAAGGCAAACAATTCTCAACAGATACACATTTCATTCAGTCACTTTCAGGAGTTATCCAACATGTCAAACCTCACAGTTCTCCCTGCAACCGCATCTGTGCGCACCCTTTTGTTTGTCTCCGTGCTGGCAGTCATTGCGGCGGTGAGCGGAAACACGCTCTTTGCCGCTGAATCGAGCGCCGCGATGCGCTTCAGCTTCAAGACGGACGCGGGTAAAAGCACGATCAAGTTCAAAAGCTCCGCTCCGCTGGAAGACATTGAAGGCAGCGCCGACGCCATTACCGGCTACCTGAATTTCCAGCCGGCCAATGTAGACGCCAGCGCGGGCAAGGTGGAGACCGCCGTAGCCGAAATGCGCACAGGCATTTCCAAACGCGACAAACACATGACCGGCAGCGACTGGCTGGACGCCGAAGCGCATCCGAACATCGTGTACGAACTGAAAAAACTGCACTCGGTGGAAGTGCAGGAGCAAAACGGCGACCGCACTGTGTACAAAGCCGTCGCCGTCGGCAGTTTCACGCTGCACGGCGTCACCAAAGAGCTGAGCTCGCCTGTGACGCTGACGCACATTCCCGAATCCGACAAAACACGCGAGCGTGCGCCCGGCGATTTCATACTGGTGAAAACCGCGTTTTCGATCGCGCTGGCCGACTTCAACATCAAGGGCGTGCGCGGTATGGTCGGCAGCAAAGTGGGTGAATCGATTGAGCTGGACGTCAGCCTGATCGGTTCAGTGGCGCAGCAGTAAATCTCGCAATCCAAACACAAGTGTGTCTGCACCGGAAAGACGACCGGCCACAGCGGAATGTTAAATTCCGGTAAGGTCGGTCGTCTGTCATTGCAGGGCCCACGGGACGCGTGTACATTGCAATGTCCTTTAGAACCAAGGGGGAATTACAACATGTCCGGTAATCGCTTTTCACTCGGCAAACGCATTCTGATTGTCCTCGGCGTGGTAATCGTCGTTATGCAGTTTTTCCAGATCGACCGTTCAAATCCGCCGTCCAAAGATCCGCTGGCGGGTCCCGCGCAGGTCAAAGCCGTCCTTGAGCGCGCCTGCTACGACTGCCACTCCAACGAAACCAGGTGGCCCTGGTACGCCTATGTTGCACCTATGTCCTGGCTGGTGGGCGACCACGTGACGGAGGGGCGGCGCGAGCTGAATTTCTCCGAGTGGCGCGCCATGAGCGCCGGGGACCGCGCGGAAATGCGCGAGGAAATCTACGAAGAAGCAGCCGAGGGAAACATGCCGCCGAGCGATTACCTGCTGCTGCACTCGGACGCCGCACTGAGCGCTGAAGACCTGGCGATACTGCGAGAATGGAGCGCCGCCTCATACGGTGACGAACCCAAAATCAGCCCGGCGCCGCAGTTGCGGCAAGCCGCGGAACAGAACGAATCGGAGAGTGTGAACACGGAGAATGGTGCGAGCGGCAGTGAGCACGAAGAAGAAGGTGAATCGGGGCACTAAAGCCGTCGCAGCCGCGTTTTTGAGCGCACTGTAAACAAGGCATCCAACACCGAATTCCAGCCAACCGGAAGTGCACCCATGGAAAAACCCGTGATCCTGGCCGTGGACGACGATCCGCACGTCCTGAAGTCAATCCAGCGCGACCTGCGCAAGGAGTTCCGCAAGGACTACAAAATTGTGGCCACGCATTCGGCCAATGAAGCGTTGAGCGCCATTCGCGAGATGACAAAAAAAGGCGACAACGTGGCGATGCTCATTTCGGACCAGCGCATGCCGGAGATGGGCGGCGTCGACTACCTGGAGCAGGCCAGGAACCTGCTGCCCGAAGCCAAACGCGTGCTGCTGACGGCCTATTCCGACACCGATGCGGCGATCAAAGCCATCAACGACGTGCAGCTGGATTACTACCTGATGAAACCCTGGGACCCGCCGGAAGAGCGCATGTACCCGGTGTTGCACGACCTGCTGAACGACTGGCACGCCGCCTTCCGGCCTGACTTTGCCGGCATCCGCGTTGTGGGGTATCAGTGGTCGCCGCGTTCCCACGCCATCAAGGATTTCCTGGCAGGCAACATGATTCCCTATCGCTGGCTGGACGTGGAAACGAGTGAAGAAGCCGCGCGCCTGCTGGAAGCGTCCGGCACCGACCGCGCCAACCTGCCCGCGGTCTACCTTGAAGAAGGCGAGGTTCTGGCCGCGCCGAGCGCCGAAGAACTGGCCGACAAACTCGGCATGACGGCGCAGACGGGCGATACGATGTACGACGTGGTTATCATCGGCGCGGGACCGGCCGGGTTGGCCGGCGCCGTCTATGGCGCATCGGAAGGACTGAACACCTTGCTGGTTGAGCGGCGCGCGCCGGGCGGGCAGGCGGGCACGAGTTCGCGCATCGAAAATTATCTCGGTTTCCCGAGCGGTCTGAGCGGTTCACAGCTGGCGCAACGCGCCATCACGCAGGCCTCGCGCCTGGGCGCGCATTTCCTGTTGCCGCGTCAGGTCAAGGGCATCCGGCTGCAGGACGGCTATAAGTCGATCGTGCTCTCCGACGACAGCGAGATTCACAGCCGTGCGGTGATCATTACCACCGGCGTGGACTACCGCCGTCTGGATACCGAAGGGCTGGAGCAGTTTACAGGCGCGGGCGTCTACTACGGCGCGGCAACAACGGAGGCGGCGGCCTGCCGCAACGAAGACGTGTACGTCGTCGGCGGCGGCAACTCGGCCGGGCAGGCGGCGATGTACCTGTCCAAGTTCGCAGCGAACGTGTACATCGTTATTCGGCGCGATTCGCTGCGTCACTCGATGTCGCACTACCTGATCGAACAGATCGACAAAACCGACAACATCCACCTTTTGCCTTTCACCGAGGTGAAAGCCGCACGCGGGGAGAACCGCCTGGCCGAACTGGACCTGCTGGACAATCGCGCGCAGGAAGTGCGAACAGTACCGGCGGCTTCGCTGTTCATTTTTATCGGCGCAAAGCCGTACACCGAGTGGCTGGGCGACAACATCATCAAGAACAAACGCGGCTTCATTGAGACGGGGCGCGACCTGGCGAACTACCCGGAATTCAAACAGGTCTGGAAACTGGAACGCGAACCGTTTCTGCTGGAAACCAGTGTGCCCGGCATCCTGGCCGCGGGCGACGTGCGCGCCGGAGCGATGAACAGGGTGGCCTCGGCCGTGGGCGAGGGGTCCATGGCGATCAAATTTGTGCACGAGTATCTGGCCCAGTCCTGATCTGCCGCGGGTACCCAATTTTTACCCGGGCTTTGGCGGCGGATTATATGGTTGCATATACAATTAATATTCTGCGCAGCGCGTCGGCACTGTTCTGGACGGACGCACCGCAGCGACGCGACGTACCACACAACACCTCATTCAACCCAATACCTGAAAGGTTATCTGATCATGAGTTTGATGCAAAAACTGCTGCCGGGCGGCGCGGGTCCGACGGACGCGATGTCGAGCCTGGGCATGCTGATTCTGCGGCTGGGCGCGGGCATTTCGATGACGGCGGCGCACGGCTGGGGCAAGCTGAGCAACTACGGCGAGTACGCTGAAAAATTCGGCGACCCGATCGGTCTGGGACCGGAGGTCTCTCTGTTGTTGGCGGTCTTTGCCGAGTTTTTCTGCGGCATCCTGCTGGCGTTGGGGCTGACGACGCGACTGGCGGCGATCCCGCTGATCATCACGATGCTGGTGGCGGTGCTGATAGTGCACGCGGACGACCCCTTCCAGAAGCAGGAGCTGGGTCTGCTGTATTTGCTGGCCTATGCGGCGATTCTGCTGGTGGGGCCGGGCAAGTACTCGCTGGACGCGATGCTGAGCCGCAAGTCCTGAGGCCGTGAGTTGGAAGTCTGTCGACAGACTGCGAGCCTGAAGACAGGTTCAAGACTTGAGGTTTGCAGACTGAAGACAGTCTCGAGACTTTAAACTGACACGGGCCATGCGGAGAATTCCGCATGGCCCGTGTGGTTTTTTGGTTGGTCCGAGACCTCGGGATCAACTGTTCGGCACCATCTCGATCACAACCGTGCGGTTGTAAAAACGGCCTTCCGGCAGCGTGTTCGGGAAGAGCGTACGCGCCTCGCCCTCGCCGAAGCCGATGGCTTCGTAGGGCACGTTGACGCCGTCCTTGCCGGCCTGATCCTTCAGGATGTCGCGCACTTCGGCGGCGCGCTGGACCGAAAGGCGGTAGTTCAGGTCGGAGTTGCCGATCACGTCCGTGAAGCCGTAGACCAGCACCTTGTCGTCGGGCTCGATGGCCGTGGCGACGCTGTTGCGCAGGAAGTTCTCGTACAGCTTGACGGCGTCCTTCTTGCCGTAGGGGAAGACGATCGAATAACGCGTGCCCTTCTGGACGGAGTCGGTGCGCACCACCAGTTCAAAGTCCTTGCGCGAGCGGATCACCTCGCCGTCCGTCGTGTTGACGATCACTTCGGCCGTGTAGCTGCCCTCGTCCAGATTGGAAATCAGTGAAGCGGGGTTGATGCGCTGGCTGGCGCGGCGGAAGGGACCGTAGTTCAGGTTGCGGTTTTCACCGGTCACATTGACGCGCCAGGAGTCGACCTGCACATCCTCGCCCAGGTCCAGCACCAGGTCGTTGTCGATCGGTTCGCGCATCTCACGCGCGATTTTCACCGGCTTGAGGATGGCCTCGGAGCCGCCCTGTGACAGGATCTCGACGCGGCGATTTTCGCGCTCGGCCAGGTGGCGGTCTTCCTGCGGCGTGCCGGCCGAACCGGAGGGATTGCTCGGACGCTGCTGCGAGCGCACGGAAATGCGGCCGCCGTCGATGCCGAACACGTCGGTCAGGTAGCTTTTCACGCTGGCGGCCATCGCCGCGCCGTCGTCGGTGTAGTTGCCCGAGCCGACAAGTGTAATTTTCTCAGCGGGATCGTTGCGCATGCGCGTGCCGATGATGTTCAGCACGTTGTAATAGGTGTTCAGCTGGCTGTTGGCGCGCTCGGCCGCCGTCAGGTTGCCGATGTCGTCTTTGTCCAGCAGGTCGGATTCGTCGAACTCGTCGGCGTCGCCTTTGTCCAGCAGCGTATAACGACCGGGAATCTGCGTCGAGGCGCTGTCGAAAAACACATTGGGCACGATGGGGAAGTACTCTTCCAGTTCGCGGTAGCGCACCAGGCCGCCCGTCGGTTTGGCCAGCGAGAAGTTCAGCAGCGGGTTGTCGCCGGTCACTTCCACCAGATCGGCGGGGCGATCACCAAAGAGAAACTTGACGCCGGCGCGCACGGAAACCGTACTCCAGATGTCGTCGATCGAGTTCTGATCCAGCGTCGGAAAGCTGGAAGCGCGCTGGTTGACCACCCAGCTGACATCCGCAAAGGGCGAAAGGTAGAGCCAGGTGTCGTCCGCGCGATCGGACAGCAGAATGTCATATCCCACGCCGGCGGAAAGCCCCAGCACGAGAGTGCTCACTTCGGGAATCTCCGCGCCGGCAATCGCGGGTTGCGCGCTGCCTTCCGGCGGATTGTAGTCGTATTCACCGCTTAGATTGATGCCGAGCAGCGGGCCCGCGGTAAAGTGCAGACCCGGTGTAATCTCAGGGTAAAACCGGAACAGCGGCTCGATGCTCAGGTAGGTGTAGTTGACGTCGTACTCGCCGGCAGGATCCGTCGTCGGATCGTCCACCGTCGCGCTCCGGTCGTCGTAGCTCACGCGCAGCTGCACGCCCCACAGGGCATCGGAATTGTATTCCGCCATCAGCCCCACGTAGGGCCCGATGCCGGTGCCGTCGTTCACCACCAGCGGCACAAAAGCAGGCGTGCCGGGCGAAAGGTCCTGGTAGCCCGGCGCTGAAAAGTTAAAATTCAGGCCGGCGTTGAGGCCGAATTTCCACTCGGGCTGCAAATAGGGGTTCTGGGCCTGCAGCGACGTCATTCCCAAACAACTGAAAACCATGAGCAGCATAAGCCGCCTGAACGACAATAATGCGCTGTGAAACGATTTCATCCGGAGTACTCCTGGAAGTTCAGAAAGCAATACAAAAAGGGTTGGAACGCGGCCACACGGATACGTCGGCGGAATGGGTGTGAATGTGTCTGACTGTATCGGAAATACAGGGCGCGCGCCTTCCTTCAGGTCACCGACGGAACGGATAAAGTGTGTGGGCTATTCGTTCCGTCGGCGCAAAAATACGCAATTTTGGTCAGTGGGCCGGAGCAAATTCGTCCGCTCAGGATCTGCGCGCCTGCGGCGTGGTCATATTGAGCGGATCCAGCAGGTTGTCCAGCTCTTCCTTCGAAAGCAGGCCTTTCTCCAGCACCAGTTCGTAGATGGCGCGATTTTTCTCCAGCGCTTCCTGGGCCAGGGCCGACGACTGCTCGTAGCCGAGCACCGGGTTCAGCGCCGTTACCAGCCCCGTGCTGTTGCGCACGTAATCCATGCAGATTTCTTCGTTGGCCGTAATGCCTTTGATGCAGCGATGCGTCAGTGTGTTCATGCCGTTTTTGAGCATTTCAATCGACTCAAAAATACTGGCGCCGATGACCGGCAGCATGACGTTGAGCTGCAGCTGGCCTGCTTCGGAAGCCATCGTGACGGCCAGGTTATTGCCGATCACTTTAAAGGCTATCTGATTCACGACTTCGGGAATCACCGGATTGACTTTGCCCGGCATAATCGACGAACCCGGCTGCAGCCTGGGCAGGTTGATTTCGTTGAGTCCCGCGCGCGGACCCGAAGACAGAAGCCTCAGGTCATTGCTGATTTTGGACAGTTTTGTGGCCAGGTGTTTCAGCGTCGAGGAGTACATCACAAAGCCGCTCGTGTCCTGTGTCGCTTCGATCAGGTTGCGCGAGCGCCGCACCTCGATGCCGCTGATTTTGCGCAGGTATTCAATCGCCTTGCCCGTGAATCCTTCCGGCGCGTTCAGGCCCGTGCCGATGGCCGTGCCGCCCAGATTGACCGGCAGCAGCGTGTCGGCGTTCATGTTCAGGTGGCTGATCTCGTCTTCCAGCGTCACCGCATAGGCCTCAAATTCCTGCCCCAGCGTCATCGGCACGGCGTCCTGCAGCTGCGTCCGGCCCAGTTTCAGGATTCCTGAAAACTCTTCGCCTTTGGCGCGGAATGCCGCAATCAATCGCTGCAGCGAGCGCACCAGCTCGCGATTGCCGTAGATCACCGCCACTTTGAGCGCCGTCGGAATTGCGTCGTTGGTGGACTGCGAGCGGTTGACGTGGTTGAGCGGATGGCAGTGGTCGTAGTCGCCGCGCTGTTTGCCCATCAGCTCCAGCGCGCGGTTGGCCAGCACCTCGTTGACGTTCATGTTGATCGACGTGCCCGCGCCGCCCTGGATCACATCCAGGATAAACTGATGGTGCAGCTTGCCGTAGATCACTTCCTGGCCGGCGTTCCAGATCGCATCGGCCACTTCCTCGCTGAGCAGACCGAGGTCGCCGTTGGCGCGAGCCGCTGCCATCTTCACCATCGCCAGTGCGTCGATCAGACGCGGATAGTGCGAGAGCGGCACGCCCGTGATGTGAAAGTTTTCCATGCCGCGCATGGTCTGGATGCCGTAGTAGGCCTCCCAGGGAACCTGGCGCTCGCCCAGCAGGTCGTGCTCCAGGCGCGTTTTTCCGGAAACGTATTGCGCGGCTTCGCGCACGAGGTTGGAGGTGGTCTCCTGCATGCGGCGCGCTATCACCTGGATCAGACGCGGCATCATGCGCAGTTGGACATTGCTGTATTCGCGGCAGAGTTGCTCAAAGCGCGGGCGGTCCATCCAGCCGACGGTGACGTTGTCGACCGCGCGGGCCGAGGTGGCGTGCGGCGAGTCGTCGAACAGCGCTCCTTCGCCCAGGAAGTCGCCCGGTCCGAAGGTAACGATGCTCTCGTTGCCGCCGAAGGTGTCGTCCTTCGTCAGCTCAATGCGCCCTTCAATAATCGCCATAAAGCGCAGGCGCGGCTCGTTTTCGCGGAACAGATACGAGCCTTCCGGCGCCGTTTCGATGTTCATCGCGATTGCAATCTGTGTGTGTTCGTCTCTGCTCAGATCCTGAAATAATTCAATCGTCCCAATGATGTCAACGAGTCGGGATCCCGGCATAAATGCTCCACCTGCTGTCAAATTCCATTCAATTCAGCCGAATTAGCGCTCGGCGTCAACTGCAATTTAACATCATTCGACGCGGCCGCTGCATCCCGCAAAAAAAACTTCAGCGCGGCGCGCCCGGCAATCAGGTGCTCTGCATAAAAAATGGAGACAAAAACAAGGAAGCGCCGGAGGATGGTAATCCTTCCGACGCTTCCAACATTCGGATTCACTATCCGACTCGAAGGCATGACACAGTCCAGACAAACACTCAGTCGGGTAATTTTGAAGAGCCTTCACGACGGGGGCGCACGCGTTGTCGCGAACACCCCCGCCTCCACGTCACTCACTTCATCTCAACAACTCGGGCCGGGCGGCTTTCAACTCTGCGTTGCGGCGATGTGCTGTACGACCTGGACGCCTGCCGCCAACTGTACCCGAACCTTAAACTCAATGCCAAAGATCACGTGCCGGGTTCTTGCGGACAAGGCCGGCTGCGCGCCGCTGGTGAAGTCCCGCATATGTTTAATATCTGTTTAACGTTCGAGCTTCACCTTGGGCCGGAGCCGCCTGAGCGAGGTTTTGATTCTTCCGGCATTTCCTTTCTCGCTCAATGGCAAACTACCACTTTAAACAAACGCAGTTTATGACCTGTGTCAGTATTCACGCTGTTTCTTGTCATGTTCCGGTAGATTTTTCGGGCGGGCGCTTAAACAGATTAACATTTCTCGTCGTGGCGCGGGCGGCTCATTTTCAATGGCCGCTTTCAAGCCGCTTTTGTTGGTCGGCGGGAGTCGCGTTTGATGTTGTTAAGTCCGTGTTCAACGTGAACTTTTTAGGTGAACGTTTTGGGTGAACGTTTTGGGTGAACGCTTTGGGTGAAAAACTTGTGCCGAACTCGTGAACTGCTCGTCATTCCACCCGCAGCCAGAGCGTTTTCAGGTAGGCCGGTTCGCTGCGCGTAATCGGGAAATCGGGCGGCTGCGGCTGGTAGTGTTCGCGTTGAATCCTGCGGCCCGCCGACTTGACGCCGCCCTGTACCGCCTGCACAAATTCCGTCGAGCGCCATTTGGCCGCATTGCTGCTCGCCAGCAGGACGCCGCCCGGATTGAGTACCGCCAGCGCCTGTTCAACGAGCTGTCCCATGTCCCGCGCCACGCGGAAAACGCCGCGTTTGGAGCGCGAAAAAGTCGGCGGGTCGAGAATAACCGCGTCGAAGCGCCGGCCGCGCCGACCGAACATGCGCAGCCAGTCAAACACATCGCCGTAGAGGAATTCGTGGCCCTCCGTCGCCAGGCCGTTCAGGGCAAAGTTCGCGCGGCCCCAGTCCAGGTATTTGCGCGACAAGTCGAGCGAGACCGTTTGCGCGCCGGCGAGCGCCGCACACACGGAAAATGCACAGGTGTAGGCAAAAGTATTCAACAGCGTCGGCTGTTTGTCTCCGGCCGCAAACAACTGAAAATCCGGCGCGATATAACCGCTCAGCACGCGGCGGCGATTGTCGCGCTGATCGCCGAATATTCCGACCGAATAGCCCTCGTCAAAACGCAGTTCGTAACGGACGCCGTTTTCGCGCACAACCGTCGCCATAGAGTTGGCTGCGCCGTGGCGCAGTTGCGGCGAACTGTCGCGTTTTTTGGCTTCGCCGGGCTGCAGGCGCAATTCCTTGACGTAGATCGCTTTGACGTCCGGCCTTTGCCGACTGAGCCGCTGCAGAGCGGCGTTGGTTTCTCTTTCGCCTGCGGCGGACTGAATCACGATGCGGTCGCCGTGCAGATCGGCATAGATGTCCGGCGTGCCGTCGGCCGCGCCGTGCAGCAGACGCCAACTGTCGGTCAAAGAGGGAGATATAACGGCCGCCCGGCGATCCGCCACGTTTGCGTCAAAGTCTGCCGGCGCGTTGAACGTCAGCTCGCGCTCGTCCGCCGGATGGCGGAATCTCAGTGTTTCGGCATGCAGGTACAACCTGTCTGTCGAGCCGCTTTTGTCGCCGTATTGATCGTCGCCCAGCACTGCAATGCCTACGGCGGCGGCGTGAATGCGCACCTGATGCGTGCGGCCCGTCAAAGGAAATGCGTGGTATTCGTAGTACTTGCCCGTTTGTCCGATGAATTCAAAGCGCGTGGCGGCGGGACGTGAAGCGCCGCCCTGCACGCGCAATGGCGCGTCGACGGTAAACGACTTTTCGGCATGCCGGCTTTTGCTGCGCAGACGATAGATCTTGCCGACGCCGCGCGAGGCAAACTGTTCCGTCAGCGATTGATTGGCGCGGCGACTCTTGCCGAATACCAGCAGACCGGAAGTCTGTTTGTCGAGGCGGTGAATAATGGCCAGGCCGGCCCAGCGCGACTGTCGATTGCGCAGCCAGTCGTAGATGCCTTCACCGGCGTGGATGGCGGCGGCATGGGTATTCCAGTCGCACGGTTTGTTGACGACCAGTATGTCGTCATCTTCAAACAGGACCAGAGTGTCGCCCTGGTCGTTGCTGAGGTCGGGCTGGGCGGCGAACCGCGCGTCTTGCTGCATCCGTCAAATTAGAGAGATCCGCCGCGGCGTGCAAACCGCTCTGCTCGCCCGGACGGCGGCACATGCCGATCGGGTTTGCCCGGTGTTGCCGGACGTCGTAGCTTTGCGGCGATTACAGCAAGAACCGCCGCCGGCGGTGGAACATTTCGACAGACCGAAGCAGCATGAAAATCAGCATTCTGGATCAATCGCCCGTCACGGCCGCGAGTTCGCCGCGCGAAGCCGTGCAGCAGACGCTTGACCTGGCCGTTGCCGCCGACAAACTTGGCTACCATCGGTTCTGGGTCTCCGAACATCACAATTCGATGAGTTTTGCCTCGGCCAGCCCGGAAATCATGCTGACGCGCATCGCCGGCTTGACCGAGCGCATTCGCGTGGGCAGCGGCGGCGTCCTCCTCGGTCACTACAGTCCGCTCAAGATTGCCGAGCAATTCCGCCTGCTGGAGTGTTTTTACCCCGGTCGAATTGATCTGGGGCTCGGCCGCGCCAGCGGCGCGGACAAACTGGCGACGAGCGCGCTGCACAACGGCGGGGAACTACGCGACGGCGGATTTGAACGAGTCGCCGAGCTGCGCCGTCTGCTGGCCGCCGCGCCGCGGAAGGACAGCAGTTACAACGCCGTTCACGCTTCACCCATGGTGGAATCACAGCCCGAAATCTGGATACTCGGCACCAGCCCGGCCAGCGCGCAATACGCCGCTGAACACGGCCTGCCCTACGCATTCGGCGCGTTTATCAATCACGAGCACCTCGTTCCGGCGCTGGAGACCTATCACCGTAACTTCCGGCCGTCGGCTGTGCGGCAGAAACCCTACGTCAATCTGGCGGTGTTCGCCGTGGCCTGCGACAGCGAGGAGCGCGCGCGCCAGGTGATCAAAACCTCCGAGCTGTGGGTGGTCAGAAGTTTCCTGCACAAACAGAATGTGGTCTTCCCCTCGATGGCCGAGGCAGCGGCGCATTCATACACTCCCAACGAGGAGCTCGTCCTGCAGTTCCGTCGCCAGGCCGCCGTTTACGGCTCGGTGGACAAGGTCGCATCCACGCTGCGGAACATGACGGCCAACCTGATGGCGGATGAACTGACGATCATTACGATCACGGAGCAGTTTCAGGACCGCCTGCGCTCCTATGAACTGCTGGCCCAGGCGCTGATTGAACGCGAGGCCGTGAGCGCCTGAGTTGGGCGCGCAGCGCAAGACAAAGGTCCGCGAGGCGGCCTTTTGAAATCGGTGTCCTTTTGGACGCAGTGCGATTATGTTTCCAGTCTGACGATTCTTTCACCCCGCATACAATCTGTATGCCGACCCGACGACACAATACATGCAAGCTGTATGTAGCCGGGGAATGATACGCGCGTAATGAAAAAGAGCGAACAAACAGAAGCCACAACCACAAAACTGCGCGCCGTCGGCCGCGCGCTCTTTGCCGAACGCGGCTATGCCGGCGTGCCGGCGGAGGAAATCGTGCGCGCCGCCGGAGTGACACGCGGCGCGCTCTACCACCATTTCAACGGTAAAAACGGCCTGTTCGAAGCGATCACCATCGACGCCCTCAACGAAATCCAGGCGCTGATCATGACTGCCGTGCGGCGACACGAGGACGCCTGGGTGGGATTTGTAGCCGGGTGCATGGCCTTTCTCGAAGCGATCAGCCGCCCCGGGCTGCAACGCATCGTCATAGTCGAAGCGCCCGCGGTGCTCGGCATAGAGCGCTGGCGCAGCCTGGATGATTCACTCAGCGACTGGTTTCTGCGCGACGGCGTGGAGGAACTTATCGACGAAGGCCTGATGATCAGCCACTCCGCCGGCGCGGTCACCAACCTGCTGACCGGCGCCATGAATGAAGCGGCTCTCTGGATTGCGGGACAGCCAGACCGCACCCAGGCGTTGATCCAGTCCAAGGACGCGCTGCATTCGATTCTGGCCGGGCTGCGCGACGACGACTGACCTTCGCGTTGATCATGGCGACCTGTCATGTTGTGGCAGTCGGCAATTACCTGCGAGAAAACACCGTGGCAACAACGATCCAACGCCGCCTGTTGCCCAGGTGAATGGAACAGGTTCGGTCAGGTACAACCGAACCTTTACCTGTTTTCACTACTTACTTCACAAACGCATACATGAAGAATGTTTTCCGGCCCGAAGGTCAATCAGGCT
>CAYULF010000040.1:0-22257 GCA_964445695.1 uncultured Hyphomicrobiales bacterium | reverse complement strand
TTAGGCAACAAAAACGAGCAAGACAAAAAAGCAAGCCGCCCCGCAGGGAGGCGAAGCGATCAGTCATCAAATCAGTTGGAATTTCCGGCGTGGAACGATTGCGAGCCCTGAGTCGGTTGAGAGCGGAGTTCAAAGTTGCGAGGGCGACAGTGCCGACAAACCGGACACGCGGGCGTAACTCCGTCGAAGCTGCCGTGTTCGCACCTGAGCCAAAAGCTAATAACTGCCGTATTTTCCGTGTTTTGTACGAATTGTGGGGATTGTACAGAATGCGGGTGCGTGCTAACTTTTCAATATGCAACCGGCGCCGACCTTGTTTTTTACGTGGTCGGAGCGGGCCGGTATTCTACCAACTCCACAGATTTCCCATGCAAAAGTTCTTTCTACTGATTTGCTGCCTTGTCTTTTCCTCCGCCGCTCACGTCTATGGCGGCGACCCGGTGTACGAGTATTTTGCGCGCGACGCCGAAGGCAACATTCTCCCCGAACAGAATTACTACGACGTGCTGCAGCGCTTCCACGAGCGCTGGGGCGACAAACCAGGGCCGAAACACAGCGGTTGGAAGCAGTTCAAACGCTGGGAGTATTTCTGGCGCGGGCGCATCAACAGCGACGGCACTTTCCCCGATGTGACCGCCAAACGATTCGAAGCCTGGGTGCACCTGCGCAACGAAGAACGGCGGCTCTACGGCGGCGATCAGCTGGCGGCCGTGCCCGGAAGCTGGACCAGTATCGGTCCCAAAGTGACCCTGCCGATTGAACGTGGCTTTACCTGGGCCGGCATCGGACGCGTCAACGTGGTGAGCCTGCATCCCACCGACCCAAATCAGATCTGGGTTGCCTCGCCCACCGGCGGTGTGTGGAAATCCATGGACCAGGGTGAATCCTGGAAACCGATGACCGACGATCTGCCCACCCTGAATTTCAGCGACATCGCATTTGATCCCAATGATCCCGACGTGGTCTACGCTTCCAGCGGCGACCGCAGCACACATGCATGGGGGTTCCGCTCGATCCACAGCCTGGGTCTCTTTAAGTCTGTCGACGGTGGCGAAACCTGGGACATGACCGGCCTGAGCTGGACGTCGGAAGAACAGGCCGCCAGCGGTCAGTACCAGATGATTTTCCGCGTCCTCGTCGACCCGCTTAACAGCGATCGCGTGTACGTGGGCACCAACCGAGGCGTCTTTCGCTCCACGAACGGCGGTGACTCGTTCGAGCTTGTGCAGGCGGCGGAAATCTGGGACATGGAATTCAAACCGGGGACTCCGCGGACCATTTACGCCGTCGGCCGGACCAGCAACAATACGGCCGGCATGTTCATTTCCCGCGATGCGGGAGACACGTGGGATCAGTTCGGTCAGTTCACCGCACAGCGCTACATCCCGCAAGCCGCGGTAGCCGTGACCGCCGCGGACCCCGACATGGTCTACGCCGCGGTAGCCTCGAACGGTTTTTCACAGGCGACAGTGTATCGCTCGATGGATTCCGGTGAAAACTGGGAACAGCGCGGCATTTCTTACGGCACCGGTGTGTGGGGGTTCCCGCTGGGCGTATCGCAGACCAACCCGGAAGTGGTTTGGGTCGGCGATGTGCGCATCATGATGTCGCCCGACGGCGGACTCAGCTGGGGCGGCACGGGCAATATTCACGCGGACCAACATTATCTGGTTGAGAGCCCGCACGACGGTTACCTCTACGCCGGCTGCGACGGCGGCGTCTATCGCTCGCCCAACGGCGGACAGACCTGGACCTCGCTCAACCGCGGCCTTGTTATCTCGCAGTTTTATCGCATTGCCGCGTCCACCAGCGACTACGACATGATCTATGCCGGCGCGCAGGACAACGGGACAATTGGATTTGAGAGCGATGTCCAGAAGTGGAACCACAAAACCGGCGCGGACGGCATGCAGCCGGCCGTTCACCCGACCAACGACTCGATCGTGTTCACGTCATGGCAGAACGGCGGCATCAACATGTCGACGGACCGCGGCCGGTCGTTCGGGCGTGTAAGCCCGGACTCGCTGACGGGCAACGGAGGCTGGATCACGCCATACGTCATCGATCCCAAACATCCCGATTCGGTCTACTTCGGCTTCCGCACGATCGTCCGCCTCTCGCAGCGCGGCACGAAGTGGGAAACCCTGACGCCCTTTCTGCACGGCAACGTGACGATGGCCGATCTTGAAATCTGCGACGCCGATCCGGCCGTGCAGTACGTTCTCACCAACTCGGGACGCATTTTCCGCACGGACGACTACTGGGAGACCTGGCGGCGCATCGACGTCGGCCTGACGGGCAGCGGCGTTCTGCTGCGCATCGGCGCGGATCCCAATGACCCGGACGTGATCTGGGCCGTGCGCGGATCCTACTCCGACGGCCCCAAAGTGTTCCGCTCCGGTAATGCCGGCAGCGACTGGGAGCCGTGGCACATGAATCTGCCGCAGGCGCCGGTGGAAGCGATTATCGTTCAGCGCGACTCAGAGTTGGGGTCGGTCTACATCGGCACCGAACTGGGCGTTTGGTACACCGACGCCACGCTTGACGAGTGGCTGCCGCTCAGCAAAGGCATGCCGGCGATGCTCGTGCGCGACTTTGTGATCGACTACGACACGCGCCGCATCCGCGCCGCCAGCTACGGCCGCGGCATCTGGGAAATGCCCCTGGTGGAAGAAGACGCCGTCACGCCTAACGCCGCCTTCAACCTGCATTACCTCGACAAACCGGGCTGCGCCCAGGAAATCCTCT
The DNA here is from genome assembly GCA_964445695.1 of uncultured Hyphomicrobiales bacterium. Taxonomy (GTDB): domain Bacteria; phylum Bacteroidota; class Ignavibacteria; order Kapaibacteriales; family UBA7675; genus JAUIKM01. The sequence continues at coordinate 19,509 of CAYULF010000040.1, read as the reverse complement.
TCCGCGATCACGGCGTGCCTTACGACGCCGAGCACGAGCTCACCGTCGAACCGATGGACGGCGTGACGATTCTGCCGCTGACCGAAAGCGGCACCAACCGACGTCATTCGCGCCTGCTCTTCGGTCGCGCCGGCGAGTACCGCGTTGTGCTGCGCGTGCACGATTCCAACGGCGACCACAGCGTGGAACAGATCGTCAACATTGAAACCGAAGGGCTGGTGACGCCGCCGCTGGTATACGACTTTGACCACTGGTTCGAGTGTCAACAGGGCTGCAACGTGGTGTGTGAACTGGATCAAGGTTGGCGCAATCTGCCCTTCGGCGAGGACGGCGACGACAACCAGTGGAGCGTGCTGAGCGGCCCGTCCGAGCCCGGCCGTCCCGGTATCGGTCCCGAAAACGACCACACGCGCGGAGACGCCTCCGGGCGCTACCTGGCAATTCAGTCCAACGGCTGCACGGAACGCACCGCTATCGTTGAATCGCCCTGCCTGGACCTGTCGCGCGGTACGCTGCCGGAACTGCGTTTTGCTTATCACATGAATGGCCAGGTCGCGTCGCAGATGGGCTCACTGCACATCGACGCTGTCGTCGGCGGCAACCTGGTGCAGGACGTGATCCCGCCCAAAACCGGCAATTACGGCACCGAGTGGATTGAAGAGTCCGTCGACCTGAGCGGGCTGCGCGACGAGAATGTGCGCCTGCGTTTCCGCGGCAGCGCCGGTACCAACAATCTCAGCGATATCGCCATCGACGACGTTTCCATCGTGTTCAAAGCCGCCGCGCCCGTCGCCCAATTTGAGGCCGACGACTACGACGCCTGCGTCGGACAGGAAGTCGCACTGCTCAATCGCTCGATCAACCCGGTCGAAACTTTCAGCTGGAGCATCACGCCCGACACCTGGCACTTTGTCGATGGTTTCACAGCTGAGTCGGAAAACCCGCGCGTTGTGTTTGAAGCCGAAAACGCCTACACCGTCGCCCTGACGGTCGTCAACAGCGAAGGCGAGGACCGCATCGAAAAAGCTGATCTCATTTCGGTTATCGACGTCGCACGACCTGAAATCGAGCGACTCACCGACGTCCTGATCGGTTCGTCCATCGAGGCCGACGAGTACGAATGGTTCGTCAACGGTGAAGAGAGCGATCTGGAAGGTCAGGTTGTCACTGTGCCGAATGAGCATGCAGTTTACACTCTGCGCATCCGCCGCGGCGACTGCCTGTCGGAAATGTCCGAGCCTTATACCTTCACCGTTTCGACCTCCGTGGCCGAAGCTGAAAACCGGCATGGATGGTTCCGCATTGATCCCAATCCGCATTCGGGCGAGTTCATGCTGCAGGGCGAGTTGTTTAAGGACGGCCCGGTTCGTCTCATCGTCGCCGATGCACTTGGCCGTACGCTGATGGAGCAGCGACTGCAGGCTTCCGGCGGTCGGCTTATGCAACGCATCGACATTGGCGATCGCCCCGCCGGCGTGTATTACGTCACAGTGGAGGTTCAGGGCGAACTGCTTGTGTTGAAAACGCTTAAACAATAGCTACAGCAAACTTCGCGGTGATTATCCACCGCGTTAAAATACAGGCGCAGGCACAGGCGAGATTCGTCCGTGTCTGCGCTTTTTTGTTTAAGCTTGTTTAAGCGTCGGTTGATGTCCTCGGGGATGTATGGCGGCGTCTGGTGTGATCGCGCTCAGGATGGTTGCACGCCGCGCACGAGCAGACTGTCGAAGCGCGCATCCTTGTCCAGATGTAAAATGTCGATATCGGTCAGGCCGCAGTGATGCATCAGGTCGCCGACTTCTTCCGCGGTGTAAAAACTGAAGCCGTATTGTGTTACCGGATGGTCGCGCATTGATTCTGCCGAGCGCATGCCGATGACCACCGCGCCGCCCGGCGCCAGAATGCGGCTGATTTCACGCATGCCGTTCTGCGCCGACGGCCAGAAATAAATGGTGTTGACGCTGCAGATGCCGTTTAGGGTCCGCGGTCCAAAGGGAAGCGCTTCCACGTGCGCCTCGTGCAGTTTAAGCCGCCCCTTGTTTAACTCGGCCGCAAAGTGAACGCGCGCCTGCCGCAGCATGGCAACGGAAATTTCCGCTCCGTGCACGACGCCTTTGTTCACGCGCTGCATCAGATCCTGCAGTCCCGTGCCGCCGCCAAAGCCGATATCCAGCACCTGATCTTCGGGCTGCGGCGCCAGGAAGTCCACCGCGAGTTTGTTGATCCGTGCATTGCTTTTGTTAAGCATGCGGGCCATCACCTTCCGGCCGAACAGCCCGCTCGGTTCGCGCAGTTGCCTGGCGATAAACTTGATGCCGATCATACGTCCCGTCTTTTACCGCGGCCTGGTCTGTGCCGCGCTGTCGTTTGTAGAGCTGTGCAAAATCCATGCGCCGGTTTAACACGCCTGAAGCCGGCGTGTGCGACGCATGCCGTATAACCTGTTAAATTCCCGTCGTTCCGTCGCCGACGCTCTGGACCGAACTCCGTCGACGCCGGCGTTCGAATCACAAAATCGCCGTTTCCCGCTTGCTGATGCCGACGCTATTTGCAGTTGCCCCCGAATATACATCGCCCGCACGATTTGCACGCAAATTCTTCACTCGACCGCGCCTCACTCGCGGTGGTCGCATGGCTTGACCGCGCCTCACCTGCGGTGGTCGACTCCTGACATTTTTGCTCGTCAGCGTGCCGTACGTATGGAGACTTCGCGTCGGCGACGTATCTTCGCAACGAAGATTAGAATTTGCAGTGAATAAATATTCAATTATATTTGTTGCGCATGAGGCCCAAAGACGACGCCAAAGTAGAAGCGATTTACGAGGCGACGCTGCGTCAGATCGACGAAGTTGGAATTGCAGGGGCCACCATGGCCAGAATCGCTCGCGACGCGGGCGTGGCGACGGGAACCCTGTACACCTACTTTGAAAACAAACACGAACTGCTCAGCAAGCTCTACGTTCGCATCAAATCCGGCGCCGTCGCCGAGTTCGTGCGGGACATGCCGGAGGATCAGCCCTACCGGATCGTCTTCCGCCGCGTCTGGACCAATATGCTGCTGTTCAATGTTCGGCGCCATCTGGAGGGGACTTTCATGGCGCAGTTCTATCGCTCGACTTACATCAGCGAGGAAGTGCGCGCCGAGGGACTCCGCCTGTTCCAGCCGATCAACGCACTGCTGGACCGCGGCAAACGCGAACAGCTCGTGCGCGACGTGGACAACGCGCTTCTGCACGCCGCCATCTCCGGGCCGATCTACGAAACGGCCCAGCTCGTGCACGAGGGACGCCTGACGCTCAATGACGAAACCATCGAGCAGGTCTTCCAGATGACCTGGGACAGCATCAAAGCCTGATATTTTTTTGCCTTTATATTGAATATTTATTCACTCAAGGAGCTGAAATGAAGCTGAACCAATTCGGCAACACCGGACTTTTAATCTCCGAACTGACTTTTGGAACCATGACATTCGGCGGTGCGAGCATCTGGCAGATGCTGGGAACCACCCAACAGGAAGAGGCCAATCGACTGGTGGCGCGCGCCATCGACGGCGGCATCAACTGTTTCGACACGGCTGACATTTACTCCGCGGGCGAGTCCGAACGGATTCTCGGTGCGGCGCTGGAAGGCAGACGCCACGAAGTCCTGATCGCCACCAAGGTGAAAGGGCGCATCGGCAAGAACAGCAACAGCGCCGGGCTGAACCGCGTGCACATCATGAATCAGGTTGAGAACAGCCTGCGCAACCTGCGCACGGACTACATCGACCTCTACCAGATCCACGGGTTTGATCCTTTCACGCCGCCGGAGGACACGCTGCGCACGCTGAACGACCTTGTTCGCAGCGGCAAGGTCCGCTACATCGGCGTCTCCAATCTGGCGGCATGGCAGATCGCTTACTGGGCGCAGCATGCGCGCCTCAGCGGCCTGGAACCGATTCAGTCCGTACAGGCCTACTATTCGCTGGCGGGTCGCAGTCTGGAGCGCGAAGTCATTCCGGCCTGCAAAGAGCTGGGACTGGGCATTCTCGTCTGGAGCCCCCTCGCCGGTGGCTTCCTGACCGGTAAATTCCGTCGCGACAACGAACAGGTTGACGGCGCGCGGCGCACGGACTTTGACTTTCCGCCGGTGGACAAAGAGCGCAGCTACGACATAATTGAAGTCATGGATAAAATTGCCGAAGCGCATTCGGCAAGCATCGCGCAGATTGCATTGGCCTGGGTGCGCATGCAGCCGGGCGTCACGTCGACAATCATTGGTGCACGCCGCATGGAACAGCTTGAAGACAACCTCAAGTCGGTGGAGATCGAACTGTCTGCCGACGAGTTGCAGCGCCTGGACGCCGTCAGCGCTATGAGTCCCGAGTATCCGGGTTGGATGATCAACATGCAGAGCGATCGGTACCCGGGTTCTTCGTTGGAAGACCGCGTCCAGGCCCTGCGCGAAGCGGCCACGTGATGCAATAAAACGCAGCTGCGCCATGACGCGCGGCGCTGTCCGAAAGTGTCGATGGGGTGACGCATCGGCAGGAAATACGTAAAACTACGTAGGAGCTGTGAGCCCTTAGGGCTCACAGCTCTTTTTGTTGGCGTGCCAAAAATCAGCCCGTTCCAAACCAGCCGCCCAGCGGGCGGCTTCAAGCACTGAACGAACTTCAGCGACAAGTAAACGTCAAATCACCGCATTAAAAACGACTCCCGGCCGCTCCGTTCAGCAACAAAGGCCCGGCGGAGTCCGCCGCCCGGACTTTTGAACGCCCCGGTAAAAACCGCCTAAAAACGCCGAAATTCGTGCAACAACGTTCAGGCCCGCCGGACTGAACCTCCAAAACAGATGCTGAACGCCCCGACCATCGGGTTCGGGCGCTTGAGGCTGGGCGGCTCTGTAACTTGCCACCGACATTAAAATCGACGCCCGCCGCCCGGCCACAGACCGCGCGGCTTCTGGCGCGACTCTCATTGGTAAACAAGAAAATTCATGAGGTCAGTTGGTGAGTAAAATCAACAAATATGCGGCCGTGGCGGTTGCAATGCTGGCTGTCAATATGATGACGGCATGTGACGACGGCATTCTCGATCCGGCCGAAGCCGGCAATCTGGTGCCCAAAACGGTGATGGAAGACCCGGCGCTGCCGGCGATTGAAATGAACGGCTCGCGTTTCCATCTGGAAACGTTCGGCGATGCGGCAAACCCGGTATTGATAATCCTGCACGGCGGGCCCGGTTCCGACTACCGCGGGTTGATGCGCCTGCTCAACAGCTATGACGGATATTCACTCACGGATTCCTTTTACGTCGTGATGTGGGATCAGCGCGGCGCGGGACTTTCGCAGCGACACGACAAAGATGATCTGACGCTCGACAACTATCGCGAGGATTTCCGCCTGCTGGCCGAACGTTATTCGCCCGACAGGCCGGTGTATCTGCTGGGGCATTCCTGGGGCGGCATGTACGCCGCGCTTGCGATCAACTCCTTTCCGCAACGCGTGGCCGGCGCCGTTCTGTTTGAGCCGGGACCGCTCAACGCCGATTTTTACGAAGAGGTCAAGGATGACATCATCGATCTCGATTTCTTCAGCGAGTGGCTGAACGACTGGGCCTGGAGCCAGCAGTTTTTTACGCCGGACGAACACGCGCGCATGGATTTTGAGCGCACGCTCGGCGCTCGCAGCGCTCAGCCGCACTATCATCGCCAAATGGATGTCGACCCCATGCCATACTGGCGTCAGGGAGCGGCCGTTTCCACCTACCTGGTGCAGGACGGCATCGAGGACGGCAAAGCCGTGTACGACTTCACGTCCAACCTGAGCGCGTATGACACCAAGGTCCGTTTTGTCGCCGGCAGTTTAACAGAAGTGATCGGCAAGGAATTTCAGCTGCGTCAGATGCAGGAGTTCCCCGCAAGCGACCTGAAAATCATCGATGGCTACGGTCACGATATGGTCTGGCACGCGGCCGCGCAGTCCGTCGCCATTGCACGCGAGTATTTTGAGAGCCTGCGCTGACGATTCAAACGAATTAAACACAATTTGAATACTAGGAATATTACCATGTCTGTTTTATCGCGGACGGCGTTCTTTTGCGCCTTTTTCAGTATGAGCTTTTTGTTTGTCGCCGAGGCGCAGGTGTTTAACCCGCAGCAGAGTGAACCGAGCGGCGGTCGGGTATTTCTCAGTCTCGGCCTGGACCCGGCCGTGCAGATGACGCTCGGATATTCGCACGATGTCGATTGTTTTAACAGGACACTACGCGTCGGTTACGACCTGACGCTGCCGGCCGGCAAGGCCGATCTGAACGATCTGCGCCTGCGCTGGTGGAGTATCGCACCGCTGCTCGGTGAGCAGGACTGGCGCGTGCAGGGCATCGTCGGTTTAAGTGCCGTTACAACGGAAAACGACACCTACGACGGCATCAGTTTCGGCATGGATCTGGGCGCGCAGGCCGGCATGTACAAACCGGACTGGAGCGTCGCCGCCGAAGCAGGATTCACAAAGTCGATGTTCACGAATGTGGCGCACAACGACTGGTATCGCGAGTATATTTACGCCGATGCAAAAGACGGCTGGTACGGCGGCGCGGGCGGCGTATGGCGTTTTGGCCTGGCGGCTTCGTATGCGTTTGAACCGGTGGAAGTGGAACTGCGCAGCGGTCTGCGCATCGGCGAGGGCGAAGGCATGTTGATTCCGCCGATGTACTTAACGCTCGGCGCCGCCTACAGCCTCAACTGAGGCCTCGCGCCGCACCTGGGACGGCGTCTTGCCGACGTGTTTTTTGAATATCGTGTTAAAGGTCGACTTGGCGTTGAAACCGGCGTCGTAGGCCAGCGCCAGAATAGTCAGGTGCTGTGTGGCCGGTTCCTGCAGCTGCCGGCGCACTTCCGCCACGCGATAGGCATTAACAAAATCATAAAAGTTTTTGCCGAAGCGCGTATTGATGACCTCGGTCAGGTTGTGCGCCGTGGCGTCCAGCGCTTGCGCCAGCTCGTTCAGCGTCAGATTGGCATTGCGCCAGGGCTCTTCATTGCGCATGTAATCTTCGAGCTGCTGCTGGAGACTCTGCGCGCGCGCTTCGTCCAGTCCCGACTTGCGATAGGCCGCAGTTATCTGCGTTTCCTGCGCTGCGATGTTTAAGCTTGCGGAATTAGATGTTCGCGGCTTCGCGGGTTCATCCGCGGCAGGGGAACTCGGCTCGACTGCTGTTGAATCCGTTAATGCCTCGGCATGGAAAATCTCGGGCTGGCGCAGGCCCAGGTAACCGATGGCGTAGATGAAAACGGCCACGGCAAAAGGCGTCAGACTGATCGGCGTGTTCGTCAGCGCGATGCCCATCTCGTACATCACAAAGTTAAACAGGGCAAATGCCCAGATCAGAACGAGGCCGATGGTCATGTGGCGCAGCCAGCGCAGGTTAATGCGCTCGATGGACGAATGTGTGTCGCGGATGTCGCGCGCGTGGCGATACAGCAGCACCGCTGTTAACACGGCGTAAACGCAGCCGTGGATGTGTTTGGCATAGCCGATAATGCGCTGGTCGAGCGGGAAATTGCCCGCCATCATTTGTTCAATAAACTCCAGCTTAAACGCATGCGAGGCAAAATAGACCTGCGAATCGTAGAGCAGCACCAGCAGCGCCGGAATAAAATGCAACAGATATCCGCGTTTAAACTCCTGTCCGCCGCGCATGACAATTAATGTGTACAGATACAGGATCGGACCGAAGACAAAAATCAGCGGCTCGGAAACTCCGATAAAAGCCGTCGTCTCACGGAACCATTCCGCCCCGTAATACACCGCTTCCATCAGGAAAATCGCCATCGCAATCATCGACGTCGCCAGCACGCGGTTCGCCATGGTGTTAACTTTGCGCCCAAGTAGCAGCACGCTCAGGAACACGCCCTGCGCCGCACCGACGACCAGAATAAACATGAGAATCTGCATCAGGCCCGCTGTCCATTGTTCACATTTGCCCGGCAAAATACCCGGCGTCGCCCGCAATTTACGTCACATACGCCCGCCGACGCAATTCCGTCGCAATTTGCTCATTTCCCCTTGAGGCGTGCGCTCCCTGGAGCGCCCTTTTAAATCCCTCTTGTTTGTCGGTGTGTGTCGAGTTGGAAGGCCCTGAATCTGTTCAGAATAGTCGTGTCTTCCGCTGCCCGTTTCCGTCGCTGAGCAGCGAAACCGACAAACGACAATGCTGCGCGAATCAGTCGGTGGGACTTTGGTAGCGATCAAAAAATCGCTGCGCCGCCAGCCGGCCCTGCTCCAGCAGAAAATGTTTGTCGTCCTGCGTCAGGTTGAAATTGGTCAGGCTGATCGTTCCGGTATTGATCAGAATGGTGTGGCGTTGCACGGTCTCGTTTAAAAGCCATTTGGCCGACTGTCCGCCGACCAGCGCGCCGAAGAGGCGTTGCACGTATTCCAGCGGCGTATCGTACCCGAACTCGGCGCCGTCCTTGTTTTCACCGCCGGCATCCGTGCCGCCGAATGCCAGGCCGAGCGTTTCTTCCAGCTTGCCGAGCCCGAAGATCGGATAGTTCAGCACCACGCCGCCGTCGACAAGAATCTGCCCGTCGATATTCACGGCGTCGAACAGCAGCGGAATCGACATCGAGGCACGCACGGCAAGCGCCAAACTGGTTTCGGGTGTTTTGGCAAAGCTGAATTCCTTGACGCGCTGCGTACTCAGGTTGGTGGCGTGCACGTGCAGGTCCAGGCCGCCCTGTTTGTTTAAGTCGGCGAAGGTGGCGTCGCCGTCGCCCAGTCGTTCTTCAACTGCGCCGCGCAGGAAATCATGCGCAAAGTCGCCGCGATAATAGCCATAACGCGAGGCGAGCTGCAGCACGCCGCCGTCGTCCTGAAAACCGGCAAAATCGAGGTTTTCCATCTTGCTGCGGATTTCGGCGGCTGAGTTGCCCAGCGCCAGCAGCAACGCGATAATCGATCCGGCCGAGGTGCCGGACACGCGTTCAATCTGCGGCAGTATCTCCCTCGCCTCCAGTTCTTCCAGCACGCTGACGTAGGCGATGCCCCAGACGCCGCCGCCTTCAAGCACTAGATTGACAAAGGGATATTTCATGGCGCTTAAACAAATTTATTGGCACATAACAGTCGAGCGCCCCGCTCGGTCCGAACTGGGCGCTGCTGCAAAACTACGGTCAAATCAGTTAACGTGCCAATCGCTGTTCAGCCCTGTGAGTCGGCGGCGGGCCTGGCGGGAAACTTCGGACGGTAGTGCCCGATGATTTTGAAGCCAAAGAGGAAGTCGCTCTCGACCGTGCCCCAGCCGGCATTGTGGATTATCAGCGGCACGCCCTCGTCCGTGCGCCCATTGCTGACGATGCCGATATGCGTCATTTTATCGCTGATCTGCCAGCAGACAACATCGCCGGTCTGGTAGTTGGCGGCTATGCGCGTGAGTTTCTGTTTAAAGCCCTTGCGTTCCATCCACTTCATGAGGTTCGGCACCCGCCGGTGATCAATATTGCGGTCCGGTCCTTTGAGCCCCCATTTCTGCGGATATTTCTGGAAATGCGCGGACATATCGAGGTGCACTTCTTTCTGCAGATCGACGCCCAGCCGGCGGAAGGCGCGGATCACAACGTCGGTACAGACGCCCGTGCTGCTGTCGACGTCGCCGCCGGGATACTCCAGTTTGACGTAAGCCGGATCGTACTTGGTGGTAACGCCGATCTGTCGTCGCGCGGCATCCACCAGCGGCGTGGACGGCACGTAGTAATTGGGCGAATCGGAGAAAATATAACTACAGGCGGTGAGCTGCACGACCAGCAGCCCCAGGCATAGAGTCAGCAGACGAGACATGTGTTTGAACTCCGGAATAGACGTTGCGCGGCTTGAGCGCTCCGGAGGCTACGCGGGGGCGGGGGAGAGGTTGCGGGGGAATCAAACTGTATTGCTGCCAATTCAGGACCGCATTGTTTGGCGCGGACATTTTATTCAATCGCGTCTTTTTGTTGTGCTGACTTTAAAAGCTAAATTTTGAACAGGTGTAGAATGATCTTGTCACTGTGTTGTTTCCACCAGCAAAGGCGGCCTGCGTGTTTAAACAGATATTCAAGCAATACCGGGAATTTGATGAGTTTGGATTCTGGCAGATAGTCCTCGTGTACTTCACGAGTTGTTTAATCATTGCAGTGCAGTGGTTTTTTGGCGGAGAAGAAGAAAGTTGGATTTTTTTGATCGCGACATTTATCTGGGCGCTTCTGGCAAACACAAGCGGAAATGTGATCGGTGAGTTCGTGCGCAGTCAGGACGTCATCGATCTTCACAACCCCGGAAAAATGAGGTCGAACACTCTACTTTCGCTTAAGCCAGGCATACTTGCACTATCACTGCTTCTGCTTCAATCAATAATCTTGTCCATTTGCCCCTTCTTGTTGGTTCTATTATTAAGCGCAATCACCGGTCAGTCACCGACCGACTTGACATGGACCCTTGCCTTCGCCGTCGCCGGAGCCGGAGCCGTCGCCGGAGCCGGAGCCGTCGACTTTTTTCCTATCAAGAAAAAACTCGGTAGTGCAGTCAGGCACTTTGAAAGGGCCGCGCAGATTCGGACTGAAACAAGGCCAACATTGGACTCGAATTTCGAGTCTGCTACCAATCGCTCGAATGTCATCAAACAACTAGGCAGACTAAGCAAAGGCAAAAACTTTATTGCCCTGGGGCTCGCCGGCCGCCGCGGTCTCGGCAAAAGCAGAGTGCTGCTCGGCGTGCTTGCCAATATTGAAAAGTTCAAAGAGTTTAAGCGAGACGCCAAAAAAACAACGCATGCCCGAGTCAGGGCGATAGAATTGTTTCTGCACACACCCGTGGATTTTCAGGAGTTGAACTTCCTGATGTCCCTGCTGCGCCAATTGGTCAACCGGGTCGACAAGCTGCTTTCCAGCAATGATATTCTGGGTGTTGACAGCTTTGCAGTGTTAAACGAGGAAAAAGAAAAAGTCCGCAATCTGCGGCCGCTGCACTGGATGTTCTTTGTGGGGAATATGTTGATTGTTCTCTCGTTGGGCTTTATCGTCGCAGACCAAACCTACTTCAGTGCAGAGAAAACAAGGCCGACAGGACGTATGCCGGTTCATGCCAAATCACAGGCCTATGATTCACTGCGTGCGGCAATCATAGAGGAGTTTGAGTCGGATCACCTGTCTCCGGTAGAAACGGCAATTTGGGGCTTCGAAAAACAAGCCAATCCACATGCTCATGCTCCGCATGATTGGTGGGAGTATGCTCAGTGGAAATTCGACGACCCGCTGTCGCCGCAGGCCCGCGCAGACAGTTTGGCAACAATGGCGGCAAATGCATTGAGTCCGCTGATGTACAGTCTGGATTCCGCCTTTGAGGTGCAGCGCGAGCTACTTCTCGAATTGGGCCGGGCTGAGGGGATTGCCCAGGCTCTGCGCGATTCGGCTGCAAGTTATCGCGACTATTTTTCCGGAAGATCAGGTCGAGTTGATTCAATTTTCAGTGCTGGTTTTAACCTGGGCCTTTGCTTGGTCGTTTGGCTGATATTGATTGTAGTGTTGTTAATCAAAGCCGGTAAACCGCGCAATTTTAAACGTCCCACGGACCGCGATGTACACAACGAATGGTATCTGCTGGAACGTTCGCGAGCACTTCTGGAGCGCCTGGAGTTCCAAATGTCTACGACGGAAATTCGCAGTGCACAAGTCGCGGTGGGTGTGCCGCGAGTCGCAAATGCAGGTTCAAGCAAGTCTCGCAGCGAATCCAAAACGCACGTTCCTTTTAGCGTGCTGTCTCTCATAGATGAATTCAAGGAATATGTCAAGGACGCACGTTATTATCTGCATGAAGCACTTAAACTCGACGACGACAGATACGCAGGGTTCGGTAGTAACGACATCAGGATTACCATCGCTATCGACGAACTCGACAAAATCCTCAACCAGGAACGTCTGCATGAAATGTTAAAAACAATCAAGGCGCTCTTTGAGACCGAAGGTGTGTATTGGTTGCTTTCGATCAGCGAAGACGCGCTCGAAACCTACCGCCTGCGTCACCTGAATACCAAAAACGAAATCGACAGCGCATTCACGCATATTGTTAAACTTCCGCCGATGGATGCGGCGGCGTCATGCAGTTTTTTCGTCAAACAGTTCGCGACGTGCTTCGATTGGTTCCCGGGCTTTGATCCGTTTGCAGTTGCAAATTCAACTGTGCTTTTGGCATCAGTCTTCGGCGGCGGTGTGCCGCGCGATATGCACCGCCTCGCTGATGAAATGTTCGTTCAATGCACGAGCAATGATCTGTCCAACAATGTGCAGAATGCTCGCGACATGCTAAGGTATCTCTGCGAGCAGGATATAGATGCCGTATTGAGTTTGTTGAACCTGCACTCTGGATTGTCGGACAAGTGGAAAAACGAGTTGAAAAAACATGTGATGCATGATTTCAACGCGAGCGAGTGGGAGTTCAAAAAGGCCGATAGTAGATTTAGAAAGGTGGAGGAAATTGATATTTCCACCTTTATTGATGAAAACCCGGTCACCGCGGAACAGGGGAAGGTCGTGTTTCACCGCATTTTGTCGACGCTCTGCGCGCAGATTATCAAATACCACATTTATGCGCGGGTCGATTTCCTGATTGACCGCGTGGCCGTTATGCAACAGGAAGAAAACCCCAAACTCAAAGACCTGTTTAATTCCGGCGGCGAAGTCGACACGTTGCGCCAGGCGATCTTCGATCTGGCCAACGATCCGATCGGCGTGTGGACGACGCTCGCCGACTTCTACGATGAAACCCGCTGACAAACAAAAAGAGGCCAATACCACAGTCGCCGAGCGGGTCTTAAACCACAAAGTCAAAAACTATAAACCTGCGCGAATTCTTTAAGTCCACAAAAACAGAAACCGCAGGCCGACCGGCTCGACGCCGGCCGACCTGCGGTCTGTGCCTTCAAATGTTAATCGCGGCTGTCTTTAATGCAAACCAGGTAGCTGTTCGTGCCCATGTAAACGCTGTCGCCCTTGCGGTTGAAGTAGATGCCGCCGTATTCGTGGCAGTACTGCAACCCGCGGCCCAGCGTAATGCGCCAGATAATGCGCCCGTCCCACGAGTCCATTGCGCAGATGCTGTACATGCCGCCTTTGTCGGACGAGTGATCGTCGAACCAGTCGCCCGTGTGTGCAAAGATCAGGCCGCTTTCACGCGCCAGCATGTTCATCGCAAAGTAACAGGTGTTGTTGTTTTCCCAGATCACCGGATCTTTGTTAACATCTTCGCCAATTTCCACCAGCGCCATGCCCGGTTCATTGGAAACGTACTGCGAGCGCGGATAGTCGACCGTGTGGCCGAAGTTGTTTTCCACGACAAATCGATTGTTAACGCCGATCAGCGAAGCTTCGTCGCAGCCGCGCATTTTTGCGAACACCGGCACGTTTGCCACCGGCTCGCCCGTATCGCGATTGTACACCGAAACGTGAACCTGCGGGTAGGCGTTGTCCGTTATTGCCACCAGCTTTTGGCCGTCCTCCGTGTCCGTTAAGGTCGGCGTGGTGCCGGATCCGATATTCGTCTGGCCGGGTTTGAGCATCCCGCTGTTTTCATAGGGCGCGGCGTAGCGCGAGCTGACTTTGCCGCTCGCGGCGTCATAAGCCGTGCAGTGCAGGAAACCGCGATTGCAGCGGCCTTCCTCGTCCAGTGCGTTGGTCACAAAGTACGCGCCGTCCTGATCGACGGCAAAGGTATTGTTGTTCCACTGATTTTCGAGCTCCAGCGCGTCGCGCAGGACCGTACGGCAGCCGCCCGGCTGCGAGGCGTCCGGCGTGATTTCCACCACGGCAATCCAGGCGTTTGAAACCAGCGAGCCCGGCGGCGTGAAATCGTATTGCCCGGCAATTAAACACCAGTACAGGTTGGTGTTGTCGTTCCAGACCGGCAGCGCCGAATAAAGTGAATTGTTGTCCGGCGATCCCGTCACGAGGTTAATAATGTCTTCACTCTGCCACAGCGGATCGATGCTGTACACTTCCTCGCGCTTCGCCACATCCGCGGTCGGGTAACAACTGATGCAGTTGTTGGCGATCACGACGGTATTGTTGTCCTGGTTTAAGTAGAAGTATCCGCCGCCGAATGAATTCGGCACGAGTGTTGATGTTTTGGTCGCCGAGATAATATTGCAGTCTTCGTCGAAGATCACCAGGCGGTACTGGCCTTCGCCCTGAGCGAACGACATACCGATCATCTGGTTGTTCGCATTGCACACCATGGTCGGCGTGAAGCCGTAGGGATTGTATTGTTTAATCAGCTTCAGCGTTTTATAGGTCGGGCCGTGCAGGCCGACCGATTCCGAGCAATAGCTATCCTGGTGCGGGCTGGACCAGTTGTTCTCGCCCAGGCCCGGGTTCTGCGGCATCGTTACGCCGCCGTAGAGATTGTTGAGACTGCGGTTAAAGCCGTCCGGACCGGACATGACGGTGTGAATTTCCTCACTGCGCCAATTGACGACCTGATCGAAGGGATTCATAGTTTTCCTCTGAATTAAACAGCATGGAGATGTCCTGTTCCGTCGCAGTGTTTAATCTTCCTGCAACGGAGCATCAGTGAATTAATGATGGTTGATACGCGGTGAAATCCAAGGGACAAAGGACATTCACCCCGCCGGCTGAAAGCAGGCGGATGATTCCGTGTGTTTAAGTTCAGAGATCGATAATAAAATGACAATACTTGTCGGGGGAGGTGCACAAACCCGACGTGCAATGATACGACCAAGGATTTTCAATTCCAAACACAAAGGAAAATTTGTTGCCGCCGGACCTGTTATGCAAAAGCCCCGCATGGGCGGGGCTGGGGAGAGCAGAAAAATCAGGTGTCGGGCGAAGTCCCTTGGCGGAACTTGCAGCGTCCGCGCTCGATTTCATGCGGCCCCATTTCCTGCCCTGTAACTCTTCCGGCCGCCGCGCCGTCGACAGGCTGTTGTACGATAAGCGTTGGGGAAGTTCGTCCCTCCCTTTTTCCTTCGTACATTTGTTCCGCCCGCCGCTCGTGGCGGGAAAATCAATGACTTAAACGTTTGCAGGATAGTAGCATGTTACGCAACGCTCTTTTTATCTTTTTTGGCCTTGTGCTCGGTGGTCTGACGCTCATGGCTGTCATGCCCAATGAGCGCGCCGGTCAGGCTTCCGTCGGTTATGCCAGCGTCCGCAATCTCGTGTCCCGTCTGCCCGAGCTTACAGATGTTAATATGACGATGGACACGCTGCGCCAGGAGTTTACCGAAGAACTTCAGAGCATGGTCGGCGAATTCCAGCTCAAATCGGAGAACTTTCAAAAGCAGTCGGCCATGTTAAACGACGTGATTCGTGAATCGAAACGCGCCGAACTTCAGAAAATGGAACGCTCCATTACGGAATTTCAGGACAAAGCCAATGAAGCGCTGTCCGAGCGCGAAGGCGAGCTCATGTCGCCGCTGTTGAACAAAGTGCAGACGGCTATCGACAAGGTCGCCAAATCGCGCGGTTACACGCATGTGTTTAACCTCGATGTCGGTGCGCCCCTGCTGCTTTACGCGGAACCCCGCTTCCGCATCGACAGCCTGGTCCTGCTGGAACTTAACCTCTAGCGGTTCCGTCCGGTGTTTAACTGTCGCTGCTTTTTGTACCGACGCTCCTTGATTGCAGCGCCGCTCTTTTCGGCCCTGCGGCCGCGCGGCTTGCTTCCTGATGATGTTGCTTGTCATCGAGTTTAAGGCGATACAACACACGAGCGAAGTCCGAAATCAATGAGCCTCAAGTGAGAAGCCGGTCTGAAACATCTGAGTCCCCGAGTTTAACGTAAGTCAAAAGTGAGTTGACAATGCCCAGACTCATAGATCTGAGTCACGAGATAGGTCACGGAACGGTAACATATAAAGGCCTGCCCGCGCCGATCATCTGCGACTTCCTGAGCCGTGAAGCCTCGCGCGACATCTACGAAGCCGGCACCGAGTTTCACATCGGCAAGATAGAAATGGTGGCCAACAGCGGCACCTACGTCGACTCGCCTTTTCATCGTTATGCCGACGGCAAGGACCTCGCCGAACTGCCGCTCGAATCGCTGGTCGATCTTCCCGGTATTGTCGTCGACGCGACGCGCGCCGGCACGAGCCTGAACAAACACGTCTTTGAATCCTGCGAGCTTGAAGGCCGCGCCGTGCTCGTGCGGACGGACTGGTCGCGGCATTGGGGCACGGACCAGTACTTTGAATCGCATCCGTTCCTGACCGAGGACGCCGCCGTTTTCCTGCGCAACGCCGGTGTGAAAATTGTCGGCATCGACAGCTACAACATCGACGATGTGTCGGGCCGCACACGTCCCGTCCACAGCACTCTGCTGGCGGCCGATATTCCAATTGTTGAACACATGACCAATCTGAGCGCTGTTCCCGCAAGCGCTGCGTTTCGCTTTCACGCGGCTCCGGTCAAGGTTCGGCGATTCGGCACCTTTCCGGTGCGTTGTTACGCGGTTGTTGAAGAATTCAAAGCGGAGTGAGATAGAGTAATGCGGAAATGCGGACTACGTAAAACTACGTAGGAGCTGTGAGCCCTTAGGGCTCACAGCTGTTTTTTTCGCTCAGCGACAAATCAGTCGGAATCGTTAAATTGACCGCAATGTCCGATATCCGGCAGGACAACAGCGATCCACGGAGGAAAATACGTGAGGCGTAAAAAGATAAAAGAGACTTTTGTCATCGGGCACCGCGACCGCGTCGACCTGCCCGAACTGGAGCTGTTTGGGCTGCCCTGTAAAATCGACACCGGCGCGGCTACCTCCGCTATCCACTGCCGGCATGTGCGCGTTCGCGAAGTTAACGGCGTGTCGCGCATCATCTTTACCTTGCTCGATCCCTCACACGCCGAATACAACGGACGCGAGTATTCCACCGCCAATTTCCAGGAACGCAAAATCAAAAGTTCGTTCGGTCAGACCGAATACCGCTATGTAATTACCAGCGTGGCGGTGTTGTTCGGCAAGTCGTTCACGACGGAGTTTACGCTGTCCGACCGCGAGAAAATGACCTATCCGGTGCTGTTGGGAAAGCGCCTGCTGCGCCGCGGTTTCCTGGTCGACGTGTCCAAAATTAATCTCTCGTACAAAGCCACGCGCGCGGCAAATCTTAATCCTCCCGGAGACGGCGCGCCACAGTAAACGCCGCGCGGAGAAATCCCCCGGATCTGGTTAAACGCGCACCTGATTGCCGCCCGGCGCAATCTGTCTGCCGGGTGTGCGGAAGCATCCCCTTGAAGTGTTTAATCGCGCATGTCGATTTTTGTGGCTTTGCCGATCATTGGCTCGGTAGAGCCGATGTGCATCAAAGCGTCGCCCTGGTGAACCACCGGGTTGTTGGCAAGGCCAATGACAAAGCCGTCGAATGGCGCTCTCAGTTTAACCTCAAAATCCCCGTAGGGATCTGTAATCGTGCCGATTATCTGGCGCGCCGCCACCGCATCGCCGGAGTTAACAAATGCGTGAAACAAACCGGCGTACTTGGCGCGGGTCCAGCTGGAGTGGCTGATGCTTCGCATCTCGTGTTCCGCCGGCGCGGCTTCATCAATCATGCCCATGTGCGCCATGACGCGCTGCGTGCCTCTGATGGCGGAGACAATCGCGAATTCATCCAGGCGCATCGATTCGCCGCCCTCAAAGACGATGATCGGTTTGCCCATTTTGGCGGCCGTCTGGCGCAGCGAACGCGGGCGCAGCGGAGCGTTGACGATAAAAGGCGGCGCAAAGGCATGCGCCAGCGCGCTGTTTTCCTCATTGTCCATCACGCAGCGGATCTGCGGATAGTTGGTGCGCGCCGCGCCGCCCGTGTGAAAGTCGATGCCGCAGTCCACGTGCGGCACAATGTCGCTGATAACGTGATGTGCGATGCGCCCCGCCAGCGAGCCGCGAATCGATCCAGGGAACGACCTGTTAACATCCTTGCCGTCGGGAACTTCACGTGAAAAGTTAATAAAGCCGTAGATGTTGACGATCGGGATGCAGACGACCGTGCCGCGCCGCGGCATGCACAGCTTTTGTTTAAGCATGCGCCGCAGCGTTTCGATGCCGTTGATTTCGTCTCCGTGCATGCCCGCCAGCAGCAGCAGCGTCGGCCCGGTTTCCTTGCCGCGGTTGACGAACACGGGCATGGAGATGGGCGTGCGCGAAGGCAGTCGGGCAATGCTGAGGTTAATCTGAACCTGCTTGCCGCCCGGAACCGAGGTTCCGCAGATTTCAAAGTCGGGCAGACGTACTGCGCTTTTGCGTTTAGGCATTTACTCGGTCTTTCTGGATGCCTTTTTTGGTCGACTCTTTTTCGAGGTATTCGATAATTGTGCCGGCGATGTCCTTGTTCGTCGCCTTCTCAATTCCCTCCAGACCGGGCGAGGAGTTAACTTCCAGAATGAGCGGCCCGCGCGAGGATTGCAGCATGTCGACGCCGGCGACGCCGAGGCCCATGGCTTTGGCCGCTTTTAATGCCGCCGCGTTTTCCGCCCGCGAAAGTTTAACAACCATCGAACTGCCGCCGCGGTGCAGGTTGGAGCGGAATTCGCCTTCCGCCGCCTGGCGTTTCATTGCGCCGACAACTTTATTGCCGACGACAAAAGCGCGGATATCCGCCCCGCCGGCTTCTTTGATAAACTCCTGCACGATAATGCGCGCTTTTAAACCGTGGAAAGCTTCAATGACGGACTTGGCGGCTTTGCGGTTTTCCGCCAGCACAACGCCGAGGCCCTGCGTGCCTTCCAGCAGTTTAATCACAACTGGCGCACCGCCGGCATTGTCGAGAATTTCATCGACGTTTTTACCGTAGTTTGTAAACACGGTTTTGGGCATTCCCAGTCCGGCGCGCGAGAGAATCTGCAGGCTGCGTAGTTTATCGCGCGAGCGCAGCAGCGCCTGCGATTCAACGGCGGTAAACACGCGCATCATTTCAAACTGCCGCACAACGGCCGCACCGTAGAACGTCACCGAGGCGCCGATCCGCGGAATAACCGCATCGATGTCGTCAAGGCTGCGATTTTGATGATGCACCGCCGGCGTTTTTTGTTCAATAACCAGATTGCAGTGAAGGTGATTGATAACCTGCATTGAATGGCCGCGTTCCTCACCGGCCTCCACGAGCCTGCGCGTCGAATACAGGCTGGGTTTGCGCGAAAGTACAAGAATCTTCAAGGGGGCCTTTCCTCCTTTTCTATCTATGGTTGACATTTGCCCCGACATTGCCGCGGACCTTTCCAATTTTCCGCCAATCTACGGATTAATTATCAAGCTATGGCATCCATGCTCCGATTGCAAATGTGCCTTCGGTTTTCCGCCGGCTTCCACCTTGATTGCAGACCGCCTGCGCCCTTGTGTTCGCTGCGCTCTCACTTCCGGCTGGTCTCTCTGACTTCTCATGTTTGTCCCGCCTGCCGGCTGAGGGATTGCAGACGCGAAGCAGTCGGTCGAAAATGGAGCTGTGAGCCCTAAGGGCACTGTACACGACAAAAATATAAAACAACTCTTCG
>CAYULF010000039.1:0-23751 GCA_964445695.1 uncultured Hyphomicrobiales bacterium | reverse complement strand
GAAGAGTTGTTTTATATTTTTGTCGTGTACAGTGCCCTAAGGGCTCACAGCTCTTTATTCCGCCGCGAAAACCATTCGTTAAGGCTGTAGGCTGCAACCCTCGTGACGAGCGGCCTTCGCGGCGTTAATTCGTGCCGCCGAGTGATCAGCAGCAGACCTCAGGCCCGAAGACACAGAACTTCAAACCGGCCTTAAACACACGTGCCGCAAACCCAGTGGCCAGCAAAAAAGTAAAACAAGCGTGACAAGCCGCAGGCGCCGGCAGGCGAAGTGCTCAGGCCCGCGCCCTGGAATTAAACAGGACTGTGGTCCTTGCCTTTGCCTTTCAGCTTGCGGAACGTGACAAGTGAATAGATCAGCGGGACGAAGGTGATCGTGCCGACGTACACCATCATGATGACAAACAAAGCGGTGCCGTCAAACAACATCGGAGCGGGCAGGGTTATGATCGATGCCGCCACCCACAGCACCGCCGCCATGCGATGCGTTCGACGCCAGACCTCCGGATTGTCGAGCGTCCACGGCGTGCGAATCCCCACAAAATAGTTGGAGCGCACCTTGCCGAACATGTTGCCGAGCACCAGAAACAACAGTATTAAACACACGCAAATGACGCGCTCGATGGCAAAGTCGTAACCCAGGCCCGCGGCGACGATGGCGCTGAATACCACCAGCATGAACGTCGTGAAAAGCAGTCGGAACGAGCGCATCGTGTTGGCAAAGAGTTCGAAGTTTTCGCGCCGCGGATCGATGTAGGGGATCCCGAAGAGCAAAGCCGTTGTGAAAATGTTTAACACCGGAAGTATTAACAATCCAAAGGCCTTGTGGCTGTAGTCGTCGGGTTCGCCTGCCAGATTCCAATGCGTCGGAATCTGTTCCGGCAGGTGACTCCAGACAAAGGGAATCGCGATGAACGGAAGCGCGAGCAGCAGCAATTGGAGCCACTCGCGGCGAAGGAAGGACGGCTTGTTCATTTAATCATTCCCGGATTGTTTGCCGCGCTTGTCGTCGCGCAGGTTCAACATCCATTTGATGGTTTCATCAAGCACCGAAGTGTTAAGCGAGTAATACACGAACTGTCCCTTTTTGATGGCCAGCGCCAGGTCCGCGCGTTTCAGCAGATCGAGGTGATAGGAAATGCTCGGTTTGCTGATGTCGAATGCCGCCGCTATTTCGCCTGCGGTCATGTCGCGTTCGCGCAGCATCTCCAGGATGGCGCGTCGGGTCGGGTCGTCCAGCGCTTTGAAAAGACTGTTCAATGTTTACCTGCCGGGACTAGGTTAGATATTTAGATAATTATCTAAACACGAAGGCATCAACGCATGAGCGGCGGAATAGTTGCAAAGAGCTGCGAAAAAAAATTGCAGCAGTTCAATAAATAGTTGTAACCATGTGATTGAGTCTGTGTTCTGAATGCGTCCAAACAATACGAGGAACTTGTTATACGGCCTGAAACCGCAAGCGCCAAAGGCAGGATCACAAAACAGCCGGAAGAGCGCAAGCGGCGGACAAGCCAACAGAACAAGCGCCGCAGACGGCGGGACGGCAATCAGTCGAGACGCCAAGTCGTTGAAATACAAGCGTTTGGGCGCGAAGAATCGATCGGAGCCCCGATCAAAAAGCGGGCACAGTCGAGGTCGGAAGGGGCAAAACACATAGGAACTGTCTATGGGTGGCGCGCATCGAGGGTATGGTGAATAGCCGCCTCTTCCGATTCTCGGCTATTTTTTTTGTATTAATGTGTCGCAACGTTTGCTCGCCAAACATCTCGATTAATTTTCATTTTTACCGCAAAGCCCGCTTCACCTAAGCCTTTATCGCATTCCGCATTTCTTTTATCTTGCAGTTTTTTTCAGATAACCACCGGACACACATGGCTGCGTCGTCTGCCGAATCCTCTTTTTGTATTATCGATCACACGGCCGATCTGGCGCTGGAAGTACAGGCGGTCGACCTGGCGGAGTTTTTTCGTCAGGCTCTGCGCGGCATGGCCGAGCTGATATTACCTGCGGAGGCCGACCAGCTTCCGCCCGAGTCTTCGCAGATCCTCGAACTTGAACTGGATGCGCCTGATGCCGAGGTGCTGCTCGTCGACATGCTGAATCGCATCAATCTGGAGTCGAGCCTGAAGAGTGTCGTCTTCCGCGAGCTCGAAATTGATGTTATCGGCGCAAGAAAAATGCGCGGGCGTGCAAAGGGCTATGTTACTGATCAACGTTTTGACATCGATATAAAAGCGGTAACATATCACGGGCTGGAGATAAAAAAGTGCGAAAATGGCCGTTTTTTGGGTCAGATCCTTTTTGACATCTGAATGCCGGCCCTAAAAATTACTACCCGAGACCGCTGAATGGCCTGTTACTGCAGGTCGATTTTTGGTATTGATTCGGCCTCCCTCCGGAAGCTACATTTGTACCGTGAGTTGAGGACAGGTATCGCGATCGGAAGATCAGATCACGTCCGGCGTTTTTAGGACAGACGTCGCTCCAGCGGTTGCCGCGGCCGGCTCATGCCAATGTTAAAACTTGGGATACTGAATGAAGTCTCTGATCACGAGATTGCTGGGGGGCAATGTGGTCAGGGACTTTTTTATTTTGCGTCATTGGCGCCGCGTTGCGGTCGACGCGGCCACTTCCCGAACAATGGCGGATATTGCGATAGATTGGTCTGATCCGCTCTGCACTACTGATTACACTCATGGCACTACCTGATTCACTGCATGCACACGGTACGATGTGCTGGGAGATCCCGACGTCTCACGGCGCGTTGATGCGCGTGCCCGCCCGCATCTTTGCGGCGGAGTCAATGCTCAAGTCGATCGGCTCGGATCGATCCATCGAACAGCTCGTCAACGTGGCTTCGCTGCCCGGCATCCAGGAAGCGGCCATGGTCATGCCGGATGTGCACGAAGGCTATGGTTTTCCGATCGGAGGAATTGCGGCGACGGAATATCCCCACGGTGCAATCTCGCCCGGCGGAATCGGCTACGACATCAACTGCGGCGTGCGCATGCTGACGACGGAATTCCGCTTCAAACAACTGCGCAATAAATTTCAGTCGCTGGCGGAAGAACTGTTCAAACGCGTGCCCTCCGGCGTGGGGCGCGACGGGCTGCTGAAACTGAGCGCCAACGAAATGGACAAAGTGCTCAACCAGGGCGCGCCCTGGATGGTGGCGCAGGGTTTCGGCACACAGCGCGACATTCACTTTACCGAGTCGCAGGGACATCTGGAGTGGGCCGAAGCGAGCAAGGTTTCCGACGACGCGCGTCGCCGCGGGCAGAATCAACTGGGGACGATGGGTTCGGGCAATCACTTTGTGGAGCTGGATCGCGTCGATGCGATCTTTGACCGCCACACCGCGCAGACCTTCGGACTGGAGGAAGATCAGATTGTCGTGCTGATCCACACCGGCTCGCGCGGGCTGGGCCACCAGGTGGCGACGGACTACATCAGGACGATGATCGGCGCCATGCCGCGCTACGACATCGTGCTTCCGGACCGCGAACTGGCCTGCGTGCCTTTTTCGTCAAAAGAAGGACGCGATTATTTCGGCGCGATGGCGGCGGCGGCCAATTTCGCATGGGCCAACCGCCAGCTGATCACCTGCCGCGTGCGCGAGGCCTTCGACCACGTGCTCGGCGCGGAACGCGTCGGCAGCATTGAAGTTTTGTACGACGTGGCGCACAACATCGCCAAAATCGAAGATCACAGTGTTGGGGGCCAAACAAAACGCGTCATCGTGCACCGCAAAGGCGCCACGCGCGCATTCGGCCCGGGGCACCCGGAGGTCGTGGAGGAATACCGCTCGGTCGGCCAGCCCGTTCTGATTCCGGGCAGCATGGGCACGGCTTCCTACGTTCTGGCCGGCACGGAAATGAGCATGCAGTGCAGCTTCGGCTCCACCTGTCACGGCGCGGGGCGCCGCATGTCCCGCAGCAAGGCGCGCCGCATGGTTCACGCCGGCGACCTTTTAATGGAACTCAAACAGCAGGGCATCGTGGTGCAGGCCGGCTCCAAACGCGGCGTGGCCGAGGAAGCGCCGAAGGCCTACAAAGACGTCGACAGCGTGGTGGACGTGGTACACGACGCGGGCATCGCACGCAAGGTAGCGCGGGTGCGTCCGTTGGCGGTGATCAAGGGTTGACGCGTTTTGCACTCACACACCGACTTTGACTTTTTGAAAAGGCCGCTTTTGTTTGTCACCGGGAGCGAAGCGGCCGGTTATCGCATATGTTTAAATGCTTCGGATTGATATGCCGGCGGTAGGTTTTTGTGCCGGCCGATTCGACACCACTGAGAGGCTTAACCACTTCCAGCGCGCCGACAAACAAAAAATCAAGCGAGCCTGAGATGCGGCAGCAGCTCAAAGCGGTCATGACGGCGCGGTAAAATCCACAAGCGGAAGCGAGGCGGCAAACACCTGTTTGGGAGTTGATTCGTCCATGCCGTGCATTGTTTAATGCCCT
This sequence comes from uncultured Hyphomicrobiales bacterium, assembly GCA_964445695.1. Lineage (GTDB taxonomy): Bacteria > Bacteroidota > Ignavibacteria > Kapaibacteriales > UBA7675 > JAUIKM01. The sequence goes on along the minus strand of CAYULF010000039.1, from coordinate 19,283 downwards.
TTTGGTTCGGGGTGAATTTGCGTAGCTTGCAGGTTCGTCATAAGTGAATCCGGGTGACGGGAAATCGGGAGAAGAGTTCGTGGCAGTCAAGGAAGCGGTTGAGAATGCGGCGCAGACAGGCAAACGGACGTCGATCGAGATCCGTGGGGCGCGCGTCCACAATCTTAAGAATGTCGACGTCGAGATTCCGCGCAATCGCCTGACCGTCGTGACCGGCGTCAGCGGATCGGGCAAGTCCTCGCTGGCATTCGACACGCTCTACGCGGAAGGACAGCGCAGGTTCGTCGAATCGCTCTCGGCCTACGCGCGGCAGTTTCTGGAGCGGATGGCCAAACCGGACGTGGACCTGATCACGGGCATTCCGCCCGCGATCGCCATCGAACAGAAAACGACCTCGCGCAATCCGCGTTCCACCGCCGGAACATCCACCGAAGTCTACGACTACCTGCGTCTGCTTTTTGGTCGCGTCGGCCGCACGCGCTGCTACAGTTGCGGCAATCCCGTGCACAAGGACACGCCGCAGGCCGCGCTGGAACGCATTTTCAGCGAGTGGGAAGAAAACGACAAACTCTTTATTCTGTTTCCGCTGCAGCGCCACGCCGGGCAGGACATGGAAACCGAGCTGCAGTCGATGCGCGAGCAGGGTTTTTTCCGGATGGTGCTGCCCTCCGCCAATGAAATCATCGATCTGGACAACGAACTGCTCGACGGCAAACGCGACGAGCTGTACATTCTGGCGGACCGCCTGGTGCTGCGCGACGACAAGGATTCGCGCTCGCGCATGGTCGACTCGCTGGAAACGGCCTTCATCAAAGGCGGCGGCAAGTGTATCGTGCGCAACATTCTACGCGACGAAGACCTGCGTTTCAGCTCGCGTTTTGAATGCGCGCAGTGCGACATTGTCTACGAAGAGCCGCAGCCGCGACTTTTCTCCTTTAATAATCCCTTCGGCGCCTGCCCGACATGCCAGGGATTCGGCCGCTGCATCGGCATCGACGAACACCTGGTGATTCCGAACAGCACCAAAGCAATCATGGACGGGGCGATCCACCCGTTCACGACGCCGACGCACTCCAAACACTTCAAGGCGCTGCTACAGGAAGCGCAGAAACGCAACATCCCGATCAACAAACCGGTTGAAAATCTGACCACGGATCAGCAGAACTTTCTGTGGGACGGCGGCGGCAAGTACATCGGCATCAACGGCTTCTTCAAAATGCTGGAAGAGAAATCGTACAAAATGCACTACCGCGTGCTGATAAGTCGCTACCGCGGCTACACGCGCTGCCAGGCGTGCAAGGGCTCGCGCCTACGCACCTCGGCGCGCCAGGTCTTTGTGGCGGATCGCTCGCTGCCGCAGGTGGTGGCGATGACGCTGGAAGAGGCGCTGCAGTACGTGGAACAGATAAAACTGGACACCCATGGCGAGCAGATCGCCGGGCGCATCCTGACGGAGCTGCAGCGGCGCCTGAGTCTGCTGGTGGAAATCGGGCTGCACTACCTGACGCTGGATCGATTGTCGCACACGCTTTCGGGCGGCGAGTCGCAGCGCATTCACCTGGCGACGTCGATCGGCTCGGCGCTGGTGGGCTCGCTCTACGTGCTGGATGAACCGAGTATAGGTTTACACCCGTGCGACACGGAAAAAATGATTCGCGTGCTGCACCGCCTGCGCAACCTGGGCAATACGGTGGTGGTGGTTGAGCACGATGAAGACATCATGCGCAACGCCGACAATATTATCGACATGGGACCGCGCGCAGGCGAACACGGCGGGCAGGTAGTGTCGCAGGGCAATTATGCACAGATCACCAGCGACGCGGCTTCGCTGACGGGCAAATACCTGAGCGGGCGCGCCTCGATTCCCGTGCCGACGGAACGCGCCAAAGGCAACGGCAAATCGATTATTGTTCGCAAACCGAGCGAAAACAACCTGAAAGGCGACGACATCGAGTTCCCGCTCGGCAAGATGGTCGTGGTGACGGGTGTCTCCGGCTCGGGCAAAAGCACGCTTGTGCACGAGGTGCTGTACAACGGCATGCAGCGCGCGCGCGGCAAACAGGTCGGCTCGACGGGCCACTGCGAAGGAATCGACGGCATGGACAACGTCGTCAACATCGAGATGGTCGACCAGTCGCCGATCGGCAAGTCGCCGCGTTCGACGCCGGCCACGTACACAAAAGCTTTTGACGTGATACGCGAGCTGTACGCGAGCCTGCCGGGCGCGCGCCAGCTGGGCTGGAAACCGGGACATTTTTCGTTCAACGTGCCCGGCGGACGCTGCCCGACCTGCGAAGGCGACGGCGTCGTGAAAATTGAAATGCAGTTCCTGGCCGACATCTTCCTGGAGTGCGAGGAGTGCAAAGGCACGCGCTACCGCCGCGAGGCGCACGGCATCCGCTACAACGGCAAGTCGATTGTCGACGTGCTGGGCATGACCGTCTCCGAGGCGATCAAGTTTTTCAGCGCCGAGAACAAAATCAAGCGTCGGCTCAAAGTGCTGGAGGACGTGGGCCTCGGTTATATGCGGCTGGGGCAGGCGGGCACGACGCTTTCGGGCGGCGAGGCGCAGCGCGTCAAGCTGGCGGCGCACATGCAGGTGCGTAACTCGGACCCGACGCTGTTCATCTTTGATGAACCCACAACGGGTCTGCACTTTGACGACGTGGCCAAACTGCTGATGTGTTTCCGCCGATTGATCGAACGCGGTCATTCGCTGTTGATCGTCGAGCACAATCTGGACGTGATGAAGTCGGCCGACTGGATCATCGATCTGGGGCCGGAAGGCGGAAATCGCGGCGGCTCATTGGTGGCGGCGGGCACGCCGGAAGAGGTCAGCGCCGTGGAGGCGTCCCACACCGGTCGTTTCCTGCGCGGCGTGTTTGAACGCGAAGCCGCGTTGTCTGCAGCGCCGGAAGCCGGCGGCAACGGCAAGTCCAAAGCCGCGCCGCGCAAACGACGCAGCACGGCCTGAAAACCTGTGCCGGAGGAATTGAAGGCGGACCCAAACGTTTGGCACGGACTACTGCGAGGTTAACATGAAATCAGCCAGAAGTGTTTTAATGGTGTTGGTGGCGTTGGCGGCTATTACGACGGCCGGCTGCGATGACGGACCGGGGGAGACGGCGCCGGATCCCTTTGATCCCAATCGTCTGGACCTGGGCGAGCTGATCGTGGAGCTGGACGGCATTGAATACGCGCCGCCGAAGGAATCGATCGTCACCCGTTACAACGAAGCGACGCGGGTCTTTAACATTACAATCAATGATCAGGACGTGCAGATGACGATTGAACTTGTTAACTCCGGCACGCAGGCGACGCACGCGCTGGGACCGGGAGAGGGCAGTTCTATCGTTTACCGGGTCGGCTTCGGTACGCAGATTCCCTATTCGAGTTTAAACGAGGGCGGCGGCGGCTCGGTGATTGTGGCGTCGTTCCTGAGCAGCAGCGTGCAGGCGAGTTTCAGCGGCACGTTGATTAACAGTGATGATCCGAATGACAATATTGTGATGACAAACGGGCGGTTCAGTCTGCCTTTGTAAATGCGCCGCATGCGCTTTGTTTAACAGCTACGCCGGCAGGCGGCGGGGTGAGAGCCCGATCTGCTCATGAATGCAACGATAAAAAAAATCCTCAAGTTTCTCGTTCCCACGGCCGTGCTGGCGCTGTCATTCTGGGTGACGCTGGACGATGTCGACTACACGCGATTATGGGAAGCGCTGAGTGCGGCGAACATGTGGTGGGTGACGGCGACGCTGCCCATCATTCTGGTTTCGCACTACCTGCGCGCGGTGCGCTGGCGTGTAATGCTGGAGCCGGTGCGCACGGACATCTCGACCTGGAACGCTTTTTCCGCGGTGATGATAGCGTATTTGTTTAACAACATCATCCCGCGCTCGGGCGAGATTGCGCGGCCCTTCATCTTTGCACGGCGTGAAAACCTGCCGGTTTCGACCTCGCTGGCTTCGGTATTTGTGGAGCGCATGATCGACGTGCTGAGCCTGGCGGTGCTCTTGATTCTGGCCGTGTCCGTTTTTTCGGACGACTTTGCGCGTGCGTTTGCCGGCAATGACAATGCCGGACCGGAGACGGTGCTGATCGTGCTGAGTGTGTTTATCGGCGTTTTCCTCTGCGGGCTCTACATTCTGCTGCGCACGACCTTGATCCAGAAATTTCTCGCGCTGACGGTGAAGCGATTCTCTGAGACTTTTTACTCGCGCGCGTTGACGCAACTGCAGGCTTTTTCGGATGGTTTTGCAGTGCTGTCCAAACCGCGTCTGTACATGCGCGTGTTCGTCATAACCGTGGTGATGTGGACCTTGTACGTCGTGCCGCTCTACATGGTTTTTGAGGCATTTAGTCTGCAGCAATACTACAGTCAGTTTTCCATGCTGGACGCAAACGTTTTATGCGTTCTGACCAGCGTGGCGATTGCCGTTGCCCCGACGCCGGGTGCGGCGGGCGTCTATCACCTGGCGACGCAGAAGGCGCTGGAAAACCTCTACAGCGTGCCGCGCGAAGAGGCGGTGGCATACGCCTTCGTTGCGCACGCCATCGGCTTTTTGACTAATTTGGTGGTCGGCGCGGCCTTTATGGCGCGTGAAAACTCCCTCGGAATTTCCTGGCGCGGCATCTCCGCCCAACCGGCCGAAGCGGTTGCCGGCGACGCGGGCGGCAAGTCCGGCGTCGGTTCCTGAGCAGCAAATTTCTATCCCGATTACGAGCAAAATCATTCCGGAGCGCAATGCAGGACGTCCTGAATTACATCGCCGAACATCACGATCAACACCTGAAAAATCTGGCTGATTTTCTGGCTATTCCCAGCGTCAGCACCGACAAACAGCACGTGCCGGACGTGGCGCACTGCGCCGACTGGCTGGCCGAATACCTGCGCGGCATCGGGCTGAACAATGTCGTCACGGAGGCGACCGACGGCCATCCTATCGTGTACGGCGAGTGGCTGGAAGCCGGGCCCGACAAACCTACCGTGCTCTTTTACGGTCACTACGACGTTCAGCCGGTCGACCCGATCGACCTGTGGACGCAGCCGCCTTTTGAGCCGACCATTCGCGACGGTAAAATTTACGCGCGCGGCGCGACGGACGACAAGGGCCAGGTTTTTCTGCACATCGCCGCGCTGGAGTCGCACCTGAAAACCAACGGCACGCTGCCGGTGAATGTCAAGGTGCTGATTGAAGGCGAGGAGGAAATCGGCAGTCCGAACCTGACTCCTTTCCTGGAGCAACATCGCGAGCGCCTGGCCTGCGACACGGTGGTGATCAGCGATACGGCTATGTACGCGCCCGAGATGCCGTCGATCGGCTATGGTCTGCGCGGACTGGCCTACATGGAAGTGACGGTGCAGGGACCGAACCGCGATCTGCATTCCGGATCTTTCGGCGGCGCGGTTGCCAACCCGGCCAACGTGCTGGCCGGAATTATTGCGCGTCTGAAGGACGATTTTGGTCGCATTACCGTTCCGGGTTTTTACGACGATGTGCTTCCGCTGAGCGAAGAAAAGCGCGCCGAGTTTGCGCGTCTGCCCTGGAGCGAGGAAAAGTACTGCGCCGAACTGAACATACCGCACACCTACGGCGAATTCGGCTACACGACGCTGGAGCGGCTGTGGGCGCGCCCGACGCTGGACGTCAACGGGATGTGGAGCGGATTCACCGGCGAAGGCGCTAAAACGGTGCTTCCGGCCAAAGCTTCGGCCAAGATTTCGATGCGTCTGGTGCCGAACCAGGACTGGCGCGACATTTCGGAAAAATTCGAGAACTACGTGCGCGCCATGGCTCCGCCGACCGTGCAGGTGAAAGTGACGAGCCATCACGGCGGCAATCCGGCTCTTACGCCGGTGGACTCACCGGGCGTGCAGGCCGCGATGCGTGCGCTGGAGCAAGCCTACGGCGTCAAACCCTATCTGAAACGCGAGGGCGGATCCATTCCGATCGTACTGACATTCCAGCAGATTCTCTCCGCTCCCGTCGTACTGATGGGATTTGGACTCGAAACGGAAAATTTGCATTCTCCCGATGAACATTTCGACCTGAGCAATTTTCGCCGTGGGATTGAGGCGACGGCCTGTTTTTACGCCGAGCTCTGAATCTGCGGTCGGCGGCACAAGAAGCGAAGGGGAAAAGAAGCGAACGTGCCTACACTTCTGATCACTGGTGGCTCCGGATTTTTTGCCTGGAACGCATGGCGTGAATTCGCCGAGTGCGGTTATAAGGTCGTGCTGACGAGTCGCATGCCGGCCAAGGTGGCGTCGATTCAGGGCGCGCCTCAGACGGTGGGCATGGAAATCGTCGATCAGGCCGAAGTGGCGGCCGTGCTCAGCAGCGTGCGTCCGGATGTGGTGGTGCATGCCGGCGCGTTGGCGCAGCCATCTGAGTGTGAGTCGAATCACCTGCGCACGCGCGAAGTCAATGTGGTCGGCAGCAGCAACGTCTTCAGTGTCTGCACCGCACTCGGCGTGCCGTTCATTTTTATGTCGACCGATCTGGTCTACGACGGCGGCAAAGGCAATTACAGCGAGGACGACGACGCGCACCCCTCGCTCGAATACGGACGTTCCAAACGCGAGCTGGAAGTGGCGCTCAGCAAACAGCAGCTTTTTCCTTTGTGGTCGATTGTGCGTTCCTCACTCATGTTCGACAACCCGACGCCCTGGAGCGAGGGTTATCCCGGATTTGCAACGGAGGCCTTGCTGCGCGGCGAGGAAACAACTCTGTTCACCGACCAGTATCGCACGCCGGTGTACGTTAAGGACGTGGCGCGCGGCATCGACAGCATCGTCAAGGGCAAACTCTTCGGCCAGGTGTTTAACATCGGCGGCCCGGAGCGCGTCAACCGCGTGGATTTTGTGCGGCGATATTGCCGGGTCGCGGGTATTGACGACAGCAAGATTCGCGAGGTCAGTCAGCAGGATATGCCGGACTACATCACCAAAGTAGCCGACGTGTCATTAAACAGCCGCCGTCTTATGCAGCAGAGCGACTGGCGGCCGACGCCTCTGGTAGCTGCTTTTGAAAGCATGCTGCAGGATTACGCCTGATTTCTGTTTGTTTAAGTTGAGGTCGCGTCATGGGAGCCGGTTCCGACAGCAACATTGCCGAGATTAAACAGGAGCTTCGTCGCAAGGCCCGCCAGAAACGTTCCCAGCTTGATGAATCTCTTCGCCGCGAGTATTCCCGTCGCATTTGCCGCCACTTGATCCAATCCACTTTTTTTTTGTCCGCCGCCCGCATCCATTGTTACAGGTCGTTCGGCGCGGAGGTGGAAACAGAGGAGTTGTTTGCGGCGGCGTATGATAACAGTAAACAGGTTGTTGTACCTGTCACCGATCCAAAGAATCCGGGAGAGATGCGCCATCTGTGCGTCCTGCGCGATCAGGTGTACGCGCCTGGTCGCTTTAACGTGCCGGAACCTGTGTTTACTCCCAGCGCTCAACCTGTTGAACTCAGTGCAGAAGAACTACACTCGGAAGATCTTGTTATTCTGCCGCTGCTGGCGTTCGACCGCGCGGGCACGCGTCTTGGCTACGGCGGCGGTTACTACGACCGATTTCTGGCGGCTTGTCGGGCAACGCGTGTCGGCCTTGCATTCGGCCTGCAGGAGCTTGAGGGGCTGCCGGTTGAGAAACATGATGTGAAGTTGGAAGTCGTGGTGACCGAGGACGGAGTCCTGAAGATATGAGCTGTGAGCCCTTAGGGCTCACAGCTCATACGTAGTTTTACGTATTCTGCAGAGCTGAATCGTATTCTTGAGCTGCCGGTAGGACAGTTTAACATCAGCGAGTCCCCAGAGTCTTAAATCATCGATGCCCAAAGTTGTGAGTTGAGCCGCCCGTGCAAAAACGGACAGTGCCGGACCCGGTGACAAACAATAAAGAAAAACAAGCCAAGGGACGAAGCGCAGCGAGGAACGAGGCGAAGTGCTCAGGTAGAAGTCAATTAGTCGTGCGGTAAATCCGGCTGAATGCAAGTTGCGTATTGTTAAACGAAAAGGCGGATATTGTTTAATCAGGTTCCATTGTTGAATCCTACTCCACCACGCAGCCATCGAAGCCGATTTTACTGTTAAACAAGACCTACATGAATCCGCTGGAATCCACGTCCAGCGTCACGCGCACCGCGCTTGTGCCGTGTTTTTTGTTGTAAATCTGGAAGGCGTGCAGCACCGCATGGCGCATCGTCGCGCCTGAAGGATCTTTGTCCTTGTAGTTTTTAACAATTACCAGACGCCGGTAGTCGCGCCGCAACCTGTTAATCGTCGGAATCGCCGGACCAATTGTTTCATAGGCTTGGTGTTTGCGCGGCAGGTTGTAGGCAAAATAGTTGGCCTGCAGATGTACCTGCTCCTCCACGCGGCCCGAAAACTCAATGCGCACAAATCGCGTGAACGGCGGATAGTGAACCTCGCGCCGTTGCTGCAGCTCGTCGCCGTAAAACAACTCATAGGATTCGGCTTTTGTCGCCAGAATCGCCGGGTGTTTGGGTTGGCGCGATTGAATAATCACCAGACCGTGACCATCCGCACTGCGCCCCGCACGTCCCGCCACCTGAGTTAACAGTTGGTAAGTTCGTTCCGTCGCGCGAAAGTCCGGCAGCGCCAATTGAATATCGGCGTTGATCACGCCCACCAACGTGACGCGCGCAAAGTCCATGCCTTTGCTTACCATCTGCGTGCCGAGCAGAATGTCCGTCTCGCCTTTGGAAAAAGAAGTTAAAATGCGGCGATGTGAGCCCTTGCGACTGGTCGTGTCAAGGTCCATGCGCTGGATTACCGCGTTGACCTCGCGCTCTTTTAACTGAGCGGATAATTCGTCTTCGATGCGTTGCGTACCGGCGCCGACGATGTTTAACTCCGGGTGACCGCAGAAACGGCAGACCTTTTCGCTTTTGTGGCTGTAGCCGCAGTAGTGACAGCGCAGCACCTCGTGGTAACGGTGATATGTTAAAGTCACCGAACAATTGGGACACATCGGTTTTTCGCCGCACTCAGGGCAGTCCAGATAGGGCGCAAAACCGCGCAGATTCTGCAGCAGAATGACGCCTTCCTTGCGTTTAACACGGTCGATGATTTCATCCAGCAGCGGCGTGGAAAACGAGTCGTGTACCATCTGTTGTTTTTTCAGGGCCAGCATGTCCAGCACGCGAATCTCCGGCAAGGTCGCCCCGTCCGCGCGTTTGCGAATCTCCAGCAGGTGATATTTTCCGCTCTGCGCGTTGTACATGCTTTCCAGCGAAGGCGTCGCCGATCCCAGCAGGACGACCGCATTTTGCATGCGCCCGCGCACGATCGAACAGTCGCGTGCATTGTAGCGCGGCGCCGGCGCACTCTGTTTGTAGGAGCCGTCGTGCTCCTCGTCGACAATGATAATCCCCGGCTCGAGCAGGGGTGTAAAAACGGCCGAGCGCGTGCCGATCACGATGCGCGCTTTTCCGCTGTGCGCGGCCCGCCAGTTGTCGTAGCGCTCGCCGGCCGACATGGCGCTGTGAAAAACGGCGATCTCATCGCCGAAGGCCAGCCGAAAGCGATCAATCAACTGCGGCGTCAGCGCGATCTCGGGCGCCAGCAGCAGCGCGCTCAGCCCCATGTCCAGCGCGCGGCGGATGGCGCGGATGTAGATGAGTGTTTTGCCGCTGCCCGTAACGCCGTGAAGCAGATAAGTCTTGTGTTCGCGTTTTTCAAGCGATCCGACGACGAGGTCCAGCGCGTGCTGCTGTTCCAGCGTCAGCGGCAGTTCATCCTCTTTTGTGCGCGCCAGCGAATCACCCTCATCCAGTGCGCCGCGGAAAACCTCCGCGTCGAACTTGATGACGTGCCCTTTGTTAACGAGGCCGTCGGCCGAGGACGCCGGAGCGCCGGTGGCCTGCAACGCATCGCTCAGCAGCAGCGGAGCGTCGCTGTGGCTGTAGTGCAGATAGATGTGGCTGAGCAGCAGGCTCTGCTTGGGCGAGCGTCGGTCCAGTTCGTCGAGCGTGCTCCGCATCAGTGCCGCGTCGTTTTTCAGTTCTTCGCTCAGCGCCAGGGCGCGTTGTGTTTTGGCTTTGAGGTCTTCCGACACTTCGCGCTGTACAGTGATATATCCGGCCTGTTCCAGCACGTTCAGGCGCGCCGCCAGCGCGCCGCCGCCCAGTTTGCGATCCAGGTAGCCGACGGTCAGCGCATTGTCGTGCGCCATAATTTCTTCCAGCAGCTCGGCGCGTTTGGGTGCGCGCCGCCGCATCTGTTCCATGTCCTCGGGTTCGATGCCGCGTATGGAAGAGACGCGCGCCACGGTCTCGGGATTCATGCCCTGCGGCAAGGCGGCTTTCAGTGTGTCGCCCCAGGACGCCATGTAGTACTCGGCAATCCAACGCGTGAACTTCAGCATCACCGGTGAAAAGGTCGGCTCAAGGTCGAGGATTTCAATGATCTCGCGTGTGCGCTCCGGTATTTTTTCGACGGCGTCGCTGACAATTACACCGGTCAGGATGCGCTTGCCGAATGGCGCCAGCACGCGCGCGCCCACCAGATGGTCCTGGCGCATGTCCACCGCCAGGCGATAGGTAAAAGTCCGCGGCGTGGGAATCGGCAGCGCTATCTCGACAAAAACATCCTGTTGCATGAACTCTGTTGCAAGCCGTTGAACAAGGCCGGCCCCCATCGTCAAAGTGTCCGTTCGGGGCCGAAAACGTCGACTATCCACGCACGGACGTGCCAGGCCGGTCCGGTCGTGTATTCGCGGCGCTTTGCTTGCATGGATCGCTCACCGGTGACTTCCATAGTTTTAACAGTCGCTGAGGTCGTCGCCTGAATTATCACAAATTGATAATCGAACGGAAACAGCGCTCACAGTAATTTTATAGTTCAGTTTAACATTCCGTGCTCAGGGCGAAAGGTTGTTGAAATGGACAAGGGCGTATTACTGGCGGAAGCGCCTCCGGCGGGCGTGAGCGAACGCAGGAAAAACAACGACGACAAGGTGCTTCACATTACTTCGGACCACGTCGAACGCCATCACGGCAGTGGTTTTCTGAAGCGTCTGCAGGCTTATCTCGGTGAATTTGTGTACGGCGGCATCGACGGCAGCGTCACGACTTTTGCGGTGGTGGCGGGTGCGGCGGGCGCGCACCTGGAGAGTTCCATCGTGCTTATCATGGGCTTTGCCAACCTGTTGGCCGACGGTTTTGCCATGTCTATCGGCGCCTATCTTTCTTCGCGCTCCGAACGCGACAGCTTTCTTAAACACGAGAAAATCAAGGCCTGGGAAATCGACAACCACCCCGAGCGCGAGCGCGACGAACTGCGCCGCATCTACACGGAAAAAGGTTTCGAAGGCGAGCTGCTCAATCAGGTTGTTAACACTCTTACGGCGGACAAAGACCGCTGGGTCGACACAATGATGAAGGACGAACTGGAGATGACGCAGGAGACGCGCTCGCCCTTCATGATGGGTACGATTACCTTTGCGTCTTTTTTCATGCTCGGCCTGGTGCCGCTGATCGCCTACGTCATCGACTACCTTGTCGACGTTGACTGGAACATGTTCACGGTTTCCTGCCTGTTAACATCGCTGGCGTTTATCGCGATCGGATTGTTAAAGGCGCAGGTTACTCACACCTCGCGCATCAAGGGTCCGCTGGAGACGCTGGGGTTGGGCGCTGTGGCCGCGTTCCTGGCCTTTTTTGTGGGGCGTTTTCTCGAGGGTTTGATCTGAGCGGCCGCCTGCAGGACTTTTCACTTCACTCGAATTCTGATCGCTTTATGCCTGCGGCATAGCTCACTTGACTTTATTGTTTGTCGGCGCGTTTGAGGCTGAGGGTTGAAACGTTGTTTTTAGGCTTGGAACTTTTGGGTTTTGCATTCTGGTCTGAGCTGTCGGCCGCAGCATTGTTGTCCGTTCATCAGCAAGTCTTGCCCGCTTACCCGCGTTTTGCGCTACGCTTGGTATTTTTTTCTGATGTGATGTTTGACTTTGTGTTAATCTCGTTGTGTGGACGCGGGTGATGCGCAGGCCGTGTTCACGTTCCAACGTCAGCGAGGGCGGTAGGGTGGATCTGGTCAGGCCGGACGGCCTGATGGTACCTGGTGGTGGAAAACTGCACTGGTGGTGGCGGCGGGGGCGGGCCCTTTTGATCACGCAGAGATACAGCCCGCTTTAAACTCAAAACTCCAAATCTCAACTTCAAACTCCAAGACTCCCCGCGCTCCGCACCGACATATACACTCCTCACCCGGCGACAAACAAAAAAATCATCGAGCTATGCCGCAGGCATAAAGCGGTAAGTAAATCAGTCGGAAACCGGACCTTCAACCGCAAGTCGGCAAGAGAATAAGCTCAAAATTGCGAGGCCCATTTCAGGTCTGTATTCAGAAATAGCGTTGCAGTTCATCAGATTTGCTCCGGTGTCAAATTGAGAGCATATTGGCGGTCCGAAAGCACAAGTGCCGATTAATCCGGAAACTACATCCAATGCCCAAAACCGTTTCCCGCCGCCGCTTCTACAGCATGAACCTGATGCATGTTGCGATTGAAGTTGCCATGCTGATTGCAATAGTGATCCTCGCCGAAATGTATGGCGATGCAATCCTGGCAGATATTCCGGATCCCGTGTCGCAGGGAGAGCTGGTAGACCGTCTTGGACTGGATCGCGCGGGATTGACAAAGGCCGAGTTTACAGCGTCGAAAAATGACTTCCTGGCGATGCTGCAACGCAGCCTGGAACCTGACATTGATTCCGTGTGGCGCAGTGATGACGGCAATGTTGTGGCGTTTGAGTTTTACTATGATTCGCCCTGGGCCGGTGTCGCACTCGTGAAACGCCACAGTTGACATGGGCTGATTGTTGTTGAGTGGTTTAACATGTTCGGCAATGACTGGAGCAGTACTGATGTTGAACCGCCGCCGGACTGGTACACGTGTGTTTTACCTGGACGCGACAGCGCACTTGTCTACGATACTTTCCGGGACACATCGCTGGTTGCCCTATTGAAAACAAGTGATGTCGGGGACTGATACTTTTGCCATTGCGCACGTCGCCAAACAAAAAAATCTTCGAGCTATGCCGCAGGCATAAAGCGAGCAAGTCCCGAACATCCAGCCGGCTGCCGAACGCCAAATGTTAAATCCACCGTTACCACAGGAGTTTTAAACCGCCGAAAAAGCTGCGAGGCCGCGTCGGACCGTAAACGTAGCCCGCGTCGCGCTCCGGGCCCGTTTCAAAGTCGGACTGGAAGCTGTTGAAAACATTCTGCACGCCCAACGCCAGCTCCAGATTCAGGTCCGTGCTGAAGCGAAACCGCCGCGCCGCGCGAAAGTTAAGTTCCATGAAGGCGGGCGTGCGGACGAGTTCGACCAGGCGTTCGTTCGGCGTCCACATCGGGCCGGTGAAAACGCCCGTTACAGCCACGTCGTGCCGTGCATCCGGCGTCCACATGAGCGAGAGAAATCCGTAAGCCTGCGGCGTGCGCAGGATGTCACTGCTCCGAATCTCGCGGAATACCGTTCCATCGTCGTCGAGTTTTTCCAGCACGACCTCGCCATCCGCCGCATCGTATTCGGCTATCTGCAACGTTCCTCCGATCTGCGCCGCGAGCGATGTGTTAAACGCGCGTTCAAGATCGAAGTTAACGCCGGCGACGGTTGCACCCGCGCCGTTGCGTTTGGCCGTCACAGTCGCGCCGCTCTGTGGCAGCCTTCGGCCGGTAAACTCATTGACAAAGGGATCGTGCAGGTATGTTGCGAATCCCTCGAGTGTTGCGTTCCACTCCGTCAGCGCCAGATCGTCGCGCCGGAAGTTAAGCGAGGCAGTAAAGCTGTCCGAGCGCTCGGGTCGCAGGTCGTCGCCGAACATCACAACCTGGGCCGTGCCGCCGACCGTCTCGATGTGCAGGTCTTCGTCAAAAGCCTGCGGCACGCGGAAACCACGCGCGTAACCGGCGCGCACGCTCCATTCGCCGTTGAGGCGCTGAAGAATGTTAACGCGTGGCGACCAGACATTAAACACGCGGTCGGCGTTGAAAGGCAGGTCCTCGCCGAAGAGGTATGCGCCCTGCAGGTCGATGCGGTCGTGGCGCAGTCCCGTTTGCAGCGTTGTCTGCTGCGAAATCTGCCACTCCAGTTGTGAGTAAGCCGCCAGCGTGGCGACGTCCTGTTTAATTAAACGCTCGTATCCCGGCATGCGATCTTCCACCGTGGTGAATTGCCACTCAATCCCGAAGGCCAGGTTGACGCTCTGCCCGAACCACTGCATGCCGCGTCCGGCCTGTGCGCCGCCCACGACGCTCAGGTCGTCCGTATTGCCGTAGAAATTTGCCGCTTGTGCGCGCTCGGCCGGATCCTCGCTGTTGCCGCCGCCGCCGTAGTAACTCTCGCGATGCGTCGATTGCAGCGAAGCGTAGGCCGCCAGCAGCAGGTCGTCGGCCGCGTAGGTCTCCGCGTTTAAGGACGCGCCGAAGGTGCGGTGGTCCAGCTGCTCGGCAATGTCCGTCTGGTGCGCCGGACGATCCAGCAGATTGCCGCCGCGCCGGAATTCCTCGATGCTGTGAAACTCCAGGTCCACGCGCGAAAAGTCAGACGGCTTGTAGTAGGAACGCAGCCCGAAGGAACTGCCCGACAGCCGCGTGATCTCCGTAAAGCCGTCGCCGTTGGCGTCCCAGTCCTCGCGCTCGCGTTTGAATCCGAATACGTGCACACCCACGGGCATGATGTCGCTGCTTAGAGCCGCGTTGACGCTCAGTGTGTTGTCGAGCGCTTCGCCGTTGAGCAGGGCGGTGTTTGTCGCTATCTGCGCCGTGTTTTCCACCGGGTCGCGCGTGATAATGTTAATCGTTCCGGCGATGGCGTTTGCGCCCTGCGCCGCCGAGCCGCCGCCGCGGACCACGTCGATGCGCTCGATCATTGCCGGCGGAATCTGCTCCAGGCCGTACACGCCGTTCAGCGCGCTGAACACCGGACGCGAGTCAATCAGAATCTGTGAATACGCGCCGTCCAGTCCGTTTAAACGCACCTGGGAAAAGCCGCAGTTCTGGCAATTGTTTTCAAGCCGCAATCCGGGTTGATACGCCAATCCTTCCGCCAGACTGGCCGCCTGGATCGATTCAAACAGGCGATAATCAGTCTCGCCCACGAGCACCGGATTGTCCGCCTGCGGTCGTTTGCGTCGGCGGCCGACAACCTGAATTTCCGGCGTCTGTACGTCCGCGCGCGTTAACAGAATTTCCCGTTTAACAATCTGGCCTTCCTTCAGGCGCGCCGGCAGCTCCAGCGTGAATTCCAGCGTTTCAAAACTGATGTGCGTGGCGCGCACCTTAACCGCGCCTGTGTTCATATTGTGCAGGTCCACGCGCGCATGGCCGTTCTTGTCGCTCACCGCACCTTCGCCTTCGTCCGGCAGACTGATTGTTGCGCCGACAATTGCCGATTTGTCGTCTTCGGCTCGTACCTCGAATTCAAGCGTCACGTGCGCCGCCGCGCCCGCGGGAAGAAACGCAAGCAGGCAGATCAGCCGCGTGCAACGCTTAATTGTCGTCGAAAGGTGGAATCGGATGGACTGGTTCATTGTGCGTTTCCCGTTCAGCGCCGCGCAGCGGCAGGACAAACAAAAAGGCCGTCCCCCGCGGCAGCGGAATGCCCGGATAGTACGAGTAAATGAATTTGTATGGTTTGCTGCGCATTCACGGTATGCGCCGAATCAAAGGCGAGCACAAACTAGTAAAATTTAGACATGTCTAAAAAATAAATTCGCCGTGTCTAAAAATAAAGTTCGGCATGCCTAAGATTACCGGCGCTTTACATCGGGCCAATACAAACGCAACACCGCGATCCATGCGTAGCACGGCGTCGAGAGGCGCAGGGAAGCAGAATCGGTGAAAAAACGGCTCAAACAGGCTGAAAACGGGGATTATTCGTCAGTCGGCAGTTTGTATCAGGTCCTGGTACGAGGGCAGGTCGCCGATGAATTCAACGGCATTTCGGTCAAAATCCACGCGGCAGCAGTAGTGCTCGCGTCCGTTGCTGACCAGCAGGAATTCGCAGCGCAGCGCCACATTGTAGACGGCGATCTGGTCGAAGGTGGACTGGTCGATCTTTACGTCGGGCGCCTTGCATTCGATGATCATGCGCGGCCGCAGGTCGCGGTCGTAGATAACGGCGTCGCAACGGCGTGGTCGGCCGTGGGCGCGGATGCTGTGTTCAATTTTTATCAGCCCGCGCGGAAAATCGCGGAACTCGATCAGGGCCTGAATCAGGTGCAGACGCACCCACTCTTCCGGCGTGGCGGCCACGTACTTTTTTCGCAGCGGATCGTACACGCAGGCCGTGCCGTCCACTACGCGCGTGCGGAAATCATAGGCGGGCAGGTTGAGCGCGGGTGGGCGTATTTCCATGATTTTCATGCAGTTACAGTTGCCGGAGCGCCGTTCGGACGCAGCCGCTTGCCCTTTGTCCCTGCGGGCGCGGCCTTTGACATGATTTTTTTGTTCGTCCCCGCGTACTCAGCCGCGAGGCCCCGGGCGGCGTCGCGTCGATGAGTAGTCGCGCAACCTGTGCGGGCCGACGCCGTAGTAGAGCGCCGTTCCCGGATTTGACCGACGGGATGAAATTCCCGGCTCCGGCCCGGACCGACCGCGTCTACAATCGCGGCGCCGAGTCGTACGTTTGTAGGCGGGTTCGCGCTGAATGTCCGGAACGGAATTGACGTGATTGTACAACAAAGCAGCGGGATCAATAGAGACAGCTATGAAACTTCCATCAATTACACCGCACTGGACTCACGGCGTTTGCGCCGCGTTCATATTGTGTTTTTTCACATTTGCTACCACGGCCTGCCAGTCGCAGCAGGACGATCGCGATATCGGATCGGCACAGGTGCTATCCGCCGGCGACTTAAACAACAGTCACATGGCTTCCGATTCCGAAGCGCAACCGGGCGCGACAGCCACAGAGCAATGGGCGTTGAACGCAGCGCCCGAGCCTGAGCCGATGCCCGAAAACGATATTACGGTGTCGCGGCGCAATGCAATCACGCGCGCGGTCGAGACTTGCAGTCCGGCCGTCGTGGGCATAAACGTCACTGAGGTACGCCGATATTCCGTGCGCGATCCCTGGATGGAATTGTTTATGGGCCGCCGCGGAGATCGCGTCTACGAGGAAGAAATCAAAGGCGTCGGCTCGGGATTCATTATCTCTTCCGACGGTTATGTGTTAACAAATGAACACGTGGCCGGCGGCGCAAGTGAGATCATCATCTCCATGACCAACGGTGAACAGTACAGCGCCATACTGATCGGTTCCGACGCGGTCAGCGACGTGGCCCTGTTGAAAATCCAGCGCAGCGATATTCGCTTTCCCTATCTGGAACTGGCCAACTCGGATAAAACAATCATCGGCGAGTGGGCCATCTCCTTCGGCAATCCCTTCGGCTTGTTTGCCATCAACGCCAAACCGACGGTGACCGTCGGCGTGATCTCCAATACGGGACTTAACTTTACCCAGGACGACAAAGTCTACCGCGGCATGTTGCAGACGGATGCTTCGATCAGCTCCGGCAACTCCGGTGGTCCGCTGGTTAACGGCGACGGCAAAGTGATCGGCATGAATGCCACCATCTTTTCGACGGCGCAGACCTCGCGCGGTGCGGGCAGTATCGGTATCGGCTTTGCCATCCCGATCAATCGCGTCATGGATGTGGTTGACCGACTTAAACGCGACGGCAATATTGATCGCAACTACAGCGTGGGCCTTAACGTCGGCGCTGTCGACAAAAAGCTGGCGCGCGCCCTCAACCTCGAGCGCGAACGCGGCGTGTTTATCTCCGAGATTTATCGTCGTTCGCCGGCGGAAGCCGCCGGCCTTGAGCCGGGCGATATCATTGTCGAGATCGACGACGAGCGCATTTTGCGTCCCGAAGACGTCCAGGTCATTTTGAATGACGGCGTTGCGGGAGAAGAAATGCAGTTGACAATTCTGCGCGACGGCAAGGAGTTGAACAAAAAGCTTGAACTGCGCCCGGTGCGCAGCCGTTGAGCCGTAAGCGCACCTGGAAACAGTCCCGGCCTGTTTAACCGTCGGTTAACATCGGCGGCGAAAATGCAAAAACAATTAAAGAGTCCGCAATGTCAATCTCGGAACAAATCGTAGGTCAGGAAGCGGCGCAGCCGGAAGCTGCGCCGGCTTCCATCGAATCGCCAAACACCATCCGCGCCGAAGGGCTGGTCAAGATCTACAAAAAGCGCCGTGTTGTTAAGAACGTCTCGCTTGAAGTTTCCGAGGGTGAAATCGTCGGGCTGCTCGGTCCCAACGGCGCCGGTAAAACCACCTCGTTTTATATGATCGTTGGTATGATTCGTCCCGACGGCGGCCGCGTTTACTACAACGACCGCGACATCACGCGTATGGCGATGTACAGACGCGCGCGCCTTGGTCTGGGGTATCTGCCGCAGGAGGCGTCGGTTTTCCGCAAGATGTCGGTGGAAGACAATATCATGGCGGTGCTGCAGCTGCGTCGCATGAGCAACAAGGCGCGCCGCGAACGCCTCGAAGAATTGTTAACGGAATTTGGCATTACACACATCCGCAAGAGCCGCGGTTATGTACTGTCGGGCGGCGAGCGCCGTCGTACGGAGATCGCCCGCGCACTGGCCACCGAACCCAAATTTGTTTTACTTGACGAACCATTCGCCGGAATCGACCCGATTGCGGTGGAGGAAATCATGCGCATCGTACGCAGCCTGCGCGCGCGCGGCCTGGGAATATTGATTACTGACCACAACGTCCACGAAACGCTGAGCATCACCGACCGCGCCTACATTCTCATCGACGGCGACGTGTATTACTCCGGCACGGCGGAGGCCATTGCCGCCAATCCCGAGGTTCGCAAGCGCTACCTGGGCGAGCATTTTACGCTGGAGCGTTACCGGGATTAATTGGTCGTCGGAGCTGCTGCAGACTTTGCTCGCGGGAGCAAAAACTTCTTCACAGATTACTTGGTGTTCTGTCTCAGCAGCTGAACGGGTGAATGTTCAGGCTGAGCGGGAAGCGGCAAAGCTAAATTACGTAAAACTACGTACGAGCTGTGAGCCCTAAGGGCACTGTACACGACAAAAACATTAAACAACCACCCCATCTGCCCTCAAACGAGCTCACGTGCGCTAGGGGGGTATCAGCAGAGCGATGATAGGTCGGAGCCGTTTGACTCCTGTCCGGTCGAGATTTCCGCCCAGGAGTTGCTGCACGGTGTCAAGTCCGAGGCGAAAGAGACTGATCCTGTGTCGCTGGTGCTTGTTCGTTGCAC
>CAYULF010000038.1:17889-24076 GCA_964445695.1 uncultured Hyphomicrobiales bacterium | reverse complement strand
CGGTGCGCCGCATGCAACGCACCGGATCGGGATTGTCACGAACGCTTGCTTGCCCTCAACAAACATCTGCACGAATGCAGGGTGGGAGGCGTGCGGCTGAACTTTATCGAAACTCGCGGTGGCGGCGGGGCGGGCGATGGGCAGGCGGGCCCCTTGATCACACATTAATGCGTCCTGAGCCTTCTGAATTCCCCCAACGCCAAACCCAACGACCTTCCGAACTCTATGCACATCTCTAATCGATTGTGGTCTGCACATGCTGCGTATGCTGCGTATGCTGCACATGCTGCACATCGCAGAATATACAACCGCTGCACCAGCCCGAATAATGCACTGAATGCGCCGGAGTTATAACGATGCGCCGGATCCGGCATCCTATTCAATTGCAGAGAATTTATTAAAAGTGATAACTCACCGGAGGAAAGTACACTTCAAAGGCGGGTGCAACCGTATCCCGAACCAAAATTCAAAACCTGCCCGAACACTTTAACGTTATCGCCCGCCAACAATCACAGCAATCCTCTCAAAAACCTCCAAGGCGCCCGGCAGGAAGCTCTCAGCTGATCTGTTAAACAAAACATGAATAAAAGAACAAACAGAACCATTATCTTCGGCGTAGTCTGTGTTCGATGGTGCAACTAATGAAATATCGCATGAGGCAATTTTCCATATTCATTGTACTCAGCTGTTTAATCAGCACCGCCTGTAGCGACAGGAATGCCTTTGACCCGCTCAACACAACACCAATTGTGGTTGAAGCCTTCTTTATGCAGTATGCCTGTGGAGATTGGAATGACGACATGCGTGTGACGGCGGTGGAGGACAGTAGCCTGATTTTCCTGCTCGATCAGGATATTGATCCTTTGCTCCTGGATGGACCCGATGTATTGAATGGCTGTTTCTTTGCAGAACGCGGACCGGAAAAAAGTGAACGACACCAGATGGAGTACCGCTTGAGAGGGTATATCAGTCGGAAGGCGGTCTCAGGTTGCGACAACTGTGCGCCCAGGTTCTGGATTACGGAGATCACACACCCTGACGGAACACCATTGAACCTGGAAGAAGCTTCTTACGAAAGCCGGATGCGTTAAACAACAACAGCCCGACCAATTGGCCGGGCTGTTTAAGAGTTGAAGCCGGATGTCGACGCGCACTTAACGCGAAACGCCGAGTTTGCTGAATATCTCGTTGACATCCTTCTGAACCTTCGGGTCCGTCTCCAGATAGTTCTCAATCATCTGGCAGGAGTGGATGACCGTCGTGTGGTCGCGGTTGCCAAAGTGCGCCCCGAGCATCTTGAGCGACGACTTGGTCAATTCCTTGCAGATGAACATGGCTACCTGACGCGCCAGCACCACGTGGTGTTTGCGCGTTTTGCCGGTTATCAGTTCGACCGGAATGTCGAAGTGTTCGCTGACGGTTTCCTGGATGGAGTCGATCGAGATGACTTTCCGCGTCGTGTTGGACGCGATACCGCCGACAACTTCCTTGGCCAGGTCAAGATTGAGCTCGCGTGCGTCGAGCGAAACTTTGGCCAGCAGGCTGATAAGACAGCCTTCGAGTTCGCGGACGCTGGACGTGACGTGGCGCGCCAGGAAGTCGAGCACATTGCCCGGAATCTCGTCGCCGCCTTCGTCGGCCGCCTTGCGTTGCAGAATAGCCAGGCGCATCTCGTAGTCCGGCGCCTGAATGTCCGCCGTCAGTCCCCACTGGAAGCGGGAGATGAGGCGTTCCTGCACGCCCTGCAGTTCACGCGGCGCTTTGTCGCTCGTCAGGATGATCTGCGAGCCGGCCTGGTGCAGCGCGTTGAAGGTGTGGAAGAAGTTGTCCTGCGTCTTTTCCTTGGCGCTGAAAAACTGGATGTCGTCGACGATAAGGATGTCGACGTTGCGATAGAAGTTCGTGAATTCGTTGATTTTGTTATTCTGTACGGCGCTGACGTATTCCATCGTGAAACGTTCGCTGTTCGTGTAAACCACGCGCAGGTCGCCGTTCATTTTGAGGGCGGAATTGCCGATAGCCTGGGCAAGGTGGGTCTTGCCGAGACCGGTATCGCCGTAGAGGACGAGGGGGTTGTAACGCGTGCCGCCCGGATTCTTGGAGACGGCCACAGCGGCGGCGTGCGCCAGTTGGTTGCTGTCCCCCTGAATGAAATTCTCAAACGTATAACGCGGATTCAGATACGAAGGCAGGTCGTTTTGTTTGTCGGCTCTGGGAGCCGCGGAATTGGGTAACGACTTTTTAGGCGCTGCCGGCGCCTGGCGGAAAGCCGGCAGACGCATCGTCTGTTGCGGCGTTTCTTCTTCACTGGTATCCATGACGACCTGATATTGCAGGCGCGCTTCCGGACCGAGAATTTGTTTGATGGTTTTCTGCAGCAATCCGTAGTAGTGCTCTTCTATCCACTCGTAGAAGAACTGGCTTGGAACCTGAATGGTCAGTTGGTTGTCCGTCCAGGTTTTGGCCTGAATTGGCTCAAACCAGGTTTTGTACACGCGAGCATTGACGTTGTCCTTGATGATTGCCAGGCAACGCAACCACATGGTCTGTGGTTCTGTTGGGTTATCAAGGTGCAAATGGCCTTCTTCCGGCATATTGCTGTCCACGTCTTTTCCGACCGCATCTTCAGTATCAGAGACAAAAAAGTCCATAGACTTAGAGCTCATAGTCTAGCCTTTTGCTCACCTAAAGCCGATTCAGTTGTGTCGATTAATTGGGGACGATGGGCCGCGTCTTACAGTCGACTAAGCACGACGCTGCGCCGCCCGATCTGGAGCAGGGAAGCGAGCCATGTCAGGCAGCTCCCTGGTAGGAATCAATACAAGCAAGGTGCGCTCTTGTTGAAGAACGCTGAAGTTTATCACTTTCCGTTTTCAGAGGCAAGCAGAATAATTTGCCGCGGGCGAATTAATGTCTTGCTGTTGATCATTGAAAAGTTACTTCGACCATTTTCAGGAATTTCTACCCGTCGAGCCAATTTCGACGGATGCGAAGCGCCCCGGGAAAAATTGGGCTTCGAAAATACAAAAAACATGCTACTGTCCACGCCCCCGGCGGAATTTTCTCCGGAACTTTTTCGCGATGCGTGGTTTGAAGCGGAGTCGCCGGGCTGTCGACATTCTGACAATCGCCTCTCTGCGCCCTGTCCGTCCTCGCAGACCCGAATCCCGACGCGCCGCATTCGTCGACTGCCCGGGGAATCTGCGGCGCCGCTCAAAATGACAAACAGGAAAATCAGGCAAGAGCGTAAATCAGAGACGCTTCCTGGGCAAAAAGCGCGAATCGCCGCAGCGTTGGCAGACTCCCGACAATTCTTCGTAATTTGATCGTCCCTTGCCTGTACCCGGTCCGGCAGGCGGCATGCCCGGGACGTATGCAATCGAGTGTGATTTTATGGCGGATACAAACGAAGAACAACGCGGAGAAGACGAAGGCCGCCTCGGGAACATGGGGTTTCTGGGCCACCTGGAAGAACTGCGCAAGCGGATCATCTACGCCGTGCTCGGTATTGCCGCCGGCTGTATTATCGCCAGTCTGTTCGGTGAATTCATCATCTCCGACATCGTGCTGGCGCCGGTGCGCGATGCGGGTATGCAGATGCAGAACCTGCGTCCGATGGGCCAGCCCTTCTTCTACTTCAAAATCATTCTGGTGGCCGGCGTAATAATCGGCTTTCCCTTTGTGCTGCACCAGCTCTGGAAGTTTGTCTCGCCGGGACTGTACGACAGCGAGCGGCGCTGGGCCTCGCGCATTACCTTTCTTTCGTCGCTCTGTTTTATCGTCGGCATCCTGTTCGCCTATTACGTCATGATGCCGCTCATGCTCGGTTTTGCCGCCAGCATGGTGTTTGAAGGCGTCAGCAACGATATTGAAATCAATTTTTACTTCAGCTTCCTGGCGATGACCGTTCTGAGTGCGGGCCTGATCTTTGAGCTGCCGATGGTCTCCTGGGTGCTGGCGCGCATAGGAATCCTCAAGCCCAAATTTCTGCGCACCTACCGTCGTCATGCCTACGTGCTTATCCTGATCATCGCGGCGATTCTGACGCCTTCGCCCGATCCGGTCGGGCAATTGACCTTTGCCATACCCGTTGTGATGCTGTATGAACTGAGTGTGGTAATAACTAAATTCGCCGCCAAACCCTCGCAGGAAGGCGAGCAGGCGGCAGTCTCCAGTTAGTCGAACCTCCCTGGCAACCCATGGATCTCAAGCAAATCTCCAGGCCCGTCGCCGCTGAAATAGAAGAATTTACCAAGGTCTACCGCTCGCAGATCGATTCCAAGGTCATGCTGCTCGAAACCATCGTGCGCTATATGACCCGCAGGACCGGCAAACGCGTACGGCCCATGCTCGTTCTGCTCAGCGCCGCCGCCTGCGGCAAAGCCGGACATCGCAGTTACGTCGGCGCGACGATGGTTGAACTGCTGCACACCGCCGCGCTTGTGCACGACGACGTCGTCGACCAGGCGTCGGAACGACGCGGCATAGCTTCCATCAACGCCGTCTGGAAAAACAAGGTTTCCGTCCTGCTGGGCGACTATCTGCTGGCGCGTGGTCTGCTGGCCGCCGTCGACGCGGGCGAGTTCCGTTTCCTGCAGATCACCAGCCGCGCCGTGCAGCGCATGAGCGAGGGCGAACTGCTGCAAATTCAGAAGTCCAAGCTGCTGGACATCGATGAAGAAACCTACTTTAAAATTATAGGCGATAAAACTGCGTCGCTCATCGCCTGCAGCTGTGAAATCGGCGCGGTCAGCGCTACGGAGGACGAGCAGGTGCAGGCCAACCTGCGCGACTACGGCGAGTTGATCGGCTGCGCCTTCCAGATACGCGACGACATTTTTGACTACCTCGGCAGTGGATTCACCATCGGCAAACCCGTCGGCAACGACCTGAAGCAGAAAAAACTGACTTTGCCGCTCATTCATTCTTTTGCCAACGCACCGCGCTCCGAATCAAAGGCGATCATGAAAATCGTCAAGGGCAAACCCACGCGCGACGACGTCAAACGCGTGGCCCGATTTGTCATGGATCGCGGCGGCATCGACTACGCCCAGAAACGCGCCCAGGATCTGGTGGACGAGGCCAAGTCCAAGCTGGCCGGCCTGCCGATGAGCGATGCACGCGCCGCGCTGGAGGCCTTTGCGGAGTTCACGATCGAGCGTTCGGCCTGACCGCCTTCGATGCCGGCGAATTTGCATTCCGGTCTGCCGGCTTTTCTTTAGCTGGGTCGTTTGTTCCGTCGCTGTTCAATGGCTAAGTTTCAGCGCATCACGTCTGGATTTTCTACGAGTACAAACTACATGGCGCCTGAGCAGGGCATTTCTCCAATGTTTTTAGTGGAAGCGGCCGAGTTGCTGGAGCAATCGCAACCTGCCGCCGCATTCGACCTGTGCCGTCGGGGCCTGGCGCAGTACCCGGAATACGCCACCGCATATCTTGTTGCCGCACGCGCGGCCGTCCAGCTCAAGGACTATAACTCCGCTATTTCTCTGCTCGCCGACGGTACACGCCGCTTTCCGCAGAACCGCTCACTCGCACAGTTCGCCGAAGAACTGGGCAGCATGAGCCCGGACGACACCTACGACTTTTTTCGAAATCCGGAAAAGCCCATCTTGTTAGTCGACGAAACAGAAGCAGCCGAGTCTCAGGCCGGTTCCGAGCCTTCAGGCGATGCAGCTCTGGAGCCGACCCCGGAGCCTGAAGTCACCGAGCTGACCTCGGAGCCTAAAGTCACCGAGCCGACCTCGGAGCCTGAAGTCACCGAACCCGTTGACGAAGCAAAAGACGTCACCGAGCCGACCCCGGAGCCTGAAGTCACCGAACCCGTTGACGAAGCAAAAGACGTCACCGAATCGACCCCGAAGCCTGAAGTCACCGAACCCGTTGACGAATTGGAAGACGTCACCGAGTCGACCCCGGAGCCTGAAGTCACCGAACTGACCTCGGAGTCTGAAGTCACCGATTCGACCCCGGAGCCTGAAGTCACCGAACCCGTTGACGAAGCAAAAGACGTCACCGAATCGACCCCGAAGCCTGAAGTCACCGAACCCGTTGACGAATTGGAAGACGTCACCGAGTCGACCCCGGAGCCTGAAGTCACCGAACTGACCTCGGAGTCTGAAGTCACCGATTCGACCCCGGAGCCTGAAGTCACCGAACCCGTTGACGAAGCAAAAGACGTCACCGA
>CAYULF010000038.1:0-17789 GCA_964445695.1 uncultured Hyphomicrobiales bacterium | reverse complement strand
CGACCCCGGAGCCTGAAGTCACCGAACCCGTTGACGAAGCAAAAGACGTCACCGAGTCGACCCCGAAGCCTGAAGTCACCGAACCCGTTGATGAAACAGAATCAGAAGCCGGTGAAGCAAATGCGCCTGAAACCTCCGAACCCGAAGCTCCGGCCAAAAACTCAGGGCATAGTTCGCATCTGCGCATCATTGAAACTGCGCCCAAAGATCGACCGACGGGCAGCGCCTGGCGCAGCCGCAATATTCGGCTGATTCCCGGGCTCGAATTCACGCCGCTGCGCTTTGAGAGCCACGCCGGCCGCACCTTTGACCGTTCCGTTTCGATGCCGGAGCCGCCCGCTTTTCCGAATATTTCCGCGCCCCCGGAGGACCAACCGCCGCCGGCGACGGACGGCCGCCCCGACGAAACACCACTGGAAACGCCCGAGCGCCGCGTGGAAGAATCGCAGGCGCGCGACAATCTGAAAGAGTTTGCGCGTCAGATGCGCGAGCTCAACAGCGCCTTGCCGCGCGATGCATTCAGCGGTGACAAAGCGCCGCAGCCGCCCATGCCGCGCATGGGCGAGCTTCCCGTCAGCGAGACGCTGGCAAATCTTTACGTGGGCCAAAAAGCCTGGTCCGAAGCCATCCATGCATTTGAAGTTCTGGCGCAGTACTACCCGGATCGCGCCGCCGAATTCAAGGCGCGCATCGCCGATCTGCGTGCCAGGTCCAGGTAGAACTCGCCGCCACGCCTTAACCCGCATACGTGTTTTTTCCCGTTCAGCAGCGAAAAAGTCGCGTTGACCCACGCGCTCATGCCGTTCAGTTTTTAAGCGATTGAAAACTGGAACCGCCGTGTTAGACTGTGATTTGCGAACGGCCGGGAACGCGTGCCCGGAATTCGTTGATCTGAGAAGCGGCGCAATTGCCGATCCATTCCCGCCCGGGCGGGTAAGGGAAGGCGTGTGTGGTGGAGGTCAAAACAGCCGGTGGCAGGCGGCGGGGCGGCCCCCTTTGATCACGCAAAAAACCGCACTTTTCAAACTTCTCCCCGTTCTTACACCAAAACCGTCCACTCAGCACCTGAAAACAAGCGTTCACCGGAGCGCTGAACTGCGACATGATGACCCGTTTTTGCGATGAAATTCTCGTATCTGCTGCGCATCTTCCGTCTCCCTTGCTGAGCGCTTCGCGGCGCTCGTCAAAATTGTCGTGCGTCGCTCGCTCGAGGCGCCGTAAATTTATTCTGCGCGGCAGTGACGAAAACCGGCGCTGCGCCGTCTGCACAACTCCCGGTTGCTTCGCTACGGACAGGCTGAATTTCCGACAACGCCCATGTCTATTATTTCACGCTACATTCTTTCCGCTCACGTTGGCCCGTTCCTGTTTGGATCGGTGACCGTGATGTTCCTCTTTCTCCTTCAGTTCCTCTACAAATTTGTCGATCAGCTGGTCGGCAAGGGGCTGGGGTTGTGGATCATCGTGCAGTTGATCGGACTCAACCTGGCGTGGATGGTCGTGCTGGCCGTGCCTATGGGCGTGCTCGTGGCTACGCTGATGGCCTTCGGCAATATGTCCGGCTCAAACGAAGTGACGATCATCAAGTCGGGCGGCGGGAGTCTGATCCGCATGATGATACCGGTGGCCGCCGCCGCAATCGCAATTTTTGTTCTGCTCTTTCTGTTTAACGACAAAGTGCTGCCGGACGCCAACCACCAGGCCAAGATCCTGCTGCACGATATTCAACGCAAGAAACCGACCTTTGCCATTCAACAAGGGCAGTTCAGCTCGGCCATAGAAGGCTACAGCATTCTCTCGCGTTCGATCGACTCCGTTGACGGCAGCATGCACGGCGTGACGATCTACGACAAAACCAATGCCAACGAGCGCAGCATCATCTCGGCCGACAGCGGTTTTGTGGCGTTTTCATCGGACATGGGGCATCTGATTGTCAGCCTGTTTCACGGTGAGATACACCAGAGTAAAACGATGGACCCGAACGAGTTCAGGCGCATCAACTTTGAGCGGCATCGCGTGGTGATGCAAACCAAGGGTTTTGAGTTCACGCGCTCCGAGTCCGACGTCTTTTCGCGCGGCGACCGCGAGATGCGCGTGGCCGACATGCAGGCGCGCGTAGATGAAAACATCAAAAAACAGAACAGCATCGACTCAAGCATCACCGTGCAGATGCAAAAACACTTTGACTTCCTCTTTACCGAGGGACCGGACTCCGTCGTGCGCCGCAGTTCCAATTTTGCCGAAAATCTGACGCGCCAGGAAGCGGCCGGCCGCGCCGAAAAACGCCTGCGCGTCATCCGATCGACGCTGGAGGCGGACATCGCCATGCTGGCGCAGGAAAGCCGCGAAGAAAGCCGTCTGCTGGTGGAAATCCACAAAAAATACGCGATACCTTTTGCCTGTGTGGTGTTTATGCTGGTCGGTTGCCCTCTGGGCATCATAACCAAAAAGGGCAACTTCGGCATCAGCGCGGCCATTACGCTGGGATTCTACATCGTGTATTGGGCCGGCCTGATCGGCGGCGAAAAACTGGCGGACCGCGGTCTGATCTCGCCGATTTTCATGTGGTTCGCCAATGCCTTGATCGGCGTGACGGGAATCATTCTGACGCTGCGCGTCTCGAATGAAAATATGTCCTTTGCTTTCCTGCGCCGTGGCCGGCGCAAAGCGAAGCGCGAGGGATAATCCGACGATGCGATGACGCGGCCCGCCGGTTCGACATATCCGGCGCGTTGACGAACAAGAGAATTCATAAAGCGTGCAGGGCACGCAATTCCGGCAGCAAACAGAAACGGACAATACATTGCCGAAGAAGAGAAGTCCGCGGGTCATTCCCGTGGCGTTGATGGTGGCGCTGGTGCTGTTGGGGGCCTGCGCGACGACGCAACAAAGCGAACTGCCGACCGAACATTCGCGCATCTGGCGTTTTTACCGGCCGGGTTCGGCAGATACAAACACTCTGTATGGAACTATCCACGTACAGGACGAACGCGCATTCGGCGATGAAAAACTCCTGCGGCGTCTGATACCGCGCCACGATCTGCTGGCTGTCGAGATTCACCCCGATTCGCTGGCGAGCCCCAATATTTCGCACATGATCAGCATGCAGGAAACCACCCTGTACGACTTGATTTCCGATGCGGACGAGGCGCTGCTGGACAGTACCCTGGAGAGCGCGGTCGGCAACGGCATTGACTCCTATTCCCGCATCAAACCGATTTTTGTCGCAACGCTGTTGACCACCGGGAACATGAAGGCGGATCGGGATTTGCCGCTCGACATGTTCGTGGCGCAGATGGGCGCCGAAGCGGGGCTGGAGCTTGCCGGGCTTGAAACGCCGACGGAACAGATCAACGCCATCGCCGGGATCTCGCTGCCCGAGCAGGCTGAAATCCTCGTTGCGGTTCTGCACGATATGGACGGTCAACTGGAACTGAGCGAATCTTTGATTGATGCGTTTGCGCGCCACGATCTGCCGGCGCTGGACTCGCTGCTGCAAATGAGTATGGGCGACACGCCGTCCGGCATAGAAATCAATCGCCGTATGTTCGGCGAGCGCAACAAAGTCATGTTGGAACGTATTCTCGGCTTGCTGGAACGCGGTCGTGTTTTTGTGGCGGTCGGCAGCGGGCACCTGAGCGGTCGCGGCGGTCTGATCGATCTTCTGCGCGTTCGTGGTTTCCGCGTGACGGCCGTCGAACCAGAATTGTAAGTTTTACCGGGTTGACCGGTTTGGGGCGGCAGTTTCGCATCTGATTGCGGTTTGTTGCGCCCCTCGTATGCACCTATGATCACGCTGCTCAAACGCATATTGCGCTACGGTTTATTCGCCGCTCTGGCGGCTGTTTTGTTTGTCGCCGCGTGCAATGTGTGGGTGGTGTACAGCACAAACGGGCGCGTGTTCGGCGGGCTGGATTCCGTGCCGCACAACCAGGTCGGTCTTGTGCTCGGCGCGAGTAAACGCATGCGCAGCGGCAATCCAAATCCCTATTTTCACAACCGCATGCGCGCCGCGGCTGATTTGTACCACTCCGGCAAGGTGCGCCATCTTCTGCTCAGCGGCGACAATTCCGAGATGTCGTACAACGAACCGATCGACATGCAGAATGCCCTCCTCGATCTGGGCGTGCCGGCGGAAGCGATCACACTCGATTATGCCGGCTTCCGCACGCTCGACGCCGTGGTGCGTTCGAACAAGGTCTTCGGCCAGCAGAGCCTCACAATCATCTCGCAGGAATTTCACACCTATCGCGCGCTTTTCCTCAGTGATCACTACGACATCAATGCCGTGGCCTTTTGCGCCGACGATGCCGACGTGCCCTGGGATTTGATGATGAACGTGCGCGAGTATCTCGCGCGCGTCAAAGCCGTGCTCGACATCTACATTCTCGCCAAAGAGCCGAAGTTCCTCGGCGAGCAGATTGAAATCCCCGTGTGAAGTTTTTTCGTAAGAAACTTTCAATAAGTTTTGAAAGTTTGTTTCAGCACCGTAAGTTGCAACCATGGAATTAGCAGAAGCCAGACAGCAATTCATTCAATCATGGGGCGTAATGGGCTCCCAGTGGGGCATCAACCGCACGATGTCGCAGGTGCACGCGCTGTTGCTGATTTCCGAGGAAGCGCTCTGCGCCGACGATATCATGGCTGAGCTGAACATCTCGCGCGGCAACGCAAACATGAACATCCGCGCCCTGCTGGACTGGGGCCTGGTGTACAAACACTTCAAGGCCGGTGAACGCAAGGAGTTCTTCGTTGCCGAAAAAGACCTCTGGACCGCCGCCCGCAAGGTGATCAAAGAGCGCAAAAAACGCGAGCTTGAGCCGGTGCTCGACATGCTGGAAACGCTCAACAACGCGGAATTCACAGGCGATGAGGAAAAAGTGCGCCAGTTCAGCAAACGCGTCGCCGATGTGCGCACCTTTGCGCGCCAATCCGACAAACTGCTGAGCGGCATCGTCAAGTCCGACCGCAAGTGGTTCCTCGGTGGATTCACTAAACTCTTCGGTAAATGACCGAATTTTTTTTGACAGGTATTTTCAGAAATAACTGAATGATTTGGAAGCTCTGTCGTAATTGAAGTATCAGAGCGACCGCTTAACAGCACAAAACCGGCCTCGCACCGGCCAAACGGAAGTCATCATGCGCATCATCGTATTTCACACCGACGAGATTCTGGCCGCCGCGCTGAGCGAGCGGCTGCGCGCCGCGCATGCCGACCTGTGCATCGAAGAATTTTACTGCCTGGAGAGCGGCGACGACATCCAGCCCGCGCCGCGCGGCAAGACGTTCGATCCCTTCTACCACAGTTGGACGCAACCGGGAACGGCGGACATTGTTCTGAACGTGGTAAACCGCGCCATCAGGAGCGACGAGTATTGCTACGAGCGCTATCATTTCGGATTGCCGGGTCTGCTGCTGGCCAACCGGCATTTTCTCGGCAATCCCTATATCCTGCACGTTTCCGCGCCCGGCAAAGCGGACAGCACGGTCGATACGGAGAACATGAGCCCGCAGAATGCCTGGTTGCTCTCGCGCAACAAAGGCGATGCGCTGCTGCGGCCGGAACCGCAGGTTGAAATCATCGAGTGTCCGCTTTTTCGCGCAGCGGAATCAAAGCCTCGCGGACTGTTCGCGGGATTGTTTAGCGCCGCACCGCCCGCGCCTCCGCTGTACAGCAGTGAGGACTTTGAACGCGAGGTCGACAAGTTGGCCGGCCGCATCGGCGACAGTTTACAGCGCCTCATGGAATCTCATCCGCGTCTGCGGCCACAGGGCGGCGCAACCTCCGCTGAACACGCGGAAACGGTGGAAGCCGGATTTGCACCTCAACACGGAGATCAGAAAGCAGCCTGACTTGCGCAAACGCGCCGCGAACGACCAAGGTCGATTCGCTCAAGCCTTGCGGTTCCTTCCCCGCAGGGCTTTTTTTATGCAGAAAATCTTTCTCTGGCTATTTTGAGCGGCGCTCAGACGCAAAGCATCACAGGCAAACAAAGCGGGATTAATCATGCGCACTTTTTTAGCGAGACTGCTTATCAACTCAGCCGGGCTGTGGGCCGCCACCGAATGGGTCACGGGGGTGTCAATCGACCCGGGCCTCGGTACACTCTTGTTTGTGGCCTTCATCTTCGGCCTGATCAATGCACTGATAAAACCAATTGTTCAATTCCTGTCTTTTCCGCTGATCTTTCTGACGCTGGGGCTCTTCACGCTGGTGATCAACACGCTGATGTTCATGCTGACGGACTGGATGCTCGACGCCTTTCACGTCACCGGATTTGAAGCCGCCTTCTGGGGCGCGCTGGTCGTCAGCCTGGTGAGCTGGCTGCTCAGCATGATTTTCGATGAGAAAAAATCGAAGAAAAAGGACGACTGACGGGGAGTGATCGGCGGGCTTTGTTCGCAGTGGTGGAAACGTTGAACAGGTAAATTTCAGCCCCAAAACACAAAGCGCGCGATCACACATGTCTTCACATGCCGTCGCGCGCTGAAATTCTTTGACCTGTCCCCGGATCAGGCTTCGCAGACCTCAACCTGGCCGCGATCGATGCTCAGGAAGTGCGAGGGGAAGTCCGTCCAGCAGCCGCTGTTGTAGTAAATCAGATCGTCGGTTTCGATCTGCACCGAGCGGTGCGTGTGGCCGCAGAAAACCACGTCGGCGCCCTTTTTGGCGGCGTACTGGATTGCGTCGTGCCCGAGCGATTCGGAGACGCGCAGCCACTTTTTACTGCGCTGTTTGATCCAGCGGCTGAAGCGTTGATTTTTGCCGTCCAGACGCTGCAGCACAATGTAAAACGCACAGGCGATCGACGTCAGGACAAGGTGATCCGTAATGTATTTGTCAAACTGATGTCCGTGGATCGCCAGGAACTTTCGGCCGTGGGACTCCCACATGTATTCCTCAAAAACCTGCACTCCGAGCAGGTGGGACAGGATCTCGGCC
The DNA here is from genome assembly GCA_964445695.1 of uncultured Hyphomicrobiales bacterium. Lineage (GTDB taxonomy): Bacteria > Bacteroidota > Ignavibacteria > Kapaibacteriales > UBA7675 > JAUIKM01. The sequence goes on along the minus strand of CAYULF010000038.1, from coordinate 10,846 downwards.
GCGCCGTCGTGGTTGCCCGCCACCCACACTACCTCGCACTCGCGTTTGGGGTTGGCCAGTTTGCGCAGGTACGACAAAAATTCCCAGTCGCTTTTGTTCAGACGCTTGAAATTCAGGTCGTCAAACACATCGCCGTTGAGAATCAGGCGTTTCATGTCGTGTTTTTTCAGCGTCTTCAGCAGGTCTTTTGATCGCGAAACGTACGAACCAAGATGGATGTCCGAAACGATCAGCGTGTCCACCATGGTGACCCGGCCGTCAGCTTTCTCGGGCTGCCCGTCCGCGCTGTCGGTTTCCAGCAGAATATTGTACTGGTCAAGTTCCATTGCCATACGTCAATCGGTTTCTTTTCTCTTCCCGCCGGCGTCCCCCGCCGAACAGGTGTACACTGCATAATTACGCTGCCCAACTTAGTTGAATTATTCCGCGTCGACAAGTTAAAGATTTGCAATAATTCGGTTGCAGCAATGTGAATGACACGCAGCCTCATTTAATAGTTGCCCCCCGTTGTTTTTTGGGCCGTTTTTTGCCGCTTTTCCGCGGTTTTGCCCGGAAATTCGCTCGCGCTCCCTTCATGCATGACTATGTTGTTTGTAGCTCCGAGCCTTGCCGGGTCATGTCGTGGAGTTGACTATGCGCGGAGCCACGCCGGGATTTCAACAGGCAGTCGTCCTGTTTCGGCATGTAAACACCTGTGCCGGAACTCACGGAGAATGCCGCTCAAACTACGTTCCCACGACAAAGTCAGTACAAAATCCGACAATCAATTCCCAATACACGTAGTTGTCGGATTGCAATTCGGTTTAACAAAATTGCATTATACGCTGAAATCCTCGACAGACCTCACTGTTTAAACGTTTGGTGAGTCTCGGCATCCGTCCTCGGAGCGAGTTTAACTTTGTACTTGCGCGTCAAAGCATCTTTAAAACAAAACTGCGCGTCGCCGACTTCTTGATAACATTACCTGTGTTGTCGGCTAGGCTGTGTTTAACGCAGCTCGTTTGCGTTGATGCTGTGCTTCACAAGTTCCGATCCGTCCGCGGCATAGATGCGGATGTCCATCACACGTTCATCCTTCGGTCCGCTGAACGACAGCACCGCAAAATTGCGCTGCCCGACGCTTGTGCCTTCAATGCGGAAATAGTTCGGTTCATTGGATTTTCCGTACGTGCCGGAAGTCAGCGGAGATACCGTTAACTCGTGCAGCGGATACGTCCCGAAGCGGTCCATTTTACTGATATCCGTATGGTGCCTGTCGCCGCTGACAAATACAACTCCGCTGATGTTGTTCTGTTCTATTTCGGCCAGCAGACGTGTGCGTTCCTCGTGATAGTTGGCGTAGTTTTCGTAGCGCGCCACCGGGTTCAGTACCTGCCCGCCGATACACACAAGTTTAAACGGCGCATCGCTGAAGCTCAACGCGCTGATCAGCCATTCCAGTTGCTCGTCGCCCAATATCTGGCGCTTGCCGGTTTTGCGTTTGTTGGGGCTGCGGTTGTAGCGATTGTCCAGCAGGAAAATATCCACGTCGTTCCACTCCGCCATGCTCGTTACGCCCGGCATGTCGCTGAAACCGTAAGAGGGGTTGGCCCAGAACAGCTTAAACACTTCCAGCGCGGTTTCTTTATTCCAGAAACTTCCATCCGAATCGTTCGGGCCGAAGTCGTGGTCGTCCCAGATTGCAAGGTGATTGCACGCAGCCAGCAGCTCCTGCATTTCCGGAATGCTGCGCCCCTGGGTGTAGCGGTACACCATGCCGCTGAAAGTATTCCAGTCCGGCTCGCGGAAGTACACGTTGTCGCCCAGCCATACCATCAAATCCGGTTTTTTGCCGGCGATACTTTCAAAGATATTATAGTCGCCGCCGTAGGCCTTGCCGGGGCGGTCGTAGGTCGAATCGTTGATGAAGGCGCAAGAGCCCAGCGCCACCTTGAAGGCGGGAGGATCCTCGCGGTACTGCCACAGTTTCTGAGTGCTGAATTCCGTGGCGTATTTGAAGTCCTGTTTGCGGCCGTCCACATTGACGTCGTAGCTGTAGCGGTGGCCCGGCTCCAGCCGGTCCAGTACAAACAGTGCCGTAAATGCCGTAGAGCGCGACGTATTGATCGTTTCGGTCTGCAACTCCGCGCCGCCCTCAGCGTCGCGGTAGCTCAGGTGAACCGCATGCGCCTCCCTGGTTTGCAGCCAGACTTTCACTTCAAACATGTCGGCATATCCCAGCATCGGGCCGGCCTGCAGCGGAGACTCATCCGCCCGCGCCGCCGGCATGCGCCACAACAGACAAAGGGCTGCAAACATCAACAAGACCGAACGGCGAAACATCATTTTAACACCCGGGTACTGGTCCGAAAATAGTTTGGCAACAGACAGTGCATAAACAGCGCTGTTGCAAACCGCAAATTACGCCCAACCGCAAACAGAATTCAAATATACTCCAAAAAACTTGATCGAAGTTTTAGTGTGCTGTTAGAGTTGTTTAACAGTTTTATTTCCATGTGTTCGCAGATTTTCACCGGCGTAAAAGTTTGATTAAACAGTGTCGGGCACATTGCCCGCAATTCGGATTAGTCGGAATTTAGCAAGCTGTTCAGCGGTCAGCCATTTAAACATTTTACGTGAGAGGAATTATGAAAATGTTAAACTACCTGGTCAGGGCGGTTTTGCTCCTGGCGGGCTTGTGTTGTTTGGCGTTTACACTTAACGCCCAGGGCATCACCACCGGCGCTGTTAACGGCACTGTGACCGACGGTGAAGGTAAGCCAATGGCGGGAGTCACCATTCGCGCCACGCACGTCCCGACCGGCTCCATCTCCGGCGCAATCAGTCGCGCCGATGGACGCTACAACATCCGCGGTCTGCGCTCCGGCGGCCCGTACACAATTGAAGCCACCGGCGTCGGTCTGCAAAAACAGGAATATGTTAATATTGCAATCGGCCTCGGAACCGACCTGATTCTGGACTTCCAGATGGCGTCGGTCGACGTTCAGACCGAAGAAGTCGTCGTGACGGCGGAAGGCGGCAGGCTGTTTAACGCGTCGCGTACAGGTCCGGGGTCGGAACTGAATGAAGAACAGATTACCAACGCTCCGACGGTTAATCGCTCACTGCAGGACCTTGCGCGCTACAACCCGCTGGCCGTCGGCACGAATATCGGCTCCAGCGAACAGCAGGGCGGTGTTAACATACTCGGTCAGAATACGCGCTACAACAACATTCAGGTCGACGGCGCCATAATGAACGACGCCTTCGGTCTACCTGCCTCCGGCGCGCCCGGCGGTCAGGCCAACTCACAGCCGATCAGCCTCGACGCCATCGAAGAACTGCAGGTCTCCGCGGCTCCGTTCGACATCCGCAACTCCGGTTTTACCGGCGGTCTGATCAATGCTGTGACGCGCGGCGGTACTAACTCGCTCAGCGCTTCGGCCTACATGTACACGCGCAATGAAGATTTTGCCGGCAACAGTCCGGACGAACGCGCCGCACCGCTCACTTCGTTCACCGATCAGTGGCTCGGCGCTCGCGTAGGCGGCCCCGTCGTTGAAAACGAGCTCTTTTTCTTCGTCAGCGGCGAGCTGAAACAACGCCAGGATCCACGCGAAGTCGGCATCAATGACACTACGACAAACCCCAATTTCCCTGTTGATGCTGCGACGATCAATGAAATTATCCAGATTGCGCGCGACCGCTACGGCTATGAGACAGGCGACTTCAGTCTCTACGAGCCGGAGACGCAGGATTTCAAACTCTTTGGTCGCCTCGACTGGAATCTGTCGCAGATGCACCGCCTGACGCTGCGCCACAACTTCCTGACCGCTACGCTGGATCGCGGTATCGATCGCGATGCCTTCAACCTGACGCTCAACAACGGCGGCTACAAGTTCGACAACACGAGCAATCAGACGGTGCTGCAGCTCAACTCGGTCCTGGGCGAGAACATGTCCAACGAGCTGCGCGTGTCTGCCCTCTTTGTGCGTGACTTCCGCGACTGGGAGTCGAATTCGGCGGTCTTTCCCTACATGGAGATCGGCGTCGGTGGAGGCCGCGACGTCGAGTTCGGCATCGATCGATTTTCGCACGTCAACACGCTCGATCAGGACGTCTTTGAGCTGACCAACGATTTCTCCTACTTCGTCGGTGATCACACGCTCACGATCGGAACCCACAACGAGTTCTACAGCTTCAAAAACGTCTTTCTGCAGGACTTCTACGGCGCGTACGACTTCAGCAGTCTGGACGACTTCCGCAACAACCGCCCGAGCCGTTATGCCGTCAGTTATTCGACGACGCCGGGCGTCGATGAACCCGCCGCCGAATTCTCGCTCATGCAGCTTGGATTCTACGCCCAGGACGAGTGGAATGTGGACAACAACCTGCGTCTGAACCTCGGTGTTCGTGTCGACATTCCACTGCTGCCCGACGAACCGGCCAACAACGCCCAATTTGCCGCAGATTTCCCCGGCCTGAGCACGACGACGGTCCCGAGCGGCAACATGCTCTTTTCGCCGCGCGCTTCGTTCAACTACGACCTGAGCGACGGCGCCCGCACGACGCAGCTGCGCGGCGGAACCGGTATCTTCTCCGGTCGCCTGCCGGCCGTCTGGCTGGGCAACGCCTATCAGAATACCGGCGTCGGTCTGATTACGACGGACTGGGTGCCGGTCGACTCGACCTTTGAAGTCGTCACCGATCCGACCAAATTGCCGCACCTGCCGGGCGGCGGCAATGCAACCATCAACACGCTGGACGAGGATCTCAAACTGCCGCAGGTGTGGCGTTCGAGTCTGGCTTTCGACCATCGCATCCTGGACGACTTCAGCGTTTCGCTCGAATTTGTCTACTCGCAGTTCCTGAACTCGATTGAGTATCGCGACATCGACCTGCGCACGCGCGCCGAAGACGGCCTGGGTACCACGACCTGGGCCAACGGCGACCCGCGCCCGCTCTACAACTACAGCTTTGCCGGAGGCAACTCGGCCAACTTCAACCGCGTGGTTGAGCTGACGAACAAAAGCGAAGGCCAACAGTACTCGCTGTCGTTCATCTTCCGCAAAGACGGCGGCGGTTCGATCATTCCGGGACTGACCGGCGGTGTTTCCTACACCTTCGGCGAGTCCGAAGACATCAACTCCGGTACGTCCAGCCGCGCCATTTCCAACTGGCAATTCCACGAATCGGATAATCCGAACAACTCCGAACCGGGTGTCTCCGATTTCGACATCCGCCATCGCATCACCTTTGACCTGGGCTATCGTTTCGACTACCTCGACGGCTGGGCAACCACGGTCTCACTGTTCTTTGAAGCGCGCTCCGGACGTCCCTTCAGCTACGTCTTCAACGGCGATTACAACGGCGACGGCGCATTCTCGAACGACCTGATCTTTGTGCCGGACTCACAGGACGACTTCGAGTATCAGGTCGATACCCAGGAAGAAGCCGACGCAATGTGGGCCGAGCTGGACGCCTTCATTGCCGCCGACGAAACGCTGAGCGAGTACCGCGGCAAGATCATGCCGCGCAACGGCGCTCGCGAGCCCTGGATCGAGAACCTGGACCTGCGCCTGGCACAGGAAATCCCGACCTTCAACGGACAGCGCATCTCCTTTACCCTGGACATCCTGAACTTCATGAACCTGCTCAACGGCGACTGGGGGCATCAGGAATACGTCAACTTCCAGTCCTACTCGCTGATCAATGTTCGCGGCCGCAACTTCGAAACCGGCAAGCCGATTGTCACTTTTGAAGCGCCCGGCACGATTTACAACAAAGACAACCTGCTGAGCCGCTGGCAAATGCAGTTCGGCGTGCGTTACTCGCTCTGAGCCGGCAAATGTCACCGGAGATATGATTGTTTCCAGACACCGGCCGCCCCGCACCCGCGGGGCGGCTTTCATTTTGTCCGAAAGCGCGTGAATGCAATAACTGCGGCCATTTTTGTACTTTGCACGTCGTTCAAAAGCGTATTCATCGTACTGCCGACGCCATCCCGATGCGCATATACTTTATCGGCCCCCTGAATTTGACATTCGTCAGAAACGATATTTCGATTCTGGAGCGGGAGCACGAACTGCAACAATTCGACACTGCATCCAGGGACGGCATGGCCGGTCTGAAACCCTTCCTGCAAGTTTCCATGCGGAGCTTCAGGGCCGTGCTGCGCAGCCGCGCGGTTTATTGCTGGTTTGCCGACTACACCACCCTTTTTCCGGCTCTCCTGGCGCGCATGCTGCGCAAACCCGTGTATGTCGTCGCCGGCGGATTTGATGCGCGATGGCTGCCGCAGCTCAACTACGGCGCCAAAGCCAAGCCGCATCGTTGGTTCTGCATCCGCAATACTTTCCGCCTGGCTACGCGCATCTTTGCCGTGTCGCAGGCGACGGCCGATTCGCTGGACGAACTGACCGAGGGGCGCCACGGACCTATTCAGGTGATGTACAACGGCGTCAACCTCGGCCGCCTGCACGCAGCGATGACGGCGCCTGCGCCGCCGCGCGACATCGTTCTGACAGTCTCCCAGGCAAACATCCCGCTGGAAATGCACATCAAAGGCGTCGACCGATTTGTCAAGCTGGCCGAGCAGGTGCCCGAACAGCAATTCGTCGTTGCCGGGCTGCGCGGCCCGGCGCTGGAGCTGATTCAATGGGCCGCCGAACCGCTTGACAACGTGCGCGTCATTCCCGGTCCGCTCGATCTGGAAACCGAATTGATCCCGCTCTATCGCCGCGCCACTGCCTACTGCCAGCTCTCGCGCGATGAAACATTCGGCGTCTCCGTGGTCGAAGCCATGGCCTGCGGCTGTGCGCCCGTCGTCACCAGCGCCGGCGGCCTGCCCGAAGTCGTGGGCGACATCGCCGAACCGGTCGACACCGATGAGGAAATCGTAGCCGCCATCCGCGCCGCGGCCGATGTGCGCGATCGCAGCGTTTACCGCCTGCAGGCCCAGCGTTTCGACATCTCACACCGCGCGGCCGACCTGCTGGCCGTCCTGGGCTGAAAAACACGCCGCCACCGCCGCGATTTGCATAAGTGCTCCGATCCTGCGCATCTTTCACCGCGCGGATTCGCTCGCCTGCGCTACAGTAGCCTGTCTCTCGAAACCTTCAGCATTGGTTGTGTCCGCCCATGAAAATTGGAGTGTTCAGCGTTACCGATCACTATCCTGATGAATTGGAACGCTCACCGCAGCGCCTCTACGAAGAGCTGCTCGAACAGATCATTCGCGCCGATGATCTCGGCTTTGATTCCTTCTGGTTGGCCGAGCATCACTTTCACGAATACGGCATCATTCCGCGTCCGGCCGTGATGCTGGCCGCCGCCGCCGCGCGTACCAAACACATCAAACTCGGCGCCGGCGTCGTGGTACTGCCCTTCGACAATCCGCTGCGCGTGGCTGAAGACTACGCCATGGTCGACGTCATTTCCGGCGGCCGCCTGGTGCTCGGCGTCGGCTCGGGTTACCTGCAGCACGAGTACGAAGGTTTCGGCGTCGATCCGGCGCAGAAACGCGCCCGCTTTGACGAGTCGCTCGACATCCTGATGAAGGCCTGGATCGGTGAACGCTTCGACCACGCGGGCGAGTTCTACAATCTCAGGGGCGTTCAGCTCAATGTCCGGCCGCTGCAACAGCCCATGCCGCCCACGGCCGTCGCGATTCTGCGCAATGAAGCCGCCCGGTTTGTCGGTGCGCGGCGCATGCCGATCATGATGATCCCCTATGCCACGACCGAGGAGGTCGACGAACTGCGCGACACCGTCGAGGCCTGGCGTTCCGCCTACACAGCCGCCGGCGGCGGCGCCGATCAGGCGATGTTGCCGTTCGGTCTGCACGTTCTGTGCGCGGCCCGTCGCCGCGAAGCTTTGTCCCTGGCGCGTCCGGCGATGGACCGCTACGTTCGCACCCGGTTATTTGCCCGCCAACGTCCCTTTGACAGCCTCGTCGAAAAGGACCTCGTAGCCTTCGGCGCGCCGGAGGATATCGTCCGGATTGCTCGCCGATACCGCGCCGCCGGTTTGACGCACATGCTCGCCATTCTCAATTTCGGCGGCATGGAACACGAACAGGTATTGCGTTCGATGGATCTGCTGGCGCGCGAAGTACTGCCGCATCTCTCGTGACTTCTCTCCCATTGACAAACAAGAAGGGCTTTGTCAGGATTTCGACGAAGTCGGAGCGAGCCGCCGCCGCATTCCGCCATGTGCATTCCGCTCAGACCGTGCATCTCAGCCTTAAAAGCCACTATTGCCCGGCGTTAATATTTTGACAACATTTTTTCCGGAGCAGGTCATGACCAGACCTTTGACCGGCTGCGCGCTGTGTGCGCTGGCCTTCTTGATATTCTTGTTTGCCACAGATGTGAAAGCGCAAAAATTGTCGTGGCGTTTCGGCATGGAAGACACCTGGTCGCAGGTGGGCGGCTTGCTGAGCCGCGAACAAAAGGACACGATGCTGGCGCGGCTGGCGGAAGTGACGGCGGCGCAGGAACTGGGAGGAGATATCAATATCAACGGGACGGCCGGCGGCTGGCAGCAGATGCAACCGACGGAGGGAGCGCCCTATCAGTTCAACAAGAGCGACGAGCTGGTGCAGATCCTGCAGGCCCACGGTTTTACGATGATGTGGAATCTGCGGATCAACGCGGAGTGGGCCATTTCCAGCAGCGAGACCTGCCGCAGTCCGGTGCGCGCCACGGAATGTGCGCCCGGCCCGGAATTCGAGGACGACCTGTACAACTACATTTACGCTCTGGTGGAGCGCTACGACGGCGACGGCATCGACGACATGGGCGATGAAACGCCGGACTACGACGGCGACGACCTGCTGTACCCGATCGAGTTTTATCTGCTCACCGGTGAGATTGAGTTTGCCGGCGCGACGCCCGGCCCCGGCGATGACGAGGGCTACGGCGATCTGGGCGACGGCATCGGTTTCTGGTCTGACGATATTGAGCCGCTTTTGCGCACGCACCGCATTGTTTACAGCGCCATTCACGACGCCGATCCGAGCGGCCGCACCAAACTCGTAAGCTCCGGCGGTATTTTCTGGGACCTGTACACGGACTTTCCCGATTATCCCACGATCGACGGGCCGACGGTGACGGCGCGCCTGCAGGGGCAGAACAACCACGATGCGCCCTACACGGAAAGCATCGGCAAGCTGCGTCAGATGCTGACGAGTTTCGGCGATGACAGCGACGGCATCGAATGCGACTACATCGGCTGGCACCCGCACATGGCCTGGCGCGAGGTTGAGCAGAGTTTTGGTTTTATCAAACAGTATGCGCCGAACAAACCGATCTACGTTGATGACATGTGGGCCAACATTTTCCTGCAGGACCGCGAGGATGCGCCCGGCAACAGCCAGTTCTTCAAGGACGGGCAACGCCGCGAGGGCGACTTCCCGAACGACCTGGTCGGCAGTTATACGGACCTGCGCCGCGGCGTGGTTTTTGATCAGATTCCCGGCGCGCGGACCTGGTATCTGGAGCGCGGCGCACGGCATTTGGTCAAGGCGTTTGCTTCGGCTTTCGGCGAGGGGGCCGAACGCGTCTGTTATTCCGGCACCGCCGACTTTGCGCTGGATCGAGCCGCGTTGACGGGTTGGATTAACCTCATGGGAACGGCCGGAGAGGACTGGAAGCGCAAACCGTCTTTTTACGCGATGCAACACATGGTGGCCAAACTGCACGACTTTACCGCGGTCAGCGAAGTGGACGTTTCAAACAGCCCGCTGACGCGTTGTTATCGCTTTGAGCGGGAGAACCGCAATCCGGTTTACGTGCTGTGGAGTGAGACGGGGCCGCCGCCGGCGGACCTGGACTACGCCATTCCAAACGGCGAGACAATTGACCTGGAGCTGGAGTTTGACAGCGCGTACATGGAGCTCGTGACCGGCAAAACGGACGCGGAGGTTTCGACCCCGGCGGTTGTGGCCGCGACGAGCGGCCGGACTTTCAGTCTGCAACTTGGTTATGCGCCGATTTACCTGGAGCCTTTTGACGTGAATACTTCCGTCACGGACGCGGAGGCTGAAAACACGACGCTCGGCGACCTGACTCTGCACCCGCAGCCGGCGACGACGGCGTTGAATATTGGTTTCCGCTTGCAGCGCGCGGCAGACTACGAATTGCAGCTCTACGACGTCTTCGGACGTCGTCTGGGGCGTCGGAGCGGATCTGCAAGCTCCGGCGCGCAACAGGTTGTCTGGAACCTGGACAAACACGCGATACCGGCGGCGGGAATGTATCTGCTGAAAGTCTGCGCGGCGGGTGAATGCCTCACCGCCGCGGTATTAATCGAGCGATAAAGCGGAATGACGAGTGGTTTGAAGAACGACGGCGCTTACAGTCTTGAATCTCAATGGCGTATTGAGGCGGCGCGCACCGACGTCTGGGCGGCGGTCAGCGACGCGGCGGCGTGGAGCGCATGGTGGCCTGCTTTGCTTCAGGCCCGCGAACTGGAGGCCGGCGACGCCGACGGCCGCGGTGCGTACTGGCGTTTCACCTGGCGCTCGCGGCTGTTCTACCGTTTGCAGTTCGGCGTGCGAATTACGGGGCTGTATCATCTGGAGCGCATGGAAGGGCGCATCGACGGCGATCTTTCCGGTTTCGGCGCGTGGAATTTCGGCGAAGCGGACGGCGTCTGTACCGTTGTGCACAACTGGCAGGTTCGACTGAACAAAGGCTGGATGCGTGCGCTGGATCCCTTGGCGCGGCCGGTGTTTGAGTGGAATCACCACGCTGTGATGCGCCAGGGCGAGCGCGGATTGAGTGAGTATGTTCGCAGGGGCTGATCAAAAAAAGAGCTGTGAGGTACTGTGTTAAAAGTCAAGCTCATGTGAGCCTTGAAGCTC
>CAYULF010000037.1:0-31080 GCA_964445695.1 uncultured Hyphomicrobiales bacterium | reverse complement strand
AATAGGTGTGGTAACTCATTCAACTACGATCATGTCAGCGTTATCGTTTTTAAAAATCCCGTCGCGGTAAAAAATAGATACCGAAGATGTTAAAAGTTTTGTCGTGTACAGTGCCCTAAGGGCTCACAGCTCTTTTTGTTTGCCGGCAATCGGTGTTCTGCCGGCCAACAATCCCAGCTCCGCAGGACCGAAAGCGATCCGGTCGAGGCCGTTATTCGCCGATTCCCGTTAAAGCATACTTTCGCGTGAATCTGGTTCCCGAGGCGGTGCGCATGTTAATTGTCAGATCGCCTTTATGCTCGCCGAATGTGACAGGTCGAAATGTCATTGGAAAGCTGACTTCGGTGCCTGTGCGGAGCAAATGGGGCAGAACGGGAGTCTCAATCGAAAAGACTGTCGGCGGCAGTAAAACTACGTAAGAGCTGTGAGCCCTAAGGGCTCACAGCTCTTTTTGTTTGCCGGCAATCGGTGTTCTGCCGGCCAACAATCCCAGCTCCGCAGGACCGAAAGCGATCCGGTCGAGGCCGTTATTCGCCGATTCCCGTTAAAGCATACTTTCGCGTGAATCTGGTTCCCGAGGCGGTGCGCATGTTAATTGTCAGATCGCCTTTATGCTCGCCGAATGTGACAGGTCGAAATGTCATTGGAAAGCTGACTTCGGTGCCTGTGCGGAGCAAATGGGGCAGAACGGGAGTCTCAATCGAAAAGACTGTCGGCGGCAGGTCTTCAAGGTCGCTGCCTTCGCCTTTGTAGGCGTTTAAGTCAATAGATGTAATTGTCCAGCCTTCGGTGCAGTGATTGCAGAACTCCAGCGTTGCATCCGTTTCCCCACCGACCCGAGTGGTCTCAAAATTGACATCAAAAATCTCCTGATTGGTCGCTATCGGATCATTCATGTCGACCGTCAACGGGACTGCGTAATGGTCGTTAATTATGAGCGTGAATTCGATAATTCCCTGATCAGCCGGGCGTTCGCCATTCGTAAAAGTCACATTGGCATAGTGGACAATGGCCGAGAGGACAATCGGTTCAGGCGTATTGTATGGCAGTTCGTCGAGATTGACAATGTTGATTTCACCGAGTTCATGGTACAGATCCAGACTGCGAATCTCAAATGAAGCGCCGGGATCGTCGTCGCCGATGATAAATCCGAATGCAATTTGCCTGTCGTCAGGGCAAGTGCTGTACGGAAATCCCACAGCCGCCAAATGTTCATGGTCTTCCAGCGATCCAACCAAGAGTTTTTTGCGGTTGGCCGGCACATCGTTGGGCGATTCACATGCAGTAAATGTTAAGATGATAATTGCCGTTAAAAGGGTTGAGTGTTTTAACATTGTATTGCTCTCGGTTAAAGTGAGAATAGAGAAGTCTGTCTGATGTAGTTGATCTTCCCCGCTCGGCGCTATAACTAAAAGCCCATCGTCAGGCCGAACGAGAAGCCGAATTTTTCAGAGCTGAACCAGCGGCCTGCGTGCCGATAAACCGCAGTCGAGACTTCAGCCGCACTGCGCAGCCCCAGGCCGTTGCTGATCTGCCATTGCAGTCCGCCTGTAACTCGCGCCATTGGTCCTGTGCGGTTCAGGGCCGCCGTGCCGTTAACATACGGGCGCGGACTGCCAGCCACGTCCAGTTCATCGAACATACAGTCATATGACGCGCCATACCACAGAGCCAGAAAGTTCTGTTCCGTGCGGACGAGACCCAGGCCGAGCGCCTCCTCAAAGCGCTGCAGCAGGTGTTCCTGCCCAAGCTGAATCCCGAGTGATTGCGATTCATCCAGACGGTAGTAGAGCGCAGCCGCCACGTTGTTTAAAGGCGGATCGACCAAAGGGCTGATGTTAAGGTTGGGAAAAGACTGAGCGCGAAAACTGCGCAACTCAACAAAAAAGCTGTTGGCAGGCGCATCGGCGTCGGTGGCCGAACCAAACCGGGTGCTGTTTGTCTTTAACCAACCGAGGGAATTGCGGGAGTTGTGAGTTTTCTTCGCGGCGTTTAACACATTCAACATGTCCTGATCGAGCATGGCGCTGTGGAATATCGCTACATCCGGCCGGTTCCTCATCAACCCCTCCTGGATGTGAGCGGGCGCAGTTGTTTTATCGATGTCGCCGGATTTTGCCAGTCCGAAAGCGTTGTGTATTGCGGCACGCCGGGTGTCGGGCGCTGATGCAACGGCATTTGTTCCGTGCGAGGCTTTACCGGCATTTGCGTCGAAGTTTAGTGTGGATTGTCGTTGCGCCTGACTGTTCACGGTGTCTAACTCGCGCTCGACTTGAGGTTCAGCGGCCGCACTCGCGGACTTGAGACTGAGAGGTTTAATCGCAGACTTGTGCCCCGTGGCTGCGATACTTGCGGCTGACTCTATGACTTGTGGTTTGTGACTCGATGACGACCAATAAAGAAACATAAAGCCGGCCGTAAGCAAAGCGGCGGCAACGGCGCTGATCAACGACGCACGGACTGCGTTTAAGGCAAACGGAATTAACGGCAGTCCGGCCGCTGCAAACAGGCGCGATTTGGATTCCTGCGGCGGCGTGCTTTCGAGGCCCTGGAAGGCGGTGTTTAAGTCTAGCAGTGCGTGCATTTCACCGCGTAAGGTTTCGCTGCGAGCCAGACGTTCGAACAGGCGTGGTTCGTCGCCGGGCGGTAATTCGCCGTCGACGTAGGCCATTAACATCAGCAGTTCGGCGTCGTCGGGAACGTTCAGGTCGAGGTTGTGTGTCTGCATATTATTCGCCGATGTAGTCTTTGATGTATGGAGCGAGGATTTCCTTCAGCGCTTTGCGCGCTCTGAAGATGCGCGAACGTGCGGCCGTCATCGAAATGTTGCTTGCCTGCGCCACTTCCTGATAGGTCATGCCGGCGTGTTCTTTTAACAGAAACGCCTCGCGGTAGTCTTCGGGAAGAGTCTCGAGCGCCGCCTCTATTAAACGCAGGGCGTCGGTTTCCTCGTAAGGCGTATCGCGAATTGCCTGATTTTGCGTGTTAACGTCGTCGATGACCTCATGGCGTTGTTGTTTTAACATGTTAAGGCAATTATTGCGGGCCATACGCAGCAGCAGCGCCGGGATATTAATCACGGCTTTGTTTTTGCGCGCCATTGTCAGCAGCTTGAGGAAGCAGTCCTGAAGGACATCCCTGGCCAGATCCTCGTCGTTCAGAATCTTGCGACTGTAGCCGTACACGCGTGCTGCGTGGCGGTCGTACAACTCGCTGAAGGCTCTGGCGGCCGTGCGGCGTCTACCCTGCAACTGCTGATATAGCTCGTTATCGCTGACGTGTTGTTTGTGCATTAATCCGGTTGAAATAGCGGCGCTGCCGCGCCCTTGTCGTTCGGGATACGACTATTGACAATCGGGAGGTGAAAAGTGTCGCCGGGAAAATTGCGGCTGAAGAAAATGGCAGCTGGAAGAGCGGTGCAGCCGCCTGTATGGAGAGCTCGTGAGTTAGAGTGGGGTGTGACAACAACGTGCGCACTGCGGTCAATCTGCGCTTCAGGAAGAGGTCGGTGTTAACCCCGCACGTCGATTGCAGCAGGTGCGCACGTTAAAAAGGCTTCAGTGTCAGGCCCGTGTCCCTGCCTTAAACACCCCGCCCGCTGAAATGGTAGACCGATTCGAATCGCGTTCCGTTTGAGCTGCTGAACTTCAGTCGCAACGTTGCTGAATGCGAACCAGTTGTTTTTGGTCGATATTCAACGTGCCCTTCGAAATCGGACAGCTCCGGAAGTTTATGAGGCGTTGCGGGAAGTTCCAGGTGGAAAGCGTCGTCGGGGTTGTTAAATTCAAATGATTCTAATGTCCAGAAACCGCGACAATGCTGACAGAAGTTGAGGTTGTATTGTCTTGTTCCTGCAACTTCAACATCGCCAAAATCGTGCTGGAACTCGCCTTCACCCGGGCGGCTCGAGCGCTCCGTCAGGTCAACCTGTATTCTCTTGCTGTACTTGTCATTGATAACAACAACCAGCTCGGTCGTGTTTAAGTCGGCTTCGGGCGTGCCTTCCGGTATCTCGAGCACTGTGCTGAATGTGAATGGGTAGATGATTTTCTCGTTGTTTCCGGAGCCCACGAGTACCGGCCACGGTTCAATCTCCCCCATAATCCGCACATTAAACCTTTCGTGGAAAACGCGCACATTAACATTGTCGGGGTCCTTGATTTCGTCGTGGGCAACAAATACAATGACGGCAATGTCTCTTGTTCCCGGACATTCATAAAGTGCCGCCGCACTGACGAAGAAGTCTTCTTCGGGTTGAATGTTTCCCACTTCGTAACACCGGTTGGCATCTATCTCCGTGGGGGAATCGCAGGCCGCCGCAACAAAGGCGGTAAGCAGTGTTAAAAAGGCCAATTTATACATGATTGATGGTTCCTGTTTGAGTGTTTGTGTTGCACCGCGACTTTCTGTGCGATCCCGGTGCGAGGAAGGTCGGTCGGGGACATCGTGATCGCTTTGAGTGCCTTCACCTTGTTCGGCCCTCAGGCTTTTCTGATTTTCCTGTTTGCCGCTGCGTTAAACGCGGACGGCTGTTAAACTAGTCCAGGGTCGTATATGTCCAGATCACATGTCGACATTCAAACCGAATCGCATGCCGACTTTTTGAGTGCTGTTCCACAGGCTTGACGCCTTGTACGTTGACATAGACAGATCTACACCGGCCCCAACACTAATAGTGGAATTTACCTGCCAGTTGAGCCCGCCACTCAGGCGCATTAATGGACCGGTTTTGTTGCCGCCGAGTGCAACGCGGAAAAAGTGGTGCAACTCTTGCATCGATTCCCAGGGATCGGACAAGTTGTCATATACAAGCGCATAGTACCATCCGGCCCAGTTTTGCTCGTAGCGAACAACTGTACGGCCGTACTTGACCTCGAATTCCTGTGGGTAGTTTTCGCGACCGACCTCGATTCCGACCGAATGTCTGTTGTCCAGCTTGTACTGTGCACTTGCTGCGATGTTGTTTAAGTCCGTCGTGGAATATGGTTCGATGTCCGGCGAAGGAAACGACAAACTCGGGATTCCGTGCACAGACAGCCTGATGACTTTGCGGCTGTCGGTAGCGGGTTGATCCTGCTGGTCGGCAGGCTCAGGTGTTAATGCCATGAGATTCATCCACGCACAGCAGAGGAGAAATACGGTCGGCAAAAGAGCGCGACAAAAAAAGGTATTCGGAATTCTCAGTGTTAACATGAGCGAACTCCAGTAGATTGAACGAAAGATGAGACAGGAGAATCATACTGCGACTTCCGGACGCATTCCTGGGGATTATGGGAACACGGGGACTGCAGCACGTGAGAGCACAGTTGAGCTGTTTAACAGCAGCTGTTGCCGGACGGGTAAATTGGGCAGTCTGCCGGCACAGGGTAATTCCGGTTCACTGCGGCCAAAAGGCTGTCGGCCGGGTTCCGGCAAGCAAGGGACACACAGGTGCGTCCGCTCGATGAACACGAAGTGCATGCGCATGACCATTGTTAGAGCAGGCGCGGGCACGCCCGGCATCGCATGAGGGTAGAGGAGAAGAGTCGTGCCTGTGGCTCAGGTTGCATCCGGAGGGAAAAATATTTGAGACGGTCGAATCGCGAGGGGGATGACAGATTGGCGGCTATCGGTGGCTGGTGATTGGGTCAAATAGATCTGATACTTGAGTCTTGTTTGGGCCCCCCATCCCAAAAGTGCGAAGCCCGCGAGTCAGTTACAATCCAAAAAGTTTAAACGTCAATGAATGTAGCTTTAGCGTTCAGCCTCGGCGCTTAAACGCGTCCGGTGTCATGTTCGCAGTCGAGTATCAAAGCTCAAAGTCTCAGGCAAGCCCCCCATCCCAATAGTGCGAAGCCCTTAAGTCAGTTCCAATCCCAAAAGATTAAACGTCAATGAATGTAGCTTTAGCGTTCAGCCTCGGCGTTTAAACGCGTCTGGTGTCAAGTTTGCAGTCGAGTATTACAACTCGAAGTTTCTGCCGGCCCCCATCCCAAATGTGACCCGCCGATCACTCAGAATCAATCCAGAAAATTTTAACGTCGCAAGTATCAGATTAAACGTACAGTCTCGAACTTTTAACGCATCCTACTTCACCCCCGCCCTTGCCTTCGCCAGCCCGTCTTCCACCAGCGTGCGGTCTACCTCTATCTCAAAAGCCGTCTGCCTCACGCGGCTGCCGCCGTCCATCCGTCGCAGCGTCTCCTCAAACGCCTCGACCGCCTCGGCATGACGCTCCAGATACAAAAGCGCATACGCCCGCAGGTGATACGCAAACACCTGCTCCGCCAACGCCGCGATGCTCTGACTCGCATAGTCCAGCGCTGCGTCGAAGTTGCGACGCTGGCCGTTGATGTGCGACAGCGAAGCCAGACTCGAAGCCTTCAGGTGAACCGGCAGCGTGCCGATGTTAAGTGCCATCTGAAAAGCCTGTTCCGCCTGCTCGGAAAGTCCCATCAGGTTGAGCGTCTGGCCCATCTGGAACCAGCAATATGCGTTCTCCGGCTCGTCGCGCAGCTGTTGCAGCAGCAGGTTGTAGTTGCGCTCCATCTTGCTTTTGATGACGCCCGTTTCCGCATCGTAGCCCGTATGGAAAATGCGGATAGGCGAGGGTGCAATCTCCTTGCCCAGCGCCTTGATGGATGGCGAAATCTGCTCGTGGATGCGATGAATAAACTGGATCGTCGGGTAGCCGTAATTGCGGAACAGTCGCGGGTATCCCGCCGTGTGCATCTTGCGCCCACCGTCCAGCTGTGTGTGCGGACTTAACAGCGTGCACTCAAACGCGCCGATCTTTTCCGGGGCCGCAACGATCATTTCGCGCAGCATTTTTCGTTGCCCCGCCTCCAGTTGTTCGTCGGCGTCCAGGTAGAGAATCCATCGACCGCGTGTGTGTTTCAGCGCTTCATTGCGCGCAGCAGCAAAGTCGTTGTTCCAGGTGCCGCGTATCACGCGCGCGCCGGCGGCTTCCGCGATGGCAATCGTCTGGTCCGTCGATCCCGTGTCGTAGATCACGATTTCGTCCACCACGCCGCGTACGCTGTTCAGGCAGTTGGGCAGTCGTTTTTCCTCGTTTTTCACGATCATGCTTAGCGTCAGGAGGGGGGCCTTAAGCGCCGCCAGTCCCGCCTTGCTGCCTTTTTCCTCGGGGTTGATCTCCAGTGCGCGCCGGAATTCAGCCGCGGCTTCATCGCCATGGTTCAACGCCAGGAACTCGCGGCCAAGGCGAAAGTGAATCTGCTCCGGCGGCAACTGAAAATCGCCCGCCAGTCGGCTTGCCGCGTCCGGATTTTCGCCTATCATTTGCATAGCCCGGAAGTGATCCAGCGCCGTGCGGTGGTCGCCCTTTTTGGCCGCCGTTTCGCCCAGCACAAAATGCGCAAAGCTCTGTCCCGGCGCCAGCTCCAGCGACTCGGCCGTCAGCGTGCGCGCATCTTCCAGCCGCCCGTCCTCCAGATACATCAGCGCCGTCTGGTTCAGCAGCTGTACGCGGATTGTACTGGCCTCATTCTGCTCCAGCGCCTTCTCAAAATCGCGTAGCGCCTCGTCCCGCCGCCCCAATCCCAGCAGGGTTTTACCCCTCTGAAAATGCAGGAAGGCCGCTTTAAAGGCATTTTTTTGTTCGTCCTGCAGATCGAGGTCTATCAGCCGCAGGTTGCGTTCAATCTTGGTGTTCATAGCCGCAGCGTCCAGGTCGTAACCCAGGTGTTGCAGGACGACGCCGGAATCGGCCATCTTCAGATCCGCCGCGGCCACCGATTCAAAAATTTGCTCGTGAATGCGGCCCGACCAGCGAATGCGGCCGTCGTTGCGATGCAGGCGCGGCAGACTGTTGACCACGCGGTCGCGCCGGCCGTCCTTGTTGCTGCGCTCAGAAATCACACGCACCAGCAGCGCGCCGACGTCATTGCCGGCCTGATGCACCGCCTGCAGCAGCAGCTCCGGCGTCTGCAGGCGTTCGTCGGCGTCAATGCTCAGTATCCAGCGTCCGCGCGCCGCGTCCAGTCCCGCGTTGCGCGCGGCGGAGAAGTCATCCGTCCAGTCGCGCCGCAGCACCCGAGCGCCGAATTGTTCAGCTATCGCGATCGTGTTGTCAGTCGATCCGGTGTCGACAACTACAATCTCATCCACCGTGCGGCGGATGGATTCCAGGCAATCGGGCAGCAATTGTTCTTCGTTTTTAACGATCAGGCAGGCGCTGAGCAGGAGAGAGGTCGCCGAGTTCGCTTTTGTGTTCATAGTCGCCCCGGAACAGGTCGGGCCGCCGGGTTGCAGGCATCCCCGCCCTTGTGCTGTGCGTGAGTTTCAGTTTAATTGTCTTACCGGTATCAGGTCCTGCGGCACAGGTCGAGCAGTTGTTGACGTCGCGTCTGGTCGACGAGGGAAGAGCTGCAGGCTGCGGATGTTTCCAGCAGAGGCAGCGCCTCGGCGTGCCGGTTCAGCAACGCATATGCCAGCCCGCGCATAAACATACGAAATCCTTCCAGATGCAGTTCGCCGCTGCGTTCTTCCGTCCGCCGCAGCACTTCGTCGTAGCTGTTGGCCGCCAGCGCGATCTGCGCCAGGCGCAGCTCTGCAAACGATCGCTGCTCATCCGAAAGCCCCGCGCCGCTCAGCGCTTGTTCAAAATGCATCGCCGCTTTGTCATTGCTGCCGTCCGCGAACTCCGTCTGCCCGAGGTGATAGCGAAGCCAGGCGTCGTCCGGTCGTTGTTGCAGCTCGCGCTCCAGCATTTCGCGGTTGCGCGCCGCTTTGTGTTCGTCGTGAACCGCATAACCGAGATGGTTGATCAATATCTCGCAGTCTGCAATGCGGAAGCCGTGCTGCTCTACCGCATCACCGATCTGTTCGTGGACGGCGCCGCGGTATCGAATCTGCGGATGACGTCGGAATAAACGCGGATAGCGGTGCTCGTGATACTGTTCCGCCTCGCCCAACTGACTGCGGATCCTGACGCGCAGTGCTCCGATCGACTCATCGTTCAAAAGTGCTTTCAGATCTTGACTGGGCAGCTCTTCCAGCCGTTCGTCGGCATCCAGTGCAAGAATCCAGGGACGGCGGACAAACTGCAGCGCGTGATTGCGCGCCGCCGCAAAGTCGCCGGTCCATTCGCGGAAGTGCAGCTCGACGCCGCGCCGCGCACAGATCTGCGCGGTGTCGTCGCTCGATCCGGTGTCGACTACCACAATCTGCGCCGTGTGGCCGTCCAGCGAGTCCAGGGCAGCGCCGATGTTCGTCGCTTCATCCTTGCAGATGAGCACCGCACAGAGTGGGGAAGTCGGGTCGTATGTAAGTGTGGTTGGGGTCACAAGCACAAAAAGGCGACTTTGCTGCAAAGTCGCCTTTTTAATTTTCGATCTGTTGACCGGATCGCGCCGGTCGCGCCGAATTCTACTGCTGTTCCATCGACAGACGATGCTGGCGGCGCGCCGCTTTCAGGCGGGCCAGACGTCGCTGAATCGACGGTTTGGTGAAGTTACGGCGTTTTTTGAATTCTTTGAGCACGCCGCTGCGCTCGTACTTCTTCTTGAAGCGACGCAGTGCGCGGTCGATCGATTCGTTATCGTGTACGTTTACTCCGATCACGTGGAAACAAGCCTCAATAGTTGTATGACAGATTGTGTTTTGACCAAAATCTGAACGATAAAACGCTGCTTAGATCGCGGATGCGCCGATGCGCTCGATCAGGCGTTTCATCTTGTTTTTCTCAAAGTCGACAACGATTGCAAAACCGCCGCCGCTTGTAATTTCCTTGCCTTTCACCAGCCCGACGTCGTCCCAGGTTTCGTGGAACACAACATCGCCGATGTTGTATTCTTTCTTCGGATCGTACTTGACGGCATCCTCGCGGGAAATGCTCACCTTCGTTTCGTCCGATTCCTTGGATTCCAGTGCGTCAAGATTCACCAGCTGTGAGTGGTGACTCTTGGTACACCGCGCCCACTGGTGTTTGCCGTTTTCCGTTTCGAGCGGCTCGCCGATCAACTCGTGTTTCGTTTCCTGCATCAGGAAGGGCGAATACAGCGTGATATACTTATTCTTGCGCGAACGACGACGTCTTTTGGCCATATGAGGTACGCCTCATTTGATGAAAAATGCGCTGCCACCCATGTAAAGGGAAAGCCCGAAATATACTACTAGATACGGCCTTTTCCAAATGATAAACCACTGTGGATAAATGCCGCATCGCTTGCGCCCAACTCGGGGCGGGTGTTTGTTTCCGCCGTTGGCAGCAAAGTGCTCGCAGGCGGGATCAACCGGAACCAATTTTGACGTGTAAGCAGCTGCGATATTTCGTAGTCAAATTCTTTCTGGCGTGTCTTGTTTTGCATAAGAGCGGCCCGGGCGCTAGATTTGGGGCCGATTATGTTCCGGCGTTGTTCCAACGCCCGTATCCGGACATGCGATTACGGTCCGCGGAATGCGCTCCGCACCGCGAAACCAGGGGGCGGAAGCGGCTTTAAATCATGCTAGACCAACAAGAACAGTCATCCGAAGCACAGCAAGCGACGCCCGCCGTGTCGCTCGTGATTCCCTTGCTGAACGAAGCGGAATCCCTGCCGGAACTCATTCGCCGCCTGCAGAAACAACTGACCGAGCTGTTCGACGGCTCTTATGAACTTATCTTTATCGACGACGGCTCCGACGACGGCTCCTTCGATGTGCTGCGCACTCACCAACAGCAGGATCCCCGCATCCGTATCATCCGATTCCGCCGCAACTACGGAAAGTCGGCGGCGCTTTCCGTTGGATTTGAGCGCGTACGCGCGCCGATCGTGGTGACGATGGACGCCGATCTGCAGGACGACCCAGATGAAATTCCACGCATGCTGGAAATACTGCGGGAAGGCTACGACCTCGTTTCCGGCTGGAAAAAGAAACGGCACGACCCCTGGCATAAAACAATGCCGTCGCGCCTGTTCAACGCCGTGACCTCGGCCGCAAGCGGCATCCGCCTGCACGACTTTAACTGCGGCTTTAAAATGTACCGCCGCGAAGTCGTAAAAGAACTCAAGGTCTACGGAGAAATGCATCGCTACCTGCCGGCCCTTGCGCACTGGCAGGGTTTTCGCGTGACTGAAATGCCCGTGCGGCATCATCCGCGCCGTTTCGGCGTCTCAAAATTCGGGCTCAGCCGCCTTGTAAAAGGTTACCTGGATCTGATGACCGTGTTGGTGACAACGCGCTATCTCAAGCGTCCGTTACATCTCTTTGGCACGGTCGGGTCTCTCTTCGGGCTCGCCGGCTTCGGCATCAACCTCTATCTTTCAATCGAATGGTACCTGGGCAATACCTACTTCAGCAATCGACCGCTCGCCCTGTTCGGCGTGTTGCTCATCATTGTTGGTATTCAGCTCGTTTCCATGGGATTGATCAGCGAACTCATGGTTCGCAATTCGATCAACAACGATCAATATTCCATCAGGGAAGAATCCTGAGCCGCGCACATCGTTCCGACCTGCGCCAAAACATCAAGGATCTGTCAGATGACGGCATTGTTTACCAGGCGGCCTGCATTCCACTCGTCGGTTTCCGGACTGGCGCGAACTGCGGCCCTTCTTGCACTGGCTTTTTTCTTTTGTTTGCCAACGGGTGCGGATGCACAGCTGGACATCGACACAAAGCTGGGACTGGGGCTGTCAACGTTCTGGGTGAACGGAGCCGGTCCCACGCGTGAAAACGTCTCGCAGCTGGGCGCCGGTTTCAACGGTCAGCAGCCCGGTATCGGCGGTCGTGCGCGATTTGCCCTCGGGGAAAACTACGAGCATATAGCCGTCGTCAACATGGACTACTACTTTTTGCGCGGCCGCGAACGAATCCCCTTTCCGGCCGCCAACCTGCTCGTCAATCACGAGCGCGATATTTTTGCCGTGGCGTTCGGCTATCAATATGAATTCATTGACTTTAATCGGATTGCGCGCGCGTATGCCGGCCTGGAATTCCGCGCCTCGGCACTGATCAACGAAGATTATCGATTTGCGCTCGTCAGCACCAGCGATCGCGATACACTGACCGGCGGCGGATCAAAAGGCAAGGGCGACGTCTGGCGTATGGGACCGGCCCTGCGCTTCGGCGTCATAGGGCAGTTTGAGGATGAATTTTATGTTGATGTCAGCCTGGCCTATTCCGGCATCAACATGTTCGGTCTGGAGGAAGCGCGCGGACCTCTCTTTACGCACGAAGACTTTACGGAAAGCGCCAAAGAGACGCTGATCGGTACGATCCTGTTCTCGATTACCGTGATGTACCAGCTCTGAGGTCGTGCCACAGCCGACATTTTAGCATCCGGCTGTTGTATTATTGCGTCGGCCTTGATAGATTGTCGCCCTGCACAAACAACAGGCGAGGCGCCGCAAGGCCGAGCAAGCGAAACTCCGATCATCTGAAACTTTGTCCATAGTGGGGACAAATTTGTATATTGCTTGCTTTCCTTGGGCGTAGTATACTCCGCCCGCACGTCAAATCAACCTTCTAACTGCGTACAACTCACGGGAACCCGCTTACGACACTTGCTACATTTCTACAAGTCTGGCAATCTTACATCAACGCGGGATAACTGTATGAAAAACAAGGCTACACATTGCGATGTGTTCTGGTGCGTGGATTCTGCCGAACGGCAACTCTCCGT
Organism: uncultured Hyphomicrobiales bacterium; assembly: GCA_964445695.1. GTDB lineage: Bacteria > Bacteroidota > Ignavibacteria > Kapaibacteriales > UBA7675 > JAUIKM01. Next base: position 18,473 of record CAYULF010000037.1, on the reverse strand, counting down.
CCTGCGCACCTGACGCACGCGTTTTTTGCCTTGTTCATTCAATTTAAGGGTTGACTACATCTCTATGCGGAATAACTCGTTTGTCGTGCATCCGGACTGCGCGCATTTTCGTGGAGACGTTCCCTGCGTCCCTCACAAAAAACACGGCGCGCACTGCCGGGATTGCTCCTTCTACAGCCCGCAGACTCGTAAAATCCTGATCGTCAAACTCGGCGCCATCGGCGATGTCATACGGACAACGCCCCTCGTGCGGCGCATTCGCAAACAATTCCCGCAGGCCGCCATCTGGTGGCTGACACGCTATCCCGAAGTCCTGCCCGCGGCCGTTCATCGTCCGCTGCCGTTTACCCTCGAATCCACCCTGCTGGCACAGGCGACCGACTTCGACATGCTCATTAATCTCGACAAAGACGCCGAAGCATGCGCCATCGCATCGCTCGTGCGCTCCCGTGAAAAACGCGGATTTATCCTCAAGGACGGCAAGCCCGCGCCAGTGGATGAAAATGCGCGTCACAAGTTTATTACCGGCCTGTTCGACGACGTCAACCAGAATAACACCAAGTCCTATCCGCGCGAGATCTTCGAGATCTGCGGCTGGAACTTCCGCGGTGAAGAATATATCCTGGACGTCGACTCCTCCTTCAATTGGCACATTCCCTCCAACGGCAAACCAATCGTCGGTTTGAACACCGGCTGCGGCGGCCGTTGGATTTCGCGCCTCTGGTCGGAAAAACGCTGGGAAAAACTGATCGATCGCCTGCTGGATGACGGTGTATTTCCGCTCCTTCTCGGCGGTGAACAGGAGCACGAGAAAAACACGCGTCTGGCCGAACGCACCGGGGCGTGGTATCCCGGGCACTTTTCGCTCAAGGAATTCATCTCGCTCGTCGATCAATGCGACGCCGTTGTGACGGGCGTCACCATGGCCATGCATGTGGCTATCGGCCTGAAGAAACCGCTCGTCCTGTTTGTCAACATCTTTAATCCGCACGAATTTGAGCTCTACAACCGCGGCGAAATCCTGATGCCGCGTCAGAAGTGCCAGTGTTTCTTCCAGCCCTCCTGTTCAAATACGGAGTACAGCTGTATGGAACACCTGGACGTTGACGACGTTCATTCCGCCGTGGCCCGACTGTTGAAAGCGCCGGTTGAGAAGTAATCGTGCGCCCGCCGCATTTGTATGAAGTACGTCCTCGTCATTGCATATTACTTTCCGCCCTCCGGCGGGCCGGGAGTGCAACGCGTTCTTAAACACATCCAGTATCTGCGTGAATTTGGCTGGATGCCGGTTGTACTGACGGTGAGCAATGGCGACTTTCCCGCTCGCGACGAATCGTTGTTGAACAAAATACCCTCCGACGTTCACGTTGAACGCGTGCAGATTTTTGAGCCCTATGCGGCCTATCGCCGCTTTATGGGGCGCGACGCCTCCACGCCCATCGATGTTAACGTTATCAAAAAAGAAGATCAGCGTCGCTCCTTGAAAGAGCGCATTGCTGAATGGGTGCGCGCCACCTTTTTTATACCCGATGCCCGCGTAGCCTGGTTGCGGACGGCAGTGCCCGCCGGCCGCAAGCTGATTAAACAGTTTAACATTCAGGCCGTGTACAGCTCCTCGCCCCCGTACACCGCCTCGCTTATCGGCCGCAGACTGCACCGCGCGGCCGGACTGCCCTGGGTCGCCGGATTGCGCGATCCCTGGACCGACTTCCTGACGACGCCTGAACGCTGGTGGTTGCCCGCAAAGATCGACCGAATGATGGAACATCGCGTATTGCGCGATGCCGACTTTGTTGAATGCGCCTGGGAGGGAATTAAACAGGACGCCCTCCGCAAATACCCACATCTGCCCGCAGACAAGTTTATTCACGTGCCCAACGGCTATGACTCTTCAGATTTTCCCGATGTCGTCTACGTCCGCTCCGAGCGTTTTGTATTGACCTACACCGGCTCGATGTACGGCCGCCGCAATCCGCGCAGTCTTTTTGATGCTTTGCAGGAATTGATCGACGAAGGCAACGTCGATCCGAACGACCTGCATCTGCGTTTTGTCGGCCGCTTCGGTGATGAAGTAAAAGAGATGTTTAACAGCGCGTCTTTCAACGAGAGTATCGAACAGATTGGCTATGTGCCGCACGCCGAAAGCATTGCATTCCTGATGCAGAGTGAAGCGCTTCTGCTCGTCGTCGACGAAGCCAAAGAGAGCGAAGCCATCGTGCCGGGCAAAGTCTATGAGTACATCGGTGTGCGCCGCCCCGTGCTCGCCGTTGCGCCCGACAACAGTGCTATCGCCCAATTATTAAACGAAACCCGCGCGGGCCGCTCCGCCCACCAAAGTGATATAGCCGGTATTAAACAGATATTTCTGGAGTTGTACACGCAGTGGAAAGCCGGTGAGAATATGTACCACGGCATCGAGTCGGAAATTACGCGCTACGAACGCCGCGAGTCCGCCCGTCAATTGGCAGGTCTTCTGGACCGCGCTCAGACCTCCGCGTCAAAATCCTGAAGTATTCCGTCAATCACCCTGTTGATGTCGCCGAATGTCGAACGCTCCATCCAGTCTTCAATGTTTTTGTCCACCGGCTGTCGTTCCAGCAAACTGAACATGTCCAGCGCGCCCTGCGCCAGCGCCGCCGGTTCGTTCGGCGGAACCACCAGTCCCGTCCTGCCGCACTCTACAAACTCGGCGAGTCCGCCCACGTCGGTGACCAGAACCGGCCTTTTAAAAGAGTAAGCCACCGTTAAAATGCCGCTCTGCGTCGCGCTTTTATAGGGTAGCGCAACAAAGTCGCTCAGCGCGTAGAAACGCCCCACGTCCTCGTTCGGAATAAACTTGTTGTACACCTGTACCGCACTGTTTAAGTCCAGCTCGGCGATCAGATTGCGGTACATCGATTCTTTTTGATAAAACTCACCGGCAACCAGAAGTTTAACGTTTGAATCCGCTTGCAGGATCGTCGGCATGGCGCGCAGTAAAACATCCAGCCCTTTGTATTCGCGCACGTAGCCGAAAAAAAGAATGACCCTGTCTTCGGCCGTGTAGCCCAGCCGCCGTCGCTCATCATCTTTGTTAAACTGTTTGGCGGCGAATAAATCAAAGATCGGCAGCTCCGAACGGTAAACCCCGCGCCCGTCCGCAAAGCGCGCCAGCTCCTGCGCCACCTTGTCCGCCAGGGCAATGAAGGCGTCCGCGTGCCGCAGCCCCAAGCGTGTTAACATTGCATCCACCAGCCGCGCTTCGTGAGAGATGACGTTCTCGGTGATAAACACAATCCGCGCATTTGAATTCCGTTTAACGCGGCGCGTGATGTCGTAGAGGCAGGGGCCGAAAAAGGGGTTGTACCAGTCGACGATCACCAGATCCGGTTTAAAGTCAAGCACTTCGTTTGCGGCGCGCGCCCAGCTCAGCGGGTTGATCGAGTCGATAACGCGTTCGCTCGGTGTGTGTTTTTTCAGGTCGCGACTTTCGTCGTACTGGGTTGTGCCCGGAAAAAGAAAATCCGGATACAGCCGCGAAAAGTTAACAACCTTCACGTCGTAATCGCGCGACAGCGATTCGTAGAGATAACCGACGTAGGTCGGCGGGCCGCCGCGATAGGGCCATGCCGGGCCGACGATAACCAGTCTTTTGCGCATTGCCTGACGTAATGATTTCTGATTGAAGCGCCGCGGCACTCAAAAAATTGAGCTGTGAGCCCTAAGGGCTCACAGCTCGTACGTATTTTTACGTAGTCTCCCGGCCTGAAACCACAGACCGGACCATCATTCCAATCCGCCAAGTTAGTGATTTTAACGCATTTTAGCCGCCTTCAGCACCCGCCCCGCGCCGCGCCGTGCCTGCCTTCAGCCGCAAATCCACGCTCCGCGCCCTGAGCGCTCTACGCGAAAGCCCCGCGCCGTTCGTCAACAGCGCGTATGGAAAACGCAGAATTACTCAGTATGATTGAAGCGCGCCGCGGCGACGGTCCCGTCGAGTTCAGCGACGCGGAAATCGCGGCTATCAGCGCCGAACAGGCCGAGATGCTGGCGGAACAACTGGGCGCATCGACTTTTTACCGCCTGCCGCCTGCCGACATCGCTTTTTTTGAATGGCTGCGCGAGGTCGATCCCGAAGTCTGGCAGGACCTCTGGGGCATGGAAGAGGATGAAAATACGCCCAATCTGGAGCCCTACGTCGTCGGCATGGCCATGCTGCGGGACCAGGTGGTGCCCGATCGTGGCTTCCCGATCTGCGATCTGGAGACGCAGCCCAACTTCTACTTTACGCACAAACACATCCTGCACGAAGAAGCCAAACCCTACATCGACGCGCTCAACCAGAAGCTCGACGACGGCAAACAGATTTCTTTTGCCGAGGCCTTTGTGCTGGAACTGCGCCGCGCGCCGATCGACATCTGGCGTTTTGCCTACGGCTACAATTTGTCGCCCGGTCAGGTCAAACGCGTCATCTACGAATTGGTCGAGGGCGGCATCATGCAGTACTCCGCCACCCGCGACGAACTCTCCGAATTCCTGGAACCCGAAAAATGATCGTGATGAAGTTCGGCGGCACAAGCGTCGCCGACGGCGCGGCGATGCGCAGAGTGATCGACATTGTCCTGCGGCATGCCGACCTGAAACCGCTGGTGGTCTGTTCGGCCTGCGCCGGCGTGACCAACATTTTGATTGAAGTCGCCGATGCCGCAATGCGAGCCGACGAGACCACGGTTGTGCAACTGACCGACTCGCTGCGTGCGCGTCACCAGGAAGCCGCCGCCGAGTTGCTGCTTGAAGCCGATGAATCGCTGCGCCGCGAGACCGCCGCGCAGATCGAAGAGCTCAGCGCCGAGTTGAAACGACTGGCCGAAGGCGTCGTGCTCCTGCGCGAGTGTACCCCGCGTTCGCGCGCCGCCATTCTCTCGTTCGGCGAGCGCCTCTCGACGCTCATCGTTGCCGCCGGTTTCCGCGCGGCCGGGCGCGACTCCCAACTGCTCGACGCGCGCGAGCTGATGCTGACCGACAGCGTCTACCTCAGCGCCGCGGCGGACATGACCGAAACGCGCAAACGCTGCAAAAAAACGATCCAACCGCTGCTGGAACGCGCTTGCCTGGTCGTCACACAGGGATTTATCGGCGCGGACGCCAAAAACGTCACGACCACAAATGGCCGCGGCGGCGGCGATCTTTCGGCCGCCATTTTCGGCGCGGCCCTCGGCGTGGACGAAATCCAGATCTGGACGGACGTCAGCGGCGTCTACACGACGGATCCGCGTCTGGCGCCGAATGCGCGAACCATTGCGCGCATCACTTTTGACGAGGTGGGGGAGCTGGCCTACTTCGGCGCGCGCGTGCTGCACCCGGATACGATCCGTCCCGCCGTGGCCGATGCCATTCCCGTGCGCGTGCGCAACACATTTGACGCGGAACACGAGGGCACGTTGCTGGTGCCCAATGCACTGCCGGACGTCGACGGCATTCGCGCGGTCGCCATCCGTAAACGTATGATTTTATTGAGCTTTGCGATGCGCTCGGCCAACCGTACCTCGCGATTCCTGGCGGGCGTCTACAATGCCCTGGTCAACCTCGGAATCGAAGCGCTGGCGGCGCAGGGCAGCGAGCACCACTATGTTCTCTGCCTGGAGGACCCCGATGCAGCCGCAAATCTTGCGCGCGAGTTCCGCGAATTTGCCGAGGTCGATATCTCCGAAGCGGCCGTGCTCTGTGCTGTCGGTCCGCGTGTGGCGGGGGCGGACGGAGCCGCGGTGGTGGCGCGTCTGGCGCAGGTTCTCCAGCCCTTCGAGGCGCTTTTTGTGCAGCATCACGTCGGAAATATTTCCATATTGGCCGCGGTGCCGGCCGAAAACGGGGACGAGGCCCTGCGCGCCGCCCACGATCTGATTTCCTGAAAAACTGCCTGGTTGCCTCATGTATCTTCCGAATCTCCGCTTCGGCGTGGTTTTCCTTGGCTTGATTTTCTTGTTTTCGACGGCTGCCGCAGCCGATGAATGGACCATCTACAATTCCGCCAACTCGGAGTTCCCCGGCAGCCTGGCGCGCGAAGTGTCAATCGATGCAGACGGCGTCGTCTGGATTGCAAGCGACGAAGGTCTTGTGTCGTTTGCCGCCGATCAGTGGCGCGTGTGGAACACGGACAACAGCGACATTCCCTCCAACGACGTTCGCGACCTGCACGCCGCCTTTGGCGTGGTCTGGGCCGCCACCAGCAAAGGACTGTTTGCGCTGCAGGTAAACACCGACGAGGAACAGGTCTGGACGACCGCCAATTCCGATCTGCCGCACAACTTTGTTCGTTCGTTGGCCCAGGCGCGCGACGGCGGAATCTGGGCGGCCACCGCCGCAGGTCTGGCGCGTTTTGGTCCGGACGGCTGGACCGTGTTTAACGTCGCCAACTCCGATCTGCCTTCCGACAATGTGCAGACGGTCGAACGCGTTTCGGACAACATCGTCTGGTGCGGCACCGAAGGCGGCGGCGTCGCGCGTTACAATCAGGGCGAATGGCTCGTGTTAAACGAATCGAATTCACCGCTGCCGTCCAACATCGTCTTTGCGCTGCATCCCGTTTCAGCCAACGAAGTGTACATCGGCGCCTGGGGCGCGGGCCTGGCGCACTTCGACAATGGCGCCTGGGCCGTGTTTAATTCGCAAAATTCGGGTCTGGCGCACAACTGGATTAACGACATTGCATTAAACAAGTGCGGCGGGTTGTGGCTGGCTACACGCGCGGCCGGAATCTCGATGATGTACGACGAAGAGTGGGAGACGCTCGCCCCGCAGGCGGAAGGACTCCCGGACGGCCAGGTTTTTGGTTTGACACTTGACGGTGAGCGGCGGGTTTGGGCGGCATATAACGGTGGTGTGGCGCTGCTCGATCCCGACGAGCGCGTGTTGCTCGGCCGGCCGGAGCGTTTTGATTTCTGTGCCGGAGGTGAATTCACCTTGCCGCTCGGCACGCGCGGCGAATTTGATCCGCAAAACAGTTTTTTTGTCCAGCTCTCAGACCCCTCCGGCGACTTTGCAAATTTGACGCAGTTAAACAGCTTTCCCGGTAGTTGCGCCGACGATGTGGTCGTGCAGTTGCCGGAAGGACTTGCGCCGTCAAATCTCTATAAACTGCGCGTTGTCAGCTCGCTGCCGGTATCGATCAACGAACTACCGGAGTCGATCACCATTAAAAGTGAGCCGCAGTTTAACATCGAGGGCGGCACGCTGCTTTGTGTAGGCGAAACTTTAACACTCAGCGTCGACGGCGAATTCAACAGTTACCTGTGGAATACAGGTGAGAATACATCATTTATCGAGATAAACGCAGCCGGGGAATACAACGTCAGCGTCACGGAAAACAACGGCTGCAGCGGCACGCGAAGTATTGTGGTGACGGAAGCGCAGCCGCCGCAGTTAACAATGCCGAACGACACGGTACTCTGCCGCGACGGCGAATTGGAACTGACGGCTCAGGCGGGCGAAGCGCAGGTCTTTTGGTCTCCCACGGCGGCATTTGAAAATCCCGTCGGCGCGCAGGTCCGCGTGGCAATGACTGAAAGTGCGATGTTGTACGCCACGGCCACGAGTTCCGAGGGCTGCAGCGTGCGCGACAGCGTTTTTGTGCAGGTGGTTGATCCGCCGGAGCAGCCGCGTATAGAGGTGCGCAACGACAGTTTAATCGGAATACGCGAGTCGGACGTCGCTGCGGCGCTCTGGCTGTTAAACGACGAGCTGTATGCCGACGCACGCCAGACGCCGAACGTCACACCCGACGAAGACGGCGTGTACGTGTTAATCGTAGCCGATGAATTTGGCTGCTCCTCAAGTTCGGAGCCTTTTACCTGGCCGCCGGTGATTGATGATGTGAAACTGGAAGATGTTTTTCCCTCGTTGACTTTTGGCCCGAATCCGTTTAGCTCAACGCTGCGCTTTAACTTGCCAGGCGGCCCGCTGCGGACTCTGGAGGTGGAGTTGCGCGACCTGCCCGGACGGGTTGTTTTGCGCGCGCAGTGGCGCGCCGGCGCGCCGGACCTGGAGCTGGGCACGGCACGATTGTCGGCGGGTGCTTATGTGCTTACGATTCGCGGGCAGGGTGCGGCGGTTTCACGCCTGGTGGTTAAACACTGATAACCTGCTTTGAGCGCGGTGGCTCGCGGCGCGATGACAAAAAGACCTGAGCTTCGGTGGTTTGAGGCTTCAAACCCGAAGGTTAACAAAAGCGGATTGAAAGAAGAGACCGTCAGGGCTCTGATCAGATCGCAGTAAACGATTGCACTTCCCGGCAGCGATGTTTTCTCAACCAGGAAGAAAAGATGTCAACAAATTGGAGATGCCTGGCCCGCAGTTCGGCCTTGGCGTTGCTGCTGAGTGCGGTGGCGTGTACAACCCCGGAAAGTCTCAGAATCGTAGCCGTGACCGAAGGCGATTCGACCGACGCAGGTAGTTATTATCGTTTCCCCCTGTTGCGTGGCGGGGAGTCCAAGGCTACCAGTTATGTTAATTCGCAGCTCACCGAAGCGGTGTTGTCGGTTAAGCCGGACGACGTAGAGGAGAGTCTGTTTGAAAAGGTGCGTGCCACCGAAGACTTCCCCATCCCCACGTTGGCCAATGTTAACTATCGAATTGAGCGCTTTAATGAATTTGGCCTGTCGGTGACGATTGTAGCAGAAGGCTGCGGTGCGTATTGTGAGTATTGGGAGAGAACGTTTAACTTTCTGCTTGAAACCGGCGAATGGCTGCCGGCGCCGACCTTCCTCAAATTTGATGGTAATGCCAGGCTGCTTAGAGTTGTCGAGGCCGAAGTTCAACAAACGATTCAGCAGGAACTGAATCGGCTGAAAACGCTCAGCGCGGATCAACGAACAGACGAGTTTGAGACGCTGGAAAACTACCAACTCGCTCTTGAAATGTATGAGGGATGTTTAAGCTCGGCTGAATATGTCAACTACGCCGGGATGCAGTTTGCGGTTTTGTCAGATTCCTTTCGCATAACGGTGCCGCGCTGTTCAAATCACGCCATGCGCGCACTGGACGCAGTCGGCGATTTTGTTGTTGAAGTGCCGATCAGCGATTGGGAAGACTTTATAAGTGATTACGGGCGCCGCTTTTTATATGGGAGACAATTTGTCGACAAGGCTGCCGAGTGAAGGTGTAGATGTTGAGACGTCCGGGGAGCGGCCGAACCGGAGACCTCTGAAAACTTGACCAGATTCCTGTATTGACTATATTATGGGTTTGAATCTGTATGCAAACCCGGACCGAGATACAGGAGTTGTTATGCGATTTTCGCTTCTTTGTGTGGTTTTGAGCGCTTTTGCGATTTCGCTGCAGGCCCAGGAAGTCACCCTGCAGCGCCACAACGGGCAGTATGGCGGGCACCACTCGCGCGCCGACATAGAAGAGTCCGTGGTGTTTGAGCCCAGCGGGCCCTGCCGTGTGCTGGAGTTGCGGATGTTTATGGACGGCAATCAGGCCGGGCTCGATACGGTCTGGATTGTCGGCGATCCTTCCGAAGGCGCAATTCCGCCGACCTTGTTTGTGCATTCCTACAATTCGCTGATCGGTCCATTCTTAATTGACTACCAGGGCACGCCGGCGACTTACGTGATTGACCTGCGCGAGTTTAATCTGCATCTGGACGGCTACGAACGTTTTATTGCGCAACACTATGTTAAACAAAATGGGCCGTGGTTCGGCGTAGATAACAATCAGGTGGCCGGGCCGCGTGCGGGGTCGTTTGTCTACGATCCGACGACAAACAACAATCTGGGTTTTCCCGGCGTGTACGCACTTGCCGCCGGGGATTACATTGTTGAATTGATTGTTGAATACGACAATCCGGAGGGCCAGGGCTCGGCAGATCCACCGGCTTCCACCTTGACCGATGTTGCGCGCGAAGCGGGTTTAACACTGCCCGACAACGCGGACCTGCGTTCGGCGCGTGTGAGCGTGGCTGACTTCAACAACGACGGCTGGGATGACCTGACCTTTGGATCGCGTATCTTCCGCAACAACCAGGACGGCACTTTCGCCAATGTGAGCGACGAGTTAAACATCACGGCCAGTGCGGTCGTCTGGGCGGACTACGACAACGACGGCGATCTGGACGCCTACGGCGCACGCGGCGGACAGAACGAAGACTTTTTGTACCGCAACGACGGCGGCGTTTTCACGGACGTGTTAAGTGCAAGCGGCATCAGCAATGAAGCGCCGACTGTCACGCCGATTTTTTTCGACATGGACAACGACGGCGACCTGGATTTGTATATAGCAAACGGCCGTCGCACGAATGACAACAACCAGGAAGTGTATTATCAGGACCGTCTGTGGCGCAATGAGGGCGACGGCACCTTTGTTAACGTGACGCAGTCTGCCGGCATTGCTGCCGGAGAACCCGGCGGCGTGGACTGTTGGGGTGCCACCGCCTGCGACTTCAACAATGATGGCTGGACGGACATTTTTGTTGCGAACTATCGACTGGAGCCGGACTTTCTTTATCGCAACAACGCCGACGGCACGTTCACGGAAGTGGCGCGCGAATATGGTTTGCACGGTCTGCCGACGGCGGACTCGCGCTATTTTGGGCATGGTATCGGATGTGAATGGGCGGACTACAACAACGACGGCGCGGTTGATTTGTTTGTCGGCAATCTGGGGCATCCCGACTGGCGCGGCCAGGTCTCGAATCCTTCGCTTTTGTACCGCAGCAGCGGCGGGCCAAACCCGACGTTCGAGGAAGTGCATCAAGAGGCCGGCATCAAGTTTTTCGAGTTAAACGCTGGTGTGCTGACGTTGGACCTCGATCTGGACGGCAACCAGGATCTGTTTCATTGTCAACTGGCATATGTCAACTCCGGCGAGGGCGGCGAGCCGATGCGTTATTCGCGCATGTACTTAAACGGCGGCGCACCGGACTACATCTTTGACGATCAGACCTGGGAGCTGGGTTGTCTGGTGCACGGCGCATGGACGGCGGCGCGCATCGACTACGACAACGACGGGGACATGGATATCATTGCGGCTTCGGCGCGCAATGACGGCGTTAAACTGTTCCGCAATGACGTGGAAAAACACGGCAACTGGCTCAAACTGCGCCTGCAGGGCAGCCCGGAGGATGCTGTTAACAGCGGCGCTTATGGAACGCGTGTTGTCGTCCGCGCGGGCGATAAACAATGGTATCGCGATTTGCAGGGCGCGGGCACCGGGGCGACGGCCACACAGAACTCCAGCGACATTCACTTTGGCTTGGGCGAGACGGAGTTTATTGACGGCGTTGAGATTACCTATTCAAACGGCGCACGGCGCACGCTGGATAACGTGGACGTCAACAGCAGCATCGTTGTGCCCTACGATGAGACGGCTGTCAGCGTGGCGGATATTGCAGCCGCGAATGCGGAGTGGGAAGTCACGGGTTTGCATCAGATCGGCAATGAAATCGCATTTCGTTTAAACAGCGATGAAATGCTGTCGACGTTGACGGTTGAATGTGTTGACATGAGCGGGCGTCCGATTCTGCGGCGCGAGTTAAACAACGCACTGGCGGGCGAGCACAGCCTGGTTCTGAGCGAGCGTCCGGCGCGCGGTGCGTACTTTCTGCGCTTCAGCACGGCCACGGCGACACAGTCGGCGCGTTTGATTATCGAGTAAGACCAGAGGTTTTGGGGCCGATTTAAAACTGAACGGCGATGCTGTCTGTGAGACGGCATCGCCGTTGTTGTTTGGTGCGGAGGCTCGACACGGAGATTGGTCGATTGAGCTGTGAGCCCTAAGGGCTCACAGCTACTTTTCTGTTAGATAACAATACGGATGGAGTCCACGAAAAACATGGTGATATCAAAGCCAAAAACGGCTCACAGGCCTAAGGGCTCACAGCTACCATTTCGTAACATAACATCTCGTGTGATTGCGCTGAAAATGGATGATCGCTCACGCGATAAGACTGTGCGCGTTTCAAGCTGAAGGACTCAGTGGCAACCGATTGCCGGGAACATGCCGCCCGCTGACGAGCAAGAGGAAAAAGCAAGCCGCCGAATGAATAGAGGAGGCGAAGCGGTCTGGAGTTGGCCTGTGTTAAAAGCCGAGCAAGTCTTTAACAAATTCAAATTTGGAGCCTTTAACGAGAAGTGCAAAAGAGACGTAGAGTCCCACGCCCAGCAGCCATTGGAACGTCACCCAGTAGTTGAATTTGTCGTTGTCGACGGAGAGCCAGTCGCGGCTGAATTTAACGCCGAGGAGAACGGAGGTGCTGAAAAAGAGTACATGCCAGATGCGCGCCAGAGTTGGAACAGCAGCGCGAACAGCGGCATCCGGCAGTTGCCAGACAGTATTTGTCAAGCGGGATTTGTGTCGGGATTTATCTGCTGTGTTAACATCGTCGGCAATGAGTTCGTTGAAGTTGTCGAGCACCTTTGGGCCGATTTCACGGTAATAGGCGCTGTACCAGAAGACGCTGGAGATCAGGATGATGGGCAGAACCACGTAAAGCAGAAAACGCCAGGGCTGGTAACCGTAGCCAAAAAATGCGCCGTAAAGTGTTAACCAAAAGCCGCCGAGCAAATCGTTTTGGCGAAGTGCCAATTCGTACATGACATCGTCCGCCGCACTTTTGCCGTCGTCCTGGGCCAGGAAGTTGTTGCGAATGCCGAGGTAGATATTCTGCAGGCGGTCGAACTTGTCGCGGCTGTTGGGACCAAGTTCGTTGTAAATGGAATCCTCGCGCACGTGAATTCTGAATTTACCGTTGTGCCGGCCGAGTTGGTCCCATTCCACAAGCAGTTTGCCGGTTTCGATGTCGAAGGCTTCGAGGTAGATTGTATCGACATATTGAAAATCGGCGAGGCGCAGGTCGAGTTCTCGTTTAAACTCAACGTGCTCGAAGTCGAGAACCGGCGGCAGGGTGGTCCAGTCGAAGTTGGGTTTAACGTGAAACACGGCATGGTTAAACGCGGCGGAGACGTCAAACTGAGCGGCTTCGAAGTCGACGACGTCGCGGAACTCGGCATCGACGCAGTTGAGCGGCCCTTTAAACCAGGCATAGCGGAAGTCGGCGCGCTGCTCAAAAACAACTTTGTTAAACATGGCGCTGTCTTCAAATACGGCGCCTGCGAACTCGGCGAGGGTCGTAAATCTCAGGGAATCGAAACTTGAGGTTTTGTCGAAGTTGAGCGGTTTGCGTTTCATCCAGCTGCGTTTGCGGGCGGACTCGGGCATGCCGTTATAGGGCCAGATGTTTTGCGGCGCCGTGGGCGGGTTGAAGATGTCGTCGGTACGGGTGCCGACGGTGTGAATGCAGAAGGGCGTAGAGTCGTCGTCTGGATCAGCGGCGAATGTCCGCAGAGTATTCAAATTTGAATTGTCGCTGCCTTTGGCCTGGGAAGCTGGTTCGTCTGACGAGTCGCAGGCCGAAGTTAGCAGAGCGGTTGTGAGGCAGAGCGTGATCAGGAGCGAGCGCATGAGAATTCCCCGAAGAGTGTGAGGGGGAATATACGGAAAGATGGGGGAGTTAACTCACCACCCTCTCCCCAATCTCCTCACTAAATCCCGTCCGCTCCTTTACATACATCTCCGCTACTTCTCCCTGGCGCGCGCGCTTCTCACTGTTCAACAACATCTCACTGAGCCACTGCGCCAGACTTTGCGCCGACTCGATGACTTGCAGTCCGCCTGCCGCCTGCAGCTCCTGGGCTGCGCGCGCGCGGTCGATGTCCGGGCCGCAGCAGATGGGCAGGGCGTGTCCTGCCGGTTCCGTAACGCTGTGGACACCGGCGCCGAAACCGCCGCCGACAAAAGCCAAGGCAGCCTGGGCATAAACGCGCAGCAACAAACCCACCGTGTCGATGATGATGACCGGAACCTCGTCGTCCGAAGTGGTTGACAGCGGTTCGGAGGTGTTGTGAATGTGCGCCGCCGCGGTGCCGTTGTTTAACTCGCTGTACAGACGCGCTAGCGGATACTGCTCCCGCAATGTGCGGACGTGATCCGGCGTGGGTTCGTGCGGTACGATGATCAGACCGAGGGTTTGCCTCACCTGCCGGTCGAGCAGGCCGACGGCCTGCGCCAGCAATTGTTCCTCCACCGGCCAGGACGAGCCCAGCGCCAAATACAAACGTTTGGAGTCCAACACCTCAGCCGGAAGCGCCGGAGTGTGACGCGAGTGCTCAACCGCCGCGACAATGCGATCCATGCGCGTGTCGCCGCTGACAACGACATTCTGACCGAGATGCAGTTTGTTAAACAGGTCGGCTTCATTCTGATCCAGCGCAAAGACCGTTGTAAAACAATCGTAAGCGGCGCGGGTGAAAGGGATGAATGGCGCGTGGTAGAGCCAGGACTGCTGGTTGACCGTGGCGCAGATTAAATAAGCCGGGATGTTGCGCCGGCGCAGTTCGTTCAGGTGATTAAACCAGATGTCGTAGCGCACAAATACGGCGGCGTCGGCCTGGATGCTATCAACAAAGCGGCGTGCCTCGCTACGCGTGTCGATCGGTATGTAGACTTTCCAGTGTGCGCCCTCGTAGTTTTTCTGATTTTCGTAGCCCGATACGCTGAAGAACGAAGCCAGAATTTCGACGTCCGGCTGCGTGCGGCGGATGTATTCGATAACCGGTTTGGCCTGCTCAAACTCGCCCATGGAAGCGGCGTGGAACCACAGGCGCTTGCCGCGTTTGGGCGGCAGATTTTTCAGCGTGTTGCGCGATTGTTTAACGCCTGCAGCGCGCAGTGCGAACTTTTTGTTAAGCAGAGCGCCAATAAAAAACGCCGCACTCATCAATGGTTTAAGTACGGCGTTGTAAAGAATTCCGGTAATGCGAGCGGCTGTGTTCAATTGCGCCTCAACTGCGGGTGAAATTCGCTTTGCGCTTCTCGAGGAATGCCGCCGTGCCTTCGCGGAAGTTGTCGCTGGTGCACGTTTGACCGAACAGCTCGGCTTCTTTCGCCAACCCGCTCTCGGCTGTGGCATCGGCGGCAAACAAAATGGCCTTTAAAGAAGCCGAAACGGCTTCCTGGCCTTTGGAAGCCACAGTGCTTACAAATTCTTCGGCGCGCTCCTGCAGGTGGTTGAAGTCCACAACGTCGTTAACAAGTCCCATCTGTTCGGCGTCGCGAGCGCCGACCAATGCACCGGTCAGAATCAGTTCGACGGCGCGTCCTCGACCAACAATATGTGTTAAACGCTGCGTGCCGCCATATCCCGGGATGATGCCGAGGTTGACTTCGGGCTGTCCGAATTTTGCGTTGTCCGAAGCAAAGCGCAGGTGACAGGCGAGGGCGAGTTCACAGCCGCCGCCAAGCGCAAAACCATTAACGGCGGCGATCACCGGCTTGCCGAAGTTTTCAATTTTGTTAAACACACTCTGGCCGAACTCGGCGAAGCTGCGGCCGGGTTGGGCGTCGTCCGGATTAAAACAAGCTTTTAATTCCGAGATGTCGGCGCCGGCGGCAAAAGCCTTTTCACCGCTGCCTGTGATAATCAATGCAGCAATTGAACTATCCTGTGCCAGTGCGTCGAGGGCGTGATCCAATTCAGTCAGCAGCTGACGATTCAATGCGTTTAATTTGTCCGGGCGGTTGAGCGTAATGCGAGCGAAATTGTCGGCGCGTTCAACTAGAATTGTCGAGTATTCCATGGAAATCATTCATTTCTGATTGTGCAAAAAGTCGAGCTGTAATTCGGGGGAGAACGCTCCACGCGCCAAAATACGAAAAAATCGCCGAATGGCCTGCCGCTATGGGAGCCGCCGCCGCCGTGCTCACGAAAGCGGCGTGCCGTACGTCCGAAGTTTTGTGCGTAATTTTGCGCGTTCCAGGGACAATTTCCGGAAACCATGCAGATATCCAGTTTTATGACACGTTTTTTCCAGGCTGTGGCGCTGACCGTCGCAGTGCTGTGCAGTTATGCGCTTCCGGCATCGGCCTACGTGATTGAGGGCCAGGTGCTCGGCGCCGACGGCAAGCCCCCGGCATTTGCGCATGTCTACCTGTCCAGGGGAGCCCTGCAGGACGCCGCAATCCGTGAACGGGTCGCGGCCGACGGCCATTTTGCGCTGCACTCGGATGAGCCCGGTTTTGTGACGCTCTTTGCCGGTGCGGCCGGTTATCGCATGCTCGACGCACGTCTGCCGCTCGGTGCGGCCGGAATTGGCGATACGATCAGACTCAGTATCAGTCTGGCGCGCATCGATGTGCCGGGCGATCTTGAATCTTTTCTCTTGCGCCGGCGCGGCTCCGACGGCAATTTTTTGCGTGCCGAAGAAATCAAGCCGAACAAGGACGGCACATTCAGAACTCGTCTGGCGGCCGACTCGGGATCGACCACGATTGTCTATCGCATGAGCGCGGTATACAGCGAGGTGGACGGCGGACGCGGCGTCGTGCCCTGGGCCGATCCGACCGCCGACCGGCAGGAGCCCAATGAGAACGGCTTATACAGCGCCGAACGGGACCTGGCCGAAGCGGGCGATACGATCACGATTGAATGGGAAGCGCCCGAGCGCCACAATGACCGCGCCACGCTCGACTTTGACGATCGTTTAACAGGATTGTTAACACATATTCTGCAGGGCGTTGCCGACGGCAAACCATTTGATTCGCTGGCGACGCGGCGTTCCAATCAGGCGCGCGCGGCGATTCTGGCGGAGCGGCGTGCACCTCTCAGACGGGCTTTGTTGCTTGCATATCTTGCTTGTCATCGAGATGGAAATTTACCGTTTGACGACTTGTTAACCCGCATGGCCTACAGTGAAATCGATGCTCAATCGATCATGTGGAGCATTCGGCCGGAACTGTTGATCGACGAGTGGTATGCTCGTGAAGATTCGGCCGCGGCTGCGACATTGATTGACCGCGCTTATACCGGGCACCCCGACCCCGAAGTACGGGCCTTTGTTTTATATGCGCGGGTAAAAGCCTCCGAAAGCGAAGAAACACGCCGCAACTGGCTCGACTCACTCACGACGAATTACCCGACGTCGGCCTGGGTGGAGCTGGCCCGCATGGAAGCCCCGTCGGCGGGTCCGCTGGCAGTCGGCAGGAAAATCCCGTCCTTTGCTTTGCAGGATCTGGATTCGCTGGAAAGGTTGTTAACACCTGAAACATTGAGCGGACGTGTCTACCTGATCGACTTCTGGTCGACCTGGTGCCGCGAATGCGTGGCGGGGCTGGATAGTTTAAACTCCGCCTGGCAGCGCTATCGCAGCGACGGGCTTGAAGTTATCAGCGTGGCGTTTGAGCCGAGCGAAGGCAACGTGCGCAAGTTTCAGCGTCAGGTGATTGCCATGCCCTGGACAAATGTGTTGGAAAAACAAGGGCCGCAAAGTGAGATCGCCAAACAATTTGACGTGCGCGGTCTGCCGCTGACCATTCTGGTAGATGAGGAAGGACGAATAATTGCAGCGGGGCGGGACCTGCGCGGCGCTCGACTTATGGAAGTGTTACAAGAAACGTTTGCGCAAAGAAAGTGAATCAATCAATGCAACAGAAAAAGAACGATGCCGCCGTCGGCAAGCGTTTATCATATGTGATCGGCGACATCCACGGCTGCTATGACGAGCTGATGCTGCTGGAGGAAAAAATCAGATCGCATGCGGCGCAGAACGACGCCGAAGCCTTTGTTGTTTCCCTCGGCGATATGATCGACCGCGGTCCCAATCCACTTGAAGTTGTTAAACACCTGTACGCCGGCGTCAAGGCCGGCACGCATGCGGTGGTGGCCGGCAATCACGAACAGTGTTATCTGCAGTCGCTGTTGGGCGAAGCCGCGGCTGAATTCCAGGAGCGTGCTTTGCCGCATCCGAAGTGCGTACGGCGGGAATACCTGCCGGATTTTAGCGGCGAGGCGCTGCGCGAAAATGAGATACGCACCAATCGCATTATCTGGCACGACTACGGCGGCGTGACGGTGATGAAGCAACTCGGCGCGGATCGGGTGCCGAGTGCGGACTGGTTCATGGACCAGCATCTGATGCAGTTTCTGTGTGAATTGCCGCTGGTCTGGTTTAACGACTCGGTACTTGTGACGCACGCGCTTGTAGACCGGCATCACGCTGAGATACTGAGACGCGACGCTGCTTTGCTGCAGGGCTCGTTTACTCCGGACGAATACTTTGAACTTCTGCGCTTTAGTCTCTGGTCGCGCGATCTGCCTGATGTTCCCGCCGACGAACAGCGAATCAACGTCTCCGGTCACACGCCGATGAAGTCAATTCAGCGAGAATTGGATTTGAATCTCCTGCGCATCGACACCGGCTGCGTCTATGGTGATCTGTTGACGGCCTGGTGCGCAGAAACGGATGAATTCCTGCAGCAACCGTCGAAGAGAGCCTACTGGGGCTGAGGAGTCGACAGCACAGGCTGGTTTGACTGAACGGACAGTTTTTGAGTCTGAACGACGGTTTCAAGCGCGCATGTGGGCGGTCTGAAGCGAAAACCGGTGATTGAGCTGTGAGCCCTAAGGGCACTGTACACGACAAAACTTTTAACATCTTCGGCAT
>CAYULF010000036.1:0-36537 GCA_964445695.1 uncultured Hyphomicrobiales bacterium | reverse complement strand
TAACAGATGATAAGACTTTTCCTGCGTTTTTTCTGTTTGCCAACTTACGAGCCCTCAGGGCTCACAGCTCGTAAGTATTTCTACGTAGTTGGCGTGCTCGAAACACCAAAGCCCTTCTCCATCAACCGACAACCCCACCATCTCCGACTCTCCAGCCGACTGCTTGACTATGTGGTTTGTATGTGGTGGCACCGCCAAATTTCGCCGTACATTGCCATTGTGAAAAAAGGCTGGCGCGATTTGCCGAAGCGGAATCCCGCGCCGTGAAAATGTGTGTATATGGAGTGTTGTAGCCCCTGTTGCCGCCTCCGTGGTCTTCGAACCGCGGAGGCGGTGACGTTTTCAGTCTCTACCTGGCAATGAGTCTCCAGCCCAAAAACAGTCTCTGTGCGCCGCGCCTGCATTCGGCAGCTGAACCCATAAACATCGATTTGCGCCGACATTCACGACTCAGGTAGTCCATGGGTCGACTTCGATGTGTGCAGCCACCAGGTCCGAAAGTGAAGAGTCAGTTCAAAGTCACCAAGTCATTAAGCATAGAGCCGGCCGAAAATTCCAGGTTGCCAGCAGTGGCGCAGCGCTCTTATGTGGTAAGTATGTAGAGCGCGCGGAGCAGCGCAGCAGTATCTTGCAGGCGAGTCAAAAACAACGGGCGGCCACCACGTCGAATCGCAAGAAAATGTGTGTATGGAGTGTTGTAGCCCCTGTTGCCGCTTCTGCGATCCGCGGATCGTAGGGGCGGTAACATTTGTTCTCTTTTGAGTCCGAAGCGCTGCGTGGCCACCCGAATGATTCGGCAAAAATGGGGATTAGCGCTCAATCAGACAAGGGATAATTTTTTGCCCTGCCGCTTTAACAAAACCTTAACAAGCCGTTGTACCGCAACAGCTTAATACGCTCACTGCCCGATTCATTGCACTTGCGGCCCATGTTCCGGCCTCGAAGGCGGCCAACTGAGCCTCCAGTTTAACCTGAACAACGGGGCGTGGCAACTCCCAAAACACAACAGCCGCAAACCACTGAGGTTTACGGCTGCCGTAGAATCATTGAGTTTTTTGAACTCGAGACCGCTGCGTGTCTCGCAGTTTGTGGCCCGCCGACCAGCAAGAGGAAAAAGCAAGCCGCCGAGTGAAACAAGGAGGCGAAGCGCTCTCCGCTTGCGCTGCACAAGTGCAGCAGGCAAGCCCCCGCGTTCCGCGCCGCTTCGTGAGATCAGCGCGAGTGATACAGGCTGACGCCGTAGCGTCCCGCGTCCGTCGGCGGGTTGTCGTTCCAGGCCGCAAATGAATGCGAGTCGTCGCTGCGGTAGTGCAACACGTACGAACCCGCCGGCAAACTGATCGTGCCGACGTATTGGCGGTTTTTGTAGGAGCCGCCCGCGTGCGAGGTCATCGAATACGTCATTTCCCAAACCACCTGGCCGTCGCCGGCGCGAGTGACCCAGGCGTAGTCGTACATGCGTCCGTTGTTCCCCTCGCCGATGGCAACCACGTTGAGTGTGGTCATTTCGTCGAGCGTGAAGTTCTGGCTGCGCATCTGGTCGTCGCCGATCTGCGTGATGGCGGCCACCTCCAGGCGCGTGTCGGACGGGTTGAAAGTTTTGACCGAGGCCTTGTCGAAGTCGCGTCCGCCGAGAATCATCAAACCCCAGTCCGCCGGCGTGCTGGGCGGCGAGTCGTTCCA
Source organism: uncultured Hyphomicrobiales bacterium (assembly GCA_964445695.1). Taxonomy (GTDB): domain Bacteria; phylum Bacteroidota; class Ignavibacteria; order Kapaibacteriales; family UBA7675; genus JAUIKM01. The sequence goes on along the minus strand of CAYULF010000036.1, from coordinate 34,854 downwards.
GGAGTCGTAAGAATGCGAGTCGTCCGTCAGGTAGTAAGCCACGTAACTGCCGGCCGGCAAGGTAATGTTGCTGCGTACCACGCGGTTTTTGAACGCGCCGCCGGCGTGCTGCGATTCGCTGAAACGCATCTCCCAGACGCGTTTGCCGGTCGAGGCGTCCACGATGTAGCCGTAGTCGACCATGTGGCCCGCCATGCCTTCGCCCGTCGCCTGGATGCGCACATTTTGCTCGTGATCGAGTGAAAAACCGCGCGTCTGAAAGGCGTAGTCGCGCTGCGTGCGCATGTCGACAATCAGGTTGTTGCGCATGTGCTGCTCGATGTTGAACGAGCTGACCTGGGCCTTGCCGTTTTCGTTGAAGAGGTGCAGGCCCCAGAATGCCGGATCGTGCGGCGGGGCGTCGTTCCAGTTGCCGTAGTAATGCGAGTCGTCGCTGGCAAAATGCGCTACGTAATCGCCCGCAGGCAGCGAGACGAGTTTGTTGACGCGCCGGTTTTTGGCTGCGCCGCCCGCGGCGGCGGAATTGTCGTGATTCATCTCCCAGACGTGTTCGCCGCTGTTGACGTCCTCAATCCAGGCGTAGTCGTAGCGACCGTCCATGTACAGCTCGCCGACGGCATATACGCGTATGTCGGCCTGGTTGGCCAGGGAAAAACCGGCTTCCAGATTGCGCTGGGCTTCACGTGCGGGCAGCGACACAAATGCCTGTTGCTGTAGCGAGGCGACGCGCTGCTGGGCAAAATCGGCCGGCAGGGAAGTGCCCTTGCCGGTGACCGTAATTTTCAGGGTGCGCAAAAACTCCGCGATTTCCTGTTTGAATTCGCTGTTGTCTTCACTGGTATTGTATTTGATCAGCCCGATAATCGACACGGATTTGACGAACTGAATCGGGAAAATGTAGACTTCGTACTCGCCCGCGGGTAGGGAAATTTCATCGTTCAGGCGCGGTCCGCCCTCGTCGTCCAGCGCCTTGATTGTTCCGTTGTCCAGCTCCCACACGGTGCTGCGGTCGTTGCTGTTGATGATCCAGGCGCTGAGGTTGACGGAGTAGTCGCGCTGCACAAACGACTCGCCGATTTTTGTCAGCATGCTTTTCTGCAGCGGGGATCCGCTGATGGAAAAATTGATTACCTGCGCCTGGTCCAGCTTAAAGGCGCGCGATTTGAGGCGTTGCTGGTCCGCGCCGGTGAATTCGGCGAGCGTCGTTTGCGCTTTTGCCGTTCCGATTCCGACAAAGGCGATGGTCAAACATGCGATTCCAAGGAAGGCCAGTCCTGTTTGGCGGTTGCGTCGTTTAACTGTGTGCATGGGTTTTCCTGGATGGGTCCTGATAGTTCGCAACCACAGCCCTACGCGCAAGCCATAAAAAAGGTGCAGCATTGTCAAAAAAATGTTTGCCGGGGAGTTCTTCCAAACCGCCTTCGCCGCCTTTTGATATGCGGCGGCTTGCTTTTTCCTCTTGTTCGTCATCGCGCCGCAAGCGTCGCGGCGGCAGGTTCAATGTTGCTGCGCAGGCCGGCCTGCGCAGCCCTGCAAGTGCTCAGGCCGCCTGGCCGTTGATGTTTTCCGTCACGATATGCCCGTCGAACAGGTGGATGACGCGGCCGGCGTAGTCGGCGTAAGCCGGCGCGTGCGTGACCATGACGATGGCCGTGCCGGCGTCGTTGAGTTCCGTCAGAATGCTCATCACTTCATCGCCGTTGGCCGAATCCAGGTTGCCGGTCGGTTCGTCCGCCAGGATCAGTCCGGGATTGGTGACGACGGCGCGCGCCACGGCTACGCGCTGCTGCTGCCCGCCGGACAGCTGCGAGGGAAAGTGTTTGCTGCGGTGTGCGATGCGCATGCGCTCCAGCGCTTCGTTGACGCGCCGTTTGCGCTCGGACGAAGAGACGCTGTGGTAGAGCAGCGGCAGCTCGACGTTTTCGAACACCGTCAGCTCGTCGATCAGGTTAAAACTCTGGAAGACAAATCCAATCTTTTCCTTGCGCAGGGCCGCGCGTTTGCGTTCTGACGCCTGGCTGATGTCTTCGCCCATAAACTTGTGCACGCCGCTCGTCGGCCTGTCCAGCATGCCCAGAATATTCAGCAGGGTCGATTTGCCGCAGCCGGAAGGCCCCATGATCGCCACAAACTCGCCGGCGGCCACGTTAAAACTGACTTTGTTCAATGCGGTGGTTTCGACTTCGTCGGTGCGATAGACTTTAAGCAGATCTTCGGCATTGATCATGTTGTTTCCCCGGATAAAAAACAAAAGGAGACGGAAGAAAACTCTGTTGGATTCAGCGAATGACGAGGCGCTCGACATCGCGGAAGGTTTCATAGGATGAGATCACGACTTGTTCGGATGCCTCCAGGCCGCCGAGCACTTCGTGGAAATCGCCGTTCTGGCGACCGAGCGAGACGTCGCGCCGGTGGGCCGTCTCACCCGAGGGATCAACGACAAATACCCAGTTGCCGCCGCCCGCCATAAAAAAGCCGCCGCGCGGAATGACGAGGGCCGGCTCAGTCGCGCCCAGTTCCAGTTTGAGTCTGACCGATTGCCCGCGCCGCAAGTCGGCGGGCGGCGTGCCTTCAAAGGCCATATCGATTTCAAACTGATTGTTTGCGACATCCGGATAAAGTTTGATGACGCGCGCGCTGAACTCCTCGCCGCCGAGCGTAAAGACTCCGAGCTGACCGGTTTCAACGCGGCGGATGTAGTGTTCGTCGATGGCGGCGCGGATCTTGTACGCACCTCGCTGGTCGATCTGCCCCAGGCGCTGACCCTGTGTTTTGTTGGCGCCCGTCTCCGCGTCGAGCGCGCTGAGCGTGCCGTCCACCGGCGCGCGGATCACGAGATCATCCAGCCGACCTCGCACCAGGTCCATGGTCGATTCCATGCGGCTGAGCGACTGTTCGAGCTGGCGCACCTGGCGGCCGCGGAAAATCGAGTCCTGTTCGTAGGCCCGTATCGCCAGTTCGCGGCGCTGCCGCAGTAACTCATAGCTGTTCTTAATCTGGTCGTATTCTTCCTGTGCGATGACTTCGCCCGCGAGCAGCTCCTGTGCCTGACTGTAGTTTCGTTTCAGATCTCGCAGATCGTGGTCGATTTGCAGCAGCCGTTCTTCCAGCGAGAGGCGTTTTTCCTCCATCGCCAGTTTGGTGTTGCGCAGGTTGTTCACCTGCTCAAACAACTGTGTTTCCTGCTGCAGGATGCCGAGCAGCAAGGCCGTGTTGACGAGCCGCAGCAGAGTGTCGCCCGCCTGGACTTCCTGACCTTCCTCCACGTAGCGCTTTTCGACCATGCCGCCCTCAATGGCGTCCAGGTAGAAGGAATTGAGCGGCTGCACCGCGCCGTTGACAGTGATAAACTCGGAGAAATTCTCCTGGCGCACAGGCGCAATCGTCAGCCGAGTGCGATCGACCTTCATGGTCGATTCCGTCGGATACAGGACAATGCCGTACACCGTTGCAATCGCCGCCAGCAGCAGGATCAGCGTGGGCCAGATCTTTTTGCGATACCAGGGGCGTTTCTCTATTTTGCGATCCATTCCGCTCATTCACGTACTCCGCAGCCGTAACTGTTGATGTCGGTCCAAAACCGGCTTGCACTGCCCGTAAACTTGCATTCCAAAAACGTGCCAAACGGGCTGGAAGGGCAGATTGTAACGAACCGACGGCCGGCAGTGTCCGAATTGCGTCAAAACTGTACGCCTGCGGACACTATAAATCACTGTGCCGCCCGGGGAACATGCCGCCATGCAGGTCGCCCCGGAACTTCAAACTGATATACCAACACTTGAGAATTTTCGATATGGACAGGTTAACAGGCTTGTTGCAATCGCGTTACAGGACGATTTCACTCATCGTTGTTCCGGCCATCTTTTTGTTGATCTTCGCGGCGGCAGCCGTTGTGACGGCGGACTTTGCCAATCCCGACGGCGGGGGAGAGCTCTATCCCTATCTGGAGCGCGGCAAACTCGGTTTCATGGATCCGGAGGGCAAAACACAGATTAAACCCAGATATCTGCCCGTTGTTAACAGTCGCAAACAAGCCATCAGCCGCAGCAACGGCATCGTGATTGAAACGATTGATGACAACAGTTACTTCCGCGATGGAATGGCGCGGATCCGCATTCCCAAAAAATGGTGGATTTTCACGGTCGGGCATCAGGATGCCTATATCGATCGCACGGGCTACGAGGTGTTTGTCAGTGAATATCCCTGGCTCGGTAATTTTTCCAACGGCCTGGCGCCGTACAAACGTCGCGTCGGCGACAACGAGATATTTACACACAATTTCTACGGCTATGTCGACAGAGAGGGTGAGGAAATCTGCGGCGCGCAGTTTGAATGGTGCGGTGCGTTTAACGAAGGTCTGGCGCCGGTTTTAGTGGGCGAAGGCTACGGCTTTATTAAACGCGAGACGCTGGACAGGATGCAATTCGACCGCTTTGTCAAGCTCGACAGCGTTGCACCCTTTGATCAATCGCTGCTGCACATTCCGGCCCGTTTCAGCGATGTGAGCGAGTTTAACGGCGGTGTTGCGCCGGCCTCGCTCGACCGACGGAACTACGGCCTGATCGATACCTCCGGCGCCTGGGTTGTTCAACCCGCCTATCAACTGATCACTCACTTCTCCGAGGGTGTTGCCGCCGTCTACAAGGATCACAAGTATGGATTTGTCAGGCTGAACGGTGATGTGATTGTTGAACCGCGTCTGGATTACGCCTTTGCATTTAACAACGGTCTGGCGCCGGTTGTGTTAAACGGACGCTATGGAATGATTGATGCCGAGGGTGAAATGCGCGTGCCGGCCAAATACGAAGCGCTCGGAACCTACTCAGAGGGATTGATTGCGTTCCGCGAAGATTACCAGTGGGGTTACATTAACGTGAGCGGTGACATTGTCATTCCCGCGCGTTTTACCTACGCTGATCAGTTTAACGGTGCATTGGCGCAGGTCTGGATCGACGACGAAATGGGGTACATCGATCAAAAAGGCGACTGGGTCCGACGGCCCTCGCGTTAAGCGAATGGGCCGTTCGACTGTTGAAGTTTTAACGTGAATCAGTACGAGCGTTCGACGTACTCGCGCATGTCGTCCAGATACATCGGCTCACAGGAGGAAAGGCGTTTAAGTTCCTCCGAAAGGCCGGCGGCCCAACTGACAACTTCAATTCGCTGTCCCTGGCTCTTGACAAACTTGATCGCCTCGGCATAATCGCGATCGCCGGCAACGAGGATGGCGGTGTCGAAAGCGCGGTAAAAGCTGAGTGTAAGCAGCTTGGTTACGATTCCGGTGTCCAGGCCTTTCTCGACGTAAATCTGATTGTCGTAGTCGCAGTTGTGACAGCGTACGTGTTTGAATCCCAGGTCGTACAACATGACTTCCCAGCGCAGGGTGTCGCGGATAAAGCCGTAAAAGTTCTCCTGGGTCTGGTTCGGGCCGGCGTCTTTCGACGCAAAAAAGTACGTCTGAAAAATCGGTCCGAATTGTTGTAAGTAGTTAAACAGTTTTTGGTAGTCGACGCGCCATTTCTGCGGCCGGCTTCCTCCAAAAACGTTTGAGTTGTCAATCAAACAAATCGTTTTGCCCCTGTCCGAGTATTGTGAGTTTTGTGCATACCGGGAATAGCTGTTCGAGTAATTGTTTGAGTAGTTGCTCATGCTCGGATTTTTTGAAAGTACAATGTCTTGTTTATTAACAATTGAATTAAGTCATCACATGTTTTTCATGCAATGAATGTTGTACACGCAAATTGTCAAATCTTCCATCATTAATGGTGGATGGCCGCACCGGCCTGCAATAGAAGCTCGCAATATGCCGAATTCGCTGTATATTTCCAAAATGCTAAATAGCTTTCTGTTTAAGCTCAGCCGTTAAATATTTCGGCTGCTTCACACGCCTGCGGAAGTCCGAACGCAGCACTCCAATCCGACCCGGGATTCCTTGCTTTTTACCCGACAATTCAGTGCGTGCGCAACCTTCCAACGGGCGTTGCGTACCGCCCGTTTTTGCGGGAAGGCAAGCCCCGCATGCGGCCGGTGTTGCGAGTCTGACCGGCAGGGGCGATGCCGGCTGAAGCGAACGCGCGCAAGCAATCTTTTCCCGTATGCGGCCGATCCATCGCGCGGAGGACGGCAATCAGTGAGGGGGTATATGATTTCATCACGGGCCGGAACGGCCGTGAACACCACGGCAAAATCACTGGGAAGGGTATTGATTGTGGACGACGACGCGGACGTGCTGACGGCGGCGCGTCTCTTGCTCAAACCGCATGCCCGACGCATCGACACTGAATCTTCTCCCGCGGGACTGCGAAACCTGCTGCGCGCGGAGCGCTACGATCTTGTGCTGCTCGATATGAACTTCAGCGGCTCGGGCGGCGGCGAACGCCAGGGACTTGAACTGATCGACGAAATTCTGGCGGCGGACCCCGCGCCGCAGATCGTGGTCATTACCGCCCACGGCGATGTTGAGCTGGCGGTTGACGCCATGAAGCGCGGCGCTGCAGATTTTGTTCTGAAACCCTGGCGCAATGAAGGATTGCTGGATACTTTGCGTCGCGCCGTAGCGCACAATGGCCATGCGCGCGCCGCGCAGGAACGCGATGACTTTGCCCTCGTCGGCAGCCGCAGTCCGGCCATGCGCGAAGTGCTGCAAACACTTAAGAAAGTTGCTGGAACGGACGCCAACGTGCTGCTCCTCGGCGAAAATGGAACCGGCAAGGAAGTTGCCGCGCGATTTCTTCACGGCGCTTCACTGCGTGAGGACAAGGTGTTCCAGGCAGTGGATCTCGGCGCGCTCAGCGACAATCTGTTTGAAAGTGAACTCTTCGGTCACGTGAAAGGCGCGTTTACCGATGCGCGAGAGGACCGTCCCGGGCGCTTTGAACTCGCCTCCGGCGGCACGCTGTTCCTCGATGAAATTGGCAATGTGCCCGTGGCGCTGCAAGCCAAGCTGCTCACCGTGCTGCAGAATCGTCGCGTTACGCGCGTCGGTTCGTCCCAGGCGCGGCCCGTCGATATCCGCCTGGTGTGCGCCACGAACAAGGCGCTGTATGAAATGGTCGCCGACCAGACGTTTCGCGAAGATTTGCTCTACCGCATCAACACGGTGGAAGTGCACATTCCGCCGCTGCGAGCCCGCGGCGAGGACATCCCCGAATTGGCGCACCACTTCCTGACGATGTACGCCGAGCGCTACGACCGACCTGCCCGCGGCATCACCGAAGCCGGGCTGCGCAAACTCACGCAACACAGCTGGCCCGGCAACGTGCGCGAACTGATGCACGCCGTCGAGCGCGCCGTCGTTCTGGGCGAAGACAAAATGCTGCGACCGACGGACTTTTTCCTTGTGCCGCGCGAGGAACAGCCGCACAACTTCGTCGTCGACTCACTCAACCTGGCCGATGTCGAAAAACAGGTGATCCGCAAGGCGATCGACAAAAACAGCGGCAATATCTCCCATGCCGCCCGTGAGCTGGGGCTGACGCGCACGTCGCTCTACCGGAGGCTGGAAAAGTATGGCCTTTAGGGACTTCCGGATCGGCAGCCTGGTTCGGATAGTTTTCCTGATGCTGAGCCTGACCTGTTTTATTTATCTCCTGCTTGACACCGAGTTTTACGCCACGAGCGGCGTTCTCGGTCTGGCCGTGGTCCTGCAGGTTGCCGAGTTGCTGCACTACGTTGAAAAGACCAAACGCGACATTGCGCGCTACCTGCAGTCGATTCGCCATGCGGACGTCTCGCAGTTGACCAGGCCGATCGGCGCTCCGGCCGCCATGCCGGAACTGCAGCGCGTCCTGGCTGAGTTAAACGCCGATTTCCGCGAAGCGCGCCTCTCCGGCCGCGAACGCGAAGCCTATCTGGAAATGATTGTCCGTCATGTCGGTATCGGTCTGTTGGTGTACGACGAGGGCGGTGAAGTGCGGCTCTTCAACGCCGCCGCCAAAAAAATGTTGAACGTCTACGGCGTGCGCCGCATCAGCGACCTGGAGGCGCGTATTCCGGCGTTGGCGCGGTCGGTCGAATTGCTGCGGCCCGGCGAGCGAACTCTGCTGCCGCTGGAAATAGACGGCGAACCGCTACAGCTTTCAATTCTGCTTTCGATGATGCGCACGCGCGACGGCCTCATCCATCTGGTTTCGCTGCAGAATATCCAGGGTGAACTGGAAGAGCGCGAGCTCGACTCGTGGCGCAAACTGATCCGGGTGCTGACACACGAAATAATGAATTCCATCACCCCGATCACTTCGCTGGCGGGCACCGCGGGCAATTTGCTGCGCGAAGCCGCAAGCGTCGAGGCTTCGGGTGCGGAGCTGCGCGAACAGCTTGAAGATATCGAGCTGGCGCTGGAAACCATCGAGAACCGCGGCCGCGCCCTGATGGAATTTGTCGACGCCTATCGCGACCTGACGCGCGTGCCGACGCCCGTCGTTGCGCGTTTTGAAGTGCAGGGACTGCTGCAGCGCGTCCAGCGGCTCGCCGCTTCGCGCCCCGGCGCGGCCGGCGTCGCCTTTGATTGCCGCGTGCGGCCGCCGGGACTCGAACTGCTGGCAGACAGCAACCTCATCGAACAGGCGCTGATTAATCTCGTGCAGAATTCGCTGGACGTGCTGGAAGGGCGGCCGGATAGCCGCGTTGAACTTTCCGCCGGGCTGGACCGCCGCGGCCGCGTGTCTATAGAGGTGCGCGACAACGGACCGGGCATTCCCGAGGAGTTGCGGACGCGCGTTTTTGTGCCGTTTTTTACGACGCGCGAACGCGGAACCGGCGTCGGCATGACCCTGGCACGGCAGATAATGCGTGCGCACGGCGGCGGGATTTCGCTGGGGGCGGACGCGTCCGGCGGCGCGCTCGTCAAGCTCTATTTCTGAGCATCCCGGCATGCGACCTTGCGCAACTGCAGCCGATCATCTATGTTTGAAAGTTTAGGCACTCACTGGCCGGCCGCTGGCGGCCTGTAAATTGCTCTGATACGGGACGGCGGAACACGCATGGCCTTCTTCGACAGGCATCCCACAAGTTTCCGATTACTGTTTGCCCTCGTGGCGGTCGGTTTGCTGTGGACTTCATCTGTTAACATCTATCGCAGCGCCACCGTTGCGACGGATGAGAACGTCTTTGCCGTGCCGCCCTCGCACCTTTACATTGCCAAACAGATTCCCGCCGCGCCGCTCAAAATCGAACAGGAAGAATTCGGCGCCAATGATGTGCCGCGCGATCCCGTTGTCGGCGGTCCGCGCGCCGGCGACCTGCTGCTGGCCGTCGACGGCAAACCCGTCGACAGCATTTCGACCGTGTTGGCCCTCATGCAGGCTTCGCCCGATGACAGCGTCGACATCGACATTTTCCGACTGAGTGCGCACAACCAGGGACGCTTTCGCGTTCATATCGACCGCTTCCCCGAAAACTTTGTGTATCGCCTGGCGCCCGTTGCCCACGTGATTGAAGTGACCGAGGACGGCGCTTCCGATCGTGCGGGCATGCAGCGCGGCGACCTGATTCTGCGCGTCAACGGGCGCAGTTTTAACTCGGTCCAGGAAGCCGACCGCATTCTGCGCGACGCCAAAATCGGTTCGATCATCGAGTACGAAGTGCTGCGCGACAATCAGGTGTTGGCGCTCGACGTTGAGGTCGTGTCTTTCGGCCTCAGTCTTGTCTCGCTGGTGCTCTACCTGTGCGGGCTGCTGACGATGGCCATCGGCATGCTCTTCGGGTTTTTGCGTCCGACCGTCCGCGGACCGCGGCTGCTGTCACTGGCCTTTGTCCTGATCGGCTACTTTGTTGCGACCTTTTTTGTTCGTCCGTTTGCGACGGAGTACGAATTGCTGCTGGTCGTACGGGATATCGCAGCCACCTTGTCGCCCTTTCTCGGTTTACCGCTCTGGATTCACGCCACATACCTGTTTCCCAACCGGCGCAAGTGCGGTCGCTGGCGGATTTTAACGCCCTATCTGATCAGCACGGCGACGCTTGTGCTGGTTTTTTCGATGCAGATTTTTGCGCAGGAGAGTATCGGTGGGACGATGTTTCCGCTTATGCTCGGCGTTTTGCTTGTCTTCAAGCTTGGAACCGATGTGTTCGACGCCGTGCGCAGCGGCGGTGAATTCGGAATTGCCGAGCGCATTCTGGCCTACGGTTCCTACGGCTCAATCCTGATAGCGCTTGGCTGCGTGATTGCGGGGCTCAGCTCCGACAATGAAGTATTGCTTGGGATGGCGGGACCGGCGATTGTCATTATGCCGCTGACGCATGTATTTGTCGTTCTGCGTTTTCGCTTGCTGGACTTCACCTGGCGCATGCGTCGCGGCACTCAATACCTCATTCTTTCCAGTATCTGGAATGGTGCGATGTTCGTGCTGATCGTAACGGCCGTCGTCTGGGTCGCCATGGTAGAAATTGATCTGCCGCAGGTGCGCGTAAGCGGGGGCGACGTGGAGATTGTACGCGGACCGATGACCGCCGGCCGCGAGCACGTTGTGGAAACGCTGTTCAAAATGTGCGTCGGCATTGGCCTGCTGGCGCTGATCTGGAATCTGCGCGGACGCGTGCAACGCCACATCGATCAAAAATTTCATCGCAGCCGGCTGGATTTCGGTACCGCCGGCGCACGCCTGACCGAGGTGCTCGTCACCAAGTTGAGCGCGCGCGACCTGGCGCGGGAGCTGGCGGCGCAGCTGAGCGAAATCGTGCGGATAAAACGCGTGGCCGTCGTGCTGATTCGCGAGGGCAAAGTCAACTGCTTCGGTATTCACGGCATCGACGAACGCCAGTGGGAAGCTTTTTGTCACGAATACGCCGGTCGTTTTGTCAAAGCCGTCGGGCAATTGCGCACCGAGTTTAATGTCGACATCCTGCCCCGTGTGGTGCGCGACGCACTGCGGCCGCTGGAACTGAGCTACATCATCCCGATGCGCAGCGACGACGTCGTCGTCGGCGCGGTGTTTATCGGCGAGACGATGGGCGAGCAGGCGCTCAGCTGGGACGAACTGTCCTTCCTCAATTCGGCGGCGCGCCAGTCCGCTTTGACCATAGAAAACGTTTTTCTCTACGACGACCTGGCGGTGCAGGAGCGCCTGAAACACGAGCTGTCGATTGCGCGGCGCATCCAGCTGGAATCGCTGCCGCAGCAGACGCCGCTGGTTGGCGGACTCGATATGGCCGGCATTTCCATTCCGGCGCTTGAGGTCGGCGGCGACTTCTACGAATATCTGAGTCGCGCCGACGCACCGCGCGAAATCTCGATCGTGATCGGTGATGTGAGCGGCAAGGGAACTTCCGCCGCGCTCTATATGGCCAAAGTCCAGGGCATCCTGCGCACGCTCTACGATTCGTGTAAGGAACCGCGCGCTATTCTGGCCCATCTGAACCGCCTGCTCATTCGCGACATGGCGCGCGATTCATTTATCACGGCCACCGTGGCTCACATCGACGCCGACACGATGCAGATGCGCATGGCGCGCGCCGGTCACGTGCCGCTGTTCCACTACCACGCCTCCGACGGTTCAATCAGCCAGGAAGCGCCGCAGGGCCCCGGTCTGGGACTGGTCCGCGGCGAAACCTTCGGCGATATGGTGGATGAAGTCTCGTCGCAACTGGCGCCCGGTGATATACTCGTGTTTATGACCGACGGAATCATTGAAGCGCGCGGCGCGGGCGCCGACGCGATAGGCGAGGAAGAACTGCGCCGGCTGCTGGAAGGCATGGAACACCGCAGCGCGCATTATATTCGTGATAAAATTATTACGTCAATCCAGAACCTGACGGACGGCGACGACCAGCTGGACGACCAGACACTCGTAATCGTCAAGGTGCGCGATGCCGCTCAGGACGGTCGCAAGTAAATCAGGTTCACGTTATTACAAGTACACCGCACATGAGTAAACCCGCTCTGCTTCTTTTGCACGGCGCACTTGGCGCGCACGAGCAATTCGACCGTTTGCGCGCGGCGCTGGACGAAGACTTTATCACACATGCATTCAGTTTCAGCGGCCACGGCGCGCGCGGGCTGGACGGCAAAACATTCAGCATGCAGACGTTCGCGGATGACATTGCGGCCTATCTGGACGATCACGCTCTCGCGGATGCAATGATTTTCGGCTACAGCATGGGCGGCTATGCGGCCGTTGAGCTGGCCCTGCAGCAACCGGGGCGAATCGCCGCCGTCATGACGCTCGGCACCAAGTTTGAATGGTCGCCGGAAATCGCAGAGCGCGAAGTCCGCGGCCTCGATCCAGAAAAAATTGCCGCCAAAGTACCCAAATTTGCAGCGCAGCTGGAAACGCGCCACACGGCAATGGGATGGCAGAATCACCTGCGCGCTACGGCCGCGATGATGCACGAGCTGGGCGAAAAACACGCGGCAAACAATGGCGTGACTGTCGAACGCGTCGCCGAGTTAACGGCCCGCTCGCGTTTTGCACGCGGCGACGGCGACAAAATGGTGTCGATGGAGGAAACGCTGGCCATATTCCAGGCAGTACCGCAGGCGCAGCTCGAAATCATGCCGGGCACGCCGCATCCGCTGGAACTGGTCGACACGGCGTGCCTTGCGTTCTCCATCCGTGAGTTTTTTGGCTCCAACTGAACCCGTCCTCTACCCATGGCTGACAGGCAGGATTCTTCTCCGGCGTCCGCTCCCAACGGCGCAACCTGGTTTAACGACTCAAGCAGCGGACAGAAACTCAACCTGTCCGAGGTTCTTGTGCTTGCGGTCTCCTCGCGCGCACTCTTCGACCTCAGCGTCGAAAACAGCATCTTCGAAGAAAAAGGCGAGGCCGACTACGCACGCTACCAGCAGGAGCACGAAGAGGATATTCTGCAGCCCGGCGTCGGTTTTTCGCTCATCAAAGCATTTTTGCGCCTCAACCAGCTGGCGCAGGCGCGGCGCGTCACCGAAGTGATTATTGTGTCGCGCAACAACGCCGATTCCGGCATTCGCATTTTTAACTCGGTGGCGCATTACGGGCTCGACATCACGCGAGCGGCCTTTACGTCGGGCGAGTCGATAGCGCGCTACCTGAACGCTTACGACGTGGACCTGTTTCTCTCCGCCTACGAAGACGATGTGGCCGGCGCGGTCGAGTCGGGCATCGCCGCGGGTCTGGTCTACGACTCGGCGGCCGAGGGCGGCGATGCCATCGATCAGATCAGGATTGCCTTTGACGGCGATTCGGTGCTGTTCTCCGATGAAGCCGATCAGATTTACCGCTCGCGCGGCCTGGTCGCATTCCAGGAACACGAGCGCGCACATGCCGAGCTGCCGCTGCCCGAGGGGCCCTTTGCCAAGTTCCTGAAAACGCTGTCCTTTCTGCAGCGTCAATTCAACTCCAAACCTTCGCCCATTCGCACTGCGCTGGTGACGGCGCGCAACAGTCCGGCGCACGAACGCGTTATCCGCACGCTGCGCCACTGGGGCGTACACATAGACGAAGCCTTTTTTCTGGGCGGCCTGCCGAAAAATCGCGTGTTGGACGCCTTCCGGCCGCACATCTTTTTTGACGACCAGGATTTTCACTGTCGGGCGGCGGCGGGCACGGTGCCGACGGCGCGCGTGCCGCTTAAACAAATCGCACCCGAACAGGCGAACGTGCAACAGACGCGGGAATCGTCGGCTTCCGACGCGGTGGACACATGAAAAAAACAAGCAAGCCAAACCCCGCAGGGGGAGGGCGAAGCGTCAAGGCCGCCACCCCGGTGAGCGGCACAAGCTCTCTGTTTAATACAGTGTTGCGTCAGTGCGGCGGGCTGTTTGCGACGCTGGTGTTAACTTTTCTTTGCTTCGGCAGTGTGCGGGCCCAGGCGCTGTCCGACAGCGCGCGCGTTTCCCTGTTTACCATGTTGCCCGGCAAACAGATCCACTCGATGTTCGGGCACAGCGCCTTTGGAATCTACGACCCTGTTAACAAAATCGACCGCGTGTACAACTACGGAACGTTTAACTTCGGCGAGCCGGGTTTCGTGTGGAAGTTTGTGCGGCGCGAACTGGATTATAAACTTTCGATCACGACGCGCGACATGATGCTGCGCGAGTACCAGCTGGATGACCGTCCTGTTATTGAACAGGTGCTGAACCTTCCGCCCTGGGCGCGTGAGAGCCTGTTTATTTTCCTCGAAACAAATTACCTGCCCGAAAACAGGTACTACCGCTACGACTTCCTCTTTGACAATTGTTCGACGCGCCTGCGCGACGCCCTGATTTCGGTGCTGGGCGACGACTTAACATTTAACGATATTCCCGCGGGCGATACGACATACCGGCATCTGCTGGACCGCTACGTGGTGGACCGTCCCGGCATCGACTGGGGATTTGACCTCGGGCTGGGCCTTCCGACGGACGCCGTGGCCGGCACGCATGGCGCGCAGTTTTTGCCGGACTACCTGCTGCAGGCATTTGACGAAGCGACGCTGCGTTTTGACGGTGTTAAACAACCGCTCGTGGCGTCGAAGACGCAGCTGTTTAACTACCGCAGCAAACCGGATCTGAGCAACGAACTGGGGTGGCTGCTGTGGCCGGCCTGGGGCATCGTGCTGATTGTCGGGATTCTCAGTCTGCGTTCCTGGAGCGGCCCGCAGGTCTGGCGTGCGGCGCCTGCGGATGCGTTGCTCTTCGGCGTTGCAGGACTGCTGGGACTGCTGATGACTTTTTTATGGTTTTTTACCGAACACGCGGTGACAAAGTCCAATATGAACCTTCTGTGGGCGCCGCCGACGCACCTGCTTGCGGCGCTGCTTTTGTTTAACAGAGAACCGACTAAACTGCTGCGTTTGTATCTTGGGCTTGCGATTGTCTTTACCGGGCTGACGCTGGCGGCTCTGCCGATTCTGCCGCAGTCGATTCATCCGGTCAGTGCGGCCTGCATGGTCCTGCTGCTGATGCGCGCGCTCGTCCTGTGGCGACGGGCGGCTATCGGAACGACGGCGCCTGTTCGAAGTTCCAAAAGCTGAGCCGGCGACGAGGACGCGGCAGGCGTGTCCAAAGCGCAAATCCGACTCCTTTCATCTCCAAACCCGTGCCGTATGCGTATGCCGATTGATTTCCGTTTTGCGAATTTCAGGTCCGGTCTTCTCCTGTCCGCAACATGTGCGCTGCTCGTTCTGCTGAGCGCCTGCGCCGGCGAGAAGGTCGAGGATGACAACGCCGCCGCCGCGTCGAGCGACACATTGACGGGCATGGCGCGCTATGCGGGCGTGCAGGCCTGTGAAGCCTGCCACAAGGAGATTTACGACGACTACATTCAGACTTCGCACTTTCGCTCGTCGGCGCATGCCGATCTGGAAACGATTCACGGCAGTTTTGAAGAAGGGCGCAACGTCTATCAGGGCCAGGAAAACCGGCGCTTTTCCATGCTGACCACACGCGACGGCCAGCCCTTTCAGTCCGAAGAACACAAACAGCGCGACTACTGGCTGCGGCGCGAGGCGCATCACTTCGACATCGTGATCGGCTCCGGCAAAAAGGGCCAGACCTATCTCTTCTGGATGGACAGTCTGCTGTTTCAGCTGCCGATTTCCTACAACGTCGCGGCCGACACGTGGATCCTGAGTCCGGGCTACACGGACGAAATGGCCAACTTCCGGCGTCCGGTGGGGCCGCGCTGCATCGAGTGCCACGGCTCCTACCTGGAACCGATGGAGTCGCGTTTCAAGGTCGGCAACATGTACGACCGCGAGACGCTGATGCTGGGAATTTCCTGCGAGAAATGCCACGGCCCGGCAGCCAATCACGTGAAGTTTCATCAGGATCACCCACAGGAAAAAGCGCCGAAACACATCGTCAATCCGCCGGACGTCAGCCGCGAGCGGCAGCTGGACGTCTGTGCGCTCTGCCACTCCGGCCACCACACGGCGATCAAGCCGACTTTCGCCTGGGAGATGGGCGCCCCGCTGGACAGTTTCCTGCTGCGCGAACCTTTTGATCCCGAAGCCAAACTGGACGTGCACGGCAACCAGGTGGGCCTGTTCATGCAGAGCAAGTGTTTCCAGGAGAGCGCGGATATGACCTGCACGACCTGCCACGACATGCACAAAAACGAAG
Organism: uncultured Hyphomicrobiales bacterium; assembly: GCA_964445695.1. Taxonomy (GTDB): domain Bacteria; phylum Bacteroidota; class Ignavibacteria; order Kapaibacteriales; family UBA7675; genus JAUIKM01. The sequence continues at coordinate 18,830 of CAYULF010000036.1, read as the reverse complement.
TGGGCGAGACCAAAACATTCTCACAACGCTGCCTGAGCTGTCACACCGTGGACATGTGCAACATGACGCCGCAGGTGGGCGCGGAAACGGCCGCAGACAACTGCATCGACTGCCACATGCCGAACGGCAAAAGCGACGTCCTGCTGATGCAGGTGGGCAAGGACATGGAAGCGCTGGTGGTGCGCACACATCACATCGCAATCTACCCGGAAGCCTCGAAGGAGTTCATCAAGGCGCATTGACACTGAGTTTTGCGGTTCAGGAACAGACTTACCCCGCTGCGAAGCACATGCTTTGCGCGGGGTTTTTGCATTCCGGGTTGTTTGGATTTTCACTTGCCTGTTTGTCGATCGATTCCCGGCTTATGACTCTGACCGCCGCGCCATCTCGCTCTCGCTCTTATGGCTTGCTTTATGCTTTTGTTTTTCATAGATCATGTGAGCTTGATATTTCCGAATCGATGACGCGGCGATGCGCGGCATGCGCTGAGGCCTGTAGCTGATCTCCCGTGGGTAAACAAGGGAATCAGAGAGCGAGCCGATCCGGAATTTACCGGGCGGCGCTGCAAATATTTGTTGGCATTTGACCGTATATTTAATAGCTTGGTAATAAAATTTAACAGCATGGTAACATTTCACGATCGGTCGGTTTGGAGCAGGCAATGTATGGAATCAACGAACATATCGAAGAAGAAGGTGAGCGCCGCAGATGGCTGACGGCGCTTTTTGCGTTTGTGGCTCTGCTGACGGCGGGCGGAGTGAGCGCAAATGCGCAGGAACGCGAGATCCTCGACCAGTCGGCGCAGTATCTGCTGGAAGACGTCGATCTGGATGGCGTGAGCGACAGCGTGTATGTGGAGTGGACCGCCTACGAGAACGAGCAGGTGTACAAAGTGCATTTCGGCACCAGCAGTGCGGTGATAGAAGACGTGGAATATTCTGTGCCGCCCGGTGCAATGCGCGGGGTGATGCCGTTGCCGATAGAAGTCGGCGAGTTAAGCGCCCAGTTTATGCGTCTGACGCTGCCGGCGCTGCTGTTTTACGACTCGATGCCGCTGTTGGAAAATTTACCGGCCTGGCTGATGGAAGTCGATCGCACGATCGTGACTACGCCGGGCAACCCGCAGTTTGTGACCGCTTTCAGTTTTAAGTCCGACTGGCGGCGCAACATGTTCAAGGATGCGCAGTGGCGCGTGCCGCAGAGTTACGGCGTGCTGCACGACAAGTCGCAGCCGGTTTACTCGGGCCTGCCAAGCTGGGTGGACGACGAGATCAAGGCGCGTTTCAGCATTTGCTGGGTGGTGTCGGACCGGCAGAATTTTATACCGACGGACGACATGCAGGCTTATAACGCGCACTGCACTGAACTCAACGAACGCGAAGATATCTGCTCGACGGCGCACGCGGTGTTAATCCGGCGCGACAACCTTATCCGGCCCATTTTTGTTACGGGCGTTGAGTCCTGTCTGTTTAACAGCCGTGGCGGCGAGCAAAACCAGGAACGACGTCTGCCGATAGAACAGGTGCTGACGTACCGGAATCACGTGATCGTTCTGCAGCACGACGGGCAGGCGGAAGCGTCGGTATACCTGGTGGATCCGGTTCGGCGCGTCGGAGCGCAGATGCGCCTGGAGCCGGGCAGAAACTACCGGTGGGCGGCGCTGGAACATTCGGATATCGTCGACAACCGGATCGAGTTTGTATTCGACAACAGCAGGGAAAGCGTGGCACTGGACCAGTACGTGCAGGCGCTTGAACAGCTGCCGAATCAGAGTCAGGGCCTGGCGGCAGACTAGGACCGACACATTCACAATTGCAACCGCATCCCGCGATTAACTTAACGGGGTGCGGTTTTTGTGTTTACGGGATTTTCTGAAGCGAACGACAATCCGTAAGTTCGGGCGATTGCGCGGAAGTTGTACGAGCTGTGAGCCCTCAGGGCTCACAGCTCATTGTTTTGAGGAGGAAACTACATGGCTGAAACACTGAAGTGCGAAGTATTTATCGCCTGCAGTCTGGATGGATTTATCGCACGGCCGGACGGCGACGTTGCCTGGCTGGATCATCCTCGCTACGCGCTGGAGGGGGAAGACTTCGGTTATTACGCACTGATGGACAGAGTGAACGTGCTGGTAATGGGACGCAACACCTACGACGTCGTACGCAGCTTCGATATAACCTGGCCCTACGGCGACAAGGCGGTACGGGTATTGACGCACCGCGCTGTCGACATTCCGGCGGAGCTGCAGGGCAGCGTTGCGGCGCTGAGCGGCACGCCGGCGGAAATTGTTAAACAACTTGCGGCTGAAGGATTCAGCTGCGCCTACATCGACGGCGGCGCGGTGATTCAGGACTTTCTGCGGGCGGGACTGGTTGAGCGCATGATCATCACGACGATTCCGGTGCTGCTGGGGGCGGGGATTCGATTGTTCGGCGAGCTGGAACAGGATGTACATCTTAAACCAGCGAAGGTTCAGCACTGGCCGAACGGCTTTGTACAGACGGAGTGGAGTTTTGTTTAAGACTCGCCGCGGGTTTGCTGCTGTTCTGCTGAGCGGTTTGACGCCGGTGTTCCTGTGTTTAACACTTTTTTGTTCGGTGACTTCGTGCTCGCACTCGGAGACTGACGCGGACTCCGGGAGTGTTGATCACGCGCCGCTTGACACGGCTGTTAAACAAACGCGGGACACCGTTGCGTTGTTGTATCCGGCGGAATTTCCCACGAACTGGATTCGACTGCATCAGCCTCGCGATCCCGACCTGCCCGAATTCTTCTATATCTGGAGTTCTTGCAGTGGAAAAACCGGGTCTATGAGATTTGATCACAATGACCTGGACTTCGATCCCGGGTCCGGTGATTTGGCGAAACATCAGCTTACCTCATTCAACCGCAGCGGCAACACTTTTAGACTGGTGGGAACAATAGTGTACAAGCGAAAGTTGATCTTCACAGATTCCATATCAATTACACCACTGCCCGAATGGGATGGAGTTTATCGTTGGATCAGCAACTGTAGATATAAAGACCAGCCATGGGTTACAAGCACTTCGTACTACACGCCTGACAGTTTGCGGAGCCTGTTTGTTGAAATCCGGGACACCTGCTCCCCCATGCGCAAGATAGATGGACCGATGCAGATTGAATACCACAATCGCAAGCTGCGCGAGGCGGGGAACTGGTGAAGGGGAGTTTTGTGATACAGCGCTAGAGATTATTGTGTGGAAGACTGAAAATACGTAAAACTACGTAGGAGCTGTGAGCCCTTAGGGCTCACAGCTCTTTCTTTTTCTGAAGGTGTTAAACAAGATGACGAGCAAAATATTCAAAAAGCGAGCCGGACGTGCGCAGCAGGAGGGCGCTGCAATCGGAAGTTTTGGAACGGAGAAGTTGAAAATGCGAGCCGGAATTCTTTGCGAGATTTGTTTTATTCAGATCGGCAAATAGTTTAACAAGTGTACGGTGAGTGCGTTTGATTTTGAGCATTTTTACGAATTGGTTCAAATTCGAAACGCTCCGGCAAAAAATATGTAATCTGCTCTTGTGCCGAATAGGTCAATTGTCTATTTTCATCGCCACGATTGGACGGAGACATTTCACTGCCATTTATGTCGCCGCCGAGTCAGGATCATATTGACCGATTAACTCACGTTACAAACGGCGAAAACAAACAGGAGATTATACAAGCTCGCCGTTCAACAAATCCCTGAGGAGATTCTTCACACGCATTGTACCGAAAGCGATCCTCACCCCAATTTCACAGGGTGAGGGCGACTGCGTTTTGTTTTAACCCCACGTTTTGTTTTTCAACACAAGCAAACTGCGAGAATTAACCATGAAACAACTTTATTGTTGGTTCACGGCGCTTTGTGCTGTCCTGATGTTACCATCACAGCTCAGTGCGCAAAACACCGCACGGCCCAACCTGAAGGGGCCCGCCGGACTGGAGGTTAATACCTACAGCGGCAATCTGTATTACAAGAAAGCGCTCTACGCCTTGCCGGGGCCGGGAGGAGACAACAGCCTGGCGATCGGCTTTGTTTACAATTCCCACTCGACCGCCAACGATTACGGCTATGGCTACGGCTGGACCAGTTCTTTTAACACAAGCTATGAGTTTATGGGTTCGGACGTGTTGATGCGTTATCCCGACGGATCGTCCGACCTGTTCACCTGGAACGGCAGCAGCTACGATGCGCCGACAGGAATTTACGACGTGCTGGAAGAGTATGCGCCGAACCAGTATCGTCTGACAACGCTTGACGGGCTGGTGATGGAGTTTTCCAACGGCGAGCACAAACGCATTACGTCGATAACGGACCGCAACGGCAACACACAGTCGTACACGTACGATGGTTCGGGATATCCGCAGACGATAACCGATCCCTGTGGCCGGATGATTACGCTGACCTTCAGCGGCGGTCAGTTAACGACGATCGACGATCCGAGCACCTCGCCGGCGCGCCAGGTATCGCTGGGGTACGATGCGTTCGGCAACCTGCAGTCGATAACGGATCCGAACGGACACACGATCACCTACACCTACGATGTTAACCGCAACATGACGCAACTGCAGGATGCGCGCGGGTCCTTGTTTAACATCGGTTATGACGCTTCGGGGCGGGTCAACAGCCTGACGAATGCCCTTTCCACTACGACGATAGCCTACGCGCTGCCGGTTAACACGGTGACGTATCACGGGGCGGGCACGACGCGCGACATCGACTACACTTTTGACGGGCTCGGCCGACTGGTGCAGATAGACGGCGCCTGCTGCGGGATGACGGAGGCCTACACCTACGACGCACAAAACAACATGACGAGCATGACGGATGCCAACGGCAACGTCACGACGATGACCTATGACGCGCTCGGCAACATGCTGACGGTTACAGATGCGCTGCTGAATACGATTACGATGACCTACGAGCCGGCCAGCGACAGACTTTCCTCTGTGACCGATGCGCGCGGCAACACGACGAATTACAGCTACGACGGGTCGGGGAACATGATTACGGTCAATCAGCCGCTCGGAATCACCCGGAGTTACAGTTATGATGCCCAGGGCAATCTGTTGACGGAGACCGACGGCGAAGGCAATATGATCTCGTACTCCTACGACGCCTGCGGGAACAGAGACCTGGTCCAGATCGGTACGTCGGTCGATTCGCGCACATACGACGGGGCGGGCAATCTCCTGAGCTCGACCAACGCGCTGAATCAGACGACGACCTACACCTACGACCTGATGAACGAGATGCTGACGATGACGACGCCAGGCGGCTGCGTCAAGACGATGAGCTACGACGCCAACTACAACATGGATTCAGAAGTAGACGGCAACAATGGCACAACGACATACACATACGACATCCTGGACCGCCAGACGCGCGCGACGCTGCCCGGCGGCACCTACACGGAAACGGTGTACAATGAATTCGGCGAAGAGATCGAGCTGATCGATGCGATGGGCAACAGCACGCAGCAGGAATACGACAGCCAGGGACGACTCGTCAAGTTAACGGATGCTCTCGGCAATTTCCGCACGTACGCCTACGACGCCAACGGCAACACCACGCAGGAGACGGATTTTGACGGCGGCGTGACGTCGTACGAATACGACGATGTGGACCGCCTGACCAAGATGACGGATGCGTTGAACTACATCCGCACCTACGCGTATGACGCCAACGGCAATGAAGTTTCGATCACGGATGCCGACGGCACGGTTACGACCGGCGTGTACGACGAGTTAAACAGAGTGACGCAAATCAGCATCGGCGGTTTAACGGTGGCGCAATTCAGCTATGACGCCAACGGGAAGCCGCTTTCACTGACGGACGGCGAGAATCGCACCTACACGTATACCTACGACGACCACTCGATGCTGCAGCAGGTCGACGGTCCTCTCGGATATCAGATGTCCATTGGTCGCGACGCCGCGGGGCAGTTGACGTCGATCACGCGGCCGGGCGGGCTGGTTGAGAGCTACGGCTATGACGTGGATGGAAACCAGACGTCATATACGGATGCGGATGGCGAGCTGACATTGTACACCTACGACTGCAACGGCAATGTGCTGACGGAGTCGGGACCGGGCGGAAATCTGATTACAACGACATATGATGCGTTAAACCGTCCGACGCAGGTGAGCGATCTGCTTGGCACGATTGAGTCGTACACCTACAACGACAATTCTCAGGTGCTGACGCACACGGACGCACTTAACAATGTGACGCAGTACGAGTACGATGCGCTGGATCGACTGACGGGCATCACGGATCCGATGGGCGTGAAAACGACGATTGCCTATGACCAGGTTTCGAACGTGGTGAGCGAGGAACGCTGCGGGCAGACAATCTCCTATCTGTGGGACTTGTTGCGCCGTATGACTTCCAGAACCGATGCGTCCGGCAACGTGCAGGCCATGACCTATGACTGTGTCGGCAATCTGTTAACACAGACGGATGCGGAACTAAACGAAACGGCATACACCTACGACAACCGCGGCAACCGCCTGACGGAAGAATTTGCCGACGGCAGCGTGCGCAGCTACGCGTACAACAACACCGATCAGTTGACGACGGTCACTGATCCGGGCGGCGGCGTTACGACGCTGGCCTATGACGAGCTGGGGCGCATGGAGACGCGCGATTATCCGGGAGCCAACGACGACGTGTTTACGTACAACTCGGCGGGCCTGATTGCAACCGCCACGAACAACGACGCTTCGCTGAGTTTTACCTACGATGCGCGCGGTCGCCTCACCAGCGAAACACTTAATGGGTTGACGACGACGGTGGCATACGACGATGTTAACCGCATCAAGTCGATCACCTATCCCTCCGGGCGTGCGATCGATATGCATGCCGACGTTCGGTTTCGGCCGACGGCGATCAAGGAGAGCGGAGTTACTCTCGTTTCAAATACGTTCAACGCCGCCGACCTGATGACGAGCCGCAGCTATCCTGTCAACGGAACGAGCATGTCCGCGACGCTTGACGCGGGCGGGCGGATCACTTCACTGGTTCACAATCCGCTGGCTTTTGTCGACTTTGCGTACAGCTACAACTGCCAGAACATGCGCGACTATATCACTAAGGGGCACCGTCCGACGCATTCGGAAAGCATGACGCACGACGCCACGGGCCGACTGACGAACCATCAGTTCGGTACGGACAACAGCGGTGTGATTTCACCGGTGCTGCAGAACTCGGATTACACCTACACGGCGTCCAGCGATCGCGCGACGCGCGTGGTGGGCGGCACGACGACGACCTACACGAACAACAACATGCACGAGTATTCGGGGATTGTCAAGGGCGGCGTGCCGCGCACGCCGGTCTACGATGTGAACGGCAATCAGACGTCGGACGGAAGCAACAGCTTTGCGTACAACGGCGCACATCGTTTAATAAACATTAACGGCGGTTCCACGGCTGCCTACAAGTACGATCCGCTGGGACGACGCATTGAGAAGACCACGGCGGCAGGTACGGTGAAATACTACTACCTGGACAACAATGTCATTGAAGAGCGCGATGGTTCGGGCACGGTGCAGGCAAGTTATGTGTACGGTGTTGAATCGGACGAAGTGCTGAGCATGCGTCGCAGCGGACAGGACTATTACTATCACGCCGACGCCCTCGGATCAATTGTGGCGGTAACGGACAATTCCGGCAACGTCGTTGAGCGTTATGAATACGACCCCTACGGCGCGGTCACGATCTACGATGCGAGTTATACGGTGCGTTCCAGTTCGGCTGTCGGGAATCCCTACATGTTTGCCGGACGGCGCTACGACGAGGAATCCGGGCTGTATTACAATCGCATGCGCTACTACGATCCGGAGGACGGTCGTTTCCTGCGTCGCGATCCTCTGGGCATCTGGGGCGATCCGGCCAACGCGGGCAACGCTTACGCCTATGTTAACAACAGCCCCGGTGATTTTGTCGATCCGTCAGGCATGATCCGGCGCGCCTGCCGCCGCGTAGGCAACTGGATCAATCGCAATGTTGTGCAACCGACGCGGCGCACGGTCAACAGAATTGTGACCGGTACGCGGCGCACGGTTAACAACATCATCAGAGGCACGCGGCGCACGGTTAACAATATTATCAGAGGCACGCGAAACGTCATCAATCGGGTGATAAATACAACACGCCGAATCGTAAACGCCGGGGCTCGCCTGATCAGGCGCGTTCTGTTCCCCGAGCGGGCCTTTGCGGCGGTGTGGTGCCCGGCCAACAGGCGCCTGCTGCTGATGCGATTTACGAATTGCAACAGGGACCAACAGCGAATGGTCAGGGAGGCGATATGTCACTCCCTGCGAATAAGCACGGCGACCCTGCGAGAGATGTTGAACTTTGTGTTCCGCCGCGGCACGGCGGCACAACTGGCAACGACGCGGCAGCGTCTGCGCGACTGGTTCGGCCTGAGCGACAATCCGACGGAAGCTTTCCTGCAAACGCTGGAAATTTCGGCCAAAATTGCGCGCATTCACGCCGGATTCAATCAGGTGATGCACTTTGTGTGCAAAGGCGCCGGCGGGAACTGCGGCGCCACGACCGCGGCATGGTACATGATTCCGGGAGCGCGAATCCGTCTTTGCCCGCTGTTTTTCACGGGCCGTACGGCTGATCCCGTGCGCTGGCGCGGTCTGGTTATTTACCACGAAATGACGCACTGGCGCGCATCCACGCTGGACTGGGGCTACCTGAATACGGGATGGGACGTCGGCCAGGCTGCAAACCCTGCCGATGGTTTCCGACGGTCACGCTGGGTGTTCTTTGGTCCGACCGTTCAGGTTAACCTGCGTCCATGGCAGATGCGCAACAATGCCGACTCGTACGAGGGCTTTGCAAGTCGCTGGCTGTAAGGTGGATGTGTTGACCAAGGACAGAACCATAACATTTAACAATAAATTTCATACAGGAATACAATCATGAATTTCAAACTGTTTAACAAAGGACTGAGCGCTGCTTTTTGGGCGTGTTTTTCTTTGTTAGTGTTGTCGGGAACCGCCGACGTGCAGGCGCAGAACGGTTCGGTCATAACGGAAGGTGCACAGCGCAACGAGTCGTACGTGCGCCCCTGTCCGGAAACGCTGCATCTGGAAGTGACGGTTCGCGGCGTGAGTGCGGCGGGCATGTCGGACGGCGCACTTGAAGTTAACGTTTCGGGCGGCATGCCGCCCTACACCTGTCAGTGGAGTACACCCGGCCACGTTATGATCGGTGAAAACATCGATCAGTTAAACGAGGGTGATTTCTATCTGCAGGTTGTCGACGCGAACGGCTGCGACGCGACGTGGAGCGGCCGCCTTGGTCGCGGCGAGGTCACGAGTGTAACGGCGGGTACGCCGCCGGCGGCGCATCTGTGGGTAGCGCCGAACCCGGCGCGGGACTACATCACGATTCACTACGACCTGCAGGCTTCGGGCGTGGTTTCACTGGAGATTCACGACCGCCTGGGACGCCACATCGCCACGCCGATCAACGCGCGGCAGGCTTCGGGCGAACACGCTGTGGGACTTGACGTGGCGGCTATGGGAGCAGGTGTTTATCACTGTCAGCTGCGTGTTGCCGGAGAACTGGTGACGGGAAGTTTCGTGATACAGCGTTGAGTGATGATCGGTTTGATATTGTAAGACAGACTGAAAATACGTAAAACTACGTAGGAGCTGTGAGCCCTTAGGGCTCACAGCTCTTTTTTTGGCGTTCGAGCAACCCGGACAACAGTCTCAATATTCCTGGATTTCTACTTTTCTCAAGCTCGAGATAGGGCCGCCGGTCGTTTCAGGTTGCATTCCCAGGCGCGATAACCATGTTTGACCGCACGTTGTCCCATGATTTTCACCCATTCAGTTTTTTCAACTTCCTATTGTTGTTGCTTTCTTTGATACTGCAGGATTCCTACACTTGAAAACTCAACTGGAGTGAATTATGCTCAAACTTGGAAGTCTATACCACATCTACAATCGTGGCAACAATCGAGAGAAACTTTTCAGAAGCAAGAAGTGCTACCAGTACTTTCTTAAGTTGTGCCGTCGACACATTTTACCTGTTGCTGAGATTCAAGCCTGGTGTTTGTTGCCAAATCATTTTCACTTTCTGGCTCTGATTCGCACGGAGGAGGAACAATACAAATACTATCGCCAGGGACTCAAAGAAACAGAAGTCGCTACGCAATTCAAGCGTCGAAATGCTTCACGAGGTTTTGCAAATGCGTTCAGCACTTACGCTATGGCCATCAATCGCACATACAATCGAACGGGGAGTCTGTTTCAGGATCGATTCAAACGGAAAGAAGTGTGTCACCCGGGGTATCAGACACATTTGATTAATTACATTCATTTCAATCCTGCCAAACATAGAATAGTTGCGGAAGCAATGGACTATCCTTGGTCATCAATTGCGGCATATCTTGAAGGTCAGGTTGATCCAGTTCTTGGATGTAAACCTCGGCAGGTGTTTGATTCCGGTCGTGATTACGTCGAGCAGTTCAGCAAATTTACCCGAAATGAATTCTATTCATCAGATAAGCCTGAAAAATTGATCAAGCTGTGGGAGGCAGCGTAGAATTTTTACCGTCACATTGAAGAGAATCAGGCAAATGGCTTCAAAATACGTAAAACTACGTATGAGCTGTGAGCCCTTAGGGCTCACAGCTCTTTTTTTGGCGTTCTACACTGCAGTTCCCATCTCCTCAACGCCTGGGCCGTACACCAGTCCTGATACCACGACAACATCGGCCGCAAACCACGCGGCAGCCACGCTGCAGGACGCGACCAACTTTCGATGCTGAATTCAAGACCGCCGCTCTGCACCTCCAATCGGAAAACGGCGCGGCCGGTCTCCACGTGCTCCGTCAGCGTGGCGTAGCTGAATTGTTTAACAGTCGGTTCATCAATCACGTCTAGAATGCGGACTCCGCACATCAGGCGAAAAGACGCCGCGGCAAAGGGCGGAATGTTAATCTGCTGCGCGATGACGTCGCCCGGACGTATCTGGCGATTCTCCTGGCGCCACTGCGGCAGAGCATTCAGGATATTTGGCGGAAAGATGTTGTATGTGAAAAACGTACCTGCGGCCGCATCTATAGGAAGAGCAAGTAAACAGCGCGTTTGTTTGTGCCGCAGCTCCCGGTCTTTGAACTGTTGAAGCGGACAACGTTGAAAGCGCTCAAGGTGCAGTTCAAGCCTGCTCTGTTGATCGCGGATATACATCAATTTTGACAGCAAGACGCACGTTCCGTTTATTGTCCTGACGACAAGATGTTAATAGCCGCGCCGTTCCGCACAGACGGCGCAATTCGAAACTACGAAACTGTTCGCTAAGGGCAGCATGCGGTTGAACCGAATTGTCGCATTATATTGACGTCGAGATCAGCGCCAGGCAGGCGTTCAACGAAAGTGCAGAGCAGGACAGCATGCAGCAGTGCAGCGTTACATTCGCTTTTCAATGGATGAAGGTCAGGTTGGGCATTGCGGTTGTATCCGCTATCGTTGCTCCGCTCTTGACTCCAGTTTGTAAGACGCAGGCCCAGGAGCCGCTTGAAGGCGGGGATTCAACTTATGACTTCACTTCAATGACTTGTCTGGACAGCCTGCAACTGAGAACCGGAACGTGGATAAGGTATTACGAGGATTCCCTGAATGCAATTCATGTTTACCATCCGGATGGTAAAGAGCCGGAGATTCTGTTTGGAATTTCATCGCCGGGCCCTGGGCGCTACCGAAGTTTTCTCATGGCGGAGTTTAAAAGGAGTTTTGTTTGGGCATATCGGTCCGGATCAAACCCGCCCTATATTCACATACACAAAAAATCCACGGGCAAGATGCTTGACTGGGGTGAAAGTCCCTGGCACATTGATGAGGATCGGGGATACATGTTGTATCGCGATTTGATGTCGGATACTGTGGACCGTCTGGCCTTGTATGTAGATGCAGATCAAAGTTTTGAATTTTTTGACCTGCCGCCGGGAGACTTTGCCTTTGGATCAAATGAACGTCAAATTGTCTATCTGGACGAGGAGCTCATAATTGTTGAATACTATAATTATCTTGATCAACAGATAACTCGCGATACTCTCATCAGGCAACAACGCTAACCTTATGGACATTGGAAAACACCCGGATCGAAAGTATGAGGAAGTCCTGGCGCATATGCCGTTCTGGCTGAGGGTCTGGCCGTTTCTCATTTTCTCACTGGCGATGTTTGTCTCGTTCCTGGCCTATCTGTTTACTTTCAACCTGGCCAATCTCGGAGCGCTGGCCTTGTGTGTGGCCGTCCTGATCCTGATGCGCTACAGATATACTGCAGGTTTTGCCGCCGGCATGGTCGTGCTATTGTTTTACGGATTCAGGCTGGCCGAGTATGGCGGGATATTCCTGGGTAGTGTGCACACGACTCGCTACTTCTACTACAAGATTGGTGCACAATTCCAGCTGGAAATAGACCCATTTCTCATGATCCTGGTCGTGATGCTCGCGGCTATGAACCTGCGAGAATTCAAGCGCCTGCTTATCAAAATACTGCCCTGACTAAACCTGAAAGACAAACAAAAAAATCATAAAGCAAGCCGGAGACGCGTCAGCGGAGCGGCGCTGCAATCAGAAGGTGGATCGACGAACAATTGAATCAAATGCCGGAATATGAGACAATATCGAAGAATTTCGCTGCTCATGCTCGCAATGTCCATTGCAGTGTGGTACGTGTTGATTCCGCTGCCACAACATTCTTCCGGTTGCGGAAATCCGGGCGTGGCGCACATCCTGGTCGGAGTGCCATTTGTGGCTATGCAGCTCTTGAATCTGTGCGTGCTGTTTTCACACAAATCAGTCGATCCGGGTGTTAATTTTGTGTTTGCCGCGGGTCTGGGTGCGGCTTTGATCTTGTTTGCTGCCGGCACGTGGTGGTGTATTTCTGCGATTTTAAGCTGAAAAAGTGACTTCTGAAACGCGCTGCAAAATTATTCATGGAATAGAAGATTTTTTTCTATCTTAGGCCATCCCTGTAAGAGCGGATAGATTGCCCCCCAGTGCGGATTCATCCTGTGAAGCCGCAGCAGCACCGCGCCATACCCGTATTCCCACAATTAAAGCTCTTTGTACCAAAACGGTTCGGTCGTCAGCCGCGCCCAATTGGAGATTTACACAATGAAAAAGTTAACCGCTTTTGTGATCCCGCTGCTCTGTTTTTTCACGTTTCAGTCGCAGTCCGCGGCAAACGATTTGCTCGACGGCCTGGTGGCCTGGTATCCGCTGGACGGCAATGCAATGGAATACACGGCCAATGCGCGCCATGGCACAATTTACAACGACGTTGTGCCGATGTCGGATCGCTATGGCAATCCCGAGGGTGCGATGTACTTTTCGGGGCCGCAGCAACGCAGTTTTATCGACGTTCCCGGCGTTGACCTGAGCGGTCAGGCGATGTCCCTGAGCGTGTTTGCCAATGCCGACGGCGCGTCTTATCTGCGCACGACGGGCGATTTGATCCGGCAGGACGGCCGCTTGCCCGATTTCCTGATTCAGTTCGACGGTGGGCAGATTCACTTTGGCCTGTTTACCGACGCGGAGAACTATATAGAACTCCGCGTGACATACGATCCCGAGTTTTTTACGCCGGATGTGTGGCGTCTGATAACAGCCACCTACGACGGCCGGATGATGCGCCTCTACTTTGACGCCGAGCTGGTGGGCGAACTGCCAAAGACCGGCAATGTGCGCTTTGCACCGATCAAATCGAATATCGGCCGGATGACGGGCAATTCCTATTTCCGCGGCGGGCTGGACGACGTGCGTTATTACAATCGCACGCTGACGCCGGCCGACATGCGCGACATCATGAGCAGCACGACGATCGGCCGTGAAACTCAGGGCGCGCTGGTTTCCGGCGCGGTCTACAGCGACAACAACGGCAACTGCGTATTCGACGCATTTGACGCCGGTTTCCAGCAGCAGCTGGTGCACATCATGCCGAGCGATCTTTATCTGCTGACCGACAATCAGGGCGGCTGGCAGACAACGCTGGCGCCGGGCGACTACAGCGCCTCGATTGCGCCGGTCGACCTGTTTAACAACAGCTGCCCCGACGCGAGCGGTCGCATTGACTTTACGGTTAACAGCGGCGACGTGACAGTCAGCGGAATAGATTTGGGCCGCGAAGCACAAGTGCACAAAACCGACCTGGAAATTTCGCTTGGCGGCGCGCCCGTACGACCCGGATTTGAAGTTATCTATAAACTTCACTATCGCAACAGCGGTACAACGGTGTTTAACGGTCGCTTGCATTTTGAGTTGAACGAGTGGTTTGAGTTTGTCAGTTCCGAACGTCCGCCGGACGAAATCAACGGCAATAGCTATTCGTGGAATATCGAAAATCTGGGCATCGGCGGAGTGGAAGCGATTCGCATTCGCCTGCGTCACCTGGCCGAAGCGCCGCTGGGCGAGGTAGTCTGCAACAGCGCCTGGGCCGAGGCGGATCGCGGCCGCGAGCTGCTCTCCGCCATGTACGACGAGTTCTGCCACGAAGTGCGCGGCTCCTACGATCCCAACGATATTTCGGTTAAACCCGGTCGTGAGATTGCCGAAGTGGACACGGACCTGTCGTATCTGATTCGTTTTCAGAATACCGGCACGGCGCCAGCCGCCAATATCGTTGTTAAACAGCAGCTGCCCGAAGAACTGAACATCAACAGATTCCGCCAGGGCGCGGTGAGCCACAACTACGAGTTTTTCATTGACAGCGAGCGCATGGCCACATGGGTGTTCAAAGGCATTGAACTGCCGGACAACAAGGCCGACGAAACCGCAAGTCACGGATTTATCAAGTATCGCATGCAGCTGCAGGACAACACGCCCTACAATCTGCCGGTCGGTGCAACAGCTGAAATCTACTTCGACTTCAACGAGGCCGTCATCACAAACACGGCGGAAGTTGAGCTGGTTAACTCGGTGACGGATGTCGACGAAGACAAAAACCTTGAAAACGACCTGCAGATCGTGTTTAAGCCGGACGCGGATGTTGTTTCGATTTACAACGACGGTCGCCGCAAGCTGACCGTCAGTCTGCTCGATCTTTTTGGACGCAGCGTGCGAACACTCTCCGGCGCGGAGATGCAGATGCAGCTGAGCACGGCCGAATTGAGCAGCGGCGCGTACTTCCTGCGCGTGGAATCCGACGGCGCGGCCTTTGTTAAACAAATCGTGCTGCAGCGCTAGCGCATGTTGGCGGCGGCGCGGCACAATCGTCCACAGAGGGCGAGACGCCGCGTCGCCGCTTTAACATTTTGTCATCCCCCGGCAATATCGTCACACTGTTACATTTGGACTGCAATGCAGTCATTGCCCCACAAGCGCCGCCGGTACTGGTCTGCCGGCGCGACCTTTTCGGCCACGCACCGGATTCACAGCCCCCCGCAATTCACTGTCTTGACATTTAGCCCGGACGGCGACTCCGCCGAACCGGAAGGGAGAGCTATCATGAGAGGTATTTCCACCTTTGTAGTTTGCTGCCTGTTAATACTGTCCGCTTTTGTCAACGCGTCGGCGCAGGACCTGATGAACGGTCTCGAAGCCTGGTATCCGCTCGACGGCAACGCGCTGGAATTTACGGAGCGCGCACGCCACGGGACGGTTTACAACGATGTGACGCCGACGACCGACAGGTTTGATCAGGCGGACGGTGCGATGCACTTTTCGGGCAATAAATCCTGGATCGACGTACCGCCGGTCGATCTAAGCGGCGATGCGATGTCGCTCAGCGTTTTTGTCAATCCCACCGACATAAGCTCCCAGACCTGGTATAATGCCGTGCGCCAGGACGGTGAGGGTCTGCCCGACTTTCTGATTCAGTTTGCAGCATCCGGCAAGGAAATCGACTTCGGTCTTTGGGCGGGGGGAAGGTACTTTCCCGAACTGCGTGTCAACATCAACCCCGCGGATTTTGTCGGCAAGTGGCGTCTGCTCACGGCCACGTACGACGGCGCAATGATGCGGCTTTACATAGACGCTGAGCTCGCCGGCGAACAGCCGCGGACGGGCAAAGTGCGTTTTGCGCCGCGCAAGTCGAATATAGGGCGCATGACGGGCAAGGAATATTTCAAGGGCGGCCTGGACGACGTGCGTTACTACTCGCGCGCGTTGACGCCGGACGACATGCGCGCCATCATGCAGAGCCGCACCGCTACACCCGTCGGCGACGCAGTGGTTTCCGGCACGGTGTTTAACGATCGCGACGGCGATTGTTTAATCGGCGACTTTGACGACAAACTGCGGCACCGCCTGGTTCGCATCATGCCGGGCGAAATGTACGCGCTCAGCGACGCTGAAGGCAAGTGGAGCGTCAACCTGCCCGCCGGCGATTACAGCGCCGAACTGCTGGAGGCCGAACACTGGCGCAATGAGTGTCCGAACAACTCGGGCATCATCGAATTCCGCGTCAATTCCGGCGACGAGGCCGTTCCGGGACTCGACTTCGGTCAGCATGCGGCGGGGCCAAGAACAGATCTGGACGTCTCGCTGGGCGGTCTGGCCGTTCGGCCCGGCTGGGAGACCACGTACAAAATTTACTATCGCAACACGGGCACGGAAGCGTTTAACGGTTGGCTGCACTTTCAACACGATCAATGGTTTGAGTTTATCCGTTCGAATCCCGAGGCCGATATTGTCGACGGCAATCACTACGCCTGGCGCATCGACGACCTGGCTGTGGGAGCGGCGGCCGTGATTGAGATTCGCCTGCGTCATCTGCCGGATGCTCCGCTGGGCGAGTTGGTGTGCAACAGCGCCTGGGCCGTGCCGGATCGCGGACGCGAGCTGCTGAGCGCCATGTACGACGAGTACTGCCACGAGGTGCGCGGTTCCTATGATCCCAACGATATTGCCGTTCATCCCGGCCGCGAAATTGCGGAGGTGGACACCGACCTGTCGTATCTGATTCGATTTCAGAACACCGGCACGGCGCCCGCCGCAAAGATTGTGGTTAAACAACAGCTGCCGGAGGAACTCGACTTAAACACCTTCCGCCAGGGCGCGGTGAGCCATGACTACGAGTTTTTTGTCGATGTAAATCGCATGGCGACCTGGACATTCGACGACATTGAATTGCCGGACAACAAAAGCGATGAACTCGGCAGTCAGGGTTACATCAAATACAAACTGCAACTGCGGGACAACACGCCGGTCAACGTTCCCGTGGGCGCCAAAGCGGAAATTTACTTCGACTTCAACGACGCGGTCATTACAAACACGGCGGAAGTGGAACTTGTTAACACGGTGACTTCCGTCGCCGATGAGTCGCCGTCGGCGGGTCTGTGTTTCGGCGTCGATCGCGTCGGTTTTATTACCATCGACAATCCCGGCGCCAGGGAAATCGCGTTGGCCTTGTTCGACAGTTTTGGCCGCTTGGTGCAGCATGTTAATCCGACGAGCTACGCGCAGGTTCGCATGGACGCGCGGCAGCTCTGCAACGGTGTCTATTTTCTGCGGGTAACTTCAAGCGGCCGCAGCGCCGTGGAGCAGATCGTGCTGCAGCGCTGACTCGGCGCGGACTTTCTGGCGAAAAACCACATTGCCTGTTAACGTTACGACGCATCTTTGCAAGCCTCCGGACTTCGGTTCGGGGGCTTGTTGTTTTACGGCCGTTTGTGCGTTGTCGCGCATGTAAATGCATACAAGTGTTCTGATCACTTCGCCGCTTCGCTGATGGGCTTGCGGCTTGTTTTTTCTTTTGTTCGTTTTTGATGCGTAAGTTTCAAACTGCTGAGCGACTTCAGGCTTGTCGCTCAGCGACAAACAAAAGCGTCAGAAAGCAAGCCCGGAGTACCAAAGTACAAGGGCGAAGCAGGCTGTTGGAGATATATGATTTGTTCAGCCGATCGTCCGGGTGGAGCAGTGTTATGTTGAGATCGATGTTAAAAGGCATGGCAGTTGCAACTTTGATCCTGAGCGCCTGCGGCGATCCCGCGACTGAGACCATGCAGGGGGAGATTATCCTGTCGCCGATGCCGGGAGATGCAACGGAGCTGCGGGGCGAAATGTTAACACTGGCCGGCAAGTTTATTGAGGAGTCGCCGGAACTGGCGTTCTTGCTGACGGAGAAGACGGGAGACGCATTTTCCCCGAAAGAAGTTTTAAACGTGAGCCGGATCGCGCGGGTTGAGTCTTCAACAAACAAAGGCTTCGTTGCTGTCATCGAAGGCATGGGCGGCGATGATTATTGCCATATATGCGCCCCGTATATGTTCCTGGCGGAATTTGTCGAATCGGAAACGTCGCTCCAATTGATTCGTCTGGAATTTTTGGGGAAAATCGGGGCATATGGTGAAGCTGCGCCGCAGCGATTTGTTAAAACCGGTCCCGAAACATATGGCGTGATTGTAGAGCTGAGCGACCTTCACATGGGAATAAGTTATACAGTCTTTCAAATGTTTGAGCCGGGCGCAGTCGTTCACGATTCTGCTGATGTACGTTTTAACAAGTTCTATTGGGACGACGCCGGCACAGCGCCGGATTCGGCAAGCGGATGGACAACAATAGAAGCACAGTTCAACCTGGACACGACGTGCGTCATCGGCGGGCGTTACGTCTGTGAATTTGTGCAGAGCGAATACAGAATGCGAACCGAAAACAGACATGACGGGGAGTTGTTGAAGCGCGATACGTTGCGCTATGAGTTTAAAGACGGTGCGTACCGGATGCAGAAGCCTTGAGTGAGGCGGCCAGGGTTTGTCGGAGAGATGGAAGTAAGAGTGGGAGATTGCAGAACACAACTACGTAAAACTACGTAGGAGCTGTGAGCCCTAAGGGCACTGTACACGACAAAAAT
>CAYULF010000035.1:0-47922 GCA_964445695.1 uncultured Hyphomicrobiales bacterium | reverse complement strand
CCAACAAGCGGCAAAAGTGCCGCCGTTACGGCTTTGGGGGGCACGAGGCCGACCACGAGCTGAAAGGCGCGGGCAACAGCTATACGACGATGTTCCGGCAGTATGATCCGAGGTTGGGCAGGTGGCTCAGTGTGGATCCGGTGACGCACTCGTGGCAGAGTCCCTATGCGGGCTATGACAATAATCCGGTGCTGTTCGCCGATCCGAGCGGGGCGGATGTTCCGGAGTCGACTCCTATTCAGGATAACTCCAAAAGCGGGATCGGAGCGCTTGCTCGCAAGGTAATCAATGCTACCGGCGCGGTTATAGGCAAAATTGCGGGAGTAGGTTCATGGCTGACTGATCTATTTGGTGTCAAGACTCCTTATCGAGGTCTCAAGATCAATGAGGACGGAGTTGTGTCAAGCTACAAAGTCTTTTCCGACGTTGCATTTGCTCAAGGCATTTTACCACAACCTGATTCCTGGACTTATAATCTGAGTGTCGATGAAGGAACACCTTATCGAATTTTAACTGCCTGGCGTAGTGATGGCGATGGGCAAAATACAGCTTTATTCCATCTGGCAATTCATAGAGAAACAGGGTTCATGCACTATATCATCGGGGCTGCAGAACCTTGGCACATTGATCACTTCATGTCGTTCGCAAAGGATGCGGAACGAAGGGCGGAAGCGGTATATGCCTTTTCTTCCGTGTACTATGATGCTGGTGTAATGGCTCCCTGGATGATAAAGTCCGAGTTGGGAGATTATGGTGGAGCCTTGGATGCGGCATATAGTGACTCATGGCGCCCTGAAAATATTGTTGCTGCATTCGGCGTTTACGCCCATTCCTTACCACGATTTGGTCCTGGGCCTGCGGGCAGGTGGATTTCAAAAAATGTCTTGAGTGAAGCGCGCTTAAAACATATTTTTGATGGAGATGGAACTGGCGGCGGACACTTCAGATCTATTAGAACCATGGGAAATGGAAAGTCAAAATTTCCTTTGTCATGGTCTAGAGAGTACATTGCGAAATTACTGGTCGATATTGTGACTGATCCTGCCCAGACCTGGATTCAACAAACCGGTCCTGTCGGGAGTATGTTCATGAACAATGGAAGGCCGGCACGATTTAAAATAAATACGGTCCATAGAGGAGTAAAAATTAGGGTGATCTTTGAGCCGGCTGGGGAAGGGATTATTACAGCATTTCCGGTGACTCATTAGAGTTAGACGGTAAGAATTATATTTAGAGTACATTGTGATGTCGGGTGCATTGAATTTGTACGTTGTTCTCTCAATGATCCAACAACATTCAGAAATTAACAAAGTGAGGATTTAACGATGCGTCAAAAAGAACTCAAGCAGCGTTTGTTAAAATTCTTGTCTCATTGTCAAGTTCACGTACCAAGCGAATTCTATGAAGGTACGGTTGAGATTATTGATGCCCGAGAGTATTACCTGGCACTGGAGCACATGTTGATGTGGTTTGCTGACTATCAGATTCCGCTCGAATTGGAGGATTTAGAAGAAATCAGAGTGCTTGCCAAAGAGGTGAATATGGAAATTCCAGATTGGGCCCGAAACTAGTTTGATAGTAAAACCAAAGACGAAACCGTTTTAAAGGTAGAATAGACTGAGGGAACGTGTAGCGTATATTTTGTTAGCATCAGTTCGATTGTCACACATAATTTGGCGAAATGTGTGTTTTTCGTCAGGACATTTCAGATAATAGCTTTTTACCTTGAAATAAGGTCGAAGAATTCCATCTCGGACGCCCGCCTTTGGCGGCGGTTTGCGGTTTCTTAACGAGTTCAAGAACTCGTTGACTTGTGGCGGGCTTCTCACTTGGTGGCTCGCGCCGCAGGCCGCTTTCTCACCTCTCGCGCGTCCGCCTCTGGCGGCGGTTTGCATAATGTGATATATACTGCGCGGCGTGAGCAAGCAGTATATGGCCACATTATGTAATGCCGAGCGCATTAAACACCTGTCAGGGAGGAACGCCCGGAGATTAACACTGCGGCGTTGCGGCGACCGCCGGCGCGCAGGCGGCCCGGAGGGAGCGGGGGGACCCGCGACGGGAGCGGCGCGGCGAGCGCTGCGGGTATTTGGAACCTGGGGACTCTTTTGTTTAAGGCTGCGTGAGCGCGGCGATTGTGGTTTTGGGACTCGGAGACTTCAAGTCTTGTTGTAGCGGATCGGACATCGCCACAAGAGCACAGTTCCGTAGCCGGATCAGTTTGAGCACTTGTTTTAATCCTTGCTATTCGGAATCACCTATTTTTTTCTCAAGCATGGTTTGTTTCCGTTTTTTTTTAATGATCCGCAAGTTGTGGATGATATTCTGGGTGATTCGAATGTCAGCAGTGCAAGCACAAGTTCCGGTGCGGGGACCTTACTGGATGATGGTCAAGTCGAGTCTATTGGGAAAGTTCGAAGCTTCGTATTTCCGGCAAACGTGCCGGATCAGCTCCGAACGAATGTCTTTGTGGCGTAAGGCGTGGCCCCGCGACCATCGTATACCAAGTTTGTAGATGGTTCTGAATAGTTTGGAAAGCGACTTGGAGAAGGTTTCCTTCAACGAATGGCAGTTCCATTTGAAACTGGAGCCAATGCACTGTGAGATCGCAATCTCCTGCGAAACGATTTGGACTCCAATGCCGCCAACCCACCGCTTGAGTCGTGGATCGCAACCCTCAAGCGAGAATCGGATGCCCGTGGCATTTGCCCGACGCACAGCTGTTGTTGACAGTGAGGTTTTGTTACTTCCCGGAGGTTGGGAGCAGACACAGAATGGAGTAATCTATTATCAACGAACAAATGGTATACCTTGAGATAAAGAATAAACTTCACAGATTGCATACCAAAGAATTCCCGGCATTGTCGGAGCTGAAGGACTTTTATGTGCTGGGGCAGGCCGGGTACAAAGCAATACTGAGAATCCTGAAAGAAACATCTAGGGACCTCTCCAAATATCAGACTTCAAATCTGCTGATACTACTTACGCAAATGCGTTGGCATGGAAATCAGCGAGATTTGTACCACTTCGTTGAAGGGTTTATTGCGGACGAGAGAATCTACATCAGTGAAACCGCAGCAAGAATTGTAGTGATGCTGGAGGTCTATTCCAGAAGGGATGAAGAACCGAATATTACCACTCGAGAGCACGTGTTGAGCACTATTATAAAAATGCCGAGACAGTTGTATAGTTCAGCAACGAACAAGATGTTGGATGACTATATCGCTGGGAAATTCTATGTGTAGTGGTCAACACCTTGAGTGGTTATGTCACGTCTCGCATGACTTTTGGCGTCCTTCTGGCACAACATGGCATTGTTGGGAGTCTCAGCTGCAAACGAAAAAGAACCGACATTCCTCCGATGAAGTCATGGCCTGTGCACTTCAAGCGTCAATCTGGAGTCCGTGTTGTCTGTATGATCCTTCTTCCGGCAAGCGCCCGTATCTTTGTATAGCTTGAACTGTATTGCAACAATTACCAGTCGTATTCAGCGTTAGTTCAACGTAGATGCAACAACATCGGTTACATGTGAATCCGCCGGGCTTGACCTGCTGGTCAAAGGCGAAGTGAACTGCAGTTAAAATGGACAAGACACTTATTGCAAGGATTCAGCGAGTTCAGCGTTTGTTGGATATTGAGCTGAGAATGGGTAATCTACTTCAAAGCAAGTCTGCTACAGTTGCAAACCTCAATGCAATTCGTGAACAGTGTGATAAACTCTTGTACATGATACAAGAAGATTCCCCAGCAGACAGGCTGATTGGCAGTTTGGGACTTTCAAGAATCGTTCTGGACCAATGGCCTGTTGACAACTCTCTTGGTGTGGCGATACTTGATATGGAGCAAGCAATAAGGAAGCGATATATTCAATGAAAAACATTGATCCTGTCATTTTTCTTATGGGAGATTAAACACAATTGGTCTCGATATTACTGCCCGAGAGGTCTCTCAAAGGCTGCTGATAAGTTTCTTGAGTCTCGTACTTGGAAACCCTGCTTCCGACTGAATACAAAACACTTTAAACTATACCAAAACATGGATAATTCCGACTACAATCTGCGCCAACTGCACCGCATGCGTCAACAGCTCGAGGCGTTTAACGACGGGTATGCCGATCTGGGGGCAGTGCTTGCAAATCTGATAACCTTGCTTGACGCAATCGAACTGACCAATACAGGATGGATGGAGGAAATCGATCATGAACTGTCACCGTTGCACATCATTCTCGCCCTGGCGCATGACCGCGGTATGACCGACTTCCGTAAGAATTCACCCGGTTTCACGGACGAAGAAATTACAGACATTAATATTGCAATCGCAGCCATCGATCGCTTGCTTACTGCAACAATTGACGCCGTCTGACTATCCAGCCCCACTTCACCAAGCAGAAATTACACTGAGTTCAAACTCATTTTCAGTCCGTTCAGTGCCAAAAGACGCCACTTCAACAGCGTAGACTGCTCGCCCACCCATTTCCGAATTTCAGCGGCAATAATCACTGCATGCCTGCGCCACTACTCCTTAATCCAGAGTCATTTTTACAACACAATTACACAGGCGGGGGAATGATGGAACGTGGAAAACGCGGTTATCGGCGAGGCAACTGGGCCAAGGTCGAGAACTATGTGAAAGGGCGTAGACGCGGCAGGAACGCGAGGCCGCAGCTGACGGCCGAACAGTTGGAAGAGCGCAGCCTTGTGCTGGAGCGGGCCTGGCGCTACTTCAGCGATTGTGCCGACAACAGCCGTACGGCGCAGATGTATGCCGCGCGACGCGGTCTTGATATTAATCATCTTGAAATTGGCTTTAACGACGGCGAACTGCTGTTCGCGCTGCCGGACCTGCGGAAGGACGCCCGACGCTTCGGACTTGTTAAACAGATTCGCGGAAGTAATTCATCTGCTTTTGGATCCGACAGCCTGGTATTTGCTCTGCGACGAGACGACGGGTCCATCGGCGGCCTGTATTTTCGCGCGCTGCACAATCGCCACGGTAAACACCTCTACCTTAAACAACGCACGGGACTTTATCCTCACTGGCCCGACCCCGATACGCGTCGTCTGTTAATTGCCGAGAGTGTGATCGATGCGGCGACCGTCATGATGCATCCTCTGTTGAATCGCGAGTTCACCGTCCTGGCGATCTACGGCACAAGCGGCTTTAATGCCGAACACGAGCAGGCGATTAAACAACTGTGCCGTCCGGACGAGATTGTGCTGGCCCTGGACGGCGACAAAGCCGGCAAACTTGGCACAACGAAGCTGGCTGAGCGAATCAAAACTCTGCAGCCGGGAGTGATGTTAAGCGATGCAAACCTGCCGTTTAACGACGATCCGAATGGCGTGGCGGTGAGCTACGGCATCGACGTACTGCACCGGTTGATTCAGGCGCGCACGCCGCTTGAGACTTTCCGCAAACCGCTGTTTCGTTCCACGGGCTGAAGAACTCTGGATTGACAAGCACTTAACACTGGACCTGACGGCTGCCTGAGCACTTCGCCGCTGTGCGGCTTGTTTTACCTTCTTGTTAATCTCCGGGGTGACAACATCAAACAGACGAGTCGGTTTGATGCCGTCGACTGCATGACAAACAATATCATCAGAAAGCAAGCCGGCGAGCCACAGCGAGAAGGCGCTGCAATCAGGAGCGAGATTCAGGTGAACCGAAGTGTAAAACACAAAAACAGGACCACAGCCGTGAAACTGCGGTCCTGTACAACATTGCCCGGCGCCCCCGCGCGCGGGAAATGTCGCCCCGACCTGCTCTCGTCCCGCTGCAATGACAAGCTCAAGTGCATTGCGACGAAACGCCTCCCAGGGTCGGAGAGAAAGACGAAAAGTACATCTTTGTTAATTAATCAGAAATCGCTTTGCGTCGACGACCATGCCGTTGAATACCGCCTGCAGAATGTAAACGCCTGCATTTAACTTCAGGCCTTGCTCGTCGCGGTTGTTGAGGCGGATTTCGTGTTGACCGGCATTGTACCAGGCGGGGGGAATCAGGGCATGGCGTTGACCGCTGACGTCAAACACCCGCAACTCGATGTTGGCGGCGTGTTTAAGCGAAAGCAGGACGACGCCTTCCGCACCAAGCGGCTGCGGGTTGATTGCCACAATGCGCGCCTCGCCTTTAACGTGTCCGGTCTGAACCGAAGTCGTCGGCGCTTCGTCCCGCAATGAGATGTTAAACACGCCGTGCCTGGTGCCGCCGTCGCCATTTGTCAGTGGAATGACGCGGCCTTCTTCGGCTTCCGACGCCCATGGATCAACGGGAATGTGCTCGTCGCCATCAAAGTACAACTGCGTGGTAAGGATGGGACGGCCGGGAGCATTGATTTTCAGGTGGATATGGCGCGGCCGGTACTGACTGCCATTTAAGTATTTGCCGGGTAAAACAGTCTCCAGCGAATAATTACCCATGTCGTCCGCGGTGAACTTGCCGCGATAGTTAAATCCGACATTGTCGTAAGCGCCGTTTTCATCGGCCTGCCAAACGTCAAGTTGGGCATTGGCGGCAGGTACGTCACAGTCGCGGTAATACACGGTGCCTGTTAAAAACAGGGTGCGTGCAAACACGGCCGCCGGTTTAATCACGTTGCGCGTGGGAGCGTTCGGCGTGTAAAACGGACCTTCAATGTCCGCCGAGGTCGGATCGCATTGCGCCTTGACTACCTTCGGCATTAACATCGCTGCAGCGCCGACTGCACCGGCCTTGAGAAGATCGCGACGTTTCATAATCTTTCCTCTGAAAAAGTGCTTGAATGGTCTACCGAGTCGGCGGATTAATCTTCCGCCGTAGCTTCCGCAATACCGGTAACCACTGTCACGGTATTCGCAGTTGCATGTAATGCCAAACAACAGAAATTGGCGCTGATTGTTGCGGTACAGAACGTGGGGCTGATGGCACAATTAACCGATGCAGGCAAATTAATTGTCGAATTGCATGAGCGGAGTGCATCGAAACAGGACGAAATGCGGCGGGACTGGTACTAACAACAGATGAGGGAGGTGAAAATGACGGCACCGGTTTTAATGTTTAACCGATGCCGTCGGTTTTTCTGCGGACGGGATTCAGAGTGCGATCAACTTTCGGGAGCTTCAACAACGGACACACTGAGGACGCGAGTCCGGAGGCCGTCTTTGTTGTGATGCCAGTCAGCGGGGCTTTCCTCACCCTGGAATTCGTAAAACTCAATGATCTCCTGCGGTTTCATGATGCGCTTGTACTCATACACACCCTGCTCGAGCAGTTTGTTGTCGCGCGTGACGTAGTCGACCTGGATTTTGAGGTTGTTGTACTTTGTGAAGTAGGCGCGGTTTTGCAGCAGAAAACGCATGCGATTGCGCATTGAGCCGCCGTGCCGGTGCAATTTGACGGAGGTTGCGATGTACTCGGCGGGGTTGGCCAGTTCCTTTTCGCGGCGCTCGGCGATTTCCTGCGGTGTCATGTTCTGAATCATGGCTTCCAGGCTGTTAGGCGGCGGGGCCTCGTCGACGCCCAGATCGACATCTTCAAACTGCGAGAGGTCGACCGGTTGTGAGCGTTTGATTTCTTGTTCCGCGTGTTGCTGGGCCTCGTCGGCCTGGGGCTGTTCTTCGGGGGATGAGCAGGCGATTGCTATGCCGCATGCGATTGCAAGGGCGCTGAATAGCAAGGGTTTCATAGTGCATCTCACTAAAGTTGGTTAATGAAGCCCCGTTATTTGACGGGACTAGCCGTAACGACCTCCGTGCGGTATTCATGTGAAAACGGGATCCATTCGGCAGGCGGGTTTGTGATCGGAACGTTTGCTCTGAGCGCACGTTCAACCAGGAGATCACCCTTGATTCTGACGGTGTCCCGCCGCAGAATGTTTCCGGACTCTCCGAGGTAGATGAGGCCGACGCGCAGGTTTCGGTAGGCAGTGTGCTGCGCGCGGTTGATGAGAACCAGATCGAGAGCGTCGTTTTTGTCGAACTGTTGTTCGTACCGGCTTTGAATTTGAATAAAATCAAACGGCTGCGCGCGTTCCAGCTCGGGCAGCGGCAGTTCGCTTGTTGGTTCTTGCCACTCCAGTTCAGGCGCACGGCCCATACTGGAATTGCGGCGTTGACTGTTTTTTTGAGAGGCAGACTTATCCGTTTTGGCAGGTGTGTCCACTTTGGCGGGCGTGTCTGCTGGTTCGTCGACAGCCTCTTGTTCGGGTGAACAAGCGGCCAGAAAAACAAGCAGCGCCAGAGCAGGCGTCAGGATTCGCATTGAATGACCTCTCGTTTGTTATGAAGCCGCTAATTTAGCACTTCGCGGGAACATAGACCAGAGCAGCGCAAAAAGCCCGGTGCGCTGCGCGGCCGATAATCCCGTTTCGCAATGTCCTGGCGGGGCGATTCACGGCTGCCGCGGAGAACGGCAGCGAACTTTTTTCCGCGGCGCTGAGACAAAATTCAGGCTGAGCTGTTGAGTGGCCGGAGAGCAACGTGCGCGCAACCGAAAGTTGTTTCCTTGCCCCTTCGAATCAGGCGCGACAAAAAATGACCAAAAGCATGGACCAGCATACGGATTCGGAGCTGTACGGCCAACTTGGCGGTTCCGTACGCGTTCGCAACGAAGCGATGGCTTTGTTGTACGACCGTCATGCGCCCATGCTCTATCGTTACTGCGTCCGCATTCTGAACAACGACGAAACGGCGCGAGATGTAACTCACGAGTGTTTTTTGCGGTTGCTCCGCATCAGCCTCGAAAAGTCAACGATTGAAAATGTTCCGGGTTATTTGATCCGAACCGCGCGCAATCAGTGCCTCAACATTCGCCGCGCGCCGCGCTCGAACAGCGAGGAATTCGATGAAAACCAGATGCCGCGCGAGGATGAAACGGTGGAGCAGCGCGAGCTGCAAAACCTCGTGACCCAGGCGCTGGACAAGCTCCCGGCAGAATATCGCGAAGCAATTCTGCTTCAGATGTACGCCGGAATGGCTTATCAGGAAATAGCCGAGGCACTGGGCGTCAGTCTGCCGGTGGTGCGCAATCGAATTTCACGGGGCAAGCTCAAACTGCGAACGCTTCTTCAACCATATTTTGCCGGTGTAGCAGAATAACCATGCCGATGTAATCATGAAAACTGCAGGCAACGAACATATCGCGCTTCTGATCGAGCTCTACCTCGACGGCGAATGCAGCCCGGTCGAGCGGAAAACGCTCGAGACCGCAATTGCCGACGATCCGGCCTTGCAGCTGGAAGTGCAGCAGGCCCGGGCGGTACGCAGGGCGTTCGATCGCGATGTCAACATGCTGAGCTTGCCCGGTGCGGACAAAGATATATTCCTTGCAAAAGTGGCGGCCTCAGCCGGCGGAATCGGTGAAAGTGTCACGGCGACCGCAGGTGCTGCGGCGGCTCTTGGACTGAGTGCTTCGGGCAGCGCAGAGTCGGGCGGAACGTCTGCGGCGGT
This sequence comes from uncultured Hyphomicrobiales bacterium, assembly GCA_964445695.1. Lineage (GTDB taxonomy): Bacteria > Bacteroidota > Ignavibacteria > Kapaibacteriales > UBA7675 > JAUIKM01. The sequence continues at coordinate 38,497 of CAYULF010000035.1, read as the reverse complement.
CCCGGACAGCACGGCAGTGGCTTCGTCCGGTGGCAGTGCGACTGTCCCGTTGGTCGGCGGAGCAGGTTCTGCGGCGGCCGCAGGTTCATCCACCGCGGGAATTCTGGGCGGTTCCGGAACGGCCTGGATTGCCGGCGTCGCGGCGGCCCTCATTCTGGCGGTGAGCGGATTCCTGGTCTGGAATTCGAGGAGCGAAACTCCCGCAACGCCGGTTGCTGTTAAAACGCCGGAAATGGCGGCAACAAAAACAAATCCGCTGCAGGCGCAGGACAAGCACGACCTGCATTACGATACCTCGGCAGAAACGGCCGGCGGGATTCAAGGCGACGCGGTTGACGCGACGTCTGATATTGCCTCCGACGCTCCGGCCGGCGATGCAGCCGCAAGGGACCGCACGCATGCTGGTTTCGGCGCTGAGCGCAGCGACGACTACAGCTCCGCCGCGGCAAGTCTTACCGATAAAACATTAAACACGGTGGATGTCGACTCCGCACCTGAGTTGCCCGCAGGCGAGACTTTTGAAATCCCGGCAGGCGCTTTTGCAGATGAGCGCAGTGAGCCGGTATTGATCACTGCGGCCTCGCTCTTTGACTTTGACCGCACTGATAACCCCGGACGGGATTTTCTGGCCGTCGTTTTAAACAAACTGACAACTGTACCTGAATCTCCGCGCTGGTCGTTCTGGGCGACTGGCGGCTACGTGCTCTCTTCGACGGAACCGTTCCAGAGCCCGATCAACCCCGACTACTCGCTTGCTTTGCACTACAGAGTTAACGAAGAAATCATGTTGGGACTTCTGGGCGGCAACGAGAGCATGGCGCAAAGTGAAATCAATGGCGCTGTTTTTACGCCGTTCGAACGCTACACCTACGGCGCGGCTGCTCTTACCTATTTGCCCGTCAAGTTGCGATTCGAGCGTGTTGAACCTTACCTTCAGATTGTCGGCGGCATTCACAGCGGCGGATTGCTTGTTAAGTCGCAGCTGGGTTTTCAGCGGCCTCTCTACGGTCCTTTCCGCGCACATTTTGCTGTTGAAGGCACTTTGTTCCGCGGCTTGTGGCAGGACATCGGCAAGGTCGGCGTTATTTCTGGCATTGAATTTTCGTTCTAGATAGTTGTTAACATCGTCAAATTTAACATCAGCCGTCGGGAGGCAATTCCGACGGCTTTTGTGTTTTTTAACGGCTTGCCGCTTCGATGACTTTCAGCGGCGCCGGGCATGATCATTTTGTTTGTCGACGATGCGAGAATGCCAGGTAAATGCGTCCGTATTCACTCGTTGAGTGCCGGCTGTTAAGTACGCATTTCTGGTGGATATCAGGGGATGATCTTGTCATCGAAGTTCGTCTAATTTGAATCACACTTCAGACGGGGAATGCGTGGTTCCACGTTCGAGAAGGAATCGTCGGCGTTCACAGGACAATGCTTTGTGTTTATGCGCAAAAGGTGTTGCGATGGACGGCAGGAAAAAAGAATTGGTTAAAAGAGGGGAACAATTTTTCTGGTTCGGTGAGCGGGCGGTGAATTTGGATGAACGGGCTCTGAATGGCGATTAGCGGGATGGCTGAAAATTTTGGGCGCAGCTTTGCGTGATCAGGACCCACCCCGACACCACCACCTCCAAAGGACGATACCCACCAATAGAGCTTCCCTTACCCGCGCTCGCGCGGACTCGTTCAGCATACCATCAAGCAGTGATCTCCCTCGGCGCGAACAACCGGTCTGCCCGCGCCGATTTAACATTAGGTATTCCGTCAACTGTTTCACAGCTGAAAAAACTGAACGGCGTCCCCTGCGTGGGTGAACGTCGTGATTTGGCTGCTGAGCGGGAGGACTATCGTGCAAAGTCCGCGTTTGATTGAGACTCGAATTATCATCATTGCAAGAGTCTGCATGGTGTTTGGGGCATTATCACGGCAGACGGGATGCGTCTAAATGGTGGAGTGGTTGAGATTTTTTGACGGCTTAGCTGTTAGAGCTTTCAGGTCTGCGACCATTTGCCAATTCACAAGCAGATGCTAGCGGACAGCTGGTTAAGTGCTGAGCGCGCAGCGACTGGAGATCGACTGTCAATGTGCGATTGGGAACCTTGCAGCGGCCATGGGCTTGCAGGTTTTTAGCTCTGCGGCAAGCATGAAAAAGCCCTTAAAGCGAGCCTGCGGGCAGGCGCTGCAATTCTGTCGGTCACTTCTGTCGGTCACTGCCGGCGACTGAGTTGTCCAACACACTGCAAGGTCGCATTGACAACCTGCATTATTCGCTACGCCGTGGAGAAGATTGTGCGGAAGTCGTGTCGATGTATCCGACACAGTGGTTGTGAAATTTCACCCCCGGAAATGCAACCGCGGACGCAGGACATACACTGCACCAGCATACCCTCAGTTTTAACAGATCCGGGTTGCCGTGAACAGCTGCACTACGCAGCCGGCCGCGCGACCACGATGTTCGTGGATAGTGCCCGATCCAATGCATCTACAATCGTCAAATGAATTAATCAGTTATGGGGTACACATTGTGAACAAATTTTACCGTTTGATTTTTGCCATAATGATAATCTGTCTTGCCGCAGTTGACAGCTCGGCACAGCCGGACGGATATGCGTACGGACTTGAGTTTTCCAATGACGGAGGGGGATTTCGCTTTTGGAATCTCAACATTGAGACCGGTGATGTGACGGAAGTTGGTCGGGTCCATTCGTCCATTTTGGGATCGCACGGCTTGATCGATTCCTGGAACAACGCCTTTTGTTATTTCACTGACGAAAATTCAGATCACATTTACGACATGGTGGGGCTGGACCTGCTGACCGGAAAAGAGATTTACCGGGTTGAGCTTGGAGAAGGAGTACCCAGAGGGACGTTTTTTAATCCTGTGAACGGTTTGTTTTACACGATGATGAGGCAAAGGGACGGCGCATCCCGGCTCTCATCGATCAACCTTGCCGACGGCAGCGTTCAGTCTTTTGAACCGGTGTCGCTGGGCCCTCAGAATCAGTGCGGCGGCATGCTTGACTACCTCCGCGGGCACTATCACTATGCGGCTGAATACGACAAGGTGTATGTATTTGATGTTAACAACGGAGAAATCGTTGATACATATGCGCTGGATCTGATTTTGATGCCGGGGCGATTCGATCCGATCGATGGTATTTTTTACGGCTTCGGCGGGTTTAGCAGCACTGATTTTCTGAGTTTTGATCCCGTCAGCAAAAAACGAACGCTTATCAAGAACAATGCAGCGCCGCAACAGGCTAACGTTTGCGTCGGCGGAGTCGACGTGGAGCGTCGACTGTTTGCCTATCAGACCGGTTCGCACGAAATCAGGATTGTCGATTTTGCCGGCAATCTGATCCGCACCGTGATCGACCCGTCGCCGGGGATGAAGTTTCACTGGACTGTTTATACATCCGGAGCCGTCGGCGGGACGCTGGCCCGCGTTTCGGGGCGGGTTGTGTCCGACAGCGATGACGACTGCGAGGCCGCCGAGTCGGAGGATATTCTGAGCGGATGGCGCGTCCGGGTCCACCCGGGAAATCGATTGCTGCGTACAAATAACGACGGTGAGTTTGTGGCGTACCTCAAAGCGGGCGACTACACTTTCACGACGGAGGAATCTGACCTGTGGGAAAGCACCTGTCTGCCTATGGGGCGGGAAGTAACGATCAACAGCGATCTCGATCCGGTGGAAAACGTCGATTTTCCGATGGAAGCGCAATCACTGGTGGAGTCGCTGGAAGTCAGTATCTCTTCGTCGGCCGCAATGGTCGGGCGCCAGATCCGGTACTACATCAATATTCACAATAACGGGACCGTGCCGTATACCGGGACTCTCGAGTTCAGGCACGACCCATTGTTAACAAATTTCGCGGCCGACCCGGCTGCGACGGAATACGATGCACCGAAGGCCGAATGGTATATCGACGAGCTGCCGATCGGCGCGAGTCGCACTATTGTGGTCACGCTGCGCGTGCCGCGCGACGAGATGCTGGAGGGCAGGGAGGTCTGCGCTTCCGTGAAGGTCAAGAAAAATGGCGGTAATGACCTGTTAAACAAACGCCATTCGGACGAGACCTGTTCGGAAATCACGGCGCCGAAAGATCCGAACGACATCTCGGTGACGCCGCGCGGTTTCGGCGGACGCGGCATTGTGCGGGCGGAGGATTCGACGTTAACATATACTATTCGCTTCCAGAACATCGGCAGCGCTCCGGCGCGCGACGTTGTGATACTGGACACGCTGGACTCCGATCTGGACGTGAGTACGATTTACTTCGGGGCTGCGTCGCACGACTACTATGTTAACATTCTCGACGGCAACATTCTCGAGTTTCGATTCGAGGGTATCGAACTGCCGGGCAAAGACGTCGACGAAGCGGGCAGCCAGGGCGTGGTCAAGTACGCGGTGAACGTCAACAAATTCCTGCCGGTGGACACGGAGATTGAAAACCGCGCGGCGATTTACTTTGACTTCAACAAGCCGGTGATCACAAATACGGTGCTCAATACGATCGGCCAGACGGCGACGGGCGTGGGCACGCTTGTTAACTTCGATCCGCTGGAGGTGCGCCAACTCGGGAATAATATCTTTGCGGTTAATCGCAGCGACAGCTCGGAGAGTCACCTGACGGTGTATTCGATTCTGGGCAACAAGATTCTGGAGCAGACGATCCGCGGTGAAGAGCAGGTCATGATTGATCTGAGCGCGCATCCCTCCGGCTGTTATCTGCTGAGCGTGCACAGTGATGACATGCGGAGCAGGGCGGTCGTGGAAGTCGTCCATTGATGACAGTGCATCCGTCGGTACATTCAGCAGATTTGAAGACTCAGTAATTCTACATACACGAGCTGTGCGTCTTTGAGGCGCGCAGCTCGTGCGTTTGAGGACCCGATGTTCGGCGTAAACCACATTGCGTTCGCGACCTCTGAGAACGTGCGTTTGACTGAGGCTCGGATCTTTGTGGCTGCGCTCATCTGCGACGCATCCAGGGCAATGCTGCTGCGTGCCAGATACGCGATAAAGGCGGTTTGATTGAGATTTTTTGGCGACATAATTGTTGAAGTTTGTGCAAGCCTGCGAAAACCTTGTGTTTCAAACCGGAGACTCGCTGATTGTCCGGACTTGCAGGCTTGGCTCTGATCGCGCTGAGAATCGGGACAGATCGTCCGTGTGCGCCTCGAGGTCTGGTCACTGCTCGGAGGTTTGTGCGAGAAATCTCAATGGCAAACATGAAAAGGCCGTTGAAGCGAGCCTGCGGGCAGGCGCTGCAATCCGGACGGCGTGCTGTCGACCAGCCGAATTGCAGACGCAAGGCGAGGCTGGATGAAAAATTTTGTATAATTCTCTTCGTGCCGGAGAAGAATACTTCGGAAACGTGTCTGGTGTTTCCGAAGCTGCGGTCCAACTCTCCACCCCCCGGGAAAAGCGACCGCGAATGCAGGACAATCACTGCACCATCATGCCCTCGTTTCAGCCATAGCCCGATACCGCGAACAGCTGCGCGACGCAGCAAGGCGCGGTACCACGATGTTTGTGGATAGTGTCCGATCCAATGCATCTACAATCGTCATTTGATTTCATCATTAATGGGGTACACATTGTGAAGATTACTTACCGTTTGATTCTTGCCATCATTTTGGTATGCGCTGCTTCAGCTGAAAGCGCTGCGCAACCCGAGGGGTATGCATATGGACTGGAGTTTTCCAACGACAACGGCGGGGGATTTCACTTCTGGAATCTCAACCTCGAAACGGGCGACGTATCGGAAGTCGGTCGTGCAGGTACGTCCGTGCTGGGATCGCATGGAATGATTGATTCCTGGAACAATGTCTTTTGTTTTTACACGCGAGACGGCAGCGCTCAGGGATACGAAATGATAGGACTGGACCTGTTGACGGGAGAGGAACGCTATCGGGTCGCTCTGGGGACAGGAACACCGACCGGTACGTTTTTCAACCCAACGAATGGTTTGTTTTACTACATGACCCGGGATGGCCTGGGCGCGCAACTCACGTCGGTTGACATAGCCGGGGGCGTCGTCACAACTCTCGAATCGTTGCCGTTGGGCGCACAGAACCAGTGCGGCGGGATGCTCGACTACATACGCGGCCAGTATCACTTTGCATCCGGAGAAGATCGGGTATATATCCTCGACATCACTACGGGGGAAATCGTCGATCGGTATTCGATTGATCTGATGCTAATGCCCGGTCGTTTTGATCCGGTCACGGGAAATTTCTACGGCTTCGGCGGGTCCAACAGCAGGGACTTTTTAATGTTCGATCCCGTCGAGAAAAACCGAACGTTAATCAAAAAAGATGCCGCCGAGGAGTATGTTAATGTCTGCGTCGGTGGCATCGACGTGGACAGTCGATTATTCGCCTTTCAGACAGGTCTGCATGAGATCCGGATTATCGACCTTGAAGGCGAGCTTGTTCGCACCGTACTGGACCCGACGCCGGGGATGAAGTTCCACTGGAACGTTTATACGCCGGCATCAGTTGGCGGGACGCTGGCGCGTGTCACAGGGCGGGTCGTTTCCGACAGCGATGCCGACTGCGTTGCCGCCGAGTCTGAAGATTTTCTGAGCGGATGGAACGTGCTTGTCACGCCCGGCGATCTGAGACTGCGGACCAACCGCAATGGAGAGTTCGTCGTCTACCTGCCGGAAGGCGACTACAACATTAAACCCGTCGAATCGGACCTGTGGGTCGGCGCATGTCTGCCGTCGGGACTGGACGTAACAGTTAACAGCGACCTTGACCCGGTAGAAAACGTCGATTTTCCGATGGAGGCGCAATCTTTGGTGGAGTCGCTGGAAGTCAGCATCACGTCGTCCGCCGCGATGGTCGGTCGGCAAATTGTTTATTTTATCAAGGCCCGCAACAACGGAAGCGTGCCGTTTTCCGGGACTCTGCAGTTCAGGCATGATCCCGTGCTGACCGACTTCTCGTCAACGCCGCCGGCGACCGAATACGATGCACCCGACGCGGAGTGGTACATTGACGAGTTGCCGATCGGCGCGATACAGACAATCGCTGTTAAACTGACAGTGCCGCGCGACGAGGCGCTGATGGGCACCGAAATCTGCGCTTCGGTGAAGGTCAAGAAAAATGGCGGCCAGGACCTGTTAAACAAACGCCAGACCGACGAGACCTGTACGGAAATCACGGCGCCGAAAGATCCGAACGACATCTCGGTAACGCCGCGCGGTTTCGGCGGACGCGGCATTGTGCGGGCGGAGGATTCGACGTTAACATATACTATTCGCTTCCAGAACATCGGCAGCGCTCCGGCGCGCGACGTTGTGATACTGGACACGCTGGACTCCGATCTGGACGTGAGTACGATTTACTTCGGGGCTGCGTCGCACGACTACTATGTTAACATTCTCGACGGCAACATTCTCGAGTTTCGATTCGAGGGTATCGAACTGCCGGGCAAAGACGTCGACGAAGCGGGCAGCCAGGGCGTGGTCAAGTACGCGGTGAACGTCAACAAATTCCTGCCGGTGGACACGGAGATTGAAAACCGCGCGGCGATTTACTTTGACTTCAACAAGCCGGTGATCACAAATACGGTGCTCAATACGATCGGCCAGACGGCGACGGGCGTGGGCACGCTTGTTAACTTCGATCCGCTGGAGGTGCGCCAACTCGGGAATAATATTTTTGCCGTTAATCGGAGCGACAGCTCGGAGAGTCACCTGACGGTGTATTCGATTCTGGGCAACAAGATTATGGAGCAGACGATCCGCGGCGAGGAACAGGTCATGATTGATCTTAGCGCGCATCCCTCCGGCTGTTATTTGCTGAGCGTGCACAGTGATGACACGCACAGCAGGGCGGTGGTGGAAGTCGTCCATTGATGACTGAGCGTCATTCGGCGCATTGATCTGAATTGCATTGTACGATGTTTTAGTAATCACGAGCTGCGTGCCATGAGGGCGCGCGGCTCGTGGTTGTTTTTGGCACGCGTTCGTCGAATGGCACATGGCGTTGAATTGCGGCCGCGGGTCTTTTATCGGGAATATCGGCCCGGTGGCGCAGTGGAGAAACAAAGCCGGCGAGTTTGAAAGACGCGCTTGAGAGACTTCGCTGATCGGGCTGTTGTTTAAGCTGTGCGGGCGGTTTTGGGTTTTGAACGGGAGGGGTGAAAATTATGGGCGCAGCTTCGCGTGATCAATGGGCCCGCCCCCGCCGCCACCTCCGACGTCTGGTTATCCTCCACCACACAGGCCTACCTCCCGGCCCGAATCAGCAGATTCCGCCCGGCTTTGCGCCTGTGTCAAGGTTCTGCGACCCGCACATCCGCGGCGTGCGAGTCAACGACACAATTCTACAACGCATTCTCCACTTTTCAAGCGCTAATCGACTCATGTTCCACTGGGCGTGGTCAAGCGGGCGAAAATTGGTGTTAAACGGCACCGCAATTCACAGAATGGGAACTCACAGGCACCGCGCATCTTGCACGACGACAAACAAGATTGTCAGAAAGCAAGCCCGATAAGGGCGCTGCAATCAGGTAAAGAGCCGGGAAGCGTGGAGTCGAAAAAAATTCTTGGCGAGGTGAGATTCCAACGCGACTGAACTGTTAGCGTGGAAAGGAAAACTTGACCGGCGGAGCAAACGCCACGCCGGCACAGGAATGGGGTGAACCGCTGGGGGCAAGAGTGGTTCGCCCCGTCTTGTTTTTGGCGCCGCCACAAATGCAAAGTCGCCGTTACGTTCGAAAAATCAAGGCTTTACAGTTTTTCTGAGACAAGAGCACGACCTTGGGTGTCGCTTGCGGGACCGGACAACAGTATTGCCATTTTCATTCGCCTTCGTGATCTTGTTTGTTCCGGCTGACATTGACCAACTGCCCTTTTTCCATTTTCAATCCTCTGGTTGTGCTCGTTGCCGGCGGTCGGCCCGCTCAGAAATCCCCCAAGAGCCAACAATCCTCGGCGCACTCCTGATGTTTTGCGCCGGTATTCTCTGGAGATATGTATGCGCAAGATTTATAGTGTGACTTTTACTGTAATAGCCGCTCTTCTGTTAAGTTCAACGCCGGTCCGATCGGAAGACGGATATTGTTATGGAGTACGCACTGCGTTAAGCGGGAACCACGTGGAATTTTTTCGGCTCGAAATTGCGACCGGAACAGTGGATGTGCTCAATCCCGAACTAACGAATCTGACAAGTATCAGTAGCGCTACCAGCGTGCTTGACGTAGTTAACGATGAGTATCAGATTATCTCCGGTGCCAATGATCTGGTGCGGCTGGATATTAATTCCGGCGACCTAGTAACCTTTAAGTCTCTAGGCAACACACAGCGAACCAGCTGGGTGACAAGCGCATACGACTACGTCACCGGTCTGATTTATGGAGTCGAAGCGGGTAACCCTGCATATCTGGTCGGCGTCGATGAATCCGGCAAAGTCGTTAGCGAGGTGATTATTAAACTGGGCGAAGCGCGGGTCCGCTTATGCGAGACATACATCGACAGCGAGCGCGGGCTCTATATGATGATGACAAACGACGGCACGCTGATCGTGGCCGATATTAACACCGGTACAATCGTAAACAAAGTGTTAATTGGTCCGAATGTTTTGTTCACGGCTTACAGTGCCTCGAAACGGCAGGTTTATGGACTGTCTTCCATTAACGAAGGGCAACCGGCACTCGTTGCAGTTGATCCGCTGACCGATATACGGACGGACATTGAACTGCACGGGTTGGATTTTAACATCCTTGGCGGTTCTACCTGCTCCATTGGATTTCACGAAACGTCGAATACTTATTGTTTTGCCACGAGCTCAGGAGTGTGGGCGATCAACGTTTTAACAGGCCGGGCGATTCTGTTCCCGCTGGAAGACAACAGACTGCTGCTCCAGATGGAAATGTACAATCGCGTCAAGGAACTTCATCCGATTAAGGGCAGCGTGTACGCCGATATGAACGAAAATTGCGGCGACGACGACGAGCCGTCGATCGGTCGATTTTCCGTGCTTATTGAGCCGGGCGGGTATCGCGCCTACAGCAACCGGGATGGTGAAGTCCGGATTAATCTGCCCGAAGGACAATACACGGCGGATCCGCAGGTGGAGTGGCCCTGGCGTGGAGCCTGCAACGATTTCGGCCATCGCTTTGGCGTAGCCGAAAATGGACTGTCCTACGGCGATATCGATTTTGGTTTGTATCCCGAAGAGTTGATAGAACACCTTGAAATGAGCCTGGGTTCGGATCAACCTCTGCTGGGGCGTCAGGTGCACTATCGCGTAATTGCGCTTAACAGCGGCACGACTCCGTTTAACGGTACAATCCGGTTCACGCATGATGCTTTGTTAACAGATTTTTCCGCTACACCGGCCCCCGATTTTTACGACAACGCGACAGCCGATTGGGAGGTCGACAATCTGGCCATTGGCGCATATTTTTACATCGACATATTTCTGACTGTACCGACCGACCAGCAGTACAACGGGACGGAAATCTGCGCCTCCGTCGAACTGGTCGGCAACGAAGGTCCGGACTTGCTAGCAGTGGAGAGACGCGACTTTGCATGTGCGCGAATCCGCGGTTCGCTGGATCCCAACGACATGTCGGTTTACCCGCGCGGCTTCGGCGATCGCGGGCTCGTAACGCAGGAAGATACAACCCTGGCGTATACAATTCGTTTTCAGAACATCGGAAGCGCACCGGCCTTTGACGTTGTCATTCGAGACACGCTGAGCGACAATATCGACGAGCGCACTCTGCGCTTCGGCGCTTCTTCACATGACTACACTGTCAATCTGCGGGATGGCAAGTTCCTCGAGTTCACGTTCAGCAACATCATGCTGCCCGGCAAGGACGAGGACGAAGCCGGCAGTCAGGGTTTTGTGAAGTTCTATGCGGGCCTCTACAAAAATCTGCCTGTCGACACGGAAATTCGCAACAGTGCGGCCATTTACTTTGACTTTAACGAGCCGGTCATTACCAACACGGTGTTAAACACAATTACCGAGTCGGTCACCGACGTTGTTGACATTCCCGACTCTGACGAGCTTGAGCTTCGCTCGCTCGGCAACGGCCTTTTTGTTTGTCGTGCAGAGCAGAGTCTGGAGGGCCGTTTAAGCGTGTACTCGGTCCTTGGGTCCAAAGTCTTTGAGCAGAATCTCACAGGCGTCAGTCACGCAATTGTTAATCTGAGCGGTCAGCCGTCGGGTCGGTATCTGATCCGCTTGGAGACGGGCGGCAAGGCGCTCGTCCGGTCTGTGGCTGTGGTGCAGTAGTCTTTGATTAAACATTTGTCGCGTAGCAATGAACAAACGGCGAGTCCTTCGGGACTCGCCGTTTTGCGTTAGGGGTGCATTGAGTGCCGTTGTGCACTCAAAGCGGAGCGCAGGAGTCCGTTGAAAAAATTGGGCGTCTGGTTTGAGTGCGATGCGACCGAGCCGCTGAATGGACGTTTTGGGAGATTTGTCGCGGGGTTGGTGGTGTTGAGCGGGAGAGATGAAAAATTTGGACGCAGCTTTTGGTGATCAAGGGGCCCGCCTGCCCCATCGCCCGCCCCGCCGCCACCGCGAGTTTCGATAATATTCAGACGCACTCCTCCCACCCTGCATTAGTGCAGATTTTTTCCGAGGCAAACGTCAGTCCGGCATGTCACGGCGCGTTGCATGCGGCGCTCCGTGACATGTGCCAGTCTACCTCGAAACCACAAATTATCCTCGCCGAAAAAACTGAACGCTGCGCAGAACGCATGTAAGCGGGCAATATTCGCTGCTGAACGGACATGCCGTCCGTGCCTTACTCACTCGACGCGGCATCATCACACCGGTGTATGAAGCCTTCGAACTGACTGTGCCGCTGTTGGTTTCTCACTCGATGACAAACAAGAGCATGCCTTTGAAGCAAGCCTGGCCCCGGCAGGCGCTGCAATCTTTCCGAGTATTCAGGGCCACGAATAACACCTTGTGAAAGTCGCCCGGCGAGCAGCGGCAGGCAAGCCGATTATTTTTATGTCATGAGTGAGATTATTTTGACTGCGGTGTGTTGGTGGAACTCAGACGCGCACTCAATTCATCCCCATATACCGAAATCGGCAGCCTTGTCCGGCTGTACCATCCTGCATTCACTGCCTTCAGGACCACAAGCCATTGCCATTGCCGCAACAGGCCGGCACGCGACTTCATTGCGTGCGGATGTGAGCCGATTGAGGTACATCAAAAGCAACAATCACATTAACGATCAATTGCACGGGGTATCCAGGTGAACAGTATGAAGCGAGTGTTTTTAACCTTTGTTGTATTGTGTCTGGCGGTCGCCGAATCAGCCGCACAGCCGGAAGGGTTTGCCTACGGCCTTGAGCATAGTTATATCGGCCCCATCACGAAGGATTTTTGGCGCATGAACCTGGAAACAGGTGAAGTACAGACAATCGGGCATGTTAATTCGGCCGTTTTGGCATCGCCTGGTATGATCGATTCATGGAACAATGTTTTTGTCTACTACTCCGATGGAGACAGAAACGGTGAATACGAAATGGTTGGGCTGGATTTGTTAACAGGTGAGGAACGTTATCGCAGCGAGATTGTCGGCGGCGTACCGACCGGCACGTGTTTTAATCCCGTTAACGGTTTGTTTTACTGCCTGCTCCTGCCGCAGGGCGGCGGGTCACAGTTGGTTGCTATTAACATTGCCGAAGGAGTGGTTCAGTACTTTGAAGAGCTGGAGATTGCCAGTTCCCAAGCCTGTTCCGGCATGTTGGACTACAAGCGCGGACGCTATCACTATGCGATTGAAGAAGACAGAGTGTACGAACTGGATATATACAGTGGAAAAATACTGGATGATTATTCGCTGGACCTGCAGTTGTGGCCCGGCTTTCTGGATCCGGTGAGTGGCAAATTCTATGGCATGGGCGGCCGCGGCAAAGAACAATTTGTAACCTTTGATCCCGATACCAGGGAGATGGACGTGATCAAAGATGAACTGGATTTCATGTACCGCGATGTATGCGTCGGCGGTATCGATATCGATCGTCGTTTGTTCGCCATGCAGTTCGGCGACGGTGATCTCGGGATTTTTGATTTTGACGGCAACAGGTTAAGAACCGTGTCGTTTCCGTCCACGTCTGTCAAGTTTCAATGGACCGTTTATCCTCCGGACGTCGCAGGCGCCGGCGAACTGGCCCGCGTTTCCGGGCAGGTCCGTTCGGATCGGGATTCCGACTGCATTACGGATGTATCCGATGATCCCATGAGCGGTTGGATCGTAAATGTCAAGCCAATCAATCGCAGTCTGCGCACCAATCGCGATGGGCGATTCACGGCCTATCTGCCGGCCGGCAATTATACATTTACCGCGGAGGAAACCGAGTTGTGGCAGTCCCCGTGCATGCGTGACGGCATGAATGTTACTCTTGGTGAATCCCTCGGAGATGTTGACAATGTTAACATTCCCCTGGAAGCACAATCTCTGTTTGAAGCCGTGGACGTCAGTGTTACTTCCACGCCGTCCGTCGTTGGTCGCGCTCTCGTGTATTACATCAGAGTTCAGAACCGCGGCACGGCGGCGTACTCCGGGCGTCTGCGTTTTCGGCACGATCCCGTGCTGTCGGACTTTACGTCCATACCGCAGGTGTTTAACTACGATGCGCCGGAGGCCGAATGGCGTATTGAAGATCTGGCAATCGGTGCGACGGATATCTACGTTGTAACGTTAACTGTGCCGCGCGATGAGACACTGATGGATCTCGTAGTCTGCGGCGCTGTTGAACTGCCCGACCGCAGCAGCAGCGAACTTGCCGTTGAGCGCAGTACGGATCAGGTTTGCACGGTCATTTCCGCGCCGCTGGACCCCAACGATATTTCGGTTTCGCCGCGCGGCGTCGGCTCCCGCGGAATTGTGTCGGTAGAGGACAATACTCTTGCGTATACAATTCGTTTTCAAAACGTCGGCAGCTCGCCGGCCCAGGACGTTGTTATTCGCGATACGCTGGACGCGGATCTGGATGTTAACACCATCTATTTTGGCGCGGCGTCGCACGACTATCAGGTTGATGTTGTTAACAACAACATCCTCGAATTCCGATTTGAGGGGATTGATCTCCCCGGCGTGGAAACCGACGAGGCGGGCAGTCATGGAGTGGTCAAATACACCGTTGATTTCAGTAAAGAACTGCCTGTCGATACGGAAATCTTCAACCGGGCGGCCATCTATTTTGACTTTAACAAACCTGTCATTACCAACACGGTTGTTAACACCATTGGTCAATCGCCCACGGATATTGCCGAGCCCTCCGACTCTGACGAGCTTGAGCTTCGCTCGCTCGGGAACGGCCTTTTTATTTGTCGTGCAGAGAATGGTCTTGAGGGACGTCTGAGCGTATACTCTATACTCGGGACCAAAGTCCTGGAGCAGAGTCTCGCAGGTCAGAGTCACACAGTCATCAATCTCGCCAATCAGTCCACGGGCCGCTTTCTGATTCGCCTGGAGAAAGCCGGCAAGTCCATCATTCGCTCGGTTGTGGTTTTGCATTGAGCACGTGTTCCGTCTCCCAGGGTTTGATCCCCCCATAGTCAGGATTAGTACCAGCCTGACTGCGAATGCGGCGAGTCTTCACGGGCTCGCCGCTTTGCGCTGGAAGGGGATCATATGGCAGGGCAGCGAACACAGGAATGCAGAAAAAAATGTGTCACATTTGAATTGTTCTGCCTTTTGCTTTCAGCGGGCCTTTTGAGCCGCTGAACGGAGCGCGAAGCTGAAAATTACGTAAAACTACGTATGAGCTGTGAGCCCTAAGGGCTCACAGCTCTTTTCGTCAAAAAGTTTTCCACCGCCGGCACTTTGATTAGGATACTCTCCCTTTTTTCCTCAAATTCCTGCGCTTCTTTGCGCAACGTTCTTTTTTCATCCGCCGTGCACTGATTCTCCGGTTACCCCGGATTTTCGACGGAGCCACGACGCGCCGGCCGCCTCAACCGCCTTCACTGAGATCCGCCGCCCGCGTTAAGCACCCAATTATACAACACCAATAGCGGCACGACCGCAGGAGAGTCCCATGTCTGACGAATCCGTCTGCACACCGGTTGCCCAGGGCAACTGGGCCAGCAATATTACCGTCACAAACAAGTTTCGTGGCCCGGAAGATAACTCCGATGCTACCATGCCCTTTGTCATCCCGCCGCCGCTGCTCAACTTTACCACGCAGCAAAAACGCGAGCCCTTCTGTTTTGTCGTGCCTTTTGTTTACGCATCCACCGATGGTCCCGGTGGATGCACCATTACCGCAGGCGTTACCGAACCGGTAGGCAATAATATCTTTTCACTTAAACGCGAGTCCAACACCAACCCGCTCAATGCACTCATCACCGTGCAGCCCGGCGTCGTCTGGACCAATAAACTCAACAAACGCCAGGAGCTGCTGGACGCCTTCACGATCTTCCGTCAGCAGGTCGAGGCGCTCGAACGCAACGGCTGCCTGGCCCAGGGTGCGCTTGCGATTATCACGCAGCAAACCGCTGAAAATCTTCCGCTCTCCATCAGTGAGTCGCTCTATTTCTATTACGGTATGAGCAACGACCAGGCCTACGTCGACCTGGATGCGGGACTTAACATTCGCATCGACACCGCGTCGTATCAGTACGCCGGCTCCGGCACCGGCGGTCAGGAAATTAACGGATTTGTCGGCGTCGGCACGTCCGACTACCTCATCGTGCGCCGTTCCGAGGATCGTCGTTTAACATTCAGCGGTTTTCTGGGCGCAATACGTCCGCCCGAGATTCAGTCGGGCGACGGCGGCAACGGCCCGGTTATTATTGCCGGCGGAATCATCGATCTCGTCGCCAAAGGCAATGCGCGCTACTACATGCGTTTGTTTTATCCGCCCCAGTTCGTCAGCGGCGGGGCCGGCAGCGAGTCGATCGCCAACAACGTCACGATTATCGGCACCGACACACTTGCCGATATGCAGAAAGCTACCGAAGCATATATCTCCGCCGGGCAGTGCGCCACGTCCGAGGAACTGGCCGGCAACCTGCGCTCCATTCAGTGCAGCATTTTCCGCGGCCGCGACATCATTTTACCGCGCACGCTCATCGAACTGCAGGGCGGCACCGAGTTTATCTCGCTCGGCACCACCGTCCGCAACATGTTGGACATGTATTACAACTGGCTACCGGTCCGCAAAAGCCCCGACTATCCCAAGTTTAAGGTGAGCCGTTTGTTTAACCGCAAATACTACACGGTTCGTTTTGAGGAAAACGTCGCAGCCGCCAAACTGGACTCCTACGATGCTTTTGACATGACGCTTGTACGCGGCGACGTCATTTCCATCGAATGGCCCGACACGGTTTAACACGCTCCGCAACTGTTTAAGCGGAGCTGATCACTGCGATGAGCGCTTCGCCCCCAAAGGCGGCTTGCTTTTTTCTCTTCTGTTTGTCAACGGGTTGAACGGCGACAGCCGCCGGGCCAAACAAGAGAGACGCCATGTGGAAAGGGAAGAGGCGTTCCCTGCGTTCGTCAATTAGTCGGGCCTGTCCACGGCGGCGCCGTAGAATAACACGTAATTCACACCAACAACTATAAAGTGAAACACGATGAATTTTAAACAACTACCAGAATATCCGGGCGTTTATCTGCCGGTGTATGCCGAGGGCGAGGGCGCCGTCGGGTCCTGGTTTGCCTACATCCTGCGCAGCGGCAGCAGCGGTGAGGTACTGACGGCCGAAGAGGCCTGGAAAGACGTCAAAGGCGCGTACGTCTTTGCCGCCGCCGAACCGGAAGACCTGACAAACTTTCTTGTGGTCCTGCGCGAGCGACTTAACGTCAGCCAGGAAGCGCGTTTTGCCTGGGTCGTGGCGTGGACCGCGGCCGACAGAGCACTCACGACAAACCTGCTTAACCTTAAAGGCGCACCGGGCGTTAACGCCACTACATCCGAACGCATGGACTTCCAGTTTCCGCCCAGCACCTTGCGCGTCGCTCAGGACAATGGCGTGGCGTTGCAACCGGACGGACTGAATTTTGATCTGACGCCGCCGGCTGAATTTCCCAATGCCGTCTACACGCGTGACGACAGCCGCCCCGAGTCCAAAGTCGAATTGCAGAGTCCGCTGGTTCTTTCGCTCGGACGCGTGAGCGCAGGTCAGTTAAAAGGCGCGCTGGCGTTTAACGAGCTTAACCTCAACGACATGCGCACCTCCTGCAGCTTTTACATGCCGACGGAGGATGAGGAATACCTGCCGATCCGCTTCAGTGTGTTTCAGCTGGACGACGGCTCGGATCGCCTGTTTAACATGGTTTACGATCCGGCCGCGCGTTTAAACGTCGACCGCACCTATTTTGCCTTCGGCGACAACACCGAAGTCGGCAGTTATTTTCGCACCAACGTCGGCAAAGCGGTCGGGCTCAAGGCGGGTGCAAACGCACGTCTGGTCTTGCAGTCCGATCCCGAGGGGCCGATCGGCTCGCGTTTTTTCTACGTGACGCCCTGCGGCGATTTCACCGTGACGGCGCAGAGCAACGACGGCGTCGGAAGAGTGATGCCCGGCGGTTCCGGCGCTGAATATCTGGCGTTTAATGCAAGCAGCGGCGCAACCCTGCGATTCGTGGCCGACAAACCGGCTTTTGCTGCCAAAGCTCTGCGCGACAAGTGCACGACGGATTTCGGCGCGCTCGAAAATCCCGCCTTGTTAACCGACGAGGCCCGCACCGCCTGGATCGAGATGGGGCCGCCGCCTGACGGCGCGATCGCTGATGCGAACAATGGCGCCAACGGCAAAGCGAACGGCGATGCCGCTTCCGCGCAATCCGACTACTTTGCACAGCCGATCTCGGCCGCACTTTTTTCGAAGTCGGCGCAGTTTAAACAGGAAGACGTACTCGGCTTTCTCGAACTGACTTCCGGCGCACTGACGCTCGACGGCAAGTCCTTTCCCGTGACACCGCTGGGTCGTGTGGACTTAAACAACTACTATTCAGTTGCGGACCTTAAAAAACTGCTCGATCGTGCCGTTGCGCCGGACCGCAGAAAAACGATTTCGCCGACGCCGCCTTCCGACACAAATTTTAAAGAAATCATGGCCACGACCAACCAGGGCGTGGTGGCCAGGGTTGACGTCAATGCGGCGCGCTGGCGTACGATGCAGCTGGCGCAGACGACCGACACGGACGGACGCACGATCACCGTGCAAATCAATGACGTAACGCGGCCGCTGCAGGACGCGCTGCAGGCCGACAATACATTTGTCGTCGCAAGTAAAAAAGACTCGCTCGGAGTGTTTACCGGCTCGCGGCCGTCGAGCGGTACAATCCCGATCACCGGCTGGGAGTTTGATCTGGAGCCGCGCGGCGCGGATTCGACGATCATGGTGATGAAGTTCTACGACGGCGTTGCACTTGAAAAGTTGATCGACTGCGTCGAGCTGTGGAGCACGCCGACCGAGTTCAACAATCCGGAAGACCTGCCCGATGTTCACGCGACGATCAAAGCAAGCATCGACACGGCTATCGCCAATGCGACCGATCCGAACTGGCGCGCACTGGCCGAAGCGGCCACGAACCCGCGCTGGAGCGGCATTCTGGTGTTTAACGTGCCCGTGCCGCCCTCGGGCCTGCCGAACGAAATCCGCGGCATAACCGCCGGCATGGACCTCTCGCAGTTTAAAGCCGCATATTTTGGAATCGACGTCAACCTGATCCGCAGCGGGATTGATGGTCCTGAATTGCAGCAGAGCTCGATGTTCGCGCTCATCGACTACAGCGAACCCGAGTTTACGCCTGCCGTGACCTGCTACGACTTCCACGTTGAGCTGCTGCGCGTGTTGTTTACCAACTCGCAGATTCGCGACTTTGCCTGCACCGTCAAAGTGGCCGTCAACACCTTGTGGGACGAGCCGATGAAGCTGCAGTCCAACGAGGACAACCTCATCACAATTGAGGGTGGTTACATTGACGCAGACGGTCAGTCGCGCTACAGTTTTGTCACGCAGGGGGCTTTTGAGTTCGATGCGGTCGACAGCAAAGCGATCGTCTCCGGCATGCAGATTAACCAGATCGAGTTTTCCACGGTTAACACCGAGCCGGCCGAGGCGGTCAACTACGACGATCCGATGACAATCACGTCGCGCTTCAGTATCTGGGGCGCCATGCGCTTCCGCAACACGGCGACGGGTGAGCCGGGTACCAGAAACGCCGACATTTTTTCCTACGAAAGTCTCTCCGTCAGCGGTGTGGGCATCCTGATGCAGAACCGCATCAACGTGGAGCCGCCGCCGGCGCTGCTCTTTGCCTTTGATCCGCGCTCGACGGTGTTTAATCCGAAGGCGGTCGACACCAAACTGCGCGACAACAGTTTGTTGAAAGGTTTTCCGATTAAACTCAGCTCGCTGCGTCTCGGCCCCGCGCCGGACGACTATATCCGCGAAATGGCCGACTGCAAACCGGGCAAAACCTTTAAACCCGCGGACGACGGCTTTTTCACGATTGACATTCCTTCGGACGATGGGCCGACCGGACTGGAGACGCCGAATTATGCGCTCTTTGCCGAGCTGGATCTCGGCACGCTCGGCGCGCTGGTGTCCTTTGGTCAGGGATTAAACGCGCAGGTGCTGCTGGGCTGGAACGGCTCGGAGTGGAACATGTGGATCAGCCTGCCGAGCATTGCGGGCGGCCGCATGGAGTTCGACCTGATGGGTGTGCTCCAGTTGACATTTGATCTCATCCGCCTTGAATTTTTCCCGGATGAAAACGACGACATCGTTTTTGTGCTGATGCTCGGCAGCTTTAAACTCATGATGTTCAACAAGGTTGAAATTTCGCTTTCGACCAGAATGGACCTCATGTTGTTCGCCGATCCGAGCAACACCAAAAACGGCGCAACGACCAACCTCGGTTGGTACTTCGGCCTGTCCAACACGGCTGCCGCGTTTTTACCGCCGCCGCCGCCGGAGTCCTCGCCGACCGGCGATTCCGCTCTGCAGGACGAACAAGAAAGTCAGGCTCTGGCCAAAAAAGAAGATCCCGAAAATGACGAGGACAAAGATGACAAAGCCTGGCTGGAAGTAGCATACCTCGGCCTGGGTCAACGCGTCGGTCCGCCGACAAGCGATCCAAACGAGATGCGCAGCGTTGCCGATGTGTTAAAATACATGATGGAAAAGCTGCCGAGTTCCAATATGGAACGCGCCGAGCTGATGAAGGAACTGCAGAAGTTTTACCACGCAGATCGCAACTGGCTGATCGGCGCCAAGTTCACCTTGTTTGAAGCGGTGACGCTGGGCGGCGTGTTTAACGATCCGGTACTGTATGGTCTGTATGTTAAAGTTGTGCAGAAAGACAGCTTCCTGGAAGGTTTTGAATTCCAGATCATGTACAAAAAAATCACCGACGACATCGGTGTGTATTCGGCCAACGTTACCCTGCCGGACAAACTGCGCAAGCTGGATTTCAAAAAGTTTACGATTTACCTGCCGAGCATCGGCGTACAGATATTTACCAATGGTAATTTCCGCATCGACATAGGTTACCCGACGGACATAACCAATTTCGACAATTCCTTCGGCGTGACCTTTATTGTCTTCCAGGGCAAAGGCGGGTTGTACTTTGGATACTTAAACAGCATCACGTCCAGCACGCTCAGCGTGCCGAGCGGTGCGACGCTCGATCCCGTCCTGGAAATGGGTATTGCACTCAGCCTCGGTCTCGGCAAAGAGTTGAAATCGGGTCCGTTTAAAGCCAATCTTTCGCTGACGGTTAACGGATCGATTGAAGGCGCGGCCGGCTGGATTCTGGAAGGCGGCAAGTCGAATATTATGTCCGTCCCGAACGCCTGGTTGCTGCAGGGCCAGCTTTATCTGGTCGGAAAGATCAGCGGCGAAGCCGACTTTGGCATTGTTAAAGCCGGTATTTCGCTGCTCGTGGCTGTCGGCATCGGCGCGCGCTGGCAGAACGATAAACCCTTCATCATCTGGTTTGAAGCCAAGGTCGAAGTCACGGCCTGGGCCAAAATCGGCTTCAAGGTCTTCGGCGTCAAGATTCAGATTAAAGTCTCGTTCAAGTTTAAAGCGACCTTCCGCGAAGAATGGACGCTGGACGACGGCAAGAGCAGCAGCAGCAAACAGCTCAACTCTGCGTCGCGTATGCTGACCGCGGACGACGCCGTTGTCATTTCCTGGACGCCGTCCAAAGTGTTTAACGATGCGCCCTTTGAACTGCCCATCTGGTTCTCACCGCAGATTTCGGTCATCGACGGCAGCGGCAAACTGGCCGCTCAGGCTGTGACCTCGCTCGTGGTACAGAGTCCGGCGAATGAAACCGCGCCGACGGACGGCTCGTGGCGCGACACGCCGTTTAACCGTTTAACCGCCTCCTTGCTGACCTGGGCGATTAAACTGCACGACGGAGTACCCGACGGCGACAACATTCTGGACCACCTCGTCACGCTGACGGCGCTGACATCGCTGACTGACATGCTCGATATTCCACCGACGCTGGCGACTTCGGTTAACGGTTCGACGCCGCTGGACTACGAGACGCTGATCGAATTCCTCAAACTCAACTTCACGACGGTTGTGGGCCTGCCGACGGCAGACTACGACGGCAGCGCCACGACATTCCCGGTGATTCCGCAGTCGAAGGTGCGCACGGAGAACCAGGAAGGCACGCCGATCGATGTCGACTTCAGCGATGTTAACATCCGCACGACGCAGTTTGAGCAGGACCTGGCGGAGTACTTTCGACTGCTCTCGATCAGCGACGACATTCTGCAGGGCGATGACGCGCAACTTAAACGCGCCGTGGCCAACGGCGTGTCGATGGCGACAATAGTCTTCCAGGACTACTTTGCGCTCGTTGTCAAGTCTGCGGTGCAGCTGGCGCAGCAGATGCTGACGGACATGGAGCAGGCCGCAATTACGGTCAGCGATCTGCTGGACAATATGTACACGGGCAACCAGTTCGGTCAGGTTTCCGGCATGGCCTCGCGTTTTGTCAACCACGGCCTGCGCGTGCCGAATCCGGAGGGCGGTAGTTTTCCGGCGGATCGCGAGCTGTGGCCCGCGCTCGAAACGCAGGCGCTTTACGTGCAGACCGGGCAGCAATTCCCGCTCAACCTGCAGCCCGTCGGCGAAGAGGAGCCGCCGCCCTACACGATATTCTACGAAAACACCGACGCGGACTGGTATCAGGTCGGCGCGGATGTTAAAGTGGAAATCGACGCCGAGGGCCGCGCCGAGATCGAGAAACTCGAGAACTCGACGATTGATCCCGGTGATGTGCGCATAGAGTTGGAAGAGACAAACCAGGCCGCCGATGTGACCTTTGCGCTGCAAACGATCACGGACTGGAGCGACGCCGGCACGCAGAAATCGATGTATCCCTTCACGCAAAATCTGCGCCAGAAACTCATCAGCGACAATCCGCTTAAACTGGCCTGGATGGAAGGCAGCACCGGTCAGGTTTATCAATCGACCGGCGGTACGCCGATCAGCGTGACTTATCGATTTACAACGTCGTTGACAATTACGGCGCAGCGCATTCCCGACCCGACCAATTCCGGCAGTTTCCTGTCGAATGTGTATCAGTTGGGCGGAACGAGCGAGTCGGATCGCGACATTCTCGAGCGTCTGCTGCTCGACAATCCTGCAATTGAGACTGTTAACATTCTTTATGCCGGTCAGGGCAGCGACTCCGGCGGTCAGGGCGCGGTGAGCGACGAGCTCAACCCGGCCGATATTCTGCTGGTTAAAACAAACCTCTCGACGGAAAGCAATCCGAACACGGCGCCGATGGCCATGGCCAAAATGGACGTGGCGGCATACCAGCCCGATCCGGACTTTTCCGCTACGCTGGCAGACACAGGTTCTTTCCTGCGTCTGATCGACGAGCTGAGTATTGTCAACTCCGGCGGATACTACCTCTACTATCGCAATGCCGCGGGCGAAGCGCTGCCGGACTATCTTTTTGAAGAGGGCAATCAGATTGAGTTGACCCTGTTGACAGTGCTGCAAACCGCACAGCAGCCCGCCGGACAGTCGGTCAAGGACTACGTCAACAGCATCGTGCTGGACCGCGCCGCGGCCGCGCCGGAAGCATCCGAAGACGGCACGGTGTTTTACGCCGACGCCGTCGACCTGACAACGTATCATTCGGTCATTTCGCCGGGCGATGCGGCCTTCCGTCTGGAACGCAGCAATCCGACGATGCAGTTCAGCCTGCCGCAAAACGCTGCGCCCGAGCGGTCCAAACGCAGCGGACTTAACATCTTTGAAATCACCGATGCGTTGCTGGCGGCCGGCTTCGACCGCGATTCAGCCGAGTTCAAACAGGCCGTGGACGAGCAGACGGAAACCGAGAGCGACTTAAACAACATGTACAGTCTGCTCGAGTTTTTCCTGCGCGACTCCGGCGGCTTCAAACGCAGCACGCAGGGCCTGCCCGTCGGCCCGACGGAACAGGAGGAAGACGATCCCGTGGCCGAAGCGGACTGGCGGTATCGTCAGGCGCTGGCCGTCGCGCCGTTCTTTAAAGATCCCGTGCCGCCGGCATACCCGAGCGACACCATTCCGGGACCGTCGCCCTATGCGGGCGTCGGCAACACGGCGGCGATGCAGTTCAACTTTGTCGACTTCTTCGGCAACCGCCTCAACAGCAGTTCCGGTGAGCTCGACATTCCGGTGCGTTACTTCGACCAGTTGATTCCGCCGAACCAGTGGCCGGGCGTCAACAGCGATTTCCTCGTGACGCTGCGCGAAGGCACGGCGGACACGGGCGATTTAACAATCAACCTGCAGTTCGATAGCGAATCCTACACGGAGAGTCTGGACCTGGAAACAGTGGTGCAGACAATGGAGCAGTACCGCACCATTTTCCACCAACTGGCGGACGCCGGCACGGCTTTCAGCGTTGCAACGACGCTTGCGCCGGGTTACAGCGGCGGACCGGACAGCGAGTCCATTCGCGGCACGCTCTGCGCCTTCGTGGAAAAGATCTATCAATTCCTCGAAAGCCTGTTAAACGGCACGCCGGACGAATCGCGAATTGAAGCCGCGCTGAGGCTGGTGATCGACCGCGCCGCGCGCGACAAACAGAGCAACGACATCGCCGAGATTGTTGTGGAGATGACGATGCAGCGCAACAACAACCTCGATGCCGAGGCGGTCAAACGCATGCCGTCGGTTAAACAGGTTTCAACGCAGTTCAACGCACTGACGCAGCTGGGCAGCGGCGAGGAGCAGAATCCGTCCGAAACCAACAATTCTCTGGAATTCTTTGCAACGCAGTTCGAAAAGGCCTTCCCCGAGTTAAAAGCCGCCAGCGGCGTCAACGAGATCGGTGCGGCCAATCTCTGGTCCGTGCGTCTCGCGCTCGGCTCGGATGCGGGCGGCGGCGTGCAGAGTGCGCAGGGCATTAATGTTAACATCGAAACTGACCCGATCTACTACGCGCCCGCGCCGCTGTCGCGCACGCTCTGGCAGGGGACGGTCGGAATTGTGCAGTACAATGAAGACGGCACGCCGCAACGAGACGGACAGGGTAATATAATTATTACGCCCGTGCAGTTTACCGGTCTCGATCTGGACGATACGGCCCAGGCTTTCCTGGAAGCTGTCGACATTGTGCTCGCACCCGAGAGTTCGGTGAACGCGCGCAGGTTAAATCCCGAGGCTTTTGACCGAATTCTGAAAGCCAAGCAGAAACTGGCCGACAGCATCGTGATTGGATTAACGTACATCCTGGACGTCGACGCTTCGCGCGCCGAAGGCAAAAATCTGGATGCCGCGCGCGAGACCCTGCGTCAGGCGCTGTTAATCCAACTGGCGCAGGCCTATTCCATGCAGGCCGTTGTTCAATATCCGGTCGAGGTGACCTCGGCTTATCTTGGCGACGACTCGCCGCGCCTCTACGGTTCGGTGCGCCGCGTCAGCCCGGTTCTGCTCGAAGAAGACGGTCCGACGCGCGACAACAGCACACTGTCGACGGCCAAAATCAAACTTGCGCCGGACGATGGCATCACGACCATGCCGAACTCGCGTTTAACATTTGGATTTGAAACCAATGCCGCTGAAGGCCGCCGTTCGCTCGAACTGCCGCTGGAATACGCGCTGTCGCACCTGGAGCACAACTTCAAATCGACGCCGGACGTCGCGCGCGAGTACCGCTCTTCGTCGTGGTTAACATTTTTAACCACGAACGCGCTGGCCGACATGGGCGAGGCGAATATTCCGCTGCCCTTGCGCGAATATCCGACGCCGCCGACGCTGGCCGGCCAGAATCCCTGCTCGGGCACATATGCGGGCGGCGGCACGCCGCTGGAGCAGGCGCGCAGTTGGCACTACCTGTATTCCTACGAACATCAGGACGTGGCGCAGGATTCGATTATCACGGAGATTGAATACAACCTGGCGCCGGAAGCGCTGAACGCCATGATGAAAATGGCGGTTGAGATTCCGCTCTCGGACTGGCTGGCGCGTTTCTCGCGCGAGTATCCGGTGTTGCAGCCGCTGCTCAACGAGTTAAGCGGCGACAATCCGAGCGAGGCGGCGTCCAACGCATTGACTGCTTTTGCGGAGATTGTTGCGGGTGCGGCCGATTCGTGGAGGAGCTGGGTGGAAGGGCAGTCGCTTGTTAACAACAAACGCACTGCGGCGCGCGGAACCGATCGTTTTGAGGTTTCACATCCCGACGACGACGGTGCGATGCTGGTCATTCGCACCAAATCGGCGACGGGCGTCTGGCCGACTATTCTGGAACCGCTCGGTGATTCCTGGTTCCAGTTCGACGAATCCGAGGTGCCGGGCAAACCCATGGAGCGTCGTTACGGTCCCGGCGGCACGGTTGTTGAACGTCCGTCCTGCGCGCCGGGCGGCACGCAGTTGAGCTTTAAACGTCGCGCACGTTTACAGGCTGCCGGCGACGACGACGGCACGCTGACGCGTCTGTTGATCATGGACAAACTCGACATTTTAACCTGGGAGAACGCCTGGGGCGGCATTAAACTCGAGCGCAACCGTCGTTTGTCTGTCAACCCGCAGACGGGCGACTTCTACAAGGTTAACGAAAACTTTGTCTACCAGACGCCGCTCGTGCGTTATGTTAACATTGCTTCACCGTTGACCGACACGGACGCCTGTATTAACCTGGCCGCGCTGGACGGGGTGGACCCGAGCTGGAACAGGCTGGAGCCCTACCTGCAGAATCTGTTTAACCAGTTGTTCGGCGACGGCGCGAGCGCCCGGATGCGCGTGGGCTGTTTGTACGGCTTCACGATTTTCCGTTCCGGCCAGAAGAGCGACGACGTATGTGAGCAGGACGGCGTGGTCACGCTGCTGCCTGTTTTCCTGCGCGAGCCATTCAGCCTGACGGATATGACGGCGAAGGAGCTGTCAACCGCGGTCTGCGAGTGGTTTAAACAGAACGATCCGGCGGTGCAGGACGGCTTCTTTGCCTTCGACATCGCGGTCTTCTCGGAACTCTCGCAGTCCAACCTGCCGCTCCTGCGTCTGCGCAACGTGCGGATAGGTCTGGACAAAATCACGGACCTGGGTTCGGAGTGCGTTTAAACTGAAAGTGGGACTATACTACGGCCTTTAAACACGAGCCGTCGGGAGGATCATTCTCCCGGCGGTTTTGATTTTGCGGCACATGCAAATGTTAAAGGCGACTGCCGCCTCACTTCGTGGGCGTTTAAAATCC
Source organism: uncultured Hyphomicrobiales bacterium (assembly GCA_964445695.1). Taxonomy (GTDB): domain Bacteria; phylum Bacteroidota; class Ignavibacteria; order Kapaibacteriales; family UBA7675; genus JAUIKM01. The sequence continues at coordinate 11,833 of CAYULF010000035.1, read as the reverse complement.
GCTTTTGTTAGCCGGGGAGGGAGGAGCGCCGAGCCGGCGGGTGGGGTCAACGAGTCTTGTGCAATCGTGTTGGAAGCCGGCCGTCGAGTGAGGCGTCGCCGGCGCGCCAAAGAGAGAAGAAGGGAAGAGGCCGCGTTCCCGGCCGCCAATTTATCGCGCGCCGCCGAAGCAGAGTCCGTAAGTATAGCAAAATCAATGAGTTGGAGCTGTTGTTCCGAGCGCACGACACTCAAAAATCGACAAATATGTTGACTATGAGCCACAAAAAGTATAGATTCGACCAACAATTTGAAACCGCCAGTCCTTTGAAAACACAAGACTTAGCCCAAATGACGGGTCCGCGACCAACTATCCGATAAACAAGGATTGAAACCTTGTAACTGAGTCAACAACGCGCCCTTCTGCGACGGTCCGCGACCAACTATCCGATAAACAAGGATTGAAACAAGAATCGTTGGGCAAGTTCGGAGCTGAAATAACGCGTCCGCGACCAACTATCCGATAAACAAGGATTGAAACCTTCCCCGTCACTATGGCACGGGGACAACAAAACTTGTCCGCGACCAACTATCCGATAAACAAGGATTGAAACTCATTATTGAATTGTTGCCGATCTGCATACTTTTCGCGTCCGCGACCAACTATCCGATAAACAAGGATTGAAACGCTCGCACAGTTCTATTGCGCACCAGAAGCCGCCGCGTCCGCGACCAACTATCCGATAAACAAGGATTGAAACATTGTTAAGGGCGAAATTACCGTAGAGTCGGGCGGGGGTCCGCGACCAACTATCCGATAAACAAGGATTGAAACGCACGCGCCGTTGAAAGTGGTTTCGCGCAGGTCTACGTCCGCGACCAACTATCCGATAAACAAGGATTGAAACACTTTTTCAATTCCGCCCCATGCTCCCACGTGGTGATGTCCGCGACCAACTATCCGATAAACAAGGATTGAAACTCAGCGTGAACCCCACTACGCGCGTATTTGCGCGGGTCCGCGACCAACTATCCGATAAACAAGGATTGAAACAACAATATCTTCCTGAAAATCAAAGAGCGCTACCCTGTCCGCGACCAACTATCCGATAAACAAGGATTGAAACGAAAATTCGCGAATAGCCAAAGACCGCTTTTTGTTAGGTCCGAGACCAACTATCCGATAAACAAGGATTGAAACCCGGCTTCCTTCGACCAGTAATTGGTTGGCAAGTACCGTCCGAGACCAACTATCCGATAAACAAGGATTGAAACTCCGGGCTGCCGATCCCGAAGTTGACGAACATCTAGGTCCGCGAGCAACTATCCGATAAACAAGGATTGAAACTGGTCGTCTCTACGAGTGGTTGGCGACCGATTGCGCGTCCGCGACCAACTATCCGATAAACAAGGATTGAAACGGGCGCTGGATCGGCCCGGCGGCGGGCCGGGAACTGTCCTCGACCAACTATCCGATAAACAAGGATTGAAACACCAAATATATTTTCACGAGTCGATGTTTAATCTTGGTCCTCGACCAACTATCCGATAAACAAGGATTGAAACATTATGAGCGCAAAGGACGCGCTGTTGCTCGACTTGTCCGCGACCAACTATCCGATAAACAAGGATTGAAACTCTCGTTCATTGAGATGCGCAATATTCTCTCTAAATGGTCCTCGACCAACTATCCGATAAACAAAGATTGAAACTAGTGTTGACCGGCGTCCCACCAGGTCGCCGTATCAAGCCGAGACCAACTATCCGATAAACAAGGATTGAAACAGCCATCCAACGGCTCAGGAAGGCTTGCCTGCATACCTGTCCGCGACCAACTATCCGATAAACAAGGATTGAAACAGCTCAACGCGGCGTATTTCTGCGCTCTATTGAAATAGTCCGAGACCAACTATCCGATGAACAAGGATTGAAACTGGACGTGTTCTCCGGCGCGGTGGACGCAGTCCGCAAGGTCCGAGACCAACTATCCGATGAACAAGGATTGAAACATCAGCTCAATGGCGCGCTGGCCAAGGTCGTGCCCGGTCCGAGACCAACTATCCGATGAACAAGGATTGAAACTGGACGTGTTCTCCGGCGCGGTGGACGCAGTCCGCAAGGTCCGAGACCAACTATCCGATGAACAAGGATTGAAACGGTCTTCCACGACAACAAAAATCATGTCACCGTTAAGTCCGAGACCAACTATCCGATAAACAAGGATTGAAACATGATCTTGTCGGCGTACTTGCCGAATGACGTCAATTGTCCGCGACCAACTATCCGATAAACAAGGATTGAAACAAAATCTTGACAAAACTACTTTTGGACTCGTTGCCTGTCCGAGACCAACTATCCGATGAACAAGGATTGAAACACGCCCCGTGCAGCGGGGCGGTGAATAAATTGCCCGGTCCGAGACCAACTATCCGATGAACAAGGATTGAAACATCACCGATATGTGTGAAGAGCGTGTGAGCTATGGTCGTCCGAGACCAACTATCCGATGAACAAGGATTGAAACTGGCGGATTAATTCGGAGTCGTGGAAGATATTTCACGGTCCGAGACCAACTATCCGATAAACAAGGATTGAAACTGTGGATACTGTTTAAAAAGGATACGTTCGGAAATTGTCCGCGACCAACTATCCGATAAACAAGGATTGAAACTGCGTAAAGCACAACTCTATGAAACTGTTTCTTACCGTCCGCGACCAAAATCCGATAAACAAGGATTGAAACGAGAACAAAGATACTCTCTTCCCAACTGAGCCATCAGTCCGCGACCAACTATCCGATAAACAAGGATTGAAACATTGTCCGTCGGGTTCCGCGTCCGGCTCTTGCGGCGTGTCCGCGACCGACCATCCGATAAACAAGGATTGAAACCCGTAAAATGGTCGCGCTGTCTGCGCAAGGCAAGAGTCCGCGACCAACAATCCGATAAACAAGGATTGAAACAGATCGGATTGGGAGCCGGTATTCGTAGTATCAGTAGTCCGCGACCAACAATCCGATAAACAAGGATTGAAACTAGAAAACGGGGTTAACGGTTGTGTCACTTTGACTAGTCCGCGACCAACAATCCGATAAACAAGGATTGAAACTTCGCGACGGTGATCTCAAGTTCGCGAACGAGTTCTTCCTGTCCGCGACCACCTATCCGATAAACAAGGATTGAAACGGTCATTGGAGAAAATGTTGCTGATTTCGTATCCATGTCCACGACCGACCATCCGATAAACAAGGATTGAAACGCAGCCCCGACCGCCTCAAGAAACGTCGGGTATTCCGTCCTCGACCAAAATCCAATAAACAAGGATTGAAACCACCATTGTACCCTTTTACTTCAACCCACTGCATTTGTCCGCGACCACCTATCCGATAAACAAGGATTGAAACTTCATACAGTGATATGGCGGGGACGAGCGTTGAAGGGTCCGAGACCAAAATCCGATAGACAAGGATTGAAACTGAAAAACTCCGTAGGTGATCCGTTAAAGGTCACGTGGTCCGCGACCAAAATCCGATAAGCAAGGATTGAAACCTCCATGCTCTGCTCTGTTTTTGCTGTAGTTCACGGGGTCCTCGACCACCTATCCGATAAACAAGGATTGAAACTCGTACCGCTGCTGCTTCGTCTCCGTGGCATTGTTGGTCCTCGACCACCTATCCGATAAACAAGGATTGAAACAACAAAGGCTCTTTGAGGTCAGCAAAGAATTCTGGCAGTCCGAGACCAACTATCCGATAAACAAGGATTGAAACACAGCGGCGACAGCTTGCATACCGTTCGTGAACGAAGTCCGCGACCAACTATCCGATAAACAAGGATTGAAACTTTTCTAACGCGCACTGTTTAAGCATCCTAGTTATAGTCCTCGACCAAAATCCGATAAACAAGGATTGAAACAGCTTGTACCTATAGAAAGTGGAATACTCAGTGTTAGTACTCGATCACCCATCCGATAAACAAGGATTGAAACGCGGTGTCGAGAAAGTCTTTGCCGACATCCAACTGGTGTCCGAGTACGCAAATCCGATAAACAAGGATTGAAACAATTACACTACCAGCCTTGGTAGTCCACTCCATAGCGTCCGAGACCAACTATCCGATAAACAAGGATTGAAACAATCCCTCTCCCTTCGCGCTCCAAGGTGTGGCCGTAAGTCCGAGACCAACTATCCGATAAACAAGGATTGAAACATCAGGCAATCTCAAGATTACCGGTAGCAAAGTGGTGGTCCGCGACCAACTATCCGATAAACAAGGATTGAAACGATGCGTGTTTTTAGTCGCCAGAGTTTTGCACAAAATGTCCGCGACCAACAATCCGATAAACAAGGATTGAAACAAAAGCGCTCACAGGGCGCGTCTACACCCTTCTATTCTGTCCGAGACCAACTATCCGATAAACAAGGATTGAAACTCTGGCAGTTGCGGCAAAACGTCCGTTTTCTGCCTGTCCGAGACCAACTATCCGATAAACAAGGATTGAAACTCTGGCAGTTGCGGCAAAACGTCCGTTTTCTGCCTGTCCGAGACCAACTATCCGATAAACAAGGATTGAAACCAAGATTAATATCCGACAACGTCGTATTCGTGTTCGGTCCGCGACCAACTATCCGATAAACAAGGATTGAAACCCGTATCCGTATCGGATGAGCAAATGGCGATTATACCGTCCGCGACCAACTATCCGATAAACAAGGATTGAAACTCCATATGGTTCGATATGATGGACACAATTATGGCCGGTCCGCGACCAACTATCCGATAAACAAGGATTGAAACCCGCGATCGGCGAATCGGATGAACTCGCCGCGAGGCGAGGTCCGCGACTAACTATCCGATAAACAAGGATTGAAACACCGGTTTCCTACAGCGAACTCAACGAGCTTTTCCGGGGGTCCGCGACCAACTATCCGATAAACAAGGATTGAAACCCACGTAGGCGGCAGCCTCTGGACTGCTATCTCGGGTCCTCGACCAAAATCCGATAAACAAGGATTGAAACTTGTAACATTAGGGTTCAGGCCGCGCATGATGGCGGGTCCTCGACCAAAATCCGATAAACAAGGATTGAAACTTACTATGATATTCCTCAGGATAGTCATCATCTCGTCCGAGACCAAAATCCGATAAACAAGGATTGAAACAGATAGCTCGCGAGGAAGTTTTATCGCTCTTTCGCTGGTCCGCGACCAAAATCCGATCAACAAGGATTGAAACGGAAACAAAAGAGTTTCCTTCCTTGATCCCATTGACGTCCTCGACCACCTATCCGATAAACAAGGATTGAAACGCCGTGATTACTACTGTTCAAGTTTCATCAGTACACCCTAGGTCCTCGACCGCTCATCCGCTAAACAAGGATTGAAACTTCTGTAGATCCCACGAGGCAAGTCTCGCAGAGACACTGTCCTCGACCAAAATCCGATAAACAAGGATTGAAATCAACAACTATTGCGTGTTTAATGGCGGACCAAATCGGTTCGCATTCCTTTGTCCGTTTAACAAGGTTTGAAACTCAGATTCATCTGGTTTCACAAGTGGTGTTCGATATGCTGAAAACGCAAAACCGCGGCGACTCCACACCATTTACCACGTCGTCGACGCACAACACATAACCCGGGCTAAAACACGCCGCCCCGCGCCCCCAAACCGCCGCGACACCCAAAATTCCTCCCGCTATAACTAACCAAAAAATCATTAGAGCTATGCCGCAGGCATAAAGCGATCAAGTCAGAATCACAAGAGTGTGTGAGGAGCCGCTGCGCCACAGGTCAAATGTTTGCGAGAATGCCGCGGGCGACCTAACTTCGTGCCAGTCAACGATTCCCGGAATTCAACAGTCGATACAATGCGAGCCATTACAACACTCTCCGCGCTGCTGCTTGCGCTGGCGCTAAGTCTCAATGCCTGCGGCGGCGAAGAAAAACCGGCCAATGAACCTGCTTCCGAAATGACCGCGGACAGCAAAGCCGGAACCGCCGCATCGACATTTAAAATCGATCCGGCCGTGCACGTGGACAGCGTCGCCGGGTTCCGCAAACTGCTGGACAGTGCCGGCGTGACGGGCAATATTCTCGTCTATGATTCGCGCGACGGAAAGTTCTACAGCAATGATTTTAACCGTTGCGCCCAAAGCTGGCTGCCGGCCTCGACCTTTAAAATTGTTAACACCATGATCGGTCTCGAAACCGGCGAGCTGAAAAACAAACACGATCTGTTTAATTGGGACAGCATCCCGCGGCGCATGGACGCCTGGAACCGCGATCTGCGTTTAATCGAAGCCTATCAGGTGTCCTGCGTGCCCTGTTATCAAGAACTGGCGCGGCGCATCGGTCCCGAGCGGATGAACGCCTGGCTCGACTCGATCGACTATCCGGGCATGGATGTTAACAGCGAGACAATCGACAGTTTCTGGCTGGAAGGGAAGTCGCGTATTTCCAGCCTGCAGCAGCTCGACTTTGTTCACCGCCTGCTTAAACAGGAACTGCCGCTGAGCGATAAAACCTACAAAGAGCTGCGCGACATCATGCTGCTGGGCGAATCCAACGGCCTGCGTTTAAGCGGCAAAACGGGCTGGTCGATTCGCGATGATTTTAACATCGGCTGGTTTGTCGGCATGGTCGAAGGGCCGGACAGTTATGCCTGCGTGGTGGTCAATATCGAGCCGACGGAGCGGATTGAACCCGACAATTTTCCGATGGTGCGCCAGAAACTGGCCATGCAGGCACTGCGCCAAGTGGGCTTCAATCTCTGACGGCGTATGCCGTCCCGGCGACCATTCCGACGCTGAAGCCGCATTATTGCTGGAGCGCACAATATTTTGCGCGCTGGTACGCTGTTGGCCGAAACCGGGCCGTCCAGCATAAGAATCCCTGCTCCGCTGCGGCCCCCAGTCTCAATCAACCTGAACGGGCGGGACGATGAAAGTCGCGATTCTGACGATCGGCGATGAAATCTGCATCGGGCAGATTGTTAACACCAATGCCGCCTGGATGGCCGCCGAGCTGACGCGCCTGGGCATAGCCGTCGAACAGCATTCGACCATCGGCGACGAAGACGCCGTGATCCACGCCGAGCTGGAGCGCCTGCAGCAAACGGCCGACGCCGTGCTGATCACCGGCGGGTTGGGACCGACGCACGACGACCGCACCAAAGCCGTGTTAACTGCATTTTTTGACGACCATCTGGTGGAAGACAACGCTACCTTGCAGTTCCTGCGCGACCTGCTGGCGCGTCGCGGACTGGAACTCACAGAACGCCAACGCGAGCAAGCCCTCGTGCCTTCGCGCGCCCGCGTGTTAACAAACGATCACGGCACCGCGCCCGGCATGCTGTTTGAAAGCGACGAAGGCAAAATCGTCGTCTCCATGCCCGGCGTGCCGACCGAAATGAAACACATGATGTCGCGCGACGTGCTGCCGCTGCTGCGCGAACGCTCGGCCGCCGATCCCGTCAACATGTACCGCACCCTGCTGAGCGCCGGCATTGCCGAAGCCAACCTGGCCGACCTCATCGGCGAACCGGAAGAATTTCTGAACGGCGCTTCGCTGGCTTTTCTGCCCTCGATCCAGGGCGTGCGTCTGCGCATCGGCGTTCAGGCCGCCAACCGCGCGGCGGGGGAGGAGCACTTAAACAAAATTGAAGTTGAATTGAAGCGGCGCGCCGGCAAATATCTCTACGGGCGCGACAACGAGAGCCTGGCGTCCAAAGTCGGAGAGTTGTTAAACAAACGCGGTCTGACGCTCGCCGTGGCCGAGTCCTGCACGGGTGGAATGCTGGGCGCAGCGATAACGGATATCGCCGGCAGCTCGGCCTGGTTCCTGGGCGGCGTGCTCAGTTACAGTAACGAAGTTAAACAGGCGCAGCTGGGCGTAAAAGCCGAAACGCTGGCGGCCCACGGTGCTGTAAGCCGCCAGACGGCATGTGAAATGGCGGCGGGAGTTCGTAACCTGATCGGCGCGGATTTGTCTCTCTCCGTAACCGGCGTGGCCGGGCCGGGCGGCGGCTCGGAAGAAAAACCGGTCGGAACTGTCTGGATAGGTCTGGCGCGCGCGGAACGCGTCGTCGCCAAAGACTTCCTCTTCCTGAAGGACCGTCGTGTTAACCGCGAGCGATCAGTCGCTGCGGCGCTCAACATGCTGCTGCGCGAGTTGTTGAGCGATTCGGCGGAGTGAAAAAATGGTTAAGCGCGGTCGTTGAAGTCTCGGCCGCGTGTGTTTAATCGACATGTGTTTAACAGTGCGGGGTGGTGCGCGTGCGGACGTTTAACCAGGACAGTTATCTGCTGGCGATCGAGTCTTCCTGTGATGAAACATCGGCTGCCGTGTTGCACGGGGCGGACGTGCTCTCCAATATTGTCTCGTCGCAGCTGGAACATTCCAAGTGGGGCGGGGTGGTGCCCGAGCTGGCTTCGCGCGCCCATGTGCAGGTCATCAATCAGGTGGTGGCCGCCGCACTGGCTGAAGCCGGACTTACAATTGAAGACATAGACGGACTGGCGGTGACGGCGCGTCCGGGCCTGCTCGGTTCGCTGGTGGTCGGGGCCAACTTTGCGAAGGGACTTTCGCTGCGCTACGATCTGCCGCTCGTGGCGGTTGATCACGTCGAGGGGCACGTCTATTCCGCCTTTCTCGAAAAAGAAGTGATTGAAAATGCGGCCATTGAATTTCCCTATGTCGCGCTGGTCGTCAGCGGTGGACACACCTCTTTGTTCAATGTGCGCGGCTGGGGATTGTACGATGTGATCGGCGGTACGCGCGACGACGCGGCCGGCGAAGCTTTCGACAAAAGCGCCAAGATGCTGGGGCTGGGGTATCCGGGCGGAATTCAGATCGACACGCTGGCGCAGAACGGCAATCCCGACGCCATCAAGTTTCCTCGGGCGATGATGCACGACGACTCGCTGGACTTCAGTTTCAGCGGCCTGAAAACTTCCGTGCGTACTTACATCCAGAAAAACTATCCCGAAGGCGTTCCCGGCGAACACATGCCGGACGTCTGCGCCTCGCTGCGCGCGGCCATAGTGGATGTGCTGGTCGAAAAGACTTTTCGTGCGGCGCAGCGTCATTCCGTCAATTCCATTGTCGTGGCGGGCGGCGTTTCCGCCAACAGTCTGCTGCGCGAGAGCATGCATACGCGCGCCAAAGAAAAGGGAATGCGCGTGGTGATTCCCGCTCCGGGTTACTGTACCGACAACGCCGCGATGATTGCCGTCGTCGGTCGTCAGATGCTGCTGGCGGGGCAGCGCTCCGGCCTTGATTTTACCGTGGCGGCCAACGCTCTGCGCGCCGTTCGGCCCAAAGGTCGACGCAAAAAACAGGGCGCACAGAAAATTCACAGATAATTCGTCAGCATCTTTTGCATCGACGGTTCAGCTGCCGCACGACGCCGCGCATTGCGACGTCGTAGCAAAGCGGCCGCCGCGTTTGTGTGGTGGAAAGCCATTTCGTAATTTTGAGCGCACGGTTGCGGCGTCATACTCCTGCGTTCAACACCGGCAGCACGCATGTGATCCTTTCTCGCTCGATGCAACCCTTCATAAACTTTCCGGAGTACTGTTCGTGAAAACGATCATTCGTATTAGTCTTTTCCTGATTTTCGCCGGTATTGTCACCCAGGGATTCCAGTGTTCATCCGCGGAGATGACCAACGGCAATATCGCACTGAAGGATGCCAAGCAGTCCGGTGATGTCGAAGACTGGAAAAAGGCGGCTTCGTACTACGAAGCGGAAGTACAAAAACGCCCGAACAACGGCGACGCCTGGTTCAAACTGGTTGAAGTGCGGCAGCACCTGGAAGATGTGCCCGGAACCATCGAAGCCATGGACAAAGCGGCCGCCAACCTGCAGAACCCCAACTACCAGGACATCCTGAAGCAGCGCAAATACAACATGTGGATCGACATGTATAATAAAGGCTACAACTACCTCGATTCCACCCGCGCCGCCAAGAGTGAGTCGCTCAAACGCCAGTACGCCGACAAGGCCGTGCGCTACACCGACTTCGCGCTGCAGCTCAAGCCTGACAACTACGAGCCCATCCTGGTCAAATCCTATGTGCAGGATGAAATCGGCGACCGCGATACCTACGTCAAAACGCTTGAAATGTACGTCGGCAAAACCAAAGATTATGTCGACATCTACCGCGCCAATCGCCTGCAGCATCGCATTTCGCGCGAGCGTGCGCTGCAGTCGCTCGGGCAGCCCGACGAAACAGGCGGCGATCGCCTTGGTGAAGCGGATTCGATCGTGATCGATCAATATGCGGCGCTCAACGGCCACAAAGCGCTGTTGTTCTACCGCGAGGACGGCGGCGAATTCCTGCTGCGCGGCATGCGCCTCGATCCGCCGGCCGACTGGCTGGAGGCCGAAGCCAAGCGCTACACGGACTTTGACGTCAGTGTGTTCCCCGTGCTGGCCTTTGAATTCTACGATCGCAAAAACTACGACAAGTCGAAAGATTATCTGAACACGGCCCTGCTGCTCAACCCGGCGGACGAAAACGCCCTGCGCCTGCAGACGGCCATTATCGAGGAAACCGGCAGCGCCGAAGAAGCGCTGGAAGCCACGCGCAAACTCGTCGAGGAATTCCCGACGGACAAACTCTACCTCGGTCAGTACGGCACGATGCTCGCCAATATCGGCCGCTACGACGACGCCATTACCTACTTTGAAAAAGCGCTGGCGCAGGATGCGCGCTACGATATCGCCCTGTACAACATCGGCGCCGCGTACAAAAACAAAGCCAGTGAAATCCAGAAGGAAGAGCAGGCCAAACAGGAAGAGGACGAGTCCTACGAAATCAAGGAAGACCGTTATCTGCCCATGCTGCGCACCGCCGCGGAGAACTTTGAAAAGTATCGCGCTCTGCCCGGCAAAGACCGCGATTTCCAGGTAATCGAGCAGCTCGTCAACATCTATCAGGTGACGCTCGACGCCGACAAATCCAAACGGCTCATCGCCGAACTGGAGGGCCTGGAATACAAGTACAAAGACAATCCCGGCTACTACGAATTCCTGGCGCAGTACTATCTGAAAAACGACCAGGTTGCCAAGTCGCAGGAAGCTTTTGACAAAGCCGACAAACTGCGCGGGCAATAATCGCCCTTCGGCCGATCAGCGCACAGGCAAATCAATACGACGTTCGGCCGAGGTCGGCAGCCATTCAGGCACTTTACAGTTACGTTGAAGGTGAATTTCATGTCAGATCAGAACAAACAGCAATCGCAGCAAATCAGCGTTGAGCTGGGTGAGAAAGAGGCCGAGGGAACCTACTCCAACCTCGCCATTATCTCCCACTCCGCGGCCGAGTTTATCATAGATTTTACGCGTATTCTCCCGGGCGTGCCCAAAGCCAAGGTGCAGTCGCGTATCATTATGACGCCGCAGCACGCCAAGCTGCTCATGAACGCGTTGATTGACAACGTCAACAAATTCGAAGGCAAATTCGGCGATATTGCCGTGGACCAGGTCAATGCGCCGCAGGGCAAATTCCCGGTCGGCGGCGAGGGCGGCAGCTTCCACTGAGCGGACGTTTTGCCGGACCGTCGTTGACGGTTGAAGGGTTTTATTCGATTGCGGGCCACTTCCTTTGAGGAGTGGCCCTTTTTTCTTTTTGGTAGTCGCGCAGTGAGAAACGCGAAGTCCTCGCGTTGTCGGTCGCGCCTGCGGCGCTGCTTGACGAGAAAAGAGCTGTGAGCCCTTAGCGCTCACAGCTCGTACGTAGTTTCACGTAATTTCAGGCCGTGAGACGGACTTTTCAGTTTTTGGCACGACAGCGTTTTTAGCTGTGAGCCCTAAGGGCTCGTAAGTTGGCAAACAGAAAAAACGCAGGAAAAGT
>CAYULF010000034.1:0-49929 GCA_964445695.1 uncultured Hyphomicrobiales bacterium | reverse complement strand
GCGAAGAGTTGTTTTATATTTTTGTCGTGTACAGTGCCCTTAGGGCTCACAGCTCATACGTAGTTTTACTTAGTGGAGGGGTTCAGAACAGCAATCGCACAAGCTCCAACGCCGCAATCGACATCGGGCCAGGCGGTGCAAACGCGACACGAGCTGTTTAATATTCGCCGGAGACGCGGCGCAGGCCGGATTCGTCCAGAACCTCGATGCCCAAGTCGCTCCGTTTAATGAGGGAGCGGCGCTCAAAGTCGCGCAGCAGCTTAACAAGAGTGCCGTCGGCGCAGGTGGAAAGCGCGCTGATATCGCTGACTGCCAGACGCGGCTCAACGGTGTTGTCGCTCAGAAGCGCTTTGCGCAGTTTTAACAGCGCCCAGGCGACGCGTCGGCGCGCAGATTTGGTGGAAATGCTGACGAGTTTGGATTCGACGTCTTCAATGCTGCGGCTCAGCATGCCGAAAATTGTTAACTGCAGCGATGGATTTCGCTGTAAAAATTCTCCGAATTCTTCTCGTTCAATTCGCAGAGCACTAACCGGACCAATAGCGACTGCGCCGCTTGAATAACGCGCAAACAACATGACATCCCGAATGCCCAGGAACTCCCCGCGGTTGGACAGTCCCACGATGCACTCGCCGCCGCGGCAAGCGCGTATCTGTTTAACAACGCCGCTCTCCAGCAGGAAGATGGCTTCGCCCGCATCGTTTTCGCGGTACAACGCCGCACCGGATTCAAACCGCACCGACTCTGAACCGTCCAGCAACAGAGCCAGGCCCTGGCGCAGGCGCGCCGCATAACTGAGTCCGTCTGTTAACGACCTATGTTCGACAGCCATTGTCATGATGCGGATCGGCAAATGAATTCGTCTGGTTTGGCGACAAAAATGCTTACGGCCACCGCTTTAAACAATGACAAATATCACGTTTGTCATTGACGGCTTGCCCGGGCGCACAGCGGCGGGAGTATCAATAAACACAGTATTAACAGGTGATCAGTCGACGACGTTGGCCAGGCGGATCAAGGCCTGTTTATCCGTTATGGCGATCTTTTTACCGTTGAGCTGCACGAGGCCTTCCTTGCGAAATTCTGAGAGCAGGCGGATGCAGCTCTCGGTCGCCGTGCCGACGATGTTCGCCAGATCCTCGCGCGTCAATTGAATGTCCAGCGTAGCGCCGTCGTCGGCCGTGCCGAAGGTGGAGTTCAGCATGAGCAGCGTCTGCGCCAGACGCTCGCGGACGGGCATTTGCGAAAGTTCAACCATGCGCTCTTCGGCCTCGCGCAGGTCGTGCGTAAGCAACTGCATAAGGCGGTTCATCAGTTGGTGATCCTCGGCGAGGATCTGCAGGAAGGTGGCCTGCGGAATGTGGCAAAGCACGGTTTCCTCCAGCGCCTCGGCCGTGGCCGAGTACAGCTCGCCGCTGAGCAGAGCGCGATAGCCGAGGACGTCGCCGTTTTTGGCCAGGCGCACGATGTGTTCACGGCCGGATTCGCTCGACTTGTAGATTTTGACTTTTCCTTTAAAGATGCAGAAGAGACCGGAAGGACGGTTTCCTTCGTAGAAGATAATTTGACCGCGTTTGTAGGAGTTGGTATTCTTTGTGCCGTCGATCTGCAGCACGCCCGCATGGCTCAGGTCGCAGAGAATGGAATTCTCGCGTGAGCCGCAGGTTTCGCATTGTGGTGACTCGAACCGCTTTTTCATTGCTGTACCTTTTGCCTTTCCGACGTGCGCCGTCGACACCGACCACGTACAAATCGCTCTAAGCGATTTTTTCAGCTACTATCGGCGCAAAAATACAAAATGCCTGGACCGCATTCCAGCTAATCGAACGCATAGCCTGACTTTTATCAGGTTTTGGCTTGATTTGCATCATTTAGATCACTGACGTCCGGTCGTAATTTGCCGTTAAATCAACGAGTTCAGGCCGTAAAACTTGCATCCATGCCGTCGATTCCGAGGCGGTATGACAGGCACACACACTTCTGCGGAACGCCATGAACATCCCGGCAACAACTTCCGTCGCAGCCAAAGAGCAATGCGCGCACTGCGGCCTGGACTGCCCGGACAACGGGATCAGGCTCGGCGACGCGGCTTTCTGCTGCGAGGGTTGCCGGATCGTCTACCAGATGCTGGCTGACAACGATCTGGACTCGTATTATTGCGCCGCGCCCACCAAAGGCAGCCCCGGCAACCGCGCCGCCGCCGCGCTCGACCCCGGCGATTTCGACTACCTGGAAGATGAGGGTTTGCTGGCGCGCCTGCTTGATTTCCGCAGCGACACACTGGCGATCGCCCGTCTGAACATTCCCGGCATTCACTGCGCTTCCTGCGTGTGGCTGCTCGAAAACCTGCACAAACTCGATCCCGGCGTCCTGCAGTCGGAGGTCAATTTCATGCGCAAGGAGCTGCTCCTGCGCTTTGACCCGGCACGCACCAGCCTGCGCGCGGTCGTTGAGTTGCTACACAAAATCGCTTATCCGCCCGACATCCGGCTGGCTGCGGCGCGCAGCGCGGAGCCCCCCAAAACGCCGCGCATCGAATGGTTGCGGCTGGGCGTGGCCGGTTTTTGCTTCGGCAACATCATGCTGTTCAGTTTTCCCGAGTATCTGGCAGGCGCGCAGGGACTGAGCAGCGAATTCGGGCAACTGTTCGCCTGGCTCAATCTGGCTTTATCGCTGCCGGTGTTGCTGTTCAGCGCCGCGCCCTTCTTCCGCTCGGCGCTGACGGGGCTGCGCAGCGGCAATGTCAATATCGACGTACCGATCGCCCTTGGCATCGTGGTGCTTTTTCTGCGCAGCCTGGTCGACATTGCGCTGCTGGGCGCACCGGGATTCCTCGACTCCATGGCCGCGTTGGTTTTTCTCCTCTTGCTGGGACGCATGTTTCAGCGCAAAACCTACGACCGCCTGGCTTTTGACCGCGACTATGCCGCCTACTTCCCTCTTTCGGTGCGCATAGAAACGACAGAGGGCCGGACCACGACTCGCAGTCTGGACCAATTGGAGGTTGGCGACATCATCGTGGTGCGCAACGGCGAGCTGATCCCGGCGGACGCCCTGCTGCTCTCCGACTCGGCGGCGCTGGACTACAGCTTTGTGACCGGCGAATCGGCGGCGCAGCACAGCGCCAAAAACGATCTGGTGTACGCCGGGGGACGCCTGACGGGCAGCCCGGCGCGTTTCCAAACGATCAAACCGGTCTCGCAGAGTTATCTGACGGACCTGTGGAACAACGGCATTTTCGCGGACGAAAAACACGCCGGCTTCAGCGATCTGACGAATCGATTCAGCAAGTACTTCACATTCGGTGTTATAGTCGTCGCTGCAGCGGCGGGACTGTACTGGGCGCTGGCGGCGGGCGACTGGAGCGCCGCAGCGGACGCGGTGACGGCCAGCCTGATCGTGGCCTGCCCTTGCGCGCTGGCGCTGGCCGCGCCTTTTACCTTCGGCACCTCGCTGGGTCTGCTGGCGCGGCGCGGGCTCTACGTGAAAAACTCGGAGACGCTGGAGCTGCTGGCGGCAACCTCCGCGATTGTGTTCGACAAAACCGGGACGCTGACCAGCGCCGAGCCGGCGCAGCTCAGCTACCACGGCATCGATTGTACAATCCAGGAAGCGGCGATGACGCTGCACACGGCGCAGGCGTCCAACCACCCGCTCAGTCGCGGCATCGTACATGTTCTGCGCGAACAGGTGGATGCAGACGACCTGAGCACCGTCGGCGAAGCGATCATCGACGAGGTTCCGGGCAAAGGTCTGCGCGCCGATTTTTATACCGGCAGGCAGGTCCTGATCGGCGCGGCGGAGTGGCTGCGCGAACAGGGCGCCGACATGAGCGGCGAATTCCCGACGCGCGAGTCGGCCGCGCATGTAGCGGTCGACGGCCGTTACCTGGGTGCGTTTGTACAGAAAAATTACCTGCGCCGCGGCATCCGCGCCATGCTGGACAAGCTGCGCGGCGCGTTTAACATCTTCCTGCTCTCGGGCGATACGCCGCAGCAGGAAGCCGACTTTGTCAACATGTTAAGCGGCGCATTCGGCGGCAAACAACACCTTCGCTTCGGGCGCTCGCCGCAGGACAAACTGGAGTTCCTGGACGAACTCGAACGCGGCGGCGCAACCACGCTGATGCTCGGCGACGGATTAAACGACGCGGGCGCGCTGCGCCGCAGCACGGTCGGCGTGGCCGTGGTGGAAAACAACGCCGCCTTTACGCCGGCCAGCGACGCCATCCTGGAAGCGCGCGCCCTGGCCGCGCTGCCGCAGTTCCTGCAGTACGCGCGCCGCGGACTGGGAATTGTTAAACTCAGCATACTACTATCGCTCCTGTACAACGTGGTCGGTTTAACACTGGCGGTACAGGGGCTGCTCTCTCCGCTTGTGAGCGCGGTGCTCATGCCGCTCAGCTCTATCACGGTGATTGTCTTCAGCACACTCAGCGCGCGCCTTCTGGCTCCGCGGGAGGTTAATCAATGAGCGTAATTGTCGTGCTGATAGGATGCAGCTTGCTTCTGGCGCTGGGATTTCTGAGCGCCTTTGTGTGGGCCGTTCGCAGCGGCCAGTTTGATGACAGTTATACTCCTTCCATGCGCATACTCTTTGACGGCCGCGGTGTAAACAAGGGGATAGGCCGGAGTGAAGCGCAGGAGAAAAGTTCAGTTCAACGCAGCGATCAATTGCACAAACAATAAACTGGTTCGTGCCTGTTGAATTATTCAGAGGTGCCCTGTGAGTCTCGAGAAGTTTCACTACGACAATGCTATCGTGCGCAACTTTGCTTACGCCACGGTAATCTGGGGAATCGTTGGTTTCCTGGTGGGTCTGATCGTAGCCCTTAAACTGATTTTTCCCGACTTCCTCGGTTTTATACCGGAGTTGTCGTACGGGCGTCTGCGCCCGCTGCACACCAATGCGGTTATTTTTGCCTTTGCGGGCAATGCCATTTTTCTGGGTGTGTATTATTCGCTGCAGCGGCTGTGTAAAGCGCGCATGTACAGCGATGTGTTAAGCAAAATTAACTTCTGGGGCTGGCAGGCGATTATCGTCTCCGCCGCCATTTCACTGCCGATGGGCTGGACCTCAAGCAAGGAATACGCCGAGCTGGAATGGCCTATCGACCTGGCCATTGCCGTGGTGTGGATCATCTTCGGCTGGAACATGTTCGGCACGATTGCCAAACGACGTGTTAAACACATGTACGTGGCGATCTGGTTTTACATCGCCACCTTTCTGACCGTCGCGCTGCTGCACGTTGTTAACTCCTTTGAGCTGCCGGTGAGTTTAACCAAGAGTTACTCGCTGTTTGCCGGCGTGCAGGACGCTCTGGTGCAGTGGTGGTACGGACACAATGCCGTGGCATTTTTCCTGACGACGCCTTTTCTGGGCATCATGTATTACTTCATCCCGAAGGCGGCGAACCGACCGGTATTTTCCTACCGGCTGTCGATCATTCACTTCTGGGCGCTGATTTTCATCTACATCTGGGCGGGACCGCACCACTTGCTGTACACGGCGCTGCCGGACTGGGCGCAGTCGCTGGGCGTGGTGTTTTCGGTCATGCTGATTGCTCCGTCCTGGGGCGGTATGATCAACGGTTTGTTGACGCTGCGCGGCGCCTGGGACAAGGTGCGCGAAAGCCCCGTGCTTAAGTTCCTGGTGGTGGGCGTAACGGCCTACGGCATGTCGACCTTTGAGGGTCCGATGATGTCGCTCAAAAGCGTAAACGGCCTGACGCACTATACGGACTACGTGATCGGCCACGTGCACATGGGCGCACTGGCATGGAACGGCGGCTTGACCTTTGCAATGCTGTACTTCATACTGCCGCGCATCTTCAACACGCAGCTGTACTCCAAACGCCTGGCCAACATGCACTTCTGGGCGGCGACGCTGGGCATCGTGTTCTACGTGTTCCCGATGTACATCGGCGGCATCACGCAGAGCCTGATGTGGAAGGAATTCGGCGACAACGGCCTGCTGGCGTATTCGAACTTCCTGGATACGGTAACGCAGATCATTCCGATGTACGCACTGCGCGCCGTGGGCGGCTCCCTCTTTATCATCGGCGCACTGATCGGCACGTACAACCTGTTCAAAACGGTCGGCAGCGGAACGCTGGTACGCAACGAAGAGGACGAACATCCGGCGCTGCCGCGCGCGGCCGCCAATGCCGGACACAAACAGAGCTGGCACCGCGTGCTGGAAGCCAAACCGACGAAATTTGCCTTGCTGACGCTGCTGGCGGTCTTGATCGGCGGCGTGATAGAATACATTCCGACGGCAATGGTGGAAGCCAACGTGCCGACGATTGCCAGCGTCAAGCCCTATACGCCGCTGGAACTTGAAGGACGCGACCTGTACATCCGCGAAGGCTGCAACAACTGTCACTCGCAGATGATCCGTCCCTTCCGCTCCGAAACGGAGCGCTACGGCGAATACTCCAAAGCGGGTGAATTTGTCTACGACCACCCCTTCCTGTGGGGCTCCAAACGGACGGGACCTGACCTGCACCGCATCGGCGGCAAGTGGAACGACGCCTGGCACTACAATCACATGCTCGACCCGCAGTCGACCTCGGCCGGCTCTATCATGCCGGCGTACCCCTGGCTGATTGAAGACCAGCTGAACTCCTCGCTGATAGCCGGCAAAATCGCGGCGATGCGCTCGCTGGGCGTGCCCTACGAAGAAGGCTACGAGGAACAAGCCCTGGCCGACCTTGAAGCACAGGCGACGGCGATCGCGACGGGACTGGCGGAGAACAACATCGAAGTTGCGCCGGACCGCGAGATCGTCGCGCTGATAGCCTACCTGCAGCGCCTGGGCACGGACATCAAGGCCAAGCCCGAAGAAGACGTTGCGATGGACGAGGAAATGGTTGAAGAACCCGAATGGATCGACGCTTCCGGGCTGGAGTTCCTGACGGACGACGAGAGCATCGCCGCGGGACGCGAGATCTACCTGGGCGCGGGCCAGTGCGCTTCCTGCCACCGCGAAGACGGCGGCGGCGATGTGGGCCCCAACCTGACGGACAAGTTCTGGATCAGCGACTGCTCGCTGGAAGGCATTATCAACTACTCGGTGACGGGTTACGAAGGCAAACTACACATGCCGGATGCGGCAGGCGAAATGTTAAGCCTGGACGACCTGCATCTGCTGGCCAGCTACGTGTATTCGCTGCGCGGCAGCAACCCGCCGGATGCAAAAGAGCCGGACATGGACATGGAATGGGAGTGCTACGAAGAGGAAAGCGCAGAGTAACAACATCTGTCAACAGTTAATCAATTAACGGGAAAACCATGTACAAAGACGTTCTGAGCTCCATTGAGGGCATCGACATCTACCCGATTATTTCCCTGCTGATATTTGTTGTGTTCTTCGCCGGCCTGATCATCTGGGTAGCGCGAATGGACAAGAACAAACTGCGGGAACTGGCCGCACTTCCGCTGGAAGCCGATGAATTACGCGAATACAAGCAACAATCCATACTGTCTTCCGGGAGGACACTACGATGAGCCAGGATATGCACGACGAGAACCTGCTGGATCACGAATACGACGGCATCCGCGAGCTGGATAATCAACTGCCGCGCTGGTGGGTCTACGGATTTTACTTTACCATAATCTTCGGCATGGTGTACTTGCTCTACTGGCATGGCACCGACGCCGGCCTCAGCTCGGCCCAGGAATACGAAGCCGAGCTGCAGGAAGCCTTTGAGGTCTACGGTATCGACCCTGAAAAAGGCGCCAACGACCCCGTGCGCATCATGGCCGGGATGACGCTTGAACTCAGAACCGACGAAGCCAGTCTGTCCGCCGGACGTGAGATTTTCAACACGAGCAGAGGCAACTGCTACACCTGCCACCTGGAAGACCTGGGCGGCAGCATCGGCCCGAACCTGACGGACAACTACTGGATTCACGGCTGCGACCTGGAATCGATCGTGACGAACATCATTACCGGCTTCCCGGAAAAAGGCATGATCCCCTACGGCAGCGGCAACCCGCTGACGGAGGACGAACTACTGCAGGTGGCCAGTTACGTGATTTCGATGCGCGGCACAACGCCGGCCGCCCCCAAACCGGTCGATATGGAGCGCGCCGTCGAATGTGAATAAAACACCTGGATTACACGGTTGGCAGATCAGTCGATTAAGGCAGAATTAACACAAGCGCGGAAGGGAATGTCATGGCTGATGTGAAAGAAACAGGTGGGGACGAATCGTTTCGCGACCACCTGTACAACGTCGCGGAGGACGGCAAACGCCTCAAGATTTACCCGAAAAAACCGGCAGGGCGCTTCTACCGCGGCCGCACCTGGTTCAGCTGGTTGCTGTTGGTCTTGCTGTTCTCCGGCCCGTTCATCAAAATCAACGGGCATCAGTTGCTGCTGTTAAACATCCTGGAGCGCAAATTTGTCCTGTTCGGCATTCCCTTCTGGCCGCAGGACTTCCACCTGGTGGTGCTCTCGGGACTGACGCTGATTGTGTTTATCGTGCTGTTCACGGCAATCTACGGACGGGTCTGGTGCGGCTGGGCCTGTCCGCAGACGATTTTTCTCGAAATGGTCTTCCGCAAGATTGAATACCTGATCGAAGGCGATGCGCCGCGGGCGCGCAGCCTGGACCGCCGCAAAACCGACTTCAACAAGGTCTGGAAAAAGACGCTTAAACACAGCATCTTTTTCACCTTGTCATTTTTGATTGCAAATGTGTTTTTAGCGTACATCATTGGTTCGGATGAACTGATAAAGATTGTCACGGATCCGATCGACGCGCACGTCGGCGGGCTGTTGAGCATCGTGATTTTCAGCCTGATATTCTACGGTGTTTTTGCCAAGTTCCGCGAACAGGCCTGCATTATTGTTTGTCCGTACGGCCGCTTTCAGTCGGCGCTGGTGGACGAAAACACGATTGCGGTGACCTACGACTTTAAACGCGGCGAGGCGCGCGGGCACCTGACGCGCGAAGATAAAAACCGCATGCAGGAAGGCGCGCCGCTTAAAACAGAGCAGCGCGGCGACTGCATCGACTGTCACCAGTGCGTGGACGTCTGCCCGACGGGCATCGACATCCGCAACGGCATCCAGCTGGAATGCGTCAACTGCACGGCCTGCATCGACGCCTGCGACGACGTGATGGACAAGATAAACCAGCCGCGCGGTCTGGTGCGCTACGCTTCCTTAAACAGCATTAAACACCCCGCCAAACGCCTCTTCAGCAAACGGGTGGTTGCGTACAGCGGCGTGCTCGTCGTGCTGGTGGGGCTGCTCGGCTATTTCTTCTCTATCCGCGGCGACGTGGAAGCAACCATTCTGCGCCAGCGCGGTACATTGACGACCAAACTGGAAGAAGGCGTCTACGGCAACTTCTTCCAGTTTAACATTGTAAACAAAACCTTCGACGCAATGGAGTTTGACATTCGCCTGTTGCAACCGACCGAGGGCAGCCTGCGCATGATAACGGAGGAACGCTCGATCGAAGGACAGACACGAGTCACTGGACGCTTTTTGATCAGCATGCCGGAGACGGCGCTGAAAGGCGTGCAGACGCCGATGAAACTGGGAATATTCAGCGGCGACAAACTGCTGGAAGAAGTTAACATGTCGTTCCAGGGTCCGACGCAAACGGGCGGACGTTAACAGGAGCCGAAAATGAGCACTTCACCAAACAAGATGCCGCTGCAGGACCGCCCCGCCGCCGGCGAGCGCGAATCCTCCACCTGGACGCAGGGCGGCAAATTCTGGATCTACGGGATTTTTGCCGCGTTCGGGATTTTCATCAGCGGCGTAGGCGTGTTTCTGTTTATCGCCTTTTCGCAAAACTTTGACCTGGTCGAAGACAACTACTACGAGCAGGATCTGGTGTACGACGCACAACAGGAGCGCGCCCAGAATGGCCTGGATTTCGGCCGCGACCTGAAGGTCGAGTACAACCGCGCGAGTAAAAACATCAGCGTGGATTTTGGGGCGAACATGCGCGGACCTCTGCAAGCCAGAGTGCAACTGTATCGACCGGCGGACGCCGGGCTGGACGAGTTTCACACACTGGAGCTCGGCAAGGCGCCGTTGCGCGGCGAGATCGACGCACAGCATCTGGCCGCCGGCAAGTGGAAGGTGAAAATCACCTGGGAACACGAAGGACGCGAACACTTTTCCGAAATAGAGCTCGAAATCTGACGGGCCGACCATGAACGAATTCCTCTTCACGGCTCTGAGCGTCGGGTTTATCGGCAGCGTGCACTGCATCGGCATGTGCGGCCCGATTGCCCTGGCCCTTCCGCGCGGCGACGGCGGCAAAGCGGCATTGGTGGGCGGCCGACTGCTGTACAACAGCGGCCGCATCATCACCTATGCTGCGCTGGGCGCGCTATTCGGCGCGGTGGGCGGATTAATGGATATCGCGGGACTGCAACAGACGCTGTCGATTGTGATCGGCGTGCTGGTGATTCTGGCTGTTGTGATGCCGGCGCGCTGGAAGGCGCGCGTGGGGTCGGCGCTGGGCGGCAACCCGCTCGGCAACAGCGTGCGGCGCGGCGTCAGTGCGCTGTTTCGTTCGCGCAGGAGCGGCGCATTGCTGGGAATCGGCCTGCTGAACGGCCTGCTGCCCTGCGGATTCGTCTATATCGGCATCGCCGGCGCGGTCCTGGGCGACGGCCCGCTGGAGGGCATGCTGTACATGTCCATGTTCGGCCTGGGCACAATTCCGCTGATGCTGCTCACGAGTCTGGCGGGCGATGCTTTCGGCGCTCCGTTGCGGCGGCGGCTTACGCGCCTGATTCCGGCGATGGCTTTTGTACTTGGGGTTCTGTTTGTGGCGCGTGGCCTGGCGCTGGACATTCCGCTTTTAAGTCCGCCTGCGGCGGGACTGAGCGCGCAGGAACCCGAGTGCTGCCACTAGAAAATTTCCAGCAAAAGAGCTGTGAGCCCTAAGGGCTCACAGCTACAATGAAGTAAACGCAGCAAGACGCTACTATGCAAAAGCTTACAGAGTTCTCTTACAAAAGAGCTGTGAGCCCTAAGGGCTCACAGCTCTTTTGCCGACAAGTGATGAACCGCCTGATGGCCGGCGCTACGCCCGGCGGCCCTGCTCCGCAAGCGGCGGCGCAGCCGCCGCGGGCAAAACAAAAAAATCAAGAGGAAGCTGCCGCGGCAGCGCCCCGTCAGGAAAATTGCAGGTGCGTCCGTGTATAAAAAGCCGTAGATTTGGCCGCGAGTGATAACAGGACGTTTTGAGCAAACCCCAATGTGAGGATTCAGCATGGCTGCACTGACTTATCTGGTAGCTTACGACTTTTCCGACAATGCCGACAAAGTGCTTGACTACGCCGTGGAGCTGGCGCAAAAATGCGACGCGGACCTGAAGGTGATCCACGTGGTCGACACCCCGACTTTTCCGATCACGCTGGCCAACTACGACGATCTGGTGATCGAACTGCAGGAGCTCTCGCAGAAAAAAATGGACGAAGTGCGCGAACGCTTGAAAGAATGTCCCGTGCCGATCCAGACTGTGGTGCTGAACGGCGTTCCGGGCGAGGAAATCCTGAAGTACGTCGAGAACAACAAAATCGACATGATCTTCCTGGGAACGCACGGTCACAGCAAACTGGAGAACTTCCTGTTCGGCAACACCGCCGAGGCGATTCTGCGCAAAGCGCAATGTCCGGTCGTTTCCCTGCGCATCTGAACATCGCAACACAGGCGGTCGCCGAATGAACAATCAGGCCGGAGCTGACGCGTCGATAGCCGTTCGCAGGTTTTGGCCAGCGGAAGAGCGACGGCGCAGATGAGCCCGGCTCCACCGGCGGCCGCATTGCAATGCAGGATATGACCATGATTGATTTGCCCGTCGTACAGACTCCGCAGAACGGAGAACTAACCGCCGTCGACGCCGAAATCACAACGGCAACGGGCGGCCGCACGCTCTACGTGGAAACCTACGGCTGCCAGATGAACCTGAACGACTCCGAAATCGTGCAGTCGATCATGAACAAAAGCGGCTATGCCATCGTCGACGGGCCCGACGACGCGGACGTCATTCTCCTGAACACCTGCGCGATCCGCGACAATGCCGAGCGGCGCATTCACGAGCGCCTGAAACACCTGCGCTACTACAAAAAACGCAAAAACGACCTCGTCGTCGGCGTCCTGGGCTGTATGGCCGAGCGCCTGCGCACGCGCCTGCTGGAGAACGAAAAACTCGTCGATCTGGTCATCGGCCCCGACGAATACCGCAAGACGCCGGAGTTGGTGGACAGCGCCTTCGGCGGTGAAAAGGGGCTGGCGGTAAAACTGAGCCGCGTGGAAACGTACGACGACATCACGCCGCTGCGCACCGAAGGCATCAGCGCCTGGGTGTCGATCATGCGCGGCTGCGACAAGTTCTGCACCTTCTGCGTTGTGCCCTGGACGCGCGGCCGCGAACGCTCGCGCAGTCTGGACGGCATCGTGACGGAAACGCGCCACCTGTGGGACAACGGTTTCCGCGAGATGACACTGCTGGGTCAAAATGTCAACAGTTACCGCGACGAGGACAAAAGCGCCGATTTCTCCGATCTGCTGGCGGCCTGCGCCGAAGCCGCGCCGCAGATGCGCATCCGCTACACGACCTCGCACCCCTACGACATGAGCGACAAACTCATCGAGACGATGGCGGCCCACGACAATATCTGCAAGTACATTCACCTGCCGGTACAATCCGGTTCCGACCGCGTGCTGCAACTGATGAACCGCAAATACACGGTGGAGCACTATCTGGAGCGCATGCAGGCGATCAAAAAGGCGATGCCGCACTGCGCCCTTTCCACAGATATTATCTGCGGTTTCCCGACGGAAACGGAAGAAGACCACCAGATGACCATGGAACTGATGGCGCAGGTGCGCTACGACGGCGCTTTCATGTTCAAGTACTCGCCGCGCGAACGCACGCGCGCGTGGAAAATGGGCGACGACATTCCGGACGACGTTAAAACGCGACGTCTGAATGAAGTCATAGAACAGCAACAGAATATTTCCCGCGAAATCAACCAGGCAGCCATCGGCACTAACGAGCGCGTCCTGGTGGAAGGCCCCAGCAAGCGCAACGCCGCCGAATGGCAGGGCCGCACCGACTCCAATAAAGTTGTCATCTTCCCGCACAACGAACACTCCGGCTACATCGTCGGCGATACAATAGAAGTCACTGTGGAGCGCTCGACATCGGCGACGCTCTTCGGCAAGATCGTCAACAGCTGAGCCGTTCACCCAGGCAATCAGATACGTTCAGTGTGGTAAACCGCCCGTTTAATTTTCTTCGCTTGTTAAACAGCAGGCGCCGGCGATAGTTTGTCCGCAAGACAATGGAAATTGATTTGCGGACAAATCCGGAGCCGACATGAGCTGGGAACGCTTTAAAATCCTGGTGCAGTTATTGTGCAATCTGATGTGCGCCGACGGCGGGACGCCGACGGTGTGCAGGCTGCACGGCCTGATGTTTCACATTGAGTTTAACGCCCGCCTGAGCCGCGCCGCCTCACTCAGCGGCACACACTTTTTCCGACAGGAAGACGGGCCGGCCAGCCTGGCGCTGGAACGTGCACTTTACGAACTTGAGAACGACGGCGCAATCAGACGCCGGCCGCTGCGCTTGTTTAATTCAGACCGGAGCGACGCGACTCATGCGACTTCCGATTACGGGATTGAAGCTCTGCGCGCCGCTCCGCAGGATGTGTTTAGGCGGGACGAACTCAGACTGACGAAACGCAGCCTGAACGAATACCGCGCCCTGCTCGACCAGTTTGATCTGGAATTGCATGACCTCTTGCCGGCGGCGGACGTGGAGACCGGGCGGCGCATCGACCTGCAGACGGCCTGCGCGCTGCCTGCAAGCGCCTGCCTGGCGGCGGACATCGCACATGCCACGGCGCTGAACCGACTTAAACGGATGCAGGCCGGCGGCGGCGCGGCGACGCCTCACTTAAGGACCATTATTGAAGAACATCCGGCCACGCGCACCATCGACGCAGCAGCGCGCATCAATGCCGCAACGCGAACAGTGTATGAAATGCTGCTACAGCGGCTGACAACACTCCCGACACTGCCTGGCGGCCTGGAACTCGAGGGGACCCCAGCAGTTACCGACCGCCGCTCCATCAGCGGCAACGGCGGATCCGAGCGCCTGCCGCTGCTGCGACTGACATTCCGCATGACAAGCGAGCTGATTGTAGTTGAAGATGTGGAAGTTGCGTTGCCCGTGACCGA
Source organism: uncultured Hyphomicrobiales bacterium (assembly GCA_964445695.1). Lineage (GTDB taxonomy): Bacteria > Bacteroidota > Ignavibacteria > Kapaibacteriales > UBA7675 > JAUIKM01. Next base: position 35,700 of record CAYULF010000034.1, on the reverse strand, counting down.
TCGCTCCGCAGGGACGGACGCGGCGTTGAACGGATCGGCGGCGCGTGCTGAATCGGCACGAGTGTTAAACGGCGCAGCCGCTTAAACACCCGGTTCAACTTCAACAACAATTGGCGGGCACCAATTGATAGGCGGTTCACACCGCACGCGGACGACTACTTAAACATGCGCACGTATTGATGGCGACGCAATTCGGCGATTGAGTAAAGCGTGCCGCGCCACACTATGCCTTTGCGCCGCCAGGCCTGCCAGGCCGAGTTTGCGATAGCGACGGCCAACGCCAGCAGGCCGAGCGGCATCAACATGGCTTCGTAACCGACGCCGATTACCCGGCGACGCGAAACAACGATGCCGGCGAATAAAAACACAGCAACGAGCAGGCCGGGCAGCAGGGCAAGAGGTGTACCGACTGGTATGCCGGCAAAAGGCGCGAGCGAGTACAGAACGACAAAAATCGTCAGCAGGACGGCGCGCAGCCAGGAAAATCCTGCAACGGCGGCGAAGAGATTTTTCTCAAACCCACGGATCATGTCGCCGACAGAAGCATACCACTCGACCGACAACATGCGCTGCGCCAGCACGATGCTCGATCGCGCGCCGTTTTCCGCCAGGTATTTAGCCAGGCCGACGTCGTCGGCCACCTCCAGGCGCAGGCGCTCGAATCCGCCGTGGCGCAAATAGGTCTCGCGGCGCACCATGTTAAACGCGCCGACGCCGATGGCTTCCGGTCTCTCCGGATCGGCCTGGCGGTGCATGCCCGCCATAAAATGGACGCCGAAAGCATTGCAGAGCAGTTTAAGCCAGAAGTTTTCAGTCTCGAGGCGCGGCAGCGCCGCCAGATGATCGAGGCGGTGCGCCTGAAAGTAGTCAACCGAGCGGCGCAGAGCGTCAGGCTCAAACACGATGTCCGCGTCCGTGAACAATATCAATTCGCCGCGCGCCAGGCCGGCGGCGGTGTGCATGGCGTTGACCTTGCCGAGCCAGCCGTCCGGCAAGGATTTGATATGCAGAGCGCGGACGCGCGCATCGCCGGCGGCGATTTCATCCACCAATTCACCGGTTTCATCGGTCGAGCGGTCGTTGACGAGAATGACCTCAAAATTGTCGTAGTCCTGCCTCAGCAGTGAAAGCTGTGCATCGCGCAGGGCGGCGGCTTCGTTACAGGCGGGCACGACAACACTGACCAGGGGTCGCGCTTTTACCGGCGGTGCATCAACAGAACCGAGTTCGTCCAGACGCAGCACGGAAAGCAGCGAACTGCCGCCGATGTACACCCACATGATGCTGCCGGCAACGGTCCAGACAGTCAACGCGATTTCCCAGCTCTGTTCCATACAATGCCTTCCATGTTTGTCGATGCGGCGGAACCATTCTAGCCTGCAATTGCGTCGGCTAACGTCTCAGCGGCAGATTAATTGACGACGGCCCGCAGAGCAGCGGGCGTCCGGAGGCACAACACGCAGCACCGGACTGGTGCGTCTTCGCCCGCGACTGCCCGGACGCAGCAGAGACGCAAGTCCGCACACCCGTTTTTCCAATCGCATGCACGGCAAAGTTATGAATACACAGTCCGCACAATCCCGTCAGCTCAAGCGCAAACATTGGAACGACCGCAAGGGCGGACGCGACGTCACCGCATTCGGCTTCGGCTGTTACCGCGTTTCCATCGACAATGCAGAGCACAAACACGCACTTAAACACGCGCTGTCTTCCGGCATCAACCTGATCGACACATCGACAAATTACGGTGACGGCCGCAGCGAGGAACTTGTCGGCCTCGTGCTGGGGGAAATGTTGGGACGCGGAGAGCTACAGCGCGAGGACGTGCACGTAGTGACCAAAGTCGGTTACATCCAGGGGCGCAACCTGGAGCGCGTACGTGAAAATGGACGCTACGCCAACATTGTCAACTATGCCGACCACCTGTGGCACTGCATCGAACCTGATTTTATTCGCGACCAGTTAACGGAGTCGCTTGAACGGCTTAAACTCAGCTACGTCGACACCTTACTGCTACACAATCCCGAATACTACCTTATGAAAGCCGCCGCGGACGGCGTCGACGTTGAAAAGGCGCGCGGCGAATTCTACACGCGAATTGAGGCGGCGTTCGAACAACTGGAACGCGAAAAGGCTGCCGGCCGCATTCGAAGCTACGGCATCTCGTCCAACACCTTTCCGGGCGACGCCGACAGCGCCGACTTCTGTTCGCTGGAACGCGTGTTTAACATCGCGGAATCGCTCAACGACGAGCATGGCTTCAATTGTGTGCAGCTCCCGTTCAATCTGATTGAACATGCGGCGGCAACGCGCAAAAACCAGTTAAACACAACGGCTACGGTGCTGGACTTTGCCCGCGAGAAACAATTAAACGTCCTGGTCAATCGCCCGCTGAACGCCATTACGCAGAGCCGGCTGATTCGCCTGGCTGCGGCGCAGGACATCAGGGAAATATCCGAGTCCGAAATTCGCGCTGCGCTGAAGCGACTTGTCATTCTGGAGGAACGCTTCCGGACGGAGCTTCTACCCGACCTGCAACTGGCCGACGAGGATAAAACGACGCTGCACGAGTGGTTAAGTCCGTCCGCCGGACTGCACAACAGCCTGGACGCCTTCGACGGCCGCGAGCACTGGCAGGGCGCGCGGCAGCGTCACTTTGAGCCGCGCATCAAACACGCGATGGACTTTCTGGCAAGGCTGAAGTCCCCAACCATCGACGCCTGGGCCGGCAGTTTTATCGCTGGTAGTTCGCGGCTGTTTAACATGATCGACGACTTCTACGCTGCGCGCTCGCAGCGCCGGGCGCAGGACTTGCTGAACGTTTATGCACCGATATTTGCGCCGGATTCACTCTCGCTTTCACACCTGGCGCTGAACGCTCTGCGCGCACATCCGGCTGTGACCTGTGTACTCGTCGGCATGCGCAGCGACGCCTACGTTGACGACTGTCTGGCCGCCTTGCAACTCGACGCAACTGAAGACGGCAACGAGGAGAACTGGCGCGCCGCCGCAGAAGTCGACCTTCCCTGAGTACCGTTCAGGTTTTTAACTCTCCGCGGCTTGAATCACGCAATCCGCACATTGCTCCGCCGCCGCGGCGGACAGCGCCACCCCCATGCCATTGCAGGCAAAACCGACCACACAACCGGGCGCAAGCTGTTTAACACAGGGTTGTTTGTCCGCGGTAAAAGCCATGATTCCGGACCAACGGAGGCTGATTGGGACTTGCGTTCCGGGCAGGATGACGGTGCGCAGATACTCGTCCAGAAAGGTCTGTATGGATTGGTTAAGTCCTCGTTGCTGTGTGCTCTCAGTGTCAAAATCGCGATTGCGGCCGCCGCCGAGCAGGACGCGATCACCCAGGCGACGGAAATACACAAAACCGCGATCGGCGTGAAACGTGCCGCTGAACTTCAGATCCGGAACGGTATCGGTCACGAGCACCTGACCGCGGCCGGGCCGGATATCCGGCAGCGCCGCCGTGGCCGCCGAGCCCAGCGTCCGCAGCAGATCGGGCAGAGCGGCATTGGCGCAGAGAGCCGCCGAGCGTGCGTGAAATACCATCTCTTCGCCGGAGGTGTCGACAGCGCAGACATCGACGCCATAATCGCGGCATTCAAGTCTGCCGACTTCGATGCCGCAGAGCAGTTCAATATCCGCCGCGCGCAGTTGCCGCTGCAGACTGAGACTTAAACGGCCGCTGTCCAGCGCCGCCTCAAAACGCGTGTGTACCAGAGCTGCGACGTGTTCACGTGCAAAGCCGTAGCGCAGCAGCAGGTCGGGCCGCATGTGAAAAACCTCTTCGCCAAAAATGCGGCGCAGGTCGCTGTTTAAGTCCTCAAGTGCGGCGGCGTCAACGGCGGAATCCCGCGTCAGGACTTCATGTCCGCAGTGGTCCTCGATCTGCAGGACCGTGTCTCCATGCCGGGCACGCAGTGCCTGCAAGCCGCGCCAGCGGCGTTCCACCAGCGCCAGCGCCGCGTCGCGGCCGACGCGTTCAATGTCGTCCAACAGTTCGCCTGGACTGCCGAAACAGGCAAAACCTGCGTTCTGCGTGCCGGCGCCGCGCGGCGGTGCGTGCCGTTCCAATATGACTATTCGCGCCTCGGGAGCGCGCAGACGCAGCGCCAGGGCGGTCTGCATACCGATCAATCCGGCTCCGACAACGACAAAATCAACTTTTTGCAGCGATTGTTGTTCCCAGTAACTCAGCACCCGCGACTCCCACCCAAGCATTGTTTGGCATTTAACATTTTGAATATTAGCTATCCCGTTCGCGCCGAAGTGCAAAATACATATTTACAAATGGCGGGCACGCGGACGCATAAACAAAACTGCGCCGCCGCCGGCCGGGCAAGGTCTGCTCCGCGACGGCGCAGCACCTGTTAAACCGCGGGGAAAACCGGTGCACAATAGCAGACAATTCAGCCGCAGTGTGGCACGCAAAACCTGATGATGTGCGGCAAGACACAAAGCAGCGCGGGGCCGTGGCCGGTGTTGGAGCAAAGACAGGCCCCCATAAACGACCGCGACAACATTTCGGACAATCGGATAAATGAATCGGATATCCGGGCGTAATATAATATATCGCCGCACAACTATTTTTAACACCAAGCCCAACCTGGGCGATAAACAAGGCATGAGTAAAACAGACCGGACGCCGCGGTGAAACACCGCAATTTTTGAGCCTGGCACGTCAAAAACACCGGTAAACTTCAGGCGGGCGGCCAAACAGTTTGTGGATTTTACTGTACTAAAAGAATATCTTTTTGTAGATTATTGTTTTGTTTCTCCGAAGAGACACTCAACAAGTCGTTCCTGATCAGATTAACGCAATTTTAACGGAAATCACATCCGATGGCACGTGGTAAATCCGCCAGCCGGGAGCTGAGCTTACGCGAAAAGAAAAGCGCTCGCTTGAAGTTGACGATTCTTGAAAGCGCCGTCGAACTTATTGGCAAACGCGAGTTCAAAGATTTGCATATCGAAGAGATATGCGAACGCGCAGAGATTTCGGCGGTAACGCTCTACAAATACTTCCCGCAAAAAGAAGACATCCTGCTCTATTACTTCCGCATCTGGTGCCTGCACCGCTCGGTGGAACAGGAAGTCAACAATATCAACGGCATCCTGGCTGTTGAACATCTGTTTGAAGCGGCTTCGGCTGCGCTCGAAGAATCGCCCGGTTTGATGTACGGTTTGTTCGGCGTCATGGCTGAACTGCCCGAGTTGCCGGACCACGTCGAGCCCAACTACGCTGAAAAACAGATTCTCTATCCAGATCACCCCACGGTAGCAGACCGCCCTGTCCCCGACCTGGCGATGCTCTTCCGCAAACACCTGATGCAGGCGATCGAAAAGGGCGACATGTCCGACCAGATCGAACCCGTCGAAGTCATGAAGATTCTCCAGGGAATTTTCTACGGCGGCGCAGTCACGGCACGTTCGCTCAAACTGCCCGTTTGGGATGTCTACGATGCGCACCTGCAGGTGATCTTCGACTACTTCCGCAGCTGACCTCTTTTGCTCGTCTCCACGAGCTCGGCGACCGCGCGCTCCAACGTTCATACACGGGTAGCGCGGTCGCGGCGTTGTCTATTCCTGCCGCGCGCGTTAAATTGCAGGTTCTTTAGAACTCTGTAACGTGTTTCGTACGACTTACCCAGCAGGCGGTGCGGCAATGTCCAACCAGGAATCTTCAAATACAGCGACAAACAAAAAGGTCATCCTGAGCGGGATGCAGCCCACGGGGCGTCTCATGATCGGCAATTACGCCGGAGCCCTCCGCAACTGGAACACTCTGCAACACACGCACGACTGCCTTTTTTGTGTCGTCGATATGCACGCCATCACCGTGCGCCAGAAACCGGCCGACCTGCGCCGAACCTCGCTGGATGTAGCCGCGCTCTACATCGCCTCCGGCATCGACCCCGAAAAATCCATCATTTTCCTGCAATCACACGTGCCGCAGCACGCCGAACTGGCCTGGGTGCTGACTTGCCTGACCTATATGGGCGAGTGCAGCCGGATGACGCAATTCAAGGAAAAGTCCGAAAAACACTCCGAAACTGTCGGATTGTTTACCTATCCGATCCTGATGGCCGCCGATATTCTGATTTATCAGGCCGATCTGGTGCCGGTCGGTGCAGACCAGAAACAACACCTTGAGCTGACGCGCAACCTGGCGGAGCGCTTCAACCACTATTACTCCGATACGTTTGTGGTGCCGGATCCATATATCCCGCCGGACGGCCACCGCATCATGAGCCTGCAGGAACCGGACAAAAAGATGTCCAAATCCGACAGCAACCAGAAGTCAACCCTGTTCCTGACGGACTCCCCGGACGAAATCCGCAACAAGATCAAACGCGCGGTAACGGACTCCGGCACGGAGATTCGCATGGACGAAGCGCGGCCGGCGGTGAGCAACCTGCTGACGCTGTACCAGATTGCAACCGGCAAAGCGATGGCGGATATTGAGGCGCACTTTGCCGGAAAAAACTACGCCGAGCTCAAGTCCGAGCTGGCCGATGCGATGATTGCACTGCTGGAACCGGTCCAGTCCGAGTACAAACGCCTGATGGACGACAAAACCTACCTGGAACAGATCCTGAAAGACGGCGCTGAGGCCGCGCGCCGCAGGGCACACAAGACCTTACGCAAAGTGTACAAAAAGACGGGATTTGTACCGGCCTTCTCCTGATTCTCCGCTCGCCCGAACCGATATTGCGGCACGCGTGTACCGCCGCACACGGACTGCCTAACGATTTCGCGCATTCGATCGTCTTAGGCATCTGAAGTTTTTAGGCGCCCGCTCCCGGGCAGCACTGGAAAGGATCCCGAATGGCTCAGAGCACGGTAGAACAACTCGACGACGTCACCATTCGCTTTGCCGGCGACTCCGGCGACGGCATGCAGTTGACTGGCACGCAGTTCACGCACACGTCGGCAATTTTCGGCAACGACATCAGCACTCTGCCCGACTTTCCGGCTGAAATCCGCGCGCCACAGGGTACGCTCTACGGCGTCAGCAGCTTCCAGCTCCACTTCGGCAGTTCCGAGATCAACACGCCCGGCGACGCCTTCGACGTGCTGGTGGCCATGAACGCGGCTGCGTTGAAAGTCAATCTCTCCGGCCTGCGCAGCGGCGGAATGGTCATTGCCAACGCGGAGGGTTTCAACCGCAAGAACCTGCGCCTGGCGGGATACGAAAGCAATCCGCTGGAAGACTCGACACTGGAGAACTACAAGGTCTTTGTGGTCGATGTCTCGCGGCTGACCGCACGAGCCCTGGCCGACAGCGGACTGAGCTCCAAGGAAGTTGAGCGAACCAAAAACTTCTTTGCGCTCGGCATGCTTTACTGGCTGTACGGCCGCCCGCTGGAACCGACAATCCGCTGGACCGCCGAAAAATTTGCCAAAGCGCCGCAGATAGGCGACGCGAATGTTCTGGCGCTGAAAGCGGGCTGGAACTACGGCGAAACCACCGAAATTTTTCACGTCCGTTATGAAGTGGAGCCGGCCAAACTGGCCCCGGGACGCTACCGCAATATTTCCGGCAACCTCGCACTGGCATTCGGCATTGTTGCAGCGGGACGCCAGTCCGGGCTCGACGTTTTTCTCGGCTCTTATCCGATCACGCCGGCGAGCGACATTCTGCACTTTCTGGCGCGCCTGAAACACTTCGGCGTCAAGACATTCCAGGCCGAGGACGAGATTGCGGCGGTCACAAGCGCCATCGGCGCGGCATTCGGCGGTGCATTGGCCGTCACGTCCACCAGCGGCCCGGGCCTCTCGCTCAAGAGCGAAGCCATCGGGCTTGCAGTTATGACGGAGCTGCCGCTGATCGTGATCGACGTGCAGCGCGCGGGACCGAGCACCGGCATGCCGACCAAGGTGGAACAGGCCGATCTTTTCCAGGCGCTGTACGGACGCAACAGCGAGGCGCCCGTCATTGTCCTGGCTCCGGCAACACCGGCTGAGTGTTTTGACATCGCGATCGAGGCGGCGCGTCTGGCCGTGCGCACGCGCACTCCGGTTTTTATTCTCTCGGATAATTACGTGGCCAACGGCACCGAGCCCTGGCTGCTGCCGGACATTGAATCACTGCCGCAGATCGATCCCGATTTTGCGAAGCCGGGCGAAGACTTTGCCCCATACAGACGCGATCCTCAGACGCTGGCGCGCCCCTGGGCCCTGCCGGGAACGCCCGGACTGGAACACCGCATCGGCGGCCTGGAAAAAGAAGACGTCAGCGGCAACGTGAGCTACGATCCGCTCAACCACGAGAAAATGGTGCGCCTGCGCGCTGAAAAAATCGAGCGACTGGCCGAAGAGTTGCCGGAGCTCAAAGTCGAAGGAGATCAGGACGGCGACGTTCTGCTGGTCGGCTGGGGGAGCAGTTACGGCGCTATTCGCGAGGCGATGCTGCGCCAGCGCCGCATTGGACGGCGCGTCGGTCACGCACACCTGCGCACGCTCAATCCTCTGCCGCGCAACCTGGGAGCCCTGCTGCAGAAGTTTGATCATGTGATAGTGCCGGAATTGAACGATGGACAGCTGGTCAACATTCTGCGCAGCAAGTACCTGACGCCCGCCCTGCGACTGACCAAGATCCAGGGCTTGCCCTTCCGCGAGCAGGAAATCGAGCAGAAAATCAACGAGGTGCTCAGCGGCGAATCACACGGCGACAAACAAGAGTCGGCTGTTCAGTCGGAAAGGATGAACGGACATGAATGATATACTCGCACAGGCCGCCGCCGCGCCTTCCAACGGCGAAGTGAAATACACGCTCAAAGACTTCAAGTCCGATCAGGACGTGCGCTGGTGCCCCGGCTGCGGCGACTACGCCATCCTGGCCCAGATGCAGAAGATCATGCCCGATCTGGGCATCCCGCGCGAGAAAGTCGTCTTTGTCTCCGGCATCGGATGCTCCAGTCGTTTTCCCTATTACATGGATACCTACGGTTTCCACAGCATTCACGGTCGCGCGCCCGCGCTGGCGACGGGACTGAAAATTGCGCGTCCGGACCTGTCCGTCTGGGTGATTACGGGCGACGGGGACGGCCTGAGCATCGGCGGCAACCACCTGATTCACCTGATGCGCCGCAATGTGGACCTGAACGTCCTGCTCTTCAACAATGAAATTTACGGGCTGACCAAAGGCCAGTACTCGCCGACTTCGGCTGCGGGACTGGTAACAAAATCGACTCCGCTCGGCTCGCTGGACCAGCCCTTCAACCCGCTCTCGCTTGTGCTGGGAGCGGAGGCGACCTTCGTGGCTCGCACGATGGACCGCGATCTCCCGCACCTGAACAGCACGCTGCGCCGCGCCACCGAACACCGCGGTACATCATTCATTGAAGTGTACCAGAACTGTATTGTCTTCAACGACGGCGTTTTTGAGGAGTTCACGGACAAATCGACGCGGCCAGACACCAGTCTGTATCTCGAACACGGCCGGCCTATGCTCTACGGGACGAACAAAGAAAAAGGCATTCGTCTGAACGGGCTCAAAGCGGAAAGCATCTCACTGGAAAACGGTAAAAACAGCATCGACGACGTCACAGTTTTTGACGAGAGCGACCGCGCCATGGCTTTTGTACTGAGCCGCATGGATACCACCCCGGGGCTGCCGCGCGCATTCGGCGTGTTGCTGCAGGAAGAGCGGCCGCGCTACGAAGACCAGCTGAACGATCAGGTCGAAGAAGCCCGCCGCCGCAAAGGAAACGGCGACCTGCAGGCACTGCTCGAATCGGGCGACGTCTGGGAAGTCGGCTCCGACGCGACCAGGGGTTGACCACCGCCGATCCTGGTTCGGCATTTCAGCATTTCCATTATCAATTGACTCCGGAAATCCGGCGATTTACGCCTGAATTCCGCGTTTTGACGCAAGCTGCAAAATTAGATGTTGCAACATCTATTGTTTCAACATATATTTGCAGCACGTAATCAAACACGCGCAAATCTTTGCGACTCACGTACAAACTCTTATGGAGTACTTAGCATGAAACGCATCAGCTTCGCCTGGGCCCTCGTTGCACTGTTTGTCTTTGGAACGGCTTCGGCCTCGGCGGCTACCTGGAAAGCGGACAAAGTCCACTCGCAAGTTTCTTTTGAAGTCAGCCACCTGGTCATTTCGTCGACCGACGGCAAATTCAACGACTACGACGTGACGGTGATCGCGAACAAGGACGATTTTTCGGACGCAAAAATCGAAGTGAACATCAAAACAGCCAGTGTGGACACCGACAACGAAAAACGCGACGGCCACCTGCGCAGCGACGACTTCTTTGCTGCGGACCAGCATCCGAACATGAAGTTTGTCGGCAAATCCATGAAAAGCAACGGCAAGAACAAGTATAAACTTACGGGCGACCTGACGATTCGCGGCATTACGAAGGAAGTGGTTCTCGACGTGGAATACAAAGGAACGGCAACCGCCTGGGGCACGACCAAAGCCGGATTTGAAATTACGGGCGAAATCAATCGTTTTGACTTCGGTCTGAAGTTTGACAAAACGCTCGAAACCGGCGGTCTTGTTGTGGGCGAAACGGTGGAAATCGAAATCGACCTCGAGCTGGACAAACAAGCCTGATATCGTTGGTTCAAGCCTGACAGTAACGGGGACCGAAAAACGGTCCCCGTTTTTTTCAACTCTACAGGACGGCAGCGCCATGCGCATTATTCACATCCCCCGCAAAGCACAACCTCCCGGACAGTTTGACGGCCGGAAAATTGAGGAGCGCAGGATGGTGATGTTCCCCGATGCACCCGAAGGCCTGCTGCACTCCTTCTCCACCTTGTTTTACTGGTCCTACGCCTGGGGCAACGAGGACGGCCTGATTGCCGAACATCCGCACCGCGGGTTTGAGATTATGTCCGTTGTGATCGAGGGCACGCTGGAGCACTACGACAGCACTTCCGGCACGTGGACGCCATTGCGGGCGGGCGACGTCCAGGTGATGCGCGCCGGCACCGGTTTGACCCACGCCGAACGCGTCAGCAAAGGCACGCGCTTTTTCCAGATCTGGTTTGATCCGGACCTGCGCAACGCATTAACGCAGCCGCCGCAGTATCGCGATTTCCGCGCCGAACAATTCGACGTGCTGGACATGGAGGATATGGAGGCCCGCATTATTGCAGGTGAAGGCGCCACGGTGGAATTGCAGTCGCAGGCTCGCGTCTTTGAACTTTCCTACGGTCCCGGCGAGCACGCCATGGAAGTTGACGAGGACTCCGTTTTTGCTATATTTGTGCTCGAAGGGAAGATTGAAACCGACTCCTCGTTTATTAAACAGGACGACTTTTTACTGGTTTCACATGCCGAGCTTTTGCGATTTACTACCGACCGAGCCGGCAAAATGTTTATCGTGGAAGTTCCGCGCGTCCCGGCCTATGCAACACTTGCGGGATCACATTAACAATTGAAAGGAACGACGGAAGCGCGGTCAATCGGCGCCCTTCCTGCACTTAAACACAGTTGTAGCGGCACATGCGACTCGAAGACGAAATTAAACAGAAAAAGTTCCGCAATGCTTATCACAAGCTGGCGGTCAACATCCTCTACACGTATAACTGGCTCCAGCCGCACCTGCGCAAGGCGCTCCAGCCGCACAACATCACGACGCAGCAATACAACATTTTGCGCATTCTGCGCGGCCACTACCCCGAACCCGCTTCACTTGTCATTTTGCGCGAGCGCATGCTCGACAAACAGTCCGACGTTTCCCGCCTTGTCGATCGATTGTACGCCAAGAAGTTAATTAAACGCAATCCCTGCAGTCAGGATCGTCGTCGCATGGACGTTGTCATTACGGACGCCGGCATGCAACTTCTTGCCGACATCGACAGCAGAATGTTAAACATCGACGCACTTTTCGGCACTCTCAGCTGCGACGAAGCCGACGAAGCCAACGCCTTGCTCGACCGTCTGCGCGGCTGATTTTCCACCTCAATCAACATCCCGTTTCCGCTTCCCTGATTGCAGCGCCTGTCGCTGCCAGGCTCGCCTTCTATCCTTTATTTTTGTCATGCCGTTTCAGGCAGAAGCGGCACAATAATTCGGTTGCAAACACTCTTGTTCAGCTGCGAGCATGCGGACGCAGCACAGTCCCGGCGTTTAAATAACGCCATTGGGTCCGGTGGCTCGGTGAATTGAGACAGGCCTGAAGTTTGAAGACTTCGGACAGATCCTGAGACTCAAAGACTTCTGGCGGACTGCATGCACTACATCAATTGCGACCGTTTAATCACGCCAGACGACCGTTCACCTATGAATACCGCAGCGTTCAGTTTTTTACTGCGGGATAATTTGTGGTTTCGGCGTAGACTGGCACATGACACGGAGCGCCGCATGCAACGCGCCGTGGATTGCCGGACTGACGTTTGCCTCGAAAAAATCTGCACTGATTGCAGGGTGGGAGGAGTGCGTCTGGACGTGGTGGAAACTCGCGGTGGCGGCGGGGCGGGCGATGGGGCAGGCGGGCCCCTTGATCACCCCAAGGTCTGCCCAAATTTTTACGCCTCATCGTTAAACCAAAAAACCGCCCACTCACAGGTCATTACAGCCCGTTTGGAGACGGAAAATCTACACTTAACTTATTGGCCGACAACGGCGCAGGGCGGGCACGATATTTCCGGCATGTCGCCGGCCCGGTGTTCCCGGCTGCATGACAAACAAAAAAATCATGCAGAGCTCAGGCAATGACGCCGTTGCCGGAAACAGTACTTTCAGATTCCCAGAATTCTACCGGCAGCCGGTCCTCCGACGCAAGGTTCAAACAGATCTGAAAAATGCTGCCGCGCCCCGGACCGTCGCTATGCGCCTTGAGTTTGCCGTTGTAGTGCTCGGCATAGACTTTGGCCATAGCCAGGTTGACGCCCGAACCTCGTGAATGATGGAGAATGTCCGCCACAAAAAACGGTTCGCAGATACGATCTGCGTGCTCCGCCGCAAATCCCTTGCCCCAGTCGCGAATGTACATGTCCACCACTTTGCCGTCTCGAATCAACTCAATCTCAATGTGATCGCCGGTGTTGCCGAATTTGATAGCGTTGTGCACAACCTGCTGCACCAACTCCGTTAAAACATCAAACGGCATGGCAACCGGCAGAGGCTCGGGTGGTATCGTCACGTCAATGCGAACGCCATTGCGATCCGCAAAAGGCGTCAATTCGGTCACGACTCCCTCGACAACTTCGTTGAGCACATACACCTCGGAGTCGTCACATTCGTGCGTCAAAGCCACGATGTAGCGCTCCGCAGCGGCGGTAAAGGCGCGCAGACGATCGACGCTTTTACCGGCATCCTCCAAAAACTCCAGCGTATCTGCATCGAACTCCTGCAACTCGGGCAGCAGTTTAATGCTGCCCAGGCCGTTGAGCGGCGTACGCAACTCATGCGCGACAAAATGCAGGAAAACGGATTTGGCGTTGTCGACGCTCTCCAGGCGACGGTTTGCCCTGCGCAGCGACTTCAGCGTCTGCTCAAGCTTGCCGGACATCGAGTTGAAATTGTGTATCAGAGAACTGGTTTCGTCCGGGAACCAGCGCAGCGAGCGCGGCTCTTCCACCGCTCCGCGGAAGTCGCCTTCGGCAATCGTCGTTGCGCCTTCGCTGACGCGCCGGACCGGACCGGCAATCAGCTGTCCCAGCAACACGCCGAGCAGCCCGGCAAACAGAATACCTGCGATCATCAGCCAGTTGTTCTCCGACTGCAGTTCCTCCACCAAAGTCAGGTAGCGCTCGTAGAGCAGGTCCACCTGCAGAATAGCGACAGTCTCGTCATGTGAGTCCGTAACGGCGGCCAGAGCGGAAATCCAGCGGCCATTGTCACTCATATATATATCGGTGAATCGCGGCACCTGATCGCGCCACACATTTTCAAACACGGCGCGGGCTTCTTTGCTGCGAAAAATGGTTGTATCGCCGGTGAATGCGGTTTCGTGCGTCATCAGGCCGAATACGGTTGTATCGCCGTGATTGCGCAGCAGAGTATACCAATGCTCCGGGAATTCGTCGATCTGGTCCAGTTTGGAGCGGAAGCGGCGCAGCAGGGCCACCTGGGCGTCAAAGTATTGCTGTGAGCTGTCGCTGCGGCTCATCGCGATGTTGTGATCGTCGCCGGAAAGGGCACATGCCGCCATGGTGACCACATTGAGCAGTTTCTGCTGCGAGGCCATTTTGGTTTGATGGATGGACTGTCCCAGAGAAATCTGGCTGATGGCATAAATGCTGATGGCAGCAAAAATGGTAGAGGGAATCGCAATCTTGAGCCACAGTGAAAAGCGCGGCCGTTGCAACTCCCCGACGGGGATGCGGGACTTCATATATCCCATTCTCCTGCAGGTCCGGACTCGGATGGGTTTGACATTCCTGTTGCGCGGGTTCGCCGGCCTTTGGAGCAGCGGCCGGGACGCGGTTTGCGGCAACAGAGCGGAGCAATGATTTGTACTGCGGGCATAACCAGAAAAAAAATGCAATTGTTCCGGTTACGGTTGAACACAGCGTCTTTTGTGTGTTCTCAGATCAAATTTGGGTAATCGCGCTGATAAAAAACAGAGAGGCGAAGATTGATAATTGCTTTTTTGCGGGATTGGATGCTATTTTGGCGTGTCATGCTACCCGGGCAGGTCGTAGCCCGGGGGTGTATTTGTGGATTGGCAGTATATCCGCAGGTTGTGCCACAGGCGTTGTTCTGCCACCGTCATAAAATTCTCATATTATTTTTTTCCACGGGTGCATAGCTTCACCCGACGTAAAACCAACAGGTTTCTCATGAAGTTCCCAACAACCAATTATTTTTTGGCCGCGGCCCGGCTGGCGAAACGGGCAGGAGTTGCTCTGGCCTGCCTCGCCCTATTATCGCTCAGCGCTTGTGATGACGACGACCCGACCGATTCGACGATGGACCAGCTGAACAGCGAACTGCTCTCCCTGTTGAAAGCAGCCTCGCCCACGAGCTCGATCGATTACTTTATGATGCCGTCCGCCACGGATTTTGCGTCGATCCCGCAGGATCCTAAAAATCCGCTGACGACCGCCAAAGTGGCTCTCGGCAAATTGCTCTACCACGAAACGGCGATCCTGACAAATCCGAAAAAACCGGAAGGTCTGGGCACGTCCAGCTGTGCGTCCTGCCACCACGCAGAATCCGGCTTCCAGGCCGGTCTGCCGCAAGGTATCGGCGAAGGCGGCTGGGGCGCATTCGGCGACCGCATGCCGAACCCCGACTACCAGACGCTGGAACTCGACATTCAGCCGATTCGCTCGCCCACGGCCATGAACGCTGCCTGGCAGGAAGTCATGCTGTGGAACGGTCAGTTCGGAGCCACCGGCCTCAACGAAGGCACGGAAAGCTCCTGGACCGAAGGAACGCCGAAATTCGCAAACCACCTGGGCTACACGGGCATTGAAACGCAGGCGATTGCCGGTCTGGCCGTGCACCGCCTCGACCTGGACTACAGCATTATCGAAAATAATGCAACGTACAAACAGATGTTCGAAGCGGCCTTCCCTGGTTCGGACGTCGACGCTGAACACGTCGGTCTGGCTATTGCCGCATACGAGCGCACGCTGCTCTCCAATCAGGCTCCGTTCCAGAAATGGCTCGCCGGTGACCGCAACGCCCTCTCCGAGCAGGAGCTGCGCGGCGCGATTGCTTTCTTCGGCAGCAAAGCAAACTGCAATTCCTGCCACACCGGTCCCGCTCTCAGCTCGATGACCTTCTATGCTCTGGGTATGAATGACCTTGAAGGCGAAGGCGTCTACGGCGACGGCCCCGACCTGACCGTCAAATACGGTCGCGGCGGATTTACAGGTAATCCGGCCGACAACTACAAGTTCAAAACGCCCTCGCTCTACAACCTTATCGACTCGCGTTTCTATGGCCACGGCGCATCGATGCACTCCGTCCGCGAAGTCATCGAGTACAAAAACGCCGCTGTTGCAGAAAACATCTCGGTGCCGGAATCGCAACTGGCCGCCCAGTTCACTCAGCTGAACCTGAGCGACTCCGAGATGGAAGACATGACGGCATTTATCTCGACGGGGCTGTACGACGATGACCTGCTGCGCTACGTTCCGACTTCGCTGCCTTCAGGCGATTGTTTCCCGTTCTCGGACGCACAGGCCAAACTCGACATGGGTTGCAACTGATCTACCGCACAGGATGGACTTCGGCGTAGACCGAAGCAGCTGTAAATGAAAAGCTCCGGCAATGGTGATTGCCGGAGCTTTTTTTTGCGCCGTAAAACGGCGCTGCCCATAACGAACTTTCTATCTGTTGCTCAGGCGGTCCCGCCCGACGCCTCAATGCTCTCCAGAGCCTCGGAGGCGGCGGCAAAATCCGGTCGCAACTTCAACGCCCACTCGAACATGGTGCGCGCTTCTTCCATCGCCTCAATTGTCATGAATGCCAGTCCGGCGCCAAAACAGGCGTCCGCATTCTGATCATTCATCTGCAATGCCAATTCAAAAATCTTGCGGGCATCGTCGGGAAAATCCAGGCTCAACAAACAACGTCCGATTTCTGCCAGCAACTGGTCCAGCGCCAGCCCCATTGTGCTGCGATATTTGTTGTCTTTCCACTGTTCCGTCAATGGGTTTAAAAGATCCAACGCATCTTCCCACTGTTCGCGATGCATGTGGATGAGCGCCCGCAGGTAACGCTCATCCGGGTGGTCCTCTTCCAGACCGACGCTTTTTGTTAAAAACTCCTCGGCCAGGTCCAGCTCATCCGCCGCCAGAGCATACGACGCCAGTCGATGCAGGGTTAACAAAAGCCAGGGCTGCGGCAGTTGCGCCATTTCTATTGCCTGCTGATACAGGCTTATCGCTTCGTCCACCTCGCCTTGTTTGTTGCGGAGTTCGGCGCGGCCGAAAACAATTGCGGCATCGTCATTGTCCCGCAGCGCATCTTCCGACCGCAACGCATAGTCCGTGTTCAGCAGCGCGTCGACGCGACTTAACATCTTTACGCCGGCGCGTTGCCAGGTCCAGTGTGTGCGAGCGCGCAGCGACGCCTCAACGGCACGTGCGCGTGCCTCGCCCGGATTTTCAAAGACCTGTCGCATATGCGCGGCCAGAATTTGCTCGTCGGGTTCAAGAACAAAGGTCTCCGCCGTCATCGCATGACCATCGATCACTTCACCGATGCTGCGCGGTGCGGCCGGGACCAGCCACCCGACGTGTTCATCCACAAAGTCATCCGTCGCGCCGCCCTGAGTAACGATGACCGACAGACCGGAAGCCATCGCTTCCAGAGTCGGCAGTGAAAATCCCTCTCCGCGGTAGGGCGACACAAACACGTCGCAGGCGCGGTAGAGCGCGGCCATTTGCGCCTCGCTCAACATTTCATCGATGTACTCGATTGCCGGCGCAGCGCTTTGTTTGCTCAGCTGTTCGATATGCGCACGCGCCGTCTGCCCCTTGTAAAAACTGTCGCCGCCCATGTCTTTGATTACCAGGCAGACATCGTCGGATGCACTGAACGTTTTACTGTACGCCGCCAGCAAGACATCAATCCCCTTGCGGAAAATTGTTCCGCCGACAAAGAGGAACTTAAAGCGTTTTCCCGTTTCCAGTTTGTACGCCGGGCCGCGCGGCGCAAACAACTGCGGGTCGATGCCGTTCGGGACTACCTGCACTTTGTCGGCGTCAACGCCCGAATCAATAAAGACCCGGCGGCAGAATGTCGACGGCGTCCAGATTTCGTCGGCGCGATTAAACAAGTCCACAAAGTCGCGGCGCAGCGCGGAAAATTCCCAGGGTTGCATGATGACCCATTTACCCTGCTGTGGTCGCTCGGAATTCGGAGGCCACTGGTGGCGCACCCACAGCTGTGGCGTCTGCAGGGCGCTCACATCGCGATGTCGCACATCATAACGCTGCAGCAGACGCAGATCTTCGTCGTCGCCCGCCTCAAACTGGTCGGCCTCGTATGGAATGATCAGCGGATTAGCCAGACCGGAACGAATGAGGTTGAGGCATTGCCGGCGATTGATCAGCGCCAGCGAGTGATGCACAAATTGTGAACCCTCCCAGGCGATGTTTAACTCGGCTTGCGGCGGAGCGTCCTGTGTAATCGCGCGTTTGCGTGCCCGCACCGTCATGTTGAGGTTTATGAATCCGCGGTCCTGGGGAGTGTCCTCCTCCTCAAAACTCTCCACCTGCAAGCCGCAGGCCGCCAGGTGACGGCGGATCGACTGCTCGTCGAATCCGATGCAGTGATAGTCGCCCGGGTTCGTCTGCCCGCCGAAAATCATGTATGACGCGACGTCTGCATCCCAATCGCCGCGCATATAGGCCTGCACCTGCAGACGCAATGACGGACAGCGAATTACGAGTTCACCGCCGGGTTTAAGTACGCGCGCCCATTCACTTAACACCGCGCGTGTTTCGCGATGTGAAAAATGTTCCAGGATATCGCTCGCCAGAACAGCGTCGGCGCAATTGTCCGCCAGTTCCAATTGACGCACGTCCATCGCCACCACACGCGGGTCGTCGCTGAAAAGATCTATGTTAACAAATCCATCGCGCACGTCGCGTCCACAGCCGACGTTCAGCAGCAGCGGCGAGGGCAGCGGATCCGGCAATGTTCCCGCCGCCGCTTTTGTTGCAAATCCTCCGGCCTGTTCCTGCGCGGCGATTCTGCGTCCGGCGATTTCCGGACTTAATTCTGATGCACTTTCCTCATTTGGCTGATTCTTTTGTTTAACCTCCGCTTGCGGAGTCTTCACACTCAAAGCCGGCACAAAGTCGACGCGTTCCGGCGTCAGGCGTTCGCCGCGAATCATTGATTCATACAGCCCGGCCACATGGTCCACGTAATCCGCAAAACGGTGCGTCACGCCCCGATTGGCCAGCCTCAGCAGTGCCTCCCCGTCCTCGATATACTCCAGCAGAATGCGCGCCAGCGCGGGAGCATCGTCGGCCGGATACAAACGCCCATTGACGCCGTCGTGCACGAAGTCGGAAGTACCGCCGATATCCGACGCAATGACCGGCAGGTTGGCCGCCAGACTCTCCGCAAGCACCAGACCCGCACATTCTTCCCAGACGCTCGGAATAACAATCGCGTCGAGACCCGCCGCAATTTTTGCCAGATCAGCTATGTCGTATTCACCCTGCCAGCGGATGGTGTTTTTCTTGTCCAGCTGATCGAGCAGTTGTTTAAACTCGGGACTTCCGTAGCCGTAAATCCAGCACTCCACAGTCTCCGCGTCCAGCATTTGCATAGCCTGCACCAGGCGGTGCACACCTTTGTGCGGAATCATGGCGCCAATAAAACCGACGCGCAGCGGGCGGTGTACTTCCGTTTTCTGTGCAGCCTGTTCCAGCAGTGCGTTCGTGCTCTGAGGCATCTGATGCACGACAAATGTTTTGTTTTCATCCGCACCGAAGTCAACCAGAAGTTGTTTAACCCGGCCGGACACGGCAATGGTGCAGTCGATGTCCTGGCGCAGAGCGCGGCGAGCGGCGCTGATACGCACTTCCCAGTCCTCGCGCGGCTGCGTGGTGGCCAGTTCGGATTCACTGAAAAAGTCGGTCGATTTCCAGCGCCGCAAATCGCTGTTGATCAGGTACAACGCCGGATCAATCATATGATAGTTGTGCGGCGTATACACCGTCGGAATGCCGCGTTCGCGCGCGGCGGCGGCTATGGCGAAGGACAGCCCCAGGAAATTGTGAAAGTGCACCAGATCGGGTTTGAACTCATCCAGCACCTGGCGGAATGCCTGCAGCGCCTGACTGTCCGCAGCCTCGCGCCGCGGGGCGGCGACGTCCAGAAACTCGCTCGGCCTGTTAAACAAACCGTAGAGCGTCACACCTTCATCGGCATTGCGCTGTAGCAGGTAGGGCTGTGGGTTTTCCACGTGGCGGCCCGCAGCGTAAAACACGCCGACCTCATTTCCGCGGCGCGCCAGTTCCAGGGCCACGGATCGTGGGAACATCGTGCCGCCGCCGCTCGCGCTCCAGCCGAACATGGTAAACAGAATGCGCCGCCTGTTGCTCTGCGCGGCGGGCGTATCCGCCGATGCAAAGGTCATCTCACTGAATTCTTTTTCACTTCCGCTGCGCGACTCCATGCCCGCGTCCATCAGGGGAATGTTTAACAGCATCTCCATCGTAATCTTGCCGGCCCGGCTGCAAAAATCACGCGCCTGCTTTAACTCATCGGCTATCGTCGCTCCTGCCGCTTCTTCGCATTGACGCAGCAGTTGCTCGGCAACATCGCCCTTGCCGACGATTGCCGTCAACAGAGCCGTGTTAAACAGAGCCGGCAGGCAGGTGCGGTCCTCTCCCAGCGACATCTGATACCAGCGCGCGGCGGTCTGCGGTTTAATCGCAGCCTGGTGCGGACCATACCACGGCTCGCGAAGGGTCATCGCTACGTTACCCAGAAAACAGTAGGCCGCGGCGCGTTGCGCGGGGCTGTTTAGATCCGCACCGGGCATTAACATTTCGAGCGGCAACTCGGCGAATCCTGCGCGAATACTCTCCGATTCCTCGTTCATTCGATCTTCGCGTTTGGACTGCTGTTTGTCGTGCAGCAACGCCATAGTCAGCGGCACGGGGACGTGCGCCGCGCCGAATTGAAGCGCCACGCGCGTAAAGAAGTCGAAGTCGGCCGCCAGCTCGTATTTTTCCGCATTAAACCCACCAAGCGCCTGCCAGGCAGTCTTGCGCCACATAATGGTAAAACAGCCCAGACAATAGTGCACCGCCAGAGTCGGGTCAAAATCGGGGAATTCCCAAACGCCCTGCGCCGCCGAGGCATACGGCAGATTGGCCTGGCGGCTGTACGCCAGATCGGAATATGCTACGCCCGCGTCGGTGTTTTCCAGTGCGGCGGCAAGCTGTTCCAGGCAGTCTTCGCGGCGTCGATCGTCGGCATTCGTGTTGGCCAGAAATTCTCCGCGCGCCAGGTTGCAGGCGCGATTCCACGACCGGTACAGGCTCTCGCGTTCAGAACAGCGCTCATACACAATGTTAACATGCCGCTGCTGAAATTCCCTGACAATTTCTTGTTCGTTTTCGGGACTGGCGGCGTCGATGACGATGATTTCCATGCGGCCCTGCTTGAACAGGCTCTGTCCGACCAGCTCGTCCAGGCAGCCGCGCAGAAAGTCGGCCGAGGCGTAAGTCGAGACAATTGCGGAAACCAGAATGTCTTCTGTTGCGCTATCTGACTCTTCCGCGCTTTGTTTAAGCGCCGTGTTTTCAGCCTGTTCAGCAGCCGATGATTCCGCGGGTTGATTAACC
Source organism: uncultured Hyphomicrobiales bacterium (assembly GCA_964445695.1). Taxonomy (GTDB): domain Bacteria; phylum Bacteroidota; class Ignavibacteria; order Kapaibacteriales; family UBA7675; genus JAUIKM01. The sequence goes on along the minus strand of CAYULF010000034.1, from coordinate 14,433 downwards.
ACCGTGCTTTCAGCTTGTTCAACAGAGGACGACACCTCCGTCGCCGCGGCAGTCAGAAACTGCGCCACGGTCTGCGGCGGAATGCGTTCGTCGATGTCCGGCAGAGCGGCGCGCAGCTGACGATCGAGCGATTCGGCCTGATCATTGCGTCCGTCGTTTTCCAGCGCGCGCGCCAGATACCACAGGACGCGCCAGTGTTGCAGCCCCTGCTGATAAGCCGCCGCAAGCTCAGTGGCGGCCGCCGCATCGCCGCGCGCGAGCAGCACCAGTCCCGTCCAGAAACGCAGTACGGCGTCTTCGCCGTCGTGCAGGCGGTAGGCCTTGATGCCCGTGTCGAACATCAGAGCCGATGAGGCCGCAATCTGCGCGTCGGACTTAAACAATTCGGCATCGTCGAAGGATTCGACCGAAGCCAGAAAATCTGCGGCGTGCTCTCCCAACGACTCACAGAACACTTCCCAGGTCGGCGCCGCGGCGTTGATATCCACATCGTAGTAATCGACCGGCTGTTCAAGCAGCGAACGGCTGGGGTCGCGCCCGTGCATGCGCTCGCGTTTGTCGCGGCGCATCAACATTTCGTAGACTTTGTTTAAGTCGCGCGCGGCGTTTTCCGCTCCGAAAACTTCGCGGGCGTAGCGCTCTGCGTTTTCGCCCAGGCGGCGACGCATTTCCGGCTCGGCATGCAAGTATTCAATTGCGGCGGTGAACTCGGCCGGGCTGTTGACCACAAGGCCGGTTTTTTCGTGCTGCACCAGTTGTTTAACACCGCCGTAGGGAAAGACCACCGGCGGTACGCCGAGGTACATCACTTCCTGCAGGTTGAGCTCCGCCGCGGCGTAGGTATGTTCACAGAGCGGATAGCCGTAGACGTCCAGTTCCTCGATGACGCTTCTGATGTCATTGACATAACCGCGGAATTCAAACTTGTTTTCGACGCCCAGAGCGCGTGCCTGCGCGCGCAGAATTTCCTGTTTGCCGCCGCCGCAAACGACAAATCGCACGTCAGGCACGTCGACGGCGGCGCTCATCTGTACGTACTCGGGGTGCATCTTGAAAAAATCCACCGTACCGATGTAGCCGACGCGAAATCCATCGTGATCGCGCAGACGGCCGCCGCTCAGACGCTCGAAATCGGCCGCGTCGTAGACCATGCGTACGCGCTGGTCCGCGAACCGCTCGTCCGCATTTTTGAACACCGGCAGTTCGTAGCGCGTGAAGGGATTGCAGGGAATATTGCAGTCGGCCATGCGAACGTGGCCGTCGGTGATAATGTGCGGTGGGCCGTCGCCTGCAACGTGATACCAGATCACAAATCGCATCGGCGGGAAGCTGCGCCGCAGGAAACGTTCGGTTTCGGGTGTGTTCCACCAGTGCAGTTGCACGATGTCCGCCGCGGCGAGCAAAGCGTCCAGCTCCGGGTCATCGGGAGCGGTGTGTATGTCCACAATCCCGCCGGCGCGCGCCAGGTCCGCCGCGGCCGCTTCCGTCGAGTGCAGCGCCACGATGGAGTGAAGATAGTCTCCGCCGCGGCTGGAATACTTGGATGTGGCGATCATGGAGCGCGCCGCGCCGCCCAGCGTCAACGCCTGGATAACGTGTAACACGTGCGTCATGATTTCACCCGCCTGTTTCTGCTCTGTGCGCTTGTGCAACTGACCTGCATCATGGCTCTACGACGCCTCCAGTTCGTTCTGCAACAGACGCAGCGACGCCTGCCCTGCAGCGACATGCGGCCGAATGATTTCCAGCGCTTCCGACTTCCGACCCCGGCGGGCCAAAACAAAAGCAGCCGCATAGATAAAGCCGCTGTCGGAAGGATAAACCTTGCCGGCCTCGCGCAGCAGAATGCCGGCCTCCGCATCCCTGTTTTCATTCAACAGTTCCACGCAATGCAGCGCCATGATTTTTTTGCTCTTGCGGGCAAAGTGTCCGCCGCGCCGATACATGTCCTCGGTCAGGTCGAAAATTTCGCGTAGTTCAGCCGCCGACTTCTGTTCGCCCACACCGCAGTAGCGCTCACCGAAAGCTCGCTGCGCAGCTGAAATTGTCCCGTTCGGTTCAGTGCAGAAGAGCTCGCGCACCTGGCGGAAGTAGTCGGTTCGCCGCCAGCCCGGATCGCCGAAATTGCGGTGTTTTTGCTCTTCGTCGCGGTTGTGCGCGCGGAATTCCAGATCCTGCATGTAGATGCTGTGCGGCCGCTCCATCGCCAGAGAAAAGGCGAGCGAACTGCCGACGTTGTTGGCCAGCGTGCAATCGGCCGTCGCGAGCAGGCTTTTGAGGCGACCTACAAACTGCGGATCAAACATGTGGCCGGCCGTCAGGCACTCAAAACCGCGCGACGCGAAGTGTTTGTGCAGACCGCGGCGCACGTCCTTCCAGTAAAGGCAAATGCGCACCGTACTGAAATCGCGTCCAATCTTATCCAGATAGTTGCACAGATCCGCCACGCTGTATTCGGCATCGACGTGATGCGTGGAGTGCGAAGGAAACACCAGCAGATTGCGTCCAAGTCGTTGTCGCTCGGCCGCTATCTCCGCTTCGCCCATAGCGTGATCGGCGTAGTAGAGGTAATTGCCGACGCTGAAGAGCGCTTTGTTCGTCAGCGAGCGCAGCGTGTCGAAACGCGAAGAAGAAATCGAGATCATTGCGGGCAAGGTCGAGTCGCGTTCGTGGTCGCCGATGCGTTTGCCGGCCAGCCCCGCGCCGTGTTCAAGCACGTATTTGGACGGATGGTCGGCCGCCAGCCCCGCAAAGCGTTTCATGGCCCGGTTGTAGCCATAGAACGCATTCCAGTCGAACAACTCGGTCTCGTTGTTCGGCCGGTCGGCTGTCAGTTGCTGCAGTTCCTGTTCCGTCATACCTGCCGCCGCAATCAGTTCCTGGCGATTATTCACCATTGAATATCTATCCGCAGTGCCCGGACGATACTTGCGCCTTAGACGCCGTCCGCAAGCCCCGGCGGGTTTGTCCCGCAGTGCACAAGGTGCAAATACTGTGCCATGGTCGCCGTCGACGGCAGCGCGGGAAGGCAAATAAGCCTTGCAGCTTTAGCCGCTGTACAATTTGCAGGGGCCTCAAGCCGACTCATACCTCGTCACTCCAACGGCGGATCCGGCTTGCGCTTGTGTGCAATCCGGACGTCGGAATCCCGCCGTGAGACGCCTTTCAAGATACCGGTTGAAATCCATGAACCTCCTGGTTCCCGCTGCACTGAAACTGCTGGCCTGCCTGCTCGCCCTTGCGGCAATGAGCGCTACGGTCCGGGCCGAAAACGATTCCTCCGCCGAATCGATCGAACGCGAGGCGCCGCGTGTGGCACTTGTGCTCAGCGGCGGCGGCGCGCGCGGCTTTGCGCAGGTAGGCGTGCTGCGCGAATTCGAAGACGCGGGCATAGAAGTCGATCTGATCGTCGGCACGTCGATCGGCGCCGTCGTGGGCGGCATGTACGCCGCAGGTTACAGCGCCGCCGAGCTGGATTCCATCGTGCGCTTCACCGCATGGGATGAGATACTGGCCGTCAACGAGGAGAACCAACGCAGCGACCAGTTTCTGGACCAGAAACAGGAGAATGATCGCAGCCTGATTACGCTGCGTTTCGACAACTTCAGACTGATTATTCCCGAAGCCGTTTCTTCCGGTTTTCACTTCAAAGAATACATCTCCGAACTGATGTGGAACGCGCGCTACCACGCCGGCGGCGATTTCAACAAGCTGCGCATTCCCTACCGCGCCGTCGCCACGGATCTGGTGGCCGGCCGCAGCGTCGTGCTCGACAGCGGCGATCTCGTGACGGCGATGCGCGCCAGTGCCGCCATTCCCCTCCTGTACACGCCGATCAAACTCGACTCGATGATTCTGGTCGACGGCGGCCTGCTGGCCAATATCCCGGTCCGCGCCGCACGTGAACTGAATCCGCATCTGGTTGTCGCCGTGAACACGACGTCTCCCCTGCTGCCGATCGCCGGACTGAATACGCCCTGGGCCGTGGCCGATCAGGCTGTGACGGCGATGATCCAGCAACGCGCGGCCGAAGATCGCCTGCTGGCCGATGTCCTGATCGAACCGGAGATCGGCGATCACGCCAGCAATGACTTTAACAATATCGATTCGCTCATAGACGCCGGGCGCCGCGCCGCGCGCCGCGTTCTGCCCGACCTGCAGCGGCGACTGCGCCGAATCAGCGACTCGCTCGATCGATTGAGCCCGCGGCAGCGACAAAATCCGGATGACGAAGGCATCGTCGTGGCGGACCTCGGTGAAACCAACGGCGACGGCAAACGGCAATACACGCCCGTTGATGCGGCGCAGGATTATGGCTCTCGCATTCAAACGGTCAGGCTCAGCGGCATCGACAATACAGCGCTGCCGGAGTTCGACACGATGGGCGGACGCTGGCACGGACGCATGTATACGATGGAACTCGAAAGCGACATCGGGCAGGCGGTAGCCGACGAGTTCCGACGCCGCAGGTTTGCCCTGGCGGATGTGGCCGGTTTTGACTTCGACGACGAGACGGGAGAATTAAACATTCTCTGCCGTCCCGGCTACATTCGGACGCTGATCGTCAGCGGCAATCAGGAGGTCGACGCCGACCAGATCGTCCGCGAGGCGGCAATGATCGTCGGGCGCCCGTTTAACACCGACGAAGCGCTGGCGGCCTGGCGAAGCCTGCTGGGCACGGAACTGTTCAGCGAAGTAACTATTACGCCGCTCAGACGCGGCGACAGCGTGGATGTTAATATAAACGTGCGCGAACGCGGCTCTCAATTTTTACGCCTGGGCGTGCGCGTCGACGACGAGCGCAATACACAGGCGGGCGCGGAATTTTCAGACCTGGATCTGTTCCGCACCGGCCTGGACCTGGACGTGCGGGCCGCGGGCGGCACGCGCAATTTCGGCGCATCGATGGATATGTCCATTCCGCGTTTGTTTAACACGGCCTTTACCAGCGGCATTTCCGTTTACACATCCAGCCGTCTGTTCCGGCTCTACGGCGAGCGCATCCTGGTGAGCGACAATCGCTATGAGCGCGAACGCAGCGGCGAGGAGTGGTTCGACCGCTACGGCGCTACGGCCTCCTTCGGCCGCCGCCTGAGTAAAACTGCCACATTTTCCGCTCGATTCCGCTACGAATTTCAACGCGCCTATCGCGACGGAACGGACAACATCCCGGACTTTGAGCCGCTGGCAACAATTAAATTCGGACTCGAATTCGACTCGCGCGACCGCGTCGACTTCGCGCGCAGCGGGCGTTCGGTTTCGCTGGCTATCGAATCGTCGATTGCCGACTTAAACAACGAACTGTCGTTTGCCAAGGCAACGGCGCACTACGAGCAGTACTTCAGCTCCGGTGTGCACACGCTGCGCCCGCGCTTCAGCTTTGGGTTTGCGGACCTCTCCACGCCGCGCCCGGAACTCTTCAGCATCGGCGGACAGAGCGACTTCCTGGGCTACCGGGAGAACGAAGACCGCGGCAGCCAGATGGCTCTGGCTTCGCTGGAATATCGCGTCAAGTCGCCCATTGCGGTATTTTTCGACACGTATTTAACAGCGCGTTACGACATCGGCTCCATCTGGCGGCGGCCGACGGAAATACGCGTCAGTCAACTTAAACACGGCATCGGCGCGGGCGTGGGCATTGACACGCCTTTGGGCCCTGCGCGATTTATGGTGGGGCGCAGTTTCTTTTTCACACGCAGCCCGGACGCCGCCGTTTTTGGCCCCTTGCTGGCTTACTTCATGATCGGTGTTCCGCTTTAACGAGTACTCTGCGCCCGACGTTTTTGCAGCTTAACGGACTGATCGAACTCTGATCGCTTTGAGCCCTGCGCTTCACCTGCGGTGCGCTGCGGTCTCAGGCTCGCTGATTCTTTTGCTCGTCGCCAAAAGACCGGTGACGCGTCGACGAGACTGTTAAACAGTCGCTGAATACTTCAACACAGGCTTTAAACTTCCAGCCCGATGACAAACAAGAAGACAAAGCCAAAACGACAAAACCCCGCCACGGAAGAACACCGGGTTAAACAAAAGAGCGAACGCCTTCCGCCCTTTAAAACCAGATTGCCCGCGGTGCAGACGGCCCTATTGAACTGGTATGCCGCGCATGCGCGGGTGTTTGTGTGGCGAGCGGAAAACGTGCCGCCCTACGTGACGCTGGTGGCCGAGATCATGCTGCAGCAGACGCAGACGACGCGCGTGCAGGAAAAACTGCCCGAATTCCTGGAGCGCTTCCCGGACGTGGAAACCCTGGCGGCCGCGGACAACGCGTCGATTATCCGAGCGTGGAGCGGCATGGGCTACAACAACAGGGCGCTGCGGCTGCGGGATTGCGCCCGCGCGATCGTCGACAAACACGCCGGCATCGTACCTGAAGAACACGACGCCCTCCTCGCACTGCCGGGAATTGGTCCGTATACGGCGGCGGCGTTGTGCGCTTTTGCTTTTCATCAGGATATCGCCGTGCTGGACGTGAACATCCGGCGCGTGTACTCGCGGTTGTTCTGGCGGATGGAAACCAGCGATCAGACGGCGGCGATTCAGCTGGTTGATCGCCTGGCGCAGAAAGTTTTTCCGCTCGGTCGGGCGGCGGCCTGGCACCAGGCTTTGATGGATCTGGGAGCGACGGTCTGCATCGCATTCCGCCCGCGCTGCGAGGCCTGCGCTCTGTCGAAGCACTGTGCCTCGGCAAACAGAATAACGCCGCGCCGCCCGGAAAAGAAAAAAGAAGCCGGCTTTCAGGGAACGCCAAACCGCATCTGGCGTGGGAAAATCGTCGAGATTTTACGAAATTCAGATGACGGTACATGGTGCGACAGCAGCAAAGTCATGCAACAACTATTGCCTCCGGCGCTTTTTAGCGCCGCGCCGGAGAGCGAAATACGCACCTGGTTGCACGGAATCGTACGCGGACTGGACCGGGACGGCCTGCTCGAGGTAAAACGGAGCGGCCCAACCGATGAGGAGTTCCACATTCGACTGCGGGTGCGGGACGGATGATTTTGGTCGGAGACTGCAGGTATGGACGCCCGCGAGTGGCTGGAACTTTCGTACAATCACGATAATATCACGACGGAGTTTTTCCGGCGTTTTGAGTGCAGTCGCGTCACACCGGAGATGCTGGATGCGCTCCTGGCCGATGCCTGGCGTCACCACGGCACGATATTTTTTCGGGATATGTTCAACGTCGTCGGCGATTATCTGCGCCTGGTGGTTCCGCTGCGCGTGCGCGTACGCGAGTTTGAGCCGTCGCGCAGTCAGCGTCGCATCCTGCGACGCAACGCCGACCTCCGCTGGGAATTCGGTGACGCCGAACTCAGCCCCATGAAAGACGAATTGTTTAACCGCCACGCCGAACGATTCAATGAGAACCGTCCTCAGCAGTTGAGCGACTTTCTGGCGCACCAGGCGCACTTCCGTCCCTGCCGCACGCTGGAGTGTCGTGTGTTTCTGGCCGGCGAGCTTGTGGCGACGAGTTTTGTTTCACAGGGCAAAACGGCGCTCTCCAGCATTTACGCCATGTTTGAGCCGGACGAAGCGCGGCGCAGCCTGGGAATATTCACCTTACTGCGGGAGATCGAGTTTGCCCAACGCGGCGGCTACGAGTTCCTCTACCTCGGTTACGCCCATGCCGCCGACTCCTATTACGACTACAAAAAAGGCTTCGCCGCTTGCGAGTACTTCGACTGGCGACGCGGCTGGCTGCCGTACGACAGCAAACCCGTGGCGAGCGACCTGCATCCGCTGGACGGGCTGGAAGTACGCAGTTTTCTGGATGAGGCCGACGCATGAAAACCAACGCCGTCCGTTTGCTTGACGCCGCGGGCATCGACTACGAATTGCGCAGTTATGAGTGGGGCGAAGACTCACTTGACGCTCTAAGTGTGGCGCAGAAGCTTGACATCGAAGCCGAGCGAATGTTTAAGACTCTGGTGCTGACGGGCACTCAGCTGCGTCACTTTGTGGCGGTCCTGCCGGGTAACGCGCAGTTAAATCTCAAAACGGCCGCGCGAATCAGCGGCAACAAGTCCTGCGCCATGCTGCCGTTAAAACAACTGCTGCAAGTAACGGGATACGTCCACGGCGGTTGCTCGCCGCTCGGCATGAAAAAAGCGCTGCCGACCTGGATTGACGAGCGGGCATTGCTGCACGACCACATCAGCGTCAGCGGCGGCAAACGAGGCCTGCAGATACTTCTGAATCCACGCGATCTGGCATCTGCAGCGGCGGCGCAGTTTGCGGCTTTTGAGTAGATCGACACGTTTCAGGACGCTTGACTTCCCCACCCGGGACGGCAATGAAACTCTCACCATCTTGCCGGTGAGCCGACTGCAATTGGAAGACTTCCTCCCGTTTAACCACGTTTTGCCCACCGTACAACAGTGAATAACTCCCGCTCAAACATTTACGCTTGTGCACCTGAGTGAAGCAAAGCATGTTGCCTGTGTCGAAGCATCCGTGGGACCGCTGCTGATGCCGCACATGCGGGATGAAACCTCCGGAGCTGCAATACATCTTGCGTCAGGGATGAACCAGAAGTAACGCGGCTTTCAAATGCACAACACGACATAGATTCAATGACTTTAAACGGAGCATTCAATGACAAACAGGAGGGAAAAACAAGCCGGCGAACGCAGAAAGAAGGCGAAGTGATCTGAATCAGAAGTCTGTTTAACAGCGGAGAAATCAGCGATTATCCGAAACATCGGCAGCGGATGGCGGGAGCGTGACGGATTCCTGGCGCAGAAAAATCTGGCCGAACAATCCCAATCCGTACAGGCAAAGGCAAATAAAAGGCAGTGCGTCGCCGAAGCGGGTGTAAAACGTGTCGATGGAGCTGCGCTGAACGTTTAACATCATTCCCGTTGAGTCCATGTTGCGACTCTGTTCGAGCACAATGCCTTCCGGGCTGATGAGGCCGGAAATGCCTGAGTTAGCGGCGCTGACCACATAGCGGCGCGTTTCGACCGCGCGGAAAACCGACATGAGAAAATGCTGCTCAGGACCGCCGGTACCGTCCGCCCAGGCGTCATTGCTGGCAACTAGAATGAAGTCCGCGCCGCTTTGAACCAGCGTGCGAACGTAGTCGGGGTACACGGACTCAATGCAGATCAGCGGCGCAATGCGCAGACTGTCACTGCCGACAGGAATGTTTAACAGACCTGGCGATGCACCGGCCGTCCAGGCCGACACGCCGTTGCTTTGCTCGTCCAATGCCTCGCCGAATTGCCAGAAGTCTTCAAAGGGACTGCGCTCCGCGTAGGGCGTCAGTTTGACCTTGTGACTCACCTGACCGTCACCGTCGGGACCGATATAAAACACGGCATTAAACTGACCGCGCGCCGTGCTGTCGATAGCCCCGAACACAAAGGGAATATCCGCCATCCAGGCTTCATTCTGCAGGGTTTGCATTGTTTCGCGCCCGGTTTCGGAACGCATATTGAGCGGCAACGCGGTTTCCGGCCAGATGACGGCCACGGGACGTTCATTGCGTGGATTTGCGGTCAGTTCCGCACTGAGTTTCATGTGCGCCTCCAGCTGGTCGTCCAGCGGCGCAGTCCACTTGCTCCAGGTATCCACGGAAGCCTGCACGACTGCAAGCGGCCAGCGCGTGTGCCCATTGAGCGCCATGTCGACGTCGACCGTCTGGCGGCGCAACAGACCGTAACCGAACAGAAGAACAAAAGACAAAACGACCAGATAAAGAGTGCGCACCCAGGTTCGCGGGCCGACGTCGCCGGGCCGAAGCAGAGACGGGACAATCGCCAGCAGCACCCAAGTCAGGCAGGCATTGACAAATGCAATAAAGAAACTCAAGCCCCAGACACCGGCAAGGTCGGCCGCCTGGATCAAAGTAGTGTAGTCGACGAGTGAATAACCCAGCGCCAGTTCCGGCGTCCAGAACAGCGTGAATGTCTTGAGCCATTCAAAAGCGGTTAAGGTAAAAGGAAGCAGTATCAGCGCCGAGCGCAGGCCGTAGGAACGCACAAAACTGTGATGCGCGATATAGGGCAATGCGAGCAGGAGCGGATTGACGATCCAGTACAGCACTCCCAGCATGCCCAGAAAACTGTCATCGTGCCCGAAGGGCAATATGGCAAAAAACCAATGAGTCATGCCGTGAAAGACCAGCATGGTAATATAAGCCGCGATGGCTCCGTGCAATAGCGGGCGGCTGCGATCCATCAGCAACAGCAGGGGTATCAGGGCAAAAAAAGCACCGAAACCCAGCGTGGTCGGCGGGAAGGCAAAACCCAGAATCAGACCGCTCAACAGCGCTCCGACTACGATGGCTGCCTTTGTATTCAGGAAGGCCATGTTTTTCGTCCTCAGGACATCAGGCCCAGTTTTTTCATGCGCGCCAGCAGCGTCGTGCGTTTGATACCCAGAATCTTGGCGGCACGCGATTTGTTGCCGCCCGTCTGCTGCAGCACGCGGGCAATATGTTCGCGTTGTACCTGGTCGATTGTCGAAGCCGACGCAGGCATGCCGCTGCTCTCGGGATCCTTCCCGGCTGCGGGATCAGCCGGCTGCGATGGAACCGCCGGCGGCTCAACCATCGCAATGTCGCCGCTGAGAATGTGCGTGTTTTCGCGTACGACCAGCGCCTGAACCAGCCGCTCAAGTTCGAGAAGGTTACCGTCCCAACGCGGTTTCTGCTGCAGTTGCTGCAGCAGCACGCCGCTGATATCATCGATGCGCCGATGAAAGAGCTGTGCATAACGCGTCGTATATCCACGCACCAGGTCGGGAATGTCTTCACGCCGATCCGCCAGAGCCGGCATGCGAATAAAAATGATGTTGAGCATGTAGTACAGCTCCTGCTTGAGCCGTCCCGAACTGACGGCGTCGCGCGGTGCGCGGCGGCAGGAACTGATCAGTCGAAAACCGGCCCCGCGGCCGGCGACGGCTGCTCGCAGGACGTTCAAGAGCATTGTCTGGAATCGCAACGGCGCACAGTCAATGTCCATCAGGTAGACGGTTGTCGGGCCGTCGCCCGGAGTCAGGCCGCGCAGAATGCCGTCGGCGCCGAACACGTACTCAATGAGCTCATTGCCGTCAAAATCGGCGCAGGCAACGGAAACAAACTCGGCATCCGCGCGTTTGCCGCGAGCGTGAATAGCTTCGGCCGCAGCGTCCAGACCACTGCCGAAAAGCCCGTCCAGCAGGACGGGCGCACCCGTTTCGGCCGCTTTTGCAATTTCATCGCGCACGGCGCGGATGGCTGCGGAAGTGCCGGCCAGAGCCAGTTGTTCGGGTTGCGGCTGCGGGGACGCGGCCACGTGTTGCTCCTGCTGGGTATCGATACGCGCAAGCAGGGCGTCAATAGTCGTCAGCGTTTCCTGATCGTTTAATTCTGATGCCACTTCGCGGGCGCGGCGGGCGTCGACCTCCGCTTCGCCGACAGCACCCATCCGCAGTCGCAGGCGCGTCTGATGCGTCAAAGCGGCCAGTTCGCCGCGACGGTCGCCGGCATTGCGAAAGTGTTTGACCGCGCGGCCGAAGGCTTCGACGGCTTCTTCATCGGACTGCATGCCGGCCAGCGCCAGCGCGCGGTTGCCCAAAGCGCGGGCGGCGTCGAGAATCTGATTGGCTTCTTCGTACAGTTCGGCACTGCGCAGGTACCACTCCGCAGCCTTGGTGAAATTGCGTTCAACTACGCGTGCATGCTGCCCAACTTCGCGCGCCAGCAGCGCCGCGCGCCCTTTGTCGTCAAAACGACGCAGCTGCTGAATCAGCTCGCCGGCGTGTTCTTCCACCCGCGGCGCATCCCCATGATCGAGTTTGCAGCGGAAGTCCGCATAAGCGGCCAGCGTCTGCACGTGTTCATCGCCGGCGGTGGTGCTGCCGACCGTCCTGCGCAATCGCTGTGCGCGGTCGTTCGCCACGGCGCCTGCTCCGCGAGCCAAACCGATTTCAACCTGCCGCACAAGTGCTTCGGCCTGCAGATCCAGCCTGGAGACTTTGCCGGCCACTTTTTCCAGAAACTCAATTGCGCTCCACTCGCGCTCTTCGTCGCCGAGCTCGCGCCAGGCCGAAGCCGTCAAAGACGCCGCTTCGGCGCGGATTTCGGGCGTCAAAGCATCATCGGCTTCCAGCAGGGGCTCACAGCGCTGGATCAGCTTGCGGTATTTGCGGCGGGCGAACAGTTCCTGCAGGCTGCGCAGCAGCAGTGCAAAGTCCTGCTCGCTGCCGCCGACGCCCTCTGCGGGCGCATCTTCAAACAGCCGCGCCTGCGCGCCGGTTTCAGTCGGCGCTTGCGACGAAGTTTGCTCGCGGTAATCCAGCGGGTCGCGAATCGCCGCTTCGCGGTACATGTCATGCGTCAGGCGGCAGGCTCCCTGGCGGCATTCTACAAAACCGGACTGACAGAGGTAGTGCAGGTCTTCAACAACGGTCCACAGCGGTAGTGACAAGGCATCCGCAATCTCACCGACGCGCAGTTCGCGCGTGCTCAGCGCCAGGACATCCCAGATGCGCGAAGCGGAGTGGCGCAGCGCTTCGCGCTCCTCGCGCAGCAGACCCGTCATCGTCGGAGCGGGCGGCAGCGTCGCGCTCAGCGTCAACCAGGTGTTCTCCCGGACAAACAGAATGCCGTCGCGGATGAGTTTGCGCAGAAACAGCGTCACCATCAGTGGATTGCCGTTGGTGACGCGGTACATCATTTTCTGCATGTCATCGCCGAATTCGACCGGACCAAGCGCTTCGGCGCAAAGTCGACCGAGCACCGAAGGCGCCAGGTTCGACATGGTTTTGATCTGCGAAAGCTGCCCGAAACTGCGCAACTGCGAGTTGTGAGCGATCAGGATTTTAATGCAGCCTTTGTAATCGAGCGAATACTGCGCCAAGCCTTCTATTACGGCGCGCACGTTGGCGTCCAGCCGGTCGGTGTCGTCAATCAGCACTACCAGTTTTTCGCCGCGGGCCTGTACGCTGTCGGCGTCGAGAGCGATCTCATCGATCAACACGTCGGCGCTGAGCGCCACCATCGTCTCGCTGCGCGCCTGCGCCTTGCCGCCGGCCAGACGACGCCGCTCGCGATATTCTTCGGCCGCGCGCGCAATGCCGCGCAAAGTCGGCTGAACAACGGCGATAACGGGTTTTTCCGTCAACAGCAACTCGCGAAACAGACTGCGCAGCAAGAGGCTTTTGCCTGTTCCGCGCTCACCGGCTATCTCCAGAATCGGGCGCGCGCCCGGATCTGCAAGAAAGTGTTTGAGCGTCGTCTCAACCGTCTCGCTGCCGATTGGCTTGAGCGCGGCGTGCTGAATCGTCGAGCTGCCGGGCAGCCGGATGGAGTCGCGGACCAGACCGCGACGTTCGAGAAAGCGCAGCGCGTCCCGCGCCGAATTAAAGCGCTGCGTGCGATCGCGGTGCAGCAGACGTTCGATCCACTCGCACAGCGGCTCGGGCAAGTCCGGCGCCGCCGCGCGCAGGTCGGGGACGTCGCCGTACAGAATTTCGCGCGCCATGCGGAAATGAGCGCCGCGCGCCAGCGCGCGCCCGGTAATTGCTTCATACAGTGCACAGCCCAGCAGAAAAAAATCGGAGCGCGCATCGAGGTAACCTGCAAGGATGCGCTCCGGCGCCAGCGGCGTATCGCCCGTGCCCACCTGCCCCAGATCGCGTCGCCCCAGCACCAATGCGCCGACATCGTTGTGCAGCACCTGAACAGAGGCGTTGTCGACGCCCTGCACCAGGATGACGCCGCGCGCCGGATACCCGGCACAAAGACCGGCGGCATGCAGGTCGGCGTAGGCTTCGAGGATTTGCTGAAAGAGACCGGCGGCATAAGCCACATCGCTGAAGTACTCGCGCGGAACATCGCGCAGATCGCGCCCTTCGGGCAGGGTCTGAACAATATAGGGGATGCTGTCGCTGGTGTAGCCGTAGTCGTAGAGTTCGGCCAGGCTGTCCGACCTGATCTGGCTGCGCAATCGCGCTTCCGCCAGGATGATTTCTTTTTCGCTTCTATTGAGAATCGGATGAGCGCTGATGGACACCGGTTGTCGGCGCTCCCGGTCATAGGCGGTGAACGTTACTATTTTCGCGGCTGAGTCGCTGCGAACCTGGTCTTTTTGACTGTATCGCGGAGGAAGAAGCAGTTCGGTCATGCACCTGAGTTTGACGCCGTGAATTCTTAGCAAGCGATCAATTTAACATCGCCGGGACTTAGGAACAACACAAGCCCACCAAGATAGTCGTACGGCCTTGACATTCCTTTTCCCACGTCCGGTCAAGGCTCCGCATAGCCTCGTCCTGCAACAACATCGAGACCGCCTTGAGCAGCTTTGCTGCTCGGCTCTTCTGACCATCTTGTTCGTCGTCGAACGAGAAGTCAAAACGCCCCGTGACTGTCATCGCTCCCAACGTCGGCGAGCGTCAAACAAAAAAAGCCCCCCGGCCAGAACGACCGGAGGGCTTTGTATTACCAGG
>CAYULF010000033.1:0-52757 GCA_964445695.1 uncultured Hyphomicrobiales bacterium | reverse complement strand
TGCCGAAGATGTTAAAAGTTTTGTCGTGTACAGTGCCCTAAGGGCTCACAGCTCAGTTTTTCGGTTTAAAACAACACCGCGAATGGAAGCCAATGTGCGCGTATTCGGCAGTGTTGAATTAATACGCACATCGTGACGCTTCCACTCGCGGATGTCGGGGGGCGTTCTCCTAACGGATCTGCAGGCTGCCCGTCATCAGCTTGCCGTCGATGTTGACGCGTACAAAGTACACGCCCGCGGCTACGCGCGACGCAACATCGCTCTGCAGATTCCAATTGAGGGTATGTGTGCCGGCTGACAGCCTGGATTCCGTCCAGCGGAAGACTGTATTGCCGGTCAAGTCGCTCACCTGCGCACTTACGGTAGCGGGATGCTCCAGATCAAACGTGATCGCGCAATTTTCCCGCGCCGGGTTGGGCGCAATTGTCATGTTGGCCGCCGCCGCTTCGGTCTCGTTCACATCCGTGCCTGTGGACTCCTGCACCGCCAGAATGCGCAGGTCGTCGATCATGCCGCTCGCCAGCGATCCGAATCCGTCGGTGCTGGTGTTGACCACAAAACGAAAGTAAACGCTGCGGCTGCCGTGCAGCTCCTCCGGAACCGCCGCCAGCACGCGCGACCATTCCGTCGTTGTCTCCGTCATAGTCGCCAGCGTTGTCCAGCCGGACAAGTCTTCGGATATGTCAATGCGCAGATGTGTGCCGCTTGCGTCACCGGCAAAGGACAGCGCAGAGAAAAAATAGTAACAGTCGATAACCGGAAATTGCAACTGGCCGAGGTCGTAGGCCGTCGAGGTAGCCGTTGCCGTGCCGCCGCCGACCATCGCCTCGGAAAAGTCAAACTGCGGAAACTGTGCTCCCGTTACAAGGCATTGCACGCCGGGCTCGGAATGGTCATCGCCGGGTTGCACCAGCAGGTCGACCGGAATCTGCATGTCGGGCAGATAGACGCGGTCCGGATCGGCGATTTCCCAATTGGCGCCGAATGAACGGTCGTCAGGCGACGACAGCTGCCAGGCCGGCGTGTCTTCAAAGTCTTCCACCGCGATAATCTTGTAGCCGACCAGAAAACGGTAGACGCCTTCGACTGCGCCGCTGCCGCTCAACAGTGTGTTGTCTTCACCTTCCGCGCCGAGGCGGTAGATCGAATAACTGACCATCGTACCGGCCGGCTGGGCGGGAATCAGCGCCGAAAATCCCTCTGCGTCATCTGCGAGGGCTTCAACGCTCATGCGCTGCGGATTGCGGTTGGTCCAGTACTCGACGATCGCGCGCTGTTCAACGCCGCCTTTGAGGCCGATTGTGCTGAAGTTAAACTGCAGCGGATAGCTGTTTTCCGTATCGTCCGTATCCGGCAGCGGCGCGTGTGTAAACGAGGTCTGCAGGAAAAGTTCGGGACCGATGCCGTGTTTGTTAAACGCGGCGATTATTTCATCGCAGTGCGGCGTGCCGTTGTTTAAGTTGCCGTCGTCGTCGTCGGCCGTCAACACCTCCAGAAACCACTCGCCGAAGACCATGCCGTCCTGCTGGTCGTCCGGCAGGCCGTAGCGCGCAAAGTGCAGCAGTCTCGTGGTTGTTTCATTGTCGGTTAACTTGCGCAGGTCCCAGAACGCGCCGCTGATGATCTGTCCATCGGCATGCGATTCACCCTGGACGTCGTCCGGGTAACGCAGCGTGTTGTCGGCGTTGCGGATGGAGCGGTCAGGCTCGTTAACAAAAACGCCCAGGCCCACGCGCGGATGATCTTCGAGCATGGCCGCCACGACGTCCGCAATGCCTTCCTGTGCCGTGGCATTGTTAAACGTGCCGCCCAGCGATTCCGCAAACAGATTGTTGATGCTGTGGCCGTACTCGTGGTACAGCACGCTGCCGCCGTCCGCCATAACCATCGTCTGGTCGGACAGGCCGAGGAACATGATTGTGTCGCGGTTTGAAAAGGCGTTCGGCTCCTGATCGCCGCCGCCGAAGGGACCGCCCTCATACCAGAGGTGCAGCACCATCGGAATGTCCATCGCCGTCGAAGACGGATCCGTGTTTTTGTGCCAGTTGCGGATCACGTTGGCGTGGTAAAACAGGTTGCGCTCAAACAGATGTGAATTGTCGTTGTTCAGCGAGACCGTACCGTCCTGGCCGGGAATCAGAACCTCCGAAACGGACGCATTGTCGCGGCCGTGCGCTTCCACCCGCGCATAGGGCCCTGCAAGACTGAGCTCAACTGCGGAAACATCGTCGATGTCTACGTCGATATTGCCGTTAACATCCGTCGTATACGTGCTGCCGCCAATGTTCACATTCAGGTTCTGCAGGGGGACCGTCTCAATCGGGCCGGTCGAAAGACCCGTGCGCACGTCCGCGTCAACCGACACTGTGGATGCAACGTGCAGACAGCGCGACACACGGCGCAGCACTTCGCCGCTCTGTGCGTCCACCAGGGCGTCAAATCTGTGCCCCGGATGATTCGAGCTGATCGTCATGCTGTAAACCAGACGGTATTCCGTCGTCACGCTGTTAATCAACGGCAGAATGTTTAACTCGATGGACTCCGGATCGGCTGCATAAACAAGGCCTTCCTTGTTTGCCGCGCTCAGTCCGCGCACCGCCGCATTGCCGGCCTCCGTGGCGGAGAGCGACGCTACAGGGTCGAGTTGCAGGTCCGGCCAGGTGTTGAACCTGAAGGCAAAAACCTCCGCGCGGTCGTTGATGCGCAGTTCGGCCTCCGAGTACAAAACATCGATGCCTTTGTACTGTTGTTTAAATGACACATACCATTTGGTTGTTTTTGCGCCGGCCACGGGCGTGGCGCGCACAAAGTCCATTTGCTCGGCGGCCAGATTAAACAGCGAAGCGTGGTCGTTGATAAACCTTTCGGCCGCCGCCCGCACATTGTCTTTGTTCACGGCGCTGAAGCCGTCGATTTGCACCGGCGCTCCAATTGCCTGACGCGGGTTGAAAGTCGCCGGATCGAGTGTGACGGACCACGAGCCGTGGCGCTGCATGAATTGTCGCCATTCCTGCGCCGTCGGCGCAGCGGTCGGGGCAATCAGCCGGACCCTGGCGTCGGCGCGCTCCAGCGGTAATAATATGTCAGTTTCAGAATGATTGTGTCCGCCTGATTCGGTCGCCGTCAAGGGAAGGGAAGACAGGCTGCTCAGGCATAATAGAGCGAGAAAACACGACATAGTGACGCGCATGAGAGTTGGCCTCGTAACTGTAAGTACTTGTAAACAATGAAGATAGGAGTGCACTGAGGACGGGCGCCCTTATTAACTCCGAGTGTTGAGGATTGCAGCCGTTGAGTAGACAACTCAAATGCAAAAGCGATACACCTGACGCGATGACAATCAAAAAGAAAAAGCAAGCAGCCGAATAAGTGAGGCGGCGAAGCGCTCAGTATAGTCATAACAGACCAGCGTCAACCAGCTGTGCAGGGACAGGGTGGTCAATATGCGGGAATGTGCTATGTTGGCGGGCAAAGCACCCCGGCCGCGGCCGGGCATGCGCACCGGATCAAGGAAAGACAGGAGCGAGGTCGCCAATGCCGCAACAGATTCCGGACAACCAGCAGTTTTACTTCGTCGCCTGCGTCGGCGCGTGGGCGGGGGAGTTCCGCTTTGACATCAGCGACCGCGCGGCGTTCCGGCGCGCCGGACTCGGTGCGGTGAATCGATTGCTGGTCCTCGGCCTGCTGGCTGTGCAAAAGATATTCGGACCGCCAAACATTACGGCGAACGTGACGCGCCATCCTGAGTGGGGGCCCGCCGGCGTCGCCGTGCAGGATGCCGTGATCAGCAAGTTCGGCATTGTACTGTACCGCGTGCGCGAGCAGTACGTGCTCAATCCCGACGGGCGGACTGCATGCGTGCATGCCCGCGAGCGTTTCGGGCCGCTGCCGTTTCTGTTTAATAAGCAGACGCGCCATCCCGTTGTCGTCCAAACGGGCGGCAGGGCGGCCACGCTGCCGGACATGCCCCTGCTCGACACGATGTGGAAGGTCTTCTACGAGGCCGGCCAGGACGGGGACAGCATTGACGCCGTGCTCGAATGCGCCTGGGCCCGTGCCGTAAAAAGAACCGTGCGCCGCGGCCTTAAACAGGATTTCGATTTTGCGGCGCTTAATGCTGACCGGGAATTGCGCGATCTGAACGACGTGTTAAATACGCTGCGGCGCTATCGCGACCGCTACGAACATGTGCGCAATCCGATGGCCGTGTTTACGCATGCCTACATGAGCATTACCGAAGAGTTTATCGCGCAGATTCCCACGCGCAATTTTCAGGACCGCGAGTGGGTGATTGCGCTGGACATCGCTTTTGCCCGCGAGTATTTCCGCGCGATGGACGCTCATGATCTGGGCCTGGAGATTCCAGCCGGCTGGCGCAAGGTGCTGGAAGAGTTGGCGAGCACAAAAACGTCGGTGCTGGAAGAGCTGCTGGTGTGCATGGCGGCGCATATCGTGCACGATCTACCGCTGGCGTTGATAGCCGCGGGAATAAACCATAACGGCACATTGATGACGGGCGATTTTCACCGCGCCAACGATGTGCTGCAAGCCGGAATCAACAAGATACAGGCTGTGACGGCGCAGCGCTACAATCCCGCGCTGGCCTGGCTGGACAGGGTGGCGGGGCGCTCCGATGAATTCATGACCAATTACGGCATCCGCATTGCGCGCGCGCTGGCCTGGTACAACGCCGAGCGCTTGTCGCTGCAGGCGGAACACCAGGAAGCACAGGAGTCGATTGTGCGCAGCACGGAAATGTTCGTCGACAAACTTCTCAATCCGCCCTTGCTGTCGCTGCGCATTGTCATGCGTCTGATGCGTTTGTTAAGTCGTTTGACGCGCGTCTGGAGTCCCGAGAGTTAAGTCTTAAACAAAAGAGCTGTGAGCCCTTAGGGCTCACAGCTCTTTGTTCAATTGATGTTCTCGCTTCAGCGAACGATCAGTTTCTGCGTCAGGTCCTTGCCGTCAATCGAAACGCGCACAAAATACAGGCCCGGTGTCAGTGCACGGCCCGCATTGTCGTTGAGTTGCAGTTCCAGCTCGTGCTCGCCGGAATACAACATCTGCGGCGAAAGTTCAAGAACGGCATTGCCGCGCATGTCGACGAGTTCAGCCGTTGCACTGCCCGCGCGTTCCATGTTCAAGTGCAGCGTGCAGACTTCGCGTGCCGGGTTGGGCGAAACGACAAAGGAAAACGGCAGCTTGACATCTTCGCCGACCGATGTGCCGGTGGAACCGCGCGGCACCAGAATGGTGAAGTCGTCAACAAGGCCGTTGCCGAAGCCGCTGAAGCCCGCCGCTGTTGCGTCCACAATAAAACGAATGCGGAATTGGCCGCCGTCCGCCACTTCCTGCGGCAGCAGCGCGCGGAAAATGCGCCAGTAATCCTGTGCTTCAACCGTGTTGTAGAGCGTGCTCCAGCTCTCACCACCATTACCTGTGACTTCCACGCGGAAATCCGGCTCGGTGTCAGGCTCGCCGGAGTTAACGAGCTGGACAAACCAGTAGGCAAACTCCACAATGGGGGACTCATAACCGGAGATGTCGTACACCGGCGAAGTCACCGTAGTTTTTCCGGCGATGACCGTTGCCGCGCCAAAATTGTCGGGAGGTACGATGGCGCCGGTCACCAGACAGTTGACGCCCACTTCGGAGAAGTCGTCCTCGGGCTGCAGTTCGTATTCAAGGGGCACGTCGAAGTCGGGCAGGTAGATGCGCTGCGGGTCGCCGATTTCCCAGTGGCCGATAAGTGCGTCGTCGTCCGGTTCGCCGAGTGTCCAGTCCGATGCGTCGTCAAAATTCTCAGCCACGACGACCTGATAACCGACGAGGAAGGTGTAATATCCGTCGACCGATCCGTTGCCTGTAAAGGTCTGGAATTCCGTGTCATCAGGATTGCGAACCTGGATGGAATAGCTCACCTGCGTGCCGGTGGGTTGTGCCGGAATGAAGGCCTGCCAGTTGTCGTCGCTCAGGTTAACTGCTTCGACTTCCACCGTTTGCGGATTGCGATTCGTGAAGTAGTTGATGCACACAACATCTGCGCCCGTTACCTTCAGGTTGATGCGGCTGAAGGAGAAGTCCACGGCGTAGTCGTTAACCGTGTCGTCCGTGTTTGCCAGCGGCGTGTGGCTGAACGTGTTGAGGCGGAAGAGATGTGTGCCGATATTGTGTTTATTAAACGCCTGCAGAATTTCATCGCAGTGCGGCGTGCCGTTGCTCAGGTCGCCGTCGTCATCGTCGGCCACCAGCACTTCAACAAACCACTCGTTGAACACGGCGCCGACGTTGAGGTCTTCGGGCAGGCCGTAGCGCGCAAAGTGCATCAGGTGCGTCGCCGTTTCCAGCGAAGTTAACTGACGCAGGTCCCAGAACGCGCCGCTGATAATCTGGCCGTCGTGATGCGACTCGCCGGTAATGTCATACGGATACTGCAGTTCGTTGTCGGCATTGCGGATCGAGCGGTTGGGATCTTCAACAAAGACGCCGAGCCCCACGCGCGGCTGGTCTTCAACAAATGCGGCAACGACGTCGGAAATTCCTTCCTGTGCCGTGGAATTCGTGAAGGAACCGCCGAGCGACATGGCAAACAGGTTGTTAATACTGTGGCCGTATTCGTGATAGAGCACGCTGCCGCCGTCGGCCATACGCATGGAGCCGTCCGCCAGACCGATGAATGCGATCGTATCCAGATTGGAAAAGGCATTGACTGTTCCGCCGAGCACGCCGCCGAATGGATCGCTTTCGTACCAGAGCTGCACCACCACCGGAATGTCGAGCGCCGTCGCTTCCTGATCGATTTGTTTAAGCCAGTCGTGCACCACGTTGCCGTGGTAAAACATATTGCGTTCAAAGATGTGCGAGTTTTCGTCTTCCCAGTGCAGCGTGCCGTCCTGTCCGGCGGTCAGGCGGCTCTGGTTGCTGCCGCGTTCGCGTCCCATCGAATACACTTCAATATAGGGGCCTTCCAGTTCGAGCGTCAGGTCCGTGTCTTCGGCCAGGTCGACGGTGACGTTGCCGTCGGCGTCGGTCAGCAGTTGTTGTTCGCCGACTTCGACGTAGAGGTTACTCAGCGGGACGCTTTGCGTGGGCGCGGTGCGCAGTCCCGTGCGTACGTCGGCCGTGACTTTAACATTCGATTCGACGTGCAGGGCGGTCGAAACGCGGCGCAGCAGGTCGCCGTTGTGCCCGTCCACCAGCGCTTCGTAGCGCAGGCCGGGGTGGTTCGAGCTGATGTTCATCCCGTACACCAGCCGATATTCCACGCCCTTGCGGCCGACGATCGGCAGGACGGACAGCTCCACGGAAGCCGGATCGACGTCAAAACGCAGTTGCGGCGCATCGCTGTGCCCCAGGCCTTCCACGGCCGCTTTAAACACGTCTTTTTGCGCCAGAGTCGGCTGCGTGTTTACGTCCAGCGCGGGGAAGGTGTTAAAACGCATGGCAAACAATTGACCGCGGCTGTTAATGCGCAGCTCGGCTTCCGAGTGCAGTACGTTGAGGCCGTGGAACTGCTGACGCAGCGAGAGATACACTTTTTTAGATGCGCCGCTGCCGACGGGCGTGGCGCGGAAATACGACAGGTTGTCGGCGTCGATGTTTAACACCTCGTTCTGTGCGCGCAGAAAGTCGAGCGCGGCCTGTTTAACCGCGTCCAGATTTTCCACGTCGACAATGTCAAGCTGGATTGGCTTGCCGAATGCCTGACGCGCATTGAGCGTCAGCGGATCCAGCATGATCGTCCAGTCGCCGTAGCGGGCATTAAACTGTTCCCACAGATGGGCTTTTTGCGTTTCCGCGGGCTGCAGGTAGTGCGGCACGAGGTCGGCGCGTTCTATCGGCAGCAATATGTCGGTTGTTGTGTGTTCATGTCCGCCGTTTTCGCCGGCCAGAAGCTGGTGTGAGGCGGCCGCGGTCAGCAGTAGACAGAGGGCAATTGAAAACAGACAACGCATAAACGATTCCTCTTGAGTACTTAACAATGTTGATGGATAGCCTTGAGGTGCACGGCCGGCTGCGTCGGAGCGACGCTTTGCGCGGCAGTGTGCAATTCCTGGGGATCCGGTTTCCGTCAGTCTGCGCGCATTTCAGACCAGCGCCGGACCGGTTTCCGTTTTGATGCACGGTCCTACGGAGATGCGATGATAAAGATTCCTTTGTCGCGGAAAAAGTTGCTGCGGGGGCAAAAATATGGTTGCCGGGAGCGGCGTGAATCCTGATTGCAGCGCTGCCTTGCAGCTCGCTTTATGACTTTATTGTTTGTCGCCGAATACATGGTTTGAAGTTGAAGTATTTGCCGCGAGTCGAAAACCAGGGAGTTCGAAGGCCTGCGGCAAATACAAAAACGCCGAACTTCAAACCCGTTGACAAACAAGAGAGGAAAGCAAGCCGCCGAGTCCCCGAGTCGGCGAAGCGCTCAGGTTTTCAGTATGCCGCGTCAAATCGAAGTGCTCTGAACGGGTGTTAAACCACGAGGTCGTACAGGTTAAACAGAGGAGAGAGGATGTCAGGTTGTGTGACCGGTCGCCTGGTCCGGCACCGTCTCGTGCATCTCGCGCCAGAATGGGCTGTCCGGCCAGCGCTGCTCCAGGCCGTAGTAGTGACGGCGCATCGCCAGGTAATGCGCGTGCTGTTGTTTAACCACCGCGTTAAAATGCGCCAAAGCGTCGGCTTGGCCGTTTAAGTGAGCCAGGATCAACTCCGCCGCCTGCATGCCGTGCGTGACGGCTTTGATTATTCCGTTGGACGTGATCGGATCAAAGGTCGTTGCCGCGTCGCCGATGGCCGTCCAGCGTGCGCCGTTAACTTTGTCCAGCTGAAACGACGGCGCCGGGAAAGCCATGAGTTGCTCATCCAGCGGCTCCAGGCGTTGTACCCAGCGCGAGGTCTGCGGGGCGGCCTGCAGTCGTTGTATCCAGCGTTGCAGCTGTTGCAGCTCCAGTTGTTTAACCGTCGCGGCATTGCTGTAGAGCGTAACAAGAACCTGACCGCCGGGGATGCGCGCGGCGTACCACCAGCCTTCTTCCACCGATTCCAGGTGTGTTAATGCGGAGAGACCTGCAGTGTGTTTACCGCCGAAGCGCAGGCCCAGACAGATCAGCGGCCGGTCGTGCAGTTTAACGCTGCCCTGTGAACGCGCAAAAACGGCGCGGCTGCCGGAGGCGTCGACGACCAGGTCTGTCTCCAGTTGCTGCCGGCGACCTTCCTCGTTTTTGAGCGAGAGTGTAAACCCGTCCTTGTGTTTTTCGGCGGATTCAAAAGTGACTCTGTTTAACAAATCGGCCCCGAGCGACAGGGCTTCTTCCTGCATAAAGGTATTGAATCGCGCGCGGTTCAGATGCCAGCCGTGACCGTGGGGGCTCAGGATCGTGTCGTTGTAGCCGCGCAGTTCGCTGCCCCAATAAGAACAGCTGCCATAACAGGGATCGTGGCCTTGCTGCACGAAGTTGGGGCGAACGCCCAGCTCGCGTAAAACGCGGTTCATGTCCGGCGGGATGCTTTCGCCAATCTGAAAGCGGTCCTTTTTGGGCGCGTCGATCAGGACGACCTTGCGGACGCCTTTGCGGCGCAAAACAATGGCGCAGGAACTGCCGGCAGGTCCTGCGCCTATGATTGTCACCGTGCGATGTTGAGATGTCTTGACATCGCTTGTCTTTGCCATTGTGTTTAGCTGTTGGGCGTTGGTTCGGGTTTGGGCGGATAGACCGGATCGGTAACCGTGTTGGGCCAGAACTCGACCAGGTTGCTGTGGTCCACGTCAAACAGGCTCTGCACCTCCAGATAGTAATTCGGGTCGTATCCGGCGGGGTAGCCGTCGATAGCCGCGCCCTGAATGACTGTCCCGATGCGTTGCCAGTTGTTGAGGATGTTGCGCCGATTCTGATAACGACCCACGTTCATCGCCGCCGGATCAAAGGGCGGGACGGGGGGAGCCGCGTCGCAGAGTTGCACGTCGTCTACGCCGCTGTCGTCGCAGTCCGGATTGTCCATGCCGTCGACGGCCGCCGTTCCTTCGCCGCGCACAGAAAAGCGCTGAAAGGAGTTTTCCAGCACGCCGTTGGCCGCCGCCAGGTCGCGATAGGTGTAAACCGCCACCGGGCGCTGCGCCGGCCAGGACCAGTACAGAATGGTATTCACCGTGCCGCTGAAGACGTTCTGCGCCGTCAGCTCGCCGCCCGGGTTGGGCGCCGGCGTGTGCGTGGCGCAGGAGTTGTAGTCTGTGTGCCAGGGGATCGACATGAACTTGCAAATGTCGCCCGGCTGCACCGGATCCGGCCGCAGCGGAATGTAACCCACACCCAGGAAGGGCTGGTCTTTCTGCGCCTGCGAATAGTCCAGCGGTTCCATGTTGATCCGGAAGGGACCGATGTTCGGGTTTTTCCAGTCGGCGTCGTACAGGTGTGTGTCACGCACGATAAAGGTCATGTCGATGCCCGGACTGAAACGCCCGCCCAGGCAATTGACCAGTATGGTTTTGTCGAGTTGTTCGCCCGCGCCCAGATGATTGGGCTGGGCTCCCACGCATTTGCCGTCGACCCACTGCTGCAGGAAGAAGTTCTGCTGGCGCGAGACCGTCAGCAGCGACTGGTCCGCGTCGCCGAGCGAGAGCGGCATCAGCGGCGAGCCGATTTCGTCCTGGCTGCCGTCCGGGTTGCGGATGTACTTCATAAAGTCAAAATCGGGCGGCTGTTCCGTGAGCGACTTCAGGCGCGCGTGGCTGCGGATTGCCTGCTCGGGCAGGTTGGCGTTCCAGCGCTGCATGTGCGCCGCGTTCAGCGTCGGGTAGACGTCGTCGCGGAACCAGGGTTTGTAGCTCGGCTGGTAGTTGCCGTTACTGTAAATCTCCGGCTGCAGGCCGAAGTTCTCGAGCCAGGTATTGTAGACGTCGTCCCACAGCGAGACGGCGTTGAGCGTCTGCGGCGCGTAAGCGGGGTCCGTTACCACCACCCAGGCGCTGCCGCCCACCGCCAGCTGCGTGCCGTCTTCCAGCACCAGCACGGCCGTGATCGGTCCGTCGGACGTGTCGTCCAGCCAGTTGTCGTTGTCCACGTCCATGCAGAGCTGGGAACTGGCGTCGTAGTTGCCCTGGTTGTCGAAGCCGCAGGCCAGGCCGTGGCCGCCGAGCACCAGCAGGCGTCCGTTTTCTTCCGTCAGGATTTCGCCCAGATAGTTGATCGGATCGCTCTCGCCGTTGCCCGTGCCGTTTGTGGCCGGAAACTGGATCGGATAATTCGGCTGGTTGACGATGGCCTGTTTGCCTTTGTCGTAATACGACGCTTCGGTCGTGTTGTCAAAGGCGATCGGCGTATTGCCCTGCGCTGCGCGGATGGCGCGCGGCCCGGCGTCGATGACAAGTTGTTTAAGTCGGTCCGGATCGGCCGGGTCGACGTCGTAGGGATTCGGCGAGCCGTTCGGTCCGAAGAGCGGGTTGCGCAGCGGCGGCGTGGCGACTTCTTCCGGCAGGGGCGTGCCGTTCACCTTGACGCAGTGCGGTTCATAGAGCTTCAGGCCCAGGTTGGCGTCCTCGTCAATCTCCCAGCAGTTCGCCTTTTTGTTGGCAAGGTGCACCGTCCAGATGATGTCCACAACTTTCTTGCCGTTGATGTGCGAACCGATCGTCACTTCCTCGCCGCCCGGCGTCGGGTAGCTGAGCTCGGAGCCTTCGTTGATGTACTGGTAGATCTTGAAGCGCGCCGCCTGGCGTTTCAGTCGCCCGGTGCTGTCACGCAGGTCCGAACTCGTAATAGTTTCGGAGTTCGTGCCCGGTTTGATCGGCAGACCGCCGGTCAGCGCCGTGCCTTCCTGCTCGCTGGCGGCCATGGTTTCCGGTCCCAGGTAGTATTCCGTGCTGTTGCCGACGCGGGCCATGCCGATCGCCGGATGTATGCGTAGACTGATATTTGTTGACATGGTTGATCTTGGAATGTTAATGGGTTGAATGTTAACGTTTGACTTCGCCGCCGCCCTGGTAGGCTTTCAGCAGGACATGACTCGTATTGGCGTTTTTGCCCGGCAGAACCGGTTTGCTGTTTGGCACGTCCGTCAGCGGCATCGTATTGTGGCAGCTGAAACACTCGTTCTGCGAGTTGACTTTCTGCGTGAACGTTTCAATGACGGAGTTGGACAGTTGCAGCGATCCGGTGACTATGCTGTCGGCCACGTTCGGCGACCAGTCCGGCTGCAGCGCATCCGGTTTGTTAAACCAGATCGCGCCTACTTCAAAGTAGTTCTTCCAGATCGATCCTTCGGCCAGCTGGGTTTCCACACTCGTGTTTATGTTCTCGATATTGCCCTGGTTGGTGGCGTTGCCGCCGCCGTTAACATACTGGCGCGCCACCTGTGTGATGGGCCCGATGGTCTGCGCATTTTGATCGATGAACGCCAGCGTCGCCGCGTTGTTTGCATTGGCGTTGCGCGCCTGGGTGCCGGCCGTGTAAAACAGCCAGTTTTTGTCGGAGACCGGCTGGTCGAAAGCCTGGTTCTCCTGAAAGTCCGGCGCGTTGTCGTCAAACTCAAAGGTGGCCCAGATAAACTCGGGATGGCCTTCCACCACCACGGCGATATGCAGGCCGACCAGCGCCACGTCCACGCCCGGCTGCGTCGGCGAGTCGTCGGTGATGCGCGGCGTGCCGTTCACCGGCACAAGCAGTTTAATATCCGCTTTGGTTGTGTACAGTTTCGACACGTCTTCGCCCGGCTGCACGATTTTCCACGCGCCCTTGATCGACATGGAGCCGACGGGGAAGTTGTTCGTTGCGCCGAACATGCGGAATTTTTCGTCGTTGTACAGCTGGTTGTTTAACACCCAGTCGCGGTAGGTCTGGTTGATTACGATGTTGCTGTAAACTGCGCGGTTGTTGTGGTCCACCAACACGCCCTTGGAAAGCGCCTGTTCAACAATGTCGAGCACCTGATGTGTGTCGTCCTTTGTCTCCGGGTAAATCGCCTTGTCCGTAAACATCGTCATAAAGCGCAGCTGCCCATCGACTTCTTCCGTCAGCCACAGGAAGTACTGCCAGGAAATCTGGTGGAAGTCGCAGTTGCTCGGATCTTCCGAGGGGAAGTCCTGCGGTTGCGGTTCCGGCACGGCTCCGGTAAACCAGCATGCGGGCGCCACGCAGTCGCCGTCCACCCCGTCAATGGGGCAGTCGTCCATCTGGACGGTAGGGGGCACGGTGTCGCTTGTATCCGTTTTGTGGCCTTTTGGATCACCATTCTCGGAAGATCCACTGCATCCCGCCAGCGTAACGAGCAGGAGCACATAAAATAATCGCCTGATTAAAGTCATAATGGCATGTGTACGGTTGATGATAGATGCTGGATTAGGTCAAACAATAAACAATGGGTCGCTGGACGTTTAAACGCCCGGCGACGGTCGGTTCCGACGTAAAACTCTGACGGGATGTCAATAACAGCGGGCAATCTCAACGGCCGAGCGCCGCGATTGTTTAACCGCGTTGTTTAACAAAGGAATGGTGACGGGCGAATTCCGCACGTGTGCTGAAAGGATTCTACCCGGCAACTCTGATGGCTCAATCAGGTGGCCTTTCATCGTCACACGCCCGTCGCACTTCGTGATTCAGTTCGGTTTCCACGCGCCGGATTACGCGCAGGCACCTCGTGCGGCCGGATTTCAAGCAGTACATGACAACGATAAAGGCGGCTGATACTCTTGTATTTGGGGTTACCGCAATTCGGATGAATGTCCCGCCATCCTTGAACGGCAGGTCGATTTCGGTGCACGCGCCCAAATTACAATTTTCACATTGAATAGCAAATATCGTCGGCGCGAAAAATTTGGCCCGATTTTTGGTCAATTTCGGCGCTTTGTGCGGTCCCGAAGTTGGCCGTTCACGCGCCTGCCGTCCGCCGCCTCGGAGTAGTGTGCAATCCCGGCGAAACGCTGCCGCGGTGGAATTATCGCGAATGGTGCATGCCCGGGAATTTTTGCGCGTTGAATAGGGCGGTTAAATGACGAGTGCGGTGCTCGTGGATTGGGTAGGTCGGGGGATTGATAGCAAATTACGTAAAACTACATATGAGCTGTGAGCCCTTAGGGCTCACAGCTCATTTTTGATGTGCCGCTTCACGTCATTTTTGCGGCGGCTTTTTACTATTGTTCGTCGCGCTGTTTAACTCTGTCCTGCTCGTAGGGAACAGTACTGCTACAGGAGCGCACGGCTTCGCCGTGTGTTCAGGGCGTTGGCCGGTTGTTATCAACTGAGTTCAAGCACAAAGGCGTTGAGGTCCGCACCTGCCTCCAGCGCCAGCTTGCGGCGCACGCGGTAGCGGTAGGTCTCGACGGCGCGGGCGCTCACATTCATCGCTGCGGCAATCTGTTTACTGGACATGGAACGGCGGATAAACGCGCAGACTTTGCGTTCCGTGGCGCTCAGTGTGGGGAAGCGCTCGTGCAACACCTGCATGAAACGGCGGTCTTCGGGTTCCAGTCCGTCGGACTCCAGCGCGTCCGTCGCGCCGTCGAGCGCGGCGTCTATCAATTCCAGTGCCGCTGCGATGTCGGGCGAGTTGTCGCTTTCCACCGCCGGGTTTACATTGTTTAACAGCGCGGCGACGCGTTTAAGCGTCGCGTCGATGACTTCCCGGCGCGCGGCGGGCACGCGCGCGGCTTCGCGCTCGCGCTCCTGTTCTTCGCTGGTTTCACGCAGGCGCGTCTCCAACTCGATGCATTGTTGTTCAAGGTCTTCGACCGTGGTTGCGACGATCAGGCGATCCACGCCGCGCTCCGCCTGCCGCAGGTTCACGCTTTTCTCCAGACGTCGCAGCCGGCGGTGTTGTTCCAATGCCTCGCGATAGTTGCCCAGTTGTTCGTGCAGTTCCACCAGCGCCGCCGTAATCTGCCGCTCGAGAATCCAGTTGGGGGATCT
The DNA here is from genome assembly GCA_964445695.1 of uncultured Hyphomicrobiales bacterium. Lineage (GTDB taxonomy): Bacteria > Bacteroidota > Ignavibacteria > Kapaibacteriales > UBA7675 > JAUIKM01. The sequence goes on along the minus strand of CAYULF010000033.1, from coordinate 37,869 downwards.
GTCGTTGAACTCGTCGGCTTTGTTTAAGTGATCCAGTGCCTGTGCGCGGTCGCCGGCGCGGGCGGCGTTCAGTCCCAACTGTGTCAGTGCGCGTGCCACCGCACCCGCTTCGCCTTGCATTGCGCCCGTTTCCACGACGTACATAAACCTCTCAACCGCCTCCTGCGGTTTGTTTAACAAAACCAGCAGGACTCCGTGAACGTGAGCCGCCGCAAGCGGCTGCTGTCCGCCGATGGCGTGTATGTCGTCGAACGTCCTGTGCACCGCCTCTTCGCAGCGTTCAAGATCGATCAGATCGGGAGCCAGTCGGGCGATAATGCCGATGGTGTTGAGTTTGTCGCCTGTGTCGGGAGTTGTTAAACAGCTTTCCGCCGCTTCGGCCAGTCGGCGGCGGCTGGATGCCGTGTCCCCGATTAACTCGTAGAGCAGCCCCAGGCGCGCCTGCACCAGTGCGGCGCGCTCCGGCAGGTTGACTTCGCGCAGAATGTTGAGGTTGTGTGCAAAGACGCCGATGGCGCGATACAGATCGCCGTTTTCCATGTAACAGGCGCCGAGCAGCTTCAGAGCCCAGGCTTCCACAAACTTGTACTCGCCCAGCCGCGCCAGGCGGATCGCTTCTTCCAGCTCCACAATGGCTTCAGCCCGCCGACCCATCGCCAGCAGTACCGTGGCGTGATTCTGTCGGAAGACAATCTGGTTGTAGCGCCGCTCTTGCAGCGGTTTAATGACTTCTATGGCCTGTGCGATACACACGCGTGCGGCGTCCAGATTGCCCATGTGGAAGTAGACCGAGCAGGCCGTGCTCAGAATATGCGCCTTGTCGTCGGAGCCGTATTCCTCCAGCCGGTCCACCGCATTCTGAAGGGCGCGGCCGGCCTCGTCGTGCCGCCCCATATTCTTGAGAATCTTGCCCTTCTGCGCGAACAGCATGCCCGTCAGTTTGCGCCGTTTGAGTTGAGCGCAGATTTCCAGCCCGTTTTCCACTCGCTCCAGCGCTTTGGGTGAATTGTTCTGGAAAATGTAGACGTCCACCAGCGAGTAATTGGCCGAAAGCATTTCGTCCCATTCCTCAATCGCCTGGAACATCTCAAGTGCCTCGGTAAGCAGTGTTTCCGACCGCCCCACCTCATTGCTGCGCAGGCAACAGACGCCCAATGCGGAAAGCGCACCCGCCAGCGCTTTTTGGTATTTGACGACGCGTCGGTCGCCCTCGGTCAGGCGTTCCAGCAGTCGGCGGCCGAGCTCGACGGCTTCGGCGCCAAGTGCCAGCGCTTCAGTCAGCCGCGTGTCCCCAAGTTCAAGTGCGCGTCGCGCCAACAGGTTGACCTTGCGTATTCCGCTGGAATAGGCCAGTTGTTTGTTGAATTTGTCGTTGTCGGACACGGGGTTCACGGCGGGCTGTACTCCGGTGCTCGTTCGCGGTGCGATACGCTGCTATTGTGCAGAATATTCGTTGTAAATGGAGTTAATAAACGCCGCCAGGTCGATGCCGGAATCGACGTCGAATTTGCGCCGAATACGGTAGCGATAACTCTCGACGGCGCGCGGCGACACGTTCATGATGCGCGCAAGGCTTTTGCTGCCGTGGTTCAAACGCAACAGATCGCAGACTTTCAGTTCCTGCGGCGTCAGAGTGTCGAAGCGCTGCTTGAGGAATGCAGTGAAGCCGGCGTCGGCGTCTTGCGCTTCGCCGTCCGTTCCGGAGCGCTCGGCCGGCTGCGTCGGCAGCAATTGACGCACCTCGGATAGCGCATTTTTCGCTGAGCTTTCCGCGGCGGCGCGGCGCAGTCGGGAGCGCAGCGAACGCAGCAGGGTTTCGCCTTCTTCTACGTTGCGTTTGCCCGCGGTATGGGCGCGCCGCAGACGCCCAAGTTCTTCTTCGGCCTTCTGAACCTGCCGTTTGAGTTTGTTACGCCGCCGTTCCAGCGTGTCGACGTTGTTGTCTGTCTGGAGGCGCTGGAGGCGCTGCGGCATGCGCTGAAGCAGGACGGATTGTTCCAGATCAAAAGCTTCGCGGTGTTGCTCCAGCGCCGGCCGCCACTCGCCGCTGCGGGCAAACAGTTCACTCAGGGCGTCGTGTACCTGGCGGCGCACGGTCCAGTCGGCGCAGTCGGTCGCCACAGTCAGGGCGGAGCGCAGATGGCGTCTGGCCGCCTCGTAGTGTCCCAGCGCGGTCTCGATTCCTCCGAGGCTTGTCAGAGCGGCAGCTTGCAGACATGTCGATTCAAACTGGCGACTCAGCGCCAGGGCGTTTTCATACTGTTCGCGCGCCTGGTCCAGCTCGGCGCGTTTCTGGTGGATGCGACCCAGCAGCAGCGGAATGCGCACGGGAAACGTCATGCCGGGCAGGTAGGAGCGCTGCAGACCCTGCCGCAGCAGAGCTTCGATTTCTTCCAGGCTGATAGTGTCGGGAGTGTATTCAATCAGCGTGCCGAATACGTCAAAAATGCGAAGGTTGAATTTCACGTCGCGAAACTGTGCACCGGCTTCGTTCAGGTGCAGCATGCCGCGTTCTTCCGCGCCGGTCAGCATGCCGATTCGCCCCAGTTTGACTTTGACGCTCAGCAGGTCAAGCGGGTGGCCCTGTTCGCACAGCAGGCCGTGCGCTTCCTCGGCGGCGGTGGCGGCCCGGTCCAGCTCGCCGAATTGAAGGTGCAGGTCGCTGATCGATTTGAGCGTATTGGCTTCCACGAATTTCATTCCGACGCGGCGGGCGAGCGCCAGGCTCTCTTCCGCAGTTTCCAGTGCGCGCCGGAACTGGTTCAGCGCCAGCAGACTCTTGCGCAGGCTGTGCAGCGCCACCAGCAATTCGGCTGAGTGGCCGCCCGAACGCAGGCGTGGAATGACGCGGTCAAAATAGCCGACGGCTTCGCTGAAATTGCCGAGGTTGGTGGCCACGCCGCCGAGCACCTGCAGCATGCCTATCTGCTCCGACTCGCTCGTGGGCCCGTCTTCAAACAGTTCGCGCGCCTGGCGCAGGTGGTCCTGGGCGTCAAGCGGTTCGCCTGAATAGTGATTGCAGAGCGCCAGTTCACAACAAAGCGTGATGTTAAATTGGCGGTCGCCATCCTGATCCAGTAAAGATGCGACATGTTGCAAAACGGACCGCGCCTGTGGAATCCGTGAGCTGTTGCGCAGAGTGCGTGCCAGGTCGAGCAGTACGCGAATCTTTTCCGGGCCTTCCTCCAGCAGGTCGGCTGCGCCGCGGAACGCGTCGCCGGCTTCGATCAGCTTGAAATTCATTTCCCAATGCCAGCCGCGTGCGCGCAGCAGGGCGGCCCGAGTACGGATACAGGCCGCAGAACCGCTGTCATCGCCGTCGCGGAAATTCTCAAAGGCCGCTTCTGCTTCCGTCAGCACCGCTTCAGCTTCCTGCAGATTGCGCAGCGCCAGCAGCGCGACCAGTTCAGCCTGGATACGAATGCGTTCCAGGCCTTCGGCCGCGGCAAGCTCCTGCCGCAAACTTCGAATTTCATCAGTCTGAATCATGACTCAGAGAGCAGGACGAGATGTTTTTACGGCCCGCGATGTCCCGGTTTGGTGGAATCGCGGGCGTGACTTCCTGGCGCAGTATACAAAATAGCCGCCGAAAAGTCGGTGAACAGCCGGTGCCTTATCTGGATACGCGCTTTGCACGTGGAAAATCGGGAAGCGTCGACCCGATTGCTCCTTCGTCCTTTTCCGACAATCTTGTTTGTCACGCGGAGAGATGTCGAAGTTATGCATGTGCCGCGCCCGCCCTGAAATTTGAGGAGTTTAACAGCATTTTATTACGAATGCCGCGACTGAATATTAGCGGGACGTTAAATCGACAAAATTTGTTTGCGTGTTTCATCCGGAATCATCATCTTCTCGGCGACTTAGTGATTCAACCGACGCACTTCACTGCCGATCGATCTTCGGTTGCAATTCACCTCTGCTTAAAGTCTTGCTGCCGCCTGTTCGCCGCTTCGCGGCATTTTTATCCATTCAAACAACAGCCTGTCTTGCCGGTGTCCGCTTGTAGCTGGTCGCGCCACTTAAACACAATGCGGAACTCCGCTGGAAGCACAATCCGACTTCAACACGGTACATACGCGACGTTCCTGTTCTTCCGAAATCCCATGAATGTCTGTTTGCAGATGTACCGGGTTAAAGTCCGAAAGCACCGGCCGGAGCGGCGATGGGATCATTATACCCAGACTGCGCATGTGGGCATCGCCGTCTAACCGGCGCATTGCCGCAAATAATACTGGAAACGGCATTCAAGCTATATGCATTGCCGGTTTACAACTGCTCAACAACTGAGAGCCTGTAGCTCGACGGTTAACAAAAATGGATTGAAGAGCCGGCATAGCCGAGCGATCATCATACTACTGCCCGCGCGCATTCCGCGTGTTCCGGTTTGCGTGTCAAGAACACTGCGCTAACCTTCTTTTGTATTTAATTGGAGTTGTCATGTTTTTCAAAGCTTCTTTGTTCAAATGTGGTTTGCTGAGCCTGGTACTTGCATGTACGGCCGTTTCGCTTCAGGCGCAGTCCTGGATTACCGAAGTGGTGCGCGGTGACAGTGGCCGGGAACGCGCCTACAACCTTGTTAACACACAGATTCAGGAAGCGCTGAGTATCGGCCTGACAAGCAGTTTCGGCGATCCCACGACGTACCCGAATGTGCACGTAGTGTTAAGCGACGCGCTGCTCGGCGCCAAAAACGAGTGGGTATACAATGTTCAAGTCGCCGAATTTGAGATGTCAATTTTTGAATGTCAAAACAGCGACTACATATGGACGACCGGTGTGAACGGTTTCAGTTCCAACGTCGATGTGCTGGTGGTGCGCACCGATATCAGCGGGAACGTGCTGTGGGCGCGCGTGATTGGACTGGAAAATGGCGACGCCGACTACAGCACTTCAATCATTGAAGCGAGCAATGAGGAAATCTACGTCACGGGTGTGACGGGCGATCCGGCGGGTTTCGGCAATACCGACGCCTTCGTCGTTAACCTGGACGGCGGCAGCGGAAATGTTAACTGGTCGCAGTTTTACGGCGGCGACTTTTTTGACTCGGGGCGTTGTATCCGCGAACTACCCGACGGCAACTTTGTGGTGGTCGGCCAGACGGAAGTGGATCTTGGCGGTGTGATTGACGTGCAGGCCTGGGCGTTTTCAATTGACGCCGGCGGCGCGCTGCTGTGGTCGGAGCACTACGGCGACAAAAGCACAGTGGACGGGTTTTCCACATCGGTGTATGTTGAAGGCAACGACCTGATGTACGCCACCGGTGTTTACAACGAAGCGTCGACATTCGCCTCCTATATCTTTGTGGTGGCATTTGACTGGACGACCGGCATTCAGGTTGTGGCGGACGCTTATGCCGTCGGCACACCCGGGCAGGCCGGCGGCTGGTTTATTAACCGCGCTGTCGATAACGAGCGCCTCGTGGTAACCGGGCAGGCGGGTGAAGTTAATAACTCGGGCAATCTGGATGCGTTTTTCATGCTGCTCGACCCGGCGCTCGGCATTCCTCCCATGTATCGCCACTACGGCACGTTAAACGTTGACGATCTGACGCGTACGATTGAACCAACCGAGGGGCAGCCGGCCGTGACGCAGGCCGGATACTACATGGCGGGCTGGACGCCGCATGGCAGCACGTCCGATGATCACTGGCTGCTGCGCACAAACCTGGTGGGTAAAACCGGCTGCGATGACATCCTCAACCCGGATCCGGTGCGCATTGAGCGGTTCGAAGAGCAGTTTACCGACCAGACGGATTACTATGAAGGCAAAGAAGTTAAACTGGAGTTTGAAGAGCAGATCCAGTGGGATGCCATCTGCCCGGGCATGTACGTCGCACCGAATGCGCTTAAAGCCGGGCTGGATGTTAAAGGTACTCAGGTCTCAATTCCGCAGTTCAATGTTGCCCCCAATCCCGTGTCGGGCGGTCAGGTCGCACGCATTGAGTTTAACAGCAACCAGGAACAAAGCGTGCTGTTAACGGTCAGCGATGTGCAGGGCCGCGAAGTGCTGCGTGCGGAGTATACGATCCGCAGCGGACAGAGCGCCATCTCATTGCCGACGCAGAGCTGGACCAGCGGCGTATACAGTGTCCGCGTGCAGGCGGGCTCGTCGGTTGAATCGGCCAATATCATCTTTGTCGAGTAAAAGCACCAGGTGATGTTTAATTGAGAATCGGGCCGCCGAACTGTTTCGGCGGCTTATTGTTGAAGTCCGCCCGCAGTGTCCGCCACGAGGGCCGGGCAGTATGATGTACAGCCGCAGCGAGCAGTGAAACCTGTGAGGCCGCGCGGATTGTACGATGAACCACGATTGTTTAACCGCTTTTTTGGAGATTGTATGAAAATCAATGCATGCAGCGCCTTGCTGTGCGCTTTGCTGTTTGCCGTTGTGTTCGGCGCATCGCCGCTGGCGGCACAAAGCTGGATTACGGAAGTTATTCACGGCACGCCGGATCAGGACGATCGCGCCTATAATATCGTCAACACGGAGGCAAATGAGGCTCTCAGTATCGGATTAACATATTCGTACGCGGATCCGGCCAACGGTCCTTATCCGCACATCGTCCTGAGCGATCCATTGCTGGGGCCGATCATTGACCACATTTATGACGTACAGGTGGCCGAGTACGAAATGTCGATATACGAATGTGAAAACGGCGATCGCGTCTGGACAACCGCGGTGATAGGTTTCAGTCTGGGTGCGGGACGCGACATCCTCGTGGCGCGGACCGATCCGTCCGGCGGGCTGATCTGGGCGCGCGTGCTGGCCGGTGAAGACGACTGGGTCGACATGAGCGCTTCGGTGATAGAAACGAGCACAGGCGATATTGTTGTCGCAGGCCACGGCGAATATCCCGGTCTCGGTTTCGGATCGATGGACGCCGTTGTGTTTAATCTGGACGGCGGCTCCGGCGCTGTTAACTGGTCGTACATGTACGGCACGCCCAACTACGATGCGGCGCGCTGCATTCGCGAGATTGAGGGCGGCAATTTTATCGTCGTCGGCGAATCGGATGTTGAAATCGGCGGCACGCTCTCACGTCAGGCCTGGGCTTTTGGACTTGATCCTGCCGGCTTTTTAACCTGGTCGCAGCACTACGGCAGCGACAAAACATTCGACCGCTTCAACACGGTTGTGGTGCATGAAAACGGCGTTGCATATGCGACGGGCGTTTACGATGAAAACAGCGCTTTCGGCGGCGACGTATACGTAGCCGCACTCGATCCTTTTACCGGCGCATTGTTCGCGGCGAACGCCTATGCCACCGGCGCGCCGGGCGATGCGATCGGCTGGTTTATTACCAACAACAATTACGACGACAACCTGGTCGTAGTCGGGGAAGCGGGCGAGGTGAATTTCTCCGGTTTTACCGACGGTTTTTTCATGCTGCTCGATCAGTTTCTCGGCATTCCGCTCGACTACCGCCAATATGGCTGGGAAGATCAGTACGATGGTGTCCGCGCTGTCGCCGCAACAAACTATGTGCCGGCGCTGACGGATCCGGGCTACTACATGGCGGGATGGGGGCCTTTCACGGGCACGGACGACCACTGGCTTCTGCGCTCCAACATGGTCGGCAAAACCGGCTGCGATTACGTGCGCAGTCCCGATCCCTACGAAACGCCGGACTACGACTGGCACGAGGTTGATCAGAATTTCTACGCCGAAGGTTTTGAGGTCTGGTTCGACTATGCCGAAGTTCTCGACTGGGAGCAGATCTGCGACGGGCAATACGTCGGCTGGTACCAACCGAAACAGGGCAGCGACAGTGAAACCGTTGCAACTGACGCGCCGGGACTTAACATTTCACCGAACCCGGTTGCCGGCGGCGGTTCTGCACGCCTTGACTTCGAAGCGGCGGAAGCCGGAACCTTGTCGATCACGATCTGCGACCTTCAGGGCCGCGAGCTGATGCGCGCCGTGCACGAGGTGCACGCGGGGCAGAACAGTTTTGTACTGCCTACGCAAAAGCTGACGGCGGGCCTGTACAACGTTCGTTTGCAGCAGGGCGACAGACTTGAGACTGCGAGTTTTGTGCTTGTGGACTGAGTCTGGTGTTCAGGTGTTTACTTGCTGAACTGTTAAAGGGCTGTCGGTGTTAAATCGGCGGCTCTTTTTCTTTTAGTGCTGCGATAAACAAGGGCGAAATCAACGCTGCGTCACCGCCCAGGTATTGCCGTCGGGGTCTTTGATTTCAACCGAAATCCCGAAACCTTCACCAAGTGAAAAGGGCTCGTCCTGGCGCATGGGAATTCCTTCGTTGTTGCATCTGTCGATGACAGCCTGGAGATTGTTGACATAGATTGTCATGTAGGGTTTCCAGTCGTCGTTTAAAGTCGGATCAAAGGGGCATTTTGTCCAGCCATTTTTTGCGGATTTAACATCGCCTTTGTTAATCGAAAAGGTGAACGTGGCGGGATTGCCGTAGAAGACAAATGGTTTGGCGCCTTCGCGCGCGGCCAGTTCGGGAATGCCGAGAATATCCGAGAAGAAGTGCCGACTTTTGGCCACGTCACTGACCCAGAAGGCGATATTGCCGAATGTTCCGACGATTGCGTCATCACTTGTGCGGTTATTGTTGTCATCCTTGTTCATTGTACAAACTCCGAATTCTATCTGATCGTTGGCCTGTTTTCTTCTTGTTTGTCAGTGGGCTTGAACGTTCAAGCCGGTAGTACTTCTTTGAGCGGTTCATCGCTATTGACCATGTTCAGCAATTGTTGTTCAATTGCTTCCCACGAGTCGGCAAGATTAACAGTGTTTACTGACAGACTTTGGGTCGGGCTGCATTCAGGGCTGTCGTTCGCTGCATACCGGCCTGTGTGTTTGACGTTTTCATTGATCGTCGGGTAAAGCAGGATGCCTTCAATATTGCGGTTTTTCTCATCACGCTGTTGATAGTTCTGAATGTAGGCATCAAGTTGGTAGACGTGCTCGCGTTTGGGGCTGTATCCAACATCACCTCGCCTCAGCGTGAGGCCCTGATTTGTGAATTTGCACTCAATGATAATGATTTTATGGTCGGACACCAGCACTGCGTCTGCGCGCATATTTGGCAATGGATCGTAGCCATTTTCGATGTTGCGAAAACGCGACTCAATGTTAAGATGTGACCTGCCTGGGATACACGTGAATTCTCGTTGTCTGCGATAGTAAAAGTTGCGGATGAATTGCTCAAACAGGTTGCGCATTTTGTGTTCATTGCGAACGTCGAATTCACTGAACATACGCCGGCCGGCCGCGTTCCGCATCAGCGTGTTGTCGATGTAAAAGCGGCAGATCTGCAGGAGGAAATGGTAGAAGTTCGCGTTGTGCGCCACGCGCGGCCGCTGCTGGAATGCCTTCGTCAGGTCAACGGGCGCAATGCCGCTGAATCCCGCCAGCAGCCTGGTAATGTTTACCTGTATCTTCGAAATACGTCTGGTTTTGCCGGACTGGTCAGCGTAGCTGTACCCAACTTCCGGATTTGACTGCATATGGCGCAGAGTGCTGTAAATGATGCGATTGGGGAGTGTGGCGCGATTCAGTTCGGAGTGTTCACAGACCAGTCTGGGTACGCCTTCGTGCAGATGTTTGAGGCTGTCTTTGAAGTCGATGCGTCCACGCGGATTGTCGGTTAATTCACGTCTGTCGGTATACACTTTGTCGAAGCCTATTTTAAACAGGCGTTCGACGCCGCGGCAGAGCACGTCTGCGCAGAGATTTGGCACGTCGTGGAAGTCTAACTCATCGACATTGATGATTCCAAGTTCGGGCAGGCAATCCCATGCATATGCCAGCATGTGGAAAATGTTCTGGATCGGGATGGAAGTTTTGTCCTTTGACATTTACCGTCAGCGCTATGATTGTTGGCTGTTTCTCATCTTCAACAAATCCTCAACGCCATCATGATCATCCGGCAGGTAAGAGTGCAGCAGCGGTCTGATCTCGTGTTCAATAATCTCGTTGTACCATCTGTCAAAAGTTTTGCCCTCGGGCAGGCCGTTTTCCGTGCAGAAATACGAATGCCCGATCAGGTAATTCTTGCCGAGGCGCAGCTCGCCTTCTATCTGTTTGTTTAATTCTTTGAACCGGTCCTTGATCTGTGTTTTCTCTTCGTCGGAACCGACTTTCAGCAAAGTGTTGAATTTGTCCGAATCAAACTGCGGTTCCATGTCGATGAAAGCAAATCGCCGCCGCAGGGCGTAGTCGACCAGGCTGATGGAGCGGTCGGCCGTGTTCATCATACCGATAATGTATAGGTTGTCGGGAACCCAGAATTTAGGCTCGTGGCTTGCGGTGTGCAGCAGTTGCACGCCGTGTTCTTCATTGCGTTTGTCGTGTTCGATTGTCGACATGCACTCGCCGAGAATGCGGCTCAGGTTGCCGCGATTGATTTCATCGATGATAAAAACGTGCGGCGTGCCGGGCTTGGCATGGGCCTCGTAGACAAACTTCAGAAAAATACCAGGCCGCAGCGCAAAACCGCCTTTGGCGGCAGGTCGGTATCCGTGAATAAACTCCTCGTATCCAAACGACTGATGAAACTGCACGCGCGCGATCTTGCTGTCGTCTTTGCGGCCGATCAGTTCCCAGGCGAGTTTATTGGCGATGTACGATTTGCCGACGCCCGGCGGTCCCTGCAGAATAATGTTCTTTTTGCGTTTAAGGTTGTTGATGCAATTGTCGATGAAATTTTCATCTACAAAGAGCTTGTCGAGTTCATCCTTGATGCTGTAAGCGGGAAGCGCCGTAGAGGCATCGTCGTCCGTGGTATCGGCCAGGCTTAGAATTGTTTCGTACTCTTCTTCGCTCAACTTAAACAGTTTTCCTTGTGGCGACTTGATTGGCTTAAGATTGGACAGATCCTCGTGGTAACGTATGACATTGTGACTTGCGCCGGGAAACTTTCTGGCACTTACATTTACCACAAAGTCTTGACCAGTGCCGGAGTTGCCCATTTTTTGAACTACAGTGAGAATTCCCGCCATTTTGTGTTCAGGGGCGGTGCGGTACACTACGATCTTGTCCCCCTGGTTCACATGGCGCGTGATACTTTGACCTGTGAAGTTCGTTTCCGGGATTGTAATTGTCCAGGTGTCGGAATCGCTTGCAAGGATTTTGTACCACTCTGGTTTGCCAATGTTTAACCACCAATGGTTGGGAGAGCGGCCGTCTTTTGCTGCCTGACCAGTTGGAGCTTTGTCGGTCTCGGTTGTGCTGTCGATCTGACCCTGCTCGGCTTCGTCCGGTGATCCGGAATATCTTATCCCGGAAGGACCGGTTTGATTACAGGTATGTTCGACGAACTCTCTTAACTTTTCGTAATTGTTTTTGTTCCGGGTTAGTTTCCTGAGCGTGAAGCGTTCGGCCTGGCTAATGCCACTGTCCGAAGGAAGAGCTTTTGCATCTGTGTTAATCCAAACAACCCTGCGAAAATGCTTCAGAGGACCGTGCTCTCTGTATTGGTAGGCCGACAGTACAATGCCCAGGCCGAGCAGACTGGTCCCATATCTTGCAAATACAAAGTCACCGAGTTTGATCTGGCTTTCAAACTCACTGATTTCAGATGCCCGGTTTCTGTTGGATGCGTCGGGTGCAACCGACTTTAATGCTTTTCGGATTTCAGAAAGCGAACTGTACGATGTGAAGTTGTCTAAATCGTCCCATCCCAATGCGATGATGTTCTGATCCATAAAATCATTCCAGAATTCTCCTTTGGCGCCGGTTCCAATCAGCCAGATTTGATAGTCAAAATTAAACTCCCGCTTTGATTCGATTTTTTCCTTGCTCGAGACAGAACTTGAATCCGCAGAAGAATTCTTCTCAAATTCCCCCACAAAGAACGGATACTCTTTAACAAAGTCCAGAATATCCTGTTCGGGATTGTAATTCTTGAATTCTTCAGCTCTGTTTTGGGCCCGAAACATCAATACCGGCAGGAGCGTCCAGAGTGCGCGAATGTGTGGGAAACTGAACGCGTCCGGATAATTCTTGATCAAGGAGTTAAGAAACAGTTCGTCGCTGATATCGCTCAAGTATTTTTGGTCAGTATTGGCGATTTGAGGGTAACCGATAGTCTGCGGCGGTCCGTCAAAATTTTGAATGTGCCGTATGGTTTCGATGTGTTGGTCCGTTGCGTCTTCATTGTAAACAATATCGCCCCAGACACCGGCTCGATTGATAACCGCAAAAACTACTTCAACCAACTCCTTGAACGTCGGCCGCATTACCAGATTCTTGCCGCGATGTCTGAACACATAGGTGCGCACCGCAGACTCGAGAACTTCAAACTCTTCCTGATTCTTTACTCGCAGCATCAATCACTCTTTCGCAGGTGTTGTTGTAAACTCTGCGGTAAAATTACACCCGAAGTCTCAATAATATCAAGTATTAGTTGAATCCGTTATGCCAAAATGTGCACGATGCAAGTCGTAGCCAGCTGCCTGTTGACAGTCCTGCAGCAGGGAGAAGTCCACAAATGGAATGAATTCGACGATACTGAGGTACTCCGGCCTGGAATCCCGCGACAATACAGAACAAACCGTCCAGGAGAAATATTCAGAAGCAGAACCGGGCGACCGCCAAATTCAACTGATCATTCATCCGCAAAAACTTCCTGAGGAACATTGGTTGCCGACTCACTGCGCCGCGCCACAACGCTCCTTGATAAACTCCACTATGCGCGCATCAGCACGGCTGTCGTCTTCCTGCATGTTTTCATACAGCGTTTTGTGCGTTTTGTTCATGTAGTGCACAAACTGGATGTGGTCGATGCCCGCGTTGATCACTGCTTCCTCGTAGACGGCGGTATAACCGAAGGTCTGGCTTTCGGAAATAACCAGCATTGGCGCGTTGTCGGCGTTTAAGTAGGTCAGCGGCGCTGCTTCGTTGAGCGTCTCCTCGGGACCGAAAACTCCGAAAATATGTGCTTCCGTGTTTTTCTGTCCCAGCTCGGGCAGCAGTTGCTGGTAGTAGTGTTCGATGTCGTAAGCGCCGGCGATGGGAATTGCGCCGCAGATGTCGGAAATGTTTAATCCCTGTTCCGCCAGGTAACGCGGGTCGGAAGCCAGCAGGGCGGAGAGGTGACCGCCGGCCGAATAGCCGCTCACGAAGAGTTTTTTATCCGACCAGCCGTACTCGGCGGCGTGTTTGTACATCCAGGCAAAAGCGCGCGCCACGTCGATGATGTGCGCCGGATGCACGACACCGCTGTCGGGCAGCGACGGACTGATCCAACTTCCGGCGCTGAGGCGATAACTCATCACCGCAACGGCGATACCTCTGTCGGCAAACTGTTTGGCTATCAGACTTTCCTGTTTGCGGCTGCCGGACGCCCACGCGCCGCCGTGGATCCACAGCATTACGGGGCCGTCCTTAACATTTTCAGGTAAATATAGATCGAGTTTGTGTTTATCGCTGTCAGCGTCTTCGCCCGTGTAATAACTGATGTCGTCAATGACTTTAATGCCGTCTTTGGGTGTATATGCCTGCGCCCAAAGTTGAGCATTTGAGAATTCAACAGTTGCGAAAACAACAACAAAGACGAACAAAAGGCAAGCGAAGCGCTCAAGGCGGAACTGACTCCACAGGAGGCAGGCCGGGTGTTTAGGGAGACTCATGGAAACGATCCAGGGGTAGTGCGGACGCGCTCGCACACGCGCCGGCAGTTTGTTAAGGCCTCTCGGCGGGAAGATACGGAAAATTGGGGAAGTCGCGATTTCCCCCACACATCTTTCTTGCCCGTCTTTCTCCCGAATTTCCTATTTTAAGCCTCCCGGCCGAACACACATACACGCGCTCCGCACCTGCCTGCCATAAATTCTGCAGTCGCGGAAATACCTGCATTTATTAACATTTCCGGGGAGTGACATGTCCGCCAATAAAACGACAAAAACCGATCTGAGCGTCGATGCCTTTATCGACGGCGTTGAAGACAAACAGAAACAGGCCGACTGCCGCGTGCTGATTGAAGTGATGAAACAAGTCACCAATGATGAGCCAAAAATGTGGGGGCCGAGTATTGTCGGCTTCGGCAACTACCACTATAAGTATGCCAGCGGCCGCGAAGGCGACTGGTTCCACGTCGGATTTTCGCCGCGCAAACAGAATCTGACGATGTACATCATGGACGGCTTTGAAGCCTACCGCGATTATCTGGCCGAGCTGGGTAAGTTCAAAACGGGCAAGTCCTGCCTCTATGTTAAAAAACTCGACGACGTCAACATGGATGTGCTGCAGGAATTGATCGAGGCGTCGGTTAAACACCAGGTCGAGAAAAATTCTGAGCAGTAAATATGCAAAGGTGAAGATTAGTCCCGATCGATGTCTGTTGTCCCGGCAGTACTTAACACAATTATCGCGAGAGTTGGTTGTAAGATGGTAGTTCAGCCTGGCTTGTACTTTGCATGTGTGCGCAATGTATTCGTTGTATGCTGCACTGTTGGTTTGTTCGTGCTGGCGCTCACCGCGAGTGCTTCCGCTCCGATCCGAAACGGTGAAGCTGCCCAAAACGACGCCGAACAGTCGGAGTACGTGTTTAATCTGGCGCTGTCGCTTGATCCGGATAAACTCAATCCTGATGTCGGAGACGAATACGCCTGTGTCACATCCGCTTCCGGCACGTTCGCGGCATTTCCGATTCGTTTAATAAGTCCCTACGGAGAACAGCCCTGGGGCTCCTGGCACTACATGGAAGACGAGAAATACGACACCTGTTTTACCGTATCCGACTACAACTATGATGGTGCGCCCGACCTGATGTGGGAGAGCCCGTCATCCGGAATCTACGGCATCAGTGACTACCACTTCTGGTTAAACAGCGGCAATGGCCGCGACTATGTTTATGACCCGATTATTAGCGAAAACTCCGGCTACCTTGAAATGGACACCGTTAACAAGCGCATGTCCTTTGTTGTCGGCTGTCACTATGCATGCTCCAGCACCTGGGAGTATGAGCTTTTTGACGGCCAATACCGCCTGATTCACCACAATCAAACATCGAGAGAAGGAATTGTGACACGGGACGACAGCCTTGCCTTTGCCGACGGCGAGTGGCGTGTTGTTAAACGATGGAAGGAGGAATATCCCGACTTTGAGGACAGGTATCTGGAGTTTGGAGACGAGGTGTTTAATCAAACCTGTCTCAGGATCATGTATGTTTCGCACTATGTGGATGGCGAACTTCGATTGACAATCCAGGATAGCTCCTATGTCGAATGCCCGGACTTTTAACAGGCACTTGAATTCAGGCTGGGAGTTGAGCCTCCCGGCAGTTCCAACGTGGCTGTTGGTACTTTTGCTGCCGTTGATGTTTGCACTTTCGCCGGATGGTCGTGGGAGCACCGCCAGGGGACCTTGTTTAAGTGCGGCGTCCTGCTCACTCCCGCTCGCAGATTCTTATTCTGATTGTTTTGTTGGTTGTTGGGTATAGAGCGGAACTTCTCCAAATTGCGTAGGAGCCATAAGACTCATAACTTGGATGCATTGACTCAATTCAAAAAACTGCGCCTTAACAAAAAGGGATGACCTGAAACCAGGCCATCCCTTTGATGATTAACAGATTTGTTGCTACTGTTTTACTTCACGATTCGAACTGCAGTGCTTGCCTCGCGCGGCTGCGCGCCGTCGGCGCGCAACACCAGGGTGTAGGCGGCCGTGGGCAGTTCGAGCTCGCTGAGGTTCCAGCTGATCACCTGGCCGCCGGCCGAGCGAGCGCCGACGTTGAGCTTCGCGACTTCATAGCCGCGCAGATCGATCAGCGCCACTTCAACCGCAGCTTTTTCCGGCAGGTTGAATTCGATGTTCAGCCTGTCGCGCAGAGGGTTCGGACCGACGCGCAGCGCCAGTTCGTCCGCCTGTGCACCGGATGTATTGGTCTGGCCCTGCGACTGTTTGGTGTTAACAACCGCAATCGAAACCGTTGCCGTCGAGCTGCCGCCGTGGCCGTCGATGATCGTATAAGTAAACTGATCAGCCCCGGTCGCGGCGCCGGCCGAGTACGTCACTGTTGTGCCGCCGCCGGTAATGGCTACCGTTCCCAGTGTGCCGTCGGTTTTACTGTCAACCGTCATCACGTGTCCGTCGGCGTCCTCGTCGTTGTCCAGCACGCTCACGACTTCCGGCGAGTTGATGTTAACCGAGAGACCGGCGTCGTCCGCCGCCTCCGGCTGGCGGTTGCGGTAGATCGCATTGGCCGCGTCGACGCCCGGGGAAGCCGCGTAGCCATACTGGCTGTTGGCGCTCAGGCCCAGCGACTGAACATTGCCGATGTTCGGGGTCAGCTCC
The DNA here is from genome assembly GCA_964445695.1 of uncultured Hyphomicrobiales bacterium. Classification (GTDB taxonomy): domain Bacteria; phylum Bacteroidota; class Ignavibacteria; order Kapaibacteriales; family UBA7675; genus JAUIKM01. Next base: position 21,603 of record CAYULF010000033.1, on the reverse strand, counting down.
TCGACAAAATCGAGTGTGCCGTCCATGTTGCGGTTAAACAGAACCACCTTTTGGTCCAGCTGTCCCACAGCCCAGACCTGGCGTCCGCCGGCGGAAGCTTCAACGTCGCGTGCGCCGTTGAGGCCCTCGACGCCGTCGATGCCGTCGCGATGACGCTCAACGAAGGTCAGGTCGCCGGTGCTGCTGTTGCGGTTAAACACCGCTACGGCATCGTCGTCGATACCTGCCGCGTAGATTTGCCCGCCGTCGGTCGAGGAGGTCAGAGAGGCGACGCCTGCAATGCCGTCCACGCCGCCGACGCCGTCGCGCACGCGGCCGATAAACGTTAAACTTCCATCGCTCACATTGCGGCTGAACATGGCAATTTCATCTTCGCCGTATCCGGCGCCGTAAACGTGGAGGCCGTCGACCGAGACCGCTACATCCAGGATCTGCCGCAAACCGTCAACGCCGCCGCTGCCGTCTTTCTGGCGTTCAACCCACTGCAGGTTACCGGTGACGTTGTCGAAGCTGAAAACGCCGATTGCGTGATTGTAGTACGAAGCCACATAGACGCTCGAAGCATCCGGGCTGATCGCCAGGGTGCGCGGGCGTTTAAGCGCCGTGATTTGACCGCCGGAATCCGTCTGGCCGTGTTTGCGTTTGTCCAGGAATGTTAACTCGCCCGTCGTTTCATTGCGGCTGAAGACCACCAGACAGTTGTCGCCGTAGCCGACGGCAAAGAGCCAGCGCCCGTCCGGGCTGATCTGTACGTCATGCACGTACTTCAGACCGCTCACACCGTTGTAGCCGTTGCGCACGCGACTATCGTACGTCAGGACGCCCGTCGTAGTGTTCCGGCTGAAGATTGCTATCGAGTGGTCGAAGTACCCGGCCACGTACACAAACTTGCCGTCCAGGCTTACGCGTGCCGCGATTGCGCCGTTCAGGCCGCGGATCGCGCCGTCGCGGTTGACGTATTCTTCAATGAATTCGAGGTTGACGCGCGCGGCGTCTTCCGGCACCGCCACCAGGATTGCGCCTGTGGCCGTACATCCGTCGTCATTTGTTATCGTGTAGCTGAACACGTCCGTGCCCGAGAACCCGTTGTCCGGCGTGTAGGTCACCACGCCGCCGGCATGGCTCGCCGTGCCGTTGTCCGGATTTTCCAGCGCGGTGATGCTGAGTCCCGCACCGGAATCGTTGTTTAACACGGCGATCGTTACGCTCGTGGCCATGGCCGGAGCCACGTAGTCCGCCTGCGCATCAATGGCCGAAAGATTCAGGTTGAGGATGCTGGCGGTCGTGCAGCCGTTCGGATAAGTGCGTATCAGAGTCAAGGTCTGGCCGGGAGTGTTCTGCCACTGCACTTCGATTTCACTCGTGCCCTGGCCGGAGAGGATCGCGCCGCCGACGATCTCCCAGTCCAGACTCGCGCTCGTCGTGGCGGGCAGAGCGCTGTAGTCGCTCACGCTGCCGACACAGGCCGTGGTTGAACCGGAAATCGGCGCTTCGCTGAGCGCGTCGATGCAGACGTTCACCACCTGGGTGGTCGAGCCGCTGCCGTCCGAAACCGTCACGAAAATCTGGGTCGTGCCGCTCGTTTCGCATGCCGCCGCCAGACTGATCGGCGTGTTGGCCGAAGTGCTGCCGAGCACGATGTCGCCGTCGGCGATCAGGTTTTGATTGGCCGAGGTGGCCGTTACGGTTAAAGCGCCGAAGGGCGTATCCACATCGCCGATGACCAGATTGCCGCTGGTCACTCCGTTTTGCAGGATTGAGATTTTGCTGATCGGATCGAGTGTCGGCGCGTCAGGCACGGCCAGGATCGTGACCGTAAGTGTCGTCGTGGCCGTCGTCGTGCCGTCGTCCACCGTAAAGGTCAACGGCACGGAACCGTTTGCGTTGGTTGCCCCGACAATGTTAAACTGCGTGGTCGCCGCCGTGCCGCCCACCTGCGTGATGGACGCAATTGTCGTGCCGTCCGCCACCGGCGGAATCACAACAAGTCCCGGAATGCCGGGGGAGACGTCGCTGAGCGTCAGGTTGAGCGTTGTCGAACCGTCCTCCGGGAACGAAACATCATTGCCCGCAATGACCGGCGTGTCGTTTAACACCGTAAAGGAGGCCGAAGTTGTTCCGCCCGGGGTCGTCACGCTGAGAGTTAACGTTCCTGCCGTTGAGGCCGCGCCCGCCGGAAACTGTGCGATCGATGTCGTGGCCGACGTGGCAAGCAAAGAAATGGTTTTGCTGCCAAGGGGGAGCCCGGAAGAGTTCAGGTGTGTTAAACTTGCCGTCGTTGCATCCAGCCAGGTTCCCGTTAAAGTTACGGACAGCGGGTCAAGCGTCGCCGTCGTGGAGTTGGGCGTCAGCTGTGTTACCGTCGGAATATTGGGCAGGTTGAGGAATATCTGGTCGACGTTGTTTAAGTAGTTGCCCGCGTAAACGTCAAGGTCGCCGTCGTTGTCGATGTCGCCGAGTGCGCCGCCGAGTGAAGCGCCGAAACCGTTGGCGGAGGAAACAAAGGTCGCATCGCCGTTGTTCAGCCAGACTTCGTCGGCGCCGTTGCGGAATAAAACAATGTCCTCGTCGCCGTCGCCGTCCAGATCGCCGACTTCCGCGCCGCGCGAACCGGACGCGCCGAGATTCGAGCTGGCGAAAGTTCCGTCGCCGTTGCCCAGCCAGATGTACGAAGCGGCGCCGTTGCGTGCAAAGACCAGGTCGACATTGCCGTCGCCGTTAAAGTCGCCGCCGTCCATGCCCAGCGTATTGGAAGCGCCAAAATTGCTGCTGGAAAAAGTCGCGTCGCCGTTGTTGAGGTGGATGTTTTCAGCGCCGTAGTTGCCTACCACCACGTCGAGGTCGCCGTCGTTGTCGAGGTCGCCGACGAAAATATCCTGTGAATTCTGTGAGTTGCCGAAGGTCGAAGCGACAAAAGTTGCGTCGCCGTTGTTTAACCACAGTCGTTCATTTGACGTGCCGGAGCCGGCAAAGACCACGTCGAGGTCGCCGTCGCCGTCCATGTCTCCGATGGCCGCCGTCGAGACGTTGCCCGCACTGTCGAACGTCGACATGACGAAGGTTCCGTCGCCGTTGTTTAACCAGATGCCGCGGCCCGAGTTAACGTGCGAGATGATTGCGTCGATGTCGCCGTCGCCGTCAAGATCGCCCAGTGCCGCGCCGCCCGTCTGTACGGCCGGTCCGGCTGTGACGACGGAAAAGGTTCCGTCGCCGTTGCCGAATTGAATGTGCTGCGGGCCGATAAAGTTTGCCGTCAGAATATCCAGGTTGCCGTCGCCGTTTAAGTCGCCCATGTCGGCGCTGTAGGTTGATGCGCCGAAGGTCGTGTTGCTCGTGGCAAACTTCACGGTTGCCACGCCGCTCGTGGCGCGGAATTGATAGACGTAGGCCTGCGTCGCGTTCAGGCCGGCCGAAGACAGCATGCTCGTCGTGACGCTGACGCTGATCATTTCACCCGCCCTGAAGTCGGCCGTCGGGTTTAAGGTAATGCGTCGGTTGCCGTTGCTGAAACTCACGCCGGCGTTGGTGCTGATCTGTCCCGTTTCCGCTCCATAAGCGCGGATGGTGGCCGTGGGGTAGGGATCGACTGTTAAACTCCCCGTATTCATGACTTCAGTGAAGCCGATCTGAATGTTGGAGTTGCGCGCGACGCCGCCTGCATTTTGCCCCGGCACTTCGGCAAAAGCGCTCGGTGGATTGGCATTAAACAGAATGCGGGAATTACCGTTGTTGGTGACATAAACGATGTCGAGATCGCCGTCGCCGTCCATGTCGCCCAAAGAAACGCCGCGCATCTGGCTCTGGACATTGGCCGAACTGACAAATGTTCCGTCGCCGTTGTTGAGGAAAAAGGTCTGTGTGCTTCCGTTCACGGCAAAAATGACGTCCAGATCGCCATCCCCGTCGATGTCGCCCATTTTAACATCCTGGCCGGTCATCGAGCCCAGCGTCGATGAGGCGAATGTTCCGTCGCCGTTGCCCAGTAAAATGTCGGCCGCCTGGTCGAAGTTGTTAACAACAATGGCGTCGAGGTTGCCGTCGCCGTCCAGATCGCCCAGGGTCACTTCGGTCGAACTGCCTGTGCCCAGCGTCGAGATGCTGAACGTGGCGTCGCCGTTGTTTAACCAGACTTCGTGCGGGTCGTTGTTGACGGCAAAAAAGAGGTCCATGTCGCCGTCGTTGTCGATGTCGCCGTGTTCCACACCCTGGAAAGTGTTGGCCGTGCCGATGGCGCTCGTCACAAACGTGGCGTCGCCGTTGTTTAACCACAGGACGTTGCCGCCGCTGTAGTTGGCGTTTATGACGTCCATGTCGCCGTCGCCGTCCAGATCGGCCGCAGTCAGGCCGCGTGTGTTGCCGGCGCCGAAGCCGCGCGTGGAAAAGGTTCCATCGCCGTTGTTTAACCAGAGTTCGTTGGCCTGGCCGTTGTCGTTGCCGATCACAGCGTCCAGATCTCCGTCATTGTCCAGATCCACGAGCTCAACGACTTCGGAATTGCCCGCGCCCAGGCTCGAACTTGAAAAAGTCCCGTTGCCATTGTTCAGGTAGATGCGCTGAGACTGGCCGCCCTGCCGCGCCATGATGAAATCCAGGTTGCCGTCGCCGTCCAGATCTCCGATTTCAACGTCATAGGTGTTGCTGGTGCCCAGGCTGGTGCTGGAAAACACGCCGCTGCCGTAGCCGACTTTGGTGCGGAACTGATATACCAGCGGACGGGCGATCGGTGTCAGGCCGCTGCTCTGGGCGTTCGTCACCGTCACGGAGATAATCTCGTTCGGAAAAAAGTCGTCGTCCGGATTGAACACGCGCACAGGGTTGCCGCTGAACGCGCCGTCGTTACTGCGATAAGGCGACTGCGAGCCGAAAATCAGTATGTTGTCGGCGTCGATCGATCCCGCGTTCATCGCTTCGCTGAACTCGATCGTGAGGTTGCTGTTCTGTACCACCTGAGAGGCGTTGGTCGCCGGGTCCAGATTGATGATTTTTGGTTGCGCCAGCGCCGCCGAGGTCGATGCCGCCAGCATCGCTGCAAACGTCATTGCAGCCTGTGGTCGGCCGAATGCAAAACGGAAGGGTGCCAGGCGCGTGCGCAGACGTTCCAGCCGTTTGCGCAGCAGTGCCGTGCGTCGCCGGACGTCCAGCCCCTCGCGTCCCGATCGGGTGAGTGTGTTCAGCTTGCGCTGCGTTTTTTTGAATTGTCCAATTGCATCGAAGAGCGAAAGTGTGCGCTTTCGTTTCATATGTGTTGCCAATCCTGAAAAATTACCGAAACTTGGAAGATTTGCCCGATTGTATTGCCGTGGATCCACAAACCCGCTTGAGGGTGTATGCGTTCCGATACTTGACCGCTCGATCTCTTCTTCCGTTTGACGCCCACTCGGCAGGCGACGGATGATGTGCGATCTCGACGGAGTTTCTGCGGCAGGCATTTCTTGCCGATCAACGGGCTGTGTGGGTTGTATGCCCGTCGGACCGAAAGTACGCTTGCCACCGCTTACGACTGACTATCAAGATACTTATCACTTTGACAATTCTTTACATGCAATCGTAATTTGGCGCAATCTGTGTGATACAACGTGTGTAATTCGTGATCCGCTCATCTCGTAACTTGTTGAAAACAAACAAGATGGCCTTGTTTCAATTGGGAACGCTGCAATCTCGGATCAGAGGACGTTCGCAAAAAAGGCGCGCAGGTTCCTCGTGGCGCGGACGTTTCGGCCCTGTTTTCAGCCATGTAAAACGCCCGATTTGAGCCTGTTTTCCGGGCTTGAGGCTGTGATTTTGCTTACTCCCGCTCGCAGGAATGTCTTTTCATGATGCTTTTGTTTGTCGGCGGGCGCGAAGCGGCTGAATTTCTAGTAGGCCGGAAGGAGGGAGAAGACGGGGCGGAAAACTACCGACTACGTAAAACTACGTAGGAGCTGTGAGCCCTTAGGGCTCACAGCTCTTTTTTTCGTCAGACGCCGACGCGTTCGCTGTTCAGCACGCGCTCGTACAGCGCTTCGTACTGCGGCACAATCAGGTCCGTCTCGTACTGCTCCACCGCGCGGTTGCGCGCGTTCTCGCGGTAGATCGCGTGACGCCGGGGATTCGACAGCATGTCGACCGCGTAGCGGCCCATGCGCTCCGTGTCGCCGATTTCGGCGATGAAGCCGGTTTCGCCCTGCACCACCACTTCGGGGATGCCGCCCGAACTCGTCGCCACCACCGGCACGCCGCAGGCCATCGCCTCCAGCGCCGCCAGACCGAAACTCTCGCTCTGGCTCGGCAGCAGCATCAGGTCCGCCGCTGCATAGATCGTCGGCAGGTCGTTCTGTTTGCCCAGAAAACGCACATGCTCGCAGATGCCCAGCTCGCGGCACTGGCGCTCCACCGCCGCGCGCTCGGGTCCGTCGCCCACCAACAGCAGTTTGGCCGGCATGTGATTCAGCACATGCTGCATGATTGCAATCGTGTCCGGCACGCGTTTCACCTCGCGGAAGTTGGAAACGTGCAGCAGAACTTTCTCACCGTTGGGCGCTACCGAACGCCGCAGCTCCGACGTCTCGCGCGGACGGTACACTTCCGTGTCGATAAAGTTTGGAATGACCTCGATATCTTTGTTGCTGATCGAAAAGTGCGACAGCGTTTTTTCGCGCAGGAAACGCGAGACCGCCGTCACGCCGTCCGACTGCTCGATGCTGAATTTTACCAGCGGCAGGAAGTTGGGTTCCAGGCCTATCAGCGTGATGTCCGTGCCATGCAGCGTCGTGACCAGTCGCGTCTCGAACTTGTCGCGAATAATCTGTTTCGCCATGTAGCCGCTGATCGCGTGAGGGATGGCATAGTGCATGTGGATGACGTCCAGCTTCTCAAAGCGCACGACGTCCACCAGCTTGCCGGTCAGCGCCAGCGTGTACAGCTGGTGTTCAAACACCGGGTAGGTCGGCAGCTCAACTTCGTGGTAGTAGATGTTGTCGTGGTAGTCGTTCAGGCGCATCGGCATGGCATAGGTAATGAAGTGCACTTCGTGGCCGCGTTCGGCCAGCGCCTTGCCGAGTTCCGTGGCAACCACGCCGCTGCCGCCGTAGGTTGGATAACAGGTAATTCCGATCTTCATGGTTCGTCGTGTTGTTTCGATTTTGATCCGAGAGCGGGGAAGACGGCTATGCCATCGTCACAGACTGTAGATTCTTATGATACCGTGCGGAATGAGCACCGCATCGAAATCAAAGTAAAAGGATCGCGTTTCATCGCGACTGTTGCACCGGCTACAACGAAAGAAGCCGCGATGCAGTTTATCGAATCGATGCGCAAGGAATTCTACGACGCGACCCACAATTGTTTTGCCTGGCGCTTTGGTCCGCTAGGCGTGGAAAAACGCGCCGCCGACGACGGCGAACCCTCCGGCAGCGCCGGCAAACCCATTCTCACCGCGCTCGAAAAACACGATGTCCTCGACGCTGTTGTCGTCGTGACGCGTTATTTCGGCGGCACCAAACTCGGCGTCGGCGGACTGCAGCGCGCGTACGGCGATGCCGCCGAGCACTGCCTGGATGAAGTGGAACGCAGCGCCGTGCACCTCACGCGCGCCGTGCGGATCGACTGCAGCTACGAGGACATCTCGCTGCTCAAACGCATGATGGACGGCGTGGTTGTCAGCTGCGAGGAAGAATACGACACGGCGGCGCACTTCGTAGCACAGCTGCCGCAGTCACAGGCCGAAGACTTTGCAAATCAAGTACTTGCGGCGACGCATGCACGCGCCGGTGTTTCAGTTGATGACTGAGAGCATAACACATTTATTATCAATCTATTACGTCGGCTGATCTCAGCCTCTTTACTCCGGGAGACCTCTGTACGATGGCAACGTTTGACAGCACCGATCCGCAGGATTACGACATCCTGATTCGTCGCCAGGACGCGACCGGTTACTCGGCCTACTGCCCGCAACTCATGTACATGATCAAAGGCAGCGCGCACGAGGAAGTCGAGGAAAAAATGAAGGAACACATTCTGCAACACATCCAGTCGCTGCAGAGTGCCTGATCCCGTTTCCGGCGTACCAGCGCCCGACGTCAAGATGGGGCGGGTTCACTTTCTGGCTCGGGTGCACTGGGCCGGACGCCTGGCTGTGCTGATGTTTTCAAGCCTGCTTCTTAGCTGGCCCATAGCGCTCGTTTTCCCTGTTTTTCTCTGGGAAACGCACTTTTTCATGGGACTCATAGTCTCCAGCCTGCTGCTGGACCGCTGGTTCGGTCTGGGCTGGGGCGGTCTGCTGGGCCTGAGTTTGAGTCTGCGCAATCTGCGCTTGATTGCGCTCACCTCGCTGGTGCTTTTTCTTTTTTGCCTTCTTTTGATTCTGGTTGAAGGCCTGTTGCGCTCGATACTGCCGGGCAATGAAAGCGCGAGCTTGATCAGCGGTCTGTGGCAGTCAACTGCGTCGATGATTCTCAGGTTTGTCGATCTCATACCAGGCATTGACGTGGCGGCGTCGGTTATTCCGGGTGTGCATATCTCGTCCGTCAGTCCTCTGCAGGTGCTGTTTGTGGCTTGCCATGCACTCGGCGAGGAGCTGCTGTTCCGCGGAATTCCCTTGTTTGTGCTGGCGCGACGCTTCGGTTGGTCGGCGGCTGTAACTGTTGTAACTATTGCATTTACGGCCGTGCACTTCATGCACTTCACCCCCGGCATTATCGCTACTGCGAACTTGATGCTGTTCGGACTGTTCACCGCTTTGGCCGTCGAACGCAGCGGCTCATTGTGGGTTCCGATTACCTTTCACGTCGCCTGGAATCTCTCGCACGCTTTCAGCCTGAGTCTTCCGCTTGGCAACCTCTTGTTTGTCATGAAAGAAACACAAACACTGCCCCCGCAATTTGCCTACGCTTTTGCCGGCTATGAATGGGTGCTCGGCGGTCCCGGCGTCGGTCCCGAGGGCGGCCTTCTGATGACGGCTTTTCTGCTAGGCCTGATTCTCTTGTTTGTCCCGCGCCTTGAACATCTACGCGATCCGGTCCTTGCGGCGCGCGATTTCAGGCGGCGCTTGCGGGAGTCAAGACTCGCGGCTGTGCACGGTTTTCGCTCCTGAAGCTGCAGGACAAACAGAATTGGTATTTTGCGGGCGCAGTCAAAAGATCACATCATCGGCGCAAATGCAAGACTCCGTCCAACAATCAATCAACCAACAAACTGAATCCCTGCCGGAGATGAGTCGGCTGGAGTACCTGCTGCGCGTGCACTGGCTGGGTAGGCTGGTCTCGCTGGCGCTGCTGAGCAGTCTGTTTTGCGTGCCGCTCGCATGGGCGTTTCCGCCCTTTGATTTCCACTTTCACATCGGTTTTTCTGTGCTACTTGCCGGCCTGCTTCTCAGTCGCTGGTTTGGTATCGGCTGCGGCGGAATGCTTGGGCTGCGTTTGAGCGGGCGGAATTTACGCCTGACTGCGATCGCATTTGCAGTTCCGCTGTTTGTTCTGTTTCTCTGGATGACGTTGATTCTGGCGACCCACGAAGACGCGGGCGACAGCTCGATGTACCACTTTTTTGCACCGCGCGGGACTCCGGTACAGGAAATTTTCGCCCTGTTTCTCGGTCCGATCAGCATGGAATTCTTGTTCCGCGGGATATTCCTGCTCGTCTTGGTCGAGCGTTTCGGCGCAGCAACGGGCATTGCGATTTCAGCCTGTGCCGGAGTCATGACGAACTTTCATCTTTCCCTGGACACGCCGATTGCATTGCTCAACAGCGGCCTGTTGGGTGTACTCATGGCGGCGACGGTAGTGCGTACCCGCAGTCTGTGGTTTCCGATCGTGTTCCAGTTTTGGTGGGGCCTGAGCGCCAGAATCAATTCGGGTGTTCCACTCGGCGGCGGGCACGTACGCGGCGGCGGACTGTACGATCTGCAATTGGACGACTCCTTGTCCTGGCTTGAATGGCTTAGCGGTACTTTCGGAGGCGGACCCGAAAGCAGTGTCTTTCTCACTTTGATTCTGATGATTTTTGCTCTCTTGTTTGTCCCGCGCCTTGAGCGCTTGCGCGATCCGGTTCTCGCGGCACGCGATTTCAGGCGGCGCTTGCGGGAGGCAAGACTCGCGGCTGTGCACGGACGCTGACTTTCCAACCGCATGACAAACAAAAGAAAAAAGCAGGAGGCCGGAGAGCAACGAACGGCAAACTGCCGCAGCAAAGCCCGGAATTGTGCAATTTTGGCAGACCTGCGCCGACTTGGATTGAGGTTCCGCGGCGACGTCGGATTACCGCAGGCGGAAAATGATGCGTGAAACTTCGTGGCGATCAAAATGTATTGGAATCATGCTGTCCGGCGCAGCAAGCGACTTTACAGGGGTAATACGGCCCGTTCCCGGCTGGATAATGCCCGGAAAAACCATATGAACATACTCACAAAAAAGCCCGGAAAACGCGCGACCATCATCGCAGCTTTTTTGTTTGCATTGCTGGCAAGCGTTCCCGGCCTGCAAAATCACCGGGCACAGGCGCAGTGGGCGCTGATGACCGCCGAAGCCGATTCGCTCGTGCTGAGCGGGATCGACCATATCTACAACCTGCAGTTCGACAGCGCCGAGACGCATTTTGCACGCGTCAAGCAGCTCTACCCCAGCCACCCAGTCGGATATTTTATGGACGCGATGGTCGACTGGTGGCGCATTTCCACGAACAAACGGTCGTTTGCGCTGGATGAACGATTTCTGACCAAAGTCGATACGGTAATAGACCTGTGCGACGATCTGCTGGATGAGAATTCGGGCGACATCGTGGGGCTGTTTTTTAAAGGCGGCATTCTCGGTTATCGCGGCCGCTACTACGTGGAGCGCAAACAGTGGGTGCGGGCGGCCTCGGACGGAAATGAAGCGCTGGGGATCGTGCAGGAGGCGTGGAAGCTGGCCCCGGGGAATAGCGATGTCATGCTGGGAATCGGTGTGTACCACTACTTTGCCGCGGCAATTCCGGAGCGTTATCCGGCCGTCAAGCCGCTGATGTGGTTTCTTCCGCCGGGCGATAAACGCGGCGGCATGATGGAGCTGGAGCTGGCGGCCGACAAGGCGCGCTATGCCAAGATCGAAGCCAAAGTGACGCTGATGCACATCTTTTACCGCTTTGAACGCGACTACAGCAAGTCGCTCAACTCGGCGCGCGAACTATTCGAGCGCTATCCGCGCAACTCGCTCTTCCACAAATACGTGGCGCGCAGCAACCAGCGTCTGGGGCGTCAGGACGAAGCCGAAGAACAGTGGCGCGAAATCCTGCGGCGCTGCATCGCCAAGGAGCTGGGTTACGACGCCATTCTGGCGCGCGAATCGATGTATTACATCGGCAACAGCCTGTTTATCCGCGGCGACAATGAAATGGCGCTCAAGTATTTGAGCAAGTCGCAGTACTTCAGTGAGCGCATCGACGAGGAAAAGGACGAAGACTCGGGTTTCCAGGTTCTGGCCGTATTGAAAGTCGGTCAGATTTACGACCGCCTGGGGCGTCGCGACGATGCGCGCAAGCAGTACGAGCGGGTGCTGGATCTGGAGGAGTATCAGAACTCGCACGAGCTGGCGGAGCGTTATCTGGAGAAGGCTTTCAGATAGAAGCTGAAAAAAAGAGCTGTGAGCCCTTAGGGCTCACAGCTCTTATCTACTACCTTATAATCCGAATCGCCGCGGCGGCCTCGCGCGGCTGCGCGCCGTCGGCGCGCAGCACCAGCGTGCAGGCGCCCGTGGGAAGTTGCAGGTTTGCGATGTCCCATTCGATGGCGTGGGCGCCGGCCGCGCGAGGCCCCGCCTCCAGTCGCGCCACCTCGGCTCCGCGCATGTCGATCAGCGCCAATTCCACCACCGCATGTTCCGCCAGTTCAAACTCGACTCTCAGATGATCGCGCAGGGGATTGGGACCGACGCGCAGCGCAAGGTCCGAAGACTCGCCGCCGACTTGAAACTCATCGGCTGAGCGTTTGCTATTGACGACCGCCAGCGAGACCGTCGCCGTGGAACTGCCGCCGTGGCCGTCGACAATTGTGTAGGCAAACTGATCCGCTCCATCCGTAGCGCCGGCGGTGTAGGTCACCGTTGTGCCGCCGCCGCTGATCGCCACCGTGCCCAGTGCGCCGTCTGTTTTACCGTCAATCGTCAGCATGTGCTCGTCGGCGTCGCTGTCGTTGTTCAAGACATTGATGACAAGTGTCGAATTGATATTCACCGATACACCCGCGTCGTTCGACGCTATAGGTTGGCGGTTGCGGAACATCGCATGGACCGCATCCGAGTTTGGCGACGCGCCGTAGGCGTGGCGGCTGTCGCCGCTCAGCCCCAGCGTCTGAATGTTGCCCAGGCCGTTCATTTCCTCGACAAATTCAAGTGTGCCGTCGTCGCGTCGGTTAAACAGCGCAATTGCCTGATCGAGCTGACCGGCGGCCCAGACCTGACGCCCGCCGCCCGCGGATTCGACGTCGCGCGCGCCGTTGAGGCCCGTGACGCCGCCCACGCCGTTGCGCTGTTGTTCAACAAATGTCAGCAGGCCGGTCGTCATGTCGCGGTTAAACACCGCAACGGCGTCGTCGTTGATGCCGGCGGCGTAAAGTTGAGCGCCTTCGGGTGAAACTGCCAGCGAAGCCACACCGTCAAGTCCGTCCACCCCGCCGCCGCCGTCGCGCACACGGCCTTCATACGTCAGGCTGCCGTCGTTGAGATCGCGACTGAATATTGCCACTTCATCTTCGCCATAGCCCGCGCCGTAGACGTGTTTGCCGTCGGGAGCGACCGCCACGTCCAGCACATCGCGCAAACCGTCCACTCCGCCGCTGCCGTCTTTTATTCGTTCTATCCACTGCAGAGCGCCCGACACCTTGTCAAAGCTGAATACTCCGATTGAGCTGTTGCCCTGCGATGCGACGTAAACATTGGCGGCGTCGGCACTGATTGCCAGCGCCCGCGGTCGTTTGAGCGCCGTGATTTTACCGCCGGAATCGGTCTGACCGTGTTTGCGTTTGTCAAGAAATGTTAACTCGCCCGTTGTTTGACTGCGGTTGAAAACAACCAGACAGTTGTCGCCGTAGCCGACTGCAAAGAGCCGGCGTCCGTCGGGGCTGATCTGAATGTCGTGCAAGTATTTTAGCCCGCTGACGCCGCCGTGCAGGTTGCGTACGCGGTTCACATAACTCAGGCCGCCTGTGGTTGTGTTGCGACTGAAAACGGCGATCGAATGATCGTTGTAGCCCGCGGCGTAGACAAATTTGCCGTCGTGACTTGCGCGAGCAACAATCGCGCCGTTCAGTCCGCGAATATCGCCGTCGCGATTGACGTAGTCGTCAATGTGTTCCAGGTTGATGCGCGTCGCGGCTTCCGGTACGGCAGCCAGAATGATTCCGGCCGCGGTGCAGCCGTCCTCGTTTGTTACAGTGTAGTTAAACACGTCCGTGCCGGCAAAACCGGCGTCCGGCGTGTACGTCACCACGCCGCCGCTGTGCGTCGCCGTGCCGTTGGCCGGGTTCTCCAGTGCCGTGATCGCCAGGCCTGCGCCGACGTCGTTGTTTAACACTGCGATCGTCACGCTCGTGGCGGACACGAGCGCCCTGTAGTCCGTCTGCGCGTCGATGTTGGAAACCTGCAGATTGATCGCGCTCGCCGTCGTGCAGCCGTTGGGATACGTTCGCAACAAAGTTAAACTCTGGCCTGTGCTGTTCCGCCATTGAACTTCGATTTCACTTGTTCCCTGACCTGAAACAATGTTGCCGCCGACGGCAGTCCACAGCAGGCTCGCACCGGTGGTAGCCGGCAAAGCGCTGTAATGCGTCAGGCTGCCGACGCAGGCCGTTGTGGAGCCGCTGACAGGCGCTTCGGCGGTCGGGTTGATGCAGACTTCAACAATCTGCGTACTTGAAGAAATGCCGTCGGACACGGTCACAAATATCTGCGTTGTACCGCTGGTTCCGCACTCGGTCGTCAGGTCGAACTGCGTTGTTGCAGCCGTACTTCCCAAGTTGATTCCGGCGTCACTGATCAGCGCCTGGTTTGCGCTTGTGGCCGTAACGTGCAGCGTGTGTATGGGCGTGTCGACGTCGTCGATAATTAACGTGCCGCCCGTCACGCCGTTTTGCCACAGCGTGATTTTGGCAATCGGCTCCAGCGTCGGCGTGTCGGGCACCGAGACAATGGTAATGTTGATTGTCGTTGAAGACTGCGCCGTACCGTCGTCGACCGTGAAGGTTAAAGGCATTGTGCCGTGGGCGTTGGTCGCGCCGACGATGTTAAACAATGTGTTGGCCGACGTTGCACCGATCTGCGTGATCGAGGCGATCGTCGTGCCGTCCGCAGGAGGCGGGATAATGGTTAACCCGCCGATGCCCGGCGAGACATCTGCCAGAGCAAGACTGATAGTTGTTGCGCCGTCTTCCAAAAACGATGCGTCCTGAGCGGCGATCGTTGGAATGTCGTTGTTCACCGTGAAGGAGGCCGAAGTTGAGCCGCCCGGAGTCGTAATGTTAAGTGTCAAAGTCCCGGCGGTTGAAGTTGCACCGGCCGGAAAGCCCACTGTCAAAGACGTGGCCGACGAGGTTAACAAAGGAATGGCTTTGCTGCCAAGGGTTGCTCCGGAAGAGCTTAAATAACACAGATTTACGACGGGCGCTTCAAACCATGTTCCGGTAATCTGCACGTTAAACGGCGTAAGAGACGCCGTTGTGGAGGCGGCTGAAATATGTGAAATGGTGGGCGGTTCGGGCAGGTTGAGCCAGATATTGTCGGCGCTGCTGGAAAGGTTGGTTACGTAAACATCCAGGTCGCCGTCGTTGTCCAGGTCGCCGATTGCACCGTGCGTCGAGAATCCGCCGCCGAAATTTGACGATACAAATGTGGCGTCACCGTTGTTAAACAGAACCCGCTCCGAACTAAGTCGGAAGATGATGACATCCAGGTCGCCGTCGCCGTCCAGATCGCCGATTCTCGTGCCTGCCGACAGGGAAGGGCCAATCGTCGAGCTGGTGAAGGTTCCGTCGCCGTTGCCCAGCCACATGTAGGATTCCGCATCATCGCGTGCAAAGACCAGGTCGAGGATGCCGTCGCCGTTTAAGTCGCCGCCGTCCACGTCATGTGTTTTCCCGGCGCCGAATGAAGATCTTGTAAACGTGGCGTCTCCGTTGTTCAGGAAGATGTCTTCACTGCCGTAATTGGCGCAGACGGCGTCCAGATCGCCGTCGTTGTCAAGATCGCCGATGAATACATCGCGCGAGCTGTTTGTGCCGCCCAGCAACGAGGACGTGAATGTCGCATCGCCGTTGTTTAACCACAGGTGGTTGGGGCTGCCGCTGGAACCTGAAAAAAATGCGTCGAGGTCGCCGTCGCCGTCCAGATCGCCCAAGGCCACGCCGGAAATCGTGCCGTCGCTGTCGAAGGCGGTCACACTGAATTTTCCATCGCCGTTGTTTAACCAGATTTCGTTTGCGACACTCGTAAGTGAAACGAGAGCATCCAGATCGCCGTCGCTGTCCAGATCGCCCAGGGCGACGTCTGATGAATGAAAGCCGCCGTGGTTGGACGAAGAAACAAATGTTCCATCGCCGTTGCCGAACAATATCATTTCACCGCCGAAAGAAAGGGCGACAAATGCGTCCAGATTGCCGTCGCCGTTTAACTCACCGAACTCAACGCTGCGGCAGTTGGTGCTGAAATCAGTGTTGCTCGAAGAAAATCTGCCCGAAGACTCGGCGCTTGCGGCGCGGAACTGGTAAACATGTGCACGTGTGGCGCTCTGATTGCGGTTAGACGTGACGCTTTCGGTAACGGTCACCTGCACCAGTTCGCCGGCGCGGAAATTGGCGACCGGATCCACTACGGCGCTGGTGCTGGAGTTGACGTGACTGAACGACGCGCCTGTGCTGATCTGTCCGGTCTGTTCGGCGAACACAAAAATATTGGCGTCTTCCAGCGGGTTGACTTTCAGGAAGTCGCTGTCCATCGGGGTGGAAAAACCTATGTTAATGTCGGCATCGAGCGCGACATCGTTGGCATTGGCGGTAGGATCGATTGGAATGACGTTTGGACGATCCGCGTTAAACATGATCCGCGAGTTCGCCGAGCCCTGTGCGGTTACGATGTCGAGATCGCCGTCCTCGTCCATGTCGACAATCTGATTGCTCCAGATGCGGCTGAGCGTGAAGGTTGAACTTGCGAAGGTTGCATCGCCGTTGTTGAAAAACAGCACCTGCGTATTGCTGTCCGTCGAGTAGAACGCATCCAGATCGCCGTCGCCGTCCAGGTCGCCGACTTTAACGTCCAGCCCGCGCAGACTGCCGAAGCTCGATCTTACGAAAGTCGCATCGCCGTTGTTGCTGAAGACCTCGACCGGATTGTTAAACGCATTGCAGACCATCACGTCCAGATCGCCGTCGTTGTCCAGGTCACCGACGGCCAGGCAGCGCGAGTTGCCCGATCCAAAGGTTGAAATGGCAAAGGTCCCGTCGCCGTTGTTTAACCAGATTTCGTCCGGGTCGGTGTTGATGGCAAACACCAGATCGATGTCGCCGTCGCCGTCCATATCGCCGTGGTCCACAAACTGGCGGGTTCTGCCGGGGCCGAAATAGGAGGACGTAAAGGTTCCGTCGCCGTTGTTAAGCCACACTTCGGAGTTGCCGCTGTAATTGGCGCAGACGATGTCCACATCGCCGTCGCTGTCCAGATCGGCCGCCGTAATACCGCGTGTGCTGTCAAAGCCGCCAAACGCCGAGGCCGCAAATGTCGCATCGCCGTTGTTAAGCCAGATGTCGTTCTGTTCGCCTGTTGTGTTGCCGACAACTACGTCGAGGTCTCCGTCGTTGTCCAGGTCGGCCATGACAATACATTCGGAATCGCCGGCGCCGAAGGTCGAATTTGCAAAGGTCCCATCGCCGTTGTTTAACTGAATGCCCTGTGCGCGGCCGGCGTCGCCGGCTCTGATAACATCGAGGTCTCCGTCGTTGTCGAGGTCGCCTACAGCCAGGTCGGTGTACACGCTGTTGACAAAGCCGCCGTGCTGCCCAAACTCGCCCGTGCCGCGCACCGCACGCACGCGAAACTCATAGGTCAGTTTTTCTTCGACCTGGTTCGGCGGCGCAGCCTGGGACGTGGCGTTGGTGACCGTCACATAGATGCGCTCGTTTGGCCGGAAGTGTTCGTCGGGGTTAAACACGCGCTGCGGATTGCCGCTGAACGTACCGCGCGTGCTGAGGTAGCCGGTCTGCGAGCCGAATATCACGATGTTGTCCGCGTCGATCGAGGTCGCGTTCATCGGCTCGCTGAAAGTGATCCTGATGTCGGACGTGCGTTTAACCACGCCGGCGTTGGTTGCCGGACTCAGGGCGGTGATTTTCGGTTGTGCCAGGGCTGTAGCGCCGCCCGCCAGCAGTGCGGCCAGACTCGCGGCGGTCATGGCGTTAACCCTGGTGCGGCGCAGCGTGTTCAGCGCCGTGTGCAATGCCTGGAGCCGTTTGTTTAACCAGACTTTTTTGCGCGCCGCGCCGCTGTCTGCACGTCCGCTCAGTTGCAGGCGCCGCAGCTTGCGCGTGTATTTTTTGAACTGGTTGAGCAAGTGGGGCAGTGAATGATTGCGCCTGTGTTTCATGTGTCCGTTCCCCGAAAATTATCCGCTTAAACAACTGTATGAGCGCCGTTTTTTCCGCCTGGACACAGGCACATATTTCCGTCGTTCGGGATAAGACAGATCCCTTCTGCAGGGGACTGTTTCCCGGCAGATTTTTCTGTTTAACGACGGCCATTGGCCTTGTGTTGGAATCTCTCAGGCGGGGCGTTTTGCCCGCCGACCGGAAAAAAGGGCCCGCGGTTGAATGCCGAAAACTGGAGGAGCACTGTATCTTCGGCGGGCCTCTTACGACTCGGTTGCGAAGATAAACAGGCGAGGCAGGCTGGGAGAGGTTTAATAGACAGGACCTTGCACAGGCAGGGAAACCGCCGGGATAGCGGTCGCGGTAAGTACTTGAAAACAAAGGAGATGGAGGGGATTTCAGCGCGCGAATTCGCAACCCCTACAAAAACTCACAGCCGTCTGAGTGCATTGAACGGACGGTTCTCAGCCGATGCCGGCCAGGATGCTCTGCAGGTTGTCGCCGGAAGCCAGGGCCATTTTGCGGCGTATTCGGTAGCGGTACATCTCGGCGCTGCGGCTGGAAACGTTCATGATGCGCGCGATGTCCTTGGTGGCGCAATTCAGCCGGATCAGCGAGCAGACGCGCAGTTCGGTGGGCGAGAGCTGCGGATAGGATGCGGACATTTTTTCCAGGAAGTTCTGGTGCACGGCGTTGAGTCGCTCGTCGAACTGCAGCCAGTCGTCGTCTTCCTGGCGCGCGGCTTCCAGCGTGCGGATGACCTCGTTCAGGCTGTGGCGGAACTCGTGCGGTGGCGCGTGTTGCAGGCGGCGCAGGCTTGTGTTCAGGCGCGCGAGCAGGTCATTGCGGTTGGACAGAAAGAGGGCTTTGCTCGTCAGCTCGCGCTCGCGTTCCGACAGATCTTCCTGCAGGTGGCGGTTTTCAATGCGCAGCATCTCCGCGTTGCGGCGGGCGTCGTCCACTTCGTGCAGCACGCGCAGGTTGGCCAGGCGCTGTCCGCTCATGCGATCCTGACGAGCATGGAGTCCGGCCATGTAGTTGTCGTAGTGCTCCAGCGCGGCATCGGCGTCGCCGTTGGCGCGAAAGGCTTCGGCCACGGCGTGTTGCAGTTCGGGAATCTGCGTCTCGAATTGCTGCGCTTCGGCCATTCGCAGCGTCTCGCGCAAATGTTCCAGACCTTCGGCGGCATTCTGTTGCAGGATGACTTCGCCGAGCGCACGGCGCGTGGCGAGCAACTCTTCGGCTGCGCCAGTTTTCTCCAGTATTTCCAGCGCGTTGACAAACAAAAGTCTGCCTTTGTCGGGTTTGGCCTGGAGGAGGCAGATGTCGCCCAGACCGCGCAGTATTTCGGCGTCCTGCAGTGCGTCGAAGTCGTCGCCCGGCATGTCCTGTGCCTGTCGCAGGAGCGTTTCGGCGGCGTCGATGTCGTCCGCGCTTTTTTTGATTGTGGCCAGCATGACCAGCAATTCGCGTCGGAGGCTTGCGTTGTCCAGGCTGCGCGAGATTTGTAGGCCCTCGGTGAGGTATTCTTCGGCGCGGCGCGAATCGCCGATGCGGGTGTAGAGGCGGCCCACCAGCAGCAGCGTCTGAATGTGCATTTCCGGGTAGCGGCGCACGTCGGGCATTTCCAGCATTTCCAGCGTGTATTGCAGAGCGCGTTCGTGGTCGCCCAGTTTCATGTAGGCCTGGCTGATCTGGTGCAGGCTGACTTCCTGCCGCTCGCTGCCCATGCCGATGCCGCGCAGCAGGTCGAGCGCTTCAAAGGCGTTGCGCAGCGCCAGGCCGTAGTTGCCGGCGGCATTGTGCACGTCGGCGATATTGTTGAGGAAGTTGGCCGTTTCAAAGTGATTGCCGAGCTCGCGCAGCGTCGGCAGGCCGGATTCAAAGGTGCGCAGCGCTGTTTCCAGATCGCCGCGGCGGCGGGCGCAGATGCCCAGCAGGTTGACGGCCGCGATAACGCGTTCCGGATTGCCGATTTGTTCGAGGACGGCATGTGCTTCCGACGCGGCTGTTTCCGCCTGCGTCAGGCGGCCGAGCATGATGTGCAGGATGGATTGGAAGAGCAGCTGACGGGCGATGTGGTAGCGCTCGCCGGCCTCGCGGTAGATGGCGACGGATATTTCGTTTGATTCCAGTGCTGCGGCCGGGTCGCCTTTGGCCAGCCGGGCGGTTGCATCCAGCCAGAGGAATTCGGCGCGTCGCAGCGGCGTCAGGTCGGCGTCACGCCAGGAAGCACCGCGTTCCAGCAGGGCGATCAACTCGTCGTTGTTTTCCAGCTCACATGCGGTTTGCGCGGCGGCGCTCCAGATGTCGAAGCGCAAATCGGAAGTCAGTTCGGCTGAATCCAGCGCCGTGATTTCACTCATCACAGCCTGTTTTTCCTCGCGCTGGTCCGGACGGTGCAGGAGCAGCCGGACATGTTGAAGCGCCTGGAGAATCTGCGGCAGGGGCAGTCCGCTGCGGGCGGTCGCGAGCGCCTGGCGTGCCAGGCCCAGACCGGCGTCCAGTTGGCCGAGCGCGCGTGCCGCTTCTGCGGCGGCTATGTAGAGGCGGAACAAGGCCTCGGCGTCGGACTCGTCGGCGTCTTCACCGGACTCTGCTATTGTCGGCAGCAGTTCGCGGCAGCGCTGCATGACGGCGCCGGGCTCGTGTTTTACGGCCTGTTCCAGCTGCTGAATCTGATCGGCGAGGGAGGTCTCGTTGTGCGCCATTGACGGGAATTTGCGGACTGAACGACTCTGGAATTCGGGCCCAGGGCGGGCGAGGAGTTCAAATATACGGACTCCGCAGTAAAATGAGCTGTGAGCCCTAAGCGCTCACAGCTCTGAAGGGTGTCGTGCCAAAAACGGAGAAATTTAGGTTGAGCGGAAAAAATACGTAAAACTACGTATGAGCTGTGAGCCCTAAGCGCTCACAGCTCATTGGAATTTTCGACAGACCTTCGGCGCGAGGGATTCCACGTGGCGGCGGAGCGCTTTAAACCCTGAAAACCCCGATCGGTTTGGGGGCGTTCGGGGTTTCAGGTACGAGACGGGAGCGTCGTTCCTGACGCTTCCTCTGTCAGCTGTCCTTTGCAGGGCTGATTTGCGCGCTGTTCGTGTCCTGCCTGCGCGTCGTCCGTCTGGTAATAATGCTGTGCGTTCGACTGTTCAAGGGGCGCGTACGGCACGCCGTTTGCATGCACGTTGTTTAATATTCGCAGCGCTGCGAAGACGTCTGTGCCCTGTCTGCTGTCAAGTACCGGGGCGTGACGGAAAGGTTGGCGGGCGGTGGAAATTATTTTTGTGCGGCGATTCCCTCTGACCGCTTTGAGCCCTTGCTTGCGCGGCGGTCTCAGGCTCCATGATTTTCTTGTTAATCAACGAGCCGCAAACCACCGAGTCTCAAGTCGGTTTAAAGTCCACAAACGATCAGTGTGAAACCTGTTTAAAGTGTTAAACCCGTTGTTCAGCGATAATCAAAAGTCAGAAGAGCCTGAGGGCGAACCGCAGGTGAGAACTCAAAGCGATCTGTGAAAATCCGTGTGTCAGAAGTGGACAATCAGGTCGCGACCATATTCCAGATTAGCAACCTTACAGGCCTTTTTGATAAGTTGTTGTATCGATTGCGACGAGATGTTTGTGTCCATTATCCACCCAAAAGAGAGCTGTTTTATTCTGTGTTGTAGATGAGGTGCTTTTGGAAAAAGTGCTTCAGCATCCTTTGCCAGGTATGGTCGTTTACCCTTTTTAATGTCGGCAGTAAACTTTATTGGAAACTGTGCATCGCGCTGCTCCAGCTCCTCATAAACCTGACGCAGCGCATCGATCGCGCTGTTGGCGGGGAAGTGGTGTCCCATTAATGTGAAGCCGCCGGCAGGTTTGACTTGTTCAGTCGCTGCGCCGGCTCGTGCTGTTTTGTTTTGTTTAACCTCGGACCTGGAGTGTGTACTTGCTGCGTCCAGTTCGGCCGAACTGAGCTCCAGTGAATACTTTTGCCTAACAGGCTGTCGGAAAACCAGTCTTCAATTTGGTCATGTAGTTTGCTTC
>CAYULF010000032.1:0-62091 GCA_964445695.1 uncultured Hyphomicrobiales bacterium | reverse complement strand
CCGAAGATGTTAAAAGTTTTGTCGTGTACAGTGCCCTTAGGGCTCACAGCTCTTTTTTTGTTGAGCCTCGAACCTCAGTGGTGCATGCCCGACATCGCATCCCGCGGACTCACTTCCAGAGTATGCGTCGCCATTACCGGTTTGCCTTCAATCGTGTACACGCGGTGGTCGTTGGCATTGAGGGTCACTGTCAGTTCGTATTTCCCGGGACGCAGGTCGATGTGATGCCAGTCGTTGTACACGCGCGCGTACTTAACATTGTTAATGTACAGGTGCGCGTGCCCTTCGCCGTGCACGTGGTTGCGACCAACGGAGTCCGGGTTAAAAATGAAGTTCGCCGTCTTGAGGCGGATATTGTAGCCCGAATGCGGATCCTCCACCACCTCCAGATCCAGCTCCGGGTGTGTGTCTTCGTGTTGAACTTCTACATGGCGGTGCACTCTGTCGTCGGGATCGTGATAGGCCGCGTACGCCATGTGCGCAAACTTCTCATAGGGGAAAATCAAGGCCGTGAACATCAGCAGATAACCTCCGGCTACGGCTGCGGCACGCAGCATGGGATTACTGATTTTGCGCGCCTGAGCATTCTCCGGCGCCGGCCGACGATCCAGCAACATGACAATTAACACGGCGTGAATGAGCGTATGCCCGATGACTTCGACCTTGCCGAAGGTCATGGTCGTCATGAAAAACACGCCTGTAATCAGCAGCGCCACCTGCCGTTTCATCAGTCCAATAATGACAACAAATCCAAGCGAGAACTCAATGAAGGCCGAGGCTTTCAGGAAAAAAGCCATGTTTAATCCCATGGTCAGTTCGGGCTGGTGGTGCAGCACATATAGCCCCCACTGCGGGTAGATGATTTTTTCCAGCGCGACCCAGCTGAGAGAAAATCCAAGGGTTGCGAGCAGGACGGGCATCGCGGCATTGCGCAGTTTGGCATTCGGCAGAAATGGAGCCATCAGGAAATAACCGACGCCGATATAGAGCGGATAGTCAAGCATGTGAAACACGCCAAATTCAACAACGCCGAACACGTAGAGCAGGATTAAACCCAGCCCTGATATTGCGGCCGTTTTGCGAAACAGCAACAACAAGGCCAGTCCAAATTGGAACCAGCCCAGCCAGGATGCGGAGTGGTTCAGCTCCGGCACGAGGAGGGCGTCATCCTGCCAGGACAGCAGCATGACGGCGCCGAGACCGATGCGTATGACAATATCCGGTTCCACCGAAATCTGCGCCAGGAATTCATCCAGTTTCTTAAACACCAGGGTCTGCGCCAGGCGCTGTTCAATCGCCGCCAAAAACGCGACTATTACGACCGACAGGGCCAGCAGCGCAATAAACTCGGTTGTGACGGCGCTGCTTAAATCGACGGGTTCATCGGCATAACTAAAATGGGCAAACCACTTAACATGGGCCTGCGCCGCCAGAGGAAGCAGCATTAAAAGCAGTGCAGACATTCCCGCCATTTTCATCAATGGCGATGCGGTCTTAAACCTCGACATGGGATACCTGTTTACTTGAGCCGGAGGCAGGTTAATAGAACAATTGCACAGGAGTTGTGCACGATTTTGCCGGCACACAAAAACGACTCTGCAAATCTCTAAAATTTTCGGGTGGAAAAAAACACTAATCGCAGCGGGACGCCGAGCGCGGGGCGGCCGCGCAGCTTTTGAAACGGGACTCTCTGATCTCACTTCGCTTTGGCGCGGGCGCCTCACTTGCGTGGTCGCATGATGACTTTTGTTTGTCAAAGGATGCGGAGTTTTGAGTCGCCGAGCGGTGCGCAGGCATCGGGCTGAGCGCCGCGAGCGACGCAGGAGCCTGAGCACCGGGATGCCGACTTTTGGATTGACGACTTCTCGTTTGCTGTCTGGAAGCCGGCGCCAGGTATCCGCCGACGGCTCGTTGTGGACATAGTGGCTGAGAGCGGCGGGTCTGAAGTTGTTGCAGGCCAGCGGAATGCGCAGCGCATCTGCGGTCGTGCAGCTGCTGTTGAGGTCGCAAAAAACTCTGTTGAGGGCGACAGGTCCGATTCCGGGGGGAGTTTGTGTTTCGGGAGAAAGCGCCGATTTCAGGGTAAATTCGACGCTTTTGCTGCGGGGTGGAGTTTGAAGACTTAGAGTCAAAGAAGACTTTATACACTTATGTGTGATCAAAGGACCCACCCCGACACCACCACCTTTCCAGGGACGATACCCACCAATATAGCTTCCCTTACCCGCTTTCACGCGGGCTCGTTCAGCATGCCATCAACCCAGTGACCTCCAGGACGCACGCAACCGGTCTGCGCGCGCCGAGATGCACATTACGCAGTCTGTGAACGTTTTCAATGGCTAAAAAACTGAGCGGACGCGGCGCGTGGTTGAGCGGGCGATTTTTCGCTGCAAGCGGTCGCCGAATGTTCTCGGCGGCTCGCAGCTGCTGAAAAACTCCAGCATTCTGCCTGCATGACAAACAAAATGGCCTTTGTAATTTTGGGAAGTGTGGATTGGAAGGTGTGCCGTCAAGGTTGAGTATCAGATGCGAATGAAGCCCGCCGGAGCGTCACACGAACGTGCAAAGTGCCGGCAGGCTTCAGGCCGAGATATGCTGAGGGAAATCAGCGGCGGAGATCCTCAACTCCGGTGGCGGAGAGCTGCGCCATTTTCATTACGCCGTCGCCCATGCAGGCGCGCAGTTGTTTAACCCATTCGACAGCTTCCTGCTTTGAATCGACGCTGATAATGGTAAAACCCGGGATCATGTCCTTGCCTTCGATAAAGGGGCCGTCGGAAACAGAATACTCCCCCTGGTCGAGCGTGACGTGCGTGGTTTGGCGCGGCAGCTGGCCCGTTGCGACGATCTTGCCGGAAGCGAACGACTCTTCCATGAACTTGCCCATTTTGGCCATGCCTTCCGGCGTGGGCGGATTCATTTTGTCGTTTTCACCGATTGTGAAGTACACAAAAAACTGCATAGTACGATTCCCTGTTGTGTCCTGAGGCGCCTGCCGGCCACCCCGAATCTTTGTATTCATACAGTAGTCGAACGGGATCAGTCTGCGGGGACATTCCCCGGCATTTTTTTGCGAATCTGCTGCAAGCGACGTTCCAGATAGCGGCGCTCGGCGTCCTGCCCGACGAGTTCGATCGCTCTGGAACAAGCTGTTGAGGCCTCCTCAAAGCGATTGAGCTTAAACAACAGGTCGGCTTTTGCGGCATGCAGAAGATGATAGGATTGCAGTTCGCCGGAGGTTGAAAGTTGTTCCAGCAATTCCAGTCCGGCGGCCGGACCGTTCAACATGGACAGCGCGATGGCGCGATTCAATTCAACAACAGGCGACTTGTTTAACTGCTGCAGCATGTCGTAGTAGTCGACAATCAGATCCCATTGAGTATTCCCGACGGAATCAGCCTGCGCGTGTACCGAAGCAATTGCCGCCTGCAGCGTGTACGGCCCAACGCGGCCGGACATTAAAGCACGCTGAATCAGCTGGACACCCTCCCTGATAAGACTCTGATTCCACAGCGACCGATCCTGATTTTCGAGCGCTATGATATCGCCGTTTGCGTCCGTGCGCGAGCTTCGGCGGGCCTCCTGAAGTAAAAACAAGGCCAGCAGACCAAAACTCTCGGGAGCTTTTGTTAAGTCCGCGATAGTGCGCGCGAGGAATATCGCTTCATCTGTTAAATCCCGATGAATACGTTCAGCACCGACGGCGGCTGAATAACCTTCGTTAAATATCAGGTAAACAACGTGCAGAACTGTGTTCAGGCGTGCGCCGATTTCTGTGGCGGCAGGCACTTCGTAGGGAATGTTGTTCCGGCGAAACAGGGTTTTGGCCCTGGCAATCCGCTTTTTGATTGTCTCCGGTCCAACCAGGTAGGCGCGCGCAATTTCGTCGGTCCGCATTCCGCAGACGTCGCGCAGCGCCAGAGCGATCCGCGAGTCGGCAGGCAGCAGCGGGTGACAACAGAAAAAGATCAGGCGCAGTTGATCATCGGCGGCGATGCCGTCGTCCCACTCCGGTTTCGGCGTAGTGTGTAAATCTGTCGTGTCAATGCGTTCCCGCAACAGCTCGCGCCTGCGCGCATCGCGGCGCAGGGAATCGATTGCGCGGAAACGACCTGCAGAGATCAGCCATGCAGCGGGATTGTGCGGCAGGCCTTCGCGCGGCCAGGTTTCAAGCGCCGCGGCGAATGCTTCCTGCAGCGCTTCCTCGGCCAGATCGAGGTCGCCCAGCAGGCGCACGAGCGTGGCCAGCACGCGACCGGAGTGGGACTTGTAGATTTCGGCTATTTCTGATTGCAGAGTCACAACACAGCTCCGCCGAGAGTGGAACGAGCGGGAAGATACGGTTTTCGGGAACGATGACGGATGTGTGAAATTTGGGATGAGGAAGCGAACTGCGGTTTCGTGAGGCGAGCGAGTTTCAAGTTTGAAGTTGCGCGGCAAATGATGTTCTCCTGCGTGATCAGGACCCACCCCGGCACCACCACCTCCAAAGACGATACCCACCAATAATACCTCCCTTACCCGCTTTCACGCGGGCTCGTTCAGCATACCATCAAGCAGTGATCTCCAATCGACGCCCGCCACCGGTCTGCGCGCGCCGAAATGCACATTACGCAGCATGTCAACATTCTCAATGGCTGAAAAACTGAACGTAGATGAGAACGTGGTTGAACGGGCGATTCAGGCCTCCAAGCGGACGCAGTCACAAAGGTGTTTACTGTTGAGATCCCCCTCTGCTTTCCCGAAAACCTGTGGTCATGCCACCCCCAACCCACCGACAAACAAGAAGAAAAAGCAAGCCACGTGCAACGGGGCGAAGCGCTCAGAACAAGCAAGCCACGTGCAACGAGGCGAAGCGCCCTCCCCCATAAGTGCATCCAAATCATATAGTTACGACCACGCCACCACCCTTGTCGTGCAATTGTCGTAGGTGGCGGACAGATGCGCGCCCCTACCTTCGCACTGTGCAAGCTCGACAGCCCGGCCTTCGGCTCCGGTGTGCCGGCACGTATCCACTGAGCCGGGCCGGTTGTCGGGTTTTGCATTGACCTTTGAACCAATTCAATTTCCATTACATCTGAGAGGCCATGGCGTGAATACACGACTGAATCCGCTCTACAGCCTGATACTCCTGTTGCTTGGCCTGTGCATCAGCACCACGACAAGCAATGCGGCCAACAGAACGGTCGACAGCCACCTGGACAACGGGCAGCCGGGAACGCTGCGCTATGAAATCGGCCAGTCGCAGGACGGCGATGTCATTACAATAACCACGACTTCCACCATCGTGATTACCGGAACAGAAATTGAGATTGCGACGGACCTGACGATCCGTGCACAAACAAATGCACACGCCGTAATCGACGGTAATGCGAACTCGCGGATCTTTGTAATCACACTCGCCTCGGTGACCCTGTCGGGGCTGACGCTGCAAAACGGATATGAAGGCGGCGGACCGGGCGGCGGAGCCATGCGCCTTCACTACGGCAGACTGACAGCCGAATACTGCACAATTGCCAACAGCACGACGAACCGGGATAACGGCGGCGGAATTCTTGCGCTTCAAAGCAGCATTGTGCTCAGCAATTGCGACTTCAACAGCAACAAGGCATGGAGCTACGGCGGCGGCTTGTACACATTGGCCACGGACCTTTTCGCCACAAGCTGCACCTTCCGGTACAACGGAACAACCGACGACCAAGAGGGCGGCGCGCTGTTCGGCGAGGGCGGCTCCTTTGAATTTCACGACTGTCAATTTTTTGGCAACGGCAGCCACGGCTTCGGCGGCGGCGCATTCATTGAAGACGCCCCCGCGACGGTAGCTTCCTGTACTTTCTGGGACAACGATGGTTACGGCGACGGCCTGTGTATGTATTTCAAGGCACGTACAACTCACGTCATCGTGGCGATGACCGACTGCATCGTGACTTCGCTTAACATTCAGGGCGACGGCGCGGCATTCGGCTTCGTGGCCAGGAACATCGGTTTGATGACGGCCGACATCACAAGGTGCGAGGTCTATGGTTCAACCAATGCAAACGACGGCGCGGCAATCTCGTTCGAAGACAACAGTGTGGCGGGCAATTCTCTTAGCATCTACTCAAGCACCTTTGCCAACAACTCCGCCGATCAGGATGCCGGAGCCATACTTGTCTACGGCAGGGGAACAGTCACACATATCCAGGATTGTGAGTTCCGCAATAACCGGTCACACTCTTCCGGCGGAGCTCTGCTGATTCGAAATAGTGCGTACGAATCCGAAGCAACTATTATCAATTGCAGCTTTGTAGGGAACCATTCCGAAGGCGGACTCAACAGCGGTTTCGGCGGCGCAGCGACATTTACAGGCGCATTGCTGAACGTACAGATGCTCGGCTGCAGGATGGAAAACAACTGGTCGGATGCGGGCGGCGGAGCGCTGCAGATCAGTGCATGCGCCAGTGCGTTGATTCAGGGATGCAGCATTGAGGGCAGCACGAGCAATCAGATCGGCGGCGCGATTCTTATCAGAGAGACGGGATATAACGTCACGATCGCTTCCTGCACCATCGCGTCCTGCCGCTCGCTCTTTTCCAACGGCGGCGCCTTCTACTGCGATTCCGACACTCCCGTCACGATCACTTCTTCGACGGTAACCAACAACTCCGCGGCCGGCAGCGGCGGCGCTCTCTTCCTGAATAGCGGAACTATAAACATTATTTCAACGGAATTCCTGCAGAGCACGGCGTCCTCGCAGGGCGGCGCATTCTACTTAAACAGCGGCATCATCAACGTTCGCGACTCGGATATTCGCGGCGGACATGCCGCGGCGGGCGGCGCGGTATACTTCAACACTGCCATTCAGGCGACTTTTACCGACTGTGAAATCGTGACCAACGGCTGCCTCGACCGCGGCGGCGCATTCTCTTTTTCAAGCGATGCGGCGCACAACGTCACCTGCAACAATGTGCTCTTCGAGGACAACGCCTGCAGCGCCGAAGGCGCGGGCATCTATCTGCAAAACGGTACGATGCTCGTCACTTCCTGCACTTTTGTTAACAATCGCGCGGCAAGCGGCATTTCCGGCGGCGGCATCTTCCAGTACAACGGCACGCTGGACGTGTACAACACGACTTTTGCCAACAACCGCTCGAACTTTGAGGGCGGTGGAATCAAGAAATTCAACGGCACCCTGACAGTCAAGAACTGCGAATTCGCCGGCAATATCGCACGCGGCGGCAGCGGCGGCGGACTCATGCACACAGGCGGCCCGACGCTCATCACAAACAGCAGTTTTATTAACAACACCAGTGCGCAAAACGGCGGCGGCATCGCTGCGACCGCTTCGCTGCTGGACGTATTTAACTGCACCTTTTCCGGCAATGAAGCAGATAGTCTCGGCGGCGGCATGTACAGCAGCGCAGGTGGTCTCGACGTCGCGTCCTGTACTTTCACGGGCAACACAGCCGACGCCGACAACAACGGCGGCGGCGACGGCGGCGGACTTTGGGCGGCCACAGATGTGTTTACCTCGAATCTCATCGCCGGCAATACCGACCGCGGCGGCGAATGCCCGGACGTCGGCGCTATCTCCAGTTCGCAGGGATACAACCTGATCGGCACTGTCGGCCAGTACAATTTCACCGCCAACACAACGGGCGACCGCTACGGCGATCCCAATGGCGTCGTATCGCCGAATGCCGGCGCACTGGAATCAGGATCGGTTATCAACGCACAACTGGAAGCGCTGGCGGACAACGGCGGCTTCGGGCGCACGCATGCAATCGGCCCGAACAGTCCCGCATTCGGCGGCTCGACGACGGCGGGCGTCTCGCTTCTGGACCAGCGCGGGGTTGCACGCTTCGGCACTCCGGACATCGGGGCTTTCGAACTCTACGTTCCGTTAAACGTCACGGGACCGAGCACCGTTTGCCTTGGCTCGTCGTTCGACGTACACGTCGTCACGCCGCTGCCCGGTTCGAGCTATTCCTGGTCGGTGTTTAACGGAGAAGTCGTCAGCGGCGGCAGCTCCACCTGCGCCGTGGTAAAAGTTAACAGTCTGGCGGGCGGCAGCATTACGCTGACGGAAACGCTATCGTTCGGCGAGGTGCGCACGACCACTTTTACCGTTGCTTCCGTCATGTTCGCCGCGATGGATCACGCGTCGGTAATCTTCAACAACACGGTGGAGATCGACGTCCTGGCCAACGACACCGGCGCAAATCTGACCTTGCTTTCGGTCGATACTCCTTCGCTGGGCAGCGCGGTGACAACCAGCAGCGGCAAGGTGCGTTTCACGCCTCCCTTCTTTTTCACCGGATGCATTCAGTTTAACTACACGGTGACAAACAAGGCGGATTGCCGGGCCACGGGAGCGATCATTGTGGCCGTGCAAACCGGAATTGTCGAAAACCCTCAACTGGAATTTATCGAGCAGGAAAAGGACCGCGTCAACGGCGTGCGCGGACTGAATAATGTATCCGACGTAATTGTCAGCCCCGACGGCAATCACGCCTACGCGGCCGGCTGGCTGGATAATTCGATTGCGATGTTTAACCGCGACACAACCAGCGGCGAACTGGAATACATCGGGCGCATGCGCCACGGGCGCAACGGCGTCACGCGCATGCGCTACCCGGCAGCGCTGGCCTTCAGCCCCGGCGGCGAACAATTGTACGTCGTGGCCAATCGCGATAATTCAATCGTTGTGTTCGATCGCAATGCAACAACGGGCAAACTCAGTTTTGTTGAATATCACCGGCACAATCAGGACGGCGTTCAGGGCTTGCAACGCCCGCGCGCCGTGGCTGTCAGCCCGCTGGGCGACAATGTTTATGTGGCTTCCTACAACAGTGACGCAATCGCGGTTTTTGCGCGCGACGCAGCGACCGGACGCCTGCAGTATCTGGAGCGCCACAAGAACAACGTCGACGGGGTACGCGGCCTGAACGGAGCGATGGACGTAACGGTAAGTCTCGACGGCACATGTGTTTACGCCGCAGGTTACGCCGACGATGCCGTCGCGCACTTTGAACGCGACCTGACGAACGGTCGTTTAACATTCCGCGATTGGTACAGGGACGGCTTTGATGGAATCAATGGCCTGGCGGGCGCGGCCTCGGTCGTGGTCACGTCGGACGCCAAATACGCCTACGTCGCCGGCAAGGTAGACAACGCCATTGCGATGTTCAGCCGCTCGACCAGCACCGGAACACTCAGTTACATGGGCCGCATTCACGACGGTGCGCCGGGCATCAAAGGCCTGGCACGCGTCAGCGATCTGGCGGTCAGCAAAGACGGCGCTTATCTTTACAGTGTGGCTGAGACCGACCACGACCTGATGCAGTTTAAACGCGATATTAACACGGGCGAACTCACTAAAGCGGACAGAAAAAGCGACGGCGACGGCGGTGTGGACGGACTTAAACAGGCGGCGGCGGTCGCGGTTTCGAACGACGGCAAACACGTCTATGCGGCCGGCAAGGGCGACGACGCGATATCCGTGTTCGACTGGATTATCCTTCCGGGCGGCGAGTCGCGCACAATTTCGCGCTTCAGCACCCAGTCTACGGTCAGCACCCTGTTTATTTTCACCTACGAAACCCACGTGCCGGAAACGATTTCCGGATATACCCAGGGCACCTACGGATCGGTCACCCTGGCGTCAAATACAACGGTCGGACCAAATCTCCGCCTTTCCAGCTTTGAGTACACTGCAGTCATCAACGACTTCCCGGATTCGTTCACATATACGCTGGAAAACCCGAACGGCTCGACGACGTACACGGTCACTATCATTGAAGAAATGGCCAAGAGCGCGCCGTGGTTAACGGGCCGCAATGCGCCGGAGAGCTTAAACACTACGCCGGACGATATCCCTGTCAACATAAGCCCCAATCCGGCACGGGACCTGACGGACATCGCGTTTGTGTTAAACGGGAAGGCGGATGCCGAGATTTCAATTTTCGACATGAGCGGAGCGATTGTTGCAAGGATTGCACTTCCGCAACTCACGGCCGGCGAGCACCACACCTTGTGGCGGATCGGCGCAGGCGGCGGCCTGCTGCCGCAGGGCAGCTATGTTGTCCGAATCAACGCCCGCGATGCGGACGGGCGGATGTTAACCGGCAGCAGCATGTTAAAGCTGATACGTTAGACTGCCGACAAGTCTCTTCTCTCAACGACCTCCACCCCGCGGGACTCTCTTTGTTCCGCGGGGTGCGTTGTTTAAGTACCGGCCTGTGGTTTGCGGCGGGCGGACTGCTTTATCGTTTGTTGCCTTGACTCTGAGCGCTTCGCTGTCGCGCTGCTCCAGCTTGCTTATTTTTTTGTTAATCACCCGGTTCAACGTGCCCCATTGCAAGTCGTTGGGACATTTTCACTTGTGCGCATAAACTCATGTGACCAAGGTCGTCAAGTGAATTGCAGAAGAGAGTTGTCACCGGATTTACGTTCACCGCCAAATAACGAGAAGTAGAATCTCCGATTCAAGATGCTCAAGTACCCGACCTGGTAGTTTCTCAACGCAAAGAGCCGCCATCAGTCCGACCGGTTTGGGAATGCACTTACATTTACACCATCTGAATTCCGCAGGCAAAACCTGATGACCCCGAAGTCTGCGGGTACAACAGCTGGAATATGCAGTCCCGCCTGCATGTCAAAGAAAGAATCCGGCGGGGCAACACACGAGACCGGCAAATTCAGGTAAGACCTGCGGCGGAATTACAAAAACCCGGAATGAAGATTGGGATCGAAACACTCAATGTTGCCGAAGCAGAGTCGCCCGCAAACCGATGACGGTCGATTACGCGTCGTTCACGGTGAATCAGGACACTTTGCTGCGCAAAACCGAAACAATCGCGATCACGCTCAGTTTTTCATGGAGTAAGTTGCAAACTCGACGCGCTTTCGACATGAACGACCGGCTTTTCAGGCCAAGCGGGCGGAATGACTCGGCGGGCGGTCAGTTATTTGAGCTCATTGGGCGGTTTGAAAATTTTGGACGCAGCTTTTTGAGATCAAGGGGCCCGCCTGCCCCATCGCCCGCCCCGCCGCCACCGCGAGTTTCAATAAAATTCAGACGCACTCCTCCCACCCTGCATTAGTGCAGATTTTTATTGAGGCCGGCGTGAGTCCAGATATCACAGCGCGTTGCATGCGGCGCTCCGTGACATGTGCCAGTCTACGTCGAAACCACATATTATCCTCGCCGAAAAAACTGACCGCAACCAAACTCGTATGTAAACGGGCGGTTTACAGCTCCATACGGATACAAACACTGTTGTATGCGCTGCTGAGTTTGCTTCAGCCGTCCCGAGAAATTGCAGCCGGACGGATTCCACCGCGCTGACAAACAAGAAGAAAAAGCAAGCCACATGCAATGGGGCGAAGCGCTCAGGAGGCGCCGATGCACAAGCAGGAAGGTCGCGTTCACAGTACAAAGTGCAGGGGCCGTCCCGGCCAGGCTGTGGAGGCGGAGCGGAATTTGTGTATTTTGATGCCGAAACGGAAAGCGACCATGCAACGACTACTACGCCTTGAAAAGCTGCGTCACAAGGTCTCCTATGCCAGCGGCCGCCGCAAAATTGCAGCGCTGGCCGAGCTCGTGCGCACGCTGGCCCCCTACGACAGCAATGAAGCTCAGACGCTGGCCGAAGAAACCGTCCAGCACGCCCGCGACCTGTTAAACAAAAGCGATGCCGATGGTGTAAAAAAACGCGAATACAAGCTGCTGATGGCCCAGGCGCTGGCCGCCTTCGCCGAGAGCCGTAAGTTAACAGGAATCCCCACCGACGAACCGGCCGAACTGCTGGAAGCGGTTCAGTTGTTTGAAGAATGTAATGCACCGGAAGAACTCTGTCGCGCACTGGAAGAACTCGGCCAACATCATCGTCAGTTCGGGCGTTTGCATGAGGCGATGCAGGCTATTGAACGCGCGCTACACATTGCCGACCTGCTTAAACAGAATTCAATCAGACTGAGGTTGCTTTGCGCGCGGGCCACCATCGATATTCGCCAGGGCAACGCAAACGATGCACGTCAATTCCAGGATGAGGCGCACAACCTGTTAACAGACTGCAAAGGCGATGCGGAACTGGCGTATGCCCACATGGCGCTGGCGGAACCATACTACATGGCGCGCAACTACAATGTGGCAGTTACACACTATCGCGTCGCACAACAGCACGCGGCCGCCATTGACGACAGGCGCACCCAGGCCGTCGTCTGCTGGCAAATGGGCTTCTCGCATTTGTTTTTGGGTGAACTTGACGACCAGATTGAAGTATTGCTTGCCGGTCTCGAACAGGCTCAACTCGGTGGATTCGCCTGGGTTGAAGCGGGATACTGCGTTGAACTCGGATCGCGGTCTTTGTACTATGGCGACTTCAACAACCTGACGGAATTTCTGCAGCGAGCGGAATCCATCTACCTTCAGTTGGGTGACATGCATTCACTTGCGGTTGTGTATGGCGACCTCGGAATCACCTGCCTGGAATTTAATGAGATCGAGAGGGGGCACGAAGCACTGCGCAACAGCGTTCGAATTCTGTTTGAACTTGAACCGCTGCCCAAAAACATCGTCACTCTCACCAACATGTTAACCGCCGAGTGCTGGACCGAAGACGACTACCACCGGCTGCACGACTACCTGGTGCGTGCCCTGGAGTTTAAACACAAGTTCACACGAACCGGGTATCACGCACAAACGTGCATATCGATTTCCATCGTGTGCAAACAATTGCGGCTGCACAAAGAGGCAATCGAAGCGGCCCAAACGGCACTCGAAGTAGCCCGCAAACTGGATCTGCGCTACTTGATCGTCAATGCACTTCACATGAAGAGCGAGCTCCTGCACGACGAAGGCAGACACATCGAAGCACTTGAACTCATGAACGAGGCCGAGCAGATCTGCACCAGGTTTAAACTTGAAGGACACCTGATAACGCACTACGAGCTGCTGATGGAAATTCACAAGTCCATGGGTGAATACAAGTCGGCCCTGGACTGTGCCGACGAAATCAAACAAATTACCGAGGCGCGTCATTCACGGCGCAACAACGACATTGTTGCGCGCAAGATCAACCAGCGCGAGTTTGAGCGCCTGCGCCGCGAACGCGACACGGCGCAGAGTGAACTTGACCAGAGCCGCGAGGCTCACAAAACCCTTGAACAGCAACTGCAAAGCGCCAATGCAAAATTGGAACGCCTGCAACTCCTGATTCCCGGCATGGCGTCGCGTCTGCGAGGCATGCACTCGCTACCCGCTTCCGAGTTGTTAAATAACGTCAAGTCGATTTCAATCGAGATCGATGATGTCATGGCAACGGTCGACAGCGAAAACAGTTCGGTCGACATCGAACAGGTGGAACACGACTTCCTGCACAGTTTGTCAGAGCGTTATCCGGCCCTGTCTGAAACGGAGCGCAAGGTATGTGCATTGATTAAACGCGGCACGGTGAGCAAAGATATCTGCCGCGTCATGAACGTGTCTCCGCGCACGGTAGAGACCTACCGCTATCGGATCCGCCGCAAGCTGGATCTGGAGAGTGGGAGTGATTTGGGGAAGTTTTTGCGTGAGTTGTAAATTTGGGTTGAGTAATCGAGGCCCGCGCGTCAATTCAACAGTTCCTTAGCGGTAGTAAACTTACAGTAAAGACATAACAGACGTCGGGCGCAACGTGGTCAGTCGGTCACATCCAGCGGCCGAACCGTTGTGGTATCAGCCGCTTCCCGCATCCGCCTCCTTGGATTTCGTCCGACTTTGCAGATATTTGCGACGCTGAAAACTCGCTCTGCTCAACTTGTCCCCGGACATATCATGACAGCTGACACATATATCATCCAAGGCGGCGCGGCGGGCCGCGAGCGCCTCCGCCTGTTGTCCCGCGTCATGCGGCCCACAACCATGGAATTGTTCGATCGGATTGGCCTGCAGCCCGACTGGACTTGCCTCGACGTGGGTTGTGGCGGCGGTGATGTCAGCTGCGATCTCGCCCGGATGCTGGGTGAAAACGCACGTGTGATTGGAATGGATGTCGACGCCGAAAAATTGGCCCTGGCGCGTAGTGAAGTGCAGCGGGCCGGCCTGACAAACGTCGAGTTTCAGCTGCACGATTTTTGCGGTAGTGGTGGCCCGGCCGATTTCGATTTTCTCTATGCCCGTTTTGTTCTCTCACATCTGCCGGATCCTCTTGCCGCGCTGCGGCAGATGCGCAAATTTCTCAAACCCGGAGCGACCTTCGCCGCCGAGGACACCGACTTCCGCGCTCACTTTTGTCATCCACCGCATCCCGCACATGAGACTTACGTTCGCCTGTTCAGCGCTACGGCACGACGGCGCGGCGCAAACCCCGATATCGGCGCCGAGTTGCCCGGACTTCTGCGCGAAGCGGGATTTTCAGATATTCACGTCAGGATTGTGCAGCCCTGCGGCTATACGGGAGAAGTTAAACTGCTTTCGCCGCTCACGCTCGAAAACATCGCAGCGTCAGTTGTCGATGCCGGCCTGGCCGACGAGCAGGAAGTTAACAAGACAATTGCGCAGCTCTACGAAGTGGCGCGTGACGAAACCACGTTCATGAGCATTCCGCGTGTGGTCCAGGTGTGGGCGCGGAACTAGTCTGCAAGCAGTAGCGTCGTCCGTTCTGCCGCTGCCTGCAAGACAGATCGACAGCCTCGCGGCCCGATGCGGAAGTTGCACCAATGCTTCTGGAAAGACAGCGGCTACTTAACATTCTCAACCCATTTTGGCCCAAGGCTCAGAATCTCCTTATACACCGGACATTCGGGCACGTGCGCGCCCGGCAGATAACCGGTACTCATCAGGAATTCATTGGTGATTTCGCCGCCGGTGAACTTGAAAGTTTTCTTGAACAGTTTAACCCACGCGGTCTTGTCAAGTGGATGCTGAGCATCCAGCCAATTGCGGAACGATCCATGCTCGCGCTGCAGTTCCAGTATAATCCCGGCATTGTGAATGGCGGCGGCAATCTTGAGTTTATTGCGAATGATGCCTGCATCGTTTAACAAACGCCGGACATCCTCCTCGCCGTACCCGGCCACTCGCTTGAGATTGAAATTGTCGTAGGCGCGGAAAAAGTTGTCCTTTTTATTCAGGATCGTAGTCCAGGATAGCCCGGCCTGGTTGATCTCCAGCACAAGTCGCCCGAACAGTTCGTCGTCGCTCTGCAGCGGAAAGCCGTACTCGTTATCGTGGTATTCAATGTGTGGATTCGGCGCACTCATCGCCGCCACCGCTGCGCAATAAGATTGTGGTTTTTCCATGGCCAGATATTTGAATCCGTTTTTCTCAATCGGTCCGCTTCGCTTCGCGACCGCATTGACATTAAACAAACAACATGAACTTAGAACCCACTGACCAGCAGACGTTTTGCGGCTGACAGCCCACACTTTTGATACTTGTTGTACGCTTCGGCCGCCCTGGTTCGGATCTGCTCGGCGCTTTCATTCCGCACCCACCCCTCCAGCGCAGCTGCCAGTGTATATGCTTCAGGCGCCATCAGGCCGCTGGTCCAGATCAGCGGACGTGCACCGCCCATCTGCAGCGCCTCGGTGAAGTATTTGCGGCTGATACAAGCCAGGATGATTGCATCTCGATCATTGCCTGCTTTTGCATTGGGATATTCCGCGATTGTAAAATCCATCAATCCATTGTGCCCGATATATACGGACATCTTCACGTTTTTTGCGGTCACTCCGGCACGCAAGTCCTGCGGCAAGGACTTGATCAACGACTCGTTGTTTTCACCTGCGGCCTCGTCCAGAAAGTCCAAATGCGTCTGTTTAATCTCACTGCCGCGGTACGCATCGGCTATCAGGCATACATTAAACCGACGATGTTTAAACACACATCGCTCCAGCACCTTTGGCGTCGGTCCCGGCACACAGGAGATCAGTTCCCACTGCGTATCTTTTCCAAACCACGTTTTAACGCCGTAAAGGGCTCCCCAATACAGATTGTTAACGGGGTCGTCACCATTCCCCAGCGTGGCGCTCACCGGCACAATTCCCTGCGACTCATTATCGCACAGTGCAACAAAGACGTGAACGATGCGCAGTTCCTGCTCCTGTGCTTCGGCCCGCGTCAGGAGCAAGACCAGCAGCGCTGCAATCACCATTGCCGACCTGGTTAAACTTTCTCTTGTTAACATCATTCCACTGATCTCCTGGACCGATTACGGACTTTTCGCAGGGCCTTGATTGCAGATCGCTTCGCTGTCGTTTTCCTCCAGCCGGCTTGAGTATTGAGCTGTGAGCCCTTAGGGCTCACAGCTCCTACGTAGTTCTACGTAGTTTATCACCTGTTCCGGACTTATTTATACGCCACCGCCGCGCTCGTCGGGCCCGCCAGCGGAATCAGATCAAAGCGCGAGAAGCCCGCCTCGCCGCACCAGCTGCGGAAGTCGGCGCCGGTATAGTCGAATCCGTCGCCGATCTCGATCAGCATATTCAGCGACATCATCATGCCGAAGGCGTTCTCGCGGCGGGCGTCGTCAATTACGTTTTCAATGGCAATAAAAGCGCCGCCCTCGGGAAGTGCGTCGTACGCTTTTTTGATCAGGATCTGTTTGCGCTCCAGATTCCAGTCGTGCAGAATATTGCCCATCAGGATCACGTCAGCCGCAGGCAAGTCGTCGGCAAAGAAGTCTCCGCTCATGACGTTAATCCGATCACTCAGGCCGGCGCCGTCGACATTTTTCTGTGCATGCGGCGCTACCGGCGGCAGATCAAAAGAATTAAAGGTCAAATGCGGCTGGTGCTGCGCCACGATGACGGAGCAGGCGGCCAGCGCCCCGCCGATGTCGCTCACAGTCTTGTAATTGGAAAAATCGAACTTGGCGGCAAGTGCGTGGAAATTGCCGGCCTGAACGGCGGACATCGCTTCCAGAAACTGCACCAGCTTGTGCTCGTCGGAATACAACTCTTCAAAAATCTGCTTTCCATGAGTTTTCAACTCATTCTGCGGCTCGCCCGTGCGCAGCGCTTCACCAAGGTTGTTCCAGAATCCGAACAAACGCGCGTTTAACATTTTAGGCATGCCGCCGATGTACATCGGGCTGTTTGCGTTCAGAAAGACAGAGGTCTGCGGCGTATTCCTGTAGCGCCCTGCTTCCCCGTCGCCGTCGCGCTCCAGAAACTTCAGCGCCACCAGCGTGTCGAAAAAGTCATAGGTACGCGTGGGGTGTACGCCCAGCGCGCCGCCCAGCTCAGCCGCGGTCATGGAGCCGTCGCCAAGTTTGGTGAAAAGGTCAAATTCAACGGCTGTTAACAATACTTTCGACGGCCAGAAGGCGGTTGCCGTCTGCATGATGTGACTCGGATCGAGTTGTGCGCTCATGGCTATTCCTGTTCCAAGATTGAATGTGCGGAAAGAGTCGAATAACGACCACAAAGCTAGCAAACTTTCGCATTTGGCGGCCAGGAAACTGCCGCAACAGTGTCACCGCGCCGCCAGCGTTTCCAGGCATATATTTGTTTAACACATAGCGCTGTTTCGCCGCTCATCCAACCGCAGCCCATCTCCCGCAGCCATGCGCCGCACAGGACAGAACGGCTCCACACTCCGGCAAACACTCCGGCTCACGAACACACCGGCGATTCAGGAACGACACTCTCAAGCCCCCACCGCGCTCCCGAGGCTCGCAACGCCGCACACAGTGACAAACAAGAAGGCTGTTGCGGTGCTTTCCGTCAGGAAAGAGCACCCTGTTTTTCCCGCACGGAATGCGTCTCCGCCGCCTGCATGCCGGGGCGTAACAAAGGCAAAAATTATTTTCGAGCCGGTTTCAATATCCGGATTTCCCGCGCGAATAAGCCCGGATCGGATGTCCGGAACTGCGCGCCAGCAAACCGCGCAAAGTCTGCACAATCTGCGTCGGTGACGACAAAGGAGCGCTGAAAACGCATTCCGGGAGCGTAACAAAGCCAGGCGGATTTGCGCCGCGGGAATTCAGTTGGACGTAACTAAAGGTCAACGCGGCGTATTATCCCGACAACGTGCTCAACCGGCTGGATATGAGAAAGAAGGTGTGAAATGACAATGACAAACTCGCACAAGATGAGCGCCGTGTTTATCGGCGGTCTGCTGCTGACAGCGCTTGTAATGTTTCTGATTTCCTACAGCCGCGCCGCCGGCCCGGAACAACCCAACCTGCGCAACGGC
This sequence comes from uncultured Hyphomicrobiales bacterium, assembly GCA_964445695.1. GTDB lineage: Bacteria > Bacteroidota > Ignavibacteria > Kapaibacteriales > UBA7675 > JAUIKM01. The sequence continues at coordinate 43,928 of CAYULF010000032.1, read as the reverse complement.
GATATTATTTTTCAGTCGCTTAACTCTTCCGCCGGTGAAGCCATTTGCCTGGCCACCAACTCCCGCTTCAGTCACTGCGGCATTTTGTTTAACCAGAACAACACCTGGTACGTGTACGAAGCAATAGGACCGGTAAAACTGACGCCGTTGCAGGAGTGGGTCGACCGCGGTATTGACCGCGAATTTGAAATCAAACGACTGCGCAATGCCGACCAGGTGTTAACACAGGCAACGCTTGACAACATGCTGTCCGTCGGGCGGCAGTTTAACGGCAAGGAATACGACCCACAATTCCGCTGGAGCGATGCGCGCATCTACTGCTCCGAACTCGTCTGGAAAATTTACCAGCGCGGCGCGGGCATAATGCTCGGCAATCTGCAGGCTCTGCGCGACTACAATCTGGACCACAACACGGTGCGCGAGGCGATGCAACAACGCTACGGCGACAGTCCACCCCTGGAAGAACTCATGGTTGCACCGCAGACTATTTACGACTGCGACGAACTCGAAACCGTAGCTAAAAGCTGATCCGCGTGAGCCCCCGTTAACAGCATGGCTCCACACCCACACGTTTGTTTGATCGCTTTGAGGGCTCTTTTACATTCGCCCTCAGGCTCTTCCGACACTTTTGTTTGTCACCGCACTGCAGGCGACGAGGCTTTGAACTTGCCGGCGCTTAACAGGTTATCAGTTTGGAACTGTGTTGTTGAAGTCGAATTCACATTCGGAGGCGCTCAACCCTGGGTGAAAAGGCTGCAAACCAGATGTCTCGGCGCCTGAAGTTCAGTGACCAGCAAGAGAAACAAACAAGCCACATGCAATGGGGCGAAGTGCTCAGGTCAGGCGACAGCACAAATCTATCCGGCTATAAACAGTAAGGGAGCGCCCTTGTGGACGCCCCCGTTTCCTCTGTATCACATTTAATACAGACCGATGTTAACGTTGCAGAAGCAGGTTAACCATACCCTGACCATCGACCGTCGCAACGTGAATCAGATATACGCCGTTGGACAGCGGTGCACCGTTAAGGTTGTTGGCATTCCAGTCGATCCGCTGTGGGCCGGACGGCAGATATCCACTGTGGATGCTGCCGACTTTGGCGCCGCGCAGGTCGTAAATGCCGACGTTGACCGGACCATCCGACAGCGTTTCAAACAGAATGCTCGTAGCGCCGTCGGTCGGATTTGGCAGCAGTTTAACATCAAGCGCGCCGAATTGGCCGCGACTCTGCGCCTGCACCTGATCCGAACCCTGACTTTTGGCGGAATTGCCGTTCGTCACCAACCAGGTAACGAGCAGCTCGGGTGCATTGCCGTTGGAGTTGCTCGAATAGTAGTTGGCCTGCTCGGCGCTGGTAGTCGTGATGACAAAGCTCGTGTTATCGCCTGGATTGACGCCGCCGGCGAGACTTAACAACTCAATCCCGCCGACCGTGACTGCACCTATATCGGCACGCTGAACCGTACCGGGAGCAGGTGCGTTGTTAAACACAATATTGCCATTTGTCCAAGGCGTCGAATTGTCATTCAGATCGTTCGACGTCGAGAATACCACCCCACCGTCGGAAACGGCGACGCGGGATTCCAGCACGAGCGTCGCGCTCAGAACCGGTCCCTGCACAATACCCGTGTTGAACTTGAGGTAGCTGCGGAATTCGCGGCTGAGCGTCCGCGACAGCATCGCTGCTCCGTTGCCGTAGTTGTCAAACGGCAGCAAAGCGTTAACCCATGAGTCGTCGGTCGGCAGGAAGACGCGGTCGTTCCCGTCGGCATCGATAATTACCAACTCGGGGCGCGTAGCGGATTCGGACGAACGGTAGATAACGTCTGTTTCGGACTCGCTTTGCAGCGCAAAACTGAAGGAACCGTTGCCGTTTACCAGACTTGCAACGTCGAACTCGAGCCAGGTTGCCGCGGCGCTCGCCGTGGACGACGCCAACGGACTACCGCTTACATCCGGCGCATTGTTAAACGTCAGCGACCCTTCAGACCAGGGCTGCCCGTTCTGATTGGAGTTGGAAACGGTATACAACAGGTTGGCGCTGCTCGTCGCGGTCGGTTTGTACACGCGAAGTTTGGCGCTGACGACTGCCGTGGTAATGTTCCCGACGGCAAATTTGAAGTAGGCCGTTCTGGTCTGGTTTAACAAACGCGCGCGCAAACTTCCGTTCAGGCCGTAGTTCCAGGTGGGATTCTGCGAGTCGACATAGGCGTCGTCCGTAACTGCGAAGCTGGCCGAAGTCGTGACGCCGAATGTCTCATCGCTGACATCCGAGCCGCTGGCGCCGGAAACCGTGATGAATCCGGTCGCCGCACCGTTCGGCACAATGGCGCGGATCTGCGTATCGGAATCTACCGTCACAGATGCGCTGGTGATGCCGTCGAAGAGCACTTCCGCAATTGAGCCCAGGTTGGCCCCGGTGATGGTTACCTCCGTGCCGACGGGACCGAATTTCGGCGTGAAGTCGGAGATGCTCGGCGAGGTCGGCGTCAGCGTCACAATCACCGAAGTCGCAGCCAGGCCGCCCAGGCTCGTGTAGGTAATCGTCACATTGGTGACAACCGATCCGACGTAGTCGATGTTTAACTGCCCCGTCTGCGTGGCAGTCAAAGGTGAAAATGTTAAACTCTGCGCCGAACCGCTCAGACTTACCTGTGAATTGTCTGCCGAAGCCACAGCCGTCGTCGTAAAAAAGAAGACCGGGAATGTATTGTTACCCGTCGCCGTCAGATAGTTGGCGTCGTCATAAGTCGAAAGCGTCACGTTCACCGTCGTGCTTGCACTCAGGTTGAAGTTGCCGCCGTTGAATCCCTCGTTGCCGATGCCGGCGCCCGTGCCGCCGCCCAGTGAACCGAAGGTCGAACTTAAACCGATTTGCGTGGCGGGCGGCGTCAGAATCGTGATGTTGACAGTCGTTGAACTAAGCGAAGCGTCCGTCGTTGCCAGCGTCAGGTTCGCGCCGCGCGCAACGGGATTGCGCATGCTGATTCGCAGCGAAGTGTTGACCGTCGGCGAGGAAGGCTGGAAAGTCGGAGGCGTCGTGGTCACAGACGAACCGCCGAAACCCGTAAACAGCGTGTACTCCGTCGGCGTCGGTTGCGGAACCGGGGAAAGACCGTTAATTGCATTGAACGACGCCAGGTCGGCTGAAATGTCAACCGATTCGCGATTGGCATTCGCGTCCACCTGAATGATGAAACGATTGCCGAATCCGGAAACGTCCGTCGGATTAAACCCATTGTCGCCAAAGGAGTTTGTCGTGCTCCAGGCCAGGTGGTCCGGCGCGAGCGGATTGATCGTCAGCGTCACTTCCGTCGCCTGCAGGCTGCCCAGTCCTTCTTCGGCAAAAACACCGGGAACGATGCGCAGCGTGAAAGTCGTGGCCTGTGAACCGAGCCAGCCGAACTGGATCAGGCCGGCGCGCACGGCATTCGTCGAACTCAGACGCACCTGCGCGCTGGTGGACGTCACTCCTGGACCGGCCGACCACAAACCGCCGACGCCGGTAATAGTCGGTTTTTTGCTCGGATCGGACGGAAAGGGACTGTCGAGAATGCGCATCGTCACAGAGCCGTAACGGTCGAGGTTCGAGGCGTAGACCGAAGCCGATGTCGCCTGCAGCGTCACAGCGTCCGAAAACGTACCGAAGCCGAGACTGAATATCTGCTGACTGTAAATGGTGAGATTGCCGCCGTTGGCCTGGTCGACGCCACCGACATTCTGATCGGAAAATGCCAGGGTTTTGGCCTGGGGGGCGACAAAGGACAACTGGAATGTCGTGGACGCGCTCGCGCCTTGTTCATCACTGACTGTGATCGTGACCAACGCATCGCCGCCCACGTTCGGATCGGCACAGGTAACGCGGAAACAGGTCGTATTGTTGGTAGGTACAAACTGAACGATATTACTCGTCGGCACAACCGAAATGTCGCTGGAAGCGACGCTCAGCACCAGCGAAGTCGCTGCGGTTTCGGCGTCGAGGATGTCGACGTAGAGGCTGAGGAAACCGGCTGAGGGCCCGCTGACAATCGTGTTCGTCGTCGAGATCGTCGGAGCCGCATTCGGAACTGCGCCCGTCGTGAAACTCCAGGCAGTCATACCGCTCAGATCCGCGATGTCTTCACCGCGTGGAGCCGTCAGAAGTGCATCGGGCCAGTTGATGTAGAGTTCCGTGTTTTCGGGCAGATCGCTCGGCGGGTCGATCGTAATTTCACTTGTACCGCCGCCGCTGATGTCGATTGATTGCACCAGAATGTCGTCGGAAACGCGCCGAATCGCGACGTTGCCTGAATTGATCGAAACCGGATGTTCAAAGCCGATCACCAGATTCGCATCCACGGCGATGTCTGTGGCGTCGTCCAGCGGCGAAAGCGTCCGAAATGTGAACTGTCCGTCGTACTCAAACGCACCCGCATCGGGATTGCCTTCGCGTGTAAAATCGCGGGCGTCGCGCGGCAGCACCAAAACTCCGGCCACACCGTTGTCATCAGCCAGGCTCGCAGCGCTGTTAATTGCAATCGTGCGCAACCCGCCGCCGTTCAATGCCAGGCTGCCGGTCAGTCCGGCGCCATTGACGCCCTGCGCAGTCTGGTCGCGCGTTCCATTGGTTGGAATCTGGCCGTCGGGCGTGTCCCAGTAGATATTGCCGCCATTGCTGGCTGCAATAATTCCGGTAACACAGTCGCATTCAACCGAGACCTGCCCTCCATCGGAGGCGTCGCGGTCAAAAACATTATTCTGCAGCGTAATTGAAACGTCGGGTCCATTCGTGAAAATGTTAAGTTCTTCGCCGTTGTTGTTCGCATTGTTGTCATAAAATGTACAATTGACGATTTCAACGAGCGGAGCAGTGTCGGTTCCCGAGCCGGTGTTTTCGGAGATATACACTGCGCCACCGCGAGCTGCAGCATTGCCGTTTACAACGCTATTGTTGTAGAATGTAACATTATTAAATGATACAATGTGATCGGTGACATCGTCCTGCACGTACACCGCACCACCACCGTACGCATTGTTGTTGTTTAAAGCGTTGTTGTAGAACAGCGAGTTGGAAACGTGCAACTCTGACTGGCTCATTATCGCGCCGCCGTAACCGAAAGTTGTGCTCCCGTTACCGTCGTCGGTGACATTGCCTTCAAATTCACACTCGTTGATATACATCGCACCGGTGCTATGGAAAATCGCACCACCGCCAACAATCGCATTCAATACAGGTGTAGCCTGACTGCGACCGTTTAGCAGGCGGATACCGGCTATCGTCACGGTTTTGCCGGGAGCGTTTACATAAAAGATGCGCGCACTCGAACCGCCCGAAATTGTTAATTCCGCGGCATTCGGCCCCTGTATTGTCAGCGAGGTCGCAATCTCGATCTGGCTCGTGAGCGTAATGGTTGCGAGCGTTGAAAAGACGATGACATCACCGTCCGCGGATGCGCCGATCGCGGCGCGCAACGATCCGCTGCCGGCATTGGCGGCGGACGTCACGGTTCGCGTGACAGCGAGAGTTTCAGCGGTGGAAAACAAACAGACGGCACAGACGAGCGCCGCCAGCAAAGTGTTGAGTTTTTGCATGGGTATGATCCGTTTAATTAAACATTGACTCCGCCGGCACAAGGAGTACATTAGATTAGAGCAGACTCCGCCACCCCGCCCGCAACGCGTGGTGCGGACCGGTTTAACGGAGCTTAACTGTGTAGAATTCGCGGGAGCCTCTGGTGTGCGCAAGGCTCGCCGTAAGAGTGATGATCCGGACTTTGCAACAGCAGCACAGATGCCCGGCTCAACGGCGGTATTAACCGCAGATGCGATCACTGTGGACGAAAGTTTCCGATCCTCCTGCTTCGGATTGCTTTGGTAAATGCGAATTGTTAAATGGCCATATTATCGCGATGTGCGGTACACATCCGAAACGAATTGCGCAGCACAGCGCTGCTGATCATGGCGAACTGCATAACGACCGACGGTCAACCACGTTCATTCGGAATTCAGGCGATAAACCACTGGGGTGACTGTTGTGAATTCCGCTTTGCGGCGCGACCTGGTGTGCAGTCAGGCGCACGGCATGGTTCCGTCTGGGCATAAACTAGGTCGGCGTCGTCTAATTACCAAACAATTTTTTACCGCACGCAGCAGGTGTTAACCCGGCGACCGGCACAACGTTGACTTAACCAGGTCAACGATATTGATGCCCTGGCTCCATTCGCACAATTGCATTAGTCGGCAACGGAACATCTTCCCTGCGAATTCGCCGCAAAAACGCGGATTCGGAGGCGGAATTCCAATCGCACGCGGATCGCACGCTGCATTTGACGAAAAAAACCGATATTGGCACATGCACGTGACACTATGCGGAGAAAATCAGCATGCAACAACGTCTGTGGATCGAACGCACTTTTCAGCTTGGCATTCCCGCCGCTCATCTTCCCGAAATTATCGAACGCCTGCGCGGCACGCCGGCACGAATTGAGGATCGTCTGCGCGGCATTCCCGCCGAACTTCTGACGGATACTGCACGGGGCGGCTGGTCCATCCAGACGCACGTCGGCCACCTGATCGATTTGGAACCGCTGTGGTTTCGGCGTTATGAAGAACTTGTTAACAATGTTAACACGCTCACGGCGGCGGACATGAGCAACAAACGCACGAATGAAGCGGAATACGACAAACGCCGGTTTCAGGATATCCTGACCGAGTTTCGGTTTGCGCGTATGCGGTTCGTCGCGGCGCTGGAGAATCTGGCAGATTCCGATCTGGAAAAGACCTCGCACCATCCGCGCTTGAACACCCCGATGCGTTTAACCGACCTTGCGTTTTTTGCTGCGGAACACGACGACCATCACCTGGCGACAATTACTCACATTCTCAGGTCGCTCGACGGCGCTTAAACAAAAGCGGCCGCCCGAATTTCGAGCTTTCTGGAGTCGGTGCTGCAACAGACGTGACTTAACATGAGCGGAACTGCACGCACAATTGACGACGCAACGCTGATCGCTTTGAGCACTCACTAACGTTCGGCTCAGGCTCTTCCGACTTTATTGTTTGTCGGCATGTCTGACGCGCAGAATCATTGGACCGGTTAAACACCCAGGAGGCATCCGGCGCAAAGCGGGTTTCCGGCGCAAAGACACATTGACTTGTGGCGCAGGAGCTGCGTGACTCCGGGCGTGAACTCCGGCTTCTCTCATGCCGGCTGACATCCAACTGTCGGCTGATTATCCTTCAGTTTGGAACGATCCACCGAAAAACACATGGCAAAATACATTCCAGACCGGAGGGCGTGTATTTCCAAGTGCCTGTTGTTTCGTCAATTCAATCTCTGACCCGGTGTGATAGTGAATGCGCGGCACTTTTCTCCGGCCGGCCGGGCTGCTGTAAACTTGGGTACACCGCACCCGTCTCATTGGAATATCTACTTGCGACTGCACCTAAATACGGTCCAGGTCTGCCCCTCCAAACTGCGACCACATGTAAGGCAGCCCGCTTGGAGCGAAAACTCGCCCGCTTACCCACGTTCTGGAGTACGCTTGGTTTTTTCGCGATGGAATTCCCAAACGGGCAGTGTATGTTGTCCGTTGAAGCTGAAGCCGGAGCATGCGCATGGCCTGAAGAATTAAGGAGAGAATCCGGCATAACCTGCTCCGCGGAGCAGGCGGGATCGCGTGCGTGATTGAAAATTTTGGTTGGTTGGAAGGTGGGGGTGGGGGACCCGATTTCGGGTCCAAAATCCGTCCAAAATCTTCAACCTTCTTGTATCTGAGAACGTGGCAAGACGTCACGCTCCCGGCAAAAGCCTCGAGTCGGACGCAATTCACCTCGTTTTCTGAATAATCTGCTGTCAGTGCCACCGGGATCTCAACCGCCGCATCAGCGACAAAACACCAATCGCAGGTCGAGCGGATGTTTCTTCGCGGCCTCGCCTGAATCCGCATGAACGCTGGCTTGAGCATCAACAATCGCATGTCGCATTGCAATCACTCTTTCATTGCACGGATGCCATTCCCTGCCTTTAACACCGCAATCCAAAACCTGCGGACAGCCTGGACTCGTAACAAATTTGAGGCTTACAGATTGTTCCCGGGAAAGCAGCCGACAACAACCCAATCAGGCGAGTTGTGGGCGCGGAAAATGCAGGGTCCGCATATCTATCTGATATGCGGACTCGATGAAAGTGTTACTCTTACGTTGCTACAGGAGCTCTTCGGCACATGGCGTCCGAAGGGCTCTTGTTTTTTTGTGTTTAAAACAATACGGCCGCAGCGTTGATTAACGCGGCGGCCGTTCAGTCTCAGTTCAATTGACCGAAAGACTACAGATTACCTGCAGACGCAGCAGCACGAGAACGTCAGCGTCGTCTTGACAACACAGGCGTTGTCGTCCGACGAAACCGGAACGTAATCGATCTGATAACCGCGAATGCCGAGGCCGCCTTTGCAGTCCAGCACGGAGCATTTTTCGTCGGCTTCGGTGTACAGGAGTTTCATCGTGTCGTACGTCGCATTCCAGCGGTTGTCAACATCACAGCAGCGATATTCCTGGCTGGTGGCGTTCGTTTCGATGTCTGTGGTATTGTCGCAGAGTTTCTCGTCGTATTTGCAGTCGTCAATGAGCGGGTTGTCAACCACACAGCAGCCGCAAGTGAAGTAGATTGTACCAACGGCAACACATTTACCGTCGGAGACTTCTTTGAAGTTAACACACACGCGGGCGATGGCGGAAAGTTCATAACCATTGGCTTCACATTTTTCCTGCACGTAGTAGTGCAGCGCTTTGGTTACCGTGGCGGCTGCGGTAAAACGCGCATCCTGATCACAGCACTCAAAAGTTTTGGACTCGATTTCGTGCGAGTGAAGCGCAACATCGTCCGGGCAGAGAATCTCTTTCATCGGAGCGGCACTGACTGTCTGACTGATCGACGCAAACATGACCAGCATGAATGCACAAGCAAAAAAGCGTTTCATGGTTTCCTCACGGTAAAGGGATTAAACAGACAAGAATGAACTGTATGGTATTCCGCCTCCGCCGGCACAAAGCCGGCATCAGGCAGGGTGTGGTTCGTTCTGAATTCAGGGGAGTGCCGTAAATCACGGCAATCGACGGCTCGCCTTTCGCGGCAAACCGTCTGATTGCAACTTTGGTGAATTATTCACACACGCAGCAGCAGGAATAGAAGATCGTCGATTTAACGGCGCAAATTCCATCGCTGTCGTCGAGCACGCCATAGTCGATCTGGAAACCGCGCACGCCCGTACCACCGATGCAGCGCAGAACCGAGCATTTGTCGTCGATTTCCGTGAACGCTTTTTTCATCGTGTCGTACGTGGCGTTCCAACGCGCATCCGCGTCGCAGCACTCATAGCGAGCGCCAACCGTGAATTTCTCGACCGTAATATCGTTGCTGCAGGCTTTTTCGTCGTATTTGCAATCATCCACATTGGGACTGCGCACGATACAACAACCACAGGTGAAGTACACCGTGGCAACGGCAATACATTTTTCATCGTTGAGGTGTTTGTAGTTAACACAAACACGCGCGATGGCGGAAAGGTCAAAACCGGCTTCGGCACATTTTTCAGAGACGATGGAATGCGCTTCTTTCACTGCGGATGCCGCCGCCTTAAAGCGCGCCTCGGCATTGCAGCATTCGAAGGTTTCGGATTCGACTTCGATAACGTCCAGAGCTACGTCATCTTCACAAACGATAGGACTTAAAGGTGCAGCAAAAGTCATGGCAGGGAAAATCGCGGCGGAAAACGCGAATACAAACAAATACAACAAACTGCGTTTCATGCAATTACCTCTTGGGATATGAGTAAGTGTGACGTCGGGCGGAACTCAGCCGCCCGCCTAGTGTGAAATTAGGTGGAGCCGCGTGCAGAGAAGCGGCATCTATCTAAAGACTAATATTTGGCACTTAAACAAAAACGGCTCGACCCGAAATCAGGCCGAACCGTTCTGTTCTTCAGTTTATTCACAGATACAACAACAGGAGTAGAATATCTTCGCCTGCACGCCACAGGTGCCGTCGGAGCTGTCTACAATACCGTAGTCAATCTGGAATCCGCGAACGCCGAGACCGCCCAGGCAGTCCAGCAGAGCGCAGTAATCGCGAACTTCGATGTATGCTTTTTCCATCGCGTCGTGCGTTGCATCTTTGCGACGGTCGCTGTTGCAGCAGGGGTACTCGGCGCGAATTGTTTTAGTGTCAACGGCATAGCGGTTGTCGCACGCCTTGTCGTCGTAGGAACATTCAGGCACATCGACCACGCCGTACACACAACAGAAACATCCGTACCACGCCGTTGCAACCGCGCGACAACGACCGTCCGTCAGATGTTCAAAGTCGACGCAGATGCGCGCAATCGCAGATTGGTCCGCACCTTCGTCCGAACACATTGCCGCTATTTCATCCTGCACCGCTTTCACAACCTCATCAGCGGCGTTAAAACGCGCCAGATCGTCGCAGCAGTCAAACGCCGCGGAGCGAGCCGTAACGGATTGAGTCTCATAGTTGTCAGGACAAACTGTGTGTGCGTGCATCGAAAGCGATGCAAAAGTCAAACACAAAACGGCGAGCACCGCATAGGAAAAATAACGTTGCATTACATGCCTCGTAATGTTAATAGTCCGTAAGCGAAAGTGATATCTATTCAACAGCAAAAGCTGCGGACAGTACAGTTTATGTAGCGTCTGGATTGGTTAAGTTCACAACAGGCCGTACGCCGCCTGGGGAATCCCTGGGATTCCGCTAAGCTCAATGGCAGTGTCTACGTATGTGTTTGACGGAATATTAATACCGTCTGAGAATCAGACAGGTTCGCGCAACACCGGATAATGGCAGTGGTCTCGGCGTCTTGCATACCGTGGTTTTGTACGTCGCCAATTTACACAGCTTCATCAAACCTGCAAAAATAATTCGGGTGTCGATAAATTTATATTTTACGCCCTTCAATTTTGAAACGTCACGCATTTCCCTTCGCTAAGAAAAACCCTTAGTAGAAATTAAGACTTTCCCCTATTGACTTTTCTACCCCGGCCGGAGTAGCTTAGCTGTTTACACTGCCGCAGTATTTTGTGAATCTACAGACCTCAGCTTGAGCGCTCTGCATTGCCGCCTCACATTTAAACAACTGATCAAACTTCCATCAGACGGAGCAATCATGCCGACAATCTTCCGAGTCTTGTACGCGGTATTGCTGAGTATCGCCTTCAGCGCCACTTCATTCAGCGCCGACAGAATCACAACAAATACCGACGGTCCAATTTTCCGCCACGCCGTGCAGACGGAACAAAATCCGGTGTTCATACGTGTGGTCCAAACTCCCGGCCCGCGCATCTTCTCAGTCGCCGGACGTCACCAATTTGAAATTCCGGGCGGGGCGGATGTCACCGTTGACAATCCCGAGACGCGCGACGGCGAATCGTTCTGTGAGGTCGGCATCCTCCACGAAGACAATGAAGGGTGTTTTCCTTCCTGCGACGCATGCCATTTTTTCTTCGTCATTGCATTTAACATTGAACCCGGCAGCGGCAGCAGTAAAACGATCGACGAGTTTTACGACTATTGGCATGGTGAAAACGGCGACGCCACTATCACCTGGACGGAGAGCGGCGCCGGCAGTGGATCGGGATGGGGCGGCATTAACAACACTCCCAATCCGGCCGACTCGCTGCCCACCACGTTCTCCGAGATGCGCTTTACGGTCAGCGAATATCTCCTCTGCGGCACGTCCAGGACTATAGAATTCACGGCGAGTTCAAGCGTACCAGGTACCGCGCCGGTTTCCGTTACATTGACGCTCGACTGCGATACCTGCGAAGAATGGGAGCCGAATTAAACATCCTGATCGACCGGATCGATTTTCTTTAACATTTTCAGCAGGCCCTGGTAGGATATCCCCAGGCGACGAGCGGTTTTTGACTTGTTGCCTCCGGCTTCCTGCAGGGCTTTGCGCAACAGGGCTTCCTTGGCAAGTTCAAGTTCGCGCATATTGCCCTCAACAAAGTCAAAGCGCATCCAGCTTTTGAGCGACGCGCCGTCGTCCTGGTCCTGATCTGCGCCCAGCCAGCGATCAATGTCGGCCAAGGTTGCACTGTCCCCAAACAGATACCACTTGTTAACAAAGTTCACCAATTGGCGCACGTTGCCGCGCCAGGGCAATGATTTCAGCCGCTCGTTGATATCTGCCGGCACCGGCGGGAACGGAATCTTGTAGCGCGGCTGCAGACGCGCCACAAAGTGGTTCAACAACAGGTCAAAGTCTTCCATCCGCTCGCGCAGGGGCTGCAGCGTCAGTTCCACCGTGGCCAGACGATGATAGAGATCCTCGCGAAACTGCTTTTGCTCGATTGCTTCAGGAATGTCGCGGTTGCAGGCGCTTAACACCTGCACGTCCACTTTAATCAACTCACTGCCGCCCAGACGGCGGATCGTCTGCGTTTCCAGACTGCGCAGCAGTTTGGCCTGTAAATCAAAAGGCAATTCGGTCACTTCATCGAGAAAGAGAATCCCGCCGTCGGCCGCTTCAAACAGGCCGGCGCGCGCCTGATTGGCGCCGGTAAACGCGCCCTTTTCGTAGCCGAACAATTCCGACTCAATCAGCGACGCCGAGAGCGCAGCGCAGTTGACAGGAATAAACGGCCCGCCGCTGCGCAGGCCGGTGCGGTGGATATACTGCGCAAAGACTTCTTTCCCCGTTCCACTTTCACCGTTAATCAATGCATTTACGGCAAACTGCGCCACCTTGTCCGCCTGCCTGATGTTCTGCAGCATGGCAGGCGACGTTCCCACAATGCCGCTCTGCGAAGCGTCGCCGTCGACCTGCCTGACCTGATCGCGCAGCACGGCGTTCTCGCGTTCCAGGCGTTGATGCAGTCGTTTGTTTTCGCGCTCCAGAGACAGCGTATCAAGTTGTCGCTGCACGGCGGCGCGCAGTTCGTGATTGCGATAGGGCTTCTTGAGGAACTCGCTCACACCCAGCTGCAGTGCGCGGATAACGGAATCTTCGTCCGCGTAACCGGTTATCACAATGTATTTCATCTCCCGGCCGCGGCGGATACACTCTTCGACCAGACTGATGCCATTCATCCCGGGCAGCTTGACGTCCGTAATCAGTAAATCAAATTCCTGCTGATCAAGTTTGTTAAGCGCCTGTTGCGCCGTCCCCACCGGAGCCAGATTCCAGTCATCGTTGTCAAATGCGATCAGGATGTTCTCCATCGCAAATTCATCATCTTCTACAACAAGGATGTTAACCAGGGCGGTTTCCCGATTTTTCATGGAGTTGTCAACGTTCATTCCGCACCTCCAGCCGCTGCGTGTTCGTCCGCAATCGGAATGTGAATTTCCACGTGTGCGCCGCCATCGTGATTACCGTACTGCAGAATTCCACCGGCACTCGACACGATGTTCTGCACGATAAACAATCCCAGGCCCGTCCCCTTGCCTTCCCCTTTGCTCGTCACAAAGGGATCCAGAGCGCTTGTGAGAATGTTGTTTGCAAATCCCGGACCGTTGTCGCGGATATCGATGCGCCCGTGTTGCTGGTCACATGCGATGGAAACCTCGATGCGCGGTTGTTTAACACCGGCGTCGAGCAGCGCATCGCGGGCATTAAACATGAGATTTGTCAATATCTGACTGCACTCGGTGTAGTCCAGCTCGATCGTACAGTCGCCCCCGCGATGCGCCCTGACTTCAATGCCGAGGTGTTCGAAGTGTTTGCCGTACAGTTCAAACCAGTCTTCGAGCACAACGCCCAGACGGCAGACATTTTTCTCTGCGGAAGGACGCACACTCAACAGAAACTTTCCTACCACGCTTTTACAGCGAATTCCCGCTTTCAGGATCAGGTTTGTATTGCGTTCGCGCGCTTCCGCATCAATTCCTTCGACCTTCAATCGTTCGGCACTGTTGATGATTGCGCCGAGCGGGCTGTTAATCTCGTGCGCTATCATGCCGGCGATTGAACCGAGATTGGCCAGCTTTTCGCGTCGCACCAGCAACGCCGTCGTCTGCTGCAACTCTTCTTCGCGCTGTTTAAGCGCGGCAACTTTTTCCTGCAGGGAGCGGCGCGACTCCTGCAACTCTTCCAGTGTCTTGCGACGGGCGAAAGCTCCGCCGATGCTGCCGGCCAGAGACTGCAGAATTTCAGATTCGCCGGAAGCCCAGGATTTAACAACGTCGCCGAAGCCGATGATCAGCAGGCCCGTAAACAAGTCGTTAAGACCGAAAGGAAGTAACATCAATGACAAACAAGAAAGGTATTCGGGTTGCTCAGGATCAGCAAAAACATTCTCGGTCTCGACAGTCGCACCCGCCAAGAGTGTGTCCCGATGCGCCTCGATCAGCCGCAGCAACTCCGGCGAAAGCTCGGCAGGTGGTCTGTCGTTCAAGTTTTTCTGTGCCGACCAGGTGAAGTCAATCTGTGCGGACGCCGCCGGATTAACAAAATCCACCTGGCCAAGTGCGTAAATAGTGCAGGCGTCAATGGTCTCCCCCAGGATACTCAGCGTGTCAATTATCGCAGTGTCGAATTCGTGCGACTGCAGCAGAGCATCGGTAGCGCGCGCCGCACCGCTTAAGAGCCGGTCACGTTGTTTAATCGACTGCTCGACAGATTTGCGTTCCGTAATGTCGCGCACGTAGGCCGTAAAAAAGGCCCGGCCGTCAACTGTAAAGGGATTGATGGCAAGTTCAACAGGAAAGACCTCTCCGTCGCGGCGCATAGCCTCAATTTCTATGCGGCGTCCAAGCACCGGGCCTTCGCCGGTGGCGAAATATCGCGCCAGGCCTTCCGCGTGCAACGTGCGGTATTTGGGTGGGATGATGATGTGTTGCATGCTGCGGCCGATGACTTCCGCGCGCCGCCAACCGAAAATCGACTCCGCCGCCGGGTTAAACTCAACAATATTGCCCTCGCCGTTAATTGTGACCACGGCGTCAAGGGATGAGCGCAGGGCGGCCGCAAACTGCGCCTGACTGCTGTGCAGCCTGTGCTCCAAAGAATTGCGATGATAGCTGAGTTCCAGGGACAAACGAAGCTGGTGCGGTTCAGGCGGCTTGACGATGTAACCGTAGGCCTTGGCTTCGACGACGATGCGATACAGACGCTCGTCGTCGATGGCGCTGACGAATATCACCGGCAGATTAAACTGTTCATATAACTGCAGCGCCGCCTCCGGCCCCTGCAATTCCGACGACTTAAACGTCACGTCCATCAGGACGATGTCCGGCCTGTCCAGGCGACACATCTCCACGGCCTCCGTGGTAGTTGACGCCAGCGCAATAACATCGTGATTCAACTTTTGCACGAGGCGACGGAGCAAACGCGCCGAAGCCGGTTCGTCATCAGCAATCAACACCCGATATCTCATCTTCCCTCCGCGCCGATCCACGACCGGTATAAACAGCGTTTACAGCCTATGAACTCTGTGTACATGCACTCGGCAGACCGCATGGTTACACGCCTTGCCGCTGAAAATACACATTCAGGACATCAGATACCACCAAAAACTGTAAACGATGTTGATAATTCACCGAAATGAGCGCAGCGCACACCACGAGCGCAGCAAATGCCCTAAACCATTGATATTACTGCTCTTACGAGACCAGAAACCCCAACGGTCAATTTTGGCACGCCCTTTGTACAGTCCTGGATGTCGACGCGATCGAAACCCTAATCAACCGAAAGCGCCGATAAAACAAACCAGGTGGAGCGGACCATGAAGCTGAAGATACTGTTGATCGACGACGACGCCTGTGTGCGAATGTGGGCGGAACGCAGCTTAACAAAAGGCGGTCACGTCGCCCTCTCCGCGCCGAACGCCGAAGTGGGATTTAACATGGCCGTGTCGGAAAAACCCGACCTTATTCTGCTCGACCTGCACATGCCCGGACGTGACGGACTCCAGATGTTGCGCACGTTAAAACAGGGCCGCTACACGCAGCACATCCCGGTGGTAATGTTTACTGCCGACGATTATGTGAGTTCGATGGAAGAAGCGCTGGAACTGGGTGCGGAGGGATACATTCCCAAGTTTGAGAATTACTCCGCCCTTGTTCAGTCCATCCGACGGATCTTTGTCCGCGGACCGCTGGACGACCTTATGATTGGCGCTTACGGCCGGACCGACATGTACCATTGAAGACTTTGTTAACAACACAGACACAATTTAAAACGATGCACAGCATCAAATTTCTATCTCATTTATTCACATGGAGTATGTACTATGAAACGCATCATTCTTACCCTCGCCGCTTTTGCTTTCGCAAGTGGAATCGCCTTTGCTCAGGACAATGCCTCGGAAGACGTCCAATGTACGACGGTCGTTATCAAGTCCCTGCGCATCGAGAAAAATCAGGACCTCGACTTTGGAACGGTCGCCCAGGGCGTCGGTCAGGTCAAGATCGAAACGGCTGACAGCCGCGCTGTTAAACTGACGATCACGGGTCAGGAATTCTACGACGTCATCGTCAGCTACACCTCCCCGGCCAGTCTTGAAACGTTCGACGGCGACCAACTGCCCTTCTCCGAAGACGTTAAAAACAACGCAGCAGACAATGCACAAGCAGCATCGGCCATGCCAAGCGGTAGCGCGGTAGCATTGAACAGCGACGGCAATCACTATCTCTATCTGGGTGGAACAATCGACGTAGCGGCCGATCAGGCTCCGGGCTTCTACACGGGTACCGTTTCCTTCAACGTGGAATACGACCTGTGATACCCGGCAGTAAAAAGGGGGGAGCCTTCACTCCCCCCTTTTTCATTTCTATCCACTGATTTTAACACTCAATCCATTTCTACCCGGAGATGCCATGTTAAGCCGCAATAGTCTGATCCCCGCTCTGTTTTTCTGCTTTATACTTGCCGCCGGCGGCCTGCAGGCCCAGCTGATCGTAGCGCCGACTTCTGTATTTATCGAGAAAAACCAGCCGATCGCGACCGTCATTCTCGTTAATCAAACATCCGACGTACGCGAGGTCGACCTGCAGATGCGCTTTGCCTATCCCGATCTGGACAGCAGCGGCACGATGTTTATCAACTACGAACCGCGCGAAGAAAAAGGCGTTTATTCACTCGTTGAGTGGACCAAAGTGTTTCCGCGGCGCATGACGCTTGCGCCGGGCGAACGACAGAATGTGCGCATAATGGTTCGTCCCCCCGCCGGTCTGTCCAACGGCGCGTATTGGGGGCGTTTAATGGTCGTCTCGCGCACGAATATTGAATTGCAGACTGAGGGGACGCAGCAGGTCGGCGCGCAACTGGATTTTTCGATTGCACAGGTTGTGCCGGTTCTGTTTAAACACGACGCGCCCACACCGCAACTTTCGTTGGGCGACCACAAAGTGAATTTCGAGGATGACAAAGTTATTCTCAGTCACGCCGTCAGCTGTGAACAGCATCCCCCGTTTTACGGCAGTGCTACATGCACCCTGAAAAATTCGTCCGGCGAAGTTGTGCGCAGCATTACCGCACCGGCCGCCGTCTTTTTTGACAATGTTAAACAGTTTGCATTTGACCGCGATCAGCTGCTGCCCGGGCTCTACACCGTCGACTTTGAGTTGTCGCCTCGGCGCGATGGCCTGGAAGACCGCTTTGTTATTGCCATGGATCCGTTGTCCACTTCCTGGACTTTTCAACTGAACTCCGGCATTGACCGCAACTGAGCAAACAAACACATTGACATTTGTCTGGAGAAGTCATGTCGCGCCATCGGAGAGCACACTTTTGTTTAAGCCGCGCTTGTTTGCCGGCCGCTCTGATTGCCCTGATGACTTTTTGTTTGCCAATGGGATTGAATGCGGCGTACGAAGAGATGGCCGTTGAGCTGTCATACAAACGGCTCGTGCGCACCTACGTCGATGCGCTTTTCAGCGACGAGTTGGAATTACTGCTGCCTCTCGGTGAAGTCTGCAATGCGCTCGGCGTTCGTTTTATCTACCGGGCGGAGGACAGCGCGGCGACCATCGTCCGCCGGTGGGCCGGGAGCGACCTGAGTTTCCACGCCGACGGGACAGTCATTGAAAACGGCGACACGACGCGTTTAAGTGAAGCTCTGACATTTGCCGGAGCGGTTGAACTGCATGCGGACAGTCGGACGGTTGAATTACTGTTGGACATTGCCGTTAACTTCAACTTCAATGAGTTGCGCGCTTCGATCATCTCCCAGCACAATTTTCCGATAGACGACGGCGCCGCCAGACGCAAACGGCGGCGCGGTCTTGAACAGAATAACGAGGACGCGTTGCCCCCCGGTGCGCGTTTTCTGCGTTCCGTCAGTTGGTTCGACGCCGGATTTGTGAACTACAGAGTCGGGATCGGGCAGAACCGGGAATTTGCCACGGGTGAACAGAACTCCAGCCTGACGCTGAGCCTGCAAACACTGGGTGAATTGTTGGCCGGCGACTACAGTTTTGACGTGAATGCCATTAAACGCAACAGCGGTGAACAGAACATCAACCTCAACGGACGCTGGCGTCTGTACGTCGGCGAAGACGCACTGCAACAGATCCGCGTCGGGTCATTTGCTGTTGACGACCAGACGGTTTACGGAATCGATCTCTCTACCCGGCGTCTCACGCCCGAGGCCGAATTCGATGAAACGACGCTGGAAGCGGAATGCCCGGACGGATGGGAATGCGAGTTGTACTTAAACAACCGCTATATCGGCATGCAGCGCGGCGACACGAGTGGACTGGTGGACTTCACGCTCCCGCTGCTGTACGGCGCGCAGCGCTACGAACTGCACCGCTACAACCGCTACGGCGATCGCGACACCATTTTCGGCACCTCGCTCGTTCCTCGCGACTTCCTGCGGGCGCGCACGTTTGACTGGTCGTTAACGGCAGGCATCGGCGAGGAAGGTTCGCTACCGGCACAGGCCGTCTTTTCCTACGGCCTCTCCGCACTGGCCACGACGGATGTTAACACTGTGCTCGGCAGCGACGGTTCGCTGCGCTACGAAGCCGGTCTTCGCTACCGGATACACGAAGCCGGCACGGCGGAGATTCGCCACGAACTCTTCAGGCGTTCAACGCTGCTGTTTCAGACTCAGGCCGGTCGCGCCCTGCGCTTCGGCGGCGACCTCGAATGGCGTCACGACGCCGCCGACGACGCGCGCGCGGAGCTGCTGCACGCCGGTGTCAAGGCAGCAGGCTCACTACCGCTCTTTGGTCGGCGGCTAGGCTGGGAAATCGATGCACAGATGAAACTGGACGGAGACGCACGCCTGTCCAGTGACATGGAAATTGCTGCGCGTTATTCAGTCGAAGGCTTCAGGCTGCGCGGGTCGATACGCCGACAGCAGGCCGACGAAGGCGGCACAGGCAGTGCGCATTTTCAGTCGCGCCTGAACACGCGTTTAACACCGGGGGCATTTCTGCCGATGCCGGGCTGGCTTAAACAGCAGGCTTTTGGCGCTGAACTGCGCTACCATCACACGCAGAATGCCTTTGAACTTTTAAACTTTGGACTGGAGCGCTCATGGCGTTTGCAGGGTTTCAGGCTTGCCGCCGAGTTCAGATACGACCTTGTCAACAACGCGCCGCGCTTCGGTATTTCACTGGGTTACGACCTGACGCCGCTGTCCACGCGAGCGGAATATGACATCTCACAGAGCGGCGACAGCCGCCGCGTGGAAGTCAGCGGCGGACTCGCGATGGAAAACATAGCACAGGATATGCACCCTTCACATCAGCAATTCGGGGAAGGCGCAGCCGTGGCGGTGCGTTTTTTCAGCGATGTTAACAACAACGGCCGGCGCGACGAAGGCGAGGAGATCGCAACGGAACCGGAAGTACACTTCGACCGCTCGGTTCGTGTGGAACGGGATATAAGCGGCGTCATCCGCATTCTGGATCTGCTGCCCTACACCGAATACCGCGTCAGCGTCAACCCGGAAACTTTGCTGAATCCGCTGCTCGCACCCGCATTCCGGACCTTCAGCATCGTCACGGATCCCAATCGCGTCAAACGCGTCGACATTCCATTAGTCCCGGCCGCCATGGTTGAAGGCGTCGCGTCATTCGGCAACGGCCGCCCCGCGGCCGGTCTGCGCTATACCATTGCACAGAAAGACGGTGTACCCATCCGCAACGGCAAGGTCTACCGCGACGGGCTCGTGTACGAATCCGGTTTCGGCCCGGGGGTATATGTGCTTCAGTTTGACGCTGAACAACTGCAACGCCTGGGCCTGCCGCCGTTCCAGCAGACCTTCAGTGTCGGGAACGACGGCGGAGTCGTGGAACTTGGAAACATCAAACTCGTGCAGTGACTTCGTGCCGCATTCCGCTGAACCGGTTGTTAAACGTCAGCTTCCATGCCGGCCGGGAACGGCAAACACCAGAGATCGCCGCCGAATGCACAACACGCCACGCCCGACCCAAAGTGTTAACTTGTCGAATACAAGTTAAAACGACAGCTGCCCCTGCACTTCGAGCAGATGTGCGCTGCGGCCGTCGGGCAAGGCGCTCGAGTAAACCAAAGTGATGCGCTCGCGCTGATATGGCAGACCACGCCGCGCACTCGGACTGAAACTTACACCGGCCGCCAGGAAGGTAATATCGCTCCCGCCGTTGTCGGGCGCATACTGTTCCACGCGCGCCAGCAGTTCCATGCCGTCGAGAAGGCGCACCGCACCGAGCGCGGCAAATCCCAGCGTGTGCTGCCTCGCGACGATCGCCCCGGCCTCCCCGACGACCTCCTCATAGGCAACCCCGATGACATCCAGTTTAAGTCGCACGGCCTGACTGCCCGGCGCGGCGCCGTAGTAGGCATGTCCGGACCAGGAGACATAACTGCGACCGACATCCTGTACCGCCGTGTTGGGATTGCCGGCAGAGTTAAACGAGGCATATCCGCCCACCTGCAAACCTTCCACGCCCGCATCGCGCAGCCGCAACGCGGTACTGACCGCCATGTCCGTGCGCGCCGCACCGCCCGTGGCCGAAAGCGTTGAGACGCTGCGGCTGAAGTTGCCGCGCTGCGGCAGGAATGAACCATCCCCCGTGTGAATAAACAGCGAGGCGTCCAGCTTGCCGCTCGTCAGCGTTGCGTCGAGTCCGAAGTCGCGCGCCGCCGCACCGATTGTGCCGCGCGCCCACAAGTCCGCAATCGCTGCGCGCTCCAGCAGGTCAATGCGCGTCATCGGCGTCGGGATGTAGGCCTGCGGCTGCGCCCCCGGCAGATATCCAAAACGGAGCAACAGTCCGTCGGTCGGCTTAACATAACCGAACAGACTGATTGTCGTAAGGCCGGCGCCGGCCAGATCCACATCGTAAAACAAACCGTAGCTGTCGCCAAAATCGGCGTTTAAACTGAAACGTGCGCGCCGCACGCCGAAACCGAGGCGCTCGCTCGTCGAGTCGTTGATTTCGTCCATTCCAAAGGAAGCCCGCGGCTGCAGGGTCGCGGACCAGGTCAGATCGACTTCATCGAGCAGGGACTCCCCGCCGGATTGCGGCGGCGATACTGCTACCGCCGTGGTTAACATAAAAAGGCTGTTAAGAGCTGCGAAGCAAGCGATATGCAGGAGAAATTTCATTCCGTGCCTTTCTATTCTGTAAACAAACCGCTCTGAACTATGCTCAAAATGTTAAATCGCAGGCCGGTTATACTTGATGCAGGTTGCGATCAATAAAAACGGGAGAAACGCATGCGATCCTCCCGTTTGTTTAATCAGCTATACATCGCGGACACAGCAATCTTTGATCGTCGCTGCGTCAATGATCGTGGAAATGAACTTCACCTGTATCCAGATCGTACACGCCGCCGACGATCTTGAGTGCGCCACTTTCGAGTGCCTGACGGATGATATCCGACTGTTTAAGTTGTTCCATAACATGGTGCACATTGGCGTCGATAGTTTCCGCCGTGCGGTCGCCTTTGGTGCCGCGCGTTTTATTGACGGCCGGTTTAATGGCTTCCGCCAGCGATTGAATTGCGCCCGACAGCGGCGACTGTTCGTCCACGGCGGTGATGCTGGCTTTGACGGCGCCACAGCTTTCGTGGCCCAACACCACCAGCAGCGGGCTTTTCAGCACACCCACGCCAAATTCGATGCTGCCCAGCGAAGCGTCGTCCACCACGTGGCCGGCCGTGCGGATAACGAGCATGTCGCCCAGACCGCGATCAAACACGATTTCCGGCGGAACGCGCGAATCGACGCAGGACAAAACGACGGCAAACGGATGCTGACTGGCTGTCAGCGACTTGCGTGTTTCTGCGTCCTGATGCGGATAGGTCGGCTCACCCGACGCATAACGTTCATTGCCATCTTTCAACATTTGCAGTGCCTTTGCGGGCGAAACCTGATCTGCAGCATGAACCTGGCCAATAGCGCCCTGAAGTACAAGCGCCGCCGCAGCGGCAAGGATGTACCTTTTCATGTCCGGTGTCCTTTCGGTAAGACTGAAGGTTTACCGGCGTGCAGCGCCTGATTACAGCATGAGCGATGCACGTTCCGGCTATTTCTGTTACAACTGGGTCAGAAGTAATTGAGCGCGCTCCCTGAGACGGCGAACCATTAAGCCGTCGAACAGAGCGCCGCAGCGAGCAATAACGAATACGCTGAATATATTCAGTTTATTTGGTGAGGAAGCAGCGATTCGGCGCTAAACGTCATGCAAACGGTGCGAAATGCCGTCCGCAAAGAGTGATCCGTCAGAAATGCAACAAGGGGAGCGTCGACGGCGGAAGTACGCCGGCGGCAGTGCATAGTTCGGTGTTCAGCTGCAGATGTAGAGCTAAAACGCGGAATTCAGGAAGGCGATCGGGCAGGATGTTAAAAGACCCACTGCCCCTGCAATTCAATCAGGTCGGCGCGGCTGCCGTCCGGCAGAGCGCTGGTGTAGGCCAGTGTGAGTCGTTGACGACGGAAGGCCAGTCCGCGGCGAGCACTGAGACTGAACACCAGTCCCGCGCCAAAAAAGGTCACGTCGGCGCTGCCGTCGTCGGGCATGTAATTCTCCAGGCGTGTTACCATTTCAAGTCCGTCGACAATGCGGACGGCGCCCATGACAGATACGCCGAGCGTGTTCTGCGCGGCAATGACATTTCCCGTCGTGCCGGTTACTTCCTCGTACTGCACGCCGATGACATCCAGTTTGAGACGCACCGGCCGGCTGCCCGGTTTGGCGCCGTAGTAGACGTGTCCTTCGTAGGAAACAAAACTGCGGCCTATGTCCTGCACTTCTGTATTTGGGTTCTCGGAGCCGTTGTACGACGCAAAAGCGCCCAGCTCAAGACCGTCGACAAAGGCATTGCGCCACAGCAGATTTGAGCTGATGGCCGCCGCCGTGCGATCCACGCCGCGCGTAGCCGAATGGGAAGAAACCGACTGACGAAAATTGCCGCGCAGCCGGTTGAAATTGCCGTCGCCGCCGTGTAAAAAGAGCGATGCACAGACGTCGCCTTCAACCCAGGTGGCGTCCACGCCGAAGTCGCGTCCGTTGCTGCCGATGGTATTGCGCCCCCACAATTCCGCAATCGCCGCGCGCTCCATCAGATCCAGTTCCCTGTGCGAGGTCAGCGAGTAGGCCATCGGCTGTGCACCGGGGATATATCCCGCACGGAAACTCCACTCGCCGGAAGGTTTGTAGTAGCCGAACAGGCTGGCCACGCTCAGGCTGCCGCTGCTGAGGTCGACGTCAAAAAAGGTTCCAAACTGATCGCTGAAGTCGGCGTTCAGGCGCAGTCGCGCGCGCCGCACACCAAAGCCGAAACGCTCCGTGCGATCGCCCGAATCCGCCTCGTCAATACCAAAACCGACGCGCGGCTGGAAGGTCGCGGACCAGGTCAGGTCGACTGCATCGGTGAAGGATTCGCTGCTGTCCGGCGGCACAGGGACCGCAGATGCGGGGACAAACAAAAAGAGGCTGTTCAGTGCGGCGAACAGCGCCAAACCACAAACTTTAGACATTACTGGAGCTCCCGGAAGTCAAATATTCCGGCGCAATTTAATAATTAGTTAAAAAATCCTTAACACTTTCTGCGCAAAAAACATCCATGCCACGGCCGGTGACGCCGCGGAGTCGACACGATCAATCGCAATGGCGGCGTCTCAGCGCGCCCAGTAGGTAAAGGTCGGTTTGTAGCAGGTGGCGTCCAGATCGTGCAGCTTGTCGGCAACAAAAGCGTGCGCGTCGGCAATGGCGTCGTTGTATACGCTCGGGGCAATTTCATCCATAAAAAAATCCAGCAGCAGCTTGGCCTTCAGGTCGCCGATTTCGGCATCCATGTTCTCGCTGAAGAACTCGCGGATGGAGTTGATGCACTGCTTTTCGAATTCCTGCTGGTCGGCGTGTTTCAGGTTCATAGTCGTCGGCCTCTGGGCCCGGAATGCATGTGAATGGACGCGGGGCGGCCCGTGCGGAAGCCGGCCGCGGGGAAAAGATGACTGCCGAATATACGCAAAAGTGCCCTTGACGCCGGGCGCGGCGGGACGGCGCAGGGCTTCCGCGGGATTTGCAAACACTGCCGTCCTGAGTATATTGTTGCATCACGTTCAGATTCCGCCGCATATCACAACCGGCTAACCGACGGAATCGACGCTCTTCCCCCCGGCAATTTTCCTACTCATTCACGATCACAGGTGACCGTATGCAACTGTGTCATCACTGCCTGAGCGCTTCCCGCTTCCTTGCAACAGCCATTCTTTTGTTTGCCGTCGGGTTGACAGGCTGCGACGACGATGCCGACTTTTTTGATTCGAATTACAAACCAGGCGTCCTGACCGGCACGGTCCTCAATGCCAACAGCGGCGCACCCGCCGCCGGCGCGCTGGTGACGCTCTATCCGCCGGACAGCATCGACATGCCTGATGTCGGCGTTCGCACCAATATTCGCGGCGAGTTCAGATTTGAGAATCTGCCGTCCGGCCGCTACCGCATAACGGTTGAAGCAGACGAGTTGAAAGACGCCGATGAGATCGTGTACATCAACAGCAGCGGTACCATGAACATGTCCTTCCGCCTGCCGGAGATCGATACGGATCTGGCCACGCTCTACATGGACGCGGCACTGGACTACGTCAGGGAGCCCGAGTACTCTTTCCTGCGCGTGCGACCGGAAATTTATTTGCACGAACTGGACTCGGCCATCCGCAGCAATCAGTCCGGCTACTTTGAAGAAATGTTCCTGCCCGCCGGCGAGTTGACGATTTCGGTGCGCGCCGCCGGTTTTGCGACCTGGACGGAAACGATGAAGCTGCGCCGCGGCGAGTCGCACCACCGCAGCGTACATCTGAAACAACTGGACGAAAGCGAATGGGTTGACGGAATCGTTGCCTGGTATCCGCTCAACGGCGACGGCATGGACTTCAGCGGCAACGGCTGCGACGCCCTGGTGGAAGGCGCGCGCGCCGCGACCGGTCGTCGCGGTTCGGCGGAAGGCGCGATGCGGTTCAACGGATTTGACGCGCAGTTGCGCGTGCCGCACGACGGCTATTTTGCCGCGCATCCCTTCAGCATTTCGCTTTGGCTGCGCACTACTGCAACCAAACCGACGCAGGGACTGCTCAGCATGATCGAACAGGATTTCATCGGCGATTCCGAGTATCTCAACGGTTTTCACCTCGTTCTGCAGGATGGTCGCCCCGGCGGCTGGTACTCCAGCCAGATGAAAGACGGTGAGCCGCAGTCCGGCGTTCAGTTTTCTGCCATGGGTCTGCCGCTGTACGACAACAGCTGGCATCACGTGGTGTATATCTTTGGCGGCGACAACGCACGCATTTACGTCGACGGAATGCTCAGGGCCGAAGAAGAGTGGCTCCACAAAGGACCGCAGCACATCTCGCCGATGGACATGGATCTGTACATCGGCGCATGTCCCCCGCTGACGGGACAGGCGCAGCAGCACTTTGACGGCGCGCTCGACGACCTGCGCCTGTTTCGGCGCGAGCTGAGCGCGAGCGAGGTTCAGGTGCTGTTCACCAACTGACGCAGACGAGATTCTCAGGGCATCAATCACAACGCCCGCATTCGTGCTGTTGCTGTTTAACAGCTCGAATGCGAGCGCGGTGTTTTCTGCGGCGTCTGGATGCTGCAAATGCGACCCGAACGCGGCGGCCGGGAGCGCAGAGTTAAACTTAAACGAATCGGTCGGAATAGCTGACTTCAACGTAAACGCACTCACCCTCAGCGGCGGCGGGGCGCGGTGATTTCCGCCAGGAAGGCCGGGTAGTTTTCGGTGCTCAGCGGCGCGAGACTGTCGACAAACTCAAAGACTTCGCGTTTGTCGTAACGGCAATAGGCGTCGGCGCCCAGGCGCGTCATTTTGTTCGGCAGCACAAAACCGTACTCGTCCAGCTGTTCTGCATCCACCTCGTGGTGCAGCGCCAGGCGGGCCCGCATATCAGTCAGTCCCGCGTGCACGTAGTTGTCGGGCATCTGGTCAAAAGGTCCGTCGTACCAGGTGTTGTCCGCCACGTTGAGCCGGTTGACACCGATCAGGATTTTGCGGCGATTCAAACTGTCGAGATAAAACACAAATTCACTGCGCTCTCCGACGCTCACCCTGGGCGAAAGCGCCGTAAACTGCTCCGGCACGAAGTGATCTTCGTTCAGTACCCAGAACAGACGCTGCGCCGAGTTGTTAAACACCAGGTCAAAACGCAGTCCGGACTCGTCGAATCCGGGACCGACGAACTCCTCGTCGGCGCGCAGCAGGTAGTGATCGCCCGGATGCAGCGGCGCGCGATACAGTTCAAAGTGAACAGTCTTGTGTTCAAATTCAATCTCGACGTTAAAGTCGTCGATGCGCCGGACCGTCACGCCCTCCGCCGCGCCGAAGTCGCGATACAAGGGCGTGCGCCTCGGATCGGCATAGCGGTCGCGCGCTTCCGGCTTGCGCGTAAAACTGAACCCCACCAGCCCGCTGTCGATTTTCTGCACGCCCAGCCAAAGTGCGCCGGCCACGCTGTGGCCGCGGCCGCTGAATCGAAAGTAGTAATAGTTTTCGGAGGGATACACGACAGCGTGTTCGGGCAGACTGTTAAACACGTGGCGCAGCACGTCCTCGCTGCTCACCAGGTTCATATTGGTGTACAGGCCGTTGATGTAGGCTTCATTGCTGAACACGCCCGATCCGGCGCGCTGACCTCCGTCATCGCGCCCAAGTGTCCATGCCAGCAGCAGCGTCACCGCCGCGCCGGCCAGCACCAGCAATCCCCGTTCAATTATCTGTCTGCCCGCCATGCCGATTCCATTTGATCCGACTTATTTTTTGCGCAGAACGTTTTTGTAGTAGTCGCGCGGCACGTAGTAAATCTGCGCCGTCAGCTGTTCGAGCAGCGCGGAGTGATCTTTCACCGCATCGGCAAGGCTGTCGATTTTGTTAAACTCACGCGTATCCCAGTACACGCGGTAGGGCGCCACGGGCACGCGCGCGTCTTCGCGGTTTAACATGCGGCCGAATTTGTCGACGTTGCCTTTGTGCATCGGGTAGTGCGCCTCGATATAGGAGGTCATGTTGACCGCGCCGGTGTTGACGTAATTGTCCGCCAGCTGATCAAATGGTCCGTCGTACCAGTTGTTGTGCAGCACGTTTTCCCCGTTTACGCCGATCAGCACCTTGCGGTTGTAGGCCGAGTCGGCAAACCAGAAGAACTCCGTCCGGTCGCCGATAAACACCGTATTGCTGTGGCGTGTGAACTCCTCGGGCACGTAGGCGTCTTCGTTTAAAATCCAGTACATCTTGCCGATGGTCTTGTTAAACAGCAGATGAAACTGCAGTCCCGACTCGTCAAAGGTCGAACACACGTATTCCTCGTCGGGCGTAAGCGCGGCTTTCTGCGGCGGATTGTGACCCGTTTCAAACAGGTGGAAAGTCACCGTGCGCTCTTCGTACGTCACGTTATAAGTGAAGTCGTCGACCTTGACGACCTCCACCCCGTCGTCGGCGCCAAAGTCGCGCGCGCCGCCTTTAACGCTGAAGTATTTCTGTCTGTCGCGCGATTCCGGTTTAATCGAATAACCGAGGCTGATCTTGCCTTCGTCGCGCTTGCCGACTTTGAGCGAGAGCGACCCGCCGAGCGTCTGCCCCTGGGCGCTGAAACGAAAGTAGAAGTAGTTTTCCGACGGAAATATCGTCACCTCGTCGTCCAGATTGCGAAAGATGTACGCAAACACCTCATCTTCATCAAAGATGTCCATGCTGGTGTAGAGGCCGTTAATAAACGAATGATTTGTGATCAGGCCGGCGTTGAGTTCGGGGCCCGGTTTGCTTTCCGATTTTATCGTCACAAAAACGGCGGCGGCGGCGATCAGTGTCGCCGCGCCGACAAATGGCCAGAGTGAAGTTTTTCCCGCCATGATTTTCTCCTGTCCTGGCTGGCGCCAGTCGATTCTCCGCGTGGAGCAGTTGTACATTCCAGTGAAAGTGACCAGCAGATGGTTAACAACCGCCGGGAACTGCATGCAGTGTTCCCGGCGGTTTTGTGCTATAGCGGTCGTACAGAAACAGCTTGTCAGACTTCTGGTCGAGACTTATTTGTTAATCTCTTCCAGGAATCCCTCGGGCAGAAGTTCCGGGTTAACCGGTTGGCCGCCCCAGACGTAGCTCGTCGGCGTTACTTCGTCCTCGTTGATCGGGTTGCCGTCCGCATCCGTTGCGATCGTCGGATCCGTTATGTGGATAGCGTCCATCGGCACGTAGGAGCTGGGATATTCGCCGCTCGGGTCGTGGCACCAGACGGAGCCTTCCATCGGGTCGTAGTAGTACGAGGGAAGTTCGCCGCCGGGAATGTGCCACATGTCATGCATCGACGTGGGTTCCGGGCCGATAAATTCGTGGAAGGGTTCGCCGCCGTCGGGACATCCCGCCGGGTCGGTCGAGTAGTAGGACGCCCACGGACCATCCGCGATGTGCCACCACTTTTCATTCGAACCTTCTTCCATGTAGCACGTTTCACGACCGTCGTGGCACATGTAGGTGTAGAGCGAGTATTCGGGAATGATTTCGTGGAATCGTTCTTCATTCTGAATCTCGTCGCTCGCGCCTTTGTGCGTGCGGCCGCCAACCGGACCATCCAGTTTGCCTTCGATCCAGCGCAGTTCACCGACGTCTTCGCCCAACAGGCGCGGGCCGAGAACCACGTAGGAAGTCGAATTGTCTTTGGTATTGCCCGGGTCGCTTAACAGATTACCGGGATCATTGGACTCGTCACTACAACCGGTAAAACCGACCAGAGCAACAACCATCATGGGAAGCAGAAACTTCTTCATGGCATGTTCCTTCCAGGGCCCATAACGCCGTGGAACCTCGTTTACACAAGGCTAAACAGATTTTGAAGCAGAATGGTATGAAGTGTGCACCCCGCAGCGTTCGCGCATGCAGTTAACATGTTGTGCGGCAACGTGTGTCGATGACTGTGCGCAGTTAAACACGCAGTCACGACGCAGTTTCCGCTCGCGATCATTTCACGAACGACACAGGTATCCAGCCGGCTTTGAAGCTCCGGCAGCAGATATGTTAATCACTTGGAGGCAGGAAGAGTGCGGGCGCAACTACAGTCGAAGGGCAGTGTTTCCGCGGGCCGTGCGGATTGGTCAGAGTGCGTCCCGTTCAGATGAAGCGCAACGTAGTAGAGTTGTTATCGTCTGTCTCCTCCGAACTCAACCACATACCTATGTAAACGAGAACTCATCGACAAAAGGTCCTGGTCTTTGAGTTAGTAGAATATAGTTTGTAGCAGTCCGAACTTGCAGCGATGATATTAGACAAAAATCACACACAATGCAAAATAATTTTCCAGCCAGACAATTATTTGTTACGAATTCTTCTGAAGCGGTTCCAGCCACCCAATGGACGGTCCCGCTCGCTCCGCAGCGCGGTAATCGCCGATTACGGCCTGTTTTCTGCAAAACCCCTTTTGTTTGTCCCGGCGGCTGTGCCGCCTCGCTGCCGTAAACGGCCGGATAGACGGCCGCAGATAAGTAATCCGTTATCACGGTCTCAGCCCGCGCAGCCGGGCACATGGACAAAATGCGGGCGGGCTATTGTGCGTCTGCCACGGACAAATCAGCTTTCCAGACCAGCAAGTGTTAAACACATGCACGCCGTAGAATCAATCATTGAAAACATGCCCGAAGGACAGTGCGCCGTGGCCCGCGCACTGCATCAACTCTGCGCAGTTGAACTGGACCTGCGCCCCGAAGTGCGTTACCGCCTGCCGTTTTACTATCGCAACAGCTGGATCTGTTTTATCAGCCCGCTCAAAAACGGCGCTGTTGAACTGGGCTTCACTCGCGGCAATGAGTTAACACAATCGGCCGGCCTCCTGCAGAGCAAGGGCCGCAAACAGGTCTTTGGCATCGAGTACACAAAACCGGAGGACATCGAGCTGGAGGCGCTGCTGCCGATTCTGCACGAAGCCATCGTGCTGGATGAGACGGTGCCCTACTCGGTGCGGCGCAAGTCCTGACGCGGCGGCCTGCCGCTGTACTCAGTGACCGCGACGCAAGAGCTGTTAACCGGACTTGAGACTTGTGTCTCGATGACAAACAAGAGAAAAAAGCAAGCCGCCCGCTTTGACAAGCGGAGGCGAAGCGTGGATTTTTCAGGAAACACGCAACACAGGACAAGCCTTTAACGGTCCGCCTCAATTGTTAACGCCCATTCTTCCAGATGTTCGCCGCGCCGCGCCGTCTCCGCCTCAGGCAGAATCTCGCAGTTGTCCCATAATCCGTCCAGCAAGGTCTGCGCATACTCCCGCGGCAGGTTGTGCTGCAACATGCGCCGCGCCGCTGTGTCCTGATCGTATTCGAGCGCGTGCAGGCGCGCCGTCAATGCACCGTTGTTAAACGCCTCCAGCGTGGCAAACCAGGTCCGCACAGTGCCGTCGTTGGCCGGCATGCCGATAACGCCGGCATTCAGCCAGAATGCGTTGTCCCGCGCATCGACAAAAGGCAGGCCGCAGTGACCGCCAATGATAAAGTCCACGCCGGCCGCCTGCATATCCCGCTGTTTAACATCCCAGGGCGTCGACTTAAACACAAATTCAGACGTATTGCTGAACGAGCCGTGCACCAGGCATATTCGCCGTCCGCCGAAGTTAAGATATTGATGCGTCGGGAGGGTGCGCAGCCAGTCCAGCTGCGCTGCGCCGACCTGCGACTCCACAAAGGGGAACCAGCGCCGCGACAATGTGTCGCAACGCCCGCCCTCCACAAAATTGCAGCCGCAGTCGTCAGCACCTTCCACAAGCTGAAGTTCCACATTGCCGGCTATGCAGTGAATACCCCACTCGCGCACCGCATCAAGTACGGCGCGCGGATCGGCGCAGTAACCGGCCAGATCGCCGCTGCAGTAAATTTGATCAGGTGTAAAACCATGGTCGTCCGCCCAGGTCCGCAGTGCTTCCAGCGCCTGCAGATTGGAGTACACGCCGCCAAAAATGAGGATTGATTCCGGCTTGATCATAATACGCTCCGATCAGGTAATTCCTTGTTTAAGCCGCCTGCGCCTTTGCGGGAGCTGCGCCGCGCATTACAACCGGCACAAAGAACAGGATAAAACACAAAATCGTGCCGTAGACATTGGCCGTCAGCAAATCGGCGTATTTGCCTGAAGTCAACCAGATTCCCTCGGGAATCCAGCCGAACACCAGACAGAGCCCAACGGCAATCCCCGTCCAGAACGACAAGTGAAACGACAGCGGCGGCGCGGCCAGACGCCAGAAGACAAAGATCGGCGCAAGACCAATGACCATCGTGCCGCTTACAGTGGTTGCCGAGATTATCTCCGGCGAGAAAAACAGCGGCGTGGAACCGGCCACGGCGGTTAACAGCATGACGATCCGGCCTTTTTTAACGATGCCCTCACCTTGTAGTCCGGCTTTCTGCGCCAGATCGATCAGGAAGAGTTTGGCCGAGGACGCAAAGGTCGAATCCAGCGTGGACGCCGCCGAACTGATCATGATGAAGTTCATCAGGAGCATCATGCCGACGCCGAGCGTCTGCCCCACAACCACCGGCGCCTGCCCCTCCAGATTGTTTAACTGCGCGTAAATGCCGATAAAACTGAAGAGGAAGATACACAGCGCACCAACGACGCCGGCCACGATGAAGGCTTTAAGCGTCGTGCGCGGCGAACTGAGGAAACCTCGGTCGGTCATCACCGGATCGTGGAAAGGATAACTGAATATTTGCAGCAGTGCGACAAAAAAGAGATTCAGTCCGGTTTCCATCGACCAGACGCCGGACGTTAAAAACTCGCCGACGGATTCCTGGCGCGGAAGGATCATCGCGAGAATGATAAACAGCAAAACGCCGAAGAGCAGCATCTGAATCATATCCGTTACAATCGACGAGCGCATGCCGCCCTTGAGCGAGTAGGCCAGGGTCAGCAGGGTAAAAACAACAACGGCGGCGATGAACTCCGGAGACCCCGAGGGGCCGAAGTACGATCCGATCACGGCCGTGTTCGACCAGACTTCATTAAACAAACGGATGCCGATGACAAGTGAGAATGCCTGCACCGCCGCGCGTCCGTGATAAGTGT
The DNA here is from genome assembly GCA_964445695.1 of uncultured Hyphomicrobiales bacterium. Lineage (GTDB taxonomy): Bacteria > Bacteroidota > Ignavibacteria > Kapaibacteriales > UBA7675 > JAUIKM01. The sequence goes on along the minus strand of CAYULF010000032.1, from coordinate 11,433 downwards.
TTAACATCTCGTGGATACTGCCGAACCCGCCGTGCACACGAATGCGGTAGATGACAATCCCGGCCACGACAAAGGACAAATAATAGGCGGCATAGGCCGCGCCGCCCACCGCGCCGAAAGCCAGCCCCAGGTTGGCGGCATTTGTAATCGACTTGGCAAATATCCAGGAAATGATCAGACTCGAACTCAAGAGCCAGAAATTCGGCGAGGCGTCGCTGTCCGAACGACCTCTAAAAAATGTTGCTGTAGTCCTGGCCCAGGGAGAAATGATAAACAGAAGAATGCTGGAGGCTGCAACCAGCACCCATTGGTACAGTGTGACGTTGTCCATTGCGCGCGCCTCAGAGTTTAATTTGGAAGGTGGTTAAAATCTCGAAAGCGTCGTCACGGCCTTCAAATCGCGAACCCTCCGCCACGACCGTTCCATTGGCCTTTTCGTAGATGGCGTTGAGCTGAATGCGCAACAGGCCGTCCAGATAGAGGCTGCCGCCGAGTATCGCGCTGTGGAGGGCGGTCGGTCCAATTAAACCGGCAATAATGTCTTCGTACTGCGTGCGTTCGTAGCGCGTTATCAGCTGCAGGCCGTCCGTGGTGTTGCCGTAGAGAAAATACCCCAGTTCGCCATAGCCGCCCCAGAAACGTTCGAGTTGGTGCAGACTGTCCAGACGGCTCTCGTCGAAGTGATACTGAAACCACTCACCACGCGCCAGGAAGGGACCATTGGTGTATTCCGCCGCGGCCAGATAGCCAAGGCGCTCACCGGCGACCGTTACGCTGTTGAAAGCGTTAAACGTATGATCAACCAGACGCAGCGGCTGCGGCATCTCTTCGGCGTAGTTAACACTGCCGGAGATATTAACATTGTCGCTGAGGCGAAATTCGAGGCGCAGCTGCAAATCTTTGGCATCGTTGTCCTCAGGCAGGTTGTCGGAAGCTTTGCCGTTGCCGTTGGTAATTGAAAGCCAGTATTTGAGTTCGTCGTCGAGCAGACGGCCCATGAACATTAAACCAATCTGAGTGTCGATGGTCGGCAGCAGGAAGAGCGAGTTGAGCGCCGAATAGCGTTCAATCGTCGAGAGGCCGCGCGAGGACCGGTTGTCCTCGGGTGAAAAGGGCGTGATAAACTTGCCGATCTGAACGCCGTGGTCGTCGGCATACCAGACGTCAAGCTGCGCCAGCACCAGCTCGGTGCGGCGTCCGCGCCCGTCGATTTCAACAAAAAACTGGTAAGTGTCCTTGTAATCGAGGATAAAGTCAAAGCGCGTACGGCGAATCGAAAAGAGCGTTTGCGTGGCATCGTTTTCCGAAGTGAGATGCAGGTCGTGTTTGGCCTGCAGATACGCCAGCAACCTAAAACGCGCTTGCTGATCCGGAAAATCAAATGTTAAGCCGCCCCCGGGTTTGTACGAAACGGTGGCTTGTGCATTGGCCGACGCGGCCGCTAGAAATACACAGCCGATAAACAGCAGAACAAATCTGTTCATAGTCCGCAGATCCTGATTGTGCAGTTGTGGAGTGACATGCGACTTCTCCCGGACAAGATCAGCCGACACAGACTGCGCCCACATGTGCGTTAACAACAACGCCCACGCGGCACAGCAACCAGTGTCGTCAGCGGCTTTCCGCAATTCGACGCACGTGTGTGGATTAAACTGAATGTGAAGTGATATGTCAGGCCGCGCGCGGTGGCGCCCGTCCAGCTGTAGTTACGACCAGTCTGAAACAATACAGTGAAATGGTGGAGCGACGCCGTGCAGGCGTCGGAAGCAGGAGAGTGCGAATGGCGCGCGCCAGGCGCGCATTCAGCGAAAAGTTCCTCGCGCTGTTGTTTAACCAGTCGCGCAGGTCGCGCGGCCCGTCAATGTCGCTCTGCTCGCGCAGGAGAGCGCAGCGCAGCTTGCGGCGGCCCGCCATCAGCAGCAGGTCGGCAAACAGTTCCGGCGTTTCCCATGCCTGAGTTGTGAACTCGGCCGCCTGCCAGCTGTCGCGCCGTGCGCCGACGATATAAGCACCGCCGTCGCGTGCCGGGCCAAGCACCATGTCACTGCCGGCTATCAGGTCAACGGCGCGCCGAATGTCCGACGGGCGCAGGTCGGGCGCGTCCCCGCCGATAGATACGATTGCGTCGTAGCCGAGAGCAAAGACGTCGGCAAAGGCGTTGGCGTAGCGCTCGCCAAATGTCGCGCCGCGCTGATCGGCTTCGGTCAGGACGTGCACGGCGCAGCCGGAGCGGAGCGCCGCGTCAAGTGCATTGTCGATCAGCAATTGAGCAATACGGCGTTCGGCACGGCAATGAACGTGGCCGCCGCCGAAGTTTTTGTGGCGCGCCTCGCTGGCCGCGCTGCGCGTAAATACAAGAATCGCCGTGTGGATGAGCTGCGTCAAACTGATCGAATCCTCGTGTCGCTACCTGGTAGAGCGTGCATTGTGCGCAATAACTTACAAAGTTCCTGCCGAACCGTGGCGCAACAGCACTCGGAAAAAAATGGCTCCGCGCCGGAGAAACGGACTTTAAGGCGAGAAGACTTTGGACATCCGAACCGGTTTATCCGACGACTCACAACAACAATCGACGGTACACATTCACCTGCAAGACATGAGTAAACCAATAGACAAATTTTTCTCAGGAGATCGGCCCTGAGCGGTCGAAAAGACTTTAAACAAAAACACTCCCCGGACAGGGCAAGTCCGGGGAGTGCGAGGCGGAGTCGAGGTTCATCAAGCACAAATGAACATCGAAAGTCAATTTCCGTCTTTATGCATCTATTGGATCACGACCAGTTCATTGGCCACCATGTTGTCGTAGCGGTCAAAAATGCGCAGCAGGTAGACGCCGGGCGTCAGGCTCGAAACATCGAGGTCACCGCTCCTGATTTGCATATCGGCCAGTCTGTTGCCGCGCGTATCCATGACAATCACGCGCGCCGCAAAATCGCCGGCCTGAATCGTCACGTAATCATCCGCGGGGTTGGGAAATATGCGCACTTCAGCTTTGTTAAAATCACTGTCGCTCGACCGGTCAACATCTGCACCGGCGTCTTTAAACATTTCGTCGTCAGAATACTGATTGTTTGTGTCTTCAACATCTGTTGCGGCTTGCGCGGCACGACGGCCGACGGCGAGATCCCAGTTGATCGCCACGGCATGGCGGTTGTTCACTTTGTATTCAAGATGGCTTGCGGAAGCCTGTGCATTCGATTCGGTCGGCTCATCGTTCGCCTGCAGCGTCAGGCTGCTGCCTGCTTGCATCAGAAGCAGAGCAAGGAAGATCGCTGTTGTTGGTCGCCGCATGACAGTAGTCCTTTCCGTTTAACACGCGCACATCGAGTAACTTCGGGTGACGCGGTTAGCATAATGCCGGTTCAACTATCGATCTTTGAATCAGGAATGCCGGCACGCGACAAATGTTACTTTGGTCACGGATTTGTGGATGAATACTTCCGGGACGATGTCTGTTGTATGGTCGAAGCTGCGTGCTGCAGCGGGCAGATTTCAGTCAGGCGGGGATACAGAATGAATGGCGGGTTGAAGGCCAGCAGGTGCGCTGCACTACGTAAAACTACGTATGAGCTGTGAGCCCTTAGGGCTCACAGCTCTTTTTATCTACCTGCAGACGGGATCCAGTACGCTCTGCGCCACACGCGGTGACAAACAAAAGCGGCTGTAGAAAAACACACGGCGACCGGCAGGAAGCCGGAATTTGCGGCAACAGGGCAACGCCGCCTGTCAACGGGCCGATAACACACCGTTCATTTGTTTAACATCGACGGCGGAAGTATTGCAGCCTGAACGCAGCAGACGTTAACATTATCACTGCCGGCGAAGACCGGCACGGGGCAAGCAACCATGCGCCCTGAGCAGAAATACCGGCTAAGTGTGCAATAAAACTGCGAGTACATCGTATACAGCGACTGTGCCTACCGTTTGCGTTTCCTGCAACCGCGCGTCGATCCGTGTGACGCCGCTCCGGGACCGCCGATCAGCGGCGTAATTATTCTTACCAGCGCCAAAGTCCTAAACAGTTGTTTAAGACGTAATTTCTACGCCGACGCCGAAACGCAACAGTGCCTGCAGTCCGACTCGGGCCGGAACTTAACTTTTTGACGTACGACGCCGCACAGTACGGCACCGCGCAGACGTGCCCACACATGCGGGGACACCACGCGGGATCAGGCCTCCCCGCGACGCGGCAACACAAGTGGAACCATCGAACAATGACAAAATCGCAGCAGTTATTCGAACGCCGACGCAATGCCGTAGCCAACGGCGTCGGCGTTTTTAATACGGCCACGGTGCGCGAGGCGCATGGAGCTACAATCGTCGATGAAGACGGCCGCGAACTGATCGACTTTGCAGGCGGCATCGGCGTCGTCAATGCCGGTCACTGCCCGCCGGAAGTAGTTGCGGCCATACGCGACCAGGCCGGAAAATACCTGCACACCAGCTTCAATGTGGTGACCTACGAACCCTACGTGGAGTTGTGCGAACAACTGGCGGACATCCTGCCGCACGGCGACAACACCAAGGCGATGCTGGTCAGCACCGGCGCCGAAGCGGTTGAAAATGCGATCAAGATTGCGCGGCAGGCCACCAAACGCCAGGCAGTGCTGTGTTTTACCGGCGCGTACCACGGACGCACGATGATGGCGATGACGCTGACGAGCAAGGTAGGCTACAAACTACACTGCGGGCCTTTTGCACCGGAAGTGTACCGCCTGCCCTTCCCCAATTTTTATCGCTACGGCGGAGGACGCAGCTATCCGGAATACGTCGCATCCGAACTGAAGCGGCTGCGCGAGAGCGCGTACAACGTGGTGGACCCGGACAGCCTGGCAGCGATCATACTCGAGCCGGTACAGGGCGAAGGTGGATTTTACCCGGTGCCGCAGGAATATCTGGAGGGACTGCGGCGCTTCTGCGACGAACACGGCATCATGCTGATCATGGACGAGGTCCAGAGCGGCTTTGCACGCACGGGACAGTGGGCTGCCTGGCAGACCTACGGCGTAACGCCGGACATCAGCACCTACGCAAAGTCGATGGGTTCGGGACTGCCGATCGCCGCGGTGGTGGGCCGCGCCGAGGTGATGGACGCGGCCGCGCCGGGAACGATCGGCGGCACCTATATCGGGAGTCCGCTTTGCTGTGCTGCGGCGCTGGCGACGATCGAACTGATGAAACGGCAGGATCTGAATGCACGCGCCCGCAATATCGGCGGGCAGATCATGCGCCGGCTGCAGAACATGCAGACAAAGCATCCGGCCATCGGCGATGTCCGCGGGCTGGGAGCCATGATCGGCTTTGAACTGGTGCGCGACGGCGACCCGCGCCGCCCGGACACGGAGCTGTGCGCCCAGGTTATCAGGGGCTGCGCCGAGCGCGGACTAATCCTGCTGAGCGCCGGCACGTTCAAAAACGTGATTCGAATACTTACGCCTCTCGTGATCAGCGATGAACTGCTGGCGCGAGGTCTCGACATCATCGAAGAGGAGCTTGCAAAAGCACAATGACTCACATGAAGCCATTCGCCATCGCCGGCATACAGATGCGCACGTCGGCCACGCATTCCAATGTGGAAATGATGAACCTCAAGCTGGACATCACGATGAATCTCTACCCCTGGGTGGACATGGTCGTGTTCAGCGAGTTGTGCGGCTACGGTCCGCTGACCTATTACGCCCAGGAAGTGCCGGGCCCGTTCGAAAACGCCATGCGGGCCATGGCAAAAAAACACCGCATCTGGCTGCTGCCCGGATCGGTGTTCGAGAAAGTCGGCAATACGATCTACAACACGGCTTCCGTCATCAACCCGGACGGCGAGATAGTACAACGCTACCGCAAGATGTTTCCCTTCTATCCCTACGAAGTCGGCGTGACGCCCGGCTCGGATTTCTGCGTTTTTGACATCCCCGACGTCGGCCGCTTCGGCGTGACGATCTGCTACGACATGTGGTTTCCCGAGACGATCCGGACGCTGACGGTGATGGGGGCGGAGGTGATCCTGCATCCGACGATGACCGGTACGATCGACCGCGACATCGAACTCTCGATTGCGCGGGCCATGGCGACCGTCAACCAGTGTTTTTTCTTTGACGTCAACGGGCTGGACGCGGGCGGCAGCGGACGCTCGGTGGTCTGCGGGCCGGACGGGCGCGTGCTGTATCAGGCGGGCGCGACGGAGGAGATATTCCCGATCGAAATCGACATCGAACGCGTCAAACGCAGCCGGGAGCTGGGCGTGCTGCGCCTGGGTCAGCCGCTCAAGAGCTTTCGCGATCACATCGGCGACTTCACGATTTACAGCAAGGATGCAGATCACTCCTACCTTGAATCGCTGGGGCCGTTGATTAAACCGAAGCGGACGGAAGAACTGCGCGAACTGCACAAAAAAGAAGAAAACATCGCGCACTTGCCGAACATCGTCAAGTGACGCCACGCCGGGATCGGCAGCCTGAATAGTTTGTTTAACCACGGGGAGATTGTATGGGTAGCAGCTCGAAAAAATCGTCAGCGGCGCCAAACATGAAGAAGACAACACACTACCTGAACTGGTTTGAAATACCGGTCCTGCACCTGGACCGCGCGGCGGCATTCTACCAGCACGTGTTAAAAATCGTCATGAGCAAGGTGGAAAGCACAGACTACCAGATGGCGCTGTTTCCGCCCCGGTCCGGAGTAAACGGCGCGCTGGTATCCGGCCCCGGCTGCGTCCCCAGTGAAACGGGCCCCCTGATCTACTTCGACGCCGGCGCCGACATCGAACTCACGCTGGACCGCGTGACGGTTGGCGGCGGCCGCGTCGTGATGCCCCCCACCAGAATCGACAAAGAGTCCGGCTACTTCGCCATTTTTATCGACACCGAGGGCAACCGCCTTGCGCTGCACACGCACCAGGCCAACATCCGCAACCTGGAGACTCACGTATGACCAGCGCCCCTTACTACAGCATAGGCCAACTGCGCCAGGACCTGTGGACCGAATTCAAGAACCTGTGCATCGAAATGACGCGCGGAAAAACCGAAGCCGCACAACTTAAACATCTGCGAAAACAGGCCTCGGAACAGATTAAACGACTGCGCACCGTTGAACGCTACTTCGCCTTTCCCGGCCTGCAGCGCGTCGACCAGCTTAAACGCTTCCTCGAACGCAGGGAATACGCCTTCCTGGAACACGAAGTCGCATCGCTTAACCGCATGCTCGTCAGCGAGGCCTACCGCTCCGCCCCGCAGATGATGGAAGAGGACGACGACACGGCGAAGGAAGAACTGGAAGAACACCGCGACGGCAATCGCAAAAACTACTTTGAAGTTCTGTTTGTTGAAGACCTGAGTCCGGCTGACGAAACCGCCCTGCGCACGCGCGTCCGCGAACTGCGCGCTCCCGGCGACCAGTTTGTGTACGACATCACGGTACAGCACACATTTCAGGATGCGCTGATAGCGCTGTTGTTTAACCACAATATTCAGGCCGTCGTTGTGCGTTATGCCCCGCGCCACCGCGACGGCGCAATTCCGCCATTAATCGAACCTTACCTGCGCCACCTGCTGAACATCGACGCGTCCGACCTGCCGGAGAGCGAACTGGGCCCACTGCTCGGACGACTGGTAGCGCGCTTCCGGCCGCAGCTGGACGCCTACTACGTGACCGACACGGCGCTGAGCGACCTGAAGGAATCCACGCTGCAATTGTTCCGGCGGATATACTACCGGCGCGAGGATCTGCAGGAACTGCACCTGAGCATAATACGCGGCATACGCGATCGCTACTCCGCGCCCTTTTTCAGCGCCCTGTGTGAATACAGCCAGAAACCGACGGGCGTCTTCCACGCCATGCCGATTTCACGCGGCAACAGTGTGTTTAAGTCGCGCTGGATTCGCGACTTCGGCGAGTTCTACGGACGCAACATGTTCCTGGCCGAGACTTCGTCGACCACCGGCGGGCTGGACTCCCTCCTGCAGCCGACGGGACCGCTGAAGACCGCTCAGGAGATGGCGGCCCGGGCGTACGGCGCGCAGCACACCTATTTCGTGACGAACGGCACATCTACAGCCAACAAAATTGTCGTACAATCGCTGGCCGAACCCGGCGACGTGGTACTGATCGACCGCGACTGCCACAAATCGCATCACTACGGCCTGGTGCTCAGCGGCGCTTTTCCGGTTTATCTGGATTCATACCCGATTGAACAGTACTCCATGTACGGCGCCGTGACGTTGGACAGTATTATCGAAAAGATGGAAGAGTTGCGCGACGCCGGGCGGCTGGACAAAGTTAAAATGCTGCTGTTAACGAACTGCACCTTCGACGGCCTGGTCTACAACGTCGAGCGTTTTATGGAGCGCGTCCTGGCGATCAAACCCGACATCGTGTTCCTCTGGGACGAGGCCTGGTTCGCCTTTGCCGGTTTTACGTACACCTACAAACAACGCACCGGCATGGCCTGTGCTCACAAGCTGTGGCACAAATATCGCTCGGACAGCTACCGCGCCGCTTACGATCAACATATTAAACAACTGCCGGGGGGCGCGACGCCGCAGCTGCCGGACCCCGATAAGGTGCGCATTCGCGTCTACGCCACGCAGAGCACGCACAAAACGCTCAGCAGCTTCCGCCAGGGCTCGATGATTCACATCTGGGACGAGGACTTCCGGCGCAAAGCCGAGACCACCTTCCTGGAGGCGTACATGACGCACACTTCAACGTCGCCCAACTACCAGATGCTCGCTTCGCTCGACGCCGGACGCCGTCAGGTGCAATTCGAAGGTTATGAACTCGTTGAAAAGTGCATCGAAATGGCCATGGTCCTGCGCGCAAAAATCAACGATAACCCGCGCCTTAAACGCTACTTCGACGTGTTGACCGTGCGCGATTTTATTCCCAATGAATTCCGCGAAAGCGGCCTGCACGAGTACTACGACAGCAAGAACGGCTGGTCGCGGATGGAAGAGGCCTGGACGCGCGATGAATTTGTGCTCGACCCGACCAAAATAACCCTGTTCATTGGTCGCACCGGCGTCGACGGCGACACCTTCAAGAACAAGTATTTGATGGACAGGTTTAACATTCAGATCAACAAGACCTCGCGCAATACGGTCCTGCTGATGACAAATATCGGCACGACCCGCGGCAGTGTGGCCTATCTGACGAACGCCCTGCTGCAGATAGCCGACGAGCTGGACGAAGAGCGCCGCTCCCTTAACACGCGCGAGCTGGAAATAGCCGATCAACGCATTCACTCGCTCACGCGGGAAGTGCCGCCGCTGCCCGATTTCAGCAGCTTTCACGCCTCGTTTCAGGCGGTGCCCGGCGTCCCCGGCGGCAACCTGCGCCAGGCCTACTTCCTGGCGTACCGCGAGGAAAACTGCGAATACGTGGCTCTGGACGAATGCCTCAGCATGTTAAACGCCGGACGCGAACTCGTGGCCTCGTCCTTTGTCATTCCCTACCCTCCCGGTTTTCCCGTGCTCGTTCCCGGACAGCTTGTCAGCGAGGCGATCATCCGTTTCATGCTGGCCCTGGACGTCAGCGAAATTCACGGTTACCGCGCCGACCTCGGCCTGCGCGTCTTCCGCGAATCCGTATTAAACCGACAGCAAACGGCCACGGCAATGGGCGCGCTGCGGCGTTTTGCCCGCGACGGCGAGGCCGCAGTCGACAAATGAGCCAAGACACTTAAACAGGCAAATACACAGGAGTACATCATCCATGGAAAAGGCAGCCAAGGACAGCAATACGTTAAACGGCGTCAGCGACATTCGCCGTTATTTCTACAAAAACGAAGTGCCGATCTACTTTATCAGCGCGACAAATTTCAACCTGCTCGGCGCGGACGAGTGGATTCGCAGCTTTCGCTTTATCTGCCACATCGAGTGTTTTGACGGCCTGCACCCCAACGTGTTCTCGCCGAAACAGGAAATTCCGCACGACGAATTCCAGAGCATCGAGGATATTAACAACTACCTCCTGCAACATCCGGAGGTGCAGGACTACATCCGTCGGCGCAGCAAGGACGGCAATGCAGGCAAAGCCATGTTCCTGATGTTCGATGAAAAATCGGAAGAGCTGGCTGAAAAACTGGGCCTGCAGATTATTTTCCCCAGCGCTGAAATGCGCAACGACATGGACAACAAGGTCAACACCAACCGCATCGCGGAAAAAGCCGGCGTCCCCTGTGTGCCAAACGTGTTAACACCGGTCGAAAGCTACGAACACCTGCGCCGCGTTGCCGCCGACCTCGGCGACGAACTCGTGGTTCAGACGCCGTTCGGCGATTCCGGCCACACGACCTTTTTCATCAGCGACGAAGAGGAGTTTAACAAATACGCCGACGAAATTACCGCCGAGGACGAAGTCAAGGTCATGAAACGCATCAACTGCCGCGGCGCGGCCATTGAAGCATGTGTAACGCGCCACGGCACCATCGTGGCGCCGCTCATGACCGAACTCGTCGGTTTTACCGAGTTAACGCCGTACAAAGGCGGCTGGTGCGGCAACGAAATTTATGCGAATGCATTTACGCCGGAACTCCGCGCAAAAGCGCGCGAATACACGCAGCTTTTCGGCAATCAACTGCGTGCGGAAGGTTACCGCGGCTACTTTGAACTCGATTTCCTGATCGATCAGGACAGCGGTGAAATCTATCTGGGCGAGTTAAACCCGCGCGTCACGGGCGCCAGCTCGATTACCAATCACGCCGTTTTTGCACTGGCCGACGCGCCCCTGTACCTCTTCCACATTCTGGAATGGATGGATGTTGAATACGAGCTCGACACCGACGTTATTAACGAGCGCTGGGGAAATCAGGAGAACATCGACGGCTGGAGCCAGCTGGTTATTAAACACACGGAAGATACGATCGAACACGTCAGCGCTGCGCCGCGTTCCGGCATCTGGCATCTGTATGACAACGGCCACATTCAGTTCGACCGCATGGACACGCACCGCCGCGCCGTCGACGCCGAGAACGAAGCGTTTTTCCTGCGAATCGCCGCGGCGGGAGACTACATTTACGAAGGCGCGGACCTTGGCATTCTGGTAGCGCGCGGCCGCATGATGACGGACGACTTTCAGTTAACGGATCGAGCCAAACGCTGGATTGCGGCTTTCCGCCGTCAATACGTCTCGGAAGTCTACGAAGACAAACGCGAGGCGCCGATGCTCATCGGCAGTCTGACGAAATAGATGTTTAACACCCGGCGCGGGCCGTTGCCGTCGCTTGACTCCGGCCGGCTTCCTGACTTTTCTGTTTGGCTTGTCGCTGAATTCGAAGCCTTCGACCTTTTGGGTTCGAAGGCTTTTGTTTTAAGGCCTTGAGCATCACGGCAGTGCGGCGGCCTTCAACCCGGAGGGTTGGAAGCTGCACAGACAGAAACACGTAGGTAAAACTACGTATGAGCTGTGAGCCCTTAGGGCACTGTACACGACAAAACTTTT
>CAYULF010000031.1:0-63068 GCA_964445695.1 uncultured Hyphomicrobiales bacterium | reverse complement strand
TTGCGGCAACTGTCCGTTCTGGTTGAACTGTTGCTGTTGCGGTACTTGCCCGTTCGGTTGTTGTACCGGTTGTTGTACCGGTTGTTGTACCGGCTGTTGTACCGGTTGTTGTTGTGGAGTGCCGAAATTTTGGACCGTTTGCGCCGCCGGTACACGTTGCGGCGCTCCATTGCCTGCATACGGGTTGTCTGTGTAATTGTCAGGCAGAATTTCACCGGTATGCAAGTTAACTGTTGCCATGCCGGATTGGTTTGCATCGCTTGTCAACACATTGAGTTTGCCCGAGAGTCCGGGCGTCGTCGCGAAAAAGTGCTCAACATCCCGTCGTTTAACGCTACGGTCAAAAAGGTAGTGCGGAGTTTTGTATTTTGATTTGAATCGGTCACGGAACAGGATTTTACCGTAGCCGCTCATACGGTCGTCTGACAACCAATCTACCTTTAATCGCAACTGGTCAGTTTCTGAATAACTAAAATCTAACTTGAAATTAGACAAAGGTTGTTCATTCCGTTCAGCGTCGATATACAGTTTTTGAGCACTTGCCGCCGCCGCCTCGTTTAACTGTTGGCTGTAGTCTTGTGCGGTCAGTTTGTTTGCACCGTCGAACACGTCGTAAAAGTCTTCCATATAACGACGCGCAGAACTCTGCAAAACAACGGACTTGCCGTCAAGCTCAACCAAAAGTTGCGACGTATTGCCGTCCGGTGTCGGAAAGTGTTTAGGTGTCTTTCCGTCGATGTTGAACACGTCACCGTTTCCAATCACAAGAGTTTGTTTGTTGTACGTTGCAACTCCCAACCAGCGGTCGGCCGCGTCAATTTTGTGCACTCGTTTGTTTTCGAAATACAGCGCATGAATAGTAAAACCGCGCTGCTCAAGTTGTCGTGCCAATGCAAGCTTTGCGGCGGCATGCTGTTTGTGCGAAAACAGGCATTCGTTTTCTGAACGATTGCGTTTGTTTGAACGATTTCTGTAAGACATACATTACCCCAAAGAGAATAGACAATTGTGACCGGATCGGTCAATTGATTTTGGGGCGCTTTGTAACCTGCATCAATCGCGCGCTTACTGTTAGGATTGGTAAGGGCGCAGATCACGAGGCGACAATGCGCGCTACTGGCAATAGCGCGCACCGCAAAACGGGGGGGAAAGTTCGGGCGGGGGGCCGGTCACATTTGCGCCTCGCGCGCTTTTGATGTGTCAGCGTGGCGAGAAACTTGTATTTTTAGACATGTATCATATTTCAAACCAGCATGGTGAAAATTGACAATAGTGGGCAGTCAGAGTTTGGCCAACGACTGGGCGTTGTAGTCTGAGCCGAAGAATAAAGCTTGCACCTTGGTCTACCCACATGTCCAAATACACCAGCATTGAGGATGGAGAATGAGTAACAAAGGGCGTATTACAGAATTGAGTTTTATTGATCATCCTTTGATTGCCGACCACACGGTTGAAATCAACGGGAATGTAATCGTAGTTTGCGGTCGTAATGGCTCTGGCAAATCCAGATTTTTTTCCGCGTTGAATAAAGAATTGTCTGAAATATTTGATTCAGACCTCAAGAATCTAAAAGGAATATTTAGACAGACGCGGAAAATTGACATTGAGGTCTGCTTCTCCAGGACTAAATATCTCGAAGCTTTGGCGAATTCTTTCAATGTGGACGTCACTGAAGTTACACATAGCCTTGATAAGTATTTCCCATCTGAAACGACTGCATCATCGGAACAGCAGCTCAATGTCCGAATGAAACTATCGGAAGCACTTTTAAGATTCGAAGAGATTGAGCAAGGACTCAAGGATTCAGGCGAATTGGAGCGGTTTGACAAAGCAATGTCTAAACCAGTGCCTCAGGACAGTGTTGCATTGAGAATGTTAAGAGCATTCTCAGAGTTTGTGGCGGAATTCATACATCCTCGTTTTGTAGACGATGGTCTCAACCCCCAAGGCAAAACGGGCGCGGCACACGACCTCTCAGCTTATGGGACGACAAATACCTGGATGCCCAGCACGTTGTTTTGCTATAAGCAAGCTCCACCGAAAGACAGTCACTTAAACCAAATATATGAAGCTGTACAAGCTGCCTTCCGAACTGTCACTAACTGTGGATTTGATGTTACAAGCAGCCAAACGGGTGCGAACACGAGTTCAATTTTCGTTAGCGACACGGGTACGAACAAACCCTATCCCATTATGGAATCTGGTCGAGGACTAAGAAATGCCCTGTTTATCTTACTGGTGGCGCATATAGAGGACCTTTCGCCGATTATCGTGGATGAACCTGAAGGGCACCTGCATCCTGCTGTAGTTCGAAAACTCATAGATTATCTGGCAACCAAAACAAGCAAGCAGTTCATATTGGCCACCCACTCTGCCGCGATTATTCGTCATTCACGTGTGGCTAGTGTTCTTGTATCGCGAATGACTCCAGAAGGTAAAATCTATCTGGAGAGTGTAACTGATAAGGTTAGTGTTCTCCGCGAGATTGGACATGACATTCAGGACTTGCTTACAGCAGATTTTTACTTTCTGACAGAGGGGCAGAACGATGCCAAGGTATTTCGTAGGCTGATGAACTTATTGTTGGGAGATGAACTCACCGAGAAAATCAGTATCAGCTACGTGCCAATGGGCGGGTCGAACATGAAAAATCTATGTGATTTTCTGGCAGAATTCGAATCGTCGGAGAAAGTGCAGATCATTCTTGACAAAGATCCAAATGAAGAGTTTGCGAGAGCTGAATTTAAAACGACAGCCTCCAATCTGAAAATTCCGTTGCACACGCTCGAACGTTACGCCATTGAAAATTATCTTCCGCCAAGATTGTATGAACGGCTCGGCTGTCTACCGTTAAATGAAGGAGGTAAGTTTGTTGAATCGGAACCAGTTAATCTACAGTTGAAGCGTACAAACGAAATGCTCAGTGAAAAAGACGTTAAGATCGATGAGGCTACGGGCATGAAACTGAGAGTGAATTCGTTGGACCTCAAAGGCAGAAAGGGGGGCAAAAGAAAGGAAGGCAAAAAGGTATTTGAGGAGTTGGAGCACCTAAGCTTGGAAGATGATAGTATCAAAGCTAGTGACCTGCTCAAGGTGCTGAATGATGTAGCAGACAAGCTGAGAAACACTCATTCGTAGTCCTAGCTTTCAAGAGTCTGAACAATCTCAAGTTCCTTCAGAGCGTGGAATTGTACAAATTGCAGGATGCAACTATCCTACTATTGAGCTGAATATGACAAGTGCAACCAGTTTCAGTGAATTTGAAGCAGGCTACTCGATGTGCAAGATTGACATCGACGGAGTCGATGATAGTCCGCAGAAGTATGAACAGATAGTGGGCGCACTTGGTTTGGCCCGAGGTGTTCAGCTCAGGGACAGAATATACTTTCCAGACGTTGGGCTGATACGTGAAGCGAGAAAAGATCGTCCGTTTATCGCCGGCTCCATCTATGAGCAGAGCCGCAGCACCGATGGTGCAGGAGAGCCTTCGTACAGCATTCGCCAACTTCCAATTGTCATGATGCCTAACTACGGCATCTGTATTTTCTGCAATTCGGACTTGACTGCCGATGATTGGGATTATGTGTTCAGCGCCTGGATGGAGTCATGTTGGAACAGCAGTGTGCACCTTCTGCGTGCGCCGTATTCCGGAACCGGTGAGCCGACTGAAACTGATCCACTCGGTCCTGTATTACACTTCAATTTGCGTTTGGTCAAGGTCTTCTCCGATGTGGTGGAAGACAAGGGGCTCAACGAACTGGGAATGGAAGACCAAGGGGAAGTAATGTTCTTCCTCTACTACGCTGCTATGTTGCTCGTTGAAAAAGTCATGCAAGAAGTTGTTGAAGTCCCGGAGAATCGGAACTTACTTTCGTTCAATACAATGGGTTTCCCCGAAATAATGTGCCGACTGTTGCCCTCCACCTACAAGCAACAGTCCGCGCCACAACCATTGACACGGTCAATACGGACGATCTCCGTTGACGACCTTTATCCCGGAGAGAATTAGCATGGAGTTGAGGGAACGGTTAACTGTGGCTGAAGAGCTGGCGGAGAAGCTGCGAGGCGTGATGTCCGGCTGGCGCGACAGAGAGAATCAAGGGTTGATAGCTAAAGTCTGGGAAGGTCACGGAAATGTGCGTGTGTATGTCTCTGGTTATCACCGTAGCGGCAAATACTTCTTGAGTGTTTCTGAAGATGGCACGATTCAAGCGATCTACGTGTCACCTGGCGACCTGTCTGATATAGAGGCGCATGCCAACGCGTTGGGCTGGAGGGTCGAAGATGAAGGCCCCAAACGCGCTGGCAAGTACTATGCGGTGATGCACATAAACTGATGGACAACGCACGTCCCTTAAACAAACTATCCCGCCACCAATCTCGAATACTTCCGGGACCAGTGACGGGATTGCTGCTACGTGTGTGCTGTACCAATAACCAAAAGTTTACTGCGCAGGCGGAGGCTTTTCCTTCTTTCGCTTTGCCATTTTCCACGCCTTGGAGGTCATGGAGTTGTGGTTCTCGAATTCACCGGTCGTTCGATTCCAGGAGCGATACATCGCAGCGCGGGACATTTTCTTGCCGGTGACCTTCTCTCTCTCTGCAGCTTGATGCTGGACTTCGGCATAGATCAAAGCCTGTAAAAGCAACAGAAGCGTTCTCAAGGGCTTTCTGGTAAAATTGTCCAACCGTATCACCAGCCGGTCTCCGACTTTGATCGTGATAAACAAGCGCGGCGAAAGCCCTTCGATTCTTGCATCAATAATCATTGTTGCTCTGAAATGGATTGTGCCACATGCACCAGGATCGCGGAACAGACCAAGGATACATGTTGTGGTACGACGTTGGAGTACTGGGCAATCAGGGTATGCAAACGACTGTGCAGATTGCTGTTTAATACGACACTATATGTATCGATTGCCACACCGTACCGGGTTCTACATGATTGAAACTGTTTCAGCTCTGCGTTGTTCCGGCGGCAGAACTGATGAAAGACATAGCTTGCAGCCTGATTCCTTGATGGACGAAACCCCCACTCGTTGTTTAACGTGTCCCTGATGCATTCCAGGTAACTGTTTGACCACGAATAGAGATGAAGCGTAACTAGGCGAACGTTGTCGCCAGTCGTTCCCATACCTTTGCTACCATTCCCGCATTGGGCGTTCTGCGGGCTTTCTTGCACGACTCGCAAATTGGATAGCTGTGTAGATCGTCGGATTCTATCACCGTGTGTCCGCTGTCCGGTGCCGGCCCGTTGCACATGACGCAAGGTGCCATTGGCAGTTCTTCGCGCAACTCGCGCTTGACCGATTGTAGAACCAGCGTTCGTATTTTATGAAGCTCGGACGTAGCCGATGGATACTCGCCGGACATGGCACGTCTAGCCAGTGCGCGCACCTGGACTACTAATCCTGTGTCGGCCGGGCGTTGTTTAAGCAGAATGCGAGCTACCTTGTTCCAGGTCGTTCCGTGTTCGAGCTGTTCGAGGAATGCAAGGAAATCAGGTTCACTCATGTCTTCTGCGACTCTGCGTGCACGCGACAAGTCTTCCTTGGAAACGCCGATTCTAGTTGAGATTTCCTGCAATGGCATATGATCTCGCATGACGGCGAGCAAACTGCCGATGCGATACATCAGAATGCACTGTTCTTTGTGCATCGCACCAATTGACGCACCCGCGCCACGCAATTCATGAAGGGCGTTTGCTACTTCACCCATAGAAACATCCTCCCAGCACCATGAGATCATAGAGCATAATTTCATGCGGAATCTCATCCAACTCTATCGGAAGTTTCACAATGAAGTCTGTCGTAGTATTGCAGTCCGAGTTCTTCACCGGCTGAAAGTGCCACGATACTTCTCCAGAGTGACCCAAGACAGTCTTTGACCGCAATTCAAGTTTAATCTCTACCATACCGAAGTACCATCTGACTATCAGTTAAACAACAGTGTTCTTCGGTCCAGCACAATCGGGTAGCCAGGTATTTTCTTTCCGCCAATCAGGCGTTTAACATCCGTCGAGTGTTCGGCACACAGCAGTCCCCAGCGCAAGAGCATCCCGACCAACTTGACTGCCGGGTGGCCGAACACCAGGATTGACCAATCCAGCAGGGCAGCAGGTATGTTGTCGGAGCCGTACAAAGCAGCGTTG
The DNA here is from genome assembly GCA_964445695.1 of uncultured Hyphomicrobiales bacterium. Classification (GTDB taxonomy): domain Bacteria; phylum Bacteroidota; class Ignavibacteria; order Kapaibacteriales; family UBA7675; genus JAUIKM01. The sequence continues at coordinate 56,917 of CAYULF010000031.1, read as the reverse complement.
AAAGCCGGTTGGCGTACCGAAGGGCATTTCCTGATCAAGAGCAGGTGATCAGGTGCCATGACCGGCAACCCAGGGATATTCGGTCCACGTCGCACACGAATGTCATGATCAAGCCCGGCCTGGTTCCGTTCGCGCCGTATCTCTCCAGCATTCCATGCACACTGGATACCCCACCGCAAGAATAATTCCTGCAGCGTGCGTGTGCGCGCCGCTACGTCACATTCCTGCGTGGCAAGGATAAACCAGCGTGGAACCGGTGCCGACTTGTCGAAAAGGCGAATATCAAAATCGATGCAGGGAAGGGTATCAAACCAGATTGCGGACGTAGACATACAACGATCTCCAGCAATAGAGTAACAATCGAATTGTTGGTTTCGACTGATCGCGCTGGCTCGGTTCCGTCGGTGGAATTGTTTCGATAAATTGGGAGAACGAAACCCTTCACGTGCCCGAAAAACCGTTGTACGATTGCAATGTAGTAATTGCTCCATGTTCCTGCAAGGGTAAAATTCTGCGCCCTAATTAATCGCAGAACCGGTGCCACGGAGGCTTCGGACCCCCAAAATAGTTCCCCCAGTTTCCTGGGTTGGCCGTGGCACCGGCCTGCGCCCTCTTCTCATCGCGACAAGTCTACCACCGGCGGCGGAGTCAGGCAAGAGCACTGCGCCCAAAGTCATATCACCTGATATGCTTTTGCGTGCCTCAACCAGTCTTTTTGCCAATCTTCGTACCACGGACACACAGATACAACCCTGCGAACCAGCTCAGTCCTGCGGTGATGAAGAGCAGCGGCGACGTAGGCGATTTCCGGATGGTCAAACTCATATCGAACCAGTAGCAGTGCGGCTCCAAGCACAATTGGATCAGTGCGATACACATGGAGTTGCTGCGCATGGTGCGTCACAGCGTAGCCGGATTCACGAGCATATCGCTGAGCCTTCAGCAGAAATTCTTTCCATGCGGCGAGATTTTTAACGTGGGGCCGTATGTGCGCAAAGAGGAAGTCGCGCGCAAGGTCAGGCCTATGCCAACTGACAGGTGGAAGTGTCAAACGCTCTTGAGTCTTTTCTCTTAAGTCTTTAAAACCATATAAGGAGTGAAGTCGTCCCCCCCCTGGCATGGATGACATACCCCCCCCTGGCATAGATGACAGGGTCGGAGTCATTTCCACCTCAAAAAGTGACGCAATTTTGACACTTTCGCCAACGGCATTTTCTGCTATTCTCCCATATTTGTTATGCCGAATGGCATTTTTAATGCGCCCATGATGAATCACGACGTGCCACCCGGCCGCGTCAAAATTTGAATCGATGAAGTTGGCCGCCCGCAGCCGTTCGAGGCCCCTGCGAATTTGACTGGCGGTAAATCCATAGTGCGCGCACAGTGATTGATGCGTGCAATAGATTTTTTCGCACCCATGCCTATGCGAAAGAAATGTTAATCGTGTTAAAAGCATGACCGCCACGGGGTCCGGTCTGTTTGACGGCAGACGGCAGATAGCCCAGTATTCATGCGGGACAGCGTCAACTGCACCTTCCCTGAAATATTCCATCTTGTTCTCCACTGTTGTTTAACCTCCCGGAAATCAGCGGAGAAAAATGGGTTTTTGATTGTTCAACAGCATGGCATACGCTCCAATTTTCATATCAAGTGATATGAAATCCTTGTGCAATTCATTGCGCGTGCTAATATTGAATGTTTAATTGACTGCATTCGGACCCTTAAACATGCCCAAAGGATGTGTTTAAGATGGATGCAGAAATCGAAATCACGGAGATTGCCGAAATCCAGGCGGCTGTCCCCACGCTCAGCGAAGAGGAATGCTATGACATTCTGTTTTCCTTGCGGTCACTGGCGCGGATCATTGCTGAAATTGTGGTTGGTCGTCGATCTGCAGAATAAGTATGAACCTTTGATTGCAGAATGTGGCATCCTGTTGGTAGTGATTTTCTCGTGCCGACTTGATGCGCGGCAGGGTCAAATGCAGTCAATGACGGTTGTTTAACAATTAACGAGGAGTGACTTGTGAGTAGTCAACTTCGCCAGCAGTTTAAAACTGTACGCAAGTTCTTTGAGTCCATTGACAAACACACGTGCACGGATTACCCTGCGTCGGTTGTTTCGCGTATGGTGATGGAACGGGAACCCGTTTATGTATTTGCTTACATCAGAGTAAGTACTCTGATTCAAGGGGACAAGTTCTCGCCGGAAGTGCAAAAGAGAATGATCCGGGAGTTTGCCGAACGATACAACATGATTGTGTTGGGATTCTACGAAGACAAACAATCGGGAAAGAGCATCGGCAGAACAGCATTGTTCGAATTGCTCGACGAAATTCCGAAACACAAAAAAGTTCACGCCATTATCACGCCATACGCCGACAGGATTTCAAGGCAATGGGCGCACTCCGGGCCTGCACAGTCAGCACTTCGCAAGGCTGGTGTTGAATTTATCAGCATGGATACGTTCAATCCGGGGTCGGAATCGACGTTTATGGATGCCCTGTTTGCCGTTTTGGCTGAAGAAGACAACCGAAAACGGTCAAAACGAGCACAGCAAGGGATTAGTGAAAGAATGCGTCAGGGATATTTTTGCGGACATGCGCCATTTGGATATGTCAACGCGAAAGTCGATCGGCGCAATCAAATCGTGCCGCATCCTGAGAAGTCAAAGACGGTCCAGCGAATCTTTGAGTTGGCAATCAACTCCGACTTGGCGCTCAACGAAATTCGGCGCAAAGTGAAAGCGGAAGGATACAATGTCGATGGACTTCCGATCAAGCTGTTCAAGGTGCTAAAAAATCCGGCATACAAAGGATCGATGCGAGTCCGGAAAGGAAAAGAAGACGAGGCGATTCTGCCTGCGAATCATCCGGCAATCATTTCTGACGCCCTGTGGGAACGTGCGAACAAGATTCGAAACACTCGGTCAAAACCAAAGTTGAGCTTGCCTGCGGACGTCGCTACAGAGCCGCTGAGCGGATTGATTCTATGTCCCAATTGCACGAACAAAGTCTTGAATCTCAACCGGTATGTATCCAGTACGAAGGCGCAGACCGTGTATTCGTATCTGCGTTGTCGGAGTTGTTCGTTTCGAACGAAAGTGGATGACGTGTGGGACAAGATCGACAGCGTCATTTCAGCCTTGCATTTTCGTGAGGAACGCCTTGCTTTGCTGCAACAACACGTGAGCGCAGAAATTGCACGCATGCGCGCGTCAGAAACAAATCAAATCAGCCATGCCAAAACTGAAATCGACGGCCTTAAAACCCGGCTCACCGACATTGAAGAAGATTTTTTTCGGGGGACGTTCGACGCCCAACAATACGCGGACCTGAGCCGGAAGTTGAAAGATCGAATCGACGAGAAATCACATGCACTTGCACAGGCGGAAACCAGACTTGAGGACATTGAACATTCAGATTTGAGCGTATTGAAGGTTCTGTCGCAAATACATGAGCATTTTGAGAATGGAAATTCCAACATGCGAATCAGGATCGTGCAAGCGCTTCTCGGACAGCAGTTTTCACCTCTCGAAATTTCGGTGACAAACAGTATAGTCGACTTCATGTTCGACGCTCAGCCCGCACGGACACTGGGTTCATCGATGAGTGTCATGCGAACGACTCCGAAAACCGGGCAAGTAATGACTATCACTCACCGCAAAAGGCAAAGGCGGGTAAGCGTTTGGCGTAAGCCTAGGCAAGTAAACAACTTAGAAGGTGACGAAACGGCAGAAGACTCTCATTTGTCGAGTAAAGTCCCTTCGGCAAGCGAGGAGTCTGCCCTTTTTGTAATTACACTACCCCATCGTTGTCGTAAGTCCTTGCAAGGCAACACTTTGGCGCTTTGCCTTCCAGTCCCCGCTCGCTTCGAACTCACCCTCCTGCTCAAAAACTTTTCAACATCGCTCAACGATTTGGACCCAACGACCCGTCGGCCAAGCGTGAGCGAATAAAATCCAACGACCCGACGACCAAGCGTGAGCGATTAAAATCCAACGACCCGTCGGCCAAGCGTGAGCGATTAAAGTCCGACGACCCGACGACCAAGCGTGAGCGATTAAAATCCGACGACTCGTCAGCCAACTCTTGCCGCGAAGCATTCTGTCCCGATGCTTAACAAAAAAATCATAAGAGCCTGAGGGCGAAGTCTCAAACGAGCCCTCAAAGCGATCAGTCGCACCCTGGTGTAGAGTGCAGAAGCTGCGCATCTGTGATGCCGCCCGGTAAATTCTGCGCGCGCCGTTCTTGAAGTGATTCAAAATGCGTACATTCCACACACGTGAAAAGCCATGAGCATTTAAAACAATGTTAAACCAGAAAAGACGCCGGAGTTGCCGCAATGCACAATGCCTTCCCACCCATCCCCTACGAAGATTGGAAAGAGTCCAAAAATACGCTGCACCTGTTTTGTCAGATCATCGGCAAGACGCGCATGGCGCTCATGCCCAAACAGAATCACTGGTGGCATGTGACGCTCTACGTGTCCAGCCGCGGTTTAACTACCAGGCCCATTCCCGTGGGCGACCGCGTGTTTGAAATCGAATTGAATCTGCGCGATCACAGATTGCACATTTCCGTGAGCGACGGAGCTGAAACCGGGTTCTCATTGTCCGGACTTTCCGTGGCCGCCTTTTTTCGTTTGTTTAATGCCGAGTTAAAACGCCTCGGGATTGTAGCGCCGATTCAGGCCAGGCCCTACGACACAATGAGTAAAATTCCCTTTGATACCGACAATGTACACGCCGGATGCGACCACGAATATGCAGCGCGCTACTGGCAGGCGCTGTTAAACATTAACTCTGTTTTTGAAGAATTCCGCGGTCGGTTTGTCGGCAAAAGCACGCCGGTGCAACTGTTCTGGCACAGCTTTGATCTGGCTCTCACGCGTTTTTCTGGCCGCGAAGCGCGGCGTGAAGGCGGGACGAATGCCGACCGCGAAGCCTATTCGCATGAAGTGATCAGTTTTGGATTCTGGCCCGGCGACGAAAACGTGCCTTTCCCCGCATTTTATTCCTACGTGTACCCCGAACCGGAGGGGCTGGCGCAGGAGCCGCTTAAACCCGACGCAGCCAAGTGGAATGTAAGCGAAGGCGGCTCCATGGCCCTTCTGGCTTACGACGAAATCCGTGCTGCGGCAAATCCGCGCCAGGCGATTCTGGACTTTCTGAACAGCACCTACGATGCCGGCGCGCGCCGCGCAAATTGGGACAGGGCCAAATTTGATCTGGCCAACTTTGAAGCGAAAAAACAATAAACGCCTGAACGGTTGTTTAATGCGTCTGCCGCGGCGACGCCTCACTATCCTGCCCGCATGTGCGTCGATGGCGACGCTTTTGTTAAACGGCGGATCGGGGGGGTAAAAATAGTACCCCGATCCACGCCGCCGTTCGACTGATTCGTTTGTACTGCCGTTAATGTGACAACTTTTGCTGTCCGGGAATTATTGGTGAAATGACTGGCGCAATTCGGCGGAAAGGAAGTGGATCATGGATATTGAACAGAGTGTGCGGCGCGCGGCAAGACTAATCGGCGGCCTTGTGTGCATTCTCCTGCTGGCGACGGCCTGCGGCGAGGAGCCCGCCGACGCAGCACCCACCCCGGCCGAATTGCGCAGCCTCGACAGCCTGCAAATTATCTCGGCAAAACAGGCCGCCGCAGTCCAGGCGCGCCACGATGCCGAAGACACCGTTCGGATCAGCTACACGCCGTATGCCATCAGTTCGGCCGCCGATCTTAAAAACTTCCGCGAACAATACACCTCCGAGCAGCGCCGCGTTATTCTCTCGCTGAACCGTCGCGACAGCCGGCACCTGCACTACGGCGACACGCTGGTGGTACCGGAACCGCTCTACGACAGTCTGATGCCTTATTCGCCCTTTCCACGGCGATTGCCGGAGCTGACCTTTGTTCCGAAATTTACGCTGGTGTCGTATCGCGTACAGGCCTTCGGTGCATACGAATACGGCCGGCTGGTGCGCTGGGGGCCGACAAGCATGGGCAAACGGTCGACGCCGACGCCGACGGGGCTTTTTTCCGTCAACTGGAAGTCCAAACGCGCCATCAGTACCGTCGACCGCAGCTGGATTCTGCCGTGGAATGTGAATGTCATGAATTTTGAAGGCGTCTCCATGCATCAGTTCGACATGCCGGGTTATCCCGCCAGCCACGCCTGCATGCGTCTGTTGGAAGAGGACGCGCACTGGAACTACGGCTGGGCCGAGTCCTGGATTCTGGGTGCAGACGGCAAACTGAGTGCCCGTGGCACGCCGGTGCTGATCTTCGGTCGCTACGATTACAAATCGCCTGCGCCCTGGAGCCGCCTGCCGACCAACCCCGCCATTCACCGCATTGACGCCATTGATTTGCGCGTATTCCGCGAGTCGCTCGGCACCATTCTGGAGTGGACGTCGACGCGCGATTCCGTGCTGCGCGCACGCCGTGAGGAGGCGAACACGCCGGTGGACAGCAGCCAGGCGCGCGCGGCCCGAGCGAAAAATGAGCAATCGGCGGGCTGATCGCTCGTCGGCTGGAGCTAACAGACCATTCGGCCCCGCAACCAAGGCGCACGCATGTCCCGCTCGATTTCGACGACCATCAGTCTGGTGTTTTCGGCCGTCATCCTGGCGTCCACTCTTCTGCTGGGCTATCTGGTGTATTCCGCCAGCAGCGGCGCATTCATCGAAGTCTCGCGCGAGCGTCTGCTGCACACCGCCGGCATCATTGAATTGCGCCTGACGGAACGCCTCAGCGCGGTCAGCAACGACGTAAATTTCCTGATGAGCAACCAGGCGGTGCAGACAATCGCCGATGCGCGCGGCCCCGAACAGACAGATCCCGCCCGCGAACGCCTGGCCGCCGTCTTTGGGGCGCTTTTGCGCACGCGGTCCGATTACACGCAGGTGCGCCTGATCGGCAGCGCCGACAACGGTCGCGAACTCCTGCGCCTGGACCGCGTCGGCACGACCATCGTCTACGCGCGCGAACCCGAGCTGCAGAGCAAGGGCGACCGCAAATATTTCCTCGAAACGATCGCGCTGCCGGCGGGGCGCGTTCACATTTCCGACATCAACCTCAATCGCGAACAAGGTGAAGTGAGCCTGCCGTTTTTGCCGACGGTACGCGTTTCGACGCCGGTCTACACCAGCACCGGCGAGGTCTTCGGGATTCTGGTCATCAACGTCGACGCGGGGCGCATTTTCAACGACCTGATTGAGCTGACCGGCCCGGGGATTTCTCTTTTGCTTGCCAACGAGAGAGGAGACTATCTGATTCATCCGGACGCGCGGCGCACCTTCAGTTTTGACCGCGGCTGGGATTTCCGCATCCAGGACGACTACCCGATTCTGCGCGAGCTGTACGAGGGGCGCCGCGGTACGGCTTATTCGGAAGAACTGGGCGACGACGACGACCGCACGCTGACCTACTTTCGGCGCGTGCTGCCTTTTCCGGGTTCGGAGCGTTTTGTGGTGCTGGCAATTATCTCGCCCTACGACCTGATTTTGCGCGATGCGGCTGAGATCGAAGTACAGGGCCTGATCCTGACAATCGTGATATCGCTGATTGGTCTTGTCGCCATCTGGATTTTTGCGCGTTTTCTGATGCGCCCGCTCGAGCGCATCACCACCGCGCTGACGAAGTACAATGCCGGCGATGCGGTCAGCGCTTTGCCGACGGACCGCTCCGATGAGTTCGGCGCGCTGGCGCGCGCCTTTGAGTCGATGAGCGAGCGCGTACGCGACGAGATGCGCAGCAAGGACGACTTCCTGGCGACGATGAGCCACGAGATCCGCACGCCGATGAACGCCGTCGTCGGTATGACCCACCTGCTCAAACGCGACGGCCCGACCAGGGTGGATCGTCGCGTGATCGACACGCTGGACTTTGCCGCCGGCAACCTTATGTCGCTCATCAACGACATTCTTGACTATAACAAACTGCGCGCCGGCGCGCTGGAGCTCGAGAGCAGCGACTTTGAGCTGGCTCCGACCTTTGAGGCCATCGTCGCATCCTATCGACCCGCCGCCGCTCAGCGCGGCGTGCTCGTACACCTGAACCTGGCTTCGGACTTGCCGCCCTACCTATGCGGCGACCGCCTGCGCATGACGCAGATCGTCAACAACCTGCTCGACAACGCCATCAAGTTCACCGAGGAAGGCGAAGTGGTTGTCTCCGTGCGGCACTCCGACGCAGAGCCCACAACGCTGCCGGGCAAGGACGGCATCTACCTGCGGATCGAAGTGCGTGACAGCGGCATCGGGATTGAAGCGGACCGCCTGCCGCACATCTTTGAGCAGTTCACGCAGGCGCGCAGCGACACGGCTCGCAAGTTCGGCGGCTCCGGGCTTGGCCTGGCGATCGTGAAAAAACTCGTCACTCTGCACGGCGGTAATATCAGCGTCAGCAGCACGCCGGGCGAAGGCAGCGTCTTCCGCGTTGATCTGCCGCTGCGTCTGGGCGCGGCGCCCGCGGCGGCGGACGACAAACGACTTGATCCGGCCCAGCTCGACTTCGACGGTGCGCGCATTCTCTACGTGGAAGACGTGGAGTACAATCGCTTTCTGCTCGACAGTCTCGTCAAACCGTGGAACGTGGTCTGTGTCGGCGCGAGCGGTGGACTGGAGGGCCTGGCCCTGAGTCGCGAACAAAAGTTTGATCTGATATTGCTGGACATCCAGATGCCGGATATGGACGGTCCGGAAGTACTGGAGCACCTGCGCGCGGAGCCGGATAATCCGAACCGGATGACGCCCGCGGCGGCGCTCAGCGCCATGCCGAACATCACGGATCAGACCGCGCTCAAACACGCCGGTTTTGACGACGCGCTGGAAAAACCGATCGACCCGGCCAGGCTGGCGCAGCTGCTGCAGCGCTGGCTGAAAGTGCGCACAGCGTCAGACAGCGAAACCGCCTCGGCAACGAAAGAGTCTTCCGCGTCGCCGCCGGATATGGAGGACGCGGCGGCGCTGCCGGCCATGTTTGTGCGCATGTACGACAACGATCCCAAACTCATGAGCCGTGCGCTGGAGCTGTTGATTCAGGAGTGTGGCCGCCAGATTCCACTTCTGCGCGCGCACTTCGAGTCCGGCGACGCGGCGGCTTTGGGCAAGGTGCTCCACCGTTTGTCGCCGCATCTCAAGACCTTTGGTCTGCAGCAGGTAGGCGAGGATCTGCGCGCCGTTCGTACAGGCCTGTCGGAGGCGGGCGCGTCACCGGAACTGGAGTCCAGGCTGAACGCCGGCATCGAGCGGCTGGAGTCGTTTGCGCGCGGGCTGGAAGCGGCGCTGGAGAAAATATCGTCGGGGCGTTGAGCGGAATCCGACTGCGTTCCGTGAGAGCGGCTGAGCGGGAGGTGTTGAGAGCTGAGCGGTGGTCCGGCGGCTGAAAATAGGTAGAAATACGGATGAGCTGTGAGCCCTTAAGGCTCACAGCTCAAATTCTTTCATCACTGCAGCAGGCGCAGACGCCGCAGCAGCTCATCCCGATACGAGGGGCTCAGCGGCAGTTGTTTGCCGCCGATGTGGACGTCCGCGCCGTCCACCTTGTCAATCCCGTTGATGTTCACGATGTACGAACGGTGTATCCGCACAAAGTTGGACGGCAATTCCTCCGCCAGTTTTTTCATGCTCAGCAGCGACATCGTAGAGCCCGTCGGGCTGACGAAACTCACGTAGTTCGAAGCCGCTTCGATGTAGAGCACGTTGGCCAGCTCCACCTTGCTCAGCCCGCGTCCGTCCTTGACGAAGATGTGGTCCGGCGCCTGACCGCTCTCCGCCGGCGCGCTTGAAGGCATCGCCTGGCGCGCCTTGCGCAGCGCCTGGAAAAAACGCTCGAATTCCACCGGTTTGAGCAGGTAGTCGACCACGTTGTAGTTGTACGATTCCACCGCAAAATCGCTGTCGGAAGTCACCACGATAATCGGGCAGTCGGGGCGCAGCGTCGCCAGCAGTTTGTCCCCGCGCATCTCCGGCATGTCGATGTCCAGCACGATCATGTCGAAGTCGATCTCCTGCATCAGTTTGAGCGCTTCCAGCCCGTTGTCGGCCTGGGAAATCGTCGTACTGGGCTGCGCCTTCTGTGTGTAATGCGCCAGTTGTTCGCGGATGATGATGTCGTCGTCGATAATCAGGAAATGCATGCTGTAGTATCGCTTCGGAGTGGAAAATGTGTCGTAAAAAATAGCGCTGCGCCGCGGGGAATTTCGAGCTCTGCAAATCGCCGTCGGATTTCACACGACAAAATGGCGATTTCACGGACTCAAAACTGCTGTTTACATGAATTGCCGGCAGGCCATTGCGCGCAAACGTACATTTGTCATGCGATTAATCAAAAAAGATTCCTTTGGGTTTCCGGTTGATCGCCCGATTGACACGACGCCGACAGGGACTTCCCAAAACGCCGCGCTGCAGTCGGAAAACCAAAACAACACGACGAACAACGGATAGAAAGATTCACGTCATGCCAGTCCAGGAAGCAATTTTGTCGCCCCTGCAAGTCGCCCGCACACGCACCGTGCGTCGCGAGCGCGTCGCTCAGCCGATTACCCGCAGCAACTCCGACGAGGTTCTTCCGGCCATGGTCCTGCGTGTGCTCGAATTTGTCAGCAGCAACCGCGGTCTGATTCTTCGCCTGGCGCTTGCTATCGTTTTTGTCTGGTTCGGCGGCCTCAAAATCATGGGCAAAAGCCCGGCCTACGGCCTCGTGGAACAGACCGTGTTCTGGTTCCCCGCCGAAACCTTCGTCCCGATTCTCGGTTGGGCGGAAGTCCTGATCGGCCTTGGTCTGGCCTTTGGTTTCAAACTGCGCTGGGTCCTGATGGTGCTGGGCATGCACATGGTCGCCACCTTCTCCCCCTTTGTGCTGATCCCGGAAGTGTGTTTTCAGGACTTCCCGTTCGAACTCACGATGGAAGGCCAGTACATCTGCAAAAACCTCGTGATCATCGCCGCCGGCATGGTCATCGCTTCCGACAGCCTGGTTCGTCGCGCCCGCATGCAAAGCGACAGAAATACTCCTCTTTGAATTCGATAGAACCTATACGACGCAGGGTTCAACATTCTCATCGGTTCGCACGCCCCGTAGTACAGGCACAGGTACTTCGGGGCACTGTGTTTTAAAGCGGCCCGGTCTCCCGCCATCTCACTTCCGCAATCCTCTCTGAGCGCTTGTGCTGCCGCACGCTTTTCAATCCGCTATTGTTAGTCGCACAGTTGGAAGCTTCAATTTTTTGGTGCTGCGCCCCAGCTGTTAGTTTGTTGCGGCAACAACAACGATTTTACGTCTGTCCGAAAATTCAGAGCTTTCAGCCGCTCCAAACGGCCGTTCATGTGCCAAAACCGCCCGCAACAAGAAAACGGCTGTGAGCCCTTAGGGCTCACAGCTCCTAGGTAGTTTTACGTATTGCGGAAGTGGGTGTCACCGTTTAACTCCTAAAACCGGACGTTCAGAACCAAAAACGCGACGCGCGAGAATCGGGGGCGTGAGCAGCGCCGTCGGGACACGCAGTTGTGTGCCGCAGCGCGCCCGGCCGTCAACGACTCCACATGAAAAAAAACTTCAAACCGCGGAGCTGTGCACCTGCCGCTGCGCGACGACCAAAAAGAAAAAAGCAAGCCACCGAATGCAATGAGCGGGGCGAAGCGCTCAGGCGTCAGGTCTCCGTGCGGCCGAGCGGGAAGAAGTAAAAAGAATCACAAACGGGGAGAGAATTTCGAAAAAAGTGATATGCTGTTGCACTTTTCTGGTGGAATAATGTAGATTCCCGCTTCCACGACCGCGTTGTGCTGAGATCGACCTGAACGTGCTGAGAGCGGTCAAACTGAGATCATAGTCGAGGGTAGTTCTATCGACCGAAAGCGCCATCATCAGCGCCCGGATCGACCGTGCGGCCCTGCAGTAATGTTACTATCAGACACACCAAAGGACGATCTGACAATGAACGTGCAAACATCCATCGAAAAGCTGGAAGCGGCGCTGGCGGAAGCTGATACGACGGCCGGCCAGATCACAACGCTGATCCAACTCTCCAGTCTCTACCGATTGACAAACACGGCTAAATCCATCCGTGCGGCCGAACAGGCCCTGAAACTGGCGGGCGATTGCAGCGACGACAACCTCTATGCCAAAAGTCTGTTTTGCGCGGCTTATGCCGCCTACGAGTCGCGCGAGTACCGGCGCAGTTTTGAGCTCTACGAATGCACCGTCGACATCTACCGGCGCAACAACGACCCGCTCAACGCCGCGCTGACGCTGAGGGGCAAGTCCTTTATTCTCTGCCAGTTAAGCCGGTACGAGGAAGCGCTGGCCGCCGCACTTGAGGGCTGGCCGGTGATAGAAGAATTGGGGACGCGCCTGATGAAAGGCGAACACCTGATCTGGATAAGCGCGGTCTACGTGCAGATTGACGAACCCAACACGGCGATGGAACACCTGCTGCGCGGCATCCGCATCTACGAGGGGGAGGAAGGCTCCGACGAAAAGTTGTCCTGGGCCTACGCCATCGCCGGCCAATGCCTGCGAATTCAGTATGAATTCGGCGCGTCGCTGACGGCGGCCAACCAGTCGCTCAGGATAGCCAGAAACAATCGCGATATGGCGGCCGAGGCCTTCACGCTGAGTGAGATGGCGATGACGCTGGCGCACTATTCCGTCGAAACGGGCCGCGCGGATTATCGCCGCCTGGCGATCGTCTGCTCCGACCGGGCGCTGCGCCTGGCTTCGCGCTTCCGGCCGCAGGGGCCGGACATCAACAAAATGTACGCTTCCGCCGAGGTGCACCTGCTGCTCGGCAATGCTGAAAAGGCGGAGGCGGTGCTGCGCGCAGCCATCGCCGAAGCGGAGTCCTGCGACGCGCTGCACATGCTCGGCAGAGCCCGCAGCGCCCTCGGCCGGTTGCTGTGCGATCGCGGCGAATTCAACGCAGCCGAATCCATGCTGCTGCAGGGACTCGAAGCCGCGCGCCGCGCGCAGATCCCCAGGGATGAACAGGAAGCGCTCAAAGCGCTGTCCGTCCTCTACGAAAAACTGGGCAAGGTCAACGAAGCGCTCAGGTGCAGCAACGCCCTGTTGGAAAACATGGAAGTTCACAGCAGCGCGATGCGCGTAAAAGAAAGCGTGCGGCTGAAACAGCGCTTCCGGTTCGAACACCTGCGAAGTCAGCGCAACCGCCACGCGCGCCGCAACCGCGAGCTGCAAGCCGAACTTGAGCGCCAGAAACAGGACAACGCCGCCACGGCGCTCAGGCTGGTCGAGAAAAACAGCGAGATGAACCGGCTGCACGGGCGCATCCAGGCCCTGCTGACAGACAGCGCTGACAGCGACCTGTGCGGCCGTCTGCGCCGCCTGGGCGCCGAACTGCAGGAGCACATTTCAGGCAGAAAAGACTGGGCCGTATTTGAGAGCCGCTTCGAGTCGCTCAGCAAAGACTACGTGCGGGTCCTGTCCGGCAGGTATCCCGGACTTTCGGCCACCGACCTTAGAGTCTGCACGCTGCTGCGCATGCAGATGAGCACCAAGGACATCGCCCAGCTGCTCTGCGTTGAACCGCGCAGCGTGGAGGTGTATCGCTCGCGCATCCGCCGCAAACTGTCGCTGCCGCGGCGCACCAACCTCTCCGTATTTCTGAGCGCGATCACCTGATCGTTGCGACCACATCATTTTCTTTTCGGTAACAGTGCGCTGCCGCCTTCGGGCGGCAGCTGTCGTTTGTTGTGTTTTTGTAGCGTTTGAAGCTTGCCGCGGCGCACTACATTTCTCGCCAACCATGCAGCGGAGCGCTTCACTTGGCAGCCATGACGTCGGGCCCAAATAGGCCCGACAGGTCATCCTTATTCGAGATTACAAGGAGTTTGTTCGATGTCTGATTATCCAATGTTTTCTGGTGTTTCCGCGGGCCTGCGCATGGGCCTGCTGTTGTTCATCGCCCTCTTCTCGGCGTCTGCAGCACTGCAGGCGCAGCCGGAGAATTGCACCTCATGCGGTCCGGAGGACATGACGCCCTACATGACCGGCACGATTCAGCGCCTGGCGTGTATCGACGACTGTGTTTTTGAGATAAACTATCGCTACCGCGCCTGCAGCAACGGCAACTACGAGTTCATTCTGGACGGCTTTACGCCCTTGACGCCGGCCAACTGCGACAGCGTCAATATCTACGAACTGATCCGCACCAGCGGCGTGGGGTCGCTGCTGGACTTCGGTCATACGCTGTTCGGCATTCCCAATCCCGATCTGGGCTATTCCCTTTGTGTGGCGATTCCGGCCTGCATGCAGCAGGACCCGGTGACAGGCGTGATCAGCGGTTGTACGACGGTGTGTTGCAGCAACTGCTATTTCCTGCATACCGATCCCGGTACGGGCCAGGTATTGATCGACGCTTCCTACATCGCTACTTCGAGCGGACCGATTACCTGCACGCCGCCCTGCATGGACGTGTGCGGCGCTCTGGATGTCGATCTGCCGGGACCGGCTTACACGCCCTGCGACTTCGGCTGTTCGCCCTGCGGCTGGGACGACCCGACGCCTTACCAGGTGCAGGTGGTTGAAGGCTGCGTCAACGACTGCCGCCTGACGGTCACCTTTGAGTGGCGCGAGTGCGGCGGCGGCTACCGCGAGATGAACATGACCGGATTCTGCGTCGACAACTCATCGTGGTGCAGTTCCAACGAATACGACATGATTCAGGCCGCCATCGGCCTTGTACTGCAGGAGGCGCACACGCTGTTCGCCGTTTCCAACCCGACGACGACGCCCTATCGCATCTGGTTTTCGCAGCCGACCTGCATGGCGTTCGACCCGACGGACGGTTGCTTCAAGGCCTGTTCCGAGGCTTGCTGCTCGAACCGCTACGACCTGCTGCTCGACGGCAACGGCAAGGTGACGACCGTCAGCTACGACGTGACGAACGGCACCTGGGGCGACCAGAACTGCACGGGCACGATCAACGGCGCGCCCTGCACGAACCGCTGCAACACGCTGATCGAACTTGAAACCGGCGTGCCTCTCACGTTCGACTGCGTCCCGCCGGGCGGCTACGACAACTGCGACGACCAATGCTTCTGGAAGCTGCGCGGCAACCTGTACACGGATCCGGCCGTCAACTTCCTCGGCACGATCGATAACGTGGACCTGGTGTTCCGCACGAACAACACCGAGCGTATGCGCATTCTGTCGAGCGGCCGGGTCGGCATTGCCAACAACAATCCGGACGCCGGCTCCCTGCTGCACGTGGGTACGGTAGACGGCTCGCGCATTCGCATTGGTTCACAGGAGTACATTGAGGATGGGTTTGCCGAGATTCTGCTGTCGGCCAGCCCCGGCTCCAACGGAGTTGTGTCGCCGGCCGACGACTGCCAGACCGATCTGGGCTCGTCGACCAACCGCTGGGAAGACTTCTACCTCTGCGGTCAGACATTTACGACTTCCGACATTCGCGACAAATCGGACATTGAGAGCCTGCAGTACGGTCTGGACCACATCATGGCGCTCAATCCGGTACAGTACAATCTGCTGGACGGCAACAACACGCCGCGTCTGGGCCTGATTGCGCAGGAAGTGCTGCCGCTGATTCCGGAGGTCGTCTACGATCCGATGAACGAAGTGCGCACCGACGAAGAAGGCAATGTGCGCACGGACTGGCAGGCGGACGCCCGCATGGGCGTGGCCTATCAGGACCTGATTCCGGTACTCGTCAAAGCCATTCAGGAACAACAACAGCGCATCCAGACACTGGAAGCCGCCACGGGCGGAACGTCGACGAGCATCGACAATCAGGTCGGCGCTTTCAGTGAGATTCTGCTCGAGCAGAATCAGCCGAATCCTTTTGCGGAGGAAACGACGGTGGCCTACTACGTGCCGGATGTGCTGGCCGGCCGCGTTGAACTGGTCGTCAGGGACACGCAGGGACGGGAAGTTCTGCCTCGTTTTGCGATCCAGACCGGATCGCCGCATTCGCAACGCATCGACGCGGCGCAACTGCCCTCGGGCGTCTACGTGTACGGCATCACCGTCGACGGCCAGCTTGTTGTGAGCAAAAAATTGATGCTCATCCGCTGACCGACGACTGACTGACTTGAGCCTGAAGAGCCGCCGCTTCCGCAGTCTGACTGTGGGGGCGGCGGCTTCTTGTTTGGGCGTTCGCCTGCCCGTCTGATCGCCTGGACGCGCGCGTTTGCCTGACCGCTTTGAGGGCTCGTCGGAACTTCGCCCTCAGGCTCTTTTGACTTTCTTGCTTGCCGGCGGGCCGGAAGTTTAGTGTTCTCAACCGGTTTGGAGTTAAGAGGGCAGTGCCCGAAGCGCCGGCTGCTCGCGTTTATGCCGGAGAATTCAAAGCGTTGCGGATTTGAGTCTGAACGGCCTGTTATCCCGGTTATCCGGCGAGCTGTGAGCCCTAAGCCCTCACAGCTCGCCGGATAAGGCAAAAAACTGTCCGTTGAGAGGTCGAAAGCCGCCGCACACGCTGACAAACAAGAGAAAAAAGCCAGCCACGGAGCTTGCGATCGGGGCGCAGCGGTCTGGTCTGAATTCAAAACCCTGTAGAAAACAACAAGGGAACCGGCACGGCCGATTCCCTCTGGATTGACGAACATCTCTGCGTCAGAAGAAGACAAAGGTGTTGGGTGGACCGCCGGCGCGGCACACATCCGTCGGGCAGTTGAGGCCGGTGGAAACGCAGGCGCCGACAGCGGGAGGATTGAGACCCTGGTTGCTGTTGTTGAGGTAGAGCGCCGAAACCGTGCCGCTGAGGTTCATGCAAACCGTTGCGCCGGCAGCAACCGTACCCGCATCGTAGATCTTGTTCTGACCCTGCAGGGTAAAACGCACGCTGACGGCACAGCCGGAATTATTGGTAAAACAAATCGGGCCCTGAGCCTGAGCCTCGGGTGCGGCGGCGAACATAAAGATCGCCGTCAGGGCGGCAACAAGACCGCCCAGGAACATTCTGCGCATAAAAACTCCAGAAATAAAGGTGTGGAAAAACGTGAATAATTGCCGTGTCTCCGTCGGCGAACAGAGCATAGCGAGTTGAGATCGAACGAGAAGCAGTGTATCGGTGGCAGTGGATACAATGAATGACCACAAAAGCTAGGCATTTTTCGGACTTCCACAAACGAAAATCCTCGCCGTTCGCAGAGCCTTTTCACTTCGAGAAAGTGCGCGTATATATCGAAGTTTTGACCGTTCAGTCGGCTGCAGCGCCCGCTGAAGTTTTTGTGTTTTGACCTGCCCGCGCGATCCCCCATTTTGACCAGCATCGACAAGATTCATCCACGCAGAGCGGAGGAAACGATGAACTGCACTTTGTGACTGCAACAGGCGAGGGGAGCGCCGCCGATTCCGCTGCGTTTGTTGCCGCCCGGATTCAAGTCGAGAATCGAAGCGGACAGAGACAATCCCGAGCGCATCAGCGCGGCGCTGTGCAATGCAGCCGCGTGCGACCTGCTGCGCGGCAAGACCAATATTGCGGCGGCCCGGCTGGCCTTGAATATCGCCGGGCGAACAAAGCCGCGTTTCAGGTCGCTGCTGCTGATGGTTCTGGCGCTGCAACGCCTGTCCGCCGGCGATGTTCGGCGCGCCTTCTTTTGCGGGCGCGCCGCCCTGGCGGCATCTGACGGTTCACCGCATTTGACGGTCAAAATCTTTGCATTAAACAACCTGGCGATGATTTCAGTCCGGCTGGGACTGCTTGACGAGGCAAAAGACCTGCTGCGCAGCGCGCTGAGTTTGACGCCTGCGCGCGCTTCGCCTCTGCGAGCGCATCTGCTGCTGCAGCAAGGCAAACTTTCAGCGCGGCGAGCCGAGTATGGACCGGCGCTCGCAGCCTGTTCGGCCGCCGTCCGCGTGTTCGCGGCGCTGTCCGAAGCGGCCGGTGTCTGCGACGCCATGACCGTTCTGGGCGCGGTCCGGATGGGAGAATCTTGTCCGCGTCGGGCCTATAGTCTGCTGCGGCGAGCGTTGCGGCGCGCCGCCGGAATTGCCGACGTGAACGTCCGCCGTCAGATCCGGGCTCGCATTCTGTTGCTGCTGGCTCGACTTGTCGCCGCCGCAGGGCACGAGAGGTCGGCATGTAATTATGTACAGCGCGCGCTGTGGGCCGCACGCAAGTGCGTGCCAGGCGGAGCGCATGTGCTGGAGGCGTCGGCTCTTGTGTTTTGGGCGGAGTGGATGGCCGCCGATTCTGCGGCGGCGTGCAAGATCCATCAGCGACTGCAAGCGCTTGAAGCGGGAGAGTTGCCGTCGGATCTGCGCTGCAGTATCCGGAATTTGTCTGTCAAAGCGGCTGCCGCCGCCGGCGACTACAAAGGCGCATACGCGCAGGCGGAACGCGCGCGGCGAATCTGGCGAGCCGAGCGGGACAATCGGCTACGCAGTGAGGAAGCGCTGCTGTCCGCCACGACCGAGCTGCAAAAGCTGCGGCGGCGCGGGGCTGGATTGCAGCAGCGCAACATTGACGCGGCGGCGGGAAATCGCACGCTGGAATCGATGAACATCCACATTCTGGCGCTGGAGCGCGAACGCAGTCAGTTGCTGGACCTGGCGAGCCACGATCTGAAAAATCCGCTGGCCGCGCTCGTGCTGGATGTTTCGATTCTGCAGCACTACGGCGACAGAATTCCGGCCGCGGACCGCAACGCGCGCATGGATCAGATGCAGGCCGCCGTGCGGCGCTTGCGCGACATTGTCGACGGCGTGCTGCAGGCGCAGTCGCTCGACGATTTTGTGGGCGACGATGCGCTGGAATGTTTTGAACCCGCGACATTGCTCCAAGAAATCGCGGCGGAGTTTGCCGCCAAAGCGGCCGCAAAGGACCAGAAAATACAATGCGAGATTGCAGCGGGAATACGCATTCGGGCTGCGCGCCGGGGACTGCGGCACGCGCTGGAAAACCTGCTGTCAAATGCGCTCAAGTTCTCACCGCCCGGTACAGCCGTTTTGATGCAATTGCGGCGAAGCGCGGGAGCGGTTCACATGGCCGTTCAGGATCAAGGGCCCGGAATTCAGGCGGTCGAGCGAGCGAAGTTGTTCACCAGGGGCGCGCAGCTCAGCGCCCGTCCGACCGGCGGCGAGCACAGCAGCGGTCTCGGGCTGGCGTTGGTCGCTGCACTGATGCGCTCGATGGGCGGCGGCGTGCGCCACGAAGATGCGCCCGGCGGCGGCTCCCGTTTTGTGCTGGAAGTGCCGGCCGGCGCCGCATATGCGGAGGAAGCAGTGACATGAACGACGAGTCGGTGGACGCCGCCGCCGCAGGAATGGAAACTGAGCAGCTTGTGGCACGGGCGGAATCGCTGGTTCGCCGGGGTGAAGCTGCGCGGGCCTTGAAGATGCTGCTGCCGCGGCGGGATGAGTTTCGGTGCGAGACTCCGCGCGAAGTGCATGTGCGCGGCTGCAAACTTATCGGGGTGTGCCTGCAGTTGAACGGAGATATGGCCGGCGCGTACGCGCAGTATCGTTATATCCTCGCTCAGGGCCCCGGGACCGCGCCGCCTTCGCTGACGGCCGACGTGCACAACAATCTCGGCATGCTGCTGGCGCACCTGGGCCGCCACGACGAAGCGTTGGCGCACTACCAGGCAAGCATGCGTCTCGATCCGGCGCCGCCCGGAGACCCAGGGCGGGCGATGACACACAACAACATCGGTCTGTTGCTCAGCGACATGGGACTGCCGCTGGAAGCGCTGCGACAGTTCAGGGCAAGTCTGACGATCAAAACCGCGTCCGGCGATCGGCGCGGCGAAGCCAATACGCTGGACAATATCGGAGCCCTTTTGCTTGAAACGCAGCGATTGCGCCCGGCGGCGGCCTGTTTTCATCGTGCGCTGAAGCTGCGAAGTGACGTCGGTGACCGACGCGCTCAGGCTTCGAGCCATTTTCACCTGGGTTTGCTGGCGCAACGCGGCGGCGATGAACGAGAGGCATTGAACCACTTTGCGCGCGCGCTCAGGATGATCGGCGGCGTAGGTGACGCATCTGAAATTTTGGCCTTGCAGGCCGCGGCCGCCGCGGCCGCAGTCGAGCTTGCGGGCATAGATCGAGCGGCAAGGCTGTTGCACGGCGTGATCCGCCGGGCCGACAAATCAGGCGCGCTTAACATTGCAATTGAGAGCCTCGCGGTGCTGGAGCGCGCGCAGGCGGAGGCAGGCAACTATCGCGCCGCATTGCAGGCTGCCGACCACGGCCGCCGGCGCGAAGAATGCCAGAAGAGTCTGTCGCGCATCAGCGCGGCGCGCAAGCGACATTTCAATGCGGCGATTGCCGAACAGCGCGCCGCGGCGATGCATTCAGATCAACAACTGCGCGCTTTGCAGCAGCGGGAGCGCAGGCTGGCGGCGCACAAAAAACGCCTCGAGCGCGCACTGGAGCAACGCGAAACGCTGCTCAGGCTTTTTCGGCTGGAGTTGAAACAGCCAATTGAAAAACTGGGAGTTCTGATTGAAGAACTGCGAAGGTGCGATCCGGGGGCCGGGGCGCAGGGACTGCAGGCGGTGGAAGGCATCTGCAGGAGGATTCAGGAAAAAATCCATAGTCTGTTGGGCGAGCGGACTGGCGCCGACATGCAGCCGGAAGCAAGGGAAGTCGGCATCGACCTGCTGCTGGATGAAGTTGCGGAACTGGCGTCCAATCACTACGGCGTGCATCTGGAACTGATCGGCCGGCGACGACAATTCGCACAATTGGCTTTGTATGACGCCAAAACACTTGATTTGCGGCAGCTGTTTGTCGAGGTGTTGTCGTTGGCGGCGCAGAGCGATGAGAAAACCCTGCGGGTTGCGATTGCGGACGGTTTCCTGTATTTGATGAGCGGTCCAAAATTTCAGTGGGCGTCCGCTGGAGACGCCGGTGCTGAAGCGCGTCAGTCCGAGCTGCAATCGCTTGCGGAGCGCCTGGGCGGACGTGTGGTTCACAGCCGCCGGGCGGGCGGGACCGGCGCCGCTCTGGCGCTGCCGCTCCGTATTGCGGCATCCAACATGGTGGGGAAGACAAGTGCCGAAGACTGAAACAGCCACGTCAAATCCGCCGCACAGCGCCTTTTATTCCGGCGCCGTACCGAAAGTTCAATCCGGCACGGCGCTGAATACTTGCGGAAAAGGCGTCAGTTTTTACCGCTGGTTTTGGCCCAGGTATCTCGCAACGTGACCGTGCGATTGAAGAGCGGCTTCCCGGCATTGGTGTCTTTATCGGCGCAGAAATAACCGATGCGTTCAAACTGGAACAGCTCGCCCGGCGCGGCCTGCGCCAGCGAGGGTTCCATCAGGACGGCATCGTTGACAATCACTGACTCGGGATTCAGATCTTCCTTGAAGTCGCGTCCGCCGCGGCCCGGAATCGGCTCTGTGAACAGTCGATCGTAGAGCAGCACCGTGCCGCGTTCGGCGTGTTGCGCCGACACCCAGTGGATGGTGCCTTTGACGCGCCGACCATCTTCGGACCAGCCGCCGCGCGTGGCCGGATCGTAGGTGCAGCGCAGCTCGACGACCTTGCCGTCGGCGTCTTTGACCACTTCATTGCAGGTAATGTAATAGGCAAACTTGAAGCGCACTTCGCGTCCCGGCGCGAGGCGGAAGTACTTTTTGGGCGCGTCTTCCATGAAGTCGTCGCGTTCGATGTACAGCTCCCGCGAAAACGGGACTTTACGGCTGCCGGCGCTTTCGTCTTCCGGATTGTTGACGGCTTCAAGTTCTTCGACCTGGCCTTCGGGGTAGTTCGTGATGACTACCTTGAGCGGATCGAGCACGGCCATGCGCCGCTGCGCCACTTTGTTGAGGTCTTCGCGCACGGCGTGTTCAAGCATGCCCATGTCGACCGTACTGTTGGCTTTGGCCACGCCGATGCGCTCGCAGAAGTTGCGAATAGCCGTGGGTGTATAACCGCGGCGGCGCATTCCGGAGATCGTCGGCATGCGCGGGTCGTCCCAGCCGGACACATGCTCGATTTCAACGAGTTCGCGCAGGCGGCGTTTGCTGAGGACGGTATAGTTGAGTCCCAGCGGGGCAAATTCGATCTGACGGGGTTTGTGCTCAAATCCGATTTGCTCAACAAACCAGTTGTAGAGCGGCCGGTGATCCTCAAACTCGACCGTACACAGCGAATGTGTGATTTTTTCGATCGCATCACTCTGGCCGTGCGTCCAGTCGTAGCTGGGGTAGATTTTCCATGCGTCGCCGACGCGGTGATGGTGCACGTGCATGATGCGGTACATCACCGGGTCGCGCATGTTGATGTTGGGTGAGGCCATGTCGATTTTGGCGCGCAGGACGTAAGCGCCGTCCGGAAATTCACCCGCGCGCATGCGTGTAAACAGGTCGAGGTTTTCTTCGACGCTGCGGTCGCGGTCGGGGCTGTTGCGTCCGGGTTCCGTCAGGGTGCCGCGGTATTCGCGCATTTCGGCGGGGCTGAGTCCATCGACGTATGCCAGGCCGCGTTTGATCAGCTCGACCGCCATCTCAAACAGCTGTTCAAAGTAATCCGAAGCAAAGTACAGGCGATCTTCCCAGTCAAATCCGAGCCAGCGAATGTCATGCTGCATCGATTCGACGAATTCGACACTTTCCTTGGTCGGGTTGGTGTCGTCAAAGCGCAGATTGTACACGCCGTTGTAGTCTTCGGCCAGACCAAAGTTGAGGCAGACGGATTTGGCATGCCCGATGTGCATGTATCCATTCGGTTCGGGGGGGAAGCGCGTGTGAACTTTACCCTGGTTTTTCCCCTGGCGCAGATCTTCCTCCACAATTTGGCGAATGAAATTGCTGCTTGGTGCGGGGTCCTTTTCCGTGCCTTTTTCAGGCGCATTTGGCGAAGACATTGTCGGCCTCAAACTATTCGAATTGAATAAATGGCGCCGCGACTTTGTGTCGCCGCGCAGTGCAAATTTGCGATTATTTGTTCAGTTGCGGAAACGGCGGCGGTGCGGGCGCCAGTCTGGGCCGTTTCCTGTTCGTTTGCAGCGGATTCCAGACAAAGGGTTGAGTGGGTGCGTTCCAATCGATTTGTCTTCCGGCTGTCTGGACGTTCACCTGCGTTCTACCGCCCGTTCAGCGTCGAAAGAATGCCGATCAGTCTTTTGCGCTTGTCCGGCTGGCGGCCTGGGCACATCTTGTTTTTGTCGAACCATCCGGAGGTTTGGCCGCGCCGCGCCGGAGGCGTTCCGCAGTAGGGACGCACCGCACTAAAAAAAACACCCCGAAAACGGGGTCGTGCGGGTGTGAGCTGACGTCCGGAAAATGAGGGAAAACTGGACAGGCGGCGGCGGGGGAGGGGGCCCTCATTTATGTGCGCCGCAGCGCCGCAAATTAGTTGCCTGGGCAACTATCGAAATTGGCCGCCTGTGGTTCTTGAGTCGCCCGCCTGATGTCGTTCACCAATTATGCTGGTTGTTGGTCGCCGGTCGTTTTCCGCTTGTTGCCACAGAATCAATCCGCAAAGTGCCGTTGGCAAGTTGACGTTGAATTGAAACCGTTGTTCAATCGCTCCACACAATCTCCTGCGCACAAAGCATTCCAGGCAGCACCTTCCGTTCTGTCTGAACACTGTTTTGCTCCCGACCTGTTGTGCGATGATTTCCGACTTTGTTGTTTGTCTTTCAACTCTGAACTCTGAGGATCAAAGGCGGCATTGACTACATGTCGGCCAAGGTTGATTGTACGATGCCAGAACATTCGGTTTTACCGTTCAACAGGACAAGATTCCCGCCTGCACTGTGTACGTACCGGAAATCGCCGGATCCGAAGACCGAGCGGCATACCACATCATGATTTTAACCGCCAAACTGTCGCGTCGATTGCTCGAATACAAACTCCCAGTATAAAAGCGATGAGAAGGAGTTTAGACAGCTGGGTAGATGAAATTGATGTCTGTTAATAAATCCGCCGCGCCGGGAACCACGATAATAACTCAGAGTCAAACAGGGACTCGAAGTTTCCGATTGTGTTTAAGTTCCCATGTGTTTTGCCCGCATTTGTCTGGTCTGCCGCCCGGAAACTGAAAACACCGTGACAAACAAAAGCGGATTGAAAGAGCATGTTAATAAACCGGCGACCGGCAGGAAGCCGGAGGCTTAAGCCGCAGGAGCGAGCGGCTACCCGCAAAGCTGAAGACTGGAAGCAAGTGCGCAGCCCTGAAGACACTCCAGTGGAAAGTGTAAACTGCACAATAAAGCGCGAGAACTGAAGCGAAATGTTGTGATAGTGCGAGCTATACGTACGGGAATTTCTTAGGTTAAAATAAGGAATTTCCCTATAGCTTTGCGTGATTGGGCGTGTTATCTTGGCGCCATGTTTTCCATACCCCACATATAATCAACTGCCAACCCAGGCGGTGAAAGCGGGCGGACTACCAAGTCCGGAATATCCCACATAACGTGCGCTGACCCGTAAGTCATAGACCTTGTTTTAATGTCCGATCAGTTAAACCGGCCGCCCGCCGGTTTGACGGCATGCCTCTTTCCCTGCTCCTGGAATTAACCTCAGACAGTCCGGCGCTGGTCCGGATTGGAACTTTCTCATTGTTTAATAATCGCGTTCCACCTGGAGCGCGACAGGAGGTTCTTTATGTTTCGCCTGCGTTATGAAAAGTATGTCCTGATTGCAGTGTTGACACTCTGTGTCTCAGTGCCGCCGCCGGAAGTGAGCGGCAAGAGTGAAGTAATGATGCCTGAGCTTGGCAGCAAAAGCGCCGTTTCCGCGCCGGAATCGCCGATTGTTGAATTCGGTTTAAAAGGTGAAAAACGTGGATCCGACGATTTGACGGGTTCGGGAATGGTTGAAGGCGAACGCTACGACTATGCCGACGATGGGACCCAGACATGTTATACCTGGGATAGTGTTAATGAAATCTGGGTGCCGCAGGTGCGGTACACAAACATCATGGGGCAGGGCAAGCTTGCGATTCAACTCTGTTACACCTGGAGCGGCAGCAGCTGGGATCTGCAGTGGGAATATCTGTTTGCCTACGCGCAGCAGTGCAACCTTGTTAAAAAGGAATGCAAAATTCTGAATCCCGCCGGAGGTTGGACCTGTGTGACGCGTTATACCTACGGCTACGATGCGAACGGAAGCGTGACGTACGACACGTGCTGGGCGTTTAACAGTGACGGTGAGTGGGACACAACGAGGATTATCCACTACGACTACGAATATGAAGATCCCGACTTTCCCGACAAACCGAGCAAACAGATCTGCTACAATCGCAATCCGTCGACCGGCGGGTGGGCGCCCAACGTGCGCTACATTATCCACTACGATGCGGAGGGGCGCAAGTCCCACGAAGAGTGCGAGACATTCACCAGCAGCGGATGGGTATTGACCAGGCGTTACTTCTACACCTACGATGATGATGGGCGGCTGATCCTGCGCGAGTGTTTCGCCGAGTAGTGATCGGCAGTTAATTGCAGTTGATAATTCAACTTAATGTATCTGTTAATTTTACCATGGAGATGTAACCATGACTTTCAATAGATTTCTTGCCGCACTGGTTGTATCTGCGGCATTGGTATTCTTTAACTTCGCGCCTTGTGCTTTATCACAGTCTGCCGCACTTAAAAAAGAGGTGAGGTATACGTGGTCGGAAGGCCGTTGGCAGTTTGAAGAATCGATTAAACACAAAGACCTGGGCGACGGCTATCTCGTTGCGGTCGACGAAGATGGCGAAAGCGCGCTGCAGTCGCCCTCCCTGATCAGATATGAATATCCCGATGAAGACACGCAGGTGTGCTACAACTGGGATGCGGACAACAAAATGTGGGTTCAGTTCGCAAAGTATGAGCTCATTCGTGTTAACGGCGTCATTGTGCTGCGTTTGTGTTATACCTGGAACGCGGCCAATCAGGTGTGGAATGTCGTGTTTAAATACACATTCCAGTACGACAACCAGGGCCGTCAAACAGAAGAGGAATGTTCGATCTGGTTGGCCGACAGCAATAGCGGATCCTGGGAGTATTTAATCAAATACACCTGCAGCTACGACGATGAACTGGAAAAGAAAACGCGCAAGTGTTACATGTACGATCACGAAGACGAGGTCTGGAAGCTGACGGAGACGCGTCGCAAGTGTTATGAGAAAAACGCCGAAGGCAAAACAAGCTCCGAGACAGACGAACTCTGGGTCGACGGTGACTGGGTCGTTGTTGGCCGGGTTGACTACACCTATGACGTCAACTGCAATGTCGATTCGGAAGTGTTCTGGGTCTGGTCGGGATCGGAGTGGATTTACGACGGCGAATACTATTACGAATACGACAAGTTAAACAGAGTGGAGCTGGTTAATTGTCTGCTTCCTGGAGCCTCCGTTCCGCCGGGCGCGATGGGACGCAAGTCAATGCATGCATATCAATTCGATTCGCACGGAATGTTAACAGAACGCGTGGAGCACAGTGTTCAGAGCGGCAGGGTGACGCCGTTCTACAAATGTGAATACGTGTACGATCTGAACGCGACGGATGTCGGTGATGTGCGCGGCGTTCGGCCGCTGCTGAGTATCGCGCCCAACCCGACGACCGACTATCTGACCGTGGATTTGCAAGGCGTTCCGCCGGGCGTCTGGTCGCTCAGTTTACACGACGCCGTCGGCAGAACTGTTCTGCGGCAATCACTCGGACAGCATTCGATGGATGCGTCCCGGGCGACGATTGATGTGCGGGCGCTTCCGAACGGTGTTTATTCCATGCTGATCGAGTCCGATGGGCGGGAGAGCATTGGCGCAAATGTTGTGATTCAACGATAGGAGTCCAAACATCCGGGCGTGAGGAGGCGCTTCCTTTCGCCCGGAATTTTTCCGGAGCGGTACAGGGCTATGTATCGAGGGCGATAGCAAAATTCCGATTTTCAGTATGCTGTGTCAATTCGAACGATGGACGCACCGCCTGGCGATGTGCTGTCGTCCGCCAGTTAACCGCATTCCGGTATTGGACTCCCGTTAAACAAAACTGCCCTGTAAAAAGCGCCGTTGGCGGATTGAGCGCGAGATGATAATTTAACCGCATGGAGATTCGACAAGACAATGAACCGCGCGGACAAAGTGAACAGGTCGTTCAGGAAATGCGCGCAGGGTTTCGTCAATGCGCCGACCAGAATGAACGGCTGCATTTCCTGAATTCAACGGCGAACGGGCTGCGGGAGTCGGCGCCGCGCATGTACTGTGAGTTGGTCGAACAAACTCTGGCGAGTGAAACTCCGCACAGCCGGCCGGTCGAGTACGCCCGCGTTTTGTACCACTATGCGATGGCGCTGGCGCAGACAGGCGAGAGCGCCGGCGCGCGCAACTACGGCGCCAAAGCCCAAACTGCGGCTGATGAGTGCGGAGATCTGCGGCTGCGAATTGAGTCGCGCGAGTTGCTGGCGGACGTGTTGGTGTGCACGGGACATGCACTTGAGGGAATGGCGCAGCTGAACGCGGCGCGAAGTCTGCATCACGGGCTGCCCGCGGACTCAGATCCGGAACGCGGGATGCGCTGCGGCCTTATCGCCGCCGCAGCGGAAATGTTAACCGGCCGCTACGTGCAGGCGCTGGCGGAACTGCAACGCGTTGTGGCGACAGGAGCGGCGCGCGGAGACAAGTTTCCGGCCGAAGGGGTTTACACTCGCCTTGCAACGATCTACGCGTTCCAGGAGCGCTACGACGACGCGGCGCGCCTGCTTGAAACTTCGTTGGCACAGACGCGCGCGAACAAGTCCATCTGCGGAATCCGAAGTACGCTTCTGACGTTGGCCTGGCTGGATTGTCGCCGTGGGACCGTGGACGAGCGAAGTTACGCTCACATCGAAGAAGCGCAACAAATGACGGGGTCGATCTGCCGGAGCTGCGGTCCGCTGCGGGCTGATTTTGTTCATGCCCGGGTTTTGATTGTCGACGGGCGCGCAAAGGAGGCGACTGCGCTGCTGCGCACGGCGGAGAAGAGTATTCAGGCGGAGATTGTTCCGGCGCCTGCGGCCGAACTCCACCTGCTTCTGGCGCGTGCAGCCGTGGAAACCGGTGATGCGGGTGCAGGAGCGGCACATGCCGATCGGGCGCTGGAACTGGCGCGGCGCGGACACTACCGCGAAACAGAAGTCGAGGCTCTTGCGGTCAGGATCGAAATCGGCAAAAGAGGTGAAGACGAGGCTGCGTTTGAAGGTCTGAAGATTGCGCGCGACCGCATCCGGCGCGAACTGCTGGCGCAGGCGGAAAACCCGCAGTTTGTCGACGACCTGCGTTCGATCGAAACGGAACTGGCGCGTCAGCACCTCTTGCGCGAGTTGGCGCGCGCAGAGCAACTGCAGGATGAAAATGTGCAGGTGCGCAGTGAGCGCAATCGCACACAACAGCGGCTGACGTCCAAAACGTTGCAGATCAGCAACAAAAACGAGCTGCTGTACCAGGCTCAGAAGCTGCTGCGCAAACACGTCGACCGCGTTGATGCGGGTGTGCGTTCCCGGTTCAAGGACCTGTTGCGGACGATCACCATCCATCTGGATGAAGACGACCTGTGGAAGGAGTTCGACGAACAGTTTGCCCTGGCGCATCCCGAATTTATGGATGAGTTGCGCAGGCATTTCCCGAACCTGACGCCGACCGAGCGCAAAGTCTGCGCGCTGATGAAACTGGAAATGTCCTCAAAAGAAATCTGCCGCGTGCTGCGCATCGGCCGGCGCAGCATTGAAACGCACCGCTACAACATTCGCAAAAAGATGGGCATCGGCGGCAAAGTGGGCATCGGCGAAGCAATCGCGACGCTGGGTCGGGATTCGGGTTAGGCGCCGACGCCGAACGGTCTTTTGCGGCAGCCTGGAAGGTTTTGGTCGTCGCCGTTTTTTGCCGCAATTCCCAACAGCCGCTTTTTGGCTGCAAACCCGGCGACGAGCAAAAGGGCCTTTATCAGTCTGGAGAAAAGCCGACGGCGACCGGGAGGAAGCCGGACTATCAACAGAGCGCCCGAAGTTGCCGGACGGACGATTCACACGGAGATGCCGCGGGCTGATGCGATCCGAATTCGCCACAAACCGCATTTGGCGTATATTCCCGCCGAATCGGTGTTGGGACCAGACGAAACGGGGACTATGGCGTCAAGCAGTTCGAAGTTGGGAACCTTCGGCGGGGTGTTTACTCCGTCGATTCTTACGATCCTCGGCGTCATCATGTACCTGCGCCTGCCGATGATCGTGGGTACGGCCGGCATTGCCACGACGATCATTATCATCATCGTGGCGCACGTGATTTCGTTCACCACCGGCCTGAGCGTGGCGTCGATAGCGACGGATAAAAAAGTACGCGTCGGCGGCAACTACTACATCATCTCGCGCAGCATGGGCCTGCCGATCGGCGGGACGCTGGGGCTGGCCTTGTTCGTGGGATTCTCCTGCAGCATCAGCCTTTATCTGGTCGGTTTTTCCGAGAGTTTCCTCGAGTATTTCGGCTGGGAAACCAGCCTGGACAACATCCGGATCTGCGGGACGATTGCGCTGGCGGCGCTGGCGATCATCACCTGGATCAGTACCTCGCTGGCGATAAAAGCGCAGTACGTCATCATGGCGGCGATCGCCCTGTCGCTGGTGTCCGTCTTCTTCGGCACGCACGAACTCGGCCCCGCCGCGGCGGCCGTACAGCCCGAAGCCGTTCCGGATTTCAACAGCAACCTGATGTTGCTTTTCGGCATCTTTTTCCCGGCCGTGACGGGATTTACCACCGGTGTGCAGATGTCGGGCGACCTGCGCGATCCACAGCGATCCATTCCGATCGGCACGATTGCCGCGATTGTCTTTGGCCTGGTGGTTTACATCGGACTGACAATCTTCCTGGGCATGACGGTCGACGCCGAGCAGCTGCGCACGAACTCCACGATCCTCAATGAAATTTCGCTCTCCGCGCCGCTGGTGGTGGCGGGAATCTGGGGCGCTACGCTTTCCTCGGCTATCGGCAGTATTCTGGGCGCGCCGCGCATCCTGCAGGCGACGTCGATGGACGGCATTACCTTCCGCTTTTTTGCCAAGGGTCACGGTCCGGCCAACGAGCCGAGAAACGCGATGATCCTCGTCATCGCGATTGCCGAGGCGGGTATTATCTACGGGGATCTGAATGCCATCGCGGGCATCATCTCCATGTTTTTCATCACCACCTACGGCTTCCTGAATCTCAGTTATGCCATCGAGAGTTTCGGCAGCACGGATTTCCGCCCGACCTTTCGCATTCCCTCGTGGATAGCGTGGTTGGGATTTGCGACCTGTATCGCCGTTATGACGCAGCTGAATCCGCTGGCGTCCTTCCTGGCTTTTGCGGTGCTGGCGTTGGTTTTTGTCTACTACAAACGGCGCGAGCTGACGCTGGAAAGCGGCGACACCTGGGAGGGCGTGTGGTCTTCCGTGGTGCGGTCCGGCTTGTACCGCCTGAGTCAGAGTCAGACGCATCAGCGCAACTGGCGCCCGAACGTCATGCTGTTCAGCGGGAACCCGGCCACACGGCCGCACCTGATGCAGTTTGCCGAGCAGCTGGTCTACCGCCGCGGCATCCTGACCTCGTTTGAACTGGTCGAAAACCCGGAGGCTGAGGACCTTTTCCCGCAGCCGCGCGGTCACGAACACGAGGTCGATCCGGCCATTCCCGGCAAGTTCCTGCGGCGGCTGGAGGCGCGCAACGTCTACGACGCCATCGAAACCATCACCCGGATCTACGGCTTCTCCGGCATCGAACCCAACACGGTGATTCTCGGCTGGGCCCGCAACAGTAAAAACCCGCAGCGCTTTGCCGAGCTGCTGCGCCGCATGCGCGAGCTGGACCAGAACATTCTCGTGATGGACTACGACCAGGAGCGCGGCTTCGGCAAACGCGAACGCATCGACATCTGGTGGCGCGCGGGCGGCAACAACGTCACGCTCGTGCTGATCCTGCTCAAATTCCTGCAGGCGACGGAGGTGTGGCGCGGCAGCAGGGCGCGCATCATCGTGGTGGTGGACGACAGCGCCGCGGTAAATCCCGTGCAGAAAATGCTGGACCACGTGCTGGACGAACAGCGCGTGCAGGCGGCCATCAAAGTCATCAACAACGGCATCGAACGGCGTCCTTTTCACGATCTGCTGCGCGCCGAATCCATGGAAGCCGACTTAACCCTCTTTGGTTTGCCAACGCTCGACAAGGACAACGTCACCGATTTTGTCGAACGGACCGACGACGTGCTGCGGCAAATCGGTACGGTGATTCTCGTCTCGGCGTCTTCTTTCTTCAAGCCGCTGGCCGGATCGCTGGGCCCGGATTCAGGTGAGCTGGCGGTGTTGGCGCAGCGCCGTGCGGAAGATAACATGGACTTTGCGCCGGTGCTGCCGCTGCAGAGCGGCCCGGCGACCATCCTGGAAAATGTGCACGCCGCCGCGGGCGACGCGCTGCAGGAATTTGTCGCCTCCGCCGTGGTCGGCATCGAGCAGGCATTTCTGAATCTGAGCGCCGAAGCGCAGGAGCTGGTGGAAAACGTGGATGAGTCGCGCCGCAAATCCGGCGACGACCAGAGCGAGCGCCGGCGGCGCGAAGCCGCCATTCGCGCGCGCAGCACCCTGCTCTTCCAGAGCCGCCGCCTGGTGGATCGATTTGTGGATGAACGCATCGACGCCATGCGCCGCCGCCTGGAGCTGGGGCTGGACGGCCTGCTGAAAGGCGTGGACGCCGCGGCGGTGCACACTCCGGCGACGAGCGCCATTCGCTTTGACCGCGCCGAGCTGCAGCCCGCGCCCGGCGACAGCGCCGGTCTGGCTTTCCTGAAGTTTCGCGCGCGGCTGCGCGCGCGCCTCAGCCGCGGCGAACCCAGTATCGTGATGAATATCGGCGCGCTCGTGCGCCACGAACTGCACGTGCACTTCCCGGAATTACTCTACAACCGCCTGGAAACATTCGGCGTGGCGGCCTACAAAACGGCGTCCGAGCTGAGGCAGGTCCTGGGCCTGGCGCACGACCGCCTGGACCGCGCAATCGACGGCGGCGCGGAAGCGGCCGAACAGGGCGGCGACGATCCGGCGCAGCGTTTTGATCAATTGCGCGGCGGCATCCGGGCCGCCTGCAATCAACTGCGCAACGGGCTGCAGGCCGACCTGCGCCGCGTGGTCGAGACGATCACCGGCGACATTCTGGCCGTGGACGGCAACCGCCGCATTCGCCGGCGGCTGCGCCGCCGCGACGAAGCGCGTGAACGCATCAGTACCGTAGCCGAGCGCTGGTCCCGCAACGAAGCACTGACCTTCAACTACGCGACGCTGAGCTTACGGCTGACGGCCCTGCACAGCCGACTGGGCGCGGTCATCGACAAATTTGAAGCCGAAATCGAGCGCAATGTGCGCGAGCTGTTGCTCGACAAACTGGTTGAACTCGAGCGGCGCCTGGAGGCTATGGCCGGCGGCGCGGAGGACGTCAACCTGATGCCGATTATGCCGGCCTATCGCACCGGCCTGGGCAGCGAGTCCTGGTACGGCGCCGTGGTGGAACAGCTGCGCAGCGACGTCAAGAGCGCGCTGGCTGAGCTGCCTGAGCAAAGCACGGTCATCTCCGATCAGGGTTATTCCGACCTGGCCGAACATCCCTTTACAGAAGTGGAAACGGTGGACCTGCCGCTGCGCCGCCTGCTGGAGATGCAGGTGGAGAGTCGCCTGATCGGTCCCGTGCAGGACAACAGCGGCGAGCTGCCGATGCGGCTGGAGCGCTCCACCGCCGTCGCGCGCGACGTCGTGCGTTCCTTCAACCCGCCGGCGGTCGAACCCGACGTTGCCGTCGCGCTGCCGGAGGTCGTCGTCAATGATCCCGAGACGCCGGTGGAGCTGGCGCGCCGCAACGTTGAACGCATCGAAGGCGAGCTGCGCAAGATCCGCACGGCACTGGAAGAACTGCGCAACGACATCGACGCACGCCGCGCCGCACTGATGGAAAATTTGACGCCCTACATGGTGATGCGCACGGCCGAGCGTCTCGGCGCGGGCTGGCGCGGCGTCGACGGGCGTTCGCGCCTCGAAATCGGCGTCGGATCCAAAACGCGCCTGCTGCGCCGTCGCCTCTCGGACTGGCTTGTCGGGCTGATGTATCGCCGCAGCGAGGGCGTGTTGCTGGCGCGTCGTTTTCAACGCCTGGAAACGGACGAGTCATTCGGGATTGAACATCTCATCAACTTCGTCGAACAGGTGACGCCCGACGCCGAACTCATCAGAGCGCTGCCTTCCTACTACCGCCAGCAGTTTCTGGGCCGCCAGATGGCGGTGCGCGAACTCTGGGTTGGCCGTACCGCCGAACTGCAGCAGGCGGAGCGTGCGGTCAAACGCCACCGCCGCGGCATCGACGGCGCGCTGCTTATTCTGGGCGAGGCGGCCTGCGGCAAGAGCGATCTTTCGCGCAGCGTGGCCTCGCGTCACTTTGCGCGCGGCTCTGTCTTTAATCTGTACGCGCCGGACGACATGGCCGGTCAGCGCACGGACGTGGACCGCGCCTTCGCCGCCGGACTGGACGGCCGCGGCGACTGTGAAGACATGCTGCGCACGCTGCCGCGTCAGTCGGCGATCATCATACACGATCTGGAGCGCTGGTGGGAGCGTCGTCCCGGCGGGGAAGAAGCGCTGCAGCGCCTGCTGGCGCTGATCGCGGAATTCGGCTCGCGTCACTTTTTTATCCTCAATGCGGACACGACGGCCTTCCGATTCATCAACGCCATCGTGCCGATGGACCGTTTTTTTCTGGGCGTGATCGAGTGTGAGCCGATGCGCGCGCTCGACCTGCAGCAGGCCATTTTGCTGCGTCACCGCTCGACGGGCATGATGTTTGAAATTGAGGGTAAAACCGAGGACAAACTGAGCAGCCTGACGCTGGCGCGTTTTTTCAACAAAATTTTCGACTACTCGGGCGGCAATATCGGTGTGGCGCTGCGCACCTGGGTGGGCCTGATTCAGCGCATTGATTCGGACAGAATCGTGCTGCGCGCGCCGCGCAAGCCGAACCTCGGCGCGCTGGAGTCGCTGCGCCCCGAGTGGCTGGTGCTGCTGATGAACATTACCATCCACAAGCGCTGCCGACCGGACCAACTGGCGCGCATCTTCAATACTTCAGCCGCGCGCATGGAAGAGGATCTGAATGTCCTGCGGCACAGCGGCCTCCTGCTCGAAAACGACCAGAATATGCTTGAGGTGGCTCCGGATATTCAGCCCTGGCTGCGCCAGTCCCTGCACGACATGGAGGTGATATGAACGGCGAGGGCTTTTTTGACTTGGCGGACATCGCCTTTGACGTGCACACGCTGGACCTGCTACGCGTCCTGGCTGTCGGCGGCCTGGCCGTTGTGCTGCTCTGGTTGCTGCGGCGCGGGCTGTGGGTGCTGTTGAAGCGGCGCACGTATCGCGATATACTGCAGCGCAGTTTTCCGATTGCAGCGACGCTGTTCTGGACCCTTTTTGCGCTCTGGAGTTTTGACCAGGTCTTTGTGCACGATTCCATGCGCATTATGGCGACCATTTCGCTGCTGGTCGTGCTTACCGCGGGTTTTGCCTGGTACGGCGCGCGCGACTACATGGCGGGCATCGTGCTCAAATCGCAGTCCAGTTATGAGGTCGGCCGCACGATCAGCGTCGGTGATCAGCGCGGCGCAATTCGGCACCGCGGCACGCTGGCGATCGAACTGGAGAGTGCCGACGGTCGCCGCTGGCGCATGCCCTGGAGCAAACTCAGTTCCATTGTGCACGCGCGCGAAAACCCGGCGGCGATGGTGCATCGGCATTCCTTCCGCGTCACCGTTGCGGCCAATGAGGACGAGGCGGCGTTGCGGCATATCCTCAGCGGCATTCTGCGCCAGATGCCCTGGACCGTGCTGCGCCAGGAGCCGCGCATTGAGCTGGAGTCCGAAACGCCGGACAGCTTTGTTTTTCTCGTCACGGTATTTATCATTGATTCGTCGTACGGCGCCGGCGTCGAACGTTCGCTGCGCCGCGTTCTTGCGAGCGAAAACCTGCTGAGCGAGCGCGTTGCCGGCAGAGGCCAATCGGCCGATAGAACATAGAACAATTGCCTGTTTCGCGCTGCGAAACAACACCAAATACTGTTGTGTTTTTCTCCCGGAGGAACGGAATTACATGGAAGATTTTGATTTAATCCAGTACATCAGCGGTCTGGCGATGGACGTTCTGCCCAAGCTGGCTCTGGCCATTCTGGCGCTGATTGTCGGTTGGTGGATGATCAAGGGAATCGTGGTTGCGGTCGGCAAAGCAATGGATCGTTCCAAGGTGGAAGCGTCGCTCAAACCCTTCCTGACGAGCATCATAGGCGTGATGCTGAAGATCGCGCTGATCATCAGTATCGCCACCATGCTCGGCGTGGAAACGACGTCCTTCGTGGCCATCATCGGTGCGGCCGGCCTGGCCATCGGTCTGGCGCTGCAGGGCAGCCTTTCCAACTTCGCCGGCGGTGTGCTGATCCTCATGTTCAAGCCGTTCAAAGTGGGCGACTTTATCGACGCGCAGGGGCACAGCGGCACCGTTAACTCTATCCAGATTTTTAACACCGTCCTGAAAACGCCGGACAATAAAACAATTATTCTGGCCAACGGACCGGTTGCCGGCGGCAGCATTGTTAACTATTCAACCGAGCCGACGCGCCGTCTGGACATGACCTTCGGCATCGGTTACAGCGACGACATCGCCAAGGCGCGCGAGGTGATCTGGAGTCTCATCAGAGCGGACGAGCGCGTCTTCAAGGATCCGGCCGCACAGGTGCTGGTTTCGGAGCTGGCCGACAGCTCGGTTAACTTCTCCGTGCGCATGTGGGTCAAGGGCGGCGACTACTGGCCGCTGCACTTTGAGCTGACGGAAAAAGTCAAAATCGCATTTGACAAAGAGGGCATTTCGATTCCCTTCCCGCAGATGGATCTGCACGTGGACAAACAGGGTTAAACGCTTTGTGCAACACTGTTTTGCAGACTGTTGATTTGAATGTTGGCAGCCGCCGGACTTCTGGTTCGGCGGCTGTTGTGTTTAAGGGTGTTGGCTTCTCGCTGGCGGGATGTACGTTTGCTTAACACTGGCGTGATGGTCGCTTGACCGCTTGATCGCTTTGAGCTGCTGCCGCATCTCAGGCTCTTTTGATTTTTTGTTTGTCGTCGGGTGAGGAGGTGGTTTGTCTGGTCGGCGCTACGGTCCAATACAGGTGTCGGTTTTTTCACTACATTGTCGCCACCCGATAAGTGCTTGTGCAGCAACTTCACGCTTTGGTCCGCCGGCAACACTATTTACCAGAGCTCAGGTTTGATATGACCACACGAAAAACCAATGCCATCTTCGAACATTCGGTGCCCTTTACGGCCGACGAATATCTGGCGGTATTGCGTCAAATTGAACTGACCGACGTCGAACTGACATTATTAACTCATCATTATTACGCGCCGCGTCACACTCTGTGTTTTACCGAATTGGCGCGCCAAATGGGTTGGAGCAGTTTTCGGGTCGTTAACGCGCGCTACGGTAAGCTGGCTTCGCGAGTCGCCGAAATTCTTTGTGACGGCATGGAAGAGCCGCCGAGCACGCGATTGCGTGTGTTTGGACAGTTCAACCTCAACCCGGTTGATAAATACTACCATCAGACTTTATGGCCGGAGTTCGTCAAAGCGCTGGATCGTTTTTTTGCCGATGAGGATTAAGGCCGAGGTGGCCGGAAGAGTTTGTCGAAGTCGTTGAGTGCTGCCAGCAGCCCCCGCACCCTTTAACTCACCGCCGCAGCGCCTCGCTCAGAAGTTGTTTGCCGCGCCAGGACAAAGTGCCGAGTGAATCTCCGGCATCATCACCGGTGATGAACAAGTCATTGTAGCGGAAGTGCAGCGGCGTGTCGGGATTTGTCGTGTTAAATACCAGAACTTCCGGCGTGTAGCGGACGTCGAGTCGTCCATGCCAACCGCCCTGAACTTCGCGTGGTGGATGGCCGTCGCGCTGGTCGGTCTGGGCATCAAACACAAGGGTAGAAATGCGCGGCATGGTAGATTCGATGAACAACGACGCGGCGCGCCTGTCCAGGGACTTGCTGCCGAATCTGGCAAGTGCGATAAAATCAACCTCGGTACTGTCCAACCGCAGAGAGTCGAGTACAAACGATTCAATTTTGTCGAAACAGGTCTTGCAGTTGTAGCGGTTAACCAGTGTCACCAGCAGCGTTTGCTGCGAGAAATCATCTACATAAACCGTGTCGCGACTCAACCTGACGCCCAAAGGCGTTTTCCGGCCGGAATTTGCCGCGTCAACCGAAAGAGTGGGTACACAACCGCAGGCCAGTGCAAGGAATGTCAGGGCGATTACGACATTGGACGCGATCATTTTCTCACCGGTCAGACTTTGTTAACACTGCGGCAAAGCTACTGCTTTCAGTTCCGAGTCAGTTGGCGGATTATCGATTCTCTGGCCGCCGGACTCAGAGTACCGTCGCTGGCAAACAGGCTTGCGGCGTTCATTATCTGTGATGCTTCGGGCTGGTCGCAGTTCCAGAGTATAAGCGCGGGGCCGCCGTTAATTCCAAGGCGTCCGTGGATGTCGGCGGCTTCGTCAGCCCGTTTGCGAATATACATCGGTGAATCCACATCAAATAACACCGGCCAGTCTTGCAGGAGTGCATCGGTTCCAAATTCATTCGATATTCTGCGCCGTTCAAGCGACGAATCATATCCATGCATCAGGAGTGTTGAGGTCACGGATTCATCAGATCTGACAAGCTGATCGATGAAAGAGCCAAGTTCAGCAACGCATGAACTGCACGAATTGCGATCCACTAGCAGAGCGAAGGTGAAACGCACCGAGTCGCAGTTGTCAAACAACTGCACCGTGTCCCTGGCCAGATTGACGGCATACAGCGAACGGCGAAAAATCTCCATGTCGTTTCCAGACTCGTGTGCGCCAGATACACTGGTTAAACAGAATATTCCCGCAAGTGCGCAGATAACCAAAGTATAAATCGATATTTTCATGGCAGTGTCAGGTTGCCGCAGTTTTACTCATGGATTGTATCCCACTGCCATTTAAAGACATCAATTGCCAGATACGGCGAATTTGTCGCAATAAAATCATCTTCTTTATTGCTGAAATTTTTAAACGTCAAACCGAGTGGGCTAAGGCCTGAAGCAAACCGCAATACGACAAAGTACTCGGCATTCATGTATTGCATGTTGTATGCCGGCTGCATCGGAAAAAACGCAGAGTCGATAACTACGTCCGGCTGCTGATGGACATAGTGTTGGTCGAGGTCGGAGTTCCAAAGTTGCCAGGCGCCGTTCTGCAGCTTCCAGAAATCCCAGATGTATCGTTGGAATCCGTCCGTGTGTTCGCCGTGTGAAATTCGAACGGCAAGAATTGAGTCGCCGAGGAACTGGATGAAGTTCAGCTTGCTTCCCTCGTAGTATAGTTTTGAAATGGCGTTTATTTTATCGCGTGGTTTTTCCGGGGGGATATTTTCGGTCAGTTTAACAATGTGATTTGTGTCGAGCTGCTTCCACCAGGACGGTTGCTCTCTGGTTAGTGTCTGGCGGTAATTGAGGTCGAGGTCGTACAGAGCGATTTCATAGCTTGCGGCGTTTGCAGCGGCTACAAGTTGGTCGCACGTCGAAATCCATTGGCTTGGCCGAAAGTAAGTCAGTTCGATCGGATGAAATCTGGGTCTGACGGTATGTACCGCCGCGAGAGACTGCGCATCAAGAACCTGAATCAGTCGTTTTTCGGGGCTGGACTTTGGATGGGCGTCGTAAATCTTGGATGCAACAATTGTATTGCTGTTGTTTAACTCTACCGCCGTAAAACTTTCGTTCAACTCGTGGATACTGTTGAACGTAAGTCTGTTGTCGGCGGCTCTGTCGAACAGAATCAGTTCGCGGTACTTCGACAACATGGCCAGTCTGTCCGGCCCCACTGCAATTCCTGCTGCCTGGTCGATGTCGTAGTGTTCAATCTCGGCGGGAATTACTGCGTAGTGCTGCTCGACCGCGTTGTTTGACAGGTTGATTGTGATAAATCTAAGCGAGTCGTTTTCCGCCTGGTTCAGATAAATAAACAATTCATCGTTGTGTAGCGCTCCGGTAAATTTGTCGGGGCTGTTAAACGCAAAGGGCGTTGTAATAGTTCTTTCATATTTGACGATGCTGCGCAAAGGATTTCCCCCAGAAGCCGAAATGTGCGGGTTCAGCATCAAGCAGAAAATGAGTAGTCCAATGGTGTGTCTTAACATTTGAAGTGCAAGTTAATTGGAAAAGTGCAGGTCCGCCGCGACATTAAATGCGACGGACCTGTTTTCTTGCGGCAATTCGAACCGCCAAGCTGTGCAGCTTCAACGGGTCAAATTACGTCATTCAACTGTAATCTCAGAGTTGTTCATGATCGGCGTATCAGAGCTCCAGTCCACGCCGATGCCGCTCGTAGGATCGGAATACGATCCAACGAGATTGCCGCTCTGAATCTGTGCGATTGCATAGTCCATCAGCGGTTGCTCGGATGTGAAAATGGTTGCTTTGGGGCAATCGGTGTATCCGGCACCCTCACAAATAATCAGCTTGTCGTTTCCATGCGTTTCTTCATACGTTGTGTCGAATCCATTCGGCCCGCCGCCTTTGGTTTTGCGCACGGTTTTAGCGTCAATTTGCACCGTTGCAAGCGCCAGGGCGACAACGGTGAATGCGATGAAAATTTTGGTTTTCACTTTGAAGTTCCTTGAGTTATACAAGTGTAAAAATGTTAAGGTTGTTGGAGGGGCGGCACAGTTGATCAGGCTATGCTGCCTCCGATGTCGAATGAAGTTTCAATTCACAATAGTGTACATCCCGTATTGTGACAGAGGAATGTGTAGTTGTGACCGGCGTTGGGCTGTTCCAGTCCGACTGATTTGTGTTCAGTGCGAAGATACACATCATGCCTGAGGAAAACAATGCTGAATTTTTTGCATTGAAATTGCCTTGCA
The DNA here is from genome assembly GCA_964445695.1 of uncultured Hyphomicrobiales bacterium. Classification (GTDB taxonomy): domain Bacteria; phylum Bacteroidota; class Ignavibacteria; order Kapaibacteriales; family UBA7675; genus JAUIKM01. The sequence continues at coordinate 17,025 of CAYULF010000031.1, read as the reverse complement.
GGACATACGGCGGTGTTATGGTGCGCTCCCCACTGCACTTTTTCGCCGGTCACGGCTTTAGATCAGCACTGCAATAGCGGGTTCATCATTGTGGTTTCTTGCCCGTCTGTTTTTCAGCCGATACTGCTTTTCTGCTTCCGACAGGATTGTCTCCTTTTCCACGCAACTGCCGCATGATCGCATTGAGCTGCTGCCGCATCTCAGGCTCTTTTGAGCTTTTGTTTGTCGTCGGGTGAGGAGGTGGTGTACACGTCTCAGGATAGGAACCGCTGCAGAGCTGGTTATAAACAATAACCTTCGGATCGTGCCGCCGAAAAATACTCGGCTTTGGAAGCGCAGGTTTCCCTGCTCCAACGGTCGGTGTAGCGATCTTACCGGACGACTTAGCGGCGTGAACGGACAGAATCGCGCGGGCTTGAGTCATTCTTGGACGCAGCTCCGCGTGATCAAAGGGGCCCACCCCGCCACCACCACCGGCTTGCGCCAATTTTCTTCTCCACACACCTCTCCCTGCCCGGCCAAACCGGGCTGCTCACATCTTCTCGTCGCTCGGCGGAGCCGGGCGCGCTTTCCCGCCTCCGCATAGCAAGTCTACAACAGCCGCCTCGGTATTCCATACACAAAAAACTGAACGGGCATTTTGCCGTCTCAAGCGGTCAAAGTTTCGCAGAAATCGCACAGAAAATCTCTGCGCGCGCGCTGAGACCAAATCGCAGATGGCGTACTATCGCGTTCAACCGCTCGGTGTGAACTGACGGCATCCAGCGGATCCCGCTCTTCCGCCCCAAAAATTTCCAGCGCACTTGCTGAAGCAAAAACGCAGATCCCGTTTTACTGTCCTCAACCGCTCCATTTTATGGCGTCCGCTCCCGGACGCGTACTGCTGCAACACGTCCTTAACGTTTTTTAAGATCGATTTAACATTTACCGCTGCGCCCGCGCTTGTGCGCCTCCGGCGCCGCGGCCATATTGTGCGTCAATTCTATACAAGCCAGGATCAGGAGAGTTTTATGTTCGTTCAGAGACTTCGTGTTGTGTTCATTTGTCTGTGTGTAGCCTTGCTGTCGAGCGCCGCCGTGACGGCCCAGGTCATTATTCCCTATTCCGCCAGTCTGAATGCCGACGGCGTCGTAAGCGACGGCGAGCTGGAAGGCACGATGGAAGTGCAGGTAAGCGGGGCGCACGGCAGCGTGACCGTGAACGTGGCGCACGACGGAAACGGACTGTTCTGCGCCTTCACCGGCAACCTGCAGACGCAGTTCCAGCTGCCGGAAGTGCTGATCGATCCCGCGTTGCATCGCTCCGACGAATGGCGGGAGGACGACGTCTGGATCCACGTGTCCGGCTCCGATTGTTTCAGCATCGGCGAGCACTCCAACTACGACGACTGCGCGCAGGAGCAGCCGGACTGGATCGGCGTGCCGAACCTGGGACAAAGCGGCAATGTGACTTATATCGAAATCTATCTGCCTTTTGACTTTCTCGGCGTCATAACCGGTGATTTTGCCGGCTTTGGACTGGCATTCGACGTCACCAATACTGCCGGTTCCTACTCTTTCTGGCCGCAAACAGCCGATATCGACCGACCGTCCACCTGGTCCACCGTGATTTTGGAGACGACGCCGACCGACGTAGACGAAAATACGCACGGCGCGCCAGGCCCTGCAGCGCGAATTCTGCCTGACGGCACGCTTGAACTGCGTGAGGTCGCCGTCGAGCGAGCTGCCGTCGAGCTTACGCTTACCGATATGCAGGGGCGCACGCTTCTGCAACAGGAACTCTGGGAAACAGCGGCTTCCGTGGACCTGAGAAATCAGGGACTTGCGGCCGGGGCTTACATGCTGGTGCTACGGCGACAGACTGAAGTTTTGCTGGTGCAAAAACTCCTGTACACGCCCTGAGCCTTGCCGCTTCCGGCGCGTTGGCAAACAAAAGCGGCCTTTAAAATGGATTGGAAAAGACAGGGCCGGCGCGTCGGAACGCCTTTGTTGCTGCGCTGCGGAAACTTCATCCGCAGCTTTTTGCGCGCGATTCCGGCCACGGGTGAAACTTCAGCGGCCCGGCTACGTTAGCGCGGGGTTTGCAGGGGGACGGTTTCCGCTCACACCACGCCATCCTTGCTGAGCGGCGGCGCCCGTATCAAGGCGCCGACGACAGTTGCGCACAACAACAAAGCGAAATGGAACCGTCATGCTGAAGAACTACGTCATGATTGCCCTGCGCAATCTCGTTAAACACAAGTTGTATTCCGCGATTAACATTCTGGGTCTGGCGATCGGCCTGGCCAGTTGTTTGCTGATTGTGTTTTACGTGCAGGACGAGCTGGCCTACGATGCGTACCACAGCAAGGCCGACCGCATCTACCGCGTGTTGGAAGATATTAACCTGAACGGCGTGACGGAGAATTCCGCCAGTATGCCTTTCCCCGTCGGGCCGCAACTGCTGCTCGACTACCCCCAAATAGAGGCGATGACGCGCCTGTCAAAACCGATCGGGCCGTTAAGTTCCAAAGTCGGCGAGAAGATCTTCCGCGAAAACAACCTGTTTTTTGCGGACTCGACCGTGTTCGATGTATTTGACTACCAGGCCATTGAAGGCGACTTAAACACAGCGCTGAACAATCCTTTTACGATTGTCATGACGCGCGAAACCGCCATGCGCTATTTCGGCCGCACCGACGTCGCCGGTGAAGTTGTTAACTTTAACCCCTCGGGTCCGCCGATTCCCGTTACGGTCACGGCCGTGATTGAAGATCCGCCGTCCAATTCACATTTTGAATTTGATGGTTTCTGTTCGTTTTCCTCGCTGGCCAACTTTGTCGGTCCGCAAACGCTCACACAGCAGTGGTGGTGGAATCCGGCCTGGACCTATATCGTGCTTCCCGAAGGCGTGACGCCGGAGGAGATCGAACGCGGATTCCCGGATTTTGTTAAAACGCATTTTCCCGCCAATATCGGCGCGGGCATCAGCATGTCGCTGCAGCCGCTGCTGGACATTCACCTGCATTCACATCGCGATCTGGAAATCCGGCCGAACAGCGATATCAACTACGTCTACATTTTCTCGATTGTAGCGCTGTTCATTTTAATGATCGCCTGTATTAACTTCATGAACCTGGCGACGGCGCGTTCGGCCGGCCGTGCGCGTGAAGTCGCCATTCGCAAGGTGGTCGGCGCGCAGCGCGAACACCTGGTGCACCAGTTTCTGGGCGAGTCGATTCTCGTGTCGATGATTGCAGTTCTGCTGGGTGCGGCACTGTGTGAACTGCTGCTGCCGGCCTTTAACACGTTTACGGGCAAGGAACTTTCGCCGCTGTGGCATGATCACTGGTGGGCCGTACCAGGGCTTGTATTGCTCGGCCTGCTCGTCGGCATTGTTTCGGGCAGTTATCCGGCGCTTTACCTCTCGGCGTTTCAGCCGGTTGTGGTGCTCAAAGGTGAACGCGGCACGGGCTCGCGCGGCGGCCTGCTCAGAAAAACTTTGGTTGTCGCGCAGTTTACGGCGTCAATCGTTTTGTTAATCGCCGCGGGCGTGGTGATGCGTCAGTTGGATTTTATTGCCGAAAAAGATCTTGGGTTCAACAAGGATCACATCGTTCTGTTAAACGCCGCACCGCCCGTGATGGCGCAGCGCCGAACATTTAAACAGGAGCTGGTTAAACACGCGTCCATTCGCAATGTGACGACGATGTCGGAAGTGATCGGTACGGGAGTTCAGATTCGCCAGTATTTCCTGGAGGGTTACAACGACGAGCCGATGGCGCTGGCGGGCCTGGGCGCGGACATGGACTTTTTTGAGACGATGAATATCAAGGCCATCCGCGGCCGCACTTTTTCCTACGACCATCCCTCCGACACGCTGCGCGGTTTTGTGCTGAACGAAACCGCTGTGCGCCGCCTGGGCTGGGAGGACGACCCGATCGGCAAAAAAGTCAACATGTGGCTGGGCGACAATTTCTCGCGCGACGGCGAAGTGATCGGCGTGGTGCCGGACTTCAACTACGCTTCGCTGCACCAGCCGGTGGAAGCGCTGATCATGTTTGTGTTTCCGGCGGTCAGCACCATTGCCGTCAAGGTTGACGGCGACCAGGTGCCCACGGCGCTCAGCACGATTGAAACGGCGTGGAAAGAGTTCAGCCCGAACGAACCCTACAGCTACCGCTTTCTGGACAACACCATCGGCGAGATGTACCAGAGCGAGCGCCGCCTGGCGGACGTGATTCTCTACTTTGCCGGCTTTGCAATTCTGGTCGCCTGTCTGGGCCTCTTTGGTCTGGCGTCGTTCACGGTTGAACAGCGTACCAAAGAAATCGGCATCCGCAAGGTTCTGGGCGCGGGGGTTTTTGACATCGTTAAACTGCTGGCGGGCGAATTCAGCCGACTGGTTTTTGTGGCGGCGGTGATAGCCGCGCCGCTGGCCTGGTACGCCATGGGCGCCTGGCTGGAGGGATTTGAATATCACGTCTCGCTCGGGTGGCAGGCTTTTGTGCTGGCGACCCTTGCTGCGCTGCTGATCGCCAACCTGGCGGTGAGTTACAAAACGATCAGCGCCGCCATTGCGGATCCGGCGCGGGCGCTGGGACGCGTCTGATTCCCTGCCCCGTCGCAGGCTGCGTAGTCGACCGCGATTTGATCACTCGTTTCCGCCGCATATATTTGCAGTAATATTCTGCGGACGTCGGGAGGCGTTTTCGGGGCGATGCGGATGAGAGGGAGTTACCGTTTTCATCCGGACATTGATCCGGCTCCCGGAATGGTACACCAGTTCTCTTTCTCAAAATCACAGGTGCTGCATATGCAACGTTTTAAACTCTTTCAAATGCTGTTTCTCTCTTTGTTTGTCATCGGGTTTACCGCCGGCTGTGACGACGACGACGACGGAAACAACAATGACAGCGGCGGAATGGTCGCCACGGTCAACGGCACGACCTATAACTTCGATACGGGCCAATCCTCCTACAATGGCACGATCATGGCCATCGCCGGTGCGGACATCAACGTGAGCGCGGGAACAAACCGCCAGCTCAACATTACGATCCTGAATCCCGCCGTGGGCAGCTACAACGTGGCGCAGTTGAGTGTTGGATCGCAGGCGCTGTATTCGGAAGGTTCGACGGGGCAGGTGAGCACGTGGATCGGCGTTTCCGGTACGATCACAATCGACGAAATCTCGACGTCCGGCGCCAAAGGTACCTTCTCCTTTACGGGTGAAAACCAGCAGGACGCCACGACGCGTGTGATCTCCAACGGTTCCTTTGACTTCGACTTTTAATATTCGGGTTTGGACAACCGGGCGACGGCGCCCGGCGATACAATAATTGCAGCGGCGATACCGTACGAGTGCATCTACACCGGCGGTATCGCCGCAGTGGTTTTAAACGCTCGCCCCGAAGGCTGCTGTGCGGCACGGGGCCGACAACACAACGACAAACAAAAAAGTCAGGCCAGTCATGAGTGTACATCAGCGCGAACAGGTCGAACCCGAACACCTTTTGAAGGTGCGTACGTTGCGGCGGGACGACTTCAAGGATCTGCTTGCGATTACGCAGGAGGTCTATGCGGCTATCGGCGACACCTGGACCCAGCGTCAGTTCAATCGGCTGATCAGCGTTTTCCCCGAGGGGCAGATCTGCGTGGAGGACAAAGGCAAGGTGGTCGCTTTTGCGCTGTCCATTATGGTGAAGTACGAGGACCTGGACGACAACCACACCTACGACGACATCATAGGCAATCACCAGTTCGACACACACAATGCGGCGGGCGACATTCTGTACGGCATTGAGATCTGCGTCTCCCCTGAAGTGCAGAACCTGCGGCTGGGGCGGCGGCTGTACGATGCGCGCAAAGAGCTGTGTGAGAACCTCAACCTGCGCGGCATCGTAGTGGGCGGGCGCATGCCGAACTACCACAAACACGCGTCGGAGCTGGACGCGCGCGGCTACCTGGAGAAAGTCAAAACCAAGTCGATCTACGACCCGGTGCTGTCGTTCCAGTTGAGCAACGACTTCCACATCCGCTCGGTGGTGAAGGGTTACCTGCCCTACGACTCGGAGTCCAAAGCTTTTGCCGTGCTGCTGGAGTGGAATAATATCTGGTTTGAGCCCAAATCCCCGGCGGTGGGCAAGCAGAAAAAATTTGTGCGCCTGGGGCTGGTGCAGTGGCAGATGCGCTCAGTGGCCGGCGTCGAGTCGCTGCTGGAAAACGTCGAGTTTTTTGTCGATTCGGTGGCGTCCTACAACGCCGACTTCCTGTTGCTGCCCGAGCTGTTCAATGCGCCGCTGATGGCGCGTTTCAACGAAGAAGGCATGGCGCAGGCAATCCGCTCACTGGCGCGCTACACGGAAAAAATCCGCGATCAGTTGCTGGAGTGGGCGCTGTCGTACAACATCAACATCATCGCCGGCAGCATGCCGCTGGTGGAAGACGACAAACTCTACAACGTCTCGTATATCTGTCGCCGCGACGGCAGTTACGACGCGCAGGCCAAGCTGCACATCACGCCGAGCGAAGTATCGGACTGGGGCATGCAGGGCGGCGACTCGCTGCGGGTGTTTGACACGGACTGCGGCCGCGTGGGCATTCTGATCTGCTACGACGTGGAGTTTCCGGAGCTGGCGCGCATTCTGGCGGCAAACGACATGCGCATTCTGTTTGTGCCTTTTTCGACCGATTCGCGCAACGGCTACCTTCGCGTGCGGCTCTGCAGCCAGGCGCGCGCCGTGGAAAACGAGTGTTATGTGGCAATCGCCGGAAGCGTCGGCAACCTGCCCAAAGTCAGCAATATGGACGTGCAGTACGCGCAGTCGGCCGTCTTCTCGCCCTCGGATTTTGCCTTCCCCAACCAGGCCGTCGTCGCCGAAGCCACGCCGAACGCGGAGACGGTGGTCATTGCCGATGTGGACCTGACGCTGCTCGACGAGCTGCACACGCTCGGCAGCGTACGGAATCTGATCGATCGTCGCGACGACCTCTACGACGTGGTCTGGAAAAGTGCTTCGGGACCGGTCGACAAAGCCGAAATTGCACGTCGCGACGGCCGCCGCGTCAAGCGCGCCAGATTCAGTTGAGTTGTGTTGCGGAGCGGATTCAACGCTCAGGCGGGGAGCGGTGATTGGCGGGCGGCGGAGTCATGCCGCAATGCGGTACAAAAAAACGCCTCGGTCCGAAGTTCGTTCGAAACGAGGCGTTTGCCCGGCAATTGGGCAATGGATTGGCTTGAAGCTTTCTGTGGGGCGGGACGCCGAATCACAGCGTTGTACATCCACCCACGCATTTATATACGAGACCGCCCGCCGCGCTAGTGTACGCGGAGGGCGGAATTTTAGCTCACTGCGGTAATGCCGCGCGGCTCAGAGCGCGCCGACGTCGCGCAGCCACTTTACCAATGTGTCCGTGAGTTCGGCGGCTACGCGCGGCTCGCTGTTGGTCGTCAGCATGTGATTCAGATCCGGGAATTTGACGACTGTCACCTTGTCGTTTTTGACCTGTTCAAACATCTCGATGTTTTCCCGCGCAACGTTGATATCCTGCAATCCACACATGATCAGCGTCGGAACCGTTGTTTTTTCGACGGTCGGCACGGCATTGCCCGTCATCTCGATCCAGTCGCGCCAGAACTGCGGAAACGCGCCCATCAGCGGGGCCTGCGGGAATGTGCCCGCGTGCAGCTGTTCAAAGGCGCCGCGCATCTGCGCGACGGTGTTTGCCGCCGCATCGGCCGATGCGCAGCGACGCAGGATCGTGTCGATCTGCGTTATCACCACCTCGTCGATTGGTCTGGCCGGGCCGGAGAGCATGACGACGGCGGCGACGCCGCCGAGCGAGTCGGATGCCCGGTGCACGAAGTTTGCGCCCTGGCTGTGTCCGATCAGGACCAGTTTTGCGCCGTCGATATCCTCGCGTCCGCGCAGCATGGCGGCCGCAGCGACGGCATCGCGCAGGAAATCCGTCGGCGTGACCGTGGTCTGATCGAGCGTTGCCGCGTGTTCGCGACTGCGTTTTTCGTACTGGTACACGGCCATGCCGGCTTTTGTAAGTGCGCCGGCCAGGTCGTCAAAAACGGCGATGGTATCGCCGAAGAGTTCGGGGTAGATACACCTGGCATTCGGGTCGTTCAGGATCACGGTCTGGTGGCGGTCGTTGGGCCCGGAGCCGTGGATCAGCACGGCCGCCGGGAAAGGTCCATCTCCTTCGGGCAGGTTGAGCGTGCCGGAGATTGTGAGACCGTCGTTTTCAAACGAGACGTCCTGTTGTTCGGCGGCCTGCGCCGCGGCGATGCTGCAAACGAACATCGAGATCAGAAGTATGCGAAATTTCATTGTTTTCCTGCCGCAATAAATGTGAACGGATTCAGACCGAAGCGAATCGCCTTGCCGCCGGCGGCCGGCATTCATTCGGCTTCAGGCAGCGTCAACGGAGGACGAATGCATTAGTTGCATATTTAGATAAATATCTAAATGTTTTTCCTCCGTGGCTGTGCGGCGGCATTTTGTCGCATTTATTCCTGGCCGTCGGGAGTGTACAGCGGGTTCGGCTCGCGCGGGATGGGCGCCTGAACTCTCTGCTGCCAGGCTTGCAGCTCGCGCAGCAATTCCTGCGCCAGATCCGGCTGTTTGAGCGCCAGGTTGCGCGTCTCGGCCTCGTCGTCCTGCAGATCGTAGAGCTGCAGTTTGTCGTCCTCAAAAAACTCGATCAGCTTCCAGCGGCCGCGGCGAATCACCGAGCAGGGCGTGGCGCGGAAGATCTTGCCCGAGTGCACATATCCCTCCAGATAGACCGGAAAATGCCAGAAGAGGGCGCGGTCCGCCGGCGCCTCATTGCCGACCTGGTCCATATTCAAAACTACTCCATCAAGCAGCAGGCTGTCGGTTTGTGCGCCGGCCAGCGCCGCAAAGGTTGGAAAGAGATCAATACCAATCACCGGCGCGTCGCTGCGGCCACGTGAAATCTGCCCCGGCCAGCGCAGAATCAGCGGCGTGCGGATGCCGCCTTCATACACTTCGCCTTTGCCGCCGCGCAGCGGACCAAGCGTGCTGTAGGTGTGGTGCCCGCCGTTGTCCGAGTAAAACACGATCAGCGTTTTGCGCGTCAGGTTGTACTGATCCACCGCTGCGACGATGCGCCCGACGCTGATGTCCGTCGCTTCTACCATCGCAGCGTAGGCCAGCGTGGCGCGGTCGGCGTAGGGATAACTGTCGTGGTATTTGTTAAACAAATCCTTGCGCGCGGAAATGGGCGTGTGCACGGCAAAATGCGGCAGGTAGAGGAAAAAAGGTCGCTTGCGATTCTTGCGGATAAACTCGGTCGCTTCCGTCGTTAAACGGTCGGTCAGGTACTCCTCTTTGGGGCCGTCCTTCAAGTTGGGCAATTCGTAGGGCGGAAAATAGGACGCCGGTTCGCCTCGACTGCTGCCGCCGATGTTAATGTCGAATCCCTGACTGGTCGGATCGTCGCCCAGGTGCCACTTGCCGATGCTCGCGCAGATGTATCCGGCTTTGTTTAACACTTCCGCCACCGTGACGACCTCGTCGCCCAGCTCCGAATTGTTCTTGGGTGTTAACAGTTGCTGTTGTTCGAGGGGACCGCGGGCCGAGCTGCCGACGGTATACACTCCGTGGCGCGGCGCGTACTGACCGGACATGACGGCGGCGCGGCTGGGGGCGCAGTTGGGCGCATTGGCATAGGCGTTGGTAAACACACGGCCTTCGGCCGCCAGCTTGTCGACGTGGCGCGTGTCGATAAACTCATTGCCCATATAACCGACGTCCTGCCAGCCGAGGTCGTCGATGTAAATTAAAATGATGTTCGGTTTTTCGACGGGCTTTTTCTGTGCTCGCAGTTCCAGGTTAAACAAACCGGCGACGGCCAACAGGATGAGAATGCCGTGGATGATATGCTGTAAACAACTGCGGGACTTCACGCTTGCGGCCCGCTGACAAACAAGATGGCCTTTATGGGTTTGCGGGGGCCTGGAAGAGTCGTTCATGATGTTGTTCCGCTTTGCCCGGCTTTGGAAGGCATTTCCCTGTTTGTCCCGCTTGCCACGTCGAGCGGCAGAGGCAGCGGTCCGCGGAAGTTGAGGTCGCGCTGCGGGAAGGGAATTTCAATGTTGTTTTTGCGGAAGATGCGCACAATTGCAATGTTTAAGTCTGAATGCACAACGGGGTGGCGCATCGGGTCGGCTATCCAGCAACGCAGGCGCATGTTCCAGGAGGAGTCCCCGAATTCGTCGAGTAAAACATCGGGTTCCGGATCCTTTAACACTTCGGGATGATCCGCGGCCACCTGCAGCATGCTCTCGATCACCCTGTCCACGTCCGAACCGTAGCTGACGCCGACCTTGACGTTAAGTCGGATTTTGGGGTCGCCGTAAGACCAGTTGATAACGTGTTTTTCAACAAAGTCCAGGTTGGGGACAATGATCGAAATGTTGTCGAGCGAGCGGATGGTCGTCGAGCGCATGCGAATGTTCGTTACGTCGCCTTCCAGATCGTTAACAGTTACGCGGTCGCCGACCTGAATGGGGCGTTCAAACAGAATGATAAGGCCGGAGATAAAGTTTGAAGTGATGTTCTGCAGACCAAAACCGATACCGACGGAGAGTGCGCCGAAGATGACGACGAGGCTGCTGAGGTCGATGCCGACGAACTGGAAGGCGATCACCGCGCCCAGAATCATGAAGACGTAGGAAAAAATGCGAAGATAGGTGTAGCGGCGGCCCTCGTCGACGCCCATGCGCATCAGGATCTGGCGCAGAATCGTGCGGCGGAGAATGCGGTTGAGCAGAATGAATCCGGCAATGACCAACATATATGTCAGGATGGTCATGACGGAGATGGGTGTCTTGCCGAGCTCGAAAAAGGGCGTCGAGATGTAGTCGACCGCGCCGGTAAAAAACTCGCTGAAGGAAAATTCCATATCGAAGCTACAGCCTTTCGGTTCGTATCTGCGGAACCTGCCTATTAACGCAGGCGGTCGGCGCTTGTTTTCCGGCTGCCGGCCAAAAAGCGCACAAACGGTCAAGTCGGACGAGGAACAATTTAGCTAATTTGAGGCTATGCGAGACAGCAGTCAGACACTCTATCGAACGCGCCTTTTGCAGGTGGAACAGTATATCGGGCGCAATCTGGACCGCGAGCTGGATGCCGCGGAGCTGGCGCGCGTGGCCTGTTTTTCGCCCTTTCATTTTCACCGGATTTTTGCCGCGATGAAGGGCGTCGGCATCGCCGACTACGTGCGGCGTCTGCGCCTGGAGCGCGCTGCGCACGCGCTGCTCACGAGCGATCGCAGCGTGGCGGACATCGCGGAGGAAGCGCAGTACAAAAACCACGAGTCGTTTACGCGCGCGTTCGGGCGGCGCTACGGCATGGCGCCGAGCGACTGGCGGCTGAGCGACGGCGCAGATACAGCAGCGGAAGCGGATCTGTCGACCGCCGCCGCAGCGGAATATCCGACCGATGCAATCGTTCGCCCGGCCGAGACGCTCCATACGTTGCGACACGTCGGCCCCTACTGGACCGTCGGCGGCGCCTGGCGGAAACTGTTTGACTGCCTGGAGCGGGCGGGCGCGGATGCGGAGACTTGTCGGTTTTACGGCCTGCCCTACGACGATCCGACGCTCGTGGCGGCGCAGAACAGTCGTTACGACGCCTGCGTTTCTTTTCCCGCCGAAGCAGTCGCGCTGCCGGCGGACTGCGGATTCGAGCGCATGGAATATCCGGCCGGCGAGTTTCTACGGGTGCAGTTCAGTGGATTTATCCAGCAGATCGCGCGCGCCTACGCTTGGCTGTTCGGTTACGCGCTGCCGCAGAGCGGTCGGCTGCCGGCGGACCTGCCGGTGCTGGAACACTACACGGCCGGCAAGGTGGATCCGATGCAGCCCACGCGCGTTGAACTGCTATTGCTGCTCGAAGCGGCCGAAGTGAAAACAGACAACATCTAAACCGGAGAAGCGGAATGACGGACAAAATCGATTTCAAAAAGCGCGACAAACACCTGTACAAAGCCGCGCCGGACAAACTGACGGTGGTGGATGTGCCGCCGATGCACTTCCTGGCGGCCGATGGCTTCGGCGGCGATCCGTCGCAGTCGGCCGCGTTCCAGGATGCTATCGACCAGATTTTCGGCTACGCCTACACGATGAAATTCGCGAATAAAAAACGCGAGGACCCGGCTCTGCTCGACTTCGTAGTGCCGCCGCTGGAATGCCTGTGGTGGAACGCGCCCGGCGAAGAGAAAAATACCGACCCGACCAAAATGCACTGGCGCCTGCTTTCGCGTCAACCCGACTTCGTCACGCAGGCCATGATCGACGCCACGCGCGACGAGCTGCGGGCCAAAGGCAAGCTGAATGAGTCCGTCAAGCTCGACTTCATTGAATTTGCGGAAGGGCGCGCGGCGCAGCTGATGCACGTGGGTCCGTACGACCAGGAGCAGGCCAGCGTCGAACGCCTGTGCAGCCTGGCCGCGGCGGCGGGGCTGACCCTGGGTTATGTCCACCACGAAATCTATCTGAGCGATCCGCGCCGCACCGCGCCTGAGAAACTGAAGACAATTCTGCGTTACCAGGTGACGGCGGGTTGATGCCGTAGGGAAATAGCTGTTAAACACAAGAGCCCGACTCAATCGAATCGGGCTCCTGGAGTTTGAATGGAATTTGACGCAGGTTGCATTTAACGCGCAATGTTCAGCGGCAAAGTTTGCGCGCCGTTCCGGTTCCGAATTGTCAGGAAGTACATGCCGGTTGTCAGCGCGGCTACGTTGATCGTGCTGTGCTGATTGTTTAACTCACCTCGCAGCAGTTCCTGACCCAGCATATTGCGGATACTGAATGTCGCACTTTGTTTGCCTTCTTGTTTGTCGCCGAGATCGATGTTTAAAGTCTCCGTCGCCGGGTTCGGAAACACATGCATGTCGGCCGCGTCGTCCCCGTGCTCCACGTCCGTCGTCGTACGGCCGATGTGGCTCACGACGGTATTGGTCAGCACCGGGCTGTTGAAGTCAAAATAGATCGCAGCCTGATTGGGAATATCCGTGCCCTGCGGCAGGTCCTCGAACAACTCCACATTGAAGCGCACAAAACCCTGGCTGGCGATTTCGTCTTCGGACTTCGGCGGCAGATTGATGTTGTTAAACGTCCACTCGAGTGCATTGTCCGCGGTGAGGTTAAACTCGAAGTCGTGGCTGGACGCGCCGATGCGCAGCCGGCCGATGTTGTGAAACTGGCTGAGTTGATCGACTACGCGTACATTGATCGCGTCCTCGTTGCCCTCATTCTGGAAACGAATGACGTAACGCAGCACCCGGTCTGTCGGCAGGATGACTCCGTCGGCGTTGCGTGTATCAACAAATACCCGCATGTCGTTGGGATCGAAGGAACCGCGTATCTGCTGGCAGAGTTCGTCGACGCTGCCGCCCAGGATGTCGTCGCCAGGATCATCGAGTTTGTCGACCTGCGCCTGAGCGCAAATGGTCCTGCCGAGCAAGGCTTCATCCGGCGGTACTCCCAGCGTGATGTCGAAATCAAGTTCCTCGGTCGGCAGCAGGTTCTGAACTCGCCAGACGGCCTCGTTGGTGTTCAGTTCATCGGCTTCGGGCATACTTCTGAAATTCGTCAGGATCGCATCGTACACAAAGCGCAGGTCCGCATTGCACGGCAATGTTCCCGTGTTTCTGACGCGCACCCAATAGCGCATGTCAAAACCAGGACGCGCCATGCCGGAAACAAGGCTGACATCGGCGCGTTCCGCCAGAATGCGGGGCTCGACTCCGATGTCGAGAGTCACTGGATCCGGGCCAACGTCAACCGCGGTCGCCGCACTGCCGTCCGGACAGGTTTTGTCCCACAGTTCACCCGTTAAAACACTCGCCGTGTATTCACCTTTCGGCAGCAGAATCTGGTATTCGCCATTTTCGTTTGTCGTCGTGAGGCGATCGCCGGGGTAAAAGCTCACGAATTGCCGTTTCAGCGCCAGGTCGTCGTTGTTGAATTCGCAGTCCTGATCGGCATCGGCATAGACGCGACCGCGGACCTGGCTCCTTGCGCCGCTGCTGACGTGAAAAGTAGTGATGTTGGCCGCCAACCTCGTGTACTCGCCGGTGCGCATGTGCAGCGTCAGGTTGAACTGTGCTGTTTCAAAACTCGTGAAATCAATGGCCGTCGGCAGATGTTCAACATCCATCTGCGTTTCACTGCTGTTATTGCCCAGCCACAGACTCAGGTTCGCGCTCTCGACGCTGAAACCCGGCCATACGCTGCTGACGTCCGAGTTGGCTCTGATATGCCTGCTGTAGACGACTCCACCGTCCTCGTCCCGACCATGTGATGAAAGGGACATCCTGATCCAATCGTTATCGGCTGGATAGCCGCCCTTGTTCGGGGCTTTGGCAAAGCGATGGCCGTTCAGTAAAACTTCAAATTCGGAGTCGTCAACTGACAGGGTGAAATCGCGGTCGGTTGTGCTTTCAGACCGAAGACTCTCGGTTGCAGGGTCGTAAACAAGCACGCCGTAGATCACATCCCCGCGTTCGGCAATGCCCGCCGCACTTTCCCTGTCGTCAATACTGTAAATCTCTGCGGTAAAGGAAAACTCTACAAAATCAGTTGCATGCAGCAGGATCGGTACAAAAAACAGCGTCAGGGCCACTCCAAAAAGGTAAGCGCCTCGATTCATAGTATTCCTCATGGGGTTCATGGCAGCAGCAATGTTGTGGTCCAACAATGCACTGCCTCATTGGCATCCTGACCTGGTGTAACAGCCGGGGAGACGGTCAGGTGCTGGCTGGCTAAATGCGCGCAGTCGTTTGCAGCCTCGTGGGTGCGGACGACAGACAAAGCAATTGCAAAAAGGGTCACAAAAAAAATCGCCTTCGCCGCTTTTCACCTGCGGTGCGCGGCTTGTCTTTCCCTCTTGTTCGTCACCGATCCACAAGTCGGAAATCGGCGGGCAACGAGACAATTGTGTACAGTCCTGCGATCTCAGGTCTTGAAGTTTATGTAAAAAAGCTCGTTTTCATCCTGAAACACATGAGCCCGATTCCATCGAACCGGGCTCTTTGTGTTTTATGTGCCGTGTGCGTTTAACGAGCGATGTTAACAGGCAGGGTTTGTGCGCCGTCCGGGTCCCTCACTGTCAGGAAGTATATGCGGGCATATGCAGCTTTGCGGGAAAAGTCCGGCGCGGCGTGAACGCCGTCATTATTGTGATCAGGACCTCCGCATACATCAGACGCATGCCGCTGATTTTCCATTCGCCATGATTGCCAGGCGGCCCGCTTTTCAATGCGTGATTGTTGGTGCTGCGAGTTATTTCAGACTGTGAGCCGGCTTCAAACCAGCCGTAAGGCGGCTACTGAGCGTTACGACCAATAAAATTTTTTTACGTAGCCTAATTGGCGATTCCAGGACCTGCTGTCAGGAAATATTTCTTAGATGTGACGATTAGTCGATGCGCTGGTTTGTGTGCTATTCGACGGGATCGTACTTTGTCGGCGCTAATAAATAGCAAGCCAAGCTAATATTGTGAGGTGTGAAGCAAGCCAAATACCCCCGAAAGTTAGCTGGGAAATTTAGAGTGACCTGTGGA
The DNA here is from genome assembly GCA_964445695.1 of uncultured Hyphomicrobiales bacterium. Taxonomy (GTDB): domain Bacteria; phylum Bacteroidota; class Ignavibacteria; order Kapaibacteriales; family UBA7675; genus JAUIKM01. Next base: position 1,442 of record CAYULF010000031.1, on the reverse strand, counting down.
CTGCAGCGCAGTTCAAGTTGAATCCAGCAGAGAAATTACGTTTAGGAATTTGTCTCGGTAGTTCATGTGTGCGTAGGTATCTAACGCGAAAAATTCAACCATTTGTTGACGGCAATTTTCAGCAATTCCACTTCCGTCAATATGCTTTATTGCGGCTTGGCCACCTTTTAGTCCCCGAATGCAATTGACCGACATGCCGACGAGTTTTGCAAATGTGTGGTACAAGTGATTACAGCGCCACTCATGTTGGCAGCCAACTGGTTGCGTGTTTAACTGCGAGAGTAGACAATGAACTATGTGAAAGACCTGTTTGAGCTAACTCGACAACTATCCAGTCGCCGTGCCAATCTGGTCGATGCAGCTTTTCGTGAAGATGCGCAGTATGCACGCTTGTTGAATATTATTCTTACAAATCCCGAAGCAAGCGAAAATGAACTGAACGTCCGAATTCAAACTGTCCTTGGTATCTCATGGCGATCTATCAAATATCGACTGGTGAACAAACTCGTTGATCTCTTATATCTGACTAATCTTAACTCCAGAAATCACGACGATGATACTGTGGCGGAGTTTCGTTGCTCAAAGATGCTTTTTGCTATGCATATTTGCCGCAATTTTGGCAAGTACGTTGCCGCAACGCACTTGGCGCGCCGCATATTGAGTACCGCCAAAAAATTTGATATCACGTATGCCGCTCTTCAGGCCGTTACAGTACTGCGCGACATGTGTATACTGACCGGGCGATGCTCACGGCGCTGAAAAGGCTGACAAAGAGCAGGCAACGTGGCTTGAATTGCATCAAGCGGAAACCGAACTAGCGAATGTCTGGTCCCGCCTTCAAATTGATTCAATTTGTCAATGGATACCGGGACATGAAACCGTAAGAGAAGCTGAGGCAGTCTGCCAAAGGCATGTGGAATTGGTCCTGCGCAGGCCTGGTCACCGGTTAATGAAATACTACCACGCATGTCGAGGTTTGATTTACCGAGCACGTAATCAAATTGACATGGCGTTGGAACACTATATCAAGTTGTTTGACTTCAGCAGGGACAAGTTTCCCAGACTTGCGTGGCGAGCATGTTTTGACATCGTGAGGTGTGCGACTCTCGACAGCCGTTATTCTATCGGCGACAAATACATTGATTATGCCGCCGGCCTCCAGAAATCCCACTCCGTCAACTGGTTCCAGTTCAATGCGGCCGCCTTTTTGTTTTACCTGCGTTTTGAACGCAGAAGGGCGCGCGAGATGTTTGAGCGGACGGTCGACCATCCGGACTGGCGCAAGCGCGCCGAGCGCGTCGAGGTCTGGCGTGTGTTTGAAGCCTACCTGCGTTTGCTTGCGCCGCAGGCTCCGCCCGCCGTCAGCGCCTTTGCCGCCGGATTTTCCTTCAGCGAGTTGAACAAGGGGTTTGAACTCTGCCGCCGCGATAAAAACGGCCTGA
>CAYULF010000030.1:0-64867 GCA_964445695.1 uncultured Hyphomicrobiales bacterium | reverse complement strand
GGGAATAGCTCAGTGGTAGAGCACAACCTTGCCAAGGTTGGGGTCGCGAGTTCGAGCCTCGTTTCCCGCTCGCCCATTTCAGTCGTTCTCTTCCTCTTTATGCTGCATGCCTTACCATCAACCTCCTTCCCCGATGGTAAGGCATTTTTTTTGTCCAAAATTCACCTGAACACTCAGTCCTGAAGGTGCTTCATGCCGCACGACGCTGAATCGCAGACACCCGGTGATTTAAAGCGAAGGTATACGCCGACCGATTTTTTCTCGCCCTCACTGTTTTATTTCGGCTTTGCCATGTGGTTTGGCGCTTTTTTGTTTTTCGGCATGGGCGTGGCGCCGGTATTGTTCACGGAACTCAGCCGTGAAGCCGCAGGGCAGGTGAACTCGACGATTCTGATCCGGCTCAATATCCTGGAGTTTGCAGGCGCTTTCTGCATGCTGACCGGTCTGTCCTTGTTTGTATTCAGAAATCGCGGCCTGCGCAATCTGATGCCCTTTTATCTGCTTGTCATCGCGTTGGGAATCACCTCGTATTATGCGCTGTCAATCGGGCCTGAGATGCGGGATCTGCGCGAAGTGATTTTGCAGACGGACGCAGTTGAAACGGTGGCAGAGCTTCAAACCAGATTCGACGATTTGCACGCTTTGTATACCGCGCTCGCGGGGACTTCACTGGGGATTATCTTTATTGCGTTTGTGTGGCAGGTTTTCAACTTCAGTCTTCCGCCGAGTATGCGCAGTGTTGCGTTTACCAGTTTTGTGCGATCCATGCTGCCGGCATCCAACGACAAGGTCTGAAGCGCGGAACAACATTAGCCTGCTGAAACGTTTACCACTGCAACTGACAAATCAGCATTATTCACAGCCTCCCGGAGAGCGCCATGATGTCTTTCAGTGCGGTAGCGGCAAGTATGTTGTTGGTCTTATCACCGAATTTCTGGTCCCATTGGGGCGACGGCAAAGCAGAAATCAGCACGTATGAGGTCGTTCAGAATCGCTACGGCGAGGAGCGAACAGCCCGCGTGGCTCACATCTACGTCACCGAGCCATTCAACACAGGCAAACAGGTGAAGTCGGACAGCCCCGAAGGTGAAGGCGTCGTACAGGTTCTCAAGCAAAACCGCGTCAAGCTGTTTCAGACGGGCATCTACGAATACTCGATCATGAACTCGGTCTTTGTACCGCTGAACGACTACCCGATCTACAGCCAGTCCGGGCGCGAGTCGGGAACGGCAAAAGCCGGCGATCCGATCAAAGTGACATTTTCCAGTCAGGAGTGGTGCGGCATGACATTCCACCAGCTCAACAATCGCACCGATGGAATCGAGTCGCAGTCCAATTCCTATTTTGAGATGGAATCGGATCGGCGACATCTGCTGGATAAACCACAGAAAACCCTGCTGGCGGATGAACTGTTTATCGCCGTGCGCGAACTGGCGCGTCCGCTTGCTGAAGGTGAGTACACGATTTACCCGACGCTGGAATTCTGCCGTCTGTTCCACGTCGACATGAAGTCGCGCAAAGGCCAGGTGAAAAAACGTGACGTCTCGGTCAATCAGGGCGGCGAGATCACAGCTGCCACGATATGGACGGTGACTGCAGGGGATTCGCAGTGGGAATTCACAGTGGCCAAGGCGGCGCCACATCTGATTTTGTCATACAGCAACAGCGAAGGCGGCACGGTGATAGAGCGCGGTACTCTGCTGAAGTCCGAACGCCTGCCGTATTGGGGCCTGCACGACAACGCTCACGAATCTTATCTTGAAAAGATCGGGTTGCATCCGGCGGTGCGCTGAGGAATGAAGTATCAGCCGGTTCATCGAGTCATTTCCTTGCCGGCGGTTTTCCCGTGGGTGGAGAGGAAAACCGCCGCAAACAGTAATGACGGACGTCCGGGGACGTACCATCGATCAGCTCATTTCTGTGGAGTGATAGGTGAGCAGGCGAGTGCATCGGTCGCCAACCGGCGACATCTCTCTGCCACTGCGAACCCGAGATCCCGGTCAAACGGAAATCCGGCTGAAACTGCGATCGGTTGACTCCTGAAAAGCGCTTCACAGCATTGAACCGAGTACGTGGCGAGGTGATGTCTGTCCTGCAAATAAGGACGACGTGTGAAACAAGGCGCGTGTTCACACAGTGCTGGTGGTTCAACAGCGTGATTTGCTGTCTCTGCGCCGATCGAAGTGTTTCCAGTTCGGATGCTTTGCCGTCCGGCTGGCATCCGGGTCCGCAGTGCGAGAGTAGGTATTTTCCCCGTTTGCAGCCGCAAGCTGAGGAAAGTCGATTTTCAAAGATTAGTAGTTGATCACTGCTGCAATGGCAGTCACCATCCTGTAGACCAAAGCAAATTACGCGAACCCTGCCTCGGTTTCAATAGCCCGAAACCATCATAATGTCTCTGGCCAATTTTGGCTATGGCATAGCCATTTCTGGCTATATCATTGGTCGATTTAGTGGTTGCGTGGTGGTTTTTGGCTATCTGAATGACTGCTTTGGCGGGAATCGGCCGCTTGCGTAAATTGGAGTTTTGCTTTTCAATTTTACTGTTGCCGGATAATCATGCGCTACCAGATCGAATCTGAATTGTTTAAGTCGGTTCTGCACGGCAACCTCGTTGAAGACGGCGTTGCCATGGTTGACGGCCCGAAGCTGCTCATTGTAGCGGATGAGGACAAAGCCGGTGTTTACTACGCTCTGCTGGACGGCAAACGCATTCCCTTTGTGGCGCATTCAAACAAGAGCGGGGAAATCGTTGTGGCAATGCGCGGCTACAATTACCGGCTGCGCGTGCGCAACGAACGCGATCTCTTTTTACAGAGTCTGTTGAAACAAACTGCGCGAAACACCGGCGGCACCGTTACGGTTAAATCACCGATGCCGGGGCTGATAAAAGCGGTGGACGTTGAGCAGGGAGCAGTGGTTAAAAAAGGTGCGCGGCTATTGGTACTTGAAGCCATGAAAATGGAGAACGACATCGCCGCTCCGGTTGAAGGCACCATCACCAAATTGCAGGTTGAAGCGGGCAAAGCCGTCGAGAAAAACCAGGTTCTGTGCGTGATCACGCCGCCGAAAGCCGAAGCCTGATGAAAGCTGCCGATTGACTGACTGCGAATGAAAGTCAAACGCTCATCAAAATGAGCGTCGAACACCGAGTTTAAATTCCCATTCCTTGTTGCGGCGGTTGGAGTTGTTTGCGGCTCCGGTGGTATGCGATGCACTGAGCAGCAGATCGCGCAGCAGGCCGACGTCTGTAAACAGAATGCTCATGGGAACGTCGACCGTGACCGTTGCAACGCCGCTTTCACCCAGATCAGAATCGACGTGATAACCCAGTCCTGTATCAAAAATCTTGCCGGTAATACGCACGCGCGCCTGTGAAAAGTCTAGCTGATTTGTGCCCTGCGCCTCGCCGAATTGCACCTCGACGCTTTCGATAAATCCCAGATCCTGCAGGAACTCACCCAAAACATCGCTTGCCAGTTTGTTTGTGACTGAGCCCGTAAAGTTGTTTGTGGCACTGAGCCCTGACGCCGTTCCCTGTAGTTCTTCAAGCGTTTTGCCGAAAACTATCAAAGACAGTGCATTGCTTGTTATCTGGTCGGAAGTTCCCCGTCCGAGCTCGCCGTCCAACCAATATCTGAATTCCACTTGCAGTTGTTCCAGCGTGCCTTTCAGGGTTATCTCAACTTTGTAATCCTGTGTTCCGTTGTCAACCCGACGCTGTTTTTCGATGGTTGCTGTAATATCTACCTTTGGTGAAATAATCGGTCCATCAAATGTGACTTTTCCTACCGATTTGAAGCTGCGATAGAAATCGTATTTGGAGCCGTCTTTCAGGTCCAGCGTTCCCAGCAGGTGTTCAACTTTGTCAACAATGTCATTTTCCCATCCAACTGATTTATAACGAAGCGGACTGCTGGGGTTTTCCAGGTTCACCACTGCCGTCAGCTCTTCAAATGGTCCGAGCTCCATTGTTATCGTCACGTCCCTGCGCAGCCAGACTCTGACATCATATATGATGCGATCGGGGAAAGCGAGGTCTTCTTCGACGGTTTTGCGGCCGTTCGCCCCGGGAGAGAACAGCGGGCCGTCTGCGACGACGACGTTGCCGGGTGAGTTGTACAGCGAGTCGTTGCAATCGCGTTCCGTCACGATGATGCTGCCGTCGCGGCGTTCGATGCGTTCAAAACAGAAGGTCCGGCGCACTTTGGTTTGTTTTCGCGTCAGCGGTAGAGAGATATCGCCCTCCAGCACTTCGATTGCACCGGTCAATTTTGGCCGCAACATATTGCCCTGCAGACGCAGAGGCTGATTGCGCGTCGCAATGACCAGATTGCCGTACATGTCCGGGCTGGTGGCGCGCGAACCTTCATTCATCACCATAAACCGATCCGTTTCGATTTTGACGTCGAAGTTGTCAATGTCAAAACCGTCCAGGCGCACGTCGCCGGAAACGGTCGCTTTGCGCTGGTCTACGGTACCTCTTAAATCCGTCGGGTGATTGATGACCATCAATGAGTCGATGTGCAACAAGTCGTCGTTCAAGGTGATTGAACCGCGCGCGCCGTACAACATGTTGGTGCTGACAACGCGCAGTTGCGAGTTGAGGATGTCGACGTGACCGTAGTAACTCAGGTTGTTGGGCGAATAACCATTGACGAGAAAATTGGCGTGGGCGTAACCGTAGATTTTGTCGATTGAAGGCACAAACAGCCCAATAGATCCAAGTGAAATACTGTCGGCCAACAATGAAATAGACACTTCGCGATTGGGGGCAAGCAAAGGGGCGTCTTTAGCGCGTTCAGCCAGGCCGAGATAGACCGGCAGTTTGTCGATTGAGAGCAGAAGAACACGGCTGCGTTTGTCGTCTTCGGTTTTGAGGACTTCCAGAGTACCGGTCATGCTCGTGTCGCGGTAGTTCATCTTCAGGAAGTTGTCGCCCACGTAGTCGCCGGCGAACTTGAGCGAATCTGCGCGCATGTCGAGCTCGATGATCGGCGAGGCCCAGGTGCCATTCAATCCAACATAAAGGCTGTCTATTTCTCCTTCGATCTCGTCCAGCACTTCGATGCGGTTGTTCGCTTCGGGGGCGAGGAATTTGTTGATGTCGCTGATTGTGAAGTTCTCCACGGTTATAGCCGTGTTGTTGAAATCTTCCAAACTGATGAGGCCGCTTAACTGGATTTTTTCGGCGCCCGGGCGGTACAGGCGAACGGAATCGAGTCTGACGCCCGACGACGTGAGGTTGGCCTCAATGCGATTCTCAGTCAGCCAGGTCAGGCTGTCGCGATAATCGAATTGCAGTGAGTCGAGCGCGATGGCGTATTCGTCGAGGCCACTGATGTCGAAGGAACCGCGCGTGCGAACGTGGTAGTCATCCAGCACGCCCGTGCTGACGTCGAACACCAGAGTCTCGTTGCCGTAGTTGAGCGCCACGTGCGGTTCATTTAAAGTAATGTCGTTCAGCAGCACGGTGCTGTCGCTGTCAAATGAGAAGTCGCCGGTCAGGACTGCAAAGTCGAAGTCGGTGCGCTGATGCCTGAATCTGGCTCCCAGACGCGACGGCGGAACGCGCAGCGCGGTAGTACTGTCGCGCAGTTCCAGGCGCGAAATCACCGAACCGCTGTCGAGCTTCAACAGGAAGTCGTCGGTGTGCCCGCTGATGGAACCGCGCAGCTGCAAATCGGCGTCGAGGCGGCGGTCGGACTGGTCGAAGAGTCGCAGCGGGCTGATGTCCAGTACGCGCAGATACAGGTCGGCCTGGATCGGCTCGGACTCCGTCTGCACAACTTCCTCGCCCATTTCAAACGACATGGATGTGCTGTCGTTCACCACCGAATTAATCGTGTTATACTTCTCTTCAATCACCTGAACGACGCCGTCTACGACTGAGTTGAGCGAAGCGGCGACCGCGTCGAAGCGATAGCGGCCTTCCAGGCGCACGCGGGCGATCGGCGATTCGATCAGTAGAGAGCGCTCGTCGGCGTTCCTGCGCGTCAACTGCGCCTGAAATTCGAGGGGCGGCAGCGTGTCGCCCGGGATTTCCAGTTTTTGCATGTCGGCCGAGAGACTGAGGTCAAGGCTGTCGGGATGATAACCGATGCCGTTGATGCTCATCGCGCCGCTGATTGCGCTGGGCAAAGTATCGCCCGGGAAAAACTCTTCCAGATTGAGGTTGCGCAAGTCGAAGGCCATATTGTAGGCCGGATTTTCGATCTGTTGCAGGCGCAGCCAGCCCTGACCGCTAACCTGCGGCAGGTCGGAATCGCGCGGAGCAAACTGCGCACGCGGCCAGCGCATCGTCAGCGAGTCCAGCGTTACCGTCGCTTGTGAACCAATTGATCCCCTGGCGAGCAGATAAGCGTAGCGATAGCCGGCAAGGCGCGAGTTTTGCGATTCGACGCGGAAATCGGCTTTCATCGTTTGCAGGTCGACGCCGCGGCCGGCCAGCACAATGTCGGCGTTCAGATGCGAATCCATGGTCTGGTCCTGCAGCCAGGCGGCGAGGTTGGCCTCCTGGGAACGGACGCGCACGTCGTAGACAATTTCGGGGCCGCTGACGTCGAGTTTGCCGTCGGCCGTGAATTTGCCGAGCGCTGTCGCTACATCGATTGTTCCCTGGAAATCCTGCGGATAACCGTGGAAAACGGCGTCGTTGATTCGCACAACGCCGAGGAAATTCAGGTCGGGAATGTCGAGGCCGGGCACGTGATCCACCACGTCGCGATAACTCAACTGCGTGCGGTCCATGCGCGCGTCGATGAACAGATTCTCCGGCGTGTGCAGGTTGCGCAGGCGTCCCTCCATACGCACGCGCGATTCGCGCATCTGCAGGTCCAACTCGGCGATGTTCAGGTCGCCGTAGGTGCCGGACGCCTCCAGCACCAGACCGACGGAGTTATTGAGAAAGGCCAGGTCGGGCAGGAATCGATGCAGATCCTGCGTTGCGACGGAGTCGGCGTCGATGCGGATTGAGGCCGGTTGCGACTTCCACTGTTCCATCGGTACGCCGCCCAGCAGATCCACGTCCAGCAGCTCGGCCGAAACGTAGAGGTGCGAGTCGTCGGTATATACGCGCAGGTCGTCGACGTTGGCGTTGTCGCGGTCAACGTGGAAGTTGCCGCTGAGGTCGCGCACGCGGAAGCCGGAATTGGCTTCGAGGAAATTCAGATGAGAAAGTTGGAGGCTGAAATCGCCGGCGTCGGGATCGAGTTCAGCGCTGAAGGCCATGTTGAAGTTGCGCGCATCCAGATTGCTGAAGCGCACAAGATCGGGCCGCGCCGCGAGAGCTAATTCTTCTTCGGTGACGGGCGGCGCATCCGGCAGGTCGCGCCGCTGCAGACGCGCGCCGTCGAGCACGATGCTGCCGAGGGTAATTTTCCAGCCGAATGGTTCGGAGACTTCCGACGTGTCCGGCGGTTCCGCACTCGGCGGCATAATGTTTTCATAGTTCCACGACGAGTCGATGGGCGAACGCAGCAGGTTGATCCGCGCGTGTTTGATTCGCACGCGATCGACGTAGATGCGCTTGTCGAGCAAAGCTGAGAGATCATACCGGAAACTGACCTGCGGGGAAAACAAGAGGGTATCCCCGGATGTTGTCAGGGTCAGGCTGTCGAGGGTCAGTCCGGTCAGGAAATTGCCGCCCAGGCGTGTGAAGTCGAGGTCGGCGGCCAGTGCGTCGTCGGTGATGACGAGGATGCGGTCGCGGACGATGTCGCGGAACCACTGCGTCTGGGAGAACATGAAAGCGCCGGCGGAGATGAGGATCAGGGCCAGAAGAAGCACGACGATACTGGTCGTCACAAAGCGGTAGATGCGACGAAAGATGGACGGTCGGGAGGTATCCGGAGTTTTGGTCGGCGTGATGTTTGACTCTGACTGATCCATACGACTGGCGCCGAATGCCGCGTGTTTGATCGGCGGCTGAGCTTGATTAGTTGCGCCGGGAAGGGCCTGGGACGCGGAGAATCCGGTAAACTGCAAACTACAATTTAACGGGGTAAATTCCGCACGGAGCGCCGGCTGGAAGAGCTGTGAGCCCTAAGGGCTCACAGCTCCTACGTAGTTTTACGTAGCGCCCCGTCAGGAACCGAGACGGAAACGCCCCGAATGTTGCATGAACAGGCGCGTGAGCTCGATGCAGCGCTCCACGTCGTCGCGGTGCACGGACTCAACGACGGAGTGGGTATAACGGCAGGGAATGGAAAGAGTTCCAACCGGGATGCCGGAGCGGCTGGCGAACATTCCGCCCGCATCGGTGCCGCCCGCGGGCAGAACTTCCATCTGGTAGCGCACGCTGTGCTCTTCCGCCAGTTCGCGCAGGAAATCGACGAGTTGCGGATGCGAGATGGACCAGGAGTCGAACACTTTGATGCCGACGCCTTTATCCATGCCGACGCAGTGGTTCTGCTCTTCGATGCCGGGCGTGTCCGCCGCAATCGTGATGTCGAGCGCCAGGCCGACGTCCGGATCGAGACCAAAAGCCGCGGCACGGGCGCCGCGCACGCCGACTTCTTCCTGGACGGTAGCCACCGCGTAGATGTCGTCGTCGCTCTGCTCCATGCGTTTGAAGGCTTCGATCATCGTGTAGACGCCGACGCGGTCGTCCAGGGTTTTGCCGCAGTAAAAATTGCCCATCGGGATCAGTTCGCGTTCAAGCGTAATGGGGTCGCCGACGCGCACGAGTTCGGCCACTTCGTCGCCCGGGAGGCCCAGGTCGATAAACAGGTCGGGCAGTGGCGTGACTTTTTTGCGGTCTTCCGGCGTGGTAAAGTGGGTCGCCTTGATGCCGATACAGCCGTCGAGCGTCTTGCGGCCGTGGACTTTGACGCGCTGGGCCACGAGTGTGCGCGGATCAAATCCGCCCAGCGGGCTGAAATAAACAAAACCATCTTTGTTGATGTGCCGTACCATCAGCGCAATTTCGTCCATGTGGGCGGCGACCATGATTTTGCGTGCGGATTTGCTCTTGCCTTTGCGCACGGCAAAGAGGTTGCCCACCGCGTCCTGTGTGATTTCATCGGCGATGGGCTCGAGTTCACGACGGACAATCTGACGAAATTGATCTTCGCGGCCGGGGGCGGCCGGCGTGGCGCACAGTTCGCGCAACAGCTCGAATGACATAGGGCGTCCCGAATTGAGTGTGTAAAATGGAATGAGGAATTGGCCTGCTGGAGCGGTGCGGCAGGCGCGCAAAAACTTGTCCGTTGTGACGAGGCAGCGCCGCGCTAATTATGGCGGCGGGAAAATGTCGGACGCCCATCGTCCGTTACTACACCGGAACTTCTACAAATCGTGCGGATTTCTGCTCTATGGAATTTCAGGACTACTATAAAACGCTGGGTGTGTCGCGTTCGGCCAGCCAGGACGACATCAAAAAGGCGTACCGCAAGCTGGCGCGCGAAAACCACCCGGACGCCAAACCGGACGATCCGGAGGCCGAAAAGCGCTTCAAAGCCATCAGCGAGGCCTACGCCGTGTTAAGCGATGCGGACAAACGCAAGAAATACGATCGCCTTGGCAGCCAGTATCGCCAGTACGAGCGCGGCGGCGGTCAGGGCGGTTTTGACTGGAGCCAGTGGACGTCCGGCGCTCGCCAGGGCCAGGGTGCTCAGGGACAGGGCGGCGGTCAGTTCTTCGGCGATATCGGCTCGTTTTTCAGCGGCGGGGTCGACGGTTTCAGCGACTTTTTCCAGTCGGTGTTTAACCGCGAGAACGGCAACGCGGCGCGTGGCGCGGGCGGACGTGCGCGCATTCGGAATCAGGCGCGCAACTACGAAGCCACGGTGGAAATCGATCAGCGCGAGGCCTGGAGCGGCGTGGAGCGTTTAATCGCCGTCAACGGCAAAAAGATTAAACTCAAGCTCAAACCCGGTGTGCGCGACGGTCAGAAACTCAAGATTTCCGGCAAGGGCGAGCCGGCTGCCGCGGCGGGCCAGACGCCCGGTGATCTGTTTGTTAACATCCGCGTGCGTCCCGACAAGGAAGTGACGGTGGAGGGCAACGATCTGCATCGCGAGGCGAAGGTCGATCTGTACACGGCCATTCTGGGCGGCACGGTTGAGGTCAAGACCTGGTCCGGCACGGTGAAATTAAACATCCAGCCCGGCACGCAGAACGGTCACAAACTGCGTTTAAAAGGACTCGGCATGCCGCACGCCGACAACAGCGAGAAAAAAGGCGATCTGATTGTGACGGTTAACATCGACATCCCGAGCGAGCTGAGCGCCGAGGAGAAAAAACTCTTCGAACAGCTGGCGGCTCTGCGGCGTTAACTTTCAGGTTTGACTCTTTAACAAAGACTGGCGGCACGGTGAAATTAAACTGTGCCGCTTTTTTTTTGGCTTGAGCGCTTCGCCACGCGGGCGTGGCTTGCTTGTTCTTTTTGTTCGTCAGCGGGTGCGGCGTCTTGAGTCCGGCGGTCTTTTAACAGCCGGTACGTGGGTGCCAGTGTACGGGAACGATGGCGAGTGCCGAGGTCAGATAAAGCGTAAGAGCGTTTGAAGCCGATGAACGGGCGTTGGAATGCTATGAGCGGGCAATAAAACGTCATATGCAAACAGCTGTGAGCCCTAAGGGCTCACAGCTGTTTGAAAAAGCTCGAAAACTGCCCGTTCAGAGGCAATTACGGAACGTTTTGAGCTTGTGTGTTCGGTGCCGCGCCGTTTGCCCTGGCAATCGGCCCTTATCGCCATGGGGCTGCTCAATGACCTGAGACTCCTCTCCGCGCGACTAACAAAAAGCTCATAAAAAAACACCGGCTCCAAAAGAGCCGGTGTTTTAACACTTAAACACCTTGTGCAATCAGACTTGAGACAAATCAGAGAGGCGGATACCAGACAAGGTTAAAACGCGGAATGGACGAGAAAAAGCTGCGCTCCTGCTCGCCGCCCGATTCGATGCTCTCCAAAGTGCGCGAGCCCAGAATAGCACTCACGCGCCACTCCAGAACCGGCGTGATCACGCCAAATCCAATATCCAGATTGCCCACCAGCGAAATGCCGCCGTTGATGCCGAAGTGGTCATCGTCGATGCGTTCGTCGTAATTGTTGCTGATGTAGGACGGGCCAAAAGCAAAGTAGAGCGAAATGCGGTTGTAGGGATTGGGTGTGTACATGAACGCCATGTCCCAGAGCTGGTGCGTGTTCGGATTGGCCTGGCCCTGTAACAGCACCTTGTCGTTCTTGGCGTAGAGATAGGAGACCTGCACCATAAAATTGTCCGTGATGGCGCCGGTAAGCGAGCCGCCGATGGCAAAGAGGCCGTCGTAGGAAATGTCCTTGGAGTCCTCCACGCCGTCGCCGTCAAAGTCGCCCGTCTCGGTTTCCACAATCGTGTTGCCGCCCAGAAGCAGGCCGATGCCGACGACCTTGGGATAAGGGTTTTCCGGCTCGTCCAGCGAGCCTTCGTATTCCTCGTCCTCGTAGTATTCGTCGTCGTCGTAATAGTGTTCGTCGTCGTAGTATTCCTCTTCCTCCGCAGTGCCGGATTGGTCCTGGGCGTAGCCGGGTTGCACCTGGACGGCGAGCGCTGCGGGAAGCAGAAACATCAGGAGAATCGCCAGCCTGAAAAAGGATTTGGCGTTTTGAGTTGTCATCGAAACAACCTCGTCAAATGATATCGAAAGAATCTCGGCAATTTTTTCTGCCACGCGATGGAGGTACACTGGTTCGTTGCGTTTTCCCCTGAATGGCGTCGGGCTCAGGTAGGGCCCGTCGGTTTCGAGCATGATTCTGTCGCGCGGTACCGCGGCGACCGTTGCATCAAGCGTCGATTTTTTGAAGGTAATATTGCCCGTGAAAGAGCAGTGGAAACCGAGGTCCACCGCCTCGCGCACGCGCTCCGGCCCCTCGCTGAAACAGTGCAGCACGCCGCGCAGCCGGCCGTCCTGCTCCTCGCGAAGTATGTTGATGATGTCGTCGCCGGCGTCGCGATTGTGCACGATAACCGGCAGATCCATCTCCCGCGCAATATGCAGTTGTTTGCGGAACACCGGAATCTGAACGTCGCGCGGCGCAAAGTCGTAATAGTAATCCAATCCGATTTCGCCGATCGCCACGACGCCCTCGCGTTGCGCCAGTTGGCGGACGCGCTCCAGCACGCTCTCATCGGCGTCGCGCGCCGCATGCGGGTGCACGCCGATCCCACAGTAGAGCCGCGGGTCGGAAGCCGTCAATTCCAGTACGTCGTCAAAATTGGCCGGCGCGACGGCCGGGATAACAATCGCTTCCACGCCGCCGTCAAAGGCGCGCTGCATGACGGAAGCACGATCCTCATCGTATTGTTTGGCGTTCAGATGGCAATGCGTATCTATCATATTCGACTGATCGGTTTTGCAGAGAAAAGCCGCGGATGCAATTCCGCGGCAAGTGTTGATTTCAGGCCCGGAGGTTTATAGTAACTCCAGAACCTCTTCGACGTGGCCGGGGACGCGTACTTTGCGCAAGGCGTGGCTGATAACGCCTTCCTCGTCGATGACAAAAGTACTGCGTTCAATGCCCAGAAAAGTGCGGCCGTACAGTTTCTTTTCCTTCCACACTTCGTAGGCGTCGGCAATCTTTTTATCCTCATCGCTCACGAGCTTGAAATTCAACTCGTGTTTGGCGATAAACTTGTCGTGCGAAGCGGGGCTGTCGGGACTCACGCCGAGTACCACCGCACCTTTTTTCGTCAGCGAGGCCATGTGGTCGCGGAAGGCGCAGGCCTCTTTTGTGCAACCGGGCGTATTGTCTTTGGGATAAAAATACAGGACAACCTTTTTGCCGCGCAAGTCACTTAACCGTACGCTGTCGCCGCCGTCCGTCGGGGCCTCAAAATCGGGGGCTTTATCACCTGCTGCTATCGCCATGGTTTCCTCGCTCGATTGATGAAAGGTGCTGAATGCTGAGATTCTCACTGTTTAACTGATTTTCCGTCGCCGTCAGCGCGACGCAATCTCGGAGGCGTTAAACAGATCAATGATTTTACGGTCGAGTTCCGGCAGGTCGGCCTGGTCTTTGGCCGGCGTTTTGTCGGGTGCGGCGGGCCGCGGCGCCGCTTCAGGCTTTCCCGGCGAAGCGCCCCCGGACGGTTGACTTTGCTGCGGGGCGTTCATGCTGCCGAACATATCGATAGCGCCTGTGGCCGCAGAGCCGCCGCCGGTGCGTATTTCCACACTGCCGCCGTAGTATTCCGTCACCTCGTCCTGCAGGCTGATGCGCTGTTCGTCCAGCGTGTCGCCCACGGTCGGAACCAGCGCTTCAATCTCGATGCGCCCGTCGAAAAACTGCACATTAACCAGGCCGGCTTTGTTCAGGTAGCCGCGCAGCAGCACGTTGGACAGTTTGCCGCGCACAAAATCGCTCCAGCCGCTTTCCAGCGAGGCGGCGCTGACTCCGCCGGAGGATGCACTACCTGACCCACTTTGGGGCGTGTCTTTTTTGTTTGTCACCGGGGGAGGAGAGGCGGGCGGCGTCGCTGCGGCGGAATTCTGTCCGTTGTCGCGCGCGGGCGCGGCTGCGGAAGTTGCCGGCGCGCTCGCCGGCGCAGCCGCGGAAGCCGTGGGCGTTGCCGCCGGACGCGGCGCGGGGGCGGCGCTCTGTTCGATGCGCAGCGTGGCGCCGGAGTGGATGGCCTGTTTCAGTTCCTGTATTTCGTGCAGCAGAGCGCTCAGTTCGGCAGCCTGCGGCATGCGCGCCATCTCGACGAGGGCAAACTCAAAACGGAGGCGCGGCTGCGGCGCAAAACGCAGGGCCTGCTCGGTTTGCAGCGTCATGCGCACCAGATTCATCAGGTCCGTTTGTTTGTACTCGGCGGCTTCCGACTCAAAACGCGTGGCAAACTCGCCGGAGACTTCAATCATGTCTGTATCGCCGGTGACGAGTACCGTCAGCAGATTGCGGTAGTGCTCGGCCAGGCCGCTCAGGCACTCCTGCATGTCGTAGCCGCGCAGAAAAACCTCCTGCGTCATCACAAACAGGCGGTTGACGTCACCGCGTCGGATGGCGCCGGCCAGCTCAAAGAAAAATTCCTGATCGATCAGATTGAGGGCATTGTAGACCATCGCGGCTTTGATGTCGTTGCCGCAGAAGGAGCGCACCTGATCGTAAATACTTTGTGAGTCGCGCATGGAGCCATCGCCTTTTTTGGCGATGATCACCAGGGACTCGTCGTCGATGTTGACGCCTTCGCGCTCGCTGATATGCCGCAGGTGTTTGGCTACTTCTTCCACCTGCATGCGGCGGAAGTCAAAGCGTTGGCAGCGCGAAAGAATTGTGGCTGGAATCTTGTGCGGCTCGGTGGTGGCGAACACAAAAATCAGGTGGCGCGGCGGTTCTTCAAGCGTTTTGAGCAGAGCGTTGAAAGCCGAGGTCGACAGCATGTGGACCTCGTCGATGATGTACAGCTTGTACTTGCCGTGCACCGGTGGATACTGCGCGTTCTCGCGCAGATTGCGCACGTCGTCGACGCTGTTGTTGGACGCACCGTCAATTTCAATGACGTCGATGGAACGGCCGGTGCCGATTTCCAGGCAGGAACTGCACTCGTTGCAGGGTTCTCCCTCGGGCGTCAGGTTGGGACAATTGACGGCCTTGGCCAGAATGCGTGCACTCGTCGTTTTACCGACGCCGCGCGGGCCGTTGAAGATATATGCGTGATGTAGTCGTTGCCCCAGTACGGCGTTGCGCAGCGTTTGGCTTACGTGCTCTTGCCCGACGACGTCTTTGTAGAGCGTCGGACGCCATTTACGGGCGGTTACGAGGTAAGCGCCATCCATGCGGAATCTGTGTAGTTCGATGAATCGAAGAAAGAATTGACAGGGTTGTGCGGCAGATTGGCGGCACAACGTCAGCATCCAGACGAAAGCCCCGGACCGAGATTTGACGGAGATGCAGGCCGCGGAATCTTTAGTATATTCGCACGTTTGGATGCAATCTACGGAAATTCAGGGTGCAGACGTGGGCAAGGCTCAAATATTCGCAGGTACGGCGACCGCATTGGTAACGCCGTTCAGGGATGATGAAACGATCGACGCGGCGAGACTGCGGCAACTTATCGAACGACAAATCGACGCCGGAATCGAGGGCCTGGTGCTGGCCGGCTCCACCGGCGAAGCGGCGACGCTGAGTCGCGCGGAAAAACTCGAGATATTCAACACGGCGCTGGAGGTGGTCAACGGCCGTGTGCCGGTGATTGCCGGAACCGGCTCCAACAACACCAATGCCACCATCGGGCTGACCAAAGCCGCGGCTGAAGCCGGCGTCGATGCCGCGCTGGTCGTCGGTCCCTTCTACAATCGCCCGACGCAGGAAGGTTACTACGAGCACTTCAGTCGCATCGCAGCGAGCGTGCCTGATCTGCCGGTGATTCTCTACAACGTTCCCAGCCGTACGGCCGGCATGATCGAAGCCGAGACGCAACTGCGTCTCGCTCAGGATTGTCCGAATATCGTCGCCACCAAAGAAGCCTCGGGCGATCTGGCTGTTGCGATGGAGATTGTACGCAATGCGCCGGACGGCTTTGCCCTGTATGCGGGCGACGACATTTTGACGCAAGCGATGATCAGCTGCGGTGCGGCGGGAGTTATTGCCGTCATGTCCAATGTACTGCCGCGTCACTTCGGCGAGGCGGTGCGCCGCAGTCTGGACGGCGATTTTGCCGGTGGCCGCGCCGCCTTTCTGCGCCTGCTGCCGATTTTACAGCTTGCCGGCGCCGAGACCAATCCAATTCCGGTTAAAAACATGCTGGCGCAAATGGGACTGATTGAGGAAAACATTCGCCTGCCGCTGACGCGCGCACAGACCGACACACATGCCGCCATCCGCGCCGAACTGCAAACTCTTGGACTGCTCTGAGCGGAGGCCGGACCACCATAGCGCCGCGCGCCTTTGTTAGCCGCACCGCACCGCACCGCCCTGAGCGTTGTATAAACTTTTGGGCGAAGCTGTTCGTCAAAGGCGCGATTCGGCTTTTTGCATGAGAGGATTATGAATCAACGCGAAGTTTACAAGATCGTCAAATCGTTGACGACGGGCGCTTATGCCGACGAGCTGGCACTGCTGCGCGACGTGGTCCGCAGCGTTGTCGACTACGAAGACCTGCTGGTCAACGGGGCGCGCGTCTGGCGTCTGCACGATAGCGAACCCTGTTACGTGCTGGTGCATCAATACGGCGCCGTGCAACCCATTCCGGACGGATATACAGTTCAGATAGATCAGCAGCCCGTGTTTGCCGATCTGGTGGCACACCATACCGTGTTAAACAGCGAGACGGACAGCGTCCTGCAGGAGGCCGGCATCCGCTGGTATTCGGCCACCGGCGTCGGCGAAGCCGTTAAAAGCGGCAATGGACGCTATTTTCGCTACGCACTCGCGTTCAGCGCACCGGGGCAGGACGAAAATGTCTTTGACACGATTAACATTATCGGCAGTGTGGTGACGCTGCGCCTGAAGGAGCTAAAAGCCGACAGTCGCAAAGAAGCGCTGGAGCGCGACCTGGCGATGGCGCGCGACATTCAGCGCGGTCTGGTTCCGGACCACGAACTCACGTTCCGCGACTACCACATTTTCGGGATGAGCGTGGCGCAGAATCTGGTCGGCGGCGATTTTTTCGACTACCTCGATCCGGACGAGGACGGCGGCGAGCGCTGCGGCGTCGTCATCAGCGATGCGGCCAGCAAGGGATTGCCGGCTGCGACGCAGGCCCTCTTTGTCTCGGGCGCAATGCGCATGGGCATCGGTTTTCAGTCGCGCATCGCACCGCTGATGATGCGGCTTAACAAATTGATCTATCAGACCTTTCCGCAGGAGCGTTTTGTCACGCTGGCGTACTGCGAATTAACCGACTCGGCCAACGGTCTTGTGCACTACGTCAACGCCGGCCACTGTGCGCCGCTGCACTTTCAGGCGGCGTCGCGCGAGGTCATTGGTCTGCAGCCGACGGGCGGTATCCTCGGCATTGTGCCGGATCAGAAGTTCGGCGTCGAAAATATTAACATGGCGCCCGGCGACTATCTTGTCCTGTTTTCGGACGGCATCGCCGAAGCGCTTAACACTGCCGGCAACCAATTCGGTGAACAGCGGCTGCGCGAGCTGATTGTTAAACACGCCGGCGCCGACTCACGGGAGTTGGCTTACCGCATTTTTGACGACGTGATGGGATTTACCGAAGGCGCGGAGTATCAGGACGACAAAACGCTGGTTGTGATCCGGCGTTTGACGGAGTCGCCCGCCGCGGAGAAGGACAAGTAAGTGTATGCCGGGGCAGGTGACGGATGTTAAACACAGCCTGAACGACTCGGGTTTCGAGTTGCGCGAACATGTAGTCGACGTTGCGGCGCGGCAGCGGATCGTAGCGGAACTGGAATCCGAGGAGCGTTATTCCTCAATGGCCGGAATTCGGCGTGCGGATGCAAAACTCACGAGCGTGGCGCAATGGTTGCAAACGGAGCCATTGATGGCAATACTTTCAGACTTCTCACTAGCAGGCGCGCGCTTGCTCCGGGCCATTGTGTTTAATAAATCATCGCGTTCCAACTGGCTTGTTCCCTGGCATCAGGATCGAACGATTGCGGTTGATAAACGCTTCAGCGCGCCGGGCTGGGGGCCCTGGAGCGTGAAGGATGGCGTGCTGCACGTGGAAGCGCCGGTTGAATTTCTGGCCGAAATGCTAACGATTCGCATTCACCTCGACGATGCGGCAACAGACAACGGCTGTTTAAAGGTTTTGCCGCGGAGCCATCACCGTGGCAAACTGACACGCGACCAGATCAATACTCTACTGAGTCAAACGCAACCGCATTCCTGTGTGGCGCCCGCCGGCTCGGCACTGTTAATGCGGCCGCTTTTGCTGCACGCGTCAAACCGCATGCAGACGGATCGCAGTCGCAGAGTTTTACACCTTGAGTTTTCACGATCCACCGTGCCCGATTGAGGATGCCGGGTACAATTGACAAATTGAGTGGCTGAATCTTGTTTGGTCTGAGGTTTAATTGCGCACGATCTGTTTAATCTTCGTCCCCGCCCTCGGGGATGCTCGGTCGCGTCATGATGACAGTTTCACGTTCAAGTGCTACCGCACCCTGCGCCGCGCCGCGCGGTTTGCGGATGTATTTTTTCTGGGTGTAGACTACCGGCGTCAATCCGGCGTTGCGCGCCTTGGAATAGTATGCGGCAATTCCGGCGGCCTGCTCCAGCACGTATTTGGGTGGTTTGGATTTGCCGTCGCCGCCTTTTAACACTGCATGTGAACCGCTGACGCCGCGGGCGTGAAACCAGTAGTCGTTCGGTCGCGCAAATCGCATCGTCAGTTCGTCGTTGTTGGCCGAGTTGCGTCCGACGTAGAGCATAAACCCTTCACCCAGGTCAAAACTGCGGTAACGGCTTTCGTCGATTGTATTTCTGTCTTTGCGCATAGGCGGGAACAAATCTGCAAAATTGTTGCGGAAAGCGTCGAGCTCTTCGTCTGTCTGCGCCGCGTTAAACGCCGCGCGCGCTGAAGCCAGACGTTCCTGTCGCTCCAGATATTGGAAAAAACGCTTTTCGCGGATTGCTGCGGCCTGCATGCTTTTGCGTGCGCGGTCAAAGTACTGTTCGGCATTCTCAAGCAGACTTTTGGCGGGGTCGAGCGGAATAGTGTGTTCTGTGTTTTCCCAATCCTCAAGGACAATCTCATCCAGTCCTTTTTTATGGAGGTCGCCGCGCGCCATGATCATTTCCGCGTAGAGGCGGCGCTGGGCGGCGCGCTCCGCGCCGATTTTTTCGCTTTCAAGGTTGGCAAGTGCACGACCCGTTTTGTCGTCCAGTTTGTTTAAGAGCGTTTCAATCTCACTTCGTTTGCCGCGGTCGCGCTGCAAGCGGCGCGTGCGGATAATGCGTTGCAGGATCGCTTCGCTTATACCGTCAAACTCTTCGACATCATCGGTCAGCGGAATCATGCTGAGCAGCGGAGTTTCCTCGTCTGTCGATTGCAGATAGAAATGTTCTGCGCTTAAACACTCGCTGCGAATGTCGGCCGCGCATTGTTCAATCTTGTTTAAGTCTTCGGCAGTGTGAGAATCAAGTGATTTGCCGAGGTCGATGTTTAAACGTTGCGCCAGTTCCTGCTGATATGGACGCCCGCTCAACTGCAGCGACGTCGTCAGCGCTTTGTCCAGGCGCAAATTGGGCGGCATGTCCGCCAGTGCACGCGCGGTGCGGCCGTCCGGCACAAAGGCAAGAATACGTTCAGAGAAGGGCGTCATAAAAGCATCCACGACACTGCCGTCCGCATCCGTAACAAGCATGTTGCCTCGTCCGCCGTGAAACATGGCGCAGTGCAGCGCGGCCGTGCCGAAGTTAAAAGTAATGATGCGTTCATTCGGCGGAATCGACACCGATTGCAGCGTAAGGCCGATCAGGCTTTTAAACAGATCCATGCTGTTGCGGCGTGCGCGCGCAAAGCGCGGCTTGAGGAAAATTGCACTCAAGTGCGGATCAAAACTGCATTCCACCACGCCGGTGCGCTCGTGGTCTTCAAACTGAAGGAATGCCGTGCCTTTAAACTGCGTGTAGGCTTCGCTCAGCACACAGCCGCGCAGCACGTCGAGTTCGGCGGCAACATGAAAAAGGGTGTAGTAGTGCTGCAGCATGTGTTTAACTCCTGACGATCAGGAGGGTTTCCAGGCGTCGATGATTTCGCGCAGTTCGCGGAGCGGTTCTTTGCGGCGGTTATTATAGACGAGTTTGCGCCAGAGCTCAGAGCTGTTTACCGCGCTGTACATGGCTTCTCGTGCGTCTGCCGGCAGTTCCTCCATCCAGCGGGCCACGTCCGCACTTTTAACAAGATTGCTGTCCACGCGTGTTATGAGCGCCGCAATGCGTGCCTGGCGCAGCGGCAAGTTTGTTAGACGGTACAGACCGCGGAACTGGTCGGGTTTCAGCACCGTGTCGCCGCGCTGCAGACCTTCAATAAATCCGTTGCGTACGAGTTGACTTTTGTCGCTTAAACAAGTGCGGGCAATCTGCAGCAGGTTGGGCGGCATCAGGAGTCCAAGGGCGTATGCCGCACGCATGCGTACATGAATATGTTTATCATCCAGCAGGCGTTCCAGCGCCGCCGGGGTGGCTTGTGCACCCATTTTACCGAGCTGCAGCGCCGCGGCCGAGCGAATGCGCCAATTGGAATGAGCGATCAGATCGTGCAACTCCGGGCTGACGCCGGGATCTTTGATGCGTCCGACAATCGAGAGGCACATCAGCACGGTGCGCGGGTCGGTCGAGCGCAGCGAATCGCGCAGTTGTTTAACAACCGGTGCGGGAATTGTGTCGTGGAGCAATTGCATGACGGTTGTAAGCGCGTGGCGTTCGCGTGCCGATTCGGTGGAGAGACGTCCGGCCAGATACGGCAGCGCCGCTTCCAGCATGTCGCGGATTTTCTCGCGCGCGGGCTGTACATTGTACTGATATTTCTGGGGCGCCGCCGAGGCCTGGGTGAACAGGCTGTCGATGTCGCCGGCCAGCGGATCGCGTTCCTCATTTGATGAATCCGCGTCGGCGGCGTCCGGCGAATCGCCCGTGGTGGTCTGTTCGTTCAACGCCATTTCCATATCACGAAACGCGCCGTAAGTCGACTTGCGGTGGACGCTGTCGCTGACCGGTTTTGTGTACAGATCGCGGCCCGCCCCGTCGACGAACAAACCGACCATGCCGTACTCGCGCCGGAAATCGGAGAATCCCTGCATGTTGTTTAAGGTCCTGGCGCTGTAGGCGTCGTTGCCGCGAGAGTCTAACAAAAGAGAAACGGCATTTGCGTTGCCCCCGCCCTGAGAGAGGCTCTCGGCAATGTAGTCGTCGTCGCCGTCCAGATCAATCAGGCCGCCGAATGCGATGTCGTGTCCGCAGCCCTGGGAGACGCCGTGGCTCAGGTAGTTGTCATTGCCCATGACGTCCAGCAGCACGCCATGAGCGAGGTGAACGCCCGCACCCTGTGCATACTGATATGCCACGTAGCGGTCGTCGCCGCGACCATCGACCAGCAGGCCGAGCGCATACCAGTAGGCCGTGCCCTGCCCGTAAATATCGGAGACGTAGGTGTCGTTGCCGTGAAAATCACTTAACATTCCGATGCCGCCGGAAGCGTAGGGCCGATAGCCGAGACCCGCGCCCTGGGTAAAGGAAATGAAGTGCTGTTCGTAGCGCAGGAAGTCCTGGTAGGGGCTGGACGTAATGAAGTGATCGTTGCCGCGCGTTTCGATTACCGCACCAAAACCGCGCGTAAATCCAAAACCCTGGCCGTTTGCCGCGGCACGCCACACGTCGTTGCCGTCGCTGTCGATGCACATGGCTATGCCGAATGCCGCCGCACCCTGGGTGAAAACCCCGCCTTTATACGTGTCGTTGCCGCCGCGGTCCTCCAGGATGGCCACGCCGAACATGGCCGAACCGAGCGAGAAATCGCCCGCGGCATACGTATCGTCTCCGCTGAGATCGTAGAGCAGGTCGATGCCGAAGAGGGAAGAGCCGAGACAGTAATTGCCGCCCAGGTAGGTGTCGCTGCCGTCAAGGTCGATTAAACAACGGACCGGATGGTTAATCAGATCGTCTTTGCCCTCCGGCCGTTTGGTCAGGTAGGTGTCGTTGCCGCCGACGTCAAAAATAAACAGGTAGTCGCCCTCGTACAGGTCGTCGCCCGGACCACCGATGGCGATGCGTCCGTAGGGCGATTCGAGCGTAACTGTTTTGAGTTCTTTGGAGTAGTATTCGCGCAGGTCCGCGCCGGTTTTAAGCAGCGAGTTGAAGTGAGCGTGCAGGCCGATGCCGGCGGAGTAGAGTGCCTGTAATTTTTCCGCATCGCGCGCGGCCGCGAAGAAATTGCGGGCGGCCAGTTCTTCGGCGCGCTCCGCTGATTTCAGTTCGTACACGGAGGCGCGGCTGCTTTCTTCCGAGTACATCTGCATTGAGTCAATTCTCTGTTGCAGCAGCGCGTAGTTGCTGTACTTTATGCCGCCGCGGGATTCGCGTACAAGTTCGTCGGCCACGAGCATCGGCGCCAGGTATTGCCTGATAATTGCGGCCGCCACGGCGCCTGCACTGCTGTCGAGTCGCGTGTTCAACATTTCATCCAGCCTGCGCGCCGGCAGCATGTTGACCAGCGAGGGATTTTTGAACGTTCCCAGGCGCAGGATGGGCATCATTTCCTGGGCCAGCTGATTCGGATTCTGCCGGGCCCACTGGGCGTAGAGCGCTGCCGCGTCGAATGTTTTCAGCGGTTCGGCAAACAGGTCTTTTACCACATTCAGGCGGTGGTCGTCATCGGGGTAGGCGTCCCAGGGCATCCAGAGGCCGTCGCGGTCCATGTCCAGCGCTACAAGCCCGGAGTCGATCAGATTGTGGGCGCGTTCCGGAAGGGAGAAATCTTCGGCCAAAGCAGGCAGATACATCAGCAGCAGCGCCGCCGCGATGAGCAGTCGCATGGGTGTTCTCCCGACCTGTTAAACAACTTACATCAGGGCAATTGACGAGATAAACCACTTGTCTTCCAACAGCACCGTGGTAAATCGCAGGGTCGTAATATAACTAAACTCCGCTGTCACGGCATAGCTGGCGTTGGACAAGGTGTCGGTCTGAACGCGCGTGATCTCTTTGCCCGCAATCAGTTGGGCATAACGCAGCAGTTCCCACTGCATCTCGTACTTATCCAGCGCCGGCATGTGTTTGCCGTCCTGTTCCGCCAGCATGAACGATGCTGCGTCGGTATTGGTCTGGTCCAGTTCCGCCTTAAACAAATAGACTGCGCCCACTGCCGTTGTCTGGTCGATGTCGGGCAGGGGGGCCTGGGGGGCGTGGCGCGGTCCGATGGTTATCAGTTCGCAGCCCGCCGCCAGGAAAGTCAAAAACAACAGAGACGTTAAAACAGCGGTTCTGATCATAGTGCAAAAAACTCACGGGTCGCTTGCAGGGCGTCGTTCAGGCTACTGGTCGTTCCTTGAAACGGATGAACCGCGCCGAACGTGTGGCCGCTTTTGGGAATGCGCACGAGCTCTACCTTGCGTCCGCCGCCGCCAGAATGTGCGCCGGCTGCGTCGTGTGCGCGGGCAGCCGCCAGCAGTTTTTCCGCAGCTTCAATCGGCACGGAGAGGTCCTGCTCGGCGTGAATGAGCAGGACGTCGGACGGGCTCTCGGCGACGGCGCGCAGCAGATCCAGGCGCTCGGCATTGCGTTCGATGTCTTCCAGATAGGAGAGGTTCATGCGCAGCACCTGTTTGGTGCGCTGGTTGCTGATCTCAAAGTAGCCTTTGTCGCGCCAGATATTCTCCTGGCGTTCGGTGTAGCGGCCCCAGCGGCCGACGGAATTCCAGACGCAGGTTTTGTGCACGCGGCCGTTGAAATTGCGCGTGGTCAGCAGCGCGATGCCGCCGCCGCGCGAATGTCCCAGCAGGTACATGCGCCGGTTCCACATCTTGCTCAGCGGCACGTGCGGATCCAGCATGCCGCTGCTGATGGCCTCAACCATTTCCGCGGCGTCGGCTACTTCACGCGAAATGGTGTTGTTGGCAAAATCGCCGATGCGATCAAACACGTCGGAGCCGAGGCTGATGCCGTTGAGCGAGAAGTTCATCGCTACGCTGATGGCTCCCCAGTGTGCTATCTGTTCGGCCACATGGGGGAAAAAGCCCCAGTCTTTGAATCCTTTGAATCCGTGCAGCAGCAGAACGACGGGCTGGTCAACCAGTCCCTCGCGATAACGCACCGTTACGTCCAGCGTTTTGCCGATGGCGTTGGGTATGCTGAAGTCGGCGCGCTGCAGCGCCTCGGCGTTTTCTGACGGCTCGCTCATTCTTGCCCTTTGGGTAGCGCACATGCACGGCCGCCCCCATCGGAACGGCCGCAATTGCTGACTTGTACTCGTATGATGTTCGTTGGTCCGGTGAGTGTGACTATCTCTCCCGCCGCGAACCTTTACTGTTTGCCGCCGGATTTGGAGCCCATTTTTACTTTGAGCGTGACCGATTTGTCTTCCATCGGCCCGCGCAGAACCGTGATGTCGACGACATCGCCGGGTTTGTATTTGCCGAGTGCGTGGGTGTAGTCGTAAATATTTTTGACCTCGACTTCACCAAACTGGACGATAATGTCGCCGGCGCGCATGCCGCCTTCGTCGGCCGGGCCTCCGTCGCGCACGCCCGAAAGACGAAGTCCTTTGGGGTGATCGGAGTAGTCGGGAATTGTGCCGAGATATACCGAGAAGGCCATGGAGCTGCCCGCTTTGTCGGGCGACTTGGTCTTCTGGTAGTGCGGCGTGTCGGCCGCATTGGCGATGTCGTCCACGATATGCGTTGCCGCTCGGAAGATCTTCGCCATACCGCCGTAGTTGATTTTGTCGTAGGTGTCCGTCGGGCGGTGATAGTCGTCGTGCGTGCCTGTAAACAGCATCATAACCGGAATCTGGTGACTGTAGAAGGAGGTGTGGTCGCTCGGTCCAAAACCGTCTTCATTGGTCGTGATTTCCAGCGCACCGGCTTCACCCGCGGCGAGGGCCAGCTGCTCAAATTCGGCCGACGTACCCGTGCCCATAACGTTCAGTTTATTGTCCTGCAGGCGACCCACCATGTCGAGGTTCAGCATGAATACGATCGATTCCAGCGGCACGGTCGGATTTTTAACGAAGTAATTCGATCCGAGCAGTCCCATTTCCTCACCGGAAAAACCCATGAAGATCATCGGGCGCTTGGGCGGGTTTTGCGAGTAGTATCTTGCCAGGCTCATCATCATTGAAGTGCCTGAGGCGTTGTCGTCCGCACCGTGATGGATTGCCGGGTCCTTGCCCTCGTAGCGCGAACCGGCGCCGCCCATGCCCAGGTGGTCGAAGTGCGCGCCGACAACGACGTATTGCGATTTCAGGCTGCCGTCCGTTCCGGGAATCATCCCGATGACATTGCGCGCTTCCGACGTCACTTCGTCCAGCGCCACCGTTATGGAGATTTCGGCATTTTGCAGAATGACGCTCTCAGGTTTGCGCGAGGCAAAAATGCGCTCTTCGGTTTGCTGCAGCGATTCCTTTTTGGGTGGAAAAAGATGCACGATCGAGGTGCGTTTGAACTGAACGACCGGAATGCCCAGGTCGTGCGCCATGCGGTCGGCCTGCAGCGGCATCAGCACGTTGGCCGAATCGCCCATGGGCGTCACAAATATGATGCCCGCCGCGCCGTGTTCGCGCGCGGTCAACACCTTGGTCGTCAACGCCATGTGGCTGTTGAGCGGACTGTGCGGATCGCGGCGCGCATCGTTGTGCGGCCCGTGATAGTCGTTGTGGTCCGGCGATCCGCGCAGGATCACGAGAATTTTTCCGTTGACGTCGATGCCTTCGTAGTCGTCATAGCCGTCGGCCGGAGACGAAATGCCGAAGCCGACAAATGCGAGTCCGCCGGAGGCGCTGCCGTTGGAAGAGAGGCCCAGCGGCGTGTAGTCTTCGCCGATTTTGAAGGATCTCGGCACCTGCAGGGCGCGTTCCGGCGGCATGCCCGGACGCAGCACGCGAATCTTTGCGTCGCAGGCGTTGCCCGCTGCCGGTTTCAGCGCAGTCACGACGGGAAAGGTCTGTTCGTAGGAGCTGCCGACGGGTTTGAGGCCGTTGGACTTGAAGAAATCGACCAGGTGTTTGGCGGCCATGCGCTCGCCGTCCGTACCGGTACCGCGACCGGCAAGCTGGTCCGACGCCAGGTAGCCGACGTGCTTTTCATAGAACTGCACCAGTTCTGTGGAATCACTTTGCGCCAGACAAAGCGTGGTAGAAGCCAGAAGCAGAAGTGTCGAGCTGAAAAACGCGCGGCGCAAATTTTCGTAGTTTCGCATGGCCGAATCGGGGAATGTGTAAGGTTAGGTCAGGCAGTAGTTAGGCCGGGAGCCGGATGCCGGCGTGCGGAACGCCCGACGGCACGGCTGCAAATTTATCGAAATCCGTGCGACGGTCAAACCAATCTGCACTTTGACGGCGCAGCCCGGAAACTGCCGCAGCATGGACGCGCAGAGGCCGGAATCAGTGCCCGGGAATCTGTTGAACCCTCCGTTCCGCGGTGGGCGTCGAACTCAACGGGAAATTTATGACGTCAAAATTGCGGCGCCTTGGTTCAGAAACGGCGATCTACGGGGTCAGCACGGTGCTCGGCCGTTTCCTGACTTTTTTCCTGACGCCGCTGTACACCCACGTGATTGAACCGGCCGAGCTGGGCGAGGTCGCCAATCTGTTTGCGCTGATCGCCTTTGCCAACATTTTCTACTCCTTCGGCCTGGAGTCCGCCTTTTTCCGCTTTTTTGCGCGCGACGACCGCGTCAGGTCGGACCGCGTCTTCAGCCTGTCATTTATCAGCCTGGCCGCAATTTCCGGCTTGCTGACGCTGCTGATTGTGTTTGCCGCCGATTTCCTGCGCGGCCCGGCGCAGATCGACCTCGGCGCGGATATGGTGCGGGCGGCGGGGCTGATAGCTCTGTTCGACGCGCTGGTGCTGATCCCTTTTGCGCTGTTGCGCATGGAAGGCCGCGCTAAACGTTTTGCCCTCACCAAGTTTGCCGTTATCGTCCTGAACGTCGTCGCCAATGTTGTTTTCCTGTTTGTCTTCCAGTGGGGCGTTGCCGGCATTTTTTACGCGGGCCTGCTTTCATCCGCTGCGGGGCTGGTCATGACCGCGGACATTCTGTGGCGGCGTTTGCGTCCGTATTTTGACGTCGAACTCCTGCGCGAGATGTTCCGCTTTGGCCTGCCGACCATTCCGGCTTCCTTTGCAGCAATTGTACTTCAACTGATCGACCGCCCCTTGCTCAAGGCACTGGCCGGCGCTGACGCAGTGGGCATCTACCAGGCCAACTACCGCCTGGCGATTCCCATGATGATGTTTGTGACGGTTTTCGACTACGCCTGGAAACCCTTCTTTTTGCGCGAGGCGGCCGGCCCCGAACAAGAGGCCAAAAAACTTTTCTCGCGCGTGATGACCTGGTTCGTCGTTGGGGCGATGGTAATATTTCTGGTCGTGGCCTTTTTCATGGAATATATCGTTACGATGCCGGTGGGCGGACTGACGCTGATAGACGCGAGCTACTGGGGCGGTTTGTTTATCATCCCGATTGTGCTCGGCGGCTACTTTTTTCACGGTATCAGCACGAATCTGTTGGTGGGGCCGTACATCGCCAAAAAGACGTCCTTGCTGGCCTGGTCAACTTTGAGCGCCGCCTGTGTTAACGTTCTTGTCAACATTCTGCTGATTCCTTCCATGGGCATTGCGGGCGCGGCCTGGGCGACCTTTGCGGCGTATTTTGTTGGCGCGGGTGTGTTGTATTTTGCCTCGCGTTCACTGTACGCGGTGCAATACGAATGGAGCCGCATTCTGATAATTGTGGTCCTGGCGCTGGCGGACTGGGCGGCTGTGGAGATTCTGACGCAGGACTGGACACTTCTGCCTGCCATGCTTTGCCGTCTGGGCGGGCTTCTCTTGTTTGTCATTGTGTTGTATTTCGGAGGTCTGTTAAACACGGCGGAGTTAACATCGCTGCGGCGACTGTTCCGTCGTTAAACTGCGCATGACAATCAAGCGAAGTCGTCTCACAGCAAGAATGTCGGCTGAACACCCTTTGACGAACAGGAAAGAAAAGCAAGCCATGCCGCAGGCGGGGCGAAGCTCTGCTGGGTCCCGTCGGCACGAGCTGCGGCCACCTTTCGATCTGAACGGCAACAGTAAGTATGAGTGAATTGATTGCGTTTTTCAGGCGGGTTGTTAACACGGGTTGTAAGAATAAGGCCGAAACGAGCAGGTGCGCTTTTGAAAGCATAAGTATCCGGGCGGTAAGTTTTCAGTGTTATTGCAAAATTACGGTCTCCGATTTCTGCGGCAGGAGATGAAAAATAAATCCAAAATTATGTTGACATTTGATGTTGGATAGTGTACATTCACCACGTGTTTAAACAGACATGCGACTTAATAGATCATGTCGCATATGGTCACAGCAGGTGAATTTGCCAATACCGCCATGCGACTCGCAGTCTGTTGATTCGCCGCCATCCTCATGCCGACGTGCCCCCTCTGCACGTAAGTGGCACGTTTAACGTGGTTGGTTGATAAGACAATCTCTTTACAGTAGTCCCAAACACACGAACACCTTGCAAGGTGTTGCAGTACCTTATTTTACCGGAAGCGAGTACCCTACATCTGCTGCCACACAGCAGCGGTGTTTGAATCGTACCATGCATACAGCCGCGCCCCCAGCACAACAATTAAACAACCAGGGCAGTTGTTTCCGGAAGGACCCAACAGGCGGCCCTGTGCCGAATTATCACGTGCATGTCCGCCTGACATAATCTGAATTGACCCGTTCGAATCGATCGCCTCGGCAGTTTAAACACCTGTTTAAACAGTACAACCACGTGTCTGAAATTCATACCGGTCCATCCGCTGCAGCGGAGTGAGCGGCCGGCGTGTGTCCGTTGCCAAAAAAACCTGGTTGCGCCAACGGAATGCAGGCATGCATCCACTATAATTAGTTAGATCATTCAACGCTCAGAATCCGCTCCGGCCAATGTGTATTGGCGGGCGGGAGGAGATTTGTATGCAAAGAACTGTCCGCGACAAGCGGAAAATTACCCCAAACTTTTCAGTACCCAGCGCGATTACAACTTTGATTGCGATGTTGTTTTTGTTAACAGGGCCGTTAAACGCTCAACCCTCGTGGGAGTCGGGCGTCGGCGGGCCGAACCTTGAAACGGCTTACAAAGTCGAACGCACACAAACGCCCGGTTTTGAAGACGGTGTGCTGGCAATCGGCGGAACGGACAGCTACGGATTCAGGTTTGACAACAACCCGCCCAATCTGTACGTGACCTACACCGATCCGTCGGGAACCGGCGTTATCGGCTGGGCCTTTGATCTGCAGTCCTGGGACGAAGATTATTCAATTGTCGAAATTCCTTCGGACAACAAGTTTGCGTTTACCACCGGCGTGTGGAATGAAAATACCGGCAGTTACGACATTGCCGTCATTTGCATCGACTACACGGGAACGGTTTTGTGGTCGCGCTTTTTTGGATCATTTGGTCGTGACGGCGGCACGTCGATTACGCTGCTGGAAAGCGGAACATATGCGGGTGATCTGGTTGTAGCCGGTATCTACGAAAATTCGAACGGCGACAACGACGGAGTGTTAATTCGCATCGACAACAATGGCATTGTACAGGCGGGTTTGCGTTATGACTGCTCGTCCCCTGGATTAAACGCCAACGACCGCTTCTACTGTGTGCGTCAGGACAATATAGAAGGCTACGGCTCCAGCGACTACGTGTATGTTGTCGGCGCAACTAACGGCGCCAACATACTCGACTTTAACGACGACATCTGGTTGCTTAACATCAGCCTGACCAACTTTGCGATCATCAACACCTCGACTGTCTACGACGGCGCCAACAACAGCACCGACCGCGGATACAGCCTGACGCAGACCCACAATCCGAACATTCCGGAATCATTTGTAACGCTGGTGGGCGAGTCGTATCAGACACAACTGTTTCCGCTGACGCAGAGCGACGCAACGGTAATCCGGACGAGATTTAACGGCTCTCTCGGCGCTGCGGGCACATTCCACCGGGTGTACAACATTCCAAATGCAACGGATCCGAGTTGGGACGTGGCATATGCCGTCGAGCCGAACCTGGCAAATGACGGGGGCGTGGTGGTTGTCGGACAAACCAACAATTTCTCCGAACCGAACGGCAACGCATTTGCCATGGAGATTGACAATGCCTCGGCAGTCGTGATCGCGAACGTGTATGGGAGCGACGAATACGAGACGGCGCGATCGCTGGACGTGACGCCCGGAGTGGGCTACTACTTCGGCGGGACGACCTATTCCAACGGACCCGGCGGCGGCGACCAGTGGATTGCATATGCCACGCCGACTTTGCAGACGGGGCTTGACATTAACACGAGCCAATCCTGCGCGGATCCCGTTAACCCCGGTAACGACGACTTCGGAACGGTAAGTGCAATTTCACCCTCAACTTATTCGATATCCGCGCCGGTAGCGCCGAGTTTTTCCATCGACATGCAGAGCGATGTTGAACAGTTCTGCCAGGGGCCGCCGAATCCAGCGCCGCCGCTGCCGACGGATGTTGAAATGGACGAAGACCTGGTGCGCAGCACCACGGCGGAGTCGGCGCGTACAAACTCCTTCTTCCTGGCGCCAAATCCGGTCGGCTCGGGCGAGGACATCAGCCTGCGTTTAATTAAACGCATTCCCGGCGACGCCGTTATCACTGTGGCGGACGCGCTGGGCCGCACGCTGATGGAAATTGACGGCAGCGTTGTCGGCGGCGTGCGCAACCATACGATCTCCACTCAGGGATGGAGCAGCGGCGCGTACACCATCAGCATCAGGACCGGCGCCGACGTGCAAAGCGAAACCATTATTGTTCACGACTAAGCCGTTAAACTTCAACACAATTTCAGAATGATATTCTCGGGAGATAGATGTATGTATTTGCGCATTTTACACATACCGCGCTTTATCTGTGCGGCGATTCTGCTGGCGGCACTGCTGTACACGCCGCAGACCGCACTTGGGCAATGGGAAGTTCAGTTTGGTGGCGACAATGAGCCGGACAATGCACACAAGGTCATCGGCGGGCAGTATGGCAGCCTGTTGGGGTGGTCGTTCACAATCGGCGGAACACACGCGTCCAATGCGGCATCCGCGTTTAACTCCAATCCGCCCAACGTCCTCATTACTTATACCGACCCGCTTGGATCCGTCTGGCGCGGAATAATGCACGACGTCGAGGCGTGGGATGTCGATGCCTCGATGCTCGAGTTAAACGACGGCTCCGGGATTGCCTGGACCACGGGTATCCGCAATCCCGACAACGGTAGTTTTGACATTGTGGTTGCGAGAGCGCCCTATGGCGGAGCTCCGACGGTGGCGCGTGTATTTGGCGGTTTTCAGGATGACGGTGGTACATCGATCATCCAGTTGCCGGACAATGCCACTTATGGCAACGATCTGTTAATTGCCGGTACGACGGAAAGTTTCGGCAACGGAACCAAGAACGGTTTCCTGTTGAAGGTCGACGAGGTGACGCTGGCAATGGACTGGCTCTACATTTATTCCGGTCCTTCGGGAAGCGACAGAGCGGACGAGTTTTACGCAGTGCGACCGGGGGCGTTCAACTTTACCAACCCGGACTTTGTGTATGCCGTCGGAACCAGCAACAGCTTCAACGGTACAAGCAACTACGACATGTGGGTTGTGCGGGTCGATCCGCAGAACGGTGCACCGATTTTTCACAATGCTGCATCTTTCGGCGGCGTGGAAAACGACCGGGCGTTTAACCTGGAAACGACGTCCTTCGGTCCCTGCGGCGGTCCGTTGACTGACAGGGTCAATCTCGTTGGAGAAACCTACAGCGGTACGTTTTATGCCAATGACATTTGTGTATTGGCGATGGATGACCTGCTTGTTAAACAGTGGGCCAACCGCTACGACGTGTTGCAGAACCCGGTGCCGTCGGCCGAAACGGCCTACGACGTTGCACAGCGTTCAAACACGGGAACGATCATCAGCGGCGATCTGATCCTGGTGGGACAGACCAACCATGGCGGCGCGGCTTACGGCGAAGCGCTGGGCATGATGATTTCGTCGGCCGGTACACCGATTGTCTTTCAAAATATGTACGGCGATCAACTGACCTACAGCACGGCGCGGTCCATCGGTTTTAACTACAACCTGCTCCTGCCGTATTATGTGGCGGGCCGTACGGATGCCGCCCAGGCCGGGGATCAGTATTTGTTTAACATGCAACCCGGCGGTCAGACGGGGCAGAACGGAGGCAATCCCTGCCCGATCGCGATTACTCCGCTTGATCACAGTATGGCTGATCCGGTCACCCCCACGTCCATCCAGGTGACGTCGGTGACCCCGATATTCAACAGTTCGATCACGATCCAGACGACGGAGATCGGTCAGCAGATCGACATTTGCGGACCTTGATCTGAACTCTGTGCGGTGTTATTGGCTGTTTTGTGTATGTGCAGAGCCGGGGCGTCGATGGCGCTCCGGCTTTGTCGTTTTCTGTGCAGGCATTCGTTCAGTGGCCAATCCGGCGCGTTTACCCATGTTTTTGGCTACGCTTGGTTTTTTAGCTGAGTTGTGGAGGTGATTTATGACTAAGCTTGTGGGAGCGCGGACGGACCGGTTGTCTGCGCGGCTTGAGCCCCCATGGTTTGATGGTATGCTGAACGAGCCCGCGGAGCGCGGGTAAGGGAAGTTATATTGGTGGGTATCGTCCTTTGGAGGAGGTGGTGTCGGGGTGGGTCCTGATCACGGTGGAGTACGCCCTTTTTTAACAGCACTTCCGTTTAACCGACAAAACCGCCCGTTGACCAACGTTTACCGCCCGTTTGGGCGACCAAGCCAAAACATCGCCACAGCGCTGCCGCATGTTTGTCTTTTTCCCGGCGAATGTGCGTTTCTAACTCCGAACGTACTGGTTTTTCATCTGAACGATAGACATTGACGGGTTTGCGACACACTGCCGGAACCTGAGCGAAATGCATGGTCGTTTGATTGTACGCTCCGGACCGCCGCTGATCGCTTTGAGGCGCGTCGCTTTGCGCCGGCCTCAGGCTCTTTGACTATTTTGTTTGTCAACGGGATTAAAACGCACCGACTGTAATCCCGGTGATTAACAAAAGAAAAAAGCAAGCCGCAGGTGCGGCGAAGCGCTCTGGAATGTCAGGTCTGTGTTTAATATTTAAGCACAAAAACGCAGGGCCCGCTTGCGCGAACCCCACGTTCGTCGTCTCGAGGATCAGGTTCGGCACTACCAACGCTTCACCTGATTACGAGTAAGGGCGTCGTGTTGCTTAACGCATAACCGTCATTTTTGCGGATTGGCTGACGGCGTTGCCGCTGCCGAAGGGCAGAGCCTGTACACGTACGATGTACGTGCCGTTGCCGACGGATTCGCCGAGCTTTGTGTTTGTGTCCCAGTTAAACGAATACTCGCCCGGGTTCAGAGCTTTGCGGTCCAGCGTCGCGATCCTGTTGCCGGCGATGTCGTAAATTGAAACGTCGAGCAGGGCCGGTTTCAATATGTTAACATCGATGGTTGCAACCTGGTTGACCGGGTTGGGGTAGACCGGGTGCAGGTTGAAGACAGAACTGCGCTGAATGCGCTGGGCATCATTCACACCGACAATGAGTCCGGCCGTGCTGACGTCGCGAATCGTCATTGGCGGCCAGTCGCGATTGGCAAAGATGTCAACTTCCTTGATGGAAATTACCGTCTGATTGGGGTCTTTGGGTTTAATCACGATTCTATCGACTTCCCAGATTGTGCCGTCGGGCAGTTCGAACTCGAAGCAGCCGGGAAGCGTGATGACGAGGCAAGTACCGTTAATTTCCGCAACGGTTACGGCAGCGGATTTGCAACCTGTCCAGAGGCAGCCGACCGAATCTGTTAAACAGGTGTCCATCGCAACCTGGACGCCTTCCTTGTAGAGGAACACGTTAAATGCCGTGGAACCGATGTTCAGGAAGTTGGCGGTCATCAGGTATTTGCCTTCATTGAGACGCTCGGTGCAGATATACCCGATTTCAACGTCTTCCTCACTGCCCTCCACGCAGCCGACGGCACGGAAATACATGGTTCCGCCTTCTTCAGGTTCAACCGTCATGTCGTCGAATTCCAGCGTTGCATCCGTAGGCGGTTCCGCCTGGGTGGATGGATCGTCAATGACAAAACAGCCGCCGTCCTGAAAACCGTCATTGTCGCCGAAGTTGCTGATTGTAACAGCAGGTGCATCGGCGGTTAAACGCGCGTCGCCCAGATTGTCGACAAAGACGCCCTGTTCCGCGTACTGCACCTGGGCGTTGTTTAACA
The DNA here is from genome assembly GCA_964445695.1 of uncultured Hyphomicrobiales bacterium. Lineage (GTDB taxonomy): Bacteria > Bacteroidota > Ignavibacteria > Kapaibacteriales > UBA7675 > JAUIKM01. The sequence continues at coordinate 30,991 of CAYULF010000030.1, read as the reverse complement.
CAAAACCATCGTCTACGTCCATGACCACAATGTCATATTCGCTGAGGAAGTCGAGTTCGGGGTCCGGGCCACTGATTTCTGCGATCAACCAGATTTCAGTGATTTCCCCGATTTCAATACCTGAATTCGGGTCCACTATTATGATCGGCATGTAAAAGGTGAAACAGAGCCATTCAAATCCGTCCTTTAAGCGGTCGTCACATCGGACGCGTTTACGACAGATGACAAGTCCTTCCGGGATGTTCAACTGAAGATCGTCAAACGCAGACATTGTGCCTTCACTGAGGATTTCCCCCTGATCGTTCAAGAATACGTATTGCTGACTTTCAACCGCCATATCAGGATTCCAGTCGGCGCGAGCCGTCCCGGTTGCGCCGTCGGCATTTATCAAAGTTCCTTGAACCACAACCTGGTTGGGATTGTTGCGCAGCGATCCGCGTGCGATACAGTCCATGCGCCCGCCGGCAGGCATATTCATGGGCTCGACGCGCGCTTCAAAACCGGTGGCGCGTTCGACTTCAAAACAGACGCCGAAAGTTGGCGTTGGCGTGGCCGTTGGAGGAACGCCAACTACCGTCGCACCCGCTTCGTTCTCTGATATCTCCGCACCGCCGAGTGGAACGAGCGGGAAACCACTTGCGAAGTCGCGTGCGGGCGTGTTTGGCGCGCCGGTGATGGTCAGGTCGCTCCAACCATCGGCGGCGATGATATCCGCCTCGCGAACATCCTGTACTGTCACGGCCGGAGCCTTGGATTTGATAACAATGCGGTCGCCGGTTACAGCGCCGAAGCCAGGAATGTCAACTGTTGCGGCTGCGGCCAGCACCATTTCAATGCAGGGATTGTCGTTGCCGGGCAGTTGGATTTCGACACTTTTACAACCGGAACCAATCGTGCCGATCTGATCCACAAGACCATCGGCGACTAAAACGCGATCGTCGCCAAGCCACACAACGACGCAGAAACTTTCTGCGCCGATTCCATCAAAGTTGGCATCCACATCGAACGTGCCGTCGCCGTTGTCAGTTGAAGTCACCGAGCCGATTTCGCCTTCGGGATTATCGGCCACACTTCCACGGCCCACGAATGTCGCAGTAGCCCCGGGTGTGCCTGTCTCCATGGGGCCAAACTCCATCCCTGCGGCGGCCGCGGCATCGAACAGCAGGCAGGCGCCGCCGACTTCGCCGCCTTCCGGCAGGCCGACGATGATATTGGGTTTCTGTGGAATAAGTCTTGTATCGCCGATGTTATTGGCAAAAGGGCTGGCCTCGGCGAACTGAACTGCCGCGTCCGTCAGTCTTAAACTACTGCGATTTTCGATCGTGAATTTGGCGGAGTTTAAGCAGGTCGGCGGAATCTTGGGGCAGGCAAAAAGACAAAACTTGTATACGCCGGTATACGTGATTTCGTTGATCGTAATCTGCAGCGGGCTTTTGCTTTCTATGCAATTCCAGAATCCCAACACACCCGGAAACCCCGGCTTGGGGTCGCAGCGGAATCTGTTCAGGCAGGGCGCATTGATGCCCTGCAGGAGCAAGGCTACATCGACGTCTATCTTTTGCTGGCCGATGGGTTTGCAGTTGTTGTCGTAAAGGACGAGCCAGACTTCCTGCACCGCCATTTGCTCGGCCCAGGCTACCGTGTATTCAGCCTCTCCGCCGGCATCGTTCAAGCCTTCCAGTTGCATGACGGCGATGTCGACATTTTCTCCGGCGACGTCGCCGGTAGCGCAGGCGCGCATGACTTCGCCGAGTCGCAAATCACCTTCGGGATTGATGTTAACCTCAAAACCGGTTGATTGCGGGACGGTAAACTCTACGCCGAACTCGCCGCCAATACCGCCCGTCGCTACAAGATCTCCTGTTTCAGGATCGACCTCAATAGTAGCATTGTTGTACGGAAGTGCATCGAACCCCGCCCATTCTGCCTGGCCCGACGCTTGAGGCGCTGGGGCAAACAAGAAAATACACGCCAAAGTAAACGCCAGGGGCGTAGCCGTGCGTGTCGAAGTTTGTTTAAAGATGAAATAATGTAAAAGTGAAGTCTTCATTTTCAAAGCCTCCATGTGCTTTTGTGAAAAACAGAACTGACTGCAACACAGTGGAATTCACGGTGCGTCAGTTGAGTGATTAGATCAGCTGATGACGCTGAGCAGGATGAAGATTAAACAACTGTTAAACCAGATGTTGGTACAGGCCGGACTTTCCGGCAGAGTGTGTTGTCAGACCGGCCCTGTAGCGGTAAATCAACGGTAACAGGTTTTGTCGGTTCGAGCGCCAGGCGCAACAAATGCGGCACTCGATCATTGCCTGACGAACGCTGCTCGCCGCAACGGTGAACGAGCAATGAACGGTTGCAGGCCGCTTGCACGATCAACGTCAGGTATGATGCGGCTTTGGTGCACAGGATATTTAGCAGTGGTGCGCCGCATAGCCGTCAGTATCATTCAACATGCTGCGTGTAGATTCACCGCGCACAGCTGAATGCCGCTGTTCTTTCAACAGCGTATCAGGAGAGTGTTCCGAATGTGCGCACGACTGCATCCCAAATTAATGGTACTGGTAGTCGCTGCCGGGGGTGGTAGTCTGGTTGGAGCCAGAGCCGTAGCGCAATCCGGTTAGTGAACACATTAAACTGATGGTAGAGCAACTCCAGGTCAAGAGCGTAAAAATTAGTGTTGTTTAATCGGGCGTACAGAAATTTAACGCAAGCATGTGATTGAGACGACGCGTAAGTATACACTCCGCAATATCAAATGTCAAGTATTTTTATTTAGTTTGTTATAGTATTGGCCGAAAATTTCGATCATTGCACACTCCGGCAAAATACACACCGCAATCTCAATGTTTTGATGTTGCCGTATCTCACTCGATCAGGTTTGCGTGAAACTCGACGTCTGTGCAGTCCGGCCCGGACAGTTCGATGTTGCCGGGCATATTATCGGCGGATTTCGCATTTGTGGCGGCGTTTTGTCCGCCGAGCGGAACGCGTTGATTTTTTACTGTGCTGGGATTATTCACGCACCTGACTATTTTGCCGTAGGTACATTCAGCGAGTGTAGTGCGATGGAGTGACGGTACGGTAATAACGGAAAGTGTACCGGCAGTTTAACGGAAGTGGGGGGAGTTTATGCCTGAATTCATGGAAGGCGACAGGTTGTTTTACAATCCGGTTGAGTTTGCCATGAGCCGAATCGGCGGTACCTGGAAAATGCCGATTCTGTGGCGACTGAAAGATCGTGTAATGCGTTTCAGCGAACTGAAGCGCTCCATGCCGAAAATCACCGACAAAATGTTGACGACGCAGCTTCGCGAATTGGAAAAGTTCGGATTTATCTCCCGCAAAGTCTATCCGGTAGTTCCGCCCAAGGTAGAGTACAGTCTGACGGATCACGGTCGCATGGCCGTTCCCATCATCGATACGATCCGCCAATACGGCCTGGAATTGATGCGCCACGAAGGTTTGAGCGAATGACGGCCTGCGGGCAATGTGCGCATCGGCGGGGACATTCTGCGTTACTCAATTCCGAATGACCGCGATTATTTTTACTCAGTTGTGCTTCCTTATTTTAGCGCGTGTGCGAACTGTCGTAAATTGGGCGTCTCTGCGGCGTGCCCTGATTTGCGCCCCTGGTCTGCGTGGTGGCACACGAACAAGGGAATCGCATGGCATAGTCCGCTCCGTGCATCAGTCGTGAGCGGAGCGATTTCCAGCCCAAACTCCAACCTACCCGATACTCTGGATATGAAATCTCGTCGTTTGATTTCCCGTTTCGACGTGCTGCGCCGCTTGCGCAAGGACGCCCGTCGCCTGCACCGTTTTTCCACTTCCACCGACAGTTCCGCGCGTCGTAAGACAGCTTTTTTGCGTCGCCGCCTGGAAAAGCTGATCCGGATACTGAATCCGCTTGCCAATCCCCGGCTGGCGCTCAGACTTGCCGCGATTGCTTTTGGCGGTCTTGCGGCTGGAAACCTGCAAGCCCAGACTCCGTCCCTGCTCAGCGCGTCGCCGACCGCGAACGACGTCAATGCTGCCACCACGGCGAACGTCACGGCGACTTTTGACACTGCGATGGACTCGGATACTTTTTCCTCCGGTACCATCCGGATCTTTGGCTCGCAAACGGGTTTTCTGAGCGACGACGGCGTGTACAGCGGGGTGACCACTGCAGTATTTAACCCGGACAACAATTTCAAGCCCGGTGAAAAAATTTCCGTTTCGATCACGACCGGCGTCGAGTCAACCAGTGGCAATGCGCTTGGCACACCGCATGTGTTTCAATTCATTACTGCAGTAGAATACGGTTCCGGCATATTCGCGCAGCGCGCACTGAGCGGGACGGGTGGCGGCAACGCGGCGACGGTCGGCGATTTTGACGGCGACGGCAGCCCCGACGTGATAGTCGTTCGCGAGAGCGCATCCTCTTTGATCTGGTTGAACAATGGCGACGGCACGTTAAGCGAGACGACTTTCGGCAGCAGCAATAATAGTCGCGACGTCGTCAGCGGCGATCTGGACGGCGACGGCGATCTGGACGTGGTGGTCGTCAACTACAATCAGGTCAACGAAGTCTGGCTGAACAACGGCGACGGTACTTTTACGAACGGCATTTTTGGTTCGGGCCGTTCGACCGCTGTGGACATCGGCGACATGGACGGCGACGGCGACCTGGACATCGTGCATACGACCAGTCGTCAGCTGGATGAAGTCTGGTTCAACAACGGCGACGCGACCTTTTCCATTCAGACCTTCGGCACCGCAACGTCGTCGCTCGGTACGTTTGCAACGTTGTATTCCTGGGATGCCGGCATCGGCGACCTGGACAACGACGGCGACCTCGACGTTATCGTCACCAAATTTGCAGCTTTCAGCTCGTATCGACAGGACATCTGGCTGAACGACGGCACCGGGACTCTGACCCCGCAGACTTTTGCATCGGACGTCAACTATCAAAAGTTTGAGATAGCCGACCTCGATGGTGATGACGACCTGGACTTTATTTTGACCACCGGTACACCGGTGATTTTCAAAAACAACGGCGACGCGACTTTTGCTTCCCAGTCTCTGCCGGCTTTTGACATCATCGAAATGTCGCTGGGCGATCTTGACGGCGACGGCGATCTCGATATGGCGTCGGCAGGCAACACCAGCACGGATCTGGTATTCCGCAACAACGGCAGCATGAATTTTGTCGCCGACGCAATTGGCCAGGATGCAGGTTCAGAGAACGGTCTGGGGCGAATTTCCGCCTGTGCCGATTTTGACGGTGACGGCGATCTCGATGTCCTGATCATCAATTCTAGCAGTTCGCCGAATCTGTGGCTCAACGATCCTCCCGCGACGGTAACGGATCTGAGTCCGGATAAAAACTCGCTTGACAATGAGTTCAACACGGAGGTTCGCATCGGCTTCCTGCAGACGATGCAAACGAGCACGCTTACGATCAACGCGGTGCCGACGCAGGCGAACATCATTGTTTACGGTTCACAGACCGGTCACCTGGGCACAACCGCGACGTTGACATTTGAGGATGACGACGAAATAGCGGTTATTACTCCGGCGGTTGACTTCAAGCCCGGCGAACTTGTCACCGTCACCGTCACGGGTGCAGCCAAGTTCGACGGTCGCGATCCAAAGGAGCTCGACAAAGCGCTGGTCTACAGTTTTATGATTGGCGCAGACGGCGGAACCGGCGTTTTCAGCAGCAGCGGCTTCGGCACGGGCGAGAGTACGAACATCGCTTTCGGCGATATTGACGGCGACGGCGATCTGGACGCCATTGTCACGAATTATTATTCGCCGCAGGAAATCTGGTTAAACAACGGTAATGCAAGTTTTGCGACTTCGACGCTGGGGACCAAGTTCAGTTCGGATGTCGCTTTGGGCGACCTCGACGGCGACGGCGATCTGGATGCCGTCATCAGCGCCTATTTTGGATATCCGCAGGAAGTCTGGTTAAACAACGGCGACGGCACGTTTAACAGTTCAACCTTCGGCAGCGGCAGCAGCCGCGACGTCGCCCTGGGCGATCTAGACGGCGACGGCGATCTGGATGTGGTCATTGCCAATTACTATGACGAAGCCGAACATATCTGGTTTAACAACGGCGACGGCACGTTTACTTCGACCACGCTTGGCGCCGGCGACAGCAAAGGCGTAGCCATCGGCGACCTGGACGGCGATTGCGACCTCGACGTTGTAATCACGAACATCGGCGGGGCCGACAATATCTGGTTAAACAACGGTGGCGGGCAGTTCAGCACAAGTTCCTTCGGCGCGGGCGACGGCCAGGCCGTGGCATTGGGCGATCTTGACGGCGACGGCGATCTGGATGCAATTATCGCGCGATCCAATACCGGCAATGATGTTTGGAAAAACAACGGCGATGCAAGTTTCTCCCTTGGCTCGCTCGGGAATTCGGTGGATCACGACGTGGAACTCGGTGATATCGACGGCGACGGCGACCTCGACGCCATCACGGCGGTGAACGGCGGTCCACAGAGGATCTGGACCAACAACGGGGACGCGACGTTCATTGAGCGCAGTTTCGGAACAGGCGACAGCCGCGGACTGGCCATCGGCGATCTGGACGGCGACGGCGATCTTGACGTGGCGGTCATGAACTACGTGACCAACGACCGCGAAATCTGGATCAACTCCGGCACTCCGCGTGTAACCAGTGTTGTGCCATCGACCAATGCAAACTCCGTTTTACAGGACGCCGACATCCAGATCAACTTCAACGCGCAGATGGAGTCCACCACTCTGACTACTTCTGTTAACATTGCAGATGCAAACTTTATCGTGCACGGTATGCAGACGGGATACATGTCCAGCAATGCCGCCGTCACGGTAACCAACGGCAACATGCGCGCCATCATCAATCCTGCGGTCGACTATCACGCCGGCGAACTCGTGATGGTGACTGTTACCAATGCCGCCGTGGCCAACGGTCTGAAAATTGAACGGCCCGTCGTCTTCAGTTTTACAGCGGAGACGACGACAGGCAGCGGAACGTTTACATCCACAAGCATTGGCGGGGGCGGCAGCTCGCGCTCCGTCGCTATCGGCGACCTTGACGGCGACGGCGATCTGGATGCGATCGTGGCGCGTTATACCAATCAGCCGCGCATTCACTTAAACAACGGCGACGGTACGTTTGCTTCGACCGGCTTTGGGCCTTCGGGGCTGAATCTCGACGTTGCTATGGGCGACCTTGACGGCGACGGCACATTGGATGCCGTGATCATGAACGGCCCGGTGCGACAGAATGGGATATGGTTAAACAACGGCAATGGGACATTCAACTCCTCAACCTTCGGTACGGACGACGGCTTTGCGGTCGATTTGGGCGACCTTGACGGCGACGGCGATTTGGATGCGATTGTCGTTACCGATGGTCCCAATGACCGGCGCTGGATAAACGACGGCAACGGGTCGTTTGTCTCGTCTCCGCTCGGTTCCGGCGTTAACGGCACCAGAGACCAGGTTGACGTTGCCATCGGCGATCTGGACAACGACGGCGATCTGGATGCCGTCACCGCCGCGGATAACTCCAGGGGTACGGTCACATTCCTGAACAACGGCGACGGATCGTTTACGCAGAGCGTCACAACCGGATTTACCGCCGCCGGCGTAGCGCTTGGAGATTTGAACAATGACGGCTGGCTCGACGCCGTCTGGGCGATTTCCGGCGATACGGACAGGCTGCGTTTAAACAACGGATCGGGGTCGCTCAACGGCGAAGTCGAAGAATTCGGTGATAGCTCTTCCAGCTCCAGCGTTGCGCTTGGCGACCTTGACGGCGACGGCGATCTGGATATGATCTTCGGTAAGGATAGCGGCGGACATCACGTCTTTTTTAACAATGGCGACGCCACCTTCGTCAGCTCCAGCTTCAGCGGTTCCGCATCGAACCGACTGGCTATGGGCGATCTGGACGACGACGACGATCTGGATTTCATATCGGCGAATGGCGCTACTGCCGCGGTCTACCTGAACCAACCGCTGCCTCCCCCTCCGCCGCCGGTGTTCTATCCGCACGTCACAACGCTCTCTCCGGCAACCAATGCCAATGCCGCGCCTGTCGACAGCGACATTGAAATTTCGTTCAGCACCAGTATGAACGTGTCCAGTCTGAGCTCAACGAATATTAACATTTTCGGAAGCTTCAGCGGTTACCTCTCAACGCGCGGTGTTCTGAGCAGCACAAACCCGCGTGTGTTTAACCCGGATGCCGACTTCCTGCCGGGTGAGCTTATCTCCGTCACGGTGACCGGAGCGCAGAGTCTGGCGGGCGTTGCGGCGTCTACGGCAACAGTCTACAGCTTTCGCGCCAAAGTCACGAACGGCAACGCGACCTTCGACACATCGCACCTCGATTTCGGCTTTTACTCCGGTCTTGACCTGGGCGATGTCGACGGCGACGGCGACCTTGATGCTATCGTTGCGCACGGCGCCTTCGGCGGTCAACGTCTGTGGTTAAACAACGGCGACGGCAGCTTCGCTACAAGTAGTCAGGGTGACGGCCGCGGGACGGGTGTCGCCATGGGCGATCTGGACAACGACGGCGATCTCGACGCCATGGTTTCACGCGCCGGTTACGCCGAGGAAATCTGGTTAAACAACGGCGACGGCAGCTTCAGCACATCAACAGCGGGCAACTCCAACGGCAATAGCCGCGGTCTCGATCTGGGCGACCTGGACGGTGACGGCGATCTGGATGCAATCATCGCCAACGAAGGCGGACAGGCGCAGGCCGTTATGTTAAACAACGGCGATGCGACTTTTGATGTATTCACGATCGGCAGCTCGCGCGGCCGCGACGTGGCGCTGGGCGATCTTGACGGCGACGGCGATCTCGACGCAGTTGTCGCCGGATACTATTCCTCCAGTGAATTGATGCTGAACAACGGCGACGGTTCATTTGCCGTCAGCAGCTTCGGCATTACCCGCATTCAACGCACTGCCGTCGACGTCGGCGATCTCGACGGCGACGGCGATCTGGACGTTGTCATGTCCGCATATGACGATGCACAGGAAATCTGGTTTAACGACGGCACAGGTGTGTTGACCAGTTCATCCTTTGCCTCCTGGGTTTCGCAGGACGTTCAACTGGGCGATCTTGACGGCGATGGCGATCTGGATGCATTCTTTGCCGCCAACGGCGAGTTAAGTGAAGCCTCCGAAGGCGGCGGCGGTGACGGGCGTCTGCCGGCCGCTCTGCCCGGTACGACGACGCACAACGAGGAAATGATCTGGCTTAACAACGGCGACGGCAGTTTTGTCTCCTTCGTTGTCGGCGTGGGCGAGAGCAGCGCGGCTTCGCTGGGCGATCTTGACGGAGACGGCGACCTTGATGCGCTGGTGGTTAACGATGAAGGCGGCGGCGCTCCGGCACAGCTGTGGCTCAACGGTGCGCCTGTGCAACTTCTGTCGGTGACGCCGGAAGCACACGGTAACAATGTCGACAAGGACGCCGACATAGACCTGGTGTTTAATACGGCGATCAATCCAACTACATTGAGCGGTTCGGCAAATACCAATACGGCGGGCATCAGTGTGTTCGGCTCGCAGACAGGCAACATTGCGCCGTCGGCGACTATCGATTTTGCGACGAGCACAAACGCTACGCTCAATCCGGCCGCAGACTTCAAAGCAGGTGAAAAGATCGCGGTGACGGTGTCCAAACCGGAAGCATTTAGCGGCGAGACAATCGCCAATTCACGTGTGCAGGAATTTCGTGCCAAAGTGCCGCGCGGCGTCGCAATCTTTGAGTCGGTGTCAGTGACCGGCGCAAATGTGGGCATTCTGGATCAAGACGCCGGCGATGTCGACGGCGATGGATTTGTCGACCTTGTCTATGCCCTGAGCGGTTCACGCCTGGAGGTACTGTCCAACAATGCCGGCGGCGACATCGGATTTACACACGCTTCAACGGACTTTTCTTCCGGCGTCATCTGGATTAAACTTGGCGATCTTGACGGCGACGGCGATCTGGACGTCTTCAGCAACGGCGCTTCGGAGCAGGCGGTTCTGTTTAACGACGGCGCCGGCAACTTCTCGCTCAACACTGTCGCAAGCATCGCGTCACTGACGAGCACAGAGCTGGGCGATATAGACGCCGATGGCGATCTGGATGCCGTACTGGCCGGCTATGACCGCTACGGCGTTCTGTTTAATGACGGCGCGGGTGGATTCAGCGGTAGTTCGTACAATACTCCCGTACAGTCGCAGGAGGCGGTCCTTGGCGACCTTGATTCCGACGGCGATCTCGATCTCCTTGTTGTCGGTTACAATGACAATAACCGCGTTCTGTTAAATAATGGCGACGGCACGTTTGCAACCGGGTCGGCCGCCGGATCCGGCGTGAGTTACAGCGCGGCTCTGGGCGATCTTGACGGTGACGGCGATCTGGATGCTGTTGTCGCAAACACCAACGGGACGCACACGCTTCTGAACAACCAGGGCAACGCCATCTTCACGACGCAGTCCCTGCCGGCCGCGAACAGTTCCGAAGCAATTGTTGAACTCGGCGATATGGATGGCGACGGCGATCTGGACATTGTTACGGTCTACGACGACGAGCCGACTGAATTTTGTCGCAACCTGGGTGGATTTAACTTTGATCGAGAGCAGCTCTCCGCGGGAGACGCTGTCAACCTCAGTATTGCCGACTTCGATAACGATAACGATCTGGACATTGCCGAGAGTTCGGCCGCACTTAAACGCGCCTGGGAAAATGTCGATGCGCCGATCGTGACCGAGCTTTCGCCGAATTGTGTCATCGAAACGACGGCAAATCTCTCGGTGACCGTGAGCGGTGAAAATTTTGTCGAGACACAAGCAACAATTACGATATTAAACAGCGACGGCAGCGACTCAGGTACGACTCTGTCACTTTCGCTGCTGTCGGGCGCAACGACCAACCAATTCCAGACGGTCATTCCGTCGGGTTATGTCTCCACTGCCGGTACGCTAACGCTGACGGTGACCGGACGCGAAAATCGGACAACAACAACAACGTTGACCGTGCATCCGCTGATTTCTATCGTCGGCAATATCTGCAACTTTAACGGCATTGACGAAACGTACAACGTTAGCCCGGCGGATGCGAATGCTGCACACGCATGGAGTGTAACCAACGGTGAGATTGTCGGCAGCTCCAGCGGCAGTCAGGTTGTAGTCAACTGGGATGACGGCGCCAGCGGCACTCTGACGCTGCTGCGAACCTATACGTCCGGCTGCACGACCGCTACGGCGTTTACGGTAAACCCCGTCGGTATTCCGACGATCGATGACCTGGCATTTACCGCCGTCAACGAACCTGTCACGATTGCAGTTCTATTTAATGACGCGAGCGGCCTGAGTCTGTTAAGTGTTTCATCGCCTGACAACGGAAGCGCTGTTACCAGCGGTAATACAGTTGTCTATACGCCGGACAGCGGTTTTGTTGGTTTTGACAGCATGACCTACACCGTGGAAAACGGTGACGGCTGTAGTGTGACCGGTGCGATCACAACGGCGGTCGGGCTCGGCACAAAATATACACACAACCTTGTCTGGCTGGAGCGTGAAAAAGATCGCGTCGGCGGCGTGCGCGGTTTAAATCGCGCCGTCGATGTGGCGGTCAGTCCCGACGGCAAGCATTTGTATGCGTCCGGCCGCAATGATCACAGTATTGCATTGTTTAACATCGATGCCACTACCGGCACAATCGAGTATGTTAAACGCGTCCGCAACGGTCGCAACGGCGTCAATCGCATGCGTTATCCCGAGTCATTGCTCATCAGCCCCGACGGTGAAAACCTGTACGTGCTTTCGTATGGCGACAACGCCGTTGTGGTTTTTGATCGCAATGCAGCCACGGGCGACCTGAGTTATGTTGAAAACAAACGCAACGGCACATCGGACGCCGGCGGAACAATTAATCGCATGAAAGGACCGCGCAGCCTCGCACTCAGCGACGACCAGGAGAATCTGTACGTCGCCGGCCAGAGCAATAATGGTCTCGTGGTGTTCGAGCGCAGTACAACCAGCGGCACACTGACATTTTTGGAGTCGTTTAAGGACGGTGTTGACGGCGTCGACGGCCTGCGTGAAATTCTGGACGTACAGGTGAGTCCCGACGACGCGCATGTTTATGCGGCCGGTTTCGGCGAAGATGAAATTGCCATCTTCGAACGCTCATCGACCAACGGCAGTTTAACATATCTGGAGCGCGTGCGCGACGGTGTCGACGGCGTCGACGGACTGGAGAACGTCGCCGGTCTGGCCTTGAGTCCCGATGGCGCCAACCTCTACGCGGTGTCCAACGGCGGCAATGCGCTGGTAACCTTTGCGCGCGAGAGCACTAACGGTTCACTCAGTTTTGTTGAACTGGTTCGCGACGGCAGCGGCGGTGTCGACGGACTTAACGGCGCCCGCGACGTGATTCTGGATTCACAGGGACGCGAGTTGTATGTCAGCGGATCGATTGACGATGCGATAGCCGGATTTGCGCGTAGCGCTTCCGGTACGCTTTGTTTTAACGGCGCCTCGGTTGACGGCGTAGATGGAGTCGACGGGATTGACAACGTGCGCGGATTGGCGGTTACTCCCGACGGATCCTACATCTACGGCGCCGGTTACGGCGAGAATTCGGTGGCGGCTTTCCGACGCAACTACCATCCTTATGCATTTGACGACACCGGACTTAACGTTCCGGCCAACTCGTCGCTGACGATCAGTGTGTTAACAAACGATGTTGATCCGGACGGCGATGTCCTGACGATCAGCTCAAAAACCAACGGCTCACTTGGAACCGTATCAATTGTCAACAGTTCCACCAAACTCGAATACAACTCGGGCAGTTCAAGCGGCAACGACACGTTTACTTATACTATCAGCGACGGTAACGGCGGTAGTTCGACGGCCAGCGTCAGTGTCCTGGTTCTGAGCAGCGGACGCCGTGAGGGAGCGAACGAACAAGACGTTAACGCAGGCGTTTCGGCGGCTGAATTGCGCGTCTCTCCGAACCCGACAGCCGGTGCAGCCACGGTGAGTTTTCACGTCAATAAACGCAGTCGCGTCACTGCTCGTATTGCAGCGTTGACCGGACATGAACTGTGGAAAGCTCAACTGGGCGACTTAAACGCGGGTATGCATGCATTTATCTGGCAGGGACTTGATCTTGCCGGACATAAGCTGCCCAGCGGTGTGTATTACCTGGAACTGACTCTCGACGACGGTAGCGGCAACGTGCAGCGCTTGAACACGGAAGTCGTGATCAAGCGTTGAATTCTGCGGTCAAATTGTTTAACTGCGACGGGCGTGGAGTTTTCCATGCCCGTTGTTTTTTAATGCCGCACCGAACGGCACATGATATTTCACCTGACTGATTGCAGCGCCGTTCCGGCTCGCTTTTTGTCCTTGTTTGTTAATGTGGCCAAAGAAAAATGACTGTCAGTCAATTGATTGCATTCAGGACTTTCGTTCAGGAGTTTGTTGTTGGGCTTTCAGATTTAGGCAGTGAGTCGGAGCCTCGAATCAGTTCTGTGGGCTCTATAACTGACCTGATAACAGACGGCTCCTATGAGATCTCGTTAGTCTGAGCCGCGAATATACTCTGGCTAGAGCCTGTCATTGGTTCCGTTCAACAGTGAATCATACCCGTTTAACCACGTTTTACCCGCCGTTCAGATTTTTATGCGAGGATATGTTGTGGCTTCGAGGTAGACTGGCACTTGTCACGGAGCGCCGCATGCAACGCGCCTTGACAAATCCGACTGACGTTTGCCTCGAAAAAAATCTGCACTGATGCAGGGTGGGAGGAGTGCGTCTGAATTTAATTGGAACTCGCGGTGGCGGCGGGGCGGGCGAAGGGGCAGGCGGGCCCCTTGATCACCAAAAACTGCGGCCAAAATTTTCAGTCCTCCCGTTCAACCCTCAATTCGCCCCGTTCACCAGTCCCAACCACCCGGTCAGCAGCATGCCGCCGCCAAGGTAGAGTAAAGGCCGACGTTTCTTACACAATGTGCAAAGTGACCTCCCGAACCGCCTTGCGGTACCTTACGTCCTGCAACCGGAAGCGCAATTGGCAATCACACTGACTTTGCGGAGCTTGAACGCGTGCGCAGAGACCAACTCAGAACACGATTGCGCCGCTCGCAATGACGAACAAAAGAGGCATTTTGAAGAGGGCCCGCAGGGCAACCGATCTGAAACTGTATGTGGTTGAATGACGGAAAAACAGCGATAACAGGCCAAAAACGGCGGTTGGCAAAAAAGTGCTTGCACAGGAAAACTGCTGTAACCAAGTTTGTTACAGTCAAGAAGGAAATGGAATGAACAAGAGTAGTCGTTTTGCGGTGGCCGTGCATATAATGTCGGGGCTGGCGCTGGGGCGGATTACCGGGATGGAAGAGTGCGTGACGTCGTCGAAATTGGCGACGAGCGTCAATACAAACCCGGTCGTGGTGCGTCGCATCCTGGGTGTGATGCGCAATGCAGGGCTGGTGACGTCCATTCAGGGCGCCGACGGTGGTTCTACGCTTAGCCGACCACCGGAACAGATAACGCTGCTTGACATTTACCGCGCGGTTGAGACCGGACAATTGTTTCATTTCCACTATGCCAAACCGAACGCCGAATGTCCTATCGGCTGCTGCATCCTCGAAATAATGCAGCGCGTTGTCGACAAAGCAGACGCCGCTGTGAGTTCAGTCCTGGCAAACTACACCTTGCGTGATATTGCCGAGGAGCTGAGAGAAAGAGGTCGCCAGCGTTGGGCATTTCTGAATAATTAAACTCCGATTGTGCGTGAACGTCGGAGTTTTCATTTACATCTAAATGTAACTGTTGGAGCTACATTTAAACAGTTCACCGGCTGCGATGCCTGCTGTTCTGCGGAATGAGTATACAACAACTGTAACAGCTTTACTGACAGTTTAATACACATATCACTGTGATTGTCGCCCTTGGGCACAAAATTGTAACCGGTGTGGTTGCAGATTGTGCCGTGGGATGCTTTTGTCCTTTCGGGACGAACAGTGCAGTGTTCAAGCGGGGTGCAGCGGTCCGGACGAAGTTGGGTGTTTAATTAACATCACGGCCGCCGTCAAACCCCAGGCAATCTTATGCAACAACATTCTAATCGTTTAACGATCATCTGCGGAGACAGCTGATGAAAAAGCCTGGAAGATTTGAAGAGTTTATGCGGAGCTACGGCGAATGGGTGATCCGGCAACGTTGGTCGATCGTCGTCGTCGGGACTCTGCTGGCAATCGGCATTGCAGTCGGTGCGGGCAATCTGTGGTTCGATACGGATTACCGAGCCTTTTTCAGCAAGGAAAATCCGCAGCTGCAGTCCTTTGAGGCGATGCAGAATATTTACACCAAAAACGACAACATTCTGATTGTTCTGGCGCCGGAAGACGGCGATGTGTTTACAGCGCGCAACCTGGCGGCAATCGAGAAGTTGACGGAAAAGGCATGGAAAGTTCCATATGCGATTCGCGTTGACGCAATCAGCAATTTCCAGCATACGATTGCCGAGGGCGACGACCTCCTGGTGGCCGATCTGGTGGAAGATGCCGCGTCGCTCAGTCCGGCCGAAATAGAGGCACGTCGCGCCGTTGCCCTGCAGGAACCCGCCTTGTTCAAGCGGCTGATCAATGTCGACAGCGATGTGAGCGGCATTAACGTGACCTTGCAGTTGCCGGGTGAGTCGATGATGGAAGTGCCGGACGCCGCAGCCTATGCGCGCGATCTGGCGTCGTCGTTTGAACAGGAATATCCGGGCATTAAAACCTACCTGACCGGCACGGTCATGTTGAACAATGCTTTCTCCGAGGCCGGCCAGAGCGACATGATGACGCTCGTGCCACTGATGTATCTGTTAATATTTGTCGTCATGGCTTTCCTGCTGCGCTCGGTCAGCGGTACCATTGCAACGTTCAGCGTTATTACGTTTGCGACGATCATTGCGATGGGTTTTGCGGGCTGGTTCGGTGTTGGGTTAACACCGCCGTCGGCGAACGCTACAACGATGATAATGACGATTGCGATAGCGGACTGTGTACACATTCTGCTGAGTATGCTGCGGGAAATGCGCGTGGGCAAGTCAAAGCGGGAAGCGATCATAGAAAGTCTGCGCGTCAACATGTCGCCGGTGTTTTTAACGAGTCTTACGACGGCGATCGGCTTCCTGAGCATGAACTTCAGCGATGCGCCGCCATTTCATCACCTGGGCAACATTACGGCGGCGGGAGTGCTGGCGGCCTGGCTGTATTCGGTGTTGTTTTTGCCGGCGCTGATGGCCATTCTGCCGGTGCGGGTTAAATATCGCGAAGAGCGTCGCAGTGGATTTATCGACAAGCTGGCTGAATTTGTCATCGGCCGCCGTAAAGCCTTGCTGTGGGGATCGGCGTTCGTTGTAGGCGGACTGACGGCGATGATCTCCTTGAACGAAATGAACGATCAGTTTGTCGACTATTTCGACAAGAGTATTCAGTTCAGGACGGACAGTGATTTTGCCGCGGACCACCTGACGGGAATTTACCAGGTGGAGTTTTCGCTGGAGTCGGGCGAAAGCGGCGGCATCAGCAATCCCGAATACCTTCAGACGGTAGAGGAATTTACGGAATGGTACCGGACGCAGCCCAATGTCGTCCATGTTTCATCTTTTACCGAGGTGATGAAGCGAGTTAACAAAAGCATGCACGGCGACCTGCCCGCATACTACCGCATTCCGGACGATCGCGAACTTGCGGCGCAATTTCTGCTGCTGTACGAACTTTCGCTGCCATACGGCCTCGACCTCAACAATCAGATTAACATCGACAAGTCGGCGACGCGTTTTACCGTGACGCTGGACGATGTCAGCTCGCGTGAAATCCGCGAAGCGGCTTCGATTGGGGAGGAATGGTTGCGCAAAAATGCGCCGCAGACCATGCACGCCACGGCGGCGAGTTCGGCGGTGATGTTCGCTTATATCTCCGAGCGCAATATCGAGGGCATGCTGGTTGGTACGACCGCCGCGCTGATATTAATATCCTTCTGTCTGTTTATTGCCCTGCGGAGCGGTAAATACGGGTTGATAAGTTTAATTCCCAATCTGGTTCCGGCCGCGCTGGCCTTCGGTGTATGGGGATTGCTTGTAGGTCAGGTTAATCTTGGCCTGGCAATAGTTACCGGTATGACGCTTGGCATAGTAGTTGACGATACCGTGCACTTTTTGAGCAAATACATTCGCGCGCGGCGCGAACAGGGACTTAACGCGGAAGATGCGGTGCGCTACGCTTTTTCGACCGTCGGTATGGCGCTGATTGTCACCTCGGTGGTATTGAGCATCGGCTTCGGGATTCTGGCTTTTTCGGCTTTTGACCTCAACGGGAGCATGGGCAAACTGACGGCCATTACAATCATGATTGCACTGGTGGCCGACTTCCTGTTGTTGCCGCCGCTGTTGATCACGATAGACGGCAGGAAGAACAACAGCGCGGATGACGCAGATATAGAGTCGTTGCTGCAGCCGAGCTCTCAGAGCACCGGCGCCTGAGTGAAGCAATTTAATCGGAATTAACACACTACTTTACCTACAACTGGATTTGAACATGTTCAGCCTGAAATCTTTCAAGTCTTTTTTAACGACAAGTATTGCCATGGCCGGCGTTGCGCTGCTGCTTGCTCCGCTGACGGCGGCATCGCCGCAGCAGGACGGCCTAACAATTGCACGTGAAGTTGACCGGCGTGACTCCGGCTTTGGCGACTTCACTGCGGAATTGCGGATGATTCTGCGCAACCGTCATGGCGAGCAGAGCGAGCGGAGTCTGCGCAGCAGTACGCTGGAAGTAGACAATGACGGAGACAAGTCACTGGTGATTTTTGATCATCCCAACGACGTCAAAGGGACGGCATTCCTGACGTACAGCCACAAATCGGGACCAGACGATCAGTGGCTTTACCTGCCGGCGCTTAAACGCGTCAAACGCATTGCGTCAAATAACAAGTCCGGTCCCTTCATGGGCAGCGAGTTTGCCTATGAGGATATCTCCTCGCAGGAAGTTGAAAAGTATACTTACAAGTTCATTCGGTCGGAGAAGTTAAACAACCTGGACTGTTTTGTCGTCGAGCGCTATCCTGTCGACCCGAAGTCGGGATATACGCGCCAGCTCACCTGGATCGACAAGCAGAACTATCTGTACCAGAAGATTGACTTTTACGACCGCAAGGACGAACTGCTGAAAACGCTGACTTACTTCAACTACAAACAGTACGGCGGCAAATTCTGGCGTTCGGAAGAGATGACGATGGTGAATCATCAGACGGGAAAAAGTACGACGCTCCAGTGGCAGAACTACAAGTTCGGCAATGAGTTAAGCGACAGGGATTTCGATCAGAACAGCCTGAAACGCGCACGATAGGGTGGATTGCCCTGGAGCATTGCAGGACCTCCCTGTGCGGGGAGGTCCTTTTTATGCATCTGGAACTTGTTAAACGACTGTGCACGATACAATGAAAAACTACAATATTATACTGCTCGTTTGCTTTTTGTCGGTGTTGAGTATTAACAGTGCAATGTCGCTTGACTTCGGCTTTTCCGGCTCCGTTGCACTTGAGTCGCGTTATTTCCCGGAGTCTGCACTGCACGACGAACAATTTGGTCACGAGAGTTTTTCGGCTGTGCTGCAGCCGGAGCTGTTCTACGAATGGGACGGCGGCTACCAACGCGCTGTTTTTACGCCCTTTTTCCGTTGGGATCAGCACGACGAGGAACGCACACACTGGGACGTGCGCGAGTTGTACTGGGAGATGATTCAGGACGACTACGAGTTGCGTTTTGGTGCGCGACAGGTTTTCTGGGGCGTCGCGGAATCACAGCATCTGGTTGACATTATTAATCAGACGGACCAGATTGAAAGCATCGACGGAGAGGACAAACTGGGCCAGCCGATGCTTCAGCTGACGCTGGTCCAGGATTGGGGAACCTTGAACGGATTTCTCATGAGCGGATTCCGCGAACGCAATTTCGCCGGCGGTGAAGGGCGTCTTCGCGCGCCACTGCCCGTTTTGATGGACCGCGCCGTGTACGAATCGTCGGCGGAGGAATGGCATCTCGACTGGGCGTTGCGCTGGTCGCATTACTTCGACGTATTTGACGTCGGCATTTCACATTTTAACGGAACGAGCCGCGAGCCGCTGTTGCAGCTCGGGGCGGACGAAGCGGGGAATCCCGTTCTGACGCCGTTGTATCCGCTGATAAACCAGACCGGGTTGGATGTACAGGCGACGGTCGGCGGCTGGCTGTTCAAGCTGGAAGCGATCACACGCGGAGGCCAGGGCGAACGCTACTACGCGGGCGTCGGCGGATTTGAGTACACATTCGGCGATGTGGGGCGGAGCGGCATCGACATTGGCGTGCTGGCGGAATACGGTTACGACGATCGCGGCGACGAGGCTACGCAGCCGTTCGACGACGATATTTTTGTTGGCTCACGGCTGGCGTTCAACGACGTGCAGAGCACTGATCTGCTGGCGGGCGTCTTTGTGGACCGCGACTCCGGCGCCGGTGCGGCGCGACTGGAGGGCAGCCGGCGACTAGGCAGCACATTTAAACTGAGCGTGGAGTTAAACGCCTATTTTAACGCCCCGGCGGACGATCCGCTCTACGGACTGCGCCGCGACTCCTACCTTCAGGTGGAACTGGCTCGCTATTTTTAGCGATTTTGTCCGTGCATCCGAGTTTGGTAGATTCTCCGAGGCAAACTGTAGAATTGTCGCCAGGGAGGAAGCATGTCCCTCGGGAAGTGGGCTGTACTTGTCGTTGTTGGAATTTTAAGCACAGTTGCGGCGCAAGCGCATCCCGCCTGGGGAATCGCGGTTGACCGCAGCGGAAACA
This sequence comes from uncultured Hyphomicrobiales bacterium, assembly GCA_964445695.1. Taxonomy (GTDB): domain Bacteria; phylum Bacteroidota; class Ignavibacteria; order Kapaibacteriales; family UBA7675; genus JAUIKM01. The sequence goes on along the minus strand of CAYULF010000030.1, from coordinate 11,112 downwards.
TCTACTTTGCCGACATCGGCAGGGAGGGGCGCGGTGCAGTCTGGCGCGTAGATAACAACGGTCGCCTGCAAGCGTTGTTAACGGACTTTCATGCGCACAGTGTCAACGTGGATGATGCCGGTAATGTTTTTGCCGCTCACGGCGAAGGGCGACATCTCTTGCTGCAGCTCGGACAGGACGGCAAAGTTGACACCATCGCAGAGGCCGGCGATTATCGCGAATTTAACGGCGGCAACTGCTGTGTACGAGGCGACGGCACGGTGTTTTTTTATGCCGCACACCACGTCTGGAGACTGGACAGCAGCGGCGTCCGGCAAAAGTTCAACTCGTACTACTCCGGCTGGACGCAGACTTTGTATGCAACGCGCAACGGCGACGTGCTGATTCCGGATATTGGCGACAGCAGCGGTCGTGTGATCAGGCTGCGCCCCGACGGGAGTCATGTTCAGGTTGCCGAGGGTTTGATTTCGACGCGCGGAACACCGGACTACGACCGGCACGGCGACGTGCTCTTCGGCATCAGCGAGGATACAGAGGGCAATATTTACGTCTGCGAGGCGGCAGGCCGGCGCATTATCAGAATCACACCGGACGGCGGACAGAGCGATTTTTATTCGAGCGAAGCGGGGCGGCTGCCGACGGGGCTGACGTTCAGCGACGGCTCGGCCTTTATTCTGGAATACGGCGTACGGGCCGAGACCGGACCGCAAATTGTGCGAATTGCCGCAGATGGCGAAAAAACGATTCTGTTTAACTACGACAACTATCAGGATGAAATTCAGTATGGACCGCACGCGCGGCCGCGCTGACGCGCGCGCTTCACAGGCGATCGTTTGTTGTGCGCCCCGATGACGGCCGTGTACCGAAGCGCCGGTGACCGACCTGGCAATCGAAAGTTTGCCGGCCTGGTATCGGGAGATGTTGAACGCGCGGACTTGTGATTGTTCACCTGATGACGAACAAAAAGGAAAAACAAGCCGCCCGCCGACAAGGCGGAGGCGAAGTGCTCAGGCAAGTCAGGATTCGCAAAATCAACAACGGGGAGATTCGCTGTAAATACATGCGAATTTCCCCATTTGATTTGATTCTTGAATTAACGTTGCAGTTGTAGTGTTCCGCTCAGGACCTGGTCGCCGATGTTAAGGCGGTAGATGTAAGCGCCGGAAGGCATGAGTTCGCCGTTTGAATTGCGTCCGTCCCAACGCAACGACGATGTGCCGGTGGGGACAATACCGTTAAACAACTCGGTACAGAGCCGGCCCTGCAGCGTGTAGATCGCAACACGTCCCGGTTGTGCGCCCGAGGTCGACGGCAGTCTGAAACGAATGGTCGTCGACTCGCTGAAGGGATTTGGAGCGGTTGCAATGTCAATATCCGCCGTTATATCGCCGATGCCGGTGCTGGTTTGTTCTTCCATCGGCAGTAAACATCCGTCCGAGCTCTGTTTAAGTCCGCTGCGATCGGCCAGATAACACTGCGTGAAGTCCGGACGTGCGGGAATTGTGCCGTCATCGAACTTCTCTATCCACTCTTCATCGGTAATACGCTTGTAATTGAGCGTCGTTTCCTCGAAGTAGCTGAATACCGGCCCGACATATGCCGTTGGTTGCCCGTCGCAATCTTCCACCAGAATCAAAGCCAGGTTGACAGGGCCAGTGCCGATGTGAAGTACCTGACTCTGCTGAGTGTCGGTGTGAATGTCGGCTATCAGATAGTCCGGCTCGTACTCCGTGTTGGTCATTTCTTCCACTTTGTTAAAGTACAATTCGGGATACCATCCATCGTAGGTTATTGTGTTTGTGTTGAAAGCGCAGTTGTGCTCGAAATTCTGCCGGAGCGTTTTCTGCAGAAATGTGCTTTCGCCGCTGGTGAGGGCTTCGCCGTTTAACTCTTTTTCAGCAATTGTCCTCAGTTTGCGCATGGTGGCGGCAAAGTTTTCGTAGTAGTCCACCAGCTTGATTCGAATTCCATCGTCAAGTGCGGGCAGTGTGCTGAATCGCGCTGCAATGTTTGTACAGGCTTCGGCGATGGACGAATAAAACTGCGGACGGGGTTCCACATATGCGTCGGGGAATTCACAGACGTAGACTCCGTAACTGGGTTTGGCGTAGAGGATATTGTCGTGCCGCAATTGCGCCCAGGAAGCCAGCTGCGTCGTCATACTTTTCTGCCACCATGCGGCCGTCTGCATGAAACGCGGCAGCTTGTCGCGCTCCGTACGTTCGGGCGGGTTTAACTGCCTTATGGCGTTCAACCAGCCGTTGTAGGTTGAAGATTGCCATTGCTCCGGTTTGTTCTGATCTATCAGAAAGCGCAGAGCGCCCAGGTTGTCGGCGTAGTTGTAGTTGTTTAACTCATCGGTTAACAGAAGCGCCGAAGCATTGTTGCCCAGTGCGAACAGGACGTCCTGCGAATGCGGCAGCAGTCGCATCACTTCAGTGCCTTTGTAGTGAATCCGGTCAAACGTGACGTTCATCGTGATATAGGAATCAATGATAAAACGCTGACCGAGTGCAAGCGCCTCGAGCGGCGGATCCGTGGCTTTCCCGTCGTTTGCACCCATGAGAATGCGCGAGACGATGAATTGTTCACGGCCGTTGTTATTGAGATAGTTGTGCAGCTCATCGGCTTTGGCGGGGTTCGCAAGATCGGCGATTGAATTAACATCGATCGCATCAAGAGCAGCATGAACATCCGCCAGTGTAATGTTGTCCTGTTCACCGATGAATGCCTGCAGCGCAGCGTCGATCGTGTTTAAGTGCATACCTGCACCGTCGGGTTCGGCTGCAAAGGCCAGGACCGCGGCAGCTACGGCATTGCGCACCTGGTCTTCTTTCGTAGGTGTACAACCGGGCTGGGACACACTTGAATGGCGTATGATCAGCCCGATTCGGCCGAGCCACATCACAGAGCGGAAGTACTTCTGCAAATGATTCTTGACGTAGTGACCGCGTACCTTAAACTGACTGAAGTCGATTTCACGGCTGCAGTTGTCGCTGTACAGCGGATACCACTCCGGCTCCTCGGCCATGACCATGCCGACCAATTCCTGGCGCCTGGCGTCATTCTCCTGAAAGTACATTGTTAACGGATCGTATTTGTAGTGCTTCAAAAGGTCGAACGCAACGGCCAGATGCAGTTCGGCGTCCATGAGGCCGTCGTGCATCACGGGATTGTCGGCGAATTGTTCGGCCATGTTAACCACCCGTGCATGCGACTTGGCCAGGTACTCGGCCAGTTCGTCCTGAAAAACAGTGCGTTCCAGGAAAACGAGAATGTCCTGATAGGATTGGTGGAAAGCGTCCAGAATCATATCGCTGCTGATGTAAAGCGGCATGTCCTTGTGGTAAATCTGGGCAAGCATATTGCGGAAGTTAGTGGTGGAGTAGCGCTCCGTCACCATGAATCCGTTCGTCTCAGCCAGGTCGATTTCGTCCGGCGTCAACTCGAACAGTTGTTTGATGTCGGCTGAATAGCGCGCTTCGTTAAAGTCAAAGTGCGCACCGTCAATGAATTTACCGGCGGGGTAGAGGGCCGTCAGCTCTTCCGGAGTCATGTCTTCGTGAATTTCCAGAAACTCGTGGTAGGCCTCCAGATCAAAACCAATAGCGGGCGAGGCATGCAGGACGCCTGCCGTCGTCAACGCAATCAATGCGAAGCGAAGTAGTGAACCGTTCATTTGCTTTCTCCTTTTGTGCCGCCCAACACAATCGGTATGGGCGACGGCGTACGGAAAGTGATCTACGGGAGAGGGCGCAAGGGGGGCAAAAAATAACGCCGCATTCCAATTGGCGGCAGAGGGTTGAGGCGGAGCATAATGTGCATCATTTGTCGGAAAATTGCAAATGATTCAGTCGATTCTGTGGGTATGCGGCATGGCAGGCCGCACAAGGTTTATTCGTCATTTCTATAATGCGGCCGATTCTCGGGGAGCCGTTGCCCGTTGGCATGGGAACCGTGATTAATCGCCGCTAATATTATAAGTGTCGAAAAAAAATCAATGGCGTTTAAAAAATGCTTGCGTTCAAATGAGTCCCGCTGTATTTTCCGCAAGACTTTCAGCGTTGAGAGTTTACATTTCAGCCACAATCAGCAAGCAGGCAATAACCTACTACAACACACTTTGTCTGTTTAGTGCAATCACGGCCCGATTGTGTGGCTTTTTAACAGTTTAGCTGAGTATCACTCCTGACGTGTCGTGTGGAGGTCATTCAAACGTCCGCCGTAGTTGATATCGTTAGGGCATATCCCAATCATTGCGCCCCCCCCCAGCATGATTGTGCGGTAAGTCCAGCCGCATAGTATTTCACACTTGCGTTGATGTGTCGCCGGCGGTTTTCTGCCTGCGGTCATTCTCTTTCCCTGAATTCCATTAGCGGTCCACGGCCTTGCGCCTCTTGAATCCGCGTGGTGGAATTGCAGTGCAACTCTTTGTATTGCAATAGCTTGCAACGACAATGATGCAGTACGGAATTTGCGCTGACTGTGACTGCCTGCCAGTAAGCAACACCGCTTTGCCTGGCAGGGCGCTGCCTTTTTTTCAATTCTTATTAACAATTTTGGAGTATCAATTATGTCCCGAAGTAAAATTCTGACTCTTTTCCTGACCGCCGTTGCATTGATGACTTGTTTAACAATTGCCGATGCTACGGCCTGTCAACAGCCGTTTGAGATAACAAACAACACCGGACGGAACATTACATCAATAACGATACACTACTGCAATGGCACGGACCACCTCATCTCTCCTGTCGGTCCCGGCCCTGTGCATTTGCCCTTGATGATTCCCTGCGGCACAATTTGTGAAATTTCTATCGACGTTGACTTTGTCTTCTATTCAAAAATTACGGTGCCGCACATGGGGCCGCTTCTTCCGTTTTTTCCCGGCGATGTAGATGCAACGCAAGGACACATCCACTTTGCCCCATGATGTAATGAGCGCGGAATGGCGGGGGGGAGTGTGTTGTAGTCGCCCTCGTTTATTCTGTTTGCTTCTACTGCAGCCTTGCTGACATTAACCGTTGGCAGGGCTGTATTATTGCGTTAAACAGAATTTTCACCGCGTACCTTGGGCCGTGCCTTACATCCAGGTTTGTAGTCTGCCTCGTCCGCAATCTTCGACTTGATCGCTTTATGCCTGCGGCATAGCTCTGATGATTTTTCTGGTTGTTTTCGAACTGGATTGCCACGTGATGGAAGTACGTCGTATCACCCTTGAGTTAAAAACAGCTCCACACTCAGTTTTCAGTTCCAACCTCACCGACGAACAAAAAGAAAAAAGCAAGCCATGCAGAGCAGGGCGAAGCGCTCAGAATTTCAGTCCGATGTCCCGAGTCCGCCGCAAACGAGTTAGCCGCAAACGAGTTAGCCGCAAACGAGTTAGCCGCAAACGAGTCCGCCGCAAACGAGTTAGCCGCAAAGCGGCGGGAAGTATACAGGTGAAGTCCCACAAGCCCACCGCGCTTAAACAAAAAAGCCCCTCGCGTCAAGTGATGCGAGAGGCTGTTAAATTGTAAGTACCTTGTTAAACAGTCTAACCGCCGGCCTGTCCATTGTACACCAGGAATATCTCCACGCGGCGGTTGGCTTTGCGCGATTCCGGATCTTCGCCCGGATTGGCGGGTTCGCTCTCGCCCATGCCGCGTACGGTTAAACGCCTGTAATCGACGCCCAGCGACTCCAGCTGACGGGCAACCGCCTTGGCGCGGCGCATCGAAAGACGCAGGTTGTCTTTCTCCGAACCCTGGTCGTCGGCGTGGCCGACAATCTCAACCTTGGGGCCGTCCTTGCTCAAGGCCGGCACCACCGCCTTGCGCAACTGAATGCGCGCGTCGTCGCCGACAATCGTGTCGTTTGTGTTAAAGTACACGATCGACAAAACTTCCTGCGACGCTTTGTTGTGTTTGAAGAAAAAGTCGTGCTGCAGTTTAAGCATGTCCTTTTCCGTGCGCAGATCGATGGACGTGTATTCGGGCGGATAGCCCGGTGCGGTTGCTTCGATAAGATATTCGCGTCCCATCGTCAGCGTCATGCCGTATTTGCCGTTGGGCAGCGTGCTGTAGCTGTGTCCCGCCAGCGTAGGTTTGCCGTCCGGATTGACCGCATAAGCCCGCACGCGCGGCTCCCAGGTCGGCTCGGCGTCGTCTGCGTTGAGTTGACCCGAGAGATAGGCGTAGGGTTCCGGACGCCACTCCGGCGGCAGGACCGTTTTATAGACGCCCGTCTCGGTGATGCCCTCCTTTGAAGAAACGTAGTACAGCGTCTTGCCGTCGAGCGAGAGCCAGGGCGAAATGTCTTCGCCTTCCGTGTTGATCGGTAGTCCCAGGTTCACCGGTTCGGACCACTTTTGCCAGCTGTCGTCCAGGCGACGCGTCATATAAATGTCGGCGTTGCCGTAGCCGTTGCTCGCTTCGTGTTTGGTAAAGTAGAGCGTTTTGGTGTCTGCCGCCAGGTGTGGGTAGGCGTCAAAGTTGTCGCCGTTGATCACGTCGCCGAGATTGATCGGCGTTTCCCAGGTGCCGGGGTATTCCTCCGACATCTTCGTCATGTAGAGATCAAGCTCGCCGTGCGAATCCGGTCCCATGATCGAGAGGGTCATCGTCAGGCCGTTGCCCGCGATCGACGCCATATAGGTCGGGCCGTTGTTGATGTAGTTCTTGATGTAGATCTGCTCGGGCGTCGTCCAGCGAATTCCGTCCCAGCGCGTGATCGAGTACCCTTCGGCCTTGCGATAACCGCGTTTGTTGTAGTTGCCGGCCACCAGAACGGTATTGCCGTCCGCCGAACAGGCAAAAGCCACGTCCGTCGACCAGGTGTTGACCGGCGGACCGATGTTTATACCGGCTTGCCAGTTGCCGTCGGCATCGCGCTCAAAACGCCAGATGTCGTCTTCATCTTCCATGCCGCCGACGTTGTCTTCGAAGTATTTGATTGTCGTGTAGGCAATCGTTTCGTCGAAGTTGAGAATGGGCAGCAGAGTCGCTTCGTAGAGCGACAGCTCAGGGATGAAAGTTTTTACGAGGACTTCGTCTTCGCCGGAGGAGCTGTCCTGGGCATGTGCTTGTATGCCGCAGAGGAGGGCCGCCGCCAGGAAGACCTTGAAAAATGGATGGAACTTCATACGTCGTACAGGATTGATTCAAAGTGCGGGAACAGGAAACACGCCCTTCCGGACGCAAAAAAGCGTGCAGCTTGCACAGACGCAGCTTTTTTGGAAAAATTATCGACACCCGCAGACGGTGGACGTCGCCGGGTGTAAAGCACGCCGTCGGCGGCCAGGGGACGAATCGATGAGTGAACGCTTTCCGGGCTTTCGGTGAATGAGCAATTTGTCGTAGCTTTGTCGCGATTCGCATGGATCAATTTCCTCTCAGTACGGGCGACCTTCCGTGATTCAGGTATTTTTTGTTCTGGTTTTCTGCGTCTGGACCATCGGCGTGTTTCAATGGACCAGCGTGGGTTCGTACGGTGTGACGACGCTGGACCTGGTGCAGGGATTCCTGTACATGTACATGCTGAAATACCTGGTGTGGGACGGCCGCAGCCTGCGCTTTGCGCCCAACCTGCTGACGCTCTGTCTGCTCCTGCTTTTGCCCGTCGTGCTGCTTTCAGCCATTCAGCCCGTTTTTGCCGGCGACGGCTACATCCAATTTCTCAAGACTTTCAGTCACTGGGTTTTTGTCTGGCTTTTTGCGGTGATCTGCGCCGGCATCGACGACAAACGCAGCCTGATGACCAATGCCGTGCGCGCCTACATGTTGTGGGGGCTGCCGGTAGCTCTCTTCGGCGTGTACCAGGTGATTGCACGCGCCTTTGATCTGCCGCTGGCCTGGCTGGACGTCACCAACGTCTCGGTCTATTATGCGCGCGGCGGCGATGCGGAGTACGGCTGGTCCGGCCAGCTTGCGTTGCAGTTCGAAAACTTCTTCCGCGCCACGTCCATTTTCTCGGAGCCCTCGGTCCTGGCCACCTACATGACGATCTGTCTCATGTACTTGCTGGTTCCGGCGCTGCAGGGCCGACCGATGTTTTTCAAGTCAAAACTGCTCAACTGGTCGCTGGCGACGGCTTACTCGGGCGCGTTGCTCATGACGTTTTCGCTGTCGGGATTTGCCGGCGTGGCTATGCTGGTTGTGGCACTACTTTTGTTCGAGCGCGGCAAACGACGATTCAGGCTTTTCCTGGCGATGGGTGTGTTTGCGGCGCTTCTGCTCGTCATGGACGCCGTTCTGCAGCCGATCACTCAGGTGAGCGTGCTGGAGCTGTTCGGCCAGCGCATCGGCGGGATCATCGGCGCGTCGCCGCATCCCTACGCGGAAGGCATTTCCGGCGAATCAGTCGGCACGCGTACACTCTCGATGCTGACCGGATTTGAAATCTGGATGCAGTATCCGCTGACCGGCGTCGGCATCGGCCTCTTTTCAACGGCGGAACCGGCGCGCCTCAATAATGTCCTGTTTTCGGATTCGACCTTCTTTTCCGTATTGGGCGAGCTGGGCAGCTTCGGGATACTGGTATTCATGGGCCTGATGCTGAGCGCTTTTCTGGCGGTGATCTACTGGAACAAACGCAGCGCGCAGTTCTCCGTCGACACCTATCGACTTCTTGGCGTGATGCCGTATTTTCTTTTGCTGAACCTGGTGCACGGTCTCGTCAGCAACTCCTTTGTCATGGCGGCCCTGTGGATCAGTTTCGGCATCGTCGTTTTCACGGTCAACGCGGCCTGGCGCGAAGCCGGCCGGGCGCAGGTCTGCCTGCGATTCGTCGAAACGCCTTTGCGCGATCGATTGGCGGCTTACGTGGAGCAGCGCCGCGCAGCGCATCAGGATTCTGCCTAAATTCAGTTTTGCACGCAATGCAGGGTGCAACGTCCCTTCCCGCCGCAGCATGAATATTCTCCAGATCGTCCCGCAGTTTCCCTGGCCGACATCCGACGGCGGCAAAATCGGCATCGCATCAATCAGCCGCGAGTACAGCCGCGCCGGTCACCGGGTGCACATGTTTGCGATTGTCAACGAGGACATTTCCGCCGAGCGCCGCGCCGCCGCGCTGGATCACTGCGCTTCTCTCGAAATTGTTCGTGCCGACACGCGCAACTCGCCTGTCAACATTGCGGCGTCGCTTTTTTCCTCTCTGCCTCTTTTTGTCTGGAAATTCCAGCGCGAACACGTCCGCCGCGCGCTGCATGCCTATGCACGTCGTCAGCATATCGACGTTATTCACGCCGACCACAGTTCCACTGCTCTGTTGGCGCTCGAATTGGCGGCGGAACTGGATGTTCCCGTCGGCCTGCGCATGCACAACGTGGAGTACGTTATCTGGCAGCGCTATGCCGAGCGATTTGCCGCCTGGCGGCCGGAGCGTTGGTATCTGCAGCTGCAGGCGCGTCGTTTGCAGCAATTGGAAGCCGACGTTTTTGGCCGTATGGACGTCAACTTTGCGATTACCGAACAGGATCTGGCGCGCGCGCGCGCTATGGCGCCCGAAGGCAGCTATATTCTTGCGCCTGCCGGCGTCGACCTTGCCGAGTGGAATCCGGATCCATCCGTCGCCCGCAATCCGCACTCATGTGTTCTGGCCACGACATTTTCCTGGGTGCACAATGTTGAAGCGGCGCGCTGGCTGATTGACGAAGTGATGCCGCTTGTACGTCAGGCCGTTCCGCAGGCGCACCTGACCTTGATAGGTAAAAATCCGCCGGAGCAGTTTCTTCGCCGCGCCGGCGAGCACCTTACGGTGACGGGATTTGTGGATCGTGTGCAGCCCTGGCTGGAGCGCGCTGCGGTCTGCTGTGCGCCGCTATTTGTCGGCGGCGGCATTCGCATCAAGATTCTCGAGGCCATGGCCATGCGTCTGCCCGTGGTTGCAACGGCCATTTCGGCCGAGGGTATTCACGCGACTGAGAATGATGGCCTGTTCCGGGCCGAGTCGGCGTCCGCCTTTGCCGATGCGATTGTAGCTCTGCTGCGCGTGCCCGACTTCCGCGTGCAATCCGGTGCTGCTGCCCGCGAATTTGTTGCGAGGGAGTTTACCTGGGCGTCCAATGTGGGCAAAATGCAGGACGCCTTTGCGCGGCTGCTCGCGGATTCGAACTGATACCAAGTCGTATCATTGGCCCCGGCGGCGCGTTTATCCACGTTTTTGGCTACGGTCAGCGTCGAAATCTGCCCGTTTGGTCGTTTCCATTTGTTAAACAGAGCAGGCGAATGCATGTTGTGTTTGTCGAAGCAACCGGAGGCTTCGGCCGCGCCGCGCCGGGGAATCCCAGTGGAATGGGATGCGTACCCTCAAAAATTTTGACCGCATGAATCGGTGGCCCGGGCTGTGCCCGGGAGTGGAGGCAGGTCGCAAAAATTGGCAAGGTGGTGGCGGGGGTGGGGGACCCAGTGGGTCCCGGAATCTGCGCCGCGCAAGACTCGGAGTCTTCAAACTTTCCGATCAAACTTTCCGATCAAACTTTCCGATCAAACTTTCCGATCAAACTTCTCGAACTGACGCCAGGCTTGCACAAAGCCGACTCAGGCTCTCCGCCCGCCACGTCGAACCCGTTTGTTTAATCAGCATCACGCTCACATGTTAAATCTTCTCTTCGTCTGCAGCCGCAACAAACTCCGCAGCCCCACCGCCGAAACCGTCTTCGGCCGCTACAGCAGCGTCCACGCCATCTCCTGCGGCATCGACCTCAACTCCCGCACACCGCTCTCCGGCGATCTGGTTGAATGGGCCGACGTCATTTTTGTTATGGAAGACATCCACCGCAAGAAAGTCAGCAAAAAATACCGCGCGCTCCTGGGCGATAAACGCCTCATTTGCCTCGGCATTCCAGACAACTACGAATACATGCAACCCGAACTGGTCGATATTCTCGAACGCCGCGTTCGCCGCAGCATCGACTTTCCCGATTGACGAACTTAAACAAATCGTGTGTTGCGCTTTGTCCTGTTCCGCTTCTGAGAAGATCGCTTTGAGCCCTTGCCGGTGCTGCGGTCTCAGGCTCTTTTGATTGTTCTGTTAATCTCCGAACGCAAAGTCTCGAGATGTTAAGTTGGTGTCAAACACTCGAGATTGTCAGTTGTAAACCGGTCTCGAGATGTTAAGTTGGTGTCAAACACT
>CAYULF010000029.1:0-66173 GCA_964445695.1 uncultured Hyphomicrobiales bacterium | reverse complement strand
CTTTTCCTGCGTTTTTTCTGTTTGCCAACTTACGAGCCCTTAGGGCTCACAGCTCCTACGTAGTTTTACGTAGCGGCGGTTTGAATCAACGCTCGCTCGATGTTTTATCTCCTCGTATTGCGCAGCACCACGAACGGTACGCCGCCCTCAACCCAGTTCTGCACCCAATTTCCTTCGGCTACGACTTCAAAGGCCAGCGAGCCGAGGACTAGGTCCATGTCGCCGTCATTGTCGATGTCGCCCTTGTCCATGACGATCCAGCGGCCGAGTTCGGCAACACCTTCAAACGTTGTGGCTGTAAAATTGAAATCGCCCTGATTTTCCAGGTAGACAAATCCCTCCTCGGGCGTGTGATCCCAGTCGGGAAAAAAGGAAATTGCCGCGATGTCCGTATCGCCGTCGCCGTCAAAGTCGTAGGGGATGGCGTTGTAGGCGCCGTTTAACTGGTAAAACAGCTGTTCGGTAAAGTTTAACTCGCCGTCGTTGAGGAAAATGCGAATGCCGTGATAGTGCTTGGTAATCGGTTTGAAGTCGGCGTTGTCGCCGGCCGTGTATACAATGTCGAGGTCGCCGTCGTTGTCCAGGTCGTGCAGGTTAAAATAACTGGAACCATAGGAGGGCGGAAAGCGCAGAGCCGCCTTTTCACTGAAGCGTCCGTTGCCTTTGTTTAAGTAGATCCAGATGCCTTCATCGCCCTGCCCGAACAGAGCGATGATGTCCTGTAAGCCATCGTTGTTTAAGTCCGGAGTATACGCGCGAATAGCTCCGGGCCGGTTGCGCAGTTTTTTACTCTTCCAGGCGCCTTCCTCCTGTCGCCACACGGAAAGCCCGCCCGTCCACTTGCCGAATTCACTCGTGACGATTTCCTCGCTGCCGTCGCCGTTAAAGTCGGCAAAACTGGAGTGGACCGGTCGTTTAAGTCCTTTGAGGACAATTCGCGGCTGTTCGGCCGCCGTGCGCGGCAGCGCCAGCAGCATGCCGGACGGCGCATCCGTCGGTGAGAACGAACCCATTACCGTGACGAGCAGGGCCTCGTCGGTGCGGCGCAGCGACACGGCGCCTTCACGCACTTTGGCGGCCCGCTGTAGCTCGAGTTTGTTATTAAACTCGTAGAGCGTCTGCGTGTGGGCGTCGCCGATGTAGATGTCGCCTTCGTCGGTTACTTTTATCATGGTTGTGCTGGGCGGGGAGAGGCGCATCGGCGAGGTCTCCACCTTGAATTGTTTGAGCCCGGTCGCGATTTCCCGGCTCGGCGGCGGGAGCGGCGTGTCCGGCGCGTTCTGCAGATAGAAGTCCTTGATCCTGTCGAACGCCGCGGCCGACAGCATCGGCGTTTTGGGGTAGACGTTGGCAGCTTCCACCTCCGCGCCGCCGGGACCGTCTTCAATCAGCCCGGCGCGCGTGGAATCGGTGGCGTAGATGCCCATGAACTCACCCATGCGCGGCAGAATCGATTCACGCCAACTCGTCTTGTCCAGCAGCGCCGGCTCAGGGTAGAGGTGACAGGATACGCAGAACATGCCGGCCAGCTGTTCGCCGGACAAGCTAGCCATGGGATCGGTCGTTGTTTCAGCGTGTTCGGCCGTATCGCCGGAATTACAGGCCAGACAGAGAAAAACCACTGGAACAAACAAAAGTGCCGGGATACGCATGTCATCCAATCGATAATTTGAAGATACTTCGGGCTGCAAGCTAGCGATGTGTGTTAACACCGCAAAAATTATCGCTGAATCAGATGAATGGCGGAACCCAGGGTAACAGGTGTTTAACAGCGCGGTAACAAGCTGTTAAACTCACAGGGACAGGAAGATGCTTCGAATAACGCAGCGGTAAAATTCATTCGCAGTGAGAATGCGCCCTTGCCGTGAGCCCGACTTAAACAAAGTCGTAGGCACATTGCAGGCGATGTTTAACCAGACAGGGCGGTTCTTGAGTCGCTCAACTCGAAGCCGACAATAGAGCCGCCGAGGCCGCTATTCAGAAATCCACATGAAGCGCGGGCGGCGACAAGCTGTTTAAGCGCCCGGTGCGGAGACAACGCGCAGCTACCTTGCAGCGGGCGGCCGAGCCATACTCCTGGCGCTTCGGTGCAACGGCGGGTAAACCTGCTGATACAACAACGCGACGCAATGAATCGTGGGCTGAAGATTCAGAGGCCGCGTTGTTGGGAATACACCACACTTTCAAACGGAATTGTTTTTCCGTTCTGCCGGCCGGCAGCGTGTGCAATTGCCGCGACCGAATGTGGCTTTGCGTAGATCGACCGATTGTGCGGCTTTCGGTCTCAATACACAGGCCACGAAACAAAAAACGCTGAGCCGAAAGATCTGGCAGTTATCTCTCGACTCAGCGTAACCAACAATTCCAACACACTCATGAAGTGGACGCAATATGCAACGTCCGGGGCGACGCCGCCAGCGCTAAAAGAGCGAACCGTGATAATAGAGGACTGAAGCGTCGGGCGGCCGAACCGGGCGGCTTGCGCCGCCTTTCTGCAGGCTTCGATCGCGACGTAATGCGATCATAATCCGCACTCATCGCAGGCGACTGAAGTCCGTGGGAAGACTGAGCAAATGCAGCACGTGGCGGTCGTCCAGCGGATCGATGCGGAAACCGGCGATCTGCATGCCGCCGCGTGCATGGCCGGTCAGAAGCAGGGAAGAAAGCGCAATGTCGCCGCTGCGGTATCCGGGGCGGGAATTGCCTTTGGATCCGAATCGGGAGAACCACTCCGCCCGCCCGTCGGAATACTTCGCCACGAAGGCGTCGCTGTCGAATACACCCTCGCTGCTGTGCGTTTCGTCGCCGATCGATACATTCTCGTGAAAAGCGCCGGTCTGGTAAATGCCCCCGTCGGGGGCGGCGTACATGTCGCAGATGCGGGAGGCTGAGCCGAGCGGACTGCGCCACTTTTCGCGGCCATCCGTCCGGAAGCCGGCCAGAACTGTTGTCGGCCTGCCCTTTGTCATTTCGGCGCCGGCGGCGATGATGACCTCGCCGCGATGTGCAATGTCCGACACGTGATCGATATCAAGTTGAACCACGTCCGTGGCGCGACCCTGCGCGTCGAACTCAAAGAAGAAAACGCCATCGGCGGGCGAGGGAATATCGATGCCGTCGATGGTCTGCGCGCCGGTCAGGCGCGCGCTGTAAAAGAGTCGTCCGTCGGGCGTCTGCGCCAGGAGCCCGCCGCGGTCGGTTTCCGCGCCGCCCAGCTCACGCCGCCATACTTCGCGGCCGGCGTCGTCGTAACACACCAACAAAATTTGATCGTCGGCTTCGGCCGTGTGCACAAATCCACAGAGATAGATACGGCCGTCCGCGGCCAGCAGCATGTCGATGCAGCGGTCGCCGCTGATGCGCGTAAACCGCGCCGTTTCGTACAATCCCGCGGCCACGCTGTCGACGGGAGCGCCGCTGCGCGAATCCGCCTCCGGGCCGGCGGCTTTTACCTGTTGTGCGGCCTGCAGTGCGGACCCATCGCGGGCGCTTTCGGGTCCGCAAGCGATGGTCAGCGCAACAATGAGCGTGCAGTGTGCCAGGAGGCGGCCGCAGCTTGCCGCAAGAGATGTTGACCGGCGCGTGGAGTGCGCGCCGCAATGACGAGGCGAAGTGAATTGCATGTCGGATTCCTGCTCAAAACTGAGGACACAAGACGGGCCGGCGGCATTGTGCCAAATGCGGCTCCGGTTACAGGCGGGAACTTTTTGTCAATCGGGATTCGACTCTGTGTGCGGTTTGACTGCAAGTTTGCGATTTTCGGCGTATATCTGCATGCCCGCGGCAGGTTTGATCCGGCGACACTGGCGGCAGGGAGTTTCGGCATGCGGCGACTGCGCGCAGGCTGTGAGCTTCAAACGCACAGCGCCGCCGATGCCCTGACCGGAAGCTTGAAAGGCCGCGGCATGCCGATACGGCGCGGGCAAAACATAAAAAGGCCTTTGATTACGTCGCCAAATCAGTGCCCGGGGGAAATGGTTCGTTGCCGAGGACGGGTAAAGGTAACTGAGGCAGGCCGGTGCGGAGAATCCGATGCGGCCTGTGCAAGCACAAAACGGGAGGGGTAGAGCATGAGTGAAAATCGTCAACACCATCTGCTGCATGTGCTGGAACACTATCGGCGGTTCTGGGGCGCGGTGCCCAATGTGCTGAACGTGGAGCGGGGTATGCCGCCGCAACTGCCCGAGGGACTGGCCGTGCTGGAATTTGCGCCGACGGAGTCGCGTTCCGTCTGGTCCTACGCCACCTGCGGGATGTCGACCGGCGATCAATATCGCCCGCTGGAGATTTTTGTCGTGACGCGCGAACCGGACCGCACACAGCGCGATATTCTGACCACGGCGGTGCACTACCACCACAACGTCGTCCGGCTGGACCTGCACCACCGCATGCGCTTCGGGCGCGCCTGGCAGCCTGATTCCACCTGCTCACACGGATTCCTGACGCGGCCGCACATGGAGGACCCGGACCTGGAATGGATGCCGTCCACGCCGGACAGTCCGACCGTACGTTTTTTGTGGATGCTGCCGTTGACGGAAAACGAGTCCCGTTTTGCACGCGAATACGGCCCGCAGGAACTGGAGCGCCGCATGGAGCGCACTTCCGTGGATTTCCTGAATCCGCGCCGGGCGTCCCTGCTGTGAGGAAGCGTCGTAACTTTTGTGCAGCGGTGTTCATCCGTCTGCTTCACAATTAAGGGCGGCGGGGCGGCCGGGTAGCTTGCAGCGGGGAAGGTGCAATCGCATTGGCCGCTTCCCGTTTACCTTGCCTTCTGTTTTGTCAATGCGTTAGGAAAGCGGACAGCAATACCATGACAACATCCAGCCTGAAGTTTCTGAGTTGTGTTTTTGCGGCCCTGGTCGGCCTGGCGGCCTGCGGCGTGGAACAAACGAGCGAGGACGATCCGACGCACGAGCTGATGATGCGCGCCGTCGAGACCTCCAAACGCGCCGGGCGCTACTATGCGGAACATCGACTGGACAGCGCGATTCAGCTTAACTTCGACGCGCTCAACATGTTCCTGGAAGTGCTCAAGACGGATTCGACCAACGTCAAAGCCATGAGCGCCGTCGGCTTCAGCTACATGATGGCGAACGACTTTGATCCGGCGATTCCCTGGTTCCGCCGCGCCTTGTCGCTCGACCCGACACTGGCGGAGGCGCGCCGCCAACTGGGTATTGCGCAGATAGCGGCGGGTCAAGTGCCGCAGGGCAAACAAAATATCAATGAGTCGCTCGATCAGGTGGACAATCCGCAGGCGCGGTTGCTGACGATGCGCGAACTCGACCGAATCGGCACCGAGGCGCACGGCATAGGCGTCATTCACGGCAAGGAAGACGAGCCGGAGCAGATGAACAATCAATTTCGCTACAGCCTGGCCGTGCTGACGTTTGCGCATGAAATCGGCGGTCCCGACTCGGCTCTGGGCCGCAAGATTGCCGAATACGCGCTTGAACTGGGCGATGAAATAACGGCGGAACAGTTCAGTGCTGCTTACAACCTGGGCGATCTCTCACACTGAAATGCAGTTGACGTTGCGGCGCAGTTTCCGGTCGTCGCGGCGCCAATCAAAGAGAATTGAACTGTTTTCGTCTGCTTGCGTGACCCGCACACGTTCCCGGTGTCGCTGCGGCAGAATACGGACAGCAGGAGAATTACATGCACGGTTTGACAAACGACTTCAACGCAGACGGCCGCCGGCGACGCCGTTCTGCGAGACTGATTTTTTTATTGGCGACGGCGCTGATGTGTGCGGCGGTTTCGCTTCCCGGCCTGTCGGCCCAAAACGGCGACCAGGACGGTCGCCACGGCAAACTGCCGCCGATCCACGAGCGCATGGTCAAGCTGCTCGACGAGCACTACGAACGCTTCGACACCACCGGCAGCCTGGCCGGGGTGGTTGAACGCATGTCTACGCTGCTGCTCATGGTGGACAGCACGGAGCAGTATCACTATCACGGCAAGGCGCTGGACCACGACGCGCAGGAGTACGACTTCGGGTTTGATCTGACGATCATGCACTTCAAGGAGGAGCACGAGCTCAAGTTTGCGGTGACGGCGCTCTACGAGGTCTACGACATCAACCACAAACAGCTGCACACGACGGCGCGGACCAAGAAGTCGAAGGCGCCGCCCTTTATCCTGATCGGCTCCGGCACGACGATGACCTTGATCACGACACCCTGCGGCGCTTTCCGCGTCAAGAGCGACTGGCTCGATTTTTCGGAGCTGGTGCGCACACTGACAATCAAAGCGCGCACCGTGTGCGTCAACGATTGCAACGGGCCGGTGTACCTGTACTGAGCCACATGCGGCCGGCGAACGCCGGCCGTGGCGGATCATTTACACAGCGCCTCCGGATCTGGATCCGGGGGCGTTTTTGTGTCGGATAATTGCCCTTCTGCACGTAATTTGGCGCGTGGAGCGAACTGCGCTCCGCAGCCCGGAAATACAATTTTCAGGCCAAATTCTCGTCACAACAAACTCACTGAAGACTAAAACTTGCTAACGGGAGTATTTGTGGATAAGCAGACATTAATCGACAATCTGAACAAGGACCTGGCAAACGAACTGGCGGCCGTCATTCAGTACATCACCTATGCCGCCAAGGCGACCGGTCCTTTTCGACCTCAGCTGGCGCAATTCTTTCTTGAAGAAGTGACCGACGAGTCGACGCACGCCCAGTTTCTTGCCAACAAAATTGTGGCGCTCGGCGGCGAGCCGACGACGGTTCCCTCCGCTGTTCCGGCGGCCGGCACCAATCGCGAAATGCTGCAGGCGGTCCTGAAAGCCGAAGAAGCCGCGATTGCCCAGTACGAAGAACGCGCCAGGGAAGCTGCCGAATACGGCGACAAAGGCCTTGCCGTCATGCTGGAAGACATGCTCAAAGACGAAAGCGGCCATGCCGAAGAAACCGAACGCATGCTGCGCGACTGGCCCCTCTAAGGCGCCGGCGACATACACGCCCGATGAGTTGAAATGAAAAAGGGCTCCCGATTCGGGAGCCCTTTTTTTGTGCTTTGAGAGTTGTTTCGGGCGCGGCGCCGGATCGGAATCCAGAGCCCCGGCGACTACTCGTTGTTGCGCGCGTTCAGGTCGTTGATTTTGGCCTGAGCGATCGGTCCCAGGCGCTGTGGATCCAGCTTGATGACTTCAAACAGTTTGCGGCGCGCCTCCGCGTCCTTGCCGAGACCCAGCAGGGCGTCGGCCCAGTTCATGAATGCAAACGGGTTCTTCGGGGCGAGTTTGATCGACTGCGTGATTTTGTCGATCGCCAGGTTGAACTTGCCCTGGCCGTTGAGGGCGCGGCCCCAGTTGTTGTAGAAGATGGCGTTTTGCGGGTCCAGGTCCACCGCCTTTTTGAACTGCTCAATCGCATCGTCGTAGCGCTGCAGGTCGGTCAGCGTGTAACCCAGGTTGTTGTAGGCAAAGGCAAAACTCGGATTGAGTTCGATCACCATGCGGTATTTTTCCGCCGCGGCGTCGAGCTGTTTCATGTTGTAGAGCGCCACGCCCCAGTTGAGGTAGGCGCGGTCGCACTGCGGATGGACCTCGATTGCCTGCCGGCTCTTGTCGATCGATTCTTCAAAGTTGCCCAGGTTCATCAGGGCGTTGCCCCACTCCACAAAGGCCGGATAAAAGTCGGCGTTCAGTTCCGTGCTGCGCCGCAGGAAGTCGGCGGCGCGCGCGTTTTCGCCCGCGTCTTTCAGCACGATGCCCAGATTGTAGTGCACCAGATAATCGTCGGGCGTTTCCCGCACGGCGCGCGTCAGTTCGCGTACGGCGTCGTTGCTCTTGCCGCGCGCGTTC
Organism: uncultured Hyphomicrobiales bacterium; assembly: GCA_964445695.1. GTDB lineage: Bacteria > Bacteroidota > Ignavibacteria > Kapaibacteriales > UBA7675 > JAUIKM01. The sequence goes on along the minus strand of CAYULF010000029.1, from coordinate 58,364 downwards.
AGCGCGATGCCCAGGTTCATGCGAGCGTTGGTATAAGTGGAGTCGAGTTGCAGGGCGCGGCGGTGTTTGCCCAACGCCTCTTTGGATTCACCGGAATTGTAGAGCGCGCGGCCCCACTCGTTCCAGGCCTGGGCGTTGAGCGAGTCGATGGCAAGCGCTTTTTTGACCTGGCTGATGGCCGTTTTGGTCTCGCCGTCGGCGATGGCGGTGCGCGCCAGGCCGAGGATGGCGCTGACGTCGGTCTCGTTTTTCTGCAGCACGCGCTCAAAGTTTTCGGCGGCTTCTTTGGTGCTGCCTTCATCCAGCAGCGCTTCGCCCAATTCGATGACGGCGGCGGCGCTGTCCGGCGTGTTCTGCACGCGCGTTCTGGCGGCCTCCACGCGCGCTTTGGCCGCGCGTGTCGGTTTGCCCTTGGGCGCATTGAGCGTGCTGGTCGTGGGCGGCCGCGGCGCCATCAGGTTGGCGGTGGTATTGGATTTCGCGGCCGGCGCGGTTGTTTCGGCCGTTTGCGCCGCAGGTTCCTCGTCGGAAGCACCGCCGCAGCCGGACAACACCAGAAGCAGGCAAAAAATCAGAGAGGCTGCGACGGTCGTGCCGGACCGCGGCATACAGAGGCTGGAGTTCATACAGAGCTTCCCGAATGACACAAAGGACCGCCGCCGGGAATGAAGCGCTCGGCGTGCGGCGCGGACCATTGCGAAAATCGCCTTTTTTTTGGTCGGCGGCAAAAGCGCACAGCAAATTGATTGTGCGGAGCGCCTTACTCCGCGGACGAGTCGGGCAGCAGAATGCGGCCGTCGTCGCTCAGAGCAATGCCCATCTGTTCGGCTTTGCGTTGCCAGCGCTGGCGCGCCAGCGCCTGCATGTCCACCGAGGTGTCCTGCTCGTCGACAATTTCCATTCCCAGCAGCGTTTCGATGACGTCTTCCAACGTGACAATGCCGGCAAAACCGCCGTACTCGTCCTGCACGAGCGCGATGTGGCGGCGTTCGCGCATCAGGAGATTAAAAAGGTGCATCAGCGCCAGGTTGTCGGGCACCGCGCGGATGTCGCGGTGCAGGTCCTGCAGCGGCCGCGCGCCTTCACCGCGCACATAGGTCTGCAGGACGTCGCGCCGCAGCACAAATCCCGCTACGTGGTCGCGGTCGCCGGCGAAGAGCGGAATGCGGGAAAAGGGAACGTTGAGGTGCTGCGCCACAAATTCGGCCGCCGTCATTTCCTGCGGCAGCATAAACACCACCGGGCGCGGCGTGATAATGCTGCGAATGTTTGCCGATGAAAAACGCATCAGATTGCGCAGGATCTGCGACTCGCCCGCGTGAAGCTCGCCCTCGCGCTTGCCGATATCCGCCAGCGCCGAAAACTCCTCGCGGTCAAACACCGCCGTCTTTTTCTTGCCGCCGATGGCGCGCGTGATGATTTCCGACAGCCACACAAAGGGTTTCAGCGCGGTCACGAGCATTTCCAGCATCGTGCCGATGGACGGCGCCATTCTGCGCCAGTGCACCGCGCCCAGCGTTTTCGGGATAATTTCGGAGAAGACGAGGATCAGCAGCGTCAGCACGGCCGAAGCCACGCCCAGCCAGGCTTCGCCGAAAACGATTGCGGCCTGCGCCCCCGCACCCGCAGCGCCGATGGTATGTGCGATGGTGTTCAGACTCAGGATGGCCGCGAGCGGCCGATCCACATTTTCCTTCAGGTGCGCCAGCCGCTTGCCCGCTTTGGGATTGCGCGCCTCCAGCGTGGCGACATAACTCGGCGTCAAGCTCAGCAGCACGGCCTCGGCTATCGAACAGAAAAAGGAAAAAGCCAGGGCTACAAAGACAAAGAGGATCAGCAGCGTCATCGGAACAGCGCAGGTTTGTTAAATATTTAACGTTCTTAGGTCGGCGCATGTGCGCATCACAGCATGCGACGGCTCCCCGCGCGCCGGATTTTACGCGTTGTTTCTCGGTCGCCCGCGCCGCCCGCCCTTGTTTAAGTTGTTTAACATGTGCTGCAATGGAATCGGGCCGCGTTTTACACGCGACATTTAACGCTTTCCGGATCGCTTTGAGCCCTTGTTGCGCTTGCGCTTCACGGCGGTCTCAGGCTCTTTTGACTCTTTTGTTTGTCGGCGGGTTTGACACTGAACGTTCGAGAGCGCGGTTCAAAGACGCCGCATTTAACACTCAAAGATTGCCACCGGATGCGAGGCCGGCGTGCTCAAAACCGGCCCGCAACTGTGCGGTCTCCAGCACGCCGACGAGCAAGAGGAAAAAACAAGCCGCGGCCGGAGCCGACGGCGAAGTGCTCAGGAATGACAGGTCAAACCCGACCGGCGAGCGGCAGTAAGCCGAATAAAATGCCCCGCGCGGCACCAAAGCGCATTTTTGTGCGTCACTGCCCGGCGACGAGAACAGCTGGAAGAGCAGGAGGAACGAGAGAGACGTGGATCTGGAAAAACGACGACGGCGAAGGCGCATCATCATGTTCGCCGCCGCGCTGCTGCTAATCGGAGCGGCCGCCGCCTGGCTGATCATGGACGAATCGCTGCCGCAGGGGGAAGAACACGCGGATGCCGACAGTCTGGCTCGCAGCATTATGAGGGCCGTGGGGACGGAAGAGTGGGACGATATACGCGCCGTGCGGTGGACCTTTGCCGGGCGGCGCACACACCTGTGGGACCGCGACCGCAACATGCTGCGCGTGCAGTTCGACGAATACGAGGTCTACCTGCATCTCTACGACGGCGAGGAGGCGGAACAGGGAGTTGCGATGAGCGGCGGCGCGCGCGTACACGACGCGGAACTGGAAGCCGAACTGCTCGCCACGGCGCGCGAATACTGGATTAACGACTCCTTCTGGCTCAATCCGTTTGCCAAAATGTTCGACCCGGGCGTGCGGCGCGAAATCGTGCGGCGCAGCGACGGCGTGGACGAACTGCTGCTGCACTTTGGCCGGGGCGGGGAAACGCCGGGCGATTCCTATCTGATCCGCTGCGACAAAAACGGCCTGCCGACGAGCTGGAAAATGTGGGTGTCGCTGATTCCCCTGGGCGGGCTGGAAGCGTCCTGGGAAGACTGGCAAGGTCTGCCGGGCGGCGCAAAAATTGCGCAGAAACACCGCATTGCATTTCTGGACCTGGAGCTGACGCACATCGCAGGCGCCGCGTCGATGCCGGACCTGCTGCCGGGCGGCGACCCCTTTGTTCCGCTTATGACCCGACAGTGATTTAGTGCCGCAATCAATTGCCTGGCAACGCGCGGCTGCGTATACTTGACGCGGCGTTCAGCGCATCCGATCAACTGCCGAGTTCAACACCCGGACGGCGCACCGACCAACTGCCGACGACCTGACCCGACTCTGTGACCGAAGCCGGAGCGCGTACCCGCGATCCGCAGCAGACGCTGTTTGCCGACGCGTCACCGCAGCGGACAAACCGGCCGACCCAATGCAATGCGTGGATGAAACACTGCCCCCACCAAATGGGCCAACCAATTGATCTCTTAACTTCTTACAGGATAGCCAACATGAAACGCTTCTTAGGAATACTCGCCTGCTTTGCACTGATTCTCGCCGTTCCGGCCGTCAATGCCGACGCTCTCGCCGATGAGCCGACCGTGCTCGTCGACATGCTTATGCAGAACGACACCGGTGACGAACCGGTCTGCGACACCGATTACCTGACCTGCGTGCGCGCCGGCCACACGGAATGCGACGACGCCTCGATTGAAGCCAAAACCGAGGAACTGACGCGCGCGGCGTTGCAATGCGCACGTGAGGAATGTCGCACGCGTGGTTGCGGCGGCATCCACGTTCGTTCCATCGAGCGCGAAGTGGTAAAGGGCGGTTATTCCTGCGGTGTGACAATCACCGTGACCTACTGCTGCACCGACTGTCCGGACTGATGCTCAACAGATAGTTGAGCGCTGAATGCCGCGGCCGCAGATGACATGAATGTCGTTTGCGGCTTTTTTTATGTTTGTCACCGGGGCGGAAGCGGCGGTGCTCCGAGCTGCGACAGAGCGAAAGTGTACAATAAGTCGCAGCGCCGTTCGCCCGCTTTGCGGCCATGCGGTCCGGCAGTTGCGGTCCGCTTTACACTTGGACCAGACCAATTAATCAGCGGAGCGCCGGCATGCCCGAACTGCCCGAAGTACAAACAGTCGTCAACGATCTCGACGCCGCCGGACTGACCGGCCGCCGCGTGCTGGCCGCCGACGTGAGCTGGCCGCGCACGGTGCGCGGCTTGACGCCGGAAGAATTTGCCGCGGCAATCACGGGGCGGCGCTTTGAAACGCTGAGCCGCCGCGCCAAATGGATAAAGGCGCAGCTGAGCGAAGACTTCACGTTGCTGATTCACCTGCGCATGTCCGGCCGGCTGCACTTCACCGCGCCGCAGGAGCCGCGCTCCAAACACGAACACGTGGCGCTGACGCTGGACGACGGACGCGAGCTGCGCTTCCACGACACGCGCAAATTCGGCCGCATGATTCTGACGCGCGAACCGCAGGAGACACTCGGCAAACTGGGCGTCGAGCCGCTCAGCGCGGACTTTGACCTGAAAACATTCGAGGCATTGCTGGCGGGTCGTTCGCGCATGATCAAAGCGCTCCTCTTCGACCAGGAAATAGTGGCGGGCCTGGGCAACATTTACATCGACGAAGCGCTGTGGGAGGCAAAACTGCATCCTGCGCGCCGTGCCGACACGCTCACACCTGCCGAATTAAAGCGCCTGCACAAGACCATTCCGCTCGTGCTTGAGCGCGGGCTGAAAAATCTGGGCACGACGCTGGGCACAGGCAAAACGACTTTTTACTCGGTGGCCGGCCGACGAGGCGGCAACAAGGAAGATCTGCGCATTTTCCGTCGCACGGGCGAAGCCTGCCCGCGCTGCGGCGAGACGGTCATTCGCCTGGTGCTGGCGCAGCGTTCCACGCATGTCTGCCCGCGCTGTCAGGCCGCGCCGGACTGAAGCGGCGTCCATTTGTAATTTGCCTGCCGCGCCGGTAATTTATCGCCGCAGTTGCTGGGTATCTGAATCGAAAGCTCACCGAATGATGAATCTCTTGCTTGCCGCGGGCGCCGCGCCCGAATTTTTTGTGGAAATCGCCGCGCTGATCATTGCGGGTGCGTTGATCGCATTTGTGTGCCAGCGCATCGGAATCCTGCCGATCGTCGGCTTTTTGCTGGCCGGCGTGCTGATCGGCCCGATGGGATTGGGGCTGGTGAAGGACCAGGCGCTCGTGGACGCCGCCGCCGAGGTCGGCGTGATTCTGCTGCTGTTCACGATAGGAATCGAGTTCAGCCTCGAAAAACTGGCGCGCATCCAGCGCCTGATTTTCGGCGGCGGGGGGCTTCAGGTTCTGCTTGTGACGGGCTTGACGACCGGCATTCTTGTACTCTGCGGCGTCTCCTGGCAGGCGGGCGTTTTTACCGGTTTTCTGGTGGCGTTATCGTCAACCGCCATCGTGCTGAAAGTGCTCAACAACGGCGGGGAGATCAATGCGGAGCACGGCCAGGTGGGTTTGGGCCTGCTGATATTTCAGGATCTGGCGATCATCGTCATGGTTATGCTCGTGCCTTTCCTGGGCGAGGGCGGCGCGGGTTCGCCGCTGGACATCGTGCTGGCGTTGGGCAAGGCCGGCGTCATCATCGTACTGGTGCTGCTTGTGGCGCGGCGGGTGATGCCCAAGCTGTTGGAAGCGGTGGCGCGCACTTGTTCGCCGGAGATCTTCCTGTTGACGGTTATCGGTGTGTGTCTCGGCACGGCATATCTGACCAGTCTGGCCGACGTCAGTCTCTCACTCGGCGCCTTCCTGGCAGGGTTGATCGTCAGCGAGAGCCGTTTCAGCGAACATGCGATGAGCGAGATCATGCCGCTGCAGATCATCTTCAGCGCGACCTTTTTTGTTTCCGTCGGCATGCTGCTGGACGTGAGTTTTCTGCTGAACAATCTGCCGCTTGTGCTGGCCTGCGTGCTGGTGGTATTTCTGATCAAACTGCTAACAACGGCGGTGAGCGTGCGCCTGCTGGGCTACGCCATGCCTGTGGTGTTTGCGTCGAGCATGCTGCTGGCGCAGATCGGCGAGTTCTCCTTTGTGTTAGAGCGCGTCGGCCGCGATGCGGGGCTGTTTCCGGCGGGCATGGAGGGGCTGGGCTCGCAGGCCTTTATCGCCGCGACCGTTATCATGATGGTGATGACGCCCTTCCTGCGCATTGCAGGCGCGCGCGGGGCGGATTGGCTGCGCCGCCGCAGCGCAGATAAAATGGTGGAATCGATGCAAACGGAGATGGCAAGTGTAGAAGACGAGCACAGCATCGATTTGAGCGATCATATTATCATTGCAGGATACGGCAACGCGGCGCGCCACCTGGTACAGGTCTTGCGCAATGCCGATGTGCCTTACGTCATCACGACCTTGAGTCCGGAGGGCGCGCTGGAAGCCGAGGCGGAGGGCCTTCCGGTCCTGCGCGGCGACGCCACAAAAAACATGACGTTGCAGCGCGCGGGCGCGGGCGCGGCGCGCCTGCTGGTTATAGCGGACGACAACCCCGAGACGACGGCGCATATCATTGGCGTGGCGCGCGCGATGAACCCGGCGCTGCGTATAGTGGCGCGCACGCGCTACGTATCGGAAGTCGATCATCTGCATGAGGCGGGCGCACACTGCGTCATCGCCGAGGAGCATGAAAGCATTGTTCAGCTCTTTGCCGAGCTGCTGCGCGACTACAAAGTGGACGAAGGCATGATTAGCGCGGAGGTACAGCGCATCCGCGAGAACAACTACGCCGCGGTACTGAAACAGGACAACACTCTTCCCGCACCTGCGCCGCGCCGTCACGGCGCACGCACGCGCGTCGACACGGAAAGCACAATCGTTGTGCCTGCCGTCGCCGTGGATGTGAGCGGGTGTTCACACTTAACATCGGAAGTAAAAGTAATCCCGCGATCGGACGGCTGCGAGGAATGCCTGCGCCGCGGCGACAGCTGGGTGCACCTGCGCGTGTGTTTAAGCTGCGGGCACGTCGGCTGCTGCGACGACTCACCGAACCGTCACGCGAGCAAACACGCGCAGAGCAGCGGGCATCCGTTGATTCGCTCGGTAGAGCCCGGTGAGACCTGGGTGTGGTGTTACGTGGACAGGGTGATGGTGGAGTGAGGGGCTGAGGTTTGGCGCCGGGTTGGGAGTGGGTGCGTGGTGTTTAAGTTTGAAGGCTTTGAGTTTGTGAAAAATCGGCGTACTCCTCCGTTGATCTTGGGGTCCTCCCCGCCGCCGCCACGAGTTCTCCATATACCGCTGAACACACTCCTCCCACCCTGCATTTTTTTGCAGATTTTTTTTGAGTGAAGCCGTCGCGGATACCGCGCCCCGCATGCTGTGCGCCGTATCATCACAAGCATACAAACTCTTGCGGCGCATTTCCGAAGTTTAAAACTGAACGTAGCTCAATTTACAGGTTAACGTGCACCACATGCCCTTGAACGGATCGGTTTCTGCCGCCTTCCCGACACGTACCCGGTTTTGTGACTTTGCCGAAATCCATCCTTTGAGTAACTTCGCGCATTCCGGCTATTTTGTGCTGCGCCGCCTGGCTCCCGGATCGCCCGCCGCCGCACCCGTCACTACACTTTACACTGTTTGTTTGAACGGCGGCACACCAGAAACCTTGGGGCTCGCTCGTTTCGTTCACTTCCCACTCTGACAGTGACGCCTGCGGACTGCGGATCAAACCGAATTGATTCACGTTGGAAACGCTTTGGCGGTATGCCCGAAATCACTGCGGGCGTGGCGGTGCTTTTACTCAAATCTGGAGTAGTCTTATGTTGGCTATAGTGTTTGTTAAACGCAGCGCGCTGTGCCGCGCATTTCTGTCTGCATTGTTCCTGTTCGGCTGCTGTACCCCGCTGTGTGCCGAAGACGACATCGGGATCACCGCGTCGATTAACTCCGGTTCGTCGACCTTGAGCATGCCTGTATGGATCGGCGATGCTTTCACGATTGCACCTGCTTTTGCCGGCAACTGGATCGAGGGCGTTGACACGTATTCGATGGGCTTCGCCGCCCGCAAGTATTTCAGCGAGGTGCCGGACGAAGTGGACAAAGAGGTTTTCCTCTTTGCCGCTGCGTCGGGAACGTACGTCTTGCGCGTTGAAGAAGTAAACGGCAATTTCTCGGGCTGGAATGCAGGCTTGGGGTTGGGCGCTGAATTCTTCTTTACGCGGAGCCTCAGTTTTGGTGCGGAGTTGAATCTGACGGCTGCACAAAGTACGATACAGCGTGCAGTATTTCCGTCTCCGGGGGTAGTGCAAACGCTGGAAGAGACGCGAACCATCGTTAGGACATTCAGCCAACTGAGCGCTAGTATCTACTTCTAACAGTTTAACAGGATTTGTGGTCGTGTCGCCGGAGGCTGCGCGCAAGCTGCGTGGCTTCCGGCATTGGACACAGTGGTTAACATGAAGAAAAGGCAAGCCGGCGAACAAGGTGAGAAGGCGAAGCCCTCAAGCCGCAGGCTGGGTGAGAATGTTAAGTCGCTCGCCGAGCCATTGGCGAATATTCAGATAGTCGTTGAACAAGGCAAAGTGGTCGGCGTGCCCGGCAGCCATGCCGTCCGTTTCATTAAACAACTTGTGCCACAGCTCGTGCAGAATGTGATTGTAGTCGTCCGGCGGCGCCTGGCAGATGCGTGCAAAGAAGCGTAAGATTTCACGCTCGAAAATCATCGGCGCGGATCGTTTGTTAATGTAGCGGCGGTACGATTCAATTGAGTATTTGAGCACCGTGATATGCCCCAGCTCGAAGTAAATCAGCAGGCGCAGCATGTGGCCGTATGCTGCCACGTGAATGCGCTCGGTCTCCTTGCCGAAGCTGAACATGACGTTTAACTGTTCCAACGCTTCGTTAAACGCGCCCTGGCGGAAGTGCAGGTAGGCGTACTGGTAGGCAAATAGAATATGGTAGTCGCGTGCGGCGCCGACGCGGTATCTGTTTAACAAGGCCGTGGTCTCGGCCTGCAGCGCCAGGCCGCGTTTGTTTAAGCCGCGATCGCGGTACATCTCCAGCTCCAGATTGTATGTCTGCAACAAGACCTTGACCATCGTTGGGCTGCGTTCCTTCCAGCGCAGTTCCTCCGGCAGTTCGCGAATGCGCAGCAGCGTCGCCTCCAGTTTGTCGTAGCGTTTAAGGTGCAGCAGGACGGCGGCGTAATTGGTGAGCGTGGTAACGTAGACGCGCGGGTATTCGCGGATGTAGCGCGGGCGGCCCTCCAGCATGGCAATCTTGGCTTCAATGGCTTCGCAGGCCTGGTCGTGGCGATTCTGGAAAAAAGCGTAGGTCTGCGCCGCGTAGTAGTAGAGGATGCGCGCGTTGAGGCTCAGCGCCTGGTCGGCGGATTCGAGCATGGCCAGCTCGCGCTGCACCTCGGGATCGTCGGGGTTCGCTCGCTCGCGGTCCAGCGTGTCGTAGATGCCGGCCGAAAGGCGATTGTAGTCGTTGAGATTGAGCAGCACGAGCAGCAGTTCGTTTTCCTGTTCTATCACGTCCAGCAGGAGATTGCGGTTGTTGCCGACGGTCGAAAGCTGGATCGTGAGTTTGCGCTGCCAACTCAACACACTCAGCAGCTCGGCAAAACACTCGAACTCGCGCGCCAGGTTTTCGGCTTTGTCCAGAATGCGGCGGCACTGGTCAAACAGCTCGCGGTCGTAGAGAATTTCTGCCTCGACAATCAGTTCGCGGATTTCGTGCTGACGCGACGCCGCGCCGTAACGCGGACGCAGACACTTCATGATCTGCCGCCACAAGTAGTTTTTGGTGACGTGCAGCTGACGCACAAATGCCTTGTCGCTAAAGTGCTGCTTAATCGCTCCCTCGTCGTACTCCTCCTGCGCGTCGATGGCGTCGAAGAGCTGCAGGTAGTTGCTGTCGTCCGCGCGGCTGCCCGCCGACAGGCGCAGTTGGCGCTTTTCCGCCGGCGTCATGCTTTTGATCAGGTCGAACAGGTCTGTGTTGCGAGGCATAAAACCTACGTTTTAGAGAGAGTAAATCGCCTGAATTTGCAAAAAATCGCCGTTGTGGCGCAATTTCAGCCTGCTTGAAAGTTTACGAACCGACCAAAGTTTGTTTTTACCGGCAGGCAGAAGCGCGCTAGATTCGCCCCTGTAATTCCGGTCTGATTATCCAATTTATCCAGGAACAATAGTCATGGCAAACGCCATCAACTGGTTTGAAATCCCGGCGGCCAAATTCGACCGCGCCGTCAAGTTCTACTCCGAAGTGCTCGCCACCGACATGCCCGCCCAGGAAATGATGGGCAACCAGATGGCATTTTTCCCCTATGCCGACGGCAGCGTCTCCGGCGCCGTTGTGGCCGGTGAAGGTTATGTGCCCTCCGCCGACGGTTCGCTGATTTTCCTTAACGGCGGCGACAACCTGGACACGCCGCTGAGCCGCGTGGAAAGCGCCGGTGGAAAAGTGCTGATGCCGAAAACCAAAATCACCGATGAAATCGGCTACTTTGCGATTTTCATGGATACCGAAGGCAACAAAGTTGCTTTCCATTCGCAGGCCTGATGCAGCGAAATTTCCGAAAACGGTGAATTTCTTCTTGACTGGCGGACAATCTGATCGCGTGAGCGGTCGGATTGTTTGCTTTTTAAACGCTTTGTGGCCCACGGTCGTCTGTCGGGCTGTTTCGTACGAAACACAGTTTCTTTCTCCGTTTTTGGCCGACATTTCCTGACGCTGCCATGTTTCGCTATCTACTTGTTCTGGTCGTTGTTTCCGCCGTGGTCTATGCTGCCGTGCGCATCATCCACAACATGCGCCACGCCTGCCCTTCCTGCCATGGGCGCGGTTGGTACGAGGGCGTGCGGATGAAGGAAACCTGTCGCAAATGCGGCGGCAGCGGCAAACTCGATCCTCGCCTTCACTGAAATACCAAATCCATTTTTGCTTGTCAGCGCGAGCGAAGCCATAAAAAAAGGTGTGCCGGTAGAAACCAACACACCTCTCGTTTGCATGTCCGTGCCGCGCTTTGATGCGCCGCATATACCGTCTGTCTCGGTTCAGTCAATCACGAGTTTTTTGGTGAAGGACTGGCCGTTGCGCGTCACCTGCAGGAAGTAAGCGCCTGTCGGTTTGTCGCTGATATCAATCATGCGCTCGTAGTTGCCGTCGACGCCGTTCAGCGTTTCCGCGTAGATCTCATTGCCGCCGACGTCGAAGATTTTCACGACGCTGAGGCCGTCGCCCGGCAGTTCAAAGTTCAGGTTAAAACGCCCGTCGCTCGGGTTCGGATAGAGCGTCAGATCCTGAACATCCAGGTCGTTGACGGGCTCGCCAATCTGACGGCTGAGCGTTTCGATGTCGTCCTGGCCCAGGTCCAGCACGGAAATGCTGACGCGCACTTCGCGGATAACTTCGGGCTGGTCCATCGGAGCCAGGCTGAAGTTTGCCATGTGTTCAGCAAAGAGATCCGGATCAAAGTGCGGGGCTTCGGGGAAAGCAATGTCGGAATCGTTTTCCCAGAAAGCAGCGTATTCTTCCATTTGACCAGCGGCCTTCTCTAGGTTTTCCCGAGCTTCTTCCATATTGCGTTGAGCCTCTTCCATGTCCACGGAGGGAGCCCGAAGCCATTGACCGCTCATTGCGTTTGAGCGGATCCTCATTTCACGTGCTTTGGCTGTGCCGCTGAGACTTTGAACGACGCCGTCGCGTTCGATGTCGACGGTAATGGGCTCGCCGACTTTGACGGCCGTGCGCAGCGCCATTTGCAGTTCCATCGGGTGACCGACTTTGGTGCCGTTCACGCCGACGATCTTGTCGCCCGCCTCAATGCCGATTTCCTGTGCGGTTGTATTCGGAACGATGTAGGTCACTTCCGTTGAGCCCCCGGGCCCAATCTTGTGACCGATTCCGAGAAAGGGAGTGGAACTGCGTTCGATTTGCCGTTGGCTGCGCTCGCGCTCGCGGTGCAACATTCGCTCGATTTTCTGTTCGCGCTGGCGTTGCATGTACTCGGCGCGCGAACCCAGCGTCGCTTCCGTCGTCATTTTCTGATCGTTGCGCAGAAACTCGATTTCTACCTTGCTGCCCGGTTTAAGCGCCTGAATGGTTTTGACCATCTGATCGACGCTCGCCACGGGGATGCCGTCGATGCTGACGATGACGTCGCCGCCGCGCAGGTCGGAATCGGCTGCGCCGGTATTGGGAATAATCGAGCGAATGGCTACGCCGACTTTGCTCGTGCCCTGATCGGCATCGCCGAGAACACGCACATCGGCGATATTAACGCCCAGGAAACCGCTGCCGGTCTGGACCGGCGGCGTGCGGAAGACCGGCGGGCCGGGTGCCGGCTCAAGCTGAACGTTGATGTCCTGCAGCAGTGCATCATGGCGCTTGCGGCGCACGATGATTTCTACGGATTCATTGTCGGCAATCTGGCCGAATTCATCAATGACGCCCATGTCGCGCAGGATGGACTCAATGGAAGCATTCTTGTCGAGCGTGAGGATTTTGTCTACTGTTTCGGACGTTCCGTTGTCGGTTGTGACTACTTTGACGTTAACCTGTTTTTCGGGAGTTTCTGAGGATGTCGTTGCCTGCGCCGTCCCTGAACCAATCGCAATGGTCATGGCAAGCATGGCGCACGTAACAACTCCAATCAAAGGGATTCGTGCACGTTGCATAAGCGTCGGTAGAAATACTTTAAGTTGACAATAGTGATTTAGTCCGGAGTTGAGCGGTAATACCCCTGTGGGCTTCAGGCGGCGTTGTGTCCGCTGTTGACAGCGGCGGGAATCTCCGAATTTTCGGCGCTACGCGGGCCGTGCCGGATAGTTGCAATTTTGTCGGACTTTCCCAAAACTTTTCAACTTACTGTGTCTGCACTGGATTGTTGACAACTACTGTTGTTGAACCCTGGGGTACATGATCGCGCGACTCCGGTACCATGCATGAGTGATCGCGCATGGCGAGAGGAAGAAGCTTTTACAGGAAATGGCGTCACAAACAATTTTGATCACAGGCGCAAGTGTAGGAATCGGCCGGGCGCTGGCACGCGAATTTGCACGCGACGGTTACCGACTGATACTAACCGCTCGCCGCATCGACCTGCTCGAACAGCTGGCCGCCGAACTGCGATCGGACTGTGGCGTTGCCGTCGAGACTATCGCGCTGGACCTGACGCGTGTATCCGCAGCGCGGGAGTTGTATGAAGAAGTAAACAAGCGCGGCTTGGCGGTTGACGTGCTCGTCAACAACGCGGGATTCGGCGTCTTCGGACGATTCGCGGCCGTCGCCCCGCAGCGGCAGCGCGATCTGCTGCAGCTTAACATTTGTGCTCTCACCGAACTTTGCAGCCTCTTTCTGCCTCCGATGCTCGAACGCGGCTGCGGCGGCATTCTGAATGTCGCATCGATCGCCGCATTTCAGGCCGGTCCCAACCTGGCCTCGTACTACGCCAGCAAAGCCTATGTTCTTTCGCTCACCGAGGCGCTGCGCTCCGAGAGCGGCGGCCGCGGACTGAACATTTGTTGCCTTGCGCCGGGACCGACATTCACGGAGTTTACAACTGTTGCCGGCATGCGGACGGACGCCTTCTACCGTCTGTTGGCGATGTCGCCGGAGCAGGTGGCGCGCGCGGGGTATCGCGGTTTCCGGCGCAATCGCGCCCTCATCATTCCAGGCATCATCAACAAACTTGGAGTCTTCATGACGCGTCTGGTTCCGCGCGCCTTGTCGCGCACAGTATCGGGTATGATTCATGCGGACAGTAATTGAGCCTGAAAGTCGAAGAGCCGTGTGATTGCGGTGCACAGACCAGTGCGAATCGAACATTGTGATAACAAATAAAGATGCCGATGAGCCGGGTGCAATGCGGTTCGGGCGTCTGTTTGTGTCGGCGTAAAGTGTTGGTGTAAAGTAACTTGGAGAATTTGCTGGTTTGGGATCCTGAATTTTGGACATAGTTCCCGCTTGATCAGGGGGCCACCCCGCCGCCGCCACGGGATCTACCACCGCGCTCACAACACACTCCTCCCACCCTGCAATTTTTCGTGCAGATTCTTCTGAGTGAATGCCGTCGCGGAGCGGCGCACTGCATGCCGCGCGCCGTCGGAACAAGCTTAACACGACCTCCCCGACTTTCACAGCGCAAAAAGTTAAACGATGCGCTCACCGTGATTAAACGGGCGATATATCCACCTGAACGGTTGGAATGTCAGTGCTCGCCTGCCTGCGATGTGCTGTTTCGCGGAATCAACTCCTGCCACCGCCGTCAGCACCTGGCAGCGCTTCTTCTCAACATCGATGTCATTACCGCTTCGCCGTGCGCCTTTTGTTTCACAGATCAGGCAAACTGCGTCGCCGCGAATTTGCACGATCCGAATCGATTGTCGCGCCTGGGGCTCCGCTCGTACAGCTGCGCGCAGCGCGGCGGGCCGACCAAAAAGAAAAAAGCCCCCACGCAGGCAAAGCCTGAACGTGAGGGGCTTGAATTGTGCACTGTCAGCCTGATTCGCGAGCAATAAGTGCGAACGGATTCCGCGCCGCTGCGGCAATTACGCGCCCGGATACGTCACCAGCAGATCCTTACCGGTGTAGGTCAGGCATGCATCGGGATTTGTGATATTGTCCGCCGTGGCCGAACCTTCAGGTCCGGAAAACGTGGCCGTGTAGTTGAACGGGCCGGAAGGCGGTACAATGGTCCCCCAGGAGTTGGCGCTTTTGGAGCCCATCTCGGCGCCGTCGGCATTGCTGACATTCCAGGTAGCGGCGGAATTGGTTGCGTTGTTGAGAATCATACGGTAATCCCAGTGATTAATGGTTGGTAAAACATGGCAGAAGCAAAAAGAGCGCGGAAATTTACAGTGTGGCGCTGAGCTGACCAAACCGATCGAAGTTCATTGCGGGTGAGGTCCGTCAAAGTTCGTCGTCTGCGTCGCGGAGGTCGGTTTCATCTGCGCCGTCGTCTGCGATTTCCAGCGTTCGAAGCAGCGCCTGTGCCTCCGCCGCGGCCGGATTGCAGACCAGCTGACCGCGCAGGACAAAACGACACATGCGTTCCAGTTCCTCCAGCGTCGCCTTGCGGAAGTCGCGCGGAATCTTCATCAGGCGCGCATCTTTTTTGTCAAAGGGCGGGGCGATGCGACTGTGAAAGAGGTGCGGCCACAGACTCGCGGCGCAGGCGTAGAGAATGCGTCCCGGGGCAAACTCCTCGCTCTGTTCCGTCAGCCAGCCGTTGATTTCCTCAAAAAACTCGACCGACTGCTGCAGCCTGATGCGCGACCCCAGACGCGACTTTCCTTTTGTTTTCAGATGCGTCAGTTGCGACTTTCCCTGGCTTTTGCGCACCATGTACTTACGGATGATGCGGTGGTCGTACAAGAGACCGCGTCGCGTGCGGGCCAGCGCCGCCTGGCCGGACTGCAGAACCAGAACAAAAGCCTCGGGCGGTTCGGCGCTCAACTGGCGGCTGTAGTTGGTCGGATCGCTCTGAGCGGATGCGACGGGGAAAGCAGGCGGACAGCGGAAGCGGGCGTATTCGCGTCCCTCCGCGTCGCGAAATATGCAGCGCAAAACGGCGGGATCGAATTCACAATTCAGGTCCGCCCGCTCAATGACGCGCAGAATGGCGCGCAGAATGCGAATGCTGTCGCTGTAGTCGAACGATATTGCGCGATCGCCGGATTTCATCTGATCAAATTTACCTCTTTGCGCGGCTTATTAAGATGTGCCCGCAACATATTGCTGATATTGTGATGCCAATTTTACATTTTAACCTTCGCTTAGCACGTAGACAACAATCCGGCTGCCATGGAGTCGTATTGTCTGAGCAATACCGGCTATTCCCTACCAAACATCAATGGCGGTTATGACAACTACAAATGTCTTCGTCGATGTCGTGATGATGGGCTTGTTGGGTGCGGCTCTTTGTTACGCAGCCATTACCAATCTGAGAACGCGCATGCATCCAGGCGAGCTCCCTCCCGGTTTTGACCAACCGCAAACGCAGGACGAACTGACCGCTTTTCTGCTGGGCGGCGGCCACCGCTGGGTTTTCAAACATTCGGTTGCCTGTTCCGTTTCGGCCTATGCGTATCAGGAATTCAGCCGCTTTCTTGCGGCGCACGAAGGCGAAACGGCGGCTCTGATAGTGGTGCAGGGTGCACGCGATCTCTCCAACCGGGTGGCCGAGGAATTCGGCATCCGGCACGAAAGTCCGCAGGTCTTTTTGTTGGTCGATGGGGAGGTGCGCTGGCACGCTTCTCACGGGCAAATTAACGCCGACAATCTGGACCAGGCTCTGCACGCCGAAGTTCTTGACGTTTAAACGGTTTCCGCTCATGTTTTTTCCTTCTGATCGCACTCCGGCGGTTGGCGGCTTTTGCCTTTTAAAGGCATTTTTTTGTTTGTCACTGTGTGCGACGCTGCAATTCTTTGCATGTGTCCCGCAGTTGCGCGCCGCCGAAGCAGAATTCAGCCCGAATTTTACACAGTCGTCGCGCGAAGCCGATTCCGAATCTTTGCACGCCGCTCTGCTGCTCTACGCCGCCGGCCGCGGCCTGCAGGTGATCGACGCCCGCAGCAGTTTCAACCAGGTGTACGAGTTTGACGAACCCGAACTGATCGGCATCGCAGGCGGCGTGGCGCTGGCCCTGTTCAGCCATTATCTGATCGGCTCGGACGACATCAGCGCGGCGGAGATACAGCGCTTGACGCCCGATTCAGTGCGGTCCGTCCTCTTCTTTGAACGCATGGATCGCTCGGCGGCCTGCAACTGGAGTCCCGCCGCTTCCGACCTGAGCGACTGGGGCATGTATCTGAGCGTTGCCGCACCGTTGGCGACCGGCGCGTTTTTTCTGCCGGATAAAACTGACGGATTGGATCCGGGCGGCGCGGGCGACTACATAGGGGCTTACGCGCAGACGCTGTCGCTGAGCGTCGGCTTGAATCTTCTGGTTAAAAATCTCATTTCGCGCCGACGTCCTTATTTGTTTAACACTGATCTGAGTCTGGATAAAAAGCTCAGCTACAAACCGGACTACACCAAATCGTTTTACTCCGGACATACTTCAATCGCCTTTACCTCGGCGGCATTTTTAACGAGTTCATATGCGGAGCTTTATCCGGATCGCGATTCGCGTTATCTCGTCGGCGTCCTGAGCTTCGGCACGGCCGCACTGACCGGCTACCTGCGCTACGAAGCAGGTAAACATTTTCCCAGCGATATTGTCGTCGGCGCAATCGTCGGAACAGTTTTTGGATTTGTTGTTCCGCGGCTGGACTGAACGGATGTTTAAGTGATTTGAGAGGAAAGACCATGAAGATTGCAATCATCGGCGCCGGCAACGTCGGCACAGCTCTCGGTGAACGTTGGGCGGCCAACGGACATTCCATCTGTTTCGGAGTCCGTCGCCCGGACGACGCGGACCTGAAGGAGCGTCTTGCGCTGTTGAATGCCGACATCAAGAACATTTCCGACGCCTGCAGCGACGCGGACATCGTCGTTCTGGCTACACCATGGACTGCGGCGGCTGAAGCGATTGCCGCCGCTGGAGACCTGGGCGGCCGCATAATGGTTGACGTCACCAACCCGCTCAATCCAGGGCTGCAGGGTTTGGCCGTCGGCACGGAAACCTCCGCCGCGGAACACCTGGCCGCGCTGGTGCCGCAGGCCAGGTTGGTAAAGGCGTTCAACAGCACCGGCGCGGAGAACATGCGCGACCCGGATTACAATGGCCGCAAAGCGCTCATGCTGGTCTGCGGCGACGACGAGAACGCGCGCCGCACCGTTCTCAATCTCGCGGCCGAAATCGGTTTTGACGCCGTCGACGCTGGACTGCTGTATGCTGCGCGTTATCTGGAGCCTTTTGCGATGATGTGGATTCACCTGGCCTACAAGCAGGGCCTCGGCCGCGACTTCGCGTTTGGTCTCCTGCGCCGCGACTCAGAGTAGCAAGTTTCAGGCGGCCTGACGGCGGCGAATCAAGGGGAGTATTTGTTAACGGCATGCGCTTGTGCAAGCGTCCTCTGCCGACCGGCCGCGCTTTCACTGATATGAGCCTGCGAGAAGTGGGTACTGATTTATGCATTTTTTTACGTGCGCATGTAACCCTTTTGTTTGGCCGCTTGTCAACCTCTCCATACACAGCAAATGCCGGGTTCGTCGTGGGCACACAGGATGGATCATTACACAAAGCGATTAAACACCGGCATGCGCTACTTCAGTTTAACTAGCCTTCAAGGTCGGTGCTGCTCGCGTGCACCGCGGCGGTGCGTGCATTAACACGGCCGCATATTGTTTATCCTGTATACACAACTCCATTTCGCGGCGTTGGACGGAACGCTGCACACAATGCTGGCAGGGGCTGCCGATAGCTACTCTTTAAACGTTTTCTCCCATATCAGTACGTGAGGCATTATGAGGACGAAAAAACTACTTTTTTGGTCCCTGGGATTGACATGTCTGTTAAGCGGTTTTGTTGTGTTAACCAATCCGTTTAACAACAGTTCACCAAGGTTTAATGGAGTGACTTCCGCCGGTCAGATGCAAGCCGAATTGCAGGAGATGCTGGCAGGCGCAGAACCCGGCTCACAGGCAGCTGCCGAGATCCAGGCGGCCCTGAACAAACTGGCTGCCAAAGAGTCGAAAGACCGTATCAGAGCCGAAAACCCCGGAGCTTTCATCGAAGCGATGGCCGAAATCAAAACAGGCGCCGGCGGGCAAACATATCCCACCGGCTATCGCGTTGAAGAACGACGCAAAGCCCTGGCCCGCAAAAGCGGCAAAGATGTGGTTGCCGGTGATCCCTTGCCCTGGACCGAACGCGGGCCCGGCAATATCAGCGGTCGCGCCCGCGCCATAGTCGTGGATGCGGGTGACCCCGGCGGTAATTCATGGTTCATTGCATCGGTCGGCGGCGGAATCTGGTACACCAGCGACCAGGGGCAGAATTGGTCCGATTTAACCCCGGACCTTCCCAACCTCTCGACCAGCTCGCTCGAACAATCGCAGTCAAATCCCGACATTCTCTATGCCGGAACCGGCATGGGCTACGGTCGCGTCGTCGATATCGAAGGCTCGGGCGTCTGGAAATCGACGGACCACGGTCAGACCTGGCGGCAGTTGACCTCCACCGCCGACGGCAAGCTGTTCGGCGCCATCAATCGCATTGTCGTTGATCCGGCAAATCCGGACGTCGTGTTGCTGTGCGGTAACGATTCGCGGGCGCACCAGTTCGCCAAACCGCCGGCCGCCAGGCGCAGCGGTATTTACAAGTCAACAGACGGCGGTGAATCCTGGACTCAGGTATTTGATCCGGAAGGCGTGCTGCCGGCTAATACCGACAACCGCGTCCAGCAGATTATCTACGACCCAACCGACTTCAACAAACTCTACGCCGCCGTTAACGAGGTCGGAGTCATCAGATCTGTTGATGCCGGCGATACGTGGACCATTTCGGCCGATAACTTTGCTCTGCCCGGCGATGTCGGCGTTCCGACGGACGGCGGTTTTGGGCTGGCAGGCGTCAGCGTCCGCACCGAGCTTGCAATTTCACCAAGCGATCCGAACCGCCTCTATGCCGCGGTTGAACGGCCGCGCGGAATTTCAGACATTTTCATGACCACCGACGCAGGCGACAGCTGGGTTGAGCTGCCTGATACCGGCGCCGACCCGAACTGGTTTAACGCCTTCGGGCAGTCCGGCGCGGTCCAGGGAGCTTATACCGCCGGTTGGTTTGACAACACGATTGTCGTTCATCCATTTGACCCGGATGTTGTCTTTGTCGGCGGTGTTAACATTTTCCGCATCGATGTCGACCCGGAGAATCTCAATCGACTGGCGTCGCCGCTCACGTGGTGGCTTGTTAACAACTCGGGGCTCGGCCGCGTCCACTCCGACCAGCACGACCTTGTCACCATTCCCGATCCCGCCAACCAGACATTTCGCATCGTTGTTGCAAACGACGGAGGTGTCGGCTATTCGCAGGATGGTGGAACGAACTGGGTCCACCTGGTTGGAATGGGTACAAGCCAGTTCTACGGCGCAGACAAAAAGCCGGGAGAAGACGCTTACATCGGCGGATTGCAGGACAACGGCAGCGTGTATTCACCATCCAATCCAACCGCGGCGACGCCCTGGAACCCGGCGGGCGGCGGCGACGGATTTGAAGTCGCATGGAACAAACGCGATGGAAACCTGCTGCTGGCAACCTCGCAGTTCAACATTTTCCATCGCTCGTCCGACGGCGGTAAAACCTGGCTGCGTCTGATTCCCGGCGGCAATGTGCGCTCGTCCTTCATCACCAAGGTGGCGCAGTCGCGCATGGACCCCGACCTGGTCTTCAGCGTGAATGCCAAAGGAATTCTGCGTTCGGATGATTTTGGACTGACCTGGTCGCAAACGTCCATACAGGGCAGTTGGTTGGGCTATCGACCATTCTGTAATGTCGAGGCGTCGCAGGCAGATGCGCGCGTCGTCTGGGCCTCGTCCAAGGTCACCGTCGATGCACCGTCCAACCGTTCCGGCGGCGTTCATATCTCGACCGACGGCGGTTCGCGATTTGAAGAAGTCACGCACAACATTCCCGAAGGCTACATAGAAGCATCGGGCATCGCCACGCATCCCGACGAGCCCGGTACCGCCTATCTGCTGTATTCCGCGCCGCGGCAGGGTAAAATCCTGCGTACAACTGATTTCGGCAGCAGCTGGGAAGACTTCAGCGGATTTGTCGACGGCGTCAGTACGACCGGTTTCCCCGACGTGGCCGTGTTTGACCTGCTGGTAATGCCCTTTGATCCGCAGGTCATGTGGGCGGCGACCGAGATTGGATTGTTTACTACGTCCGACGGCGGCGCTTCCTGGGAGTACTCGGACAACGGTCTGCCCGCCGTAAGCATCTTCCAGCTCAATGTTGTGGACAACGAAGTCGTGGCCGCCACCTACGGACGCGGCATCTGGTCGACCGAGCTGACTCAACTGGACGACTACGTCGCGCCGCAGCCTCCCCTGATGCCGCGTATCAGCAAACTCGCGGTCAGTCCCGACGGTATGCTGACGGTGTCCATCGACCAGCGCAGCGCCTACGACTCCACAAGGATATTCAGAAACGGATTCCGCATCGGAACGCTGGAAGCGAATGCCGAACCAACCAACTACCACTTTGAAAGTGCGGTGGAAAGTGAGGGCGTCGTGACGGTCTACGCCCAGGCTTTCGTGGACGGTCAGGTGTATCGCTCGCCGGATCGTCAGATCTTTATCTGGTCGCCGGAAGAAGTGGTGTCCTACTCGACTGATCTTAACGATTCGACCGACGCCGCCGACTTCCGCATGTTCGGCTGGTCGGTCGCGACGCCGCCGGGTTTTGCCAATCACGCTTTCCACACACCGCATCCCTACCCGAATGCGAGCAATATGGTCTTGTGGCCGCGTTTTGCCGTTCGCGTGGCGCAGGACAACGCAACACTCGAATACGACGAAGTTGTGTTGGTCGAAGAAGGAACCGCTCCCGACTGGCAGGACCAGCTCTTTTTTGATTTTGCGATCGTCGAGGGGAGTTCGGACGGGTGCAACTGGGTGCCGCTGATTCCCGGCTACGACTCACGCGCCTACGAATCCGCCACGGCCTCGTATCGCGCAGGCCTGGATGGAGGAGGCAACTCCACGACGCCGGGCAGCACGGCTCTCTTTGAGCGCCGCGTTATCAATCTGCAGGAGACGTTCAATCCGGGCGATTTGATCTTTGTCCGTTTCCGCCTCGGGACGGACGCCGCCGCCAATGCCTGGGGCTGGGCGATAGACAATCTGGACGTACAACCAAACGCGACCTCCGTACACAACAGCGACGCCGCGTTGTCCGCCGGCGCCGAGATTGCCGGTATCTATCCACACCCGGCAACGACCGAAGCACGGATTGAACTCGAAGTTAAACGCCCCGGTCATGTAGCTCTCGAACTGCTTGACCTCCGCGGACAATTTGTCGCAACGCTCCTTGACGGCGATCTGCCGGCGGGCCTGTTTAACATTCCGCTTTCCGACGCTGTGCCTGCCGTCGACAACATCTCCGGCGGCGTGTACATGTTGCGCATGCAGACAGATATGGGCGCTGAAACTACTTCGATTCTCCTGCTTCGCTAATCCGTCATCCATCCTGTGACGCGAGAGGGTCTGCCGCTCCTTCGGGATCGGCAGGCCCATTTTTTTGTTAATCAACGGGAGCCAAACGCTCAAACCCGAAGGTCGTGCCAATGTGCGTTCCCTCAGGTATGTGTTAATCCACCGCGTGTATTAAGTGTTAAAACCCGACCTACGCTCCTGCCCGTGAGCGCCGTTAAACAATAAAACGCCGGTGCAATTGCATGCACCGGCGTTTTTCCGTATTCGGTCGTTATCCGGCCGGGGACGGTTTACGGAATGACAAAGTCGAGCGTGCTTTTGCCTGCGACCACGGTTATCGTGTTTTTGTCGCTGTCTTCAAAGGTCACGTCGTCTTCAAGCGCCAGCGTCAGACGTGTGCCGGATTTCCAGTCGCTCACGAGCGATGTTGCACGGAAACACACCAGGTAGTAGCGGGGAACGCAGCACCAGCCGCAGTACCAGCGGCAAATGCGGACAACATGGTACACGTAAATGCGATAGCGGCCGGTCGATTCTTCAACGATATCAATGCGCGAATCGCCGTCGTCGCCTGTTTCCGTTTCAAACAGAATATTCTTCATTGCTGCGCTGTTGATTGCCGCCCGGCGTGTGATGTTGTCGACTTCTTTGAATTCATCCCAGCTGACGTCGATGCTGGAGTTGAGTTCCGTCGCATTGTCTTCAGCGTCGCCGCCGAAAGTAGCCGAAAGACTGGCCTGACCGGTGGCTCTGCCGCCGTCCTGGGCTTGCAGCATCAGCGGGCACGCACAAAAAGCTGCAACAAGGAGAAGTGAAAAAAACTTCGTGGAATTCATGGGATTGTTCCTGCAAAAATTAAGAGTTGGTATTAACACCGGACTCTTCGTGGTATTCGATGGATCGGTAAATGCCGCCGTGCACGGTACGCGTTTCGGTCATTTAGTGTTTTCGGCTCAAATGTTAACACGAAGGCGGTGATGGATTTATCGGTAGTAAGGTACTCGTGGCTGCGTTAAATGCAACAATCCGCTTCTGAACAAAAGATAAATTTTCAGCCGGTCAACAGCCCCGCTGCCCATTGCGGGGCTGCTGCCGAGCGCAATTCCGACGTCAGATCCAGGCGTTCTGACTTCATATTTCATCGACGCCTGAAAGAGACGCCTGCTTTGCATTTTGCCTGATCGGCCGAAGCCGGGCAGTTCCGTCCGCGCGGACTCCTCTTTGGGCTGGAAGAGTTTTCGCACGCCTGATGTTACTCGGTGACGGAACTTCCGGCTTCTTCAAACCGATTGTGTTAAATTGCGATCCCGTTCGCAACGCTGTATTAAACAAACGTCGCGGCGTCAGGGTACGACAAAAGATACGGACGAGGCATCCGCTTCAACCGTCAGGATGTTGCCGTCGCTGTCTTCAAAGTCGACATTGTCAACCACGTCGAGATCAACGACCAGACCCGAATCCCACTGCAGGTACGATACGCGCGAGCGCCAGCAAATCGTGTAGTACGTCGGAATGCAGCACCATCCGCAATACCAGCGGCAGATGCGGACGCGGTGGCATACCCAGACCCAATAGCGCAACGTGACGTTGTCGCGGCGCAGTTCGATCCAGTTCTCAGGGCCAACTTCCGTTTCAACCTGGAACAGCGCGTTTTCAACAGCCGCGTCGGAGATATTGGCGCGACGCAGGTCGGGGTTAACTTCAACAAAGTCATCCCACGTTACGTCAAATTGCGTGTCGATGGTTGTGGCGGGGCCTTTGGACGGAATAATGCTTACTACACCTACAGCGCTGGCCTGACCGCCCGGCTGTGCCATTACTTGCTGTGTGGTAAACGAGAAGGTAAACAGAACGGCAAATGCCGCTGCGAGTATGAGGTTCATGCGTTTCATGCAGTTTTCCTTGCAGAAATCAAATGTGGAATTGAGGTTGAGTTATTAACATGGATTTTGGTGCACCGGGTCCATATGCATAGTTGTGGATTCCGGGACTCGGCGGCCAAAATTCAGCTATTGCTGTTTAAGTTGTGTGTGGTCCCCGCCCGGATAAACAGATCGGGGCGGGGCAGAGCGTACAGGTACAACAGAGCATGGTCACATCTTGTCCGTGACGGATAGTGATCACGGTCGAATGCGATGCGCACGCTACAGTGGTTCAGTTGTTTAACCTGATTCAGGCGGTTTGGGCGGTCCGCTTGTGTTTGATAATGATCTGTTCGTCAGTGGGTCGACTAGCTGCAGTGATGTCTCGCTGTTGTTAAGCCTTGTCGACGCCGTGCATTGAACAGTGGCAGTGGGGGTTAACATACTAGCGCATGTAGTCAAATGCAAATCTTTTTGCGAAAAAAGTGCACGCGCTAAAATTATGTGTTACATATAAATTAATTCAGACGCCAAAGCACAGCCCTCCTCCATCGATTCATTAATGGCGCATTCGGCGAATGCGTTCAAATTTGCCGTGTTTTAACGTTTGCTGCGTCCGTGATCTTCCGACTCAACATAGAGCTGCTTACCGCCCCGGAAATTTTGTAGGCGCTTGCATTCCCAACGCATGTATTCCTCCAAATCCGCCTTTATTTGTCATTGTGTTGTCGGCTGCGTTCCGTGTTGGATGCGCCGGGTCGCTCGGTCATCATTCTGCATTTCATGGTTACTGAACTTTCTTTGTCGCGGCGTCGCATCGTACAAAGCCCCTGGTCCCGGCTCCGTATCGCCGCTCTGTGCGTCGTGTGAACAGCACGGGCCGCGCGGGCTTGTCGGCTGCCGATTTTTTGGCCATTTTGCGGATTAAACGACGCTTTCAACAGCTATACCAGGCCACAAAGCCCATGCACGAACTTGCCGGTCAGCCCGCTCCCGCAGACTTTCTGACGAATATTCCGCAACTCATGGCCGATTACTACACGCGCCGGCCGCAGGCGGACGACCCCGCGGGGCGCGTGGCTTTCGGCACCTCGGGTCACCGTGGTACCTCGTTGCGCGGCAGTTTCAACGAACATCACATCCTGGCGATCTCCCAGGCCATCTGCGATTATCGCCGCCTGCAGCAGATCGATGGTCCGCTGTTTATCGGCAAAGACACCCACGCGCTGTCCGAAGCCGCCGAACGCAGCGCCGCCGAAGTCTTTGCCGCCAACGATCTCAGTTTTGTCGTGCAGGCCGGCGGCGGGTACACTCCGACCCCGGTAATCTCTCATGCAATCTTGAGTTATAATCGCGGCCGTACGAGCGGTCTGGCCGACGGCGTTGTGATTACACCCTCCCACAATCCGCCGGCCGACGGCGGTTTCAAGTACAATGGCGTCAACGGCGGACCCGCCGCGGCGGAAGCGACCGCCTGGATTGAGGAGCGCGCCAACCGACTACTAACGGACGGCCTGCGCGACGTTCGCCGCCTGCCCTGGACGCGTGCCGCCGCCAAAGCCGCAGCGCGCGATATGATGCGCGCCTACGTCGACGACCTGCAGAACGTGCTGGACATGGACCTGATCCGTGCCGGCGGTCTCAAGATCGGCGCGGACCCCATGGGCGGTGCAGGCCTGGCCTACTGGGAACCTATTGCCGAAACCTACGGCCTCGACATCCAGGTCGTCAATCCGCATGCCGATCCGACTTTTCGTTTTATGACGCTGGACCGCGACGGCGTCATTCGCATGGACTGCTCTTCGCCCTGGGCCATGGCCGGCCTGATTGCCAACAAGGACAGGTTTGACGTGGCTTTCGGCAACGATCCGGACTTCGACCGCCACGGCATCGTAACGCGCGGCGGCGGGCTGATGCAGCCCAACGCCTACCTTGCTGTAGCCTGCGACTATCTTTTCAGCAAGCGCGACTGGGCGCCCGCCGCGGCCGTCGGCAAAACCCTCGTCACGAGTTCGATGATTGATCGCGTGGCGGCCGCCCTCGGGCGCAAAGTCTACGAGACGCCGGTCGGTTTCAAGTGGTTCGCCTCCGGCCTGTTCTCGGGTGATCTGGCCTTCGGCGGAGAAGAGAGCGCCGGCGCGTCATTTGTGCGGCGTACGGGCGGCGCCTGGTCCACCGACAAAGACGGCATAATAATGGATCTGCTGGCGGCCGAAATCACCTCCGCGCGCGGCCGTGACATCGCCGAACTTTATCAGGAGCTGACCGAACGCCACGGCGCGCCCCTCTACGAACGCCTGGACGCGCCCGCGAACGCGGCGCAAAAAAGCGCGCTGAAAAAACTGCGGGCGGAAGATCTGCGGGTCGACGTCCTCGCCGGCGAGAAAATCGAAGCGATTCTGACCAATGCTCCCGGCAACGGCGCCGCCCTCGGCGGCCTGAAAGTCCAGACCAAAAACGGCTGGTTTGCCGCGCGGCCCTCCGGAACCGAAGAGATTTACAAAATCTACGCCGAAAGTTTCCGCGACGCCGCACATCTGACGGCCATACAGCAGGAAGCCCAGGCCATCGTCGATTCGGTCTTTGCGGCTATGCCCTCCGCGGCCGCTTTGTGACCTGCAGCGGAAAAAACGCAGGCCCGCAGGGCCGGGCCAAACAAAAATGGCCTTTAAAGCAGGTGAAGTGTTAAACAGGGCGGTATATGAATTTGATTAAAACAACAGTCGGAACAAAGACCGCGTGCGCGGCGCTGATCTTCCAGATGCTGTGCTGCTGCCTTGTGTTAACGTGCGCCGTTAACCTGGCGGCGCAGGAAGAAGGATCGGCGCTCGACCGCGACGTGCTCAGCCGCTCCGATGTTGTGCATGTCGACAAAGACGGTGAAGTCGAAATTATTTCCGCCAGTCGTTCCGCCAAACGCGTCGACGAGCTGCCGCTGACCGTGTACGTTGTTAAACGCGATGAAATCCTTGAGAACGGCTGGACGACGCTGGTCGATGTGTTGAAAAGCGTGCCCGGCATTCGCGTGTCCCAGCCCGGCGGAGGAGCAGAGGGCGAGACCTTTCTGATGCGCGGACTGATCGGCAATAACTACACCAAATTCCTGATTAACAATATTCCGGTGCAGCCCAGCACCGGCTCCGGCATGCCCATCGGTGCACAACTGCCCGTGCGTCAGGCCGAACGCATTGAGATTATTATCGGCCCGGCTTCGGCTATCTACGGCGCGGATGCATTTGCCGGCGTTATTAACATCGTCACGCGGGAAGCGGTGGACGACCTGTTTGTCGTGGCGGATATTGCGCGCGGCAACCGCGAATACAAATACGCCAACTTTATGGTCGGCGGTAAGGCCGGGCTGGACGACGAGGTGTTTAACTACTCCTTTTACGGCAGCGTGGCCGACGAGGACGACATCGGAGTTAAACACAACAATAGCGGCGTGTACAACCCGCTCGAATATTTCAAGGTGTTCGACATCGAAGACGTCCGCACCGGAATATTAAACGACACGACATTCCAGCCCTATTACCGCGGCACGGAAACCGAGCCGAACTTCGGCAACATGCCGCACCACAGTAATCAGCTCGGCATTCGACTGGCCTACAAGGGCTTGAGTTTAAGTTTTGAACGCATGGAACGGCGCGATCATTCTTCCATCGGGCAGTCGGCCATCGTGTACAACTACGACAGTCCGGCCAATTTTTTTGGCGAGACGATTCAGCGCTCCACCGTGAGCCTGGATTACAACATCGGGCCGGTTCTGGCTACGTCGACCCTGTCCAACCTGCAGATGCGCGCCAATCCGCTGTCGTCGTACGCAACCACCTACAGCAATAATGGCCGATCCTACGTGTGGCACGCTTCCGATGATGCCTTTGCGGAGCAGTTGTTTACGCTGCGGGCGGGGGACGACACGGAACTGATCGGCGGTTTTTCGTCCCAGGTTTCCAGCAACCTGCCGCGCACCAACGAGCTGCCGGTGCCTTTTGACACGGAGTTGTACGAGGCGTTTGAAGAGGAAACGGTCTACACCGACTCGCTGCTGGGCGACTTCGGCTTCAAGTCGCTGACATTTGAAAATCTGGCGGCTTTTGCGCAGTTGTATCAACGCTGGAACGACTTTGTGTTTATCGCCGGCGTGCGCATCGACGACAACTCGCTTTACGGTTCGTCGGTTAATCCGCGGCTGGCGGCCCTGTGGCGCCTGGACCGTCAGACGAGTCTGCGCGCATCGTGGGGCCGTGCATTCCGCGCGCCTTCCACCTGGTATTCGCGCAGTTCCACCGCCTTTGTCATTCCCGAGGCAAACGATTCGATTTACTACGCCATTCTGCCTTCGCCCAACCTGGAAGCCGAGCAGATTCACGCCACGGAGCTGGGCATAAGCAAAACGTTCAGCCCCGATGCGCAACTGGACCTGGTGCTCTTTTTCAACAGCGTGGACAAACGCATCGCCGGCATCATCGACACGATCGACCGCAAGCTCTATCCGCGCAGTCTCGACTCCGTGGCGCGAACGTACGCCAACGGCCTTGGAGATCCCTCGCAATTGATGAGCGCGCAGGCCTCGCTGCGTCTGCGCAATCTCGTGCCGAGCATCGGTCTTGATCTCAACGCGGCCGCAACCTGGTCCGTCGGGCGCGAGACCCTGCCGGACGATGGCGGCGAGCTGCCGGTGTTTCGCATGGTGCCGCAGTTCCTGGGCCAGCTTTCGGTTTCCGTCAATCCCTGGCGCAACTGGCATCTCCGCGCCGACGTGGTCTGGTCCGGGCCGTGGACGCGCCGGTTTACGCCGACGCTGGCGGCATACGAAGACGAAGAATTTTCGCTGGTCGACGGTTACGCGACGCTCGACCTGCTCCTGCGTTATCACATCGACGAGCGCATCTACGTTCTCTTCAACGTCGACAACGTTTTCAACACGGAATACGGCGGCATCGGCTCTATCGGCTGGGACGTCGATCTGCACTACAACCCGCAACGCCTGCGGCGCATCCGCGTGGGCTGGAACTTTGAACTGGACTGAGGTCGGAGCAAACCTATCGGCACACCGCGCATATATGTCGGCCTGATTTTCCTTGCCATTCTCTTGTTTGGCCCGGCCGCGGCCGCCGTGGCGCAGAGTAACGGAGCGCGGCTCGACAGTGCCTGGCGGTCCTACGAGGGCGGAGCCTACAGCGCCGCAATCGACTCGGCCAACGTGCTGCTGGAAGCCGGCGCGGCGGACAGCACCTTCAGCCCGCTGCACCGCAGCGCTCTGGTCCTGCTGGCCTGCTCCTACGCCGAAACCGGCGACACCTCGCGCTCGGTCGGCTATTTTCTGCGGGCCATACACCTGCACGAGCAGGCGGAGGACTACGGTTCGCTTGAGCGCCTCTACGAAGCGGTTGCCGGCATCTACGACAAGCTGGCTTCGCCGGCGCGTGCGGTCGAATATCGCCGCAAAGTCGTCAGGCTGCAGACCGCGCGCGGCGCAGCGCCGGACCTGGCGATCACTCATCGGCGCATTGCCGAAAGTTTTCTGAACACACAGGAATACGACAGCGCTCTGGTGGCGCTGGACCGCGTTCTCGACATCCAGCGATCTCGCGGCGACAGCATCGCGCTGATGGGCAGCCTGCGGCTGGCCTCGCGCACGCAGATCCAGCGCGGCGATTTCCCCGCAGCTCTGCAGCACGCACTGGAAATTCTGGAACTGGCGCGCCGCCGCGCATATCTGCCGGAAATTGCCATCGCACTCAACAATATCGGTTATCTCTACACGCGCATGGGCGATCACGTGGTGGCCTTGCAGCATTTCCGCCGCGCTATCCAGATAGAGGAGACCATGGCGGTGGACGGACGCGCCAGCGCCGAAGCCTATCGCAACCTGGGCATCGCTTTCCAGAATCTCGGCAACTTTGAGCAGGCGCTCGACCTGCTGCGCGCCGCCGAGCGCCACAACCTGGACGACGGCGCCGATTGCGACCTGGCAGTGGTGCGCAGCATCATTTCCGAACTGTACCTGCGCCGCAACGACTACTACAACGCCGCTGAATACGCCGCCAACGCCGTCAAGTCGCTCGACGCATGTACGGATCCCGAAATCATGCAGGACGTCTATTCCGTTTACGCTGAGGCGCTGCAGTCGCGCGGCGATTTTGAGGATGCCCTGGTCTACTACCGCCGTCAGTACCTCATCCGCGATTCCATCAACTTTGAGCAGCGTCTGCGTCAGGCCGAACGCCAGGAGCGCCGCCGCGACGTGGAGCAGCGCGAAAACGAGATGCGCCTGCTCTTTGCCGATCAGGCGGTCAGGGATCTGGAGCTCAAACGCGTGCAGCTGGAGCAGGAACGCGCCGAGCGCGAGCTGGAGCTGCTGCGCCGCGAAGACCAATTGAAAGAAGCCGAGCTGACGCGCCGCGAACTCGAGCGTCGCCAGGCAATGCAGGCCCTCCAGATTGCGCGCGAGCAACTCGAAAACGAACAAAGCGAACGCGAGCTGGCCGAGCTGCGCGGCCTCGAAGAAGCGCAACGCGCCGAGCTGGAAACCCGCCGCCTGCAGGAACGCGAACGCGCCAACGAAATCGAACTGCTCGAAAACCAGAAGTCCCTGGCCGAAAAAGAACGGGCGCTCGAAGCTGCGCGCGCCGACCGCAACGAGACCCGTACCACGGGCCTGCGCATAGGACTCATGCTCGCTTTCATTCTGCTGGCCGTCGTGAGCTGGAGCTTTTTCCAGAAACGGCGCGACAACCGCAAACTGGCCAGTCAGCGCGATGCCGTTGCCGAGTCCTACCGCCAACTGGACGCGGCCCACAAACAGCTGCAGCAGGCCCAGTCGCAGCTGGTCGAAGCGGAAAAGATGGCTTCGCTCGGTCAGTTGACGGCCGGCATAGCGCATGAGATCAACAATCCGATCAACTTCGTCAGCTCCAACGTCGGCCCGCTCAAAAAGGATCTCAACGAGATTTTTGACCTGCTGCAGCGCTACGAGCAGCTGCACGATTCGGCCGATCCGGCTGCCGAACTGGCTGCAGTCGCCGCGCTGCGCGATGAGTACGATCCGGACATGCTGGCGGACGAAATTCGCGATCTGTTGACGGGCATAGAAGAGGGTGCGCGCCGCACGCGCGACATCGTCCTGGGGCTGCGCAACTTCTCGCGCGCGGACGAAAACGACTTCAAACCGACCGACCTGCAGCAGGGGCTGGAGTCGACCCTGCTGTTGCTGCGCAACAAACTCAAACACCGCGTGGAGGTGCACCGCGATTACCAGGCGGTTCCGCCGGTTGAATGTCTGCCCGGCAAAATCAATCAGGTGTTTATGAATATCCTGACCAACGCGCATCAGGCGATCAAAGACAAGGGCGACATATTTGTGTCTACGCGTCCGGAAGGCGACAAAGTCCTGGTGGAAATTCGCGACACGGGTTCGGGCATGAGCGAAGCAGTGCGGCGGCGCATCTTTGAGCCCTTTTATACAACCAAGGGCGTCGGCCAGGGGACGGGACTTGGTTTGTCGATCTCCTTTGGAATCATCGAGAATCACGGCGGCAGCATCACGGTCGACAGCGTCGAGGGCCAGGGCTCGACCTTTGCGATCCGCCTGCCGCTGAAACAGGCGCCGCAGTCGGCGGCCGATGAAAATCCGACCGCGAACAACAAGTCGCCGCAAACCGACGTCTGACATCGCGCCCGGCGCTGCCGCGCCATCATCTTACGCGATACAGACAGGTTTCAAACGCTATGACCATGCAGACAGAACTGGCTCAACAGCAAGACATGCAGACAGAATCCGGCGGCGTCCGCGCCGTGATCCGCTCGCGTCGCTCGCGTTTCCCGGCCGAATACACCGGCGCGCGCCTGGACGACGAGGTGGTGCGGCAGGTGCTCGAAAGCGCCAACTGGGCGCCGACGCACAAATTGACCGAGCCCTGGCGCTTTGCCGTCTACTGCGACGAAGCATTGACGCGCCTCTTCGATCAGTTTGCGCGCATCTACCGCGAAACGACGCCGCCCGAACGACAGGTGCAGGCCAAAATCGACAAGTTTGCAACGCTGCCGGATAAAGTGTCCCATGTGGTGGCTTTGATCATGCGTCGCGATCCGGCGCGTCGTGTACCGGAAATTGAGGAGATTTGCGCCGTGGCCTGCGCCGTGCAGAACATGCACCTGGCGTTGGCCGACTTCCCCGGCGCGGGCGGCTACTGGAGCACGGGCTCCGGCGCCTTTACGCCGCAGATGGCGGAGTGGCTGGGTCTCTCCGCCGACGACCGCTGCCTCGGCTTTTTCTATCTGGGCAGCGTGCCGCCGGAACAGCGCAGCGGCCGGCGCGGCCCCGCCGACCACAAAATCGAATGGGTCCGCAACTGAGGACCGGCCGGGTGCGGGCTGCCCGCACCCTCTTTTTGATCATCGAGCGACCGACACAATCACATTCACTGGAGAAGACCGCATGACCGCAGAACAGATTCCCGTCGACGATTTCCGCCGCATAGAAGTACCCGTCCACCTGGTGGTGATAGACCAAACCGCCGAGCAAGCCGAGGAACGCTGGGGCTGGAAACTTGAACGCGGTGAATACGAGACCGACCAGGAAAAATTCGCCATGTGCAGCCTCAAGCTGGAAAACGGCGATCAGTACTTTCTTATGTGCCACCCCGAGGGCAGCGGCGGCATGGAGAAAATGTCGGTGTCCATTCACGCTGATTTCGGCAATCCGACCAACATGGAGCAAAACCTCAAGTTGGCGCTCGGCCTGGAAGACAGGGAAATTATGTGGCGCAACGATGCCTTTGACAGTTATAATTTTCGCCTGTTTACGCGCGACGAGGACGGCAATCGAGTGGTGGTGTCCAATCACGCCGTCATGGACGAAGCCGTGATGGCGCGCACGCTGCACATGGCGGCGCACGAAGGTCAAACCTTCTGGGTGGATAAAATTCGCGACAACAACTGATCCGCGGCGCTGTGCCGTGGGGAGCGGTCCGGACACCACGCCCGGACCGCCGATACGTCAGTTCATTGCTACTTCGATCAGCAGCAGATCACAGTCTTCAAGCGCTTCGATTCCCGCCTCGCTGAAATCGCTCAGCGCGACGGCATCGCGTCTGTTAAGTTCTATGTTGGCCACGTCGGCCGCGCCCTCGATCACAAATGCGTAGAGGCCGGTGCCCGGCGCATGCGTCTGGTATTCCACCCGCCGGCCTTTCTCCAGCGCCGCCAGGCTGAACCAGGCTTGCTGGTTGATCTTAATCGTGTTGCGCCCCAGCTCCGGCGCAATGACGGTCCGGATTTCATTCAGCCTGTCGCTTCGTTTGAACGTCTTCTGATCGTAGCGCGGCGTGATGTCGCGCTCCAGCGGGCGTACCCAGATTTGCAGGAAGTTCAGGTCTTCCGTGCGCGAGTGATTGAACTCCGAGTGCACGATGCCCGATCCTGCCGACATCAGTTGCACGTCGCCCGTATGGATAACCGTGCCGTTGCCCATGCTGTCGCGGTGTTCCATCGCGCCCTGCAGCGGAATCGAGACAATTTCCATGTTGTCATGCGGATGCGACTCAAATCCCGCGCCGCCCTTTACGATATCGTCATTCAGGACGCGCAGTTTGCCGAATTCCATGCGATCCGGGTTGTAGTAGCGCCCGAAACTGAACGAGTGGCGCGTGTCCAGCCAGCCGAAGTTAAAGTGTCCGCGCTCGGCGGCTTTGTGTACATCGCTGATCATGTTTGCGGTTCCTGCGGTTGTAATCTTAAGTCCAGCTATTAACGTGTTGTTTGAGCTTCATTGGTTAACAGGAGAATCAGCCGGGTCGGGTCCGTTGTAAAACCCGGGCTTTTCCGTATCGCTCGCCGACCGGGTTCGCGCCGGATTTGTTAAGTTGCACCGCCCGATTGCCGCTCTTCTGTTCGAACAACTGACGACTGTTGAATTGCCTTCGTGTTGACAACAACAACCGACCGGAACGCCGTGAAACCGATCATTCGAACTCTGACTCCCGCGGACGCCGCGGCCTTTTACGACCTGCGTTTGCAGGGACTGGAATTGTATCCCGAAGCCTTCGGCGAGGCGGCGGCCGACTGGCGTGCGCGCAGCCTGGATAAGGTCCGCACCTTCCTGAACGACCGTCATGCGGTGGACGGCAAATTTATCCTGGGCGCTTTTGACGGCGACCATCTGGTGGGCGTGGCCGGACTCCAACGCCGCAACGGCCCCAAATTCCAGCACAAAGGGGAAGTCTGGGGGATGATTGTCCGACCGACTCATCAAAATCAGGGCGTAGCGGGCGCGTTGGTCGACGGGTTGATCGACAGGGCGCGCAAGGTCGACGGTCTGCGGCGACTGACTCTCTGTCACGTGGAAGGCAATACGGCGGCGGCGCGCCTGTACACGTCGCGAGGTTTCCGCGAATACGGCTGCGAACCGGAAGCTCTGGTCATCGGCACGACTGCACATGCGGAGATTTACATGAGCCTGGCTCTCTGACAAATTTTGTTTGTTATTGCGTGCGGAGCGGCGTACCGAAGCGCGACAAGACTTTCCTGAACACCTTTTCCATCGTGCCTGCGCATGCAGAGCGCTACCTGAATCAGGCCGCGCGCCTGCGCCAACTTCCCGACTTTCCGGGTGGCTGATCCCGCGGGCCCGGCGAACATGGCTGATCGCGCGTGGTTTTCTGATTGGAAGACCGGCCAAAAGACGTGGTGTTTGCGCTTCGGCGGCTAACAAGAGAATCAGCCGTGTCGGGTACCTGCAAAAAAACGGGGCATAGTGGTCGCGCCTGCCGGCCGGGTTCGCGCCGGATTGGTTATGTTGCGTCCGCCGCTCCGCTGTTGAAATGACTTTGTGTTGCACCGGAATTGTGGAGTACATGAAATGGATATCTCGGTTCGCATGCCGGCGTCCGCGGACGCTGAAGCCTTCTACCATCTGCGCCTTCAGGGAATGGAGTTGTATCCCGACGCTTTTGACGAATCCGCCGACGACTGGCGCACGTGCAGCCTGGACGAGGTTCGCGCACTACTGGAACGTCAATCCGCAGCCGACGGCGAATTTTTCCTGGGCGCATTTGACGGCGATCGCCTTGTGGGCGTGGTCGCTCTCAGACGGCAGTTCGGCGTCAAATTCCGACACAAAGGCGCTATCTGGGGCATGTTTGTAGCGCCGACAGATCAGCAGCGCGGCGTGGCCGGCCAGTTGCTGGACGCACTTATGGTCGAGGCGCGCAAGGTCGACGGACTGCGGCGGCTGACGGTCTGTTACATCGAGGGCAACACGGCGGCGGAGCGTTTGTTTGCGTCGCGCGGATTCATAGAATACGGCCGCGAACCGGAAGCGCTGCAGATCGGCACAAGAACTTGCGCTGAGGTTTTCATGACCATTGCCCTCTGAAAAATTTTGTTTGTCAACGCGTCTGGAGCGAAGAACGGGAGCACGACAATGCTTCCCTGAGCGTCACCAAGACAGGAACAATGAATTCTGCATCCAACCTTCATCGCAAAACCGGAGAGTATTCATGTCTGACCAGAACAAACAATTCCGCAATCCGCATCTTGAGGCCTGCCACCAGCATTTTGACAAAGCCCTCGACCTCTTCCACGAAGTGACGGACAGTCTCAGCGAAGAACAGCTGCGCTGGAAGCCGGCGCCGCAGCAGTGGAGCACGGCGGAAAATATCGGTCACCTGCTGGCGACCAATCAGTTGTACTACGAAAGGCTGAAACCGCTGATTGAAACGGCACTGGCGCAGGGGCGGAACAACCCGCCGTATCTGGAAAAACACAAGTCGGGATTCGTCGGCGGAATGATCCGCGGCGTGGTAGACCCGGCCGGCAAGAGCAAAGTCAAAACATTCCGCACCTTTGTGCCGCAGGAAATGGCGACGGATGAACAGCGCCGGCAATATCTGGACACCAATGAAAAACTGCTGCGGCTGCTGGAGCAGTCCGACGGCCTGAACACGCGCAAGCTGACGATCGCTTCACCCGTCTCCGGGCTGTTGCGGATCAATCTGGGCGATGCCTTCAGCATTCTGCCCGCACATGCCGAGCGCCACCTGAACCAGGCCGCGCGCCTGCGCGAACATCCCGATTTTCCCGGCAACTGAATTGAGAATCCGCCGACTTCGGCGCCGAGACTATGGCCGACACAGCGACAACTGCCGCCGCGACAAGCGGAAGCAATAAAACCAGGTCCGACAGAAACCGGACACTGACCTGCACCGCCGACGAACTTGAGCGGCTCAAACAGGATCTGCGGCAGTCCGACGCCGCAAGCTCACTGGCGGATCTGGTGAATTCCATCATTCACGGCGACACGTTTGCGGCGCTCGGGGAGCTACCGTCCAACTTTGCCGATCTGGTGATTCTGGACCCGCCCTACAACATGTCCAAGAACTACAACGGTTCACATTTTTACGAAAAACACGCAGACGAGTACACGGCCTGGTTTGAGCGGCTGATCCTGCAACTCAAACACTGTCTGCGGCCGACGGCGGCGCTCTACGTCTGTGCCGAGTGGCGCACGTCCATTCTGATTGCGCCGGTGCTGGCGCGTCATTTTGAGCTGTGCAATCGCATCACCTGGGAGCGGGAGAAGGGGCGCGGCGCGCGCGCCAACTGGAAAAACGCCTCGGAAGACATCTGGTTCTGCACCATGTCCGGCGACTATTTTTTTGACACGGAAGCAGTCAAACAAAAGCGCCGCGTTATTGCGCCCTACAAGACGCAGTCCGGCGAACCCAAGGGCTGGGAGGACGGCAGCGACGGCCGCTACCGGCTGACGTTTCCCTCCAATCTCTGGACTGATATCACGGTGCCTTTCTGGTCGATGCCTGAAAACACGGACCATCCGACGCAAAAACCGGAGAAACTGATCGCCAAGTTGATTCTGGCTTCCTCCAGACCCGACGACATTGTACTCGACCCTTTTTTGGGCAGCGGAACCAGCGCCGTTGTGGCGCGCAAACTCGGCCGTCGGTTCATCGGCATCGAACAAAACCTGGAGTACTGCTGCTGGAGTCTCAAACGCCTGGAGAACGCGCGGGAAGGCGCGGTGATTCAGGGATATGAGGACGGCGTGTTCTGGGAGCGCAACTCGGGGCGGTAGGTGTTTGATTCAATCCCGGCCGAAACCACGCTGAAACCGCAAGCGCTTGAAACTGATTGAGACTTTAAACCGGCGGCTCCTCTCACGCCGACGAACAAAAAAGTCAGAAGAGCCTGAGATGCGAACGCAGCTCAAAGCGATCATGGATTGAGCAGCAAGCGGCAGGCCTGTTATCGAAAGACGTAGCGCAGCGCCAGGCGGGCGGAAAAGGCGTTGAGGTCCAGATCCGGAGTCACCAGTTCCGCGTCTTCGTCGGCTTCGGTTGTATTGAAGCCGTAGGCAACAGGTACTTCGATGCTGAAATTGTCGTCCAGGCGAAAAATTGGGCCGACCTCAAGGCCGAAGTGCGGTCCCGCAAACTTGAAGTCTTTCTGGCCGGCTCCGGGTGTCAAGGTCAACCAGCGGTAGCCGCCGAAACCGCCGACGACGAATCCAACGTTGTGGTTGAAACACGGCCATTCCCAGAAGCCCAGGCAGGAATTCAGATACCAACGTCCTGCAATTCGTGCGTTCAATTCCACAAACTGCACCTCCACATTGCCGTCGCGGCTGGAGTAAAAACCGCCGTCGAGCGAGCCGCTCCAGTCATCGTCTTCCGCCATGAATCCGGCTTCAAGATCAATCACGAGACCTTCTTTGATGTCCTTCGGAAACAGGACCTGTAGTTGCGGGCGAATGAAAAGTCCGGCTTCTGCGGCGGCCAAACGATTGGACGGAAATGCCAGAAGAGTGCCGGTGCCAAGCAGGAGGGTATAGAGCATCAAGTTCTTCATTTTACAACTTGTAGTGTGAATTGTTTGGACGATTTGACCGTGCGGAGCGAGTCGCAGAGTGTAAAATACTCATGTGCATAATATAACGTAATTGGGTAAACGCAACGCAAAATTTGTGCCGCACCGTCGTACCCAGAGCGTCACGGAGCTGTCGTCCAACGCGCAAAAAAAACCCTGCCGCAGGCCAGAAACCTGATTTTTGGCGAATTTTGGCGTAATCTCCGCGATCCCGCATAAACACTGCCTTTGCGGCGGCCGCAAAACCAGAAACCTGATTTTAGCGCAAAACCTGGATTGAATTGCCGCGGCGCAGCGGACAAATTGACCGGCGAAACTGACACAAACCATGAAAATGGAAGGTTCGCCGTGAAAGGCTGCCGCAGCTGTATACTGTACTTATTGATTGTTTGCCTTCTGGCGGGCGGTGCGCAGGCGTCGCTGCAGGCGCAGGATCTGGGCGCCATCGGCGACGGCAATCCGTTTACCATCGACGGTTCGGTGAGCGCTCAGTCGACGGCCTACGACGCCAGCGACATCGCGGCGCGCCGTCAGTCGCTGACCTGGCTGCTGAGCGGCAACCTGAACATCGGCGTCTACGACGTCGCCATTCCGCTGAGCTTCAGCATCAGCGACCGCGGGTCCGATTTCAGCCAGCCGTTCAACCAGTTTGGCCTGAGTCCGCACTACGAGTGGATCACGGCGCACTTCGGGCACCGCAACCTGCGCTTTTCGCGCTACACGCTGGCGGGGCACCAGATACTCGGGGCGGGGCTGGAGCTGACGCCTGGCATCCTGCGATTCGCCGTGATCGGCGGGCAGTTCCGCGCGGCGGTGGAAGAAGACACAACGACGCGCCTGCTGCAGATTCCTAGCTACGAACGCACGGGTTACAGCGTCAAACTCGGCGTCGGCAGCGGACAGAATTACTTTGACCTGATTTATCTGAAAGCGTCGGACGACACCAATTCGATCGCTCCGCTGAGCTCGCGTTCGCAGATCCAGCCGGGCGAAAACGCCGTCTTCGGCATCAACTCGCGCTTTCAGCCGCTGCAGCAGCTGAGCGTCTGGGCCGACGTGGGCGTCAGCGCCTACACGCGCAACGTGCGCTCGCTCGACGTGCTGGACCAGAGCGCGGAGGTGGAAGCCGCAAGTTCCGTCATTGATCCGAAGATGTCGACGCAGGTTTACACCGCGCTGCACAGCGGTCTGCGCTTCAGCCAGGCGGCTTACGGCATGAGTCTGGAGTACACGCGCGTCGACCCCGACTACCAGTCGATGGGCGCATATTTTCTGGCGAGCGACGTGCACCGCATCGCCTTCTCGCCCAATTTTTCGGTCATGAACCACCAACTGCGCTTCAACGGCACGCTGGCCTGGCAGCAGGACAACCTGCTGGACAAAAAAATGGCGACGACGACGCGCATCTCGCCGATTCTGAACATCTCATACAACCCACTGCCGGAATTCGGCGTGGACCTGCAGTACAGCGACATGTTCACCAGTCAGGAAGACGGCACGGTACAGTTGACGGATACGACGCGCATGGACCAGAGCATGCCGAGCATCAGCCTGACGCCGCGCCTGGTTCTGCGCGACAGCACGAAGGTGCACACGGTGGTGGCCACGGCCATGCACAGCCAACTGCAGGACAACAACGAATTCTCACGGCGTTTTACGCGCTTTGAATCGAGCAACGTGAGCCTGAACTACAACCTGGCGTTGGTGCGTGAAGCGCTGTCGTTTTCCGCCAGCGTTTCCGGCAACCGCCTGGACAACCTGGTCGGGCGCATCACGAGTTTCTCGTACAGCCTGGGCGCGGAAAAAAGTTTTGCGAACCCGCAGCTTTCGCTGAGCCTGAGTTTTGCCGGCTCAACGCGACAGCAGGGTTCGGCGACGAACATCGTACTTGGCGTCGGTTATCGACCGGCTGAACAGCACTCGTTTAACATGTCCACTTCGCTCAGCTCGGCGTCTTTTGACGTTGATAATTCTTCATTCACGGAATTTACGACCACGGCACGTTATGTATTCAGCTTCTAAAACCCGGCTGATGTTAATCGCTCTGCTGCTGCCGCTTTGTGCGGTCCTGAAGCTGCAGGCGCAGAACGACGTCATAGTCTCGACCACGGTTTCGCCGCCGTACTCCCCCTATTTGTCCGACTACGTCGACTTTGAGAATAAACTGGTGGTGACGCTGATCAACACGACGAACCAGCAGCTGGAGCTTCGTCTGGTCGGCTCGTTCGAGGGCCTGGACAACAACGTCCTGATCTCGATACCCGAAAACTTCCAGCCGGCGCAGCCGATCGTGTTAAACGCGTTCCAGACGCGTTCGCTGATGGGCGCTCAGTTGCAGGAGTACTTCAACCCCGACGTGCTGAGTTTTTCCGGCATTTCCAAGGCGGAGGTGGTGCAGGGCAACGGTCTGCCGGAGGGCAATTACCAGCTCTGTATGCGCGCCTTCGACTACGCCGCGCCGAATCCGCGATCGCTGGCCGCGCCCTCGGGCTGCACGCAGTTCCTGATCACGCACTACGACCCGCCGGTGATAACGCAGCCATTGTGCGACAGCGAGGTCGCCGCCCAGAAGCCGCAGAACCTGCTGTTGACCTGGACCATTCCGGCCGGCGCGCCCCCGCAGAACCTGGAGTACGTGCTGCAGATGGTTGAAGTGCTGCCGGCGAACACCGACCCGAATCAGGCGATGCTGGCCGCGCCGAACCCGCCCTTTTTCGAGAAAGTGGTGCAAACCAACTCCTATCTCTACACCGGCTTCGACCCGCTGCTGGAAGAAGGTATGCGCTACGCCATGCGCGTTCAGGCGCGCAGCAACAATCAGAATGAACCGCTCAGTTTCAAGAACAACGGCTACAGCGAAGTCTGCGCCTTTGTGTGGGGCGCCCAGAACGACAACCAGGACGATGATCAGGACGACAACAACGACGAGGAGCAACAAGACGACGAGGAAGAGCAGCAGCAACAGGTCGATCTGGAAGAGGAGTACGCCAACCCGTGCGAGACGCTGAACTGCGCACCGCAGCCGATCGCACAGGGGCCGGCGGCAAACAAGAACTACGAAATCGGCGATGAAGTCCAGATCGGCTATTTCATCATGACACTGACCGACCTGGACAATCCGTCGGCGTCAAACCTGACGGGCGAAGGTTACATCGATGCGCCTGTGTTTCACACGCGCCTGAAAACGACCTTCAACGGACTGAAAGTCAACGCCGAACACAAAGTCTACCAGGGTGCGGCTCTCGGCGCGTACGATCCCGGCGCGCAGGTTGACCAACAACTGCAGGCTTTTAACAACAACCTCAACAACATCGCCGCGAACAAGGTTAAACAGGTCAGCGATTTTGTTAAAAACAATCAGAAGTACGTCGAGCAGTTTGCCGATGTCGAAATCCAGGGTCTGCCCTTTGCCTGGAGTAAAATGGTCGACAGCAAACTGCAGCTGATCAATATCGCCGCGGTCGAGTTTAAACCCGACGGCGCGCGATTTAACGCCTTCCTCAACTTTGAAATCCCCGAAGCGCAGAACGACATCGTTGCATTCGGCCAGAAAAATGTCTGTTTCCACCCGACCGGCCTTAGTGTTGACGGCCTGCAGGAACTGACGATGCTGGGCGAAGACAAAACCATGCAGTGGGGACCGAATATCGACCTGACCCTGAAGGCGGTCGGAGGCCAGAACGGCGGCTGTTACGTCAAGTGGGACTGCGACGGCTACCACGAAATGCAGCTCGACGGTTTTTTCGCCTTTTCCGAGGACATCCTGCAGCACGCCGAGAACGACGGCGAAGTGCGGGCGGAGTTCACCTTTACCGTCGGCTCCTGGGGCAACATGCTCGGCAAGATCGAAATGGATCCCTTTATCATCAAAGGGTTTAAAGGCCTGGAGATGGAATTCGACGAAGTCTGGCTTGATTTCTCGGACACGCAGAACCCGGCCAATATGAGTTTTCCGGCCAACTACAACGGCGGCATCGGCCCGGACTGGCGCGGCTTTTATTTCAAGAGCATCAGCGTGACGCTGCCTGACTACCTGAAAAAAGGTCAGCAGCCGGTGACGATCAGTCTGCAGGACGCCCTGATAAACAAACTTGGATTTACGGGCAAGGTATCCGTGCAGCCGGTCTTTTCGCTGGATCAGGGCAACCTTGGCGGCTGGTCCTTTTCGATGAGCAAGTTTGAACTGGCTTTCTTAAACAACTCGCTGACGCAGGGTAAATTCCAGGGCGAACTCAAACTGCCGGTGGCGCAGACGGGACTGGCTTACTCCTGCCTGCTCAGCAACGTCGGGCAAAACCTGCACACGGCATTTGAGGTGCAGACGCTTAACGATCTGAACGTGCCGATGTGGGGCGCCGAGTTAAACATCTACGAGGGCTCGAGTATTTCAGTGGTGTCCCAGGGCAACGACGTCACAGTCGAGGCGGTGCTCAGCGGCGATTTGACGGTCGATCAGCAGTTCGCCAGCCTCAAGAACGTCGCCGTCAAGATTCCCGACGTCGAGTTCCAGAACTTCAAGATCCGCAACAAAAAGCCCTACCTCTCCGCCGACCTGTTTAAGTTCGCCAGCCCGCAGAAGAGTTTTGCCGGTTTCCCGGTGTCGATTAAACCGGAAGACGGCATCGCCATCAAGTTCAAGGACAACGGCACTAAAGCCGGCATCCAGCTCGGTTTCCACGTCGGCCTCGACGGCAACGGCCAGAGCGCCCTCACCGGCGGCACCAGCTTCACGATCTGGGGCAAGATGAATGAAATCAACGGCAAACAGAGCTGGAGCCTGGACAAACCCGAACTTAACAGCATCTACCTGAAAGCCAGCATCGCCGCCTGCGAGATAGAAGGTGAAGTCAATCTCTACAACGGCGATCAAAAATTCGGCGACGGTTTCCGCGGCGCGTTAACCGTCAAGTTCCGCCCGCTGATAGAGGTCTCGGCGACCGTTCAGTTCGGCAGCACGAATTACCAGAACGGCAATACACGTTATCGCTACTGGTACTTTGACGCCATGGCCAAAATGAACGTCGGGATCATGGTCTATCCCGGCTTCGGAATCTACGGCTTCGGCGGCGGTGCATACTACCACATGAAGCCGGTCGGCAGCATGCCCTCGGCGGCATCGCTGGCGGGCGATCCCGAAAATGTCAATGGCTTTAATCAGGACCAGCCCGGCCTGACCTCCACGGGCATCACCTACGACCCCGCGCCGAATATTGCCTTTGGCTTTAAAGCCTCGATAATCATGGGCACGATGCCCAGTCCCAAGGCTTTTAACGGCGACATAACGTTTGAGATGTCCTTTTTTGAAGGCGGCGGCATTAACGAAATCGCCTTCTACGGCGCGGGCTATTTTGTCTCGGTGCCCGATCCGCAGAACCGCCCGGGCGACGACGCCATTCTGGTGGCGACGGCAGACTTCCGCTACTCCGGCGCGAATAAAACATTTGACGGCAAAGTCAGTGTGCATTTTAACATCAAAGCCGGCAACAAGAATATTATATCCGGCGGCGGCGACGCCTTCATGCACTTCAGCGCCAACAAGTGGTTTATCAAGGTCGGCCAGCCGGAAGACCCGATGGGACTCAACGTTCTCGGCCTGCTGCAGATCGATTCGTACTTCATGATCGGCAAAAACAGTCTGGGAGACATGCCGGACCTTCCGACGAGCCCGATCAACTTCAAGGCCAAGTTCCCCGGATTCAACGAACAGTTTCCACGGTTGGGGGCGGTTAACAGCGGCAGCGGTTTTGCCTTCGGGCAGAAGTTCGGCATCGACACCGGTAAGTTGACTTTCCTGGTGTTTTACGCGCGCATCGCGATTAACTTCGGCTACGACATATCCGTGTTGAACTACGACGCAGAGTGCGACAAGGTCGACGGCAAAATGGGCCTGAACGGCTGGTACGCCACCGGTCAGGTGTACGCCGGCCTTGAGGCGGAAGTGGGACTTAAACTCGACTTCTGGTTTGCCAGGGCCGACGTGGAGTTGTTCTCCGTCGGCTTGTACACCGCACTCGCGGCGGGTCTGCCGAATCCGACCTGGCTGGCCGGTGAATTTGTGGGGCAGTACAGCGTCATGAACGGTCTGCTCTCCGGTTCATGCCACTTCAAATTCCGCTGGGGCGACTACTGCAACCCGGCGGCGGGCAATCCCTTCGGCGGCGTCCAGGTAATATCCGACCTCAAACCGCTCGGCAGCGAGGTGGACGTGTACGCCTTCCCGCAGGCGACGTTCAGCCTGCCCGTGGGACTGAACAAAGTCA
This sequence comes from uncultured Hyphomicrobiales bacterium, assembly GCA_964445695.1. Classification (GTDB taxonomy): domain Bacteria; phylum Bacteroidota; class Ignavibacteria; order Kapaibacteriales; family UBA7675; genus JAUIKM01. The sequence continues at coordinate 14,254 of CAYULF010000029.1, read as the reverse complement.
TTCAGGTGCAGATATTAAACGAGGACCAGGAAACGGAGGTGTTAACATTCCGCTTCGACGTCCGCAAGTTTGAAGTGCGCCGCAAGTCCAACAACGCCAAAGTGGCCGGTTCATGGTCGATGGTCGAACAGAACATGTCCGCGCTCTTTGAGCCGAACGAGATGCTCGACGAGCTGACATTCTACAAAGCGCGCATCGAAATCCACGGCGACCGCAAGATCAACGGCCAGTGGCAGCGCGTCAAAGCCTGCAAAAACTGCCAGAACGACTACGTGGAATCGAAGGACATCGAATTCAAAACCGGGAAGGCGCCTGAGAACTTCCGTGAGCAGGATGTGATCTCCACGGCTCCCGGCCGCTGGCAGCGCTATTTCCACTGGAGCGATTTCTACGACGGCAACGTGCGGCTTAAACAATTCCCGACGCACATCGCCAACCTGCAGCCCGAAGACAACGATTACAAATACGAGTACGAGGCGCGTTTCCACGAAGTGGAAGGCGGCAGTGAAAAGATTGGATCCGGCGGCCTGACCTGGAAAAATACCGGCGACTTCAAAGGTGTTGAATTCGACATCCCCGACCTGAGCCCGCAAAAGATCTACATCATGCAGATCGTGCGCAAGAAAGTTAAAAAAGGTCAGGGCCAGGGCATGCAGGCCAACATGAACATGAACTTCAACGCCAATCAGGGCGGCGGTGGCGGCGGCAACGTCGGCAACTGGACGCAGAACCGCTATGTCGGCCAGGGCAATAAAGTCAAGGTTAAACGCACCAGAGTCAATTCGCTTAAACTGGGCGATAACGAGTTCATGGTCTACCAGCTGGCCTTCCGCACCAGCAAGTACTCGATGTTTAAAAACAAACTCGACAAGTACATTAACAATCGCGTCTCGCTGGAAACCGGTAACGGATTCTACAGCCGCACGCTCTACGCCAAATACAAAGGCGATGAAGCGCTCGACTGGTACGACCTCAATCAGACCTGGTACAAAAAAGGCAGCGTGACCTACTACAATGAACCGCTCGTTTACTGCGTGGCCGACGACCGCTCCGGTCCGGCGACGAGCGACACGTGGTGGTCGCACCTGTACAACCGCTACTTCCGCTACAGCACGCGCGATCAGTACATCAACTCGGTGTACATCGCCACGCCGCCGCTGGAAAACAAGTTGAACCCGCTGACCTTCCGCAGTTATCCGTCCAAAAACGCCTACCTGCCCGGCAGCCGTTTAACAAACCACACGCACCTTTCGCAGGACGACTTCCCCGAACGCGCGGTGGATATTGAGTACAGCGGCACCGGCACGGCCAAGAAGTTAACCAATGCGGAAGTGAATGCGGCCTACTGGAAAGGGTTTAATCCGCCCAAACCAAAAGCGCCGGCCAATAAGGGTTTTCAGGCCAACCTGCAGGAGAAAAACGGTCCCAAGAAAATGGTGATCGGCAAAATCAACCTGAACGGCTTAAACAACCCGAATATGAACGGCCCGAACCAGATTCAGAATCTGGAACACAACTTCATGACGATCCGCTTTGACGTGATGACCGTGCTGCACAAGGACCGCCTGCTGGTCTACGACGAGCTGATGCGGCGTTACGGCAACGTCCTGGGCCAGACGCCGACTTTCTGGCACTTTATGCGTTACAACTGTCCCTCGGAATCCACCGCCGACGCCCTGGGCGTTAACGGCTGGAACTACTGGTCCATGAATCCGCTCAACAGCGCCAAATACACGCTGCGAATTCAGTATCCGCGGGCCATGCTCGGCAAGGAAGTCTGGCTTCAACTCGGAAACTAATGTCAACACACAACTTAAACGGAACAATCATGCAACGTCATTGTCCCGGCGCTTCCAGATACATCCTGGCTTGTTTAACAGCCGTCTTTTGTTTGTCAGCGGGATTGAATGCCCAGGTCTCGCCGGAAGACATCGAGATGGACGAGGCGACGCGCAACGCCGCGGCCGACACGCTGAGCCAACGCGTCGTCCAGCCCGAAGATACGCTCACCGGCCCCTCGCTGATGGCGCTGGCGCGTCACTACGGCGACTCGGTCGTGATTCGCTGGGGCGCGAGCGACTACGTGCACTGGCAGGCCGCGTTCGACGCCGGCTTCATGGTGGAGCGCCTGCGCCTGCAGCGCGACATGAGCACGGCGCGCTGGGAGGGCGTTAACAACGCACCGATTAAACCGCTGACGATCGACGAGTGGCGCGCGGGCTACCGTCCCGAGGACAGCCTGGCGGGTGCGGCCGTGCAGACGCTCTACGGGAAGGCGATGACGACCACGCAGGATCAGTTCGGCGCCATCTACGAAATGCACCTGCAGCAGGCCAACTTCTACAGCATTGCGCATATGCTGGCCGATCTGCGGCCCGACCTGGCAGACGGCCTGGGGCTGCGCCTGGTCGACCGCGATTTTCAGCCGGGCGAAACCTATCTCTACCGCGTGTTTGCCGCCGGCGCCACACGCCTGCAGATCGACACGGCGACGGTGCTAGTAGAAGGAGAGGCGTTTAACGATTACCGCGCGATCAAGTCTCTGCGCGCCGCCGAGGGCGAACAACAGATCATCCTGCAGTGGGACCGCAGAGAACACCCGGATGTCAACTTCAGCGCTTACAGCATTGAACGCTCCTACGACGGCGTCAATTTCGAGCGCTTGACGTCGACGCCCTATATCCCGGCTGTAGACGAGAAGTCCAGCGACGACGAAGGCGAATCAATCGACGTGTTTGAGTACCGCGTCAAACTGGAAGAGAACTACAAACCGGCCAGTTATCGCGTGCGCGGCGTCGACGCCTTCGGTGAATACACGCGCGGTGACACGGTCATTGCAGCCATGGGTCGCGACAAAACCGCGCCGGGCCAGCCGCGCATGGACAAATACGACATCGTTCAGGACGGCCGCTCCGTGCAGCTCAACTGGCACATGGACTCGATTCAGGTGCACGACGACCTCACCGGCTTTTTTGTCGCCAAAGCGCCGGATACCGATGGTCCCTACCAACCGCTGACGGACATTCTGGCGCCCGACACGCGCAGCTGGATCGATCCCGACGTCGTCGACCTGCCGCAGCACTACTACGTTGTCGGCTCGGTCGACACGGCCGGCAACACACGACTGTCCGTCCCCGTGCTCGTCATGTTCCCCGACTCGATTCCGCCGGCGACGCCGCGCAATCTGAAAGGCGAGATCGACACGCTCGGGCGCGTCACGCTGACCTGGTCGCCCAACGAAGAAGATGACCTGCAGGGTTACCGCGTTTTCTACGCCCACCAGGGCGACCACGAATTCCAGCAGCTGACGCAGGGCATCCTGGCGGACACGGTATTTTACGACTCGCTGACGGTGATCACGCTGTCGGAAGAAATCATCTACAAAGTCACGGCGCTGGATCAGAACTTCAATCACTCGGAGTTTTCCGAGCCGCTGGTGCTGCAGAAACCCGACGTCGTGCCGCCCGCCGCGGCGATTATCAGCGACGTGATCGTGACGGACAGCGCAGTGACGATTACCTGGAGGCGCAGTCCGAGCGACGACGCCGTGCTGCATCGCATCATGCGGCGCGAACAGGGCGGTACGGACTGGCTGACATTGATCGACGTCGAGTCTGCGGCGACCAGCATGTACGCCGATACCAGCGCGCTGCGCGGCACGGTGTACGAGTACGGCGTGGAAGTGCACGACGACGCCGGTCTGATTTCGCCGTTGTCCAATGTCGTGGCCGGGCGCGTCTACGACTCCGGCGTCCGCAGCGGCGTTCACGGCCTGACGGTAACGCAGGACGAATCCGGCGCGGTGCTGCTCAGTTGGGAGTATGCGGGCGATCCGGGCGCATCTTTTTACATCTACCGCGCCGTCGGGCAGGCAAGTCCGTCGCTCATCCGCTCGCTTGAATCAACTGTGCGCTCCTTCCGCGATGCGGAGGTGCAGAAAGGCATGAAAGTGCGCTATGCGGTCAAAACCGTGACGACCGACGGCGGCGAATCCGCCCTGGTCGCGAGTCGGGATCTGGAGTTGAGGTAACAGTGGGACTGCCGAGCGTGACAACAAACAACGGCCGCGCGCCGGCTGACTACGACTGCATCGTGATCGGTGCGGGCATGAGCGGCATGGCCGCCGCGCATACCTTGCTGAAGGCGGGGCCGAAAATCCTGGTGCTGGAAGCGGCTGCGGCCGCCGGCGGCAGGCTGGGCGGCGTGGAGCGCACGCTGCAGGACGGCCGCATCGTGGTGTTCGATACGGCCTGCGGTCACTTTGCGGCGGAGTCGGTTTCCTTCCGCGAGCAACTGGAAGACTGGGCTTCGATGGCGCTGCTGCGCCGTCACCCGCCCGTCTACGCGGGAGTGGGCCGCCGCGAACGCCGCTACACCGCTCCGCTGGGCATGCACATGTTTGCGCAGGCGGTGGCGCGCACGCTGCCGCTGCGCTGCAACAGCGCCGTAACGCGGATCGAACGCGTCGGCGATCACTATCTGGTCCATACGCAATCGCAAAAGGTGGAAACCCTGCGCGCGCGCAGCGTGATTCTGACCGCTCCGCCGGCGGAAACGCTGGAACTGATCGACGAGCACAATGTGGCCAAGCCGGACGCGCGCGTTCTGTTTGAGCAGATCGACTACGAGCGCACGCTGACGCTGCTGCTGGCGCTGGACCAGACCTCGCCGCCCAATGCGGACTGGAACATCCTGCCGCCGGACGGCCCGGTCAGCCGCATCATCGACAATTCCGCCAAGGGCGTCTCGCCGCAGGCGGGCGCACTGACAGTTCACGCCGGTCCTTCCTGGAGCAATTTGTTCTGGGACGGCCTGGACAGCGACATTATCGCCACGCTGACGGCGGTGGCGGCGGACTACGTGCGCGGCACGATTGTTCACTCCGAACTGCTGCGCTGGGACCGCTCCACGCTGATCAACCCGCTTGAGATTCCCTACCTGACTCTGAGCCAGTTTCCGCTGTTTGTCTGTGCCGGCGACGCCTTCGGCGGCGGCCTCGAGTCGGCCTGGCTTTCCGGCCGTTCCGCGGCGCAGAAAGTACTGGCGCAGATGCCGATTGCGTAGCAAAGCGCCGCAAATGACCTTTTTCATGTGAATTGTGCTAACCAAAGCCGTCGGAATGTGTACTTTTAACAATCCAAGTCGGCTTTTTGGTCAAGAGCAACCCGAGCATGAAGAAGCCATCGGACGATCTGTTTCGCATTATCAAGACCTTGTCACCCTCCGAGAAGCGATACTTCAAGGTCATCACCAGCCAGCGCGAATCCGGCAAGGCCAGCGCCTACCATGCCCTGTTCGACGCCATCGACGCGCAGGATGAATACGACGAGGCGGCGCTGCAGGCCAAAAACCGCGACGGCCGCTTCACCAAAAACCTCGCCATGGCCAAGATATACCTGCAGGAAAGCATCCTCAAGGCCTTGTGCACCTACCACGCCGGCTCGGCGGACGAGATCAACATCGAGGAAAAAATCAAGGAGTCGGTGCTGTTAACCAACCGCGGTCTGCGGGACATCGCCGCCAAATTGTTAAAACAGGCCGGACGGCTGGCCGACAAAAACGAGAACACGATCGCGACGTTGCGTCTGGCGCGTCAGTGGTTGGGCGATCAGCATTTCCGCGGCGACGACAGCATCGAAGACGAGCTGAAGGAACTGTACGAGCGCCAGACAACGTGCCTGGAGATTCTGCGGCAGGAGACGGAGATCAGCTGGCTGCACGCCCTTACACACGCGCGGCTCAACAACGCCAGCCTGGCGCGTACCGAAGCCGACCGCGCACGCATCCAGGAGATTCTCGATCACGAAATCGCGCGCCGCGATCCGGAGAGCCTGCCCACCGACACATTGCGCTACATGCTGCACAATATTCACAGCCGCTGCCACATGGTGCTGGGCGACTACCAGAAATCCTACAAAAGTGCGCGTCGCTGCGTGGAGATCTGGGAGACGACCGATATCGGCGGCGGCTCGATGAGTTATGCGCGTCTCCTGCACAATTTTGCCGTGCGCTGCCTGCGCGCCGCACAGGTGGAGGATCTGCAGACCACGCTGGAAAAGTTAAAAGCGATTCCCGGCAACGACATGACGATGCGCAAGTTCCGCTTTGAATCGATCCTGACGCTGGAGTTAAACCTGCTCAGTCTGCAGCGCCGTTTTGACGAAGCCATCGACATGATTCCCACCATTCGCGAGCAGCTGGAAGAGCTGGGACCGCACATCGTCACCAATCAGCGCATGACGGTTGTGTACAATCTCGTGGTGGCCTGCCTTGTCTGCGCCAAGTTTGATCTGGCGCTGGAGTTTGTTAACGAAATCCTCAATGACGAGCCGTTTAACCCGGATTTGTACAACATTGTTAAACTGCTCGGCCTGGTGGCGCACGTGGAGCTGCGTCACTTTGACATTCTGCCGAATGTGGTCCGTTCGACGCGGCGTTTTCTCAAAAAACGCGAGCGCATTTTTGCCGTGGAAGATGTTTTACTGAAACGCCTGGCCAAGGCGGGCGACGCGACCTGCATGGACGACGAGCGCGAGTTTTATCTGCGTTTGTCCACCGAGTTGCGCGAGGCGGCGGCGGGAAGTCCCTCGGCGCGCATCTTTGAATACTTCGACTTTGCACTGTGGGCGCAGTGCAAGGCGGAGGGAATCAGGATGGCGGATCACCTGCGCCGCGAAGTTGTTTAAGTGCTTTTTCCCGCTTTGTTTAAGCTTTTTCTGATCCGACTGTTTGAGCACTTCGCCGTGCGGCCGCTACTTTCGGCCTTCGGCTTGTTTGTTTCTCTTGTTTGCCATGCAGTGAACAGCGTGGCGTCGCCGGGTGGTTTGAAGCTGTTGAGCTGCGGCCGGCCCGAAGGCCTGTTGTTTAAATGCTGCGCGGCGGATGCGCGGCCTCCCGGTTTGCAGCACGGTGACAAACAAAAGGAACGAGCAAGCCGGAGGAAAACGACGGCGAAGCGCTCTGAACAGGCGAGCGCAACAGCGCGCTGCAAGCGATCCGTTTTGCGTCGAATTAACGGTTTCGTAAACATTCCTTTTGTAGATTGGCCTCCGGATTCTGATGTACCATTCTACCGGTTGCACTATGTCCTGCCAGGTTCCGGTTTCCGGCGGCGCGGCATTCCGCCCGCGTTTAACAATTCTTGTTTCGGCCATTATCTTTCTCGGCCTGCACGCCTGTATGCCGCCTGAAAATGAGGACGACTCCGCTCCCCACATGGCGGCTGAAACGGCCACGGGCAATGTGATTTTTATTCACCCCGACGGAGCGGGTTCCGCGGCCTGGGCCATCCAGCGCATGGTCGACTACGGGCCGGACGGGATGAGCAACTGGGATAAACTGCCGCAGGTGGGGCTGTACCGCGGGCACCTGGAAGATTCGCCGGTAAGTACGTCCAACGGCGGCGCCACGAGTCATGCCTTCGGCGAAAAGGGACGCTACCGCGACTACGGTTTTGACGACGAACGCACCTCGCTCTCAGGCGAACCGCTGAGTATTCTGCGCGAGGCCCAGGCGGCCGGGATCGCCGTGGGAATTGTCAACAGCGGACACATAGCCGAACCGGGAACGGGGATTTTTGCGGCCAGCGCGCCCAACCGCGATATGGAAGACGTCATTGCCGCGCGCATCATCGAAAGCGGCGTGGACCTTATTCTCTCGGGCGGTGAAGTTTTTCTGCTGCCCGAAGGCGTGACGGGATTTCACGGCGTGGAAGGTCGCCGCAAGGACGGGCGCAACCTGCTGGATGAGGCGCGCGACGCGGGTTATACGGTTGTGTTTACCAACGGGCAACTGGACGCCGTGGCGGACAGCACAAACAAACTGCTCGGCGTGTTTGCCGCGTACCACACGTTTAACGACATGAGCGAAGAGGCGCTGGCCGAAAAAAATCTGCCGCTGTACAATCCGAGTGCGCCGACGCTGGCGGAGATGTGCGCCAAGGCTTTGCAGATACTTTCGACGCGCACCGAGCCCTTTTTTCTGGTGGTGGAAGAGGAGGGCAGCGACAACTTTGCCAACGACAACAACGCGACGGGAACCATTGAAGCGCTGCGCCGTGCCGACGCGGCCATCGGGCTTGCGCATGCTTTCTGTCGCGAAGACGGCAACACCTTGTTAATCACGGCTTCCGACAGCGACGCCGGCAGTCCGGCCATTTTTGCCGTGCGCGATCCGGCTTTGTTTAACAATAATCTGCCGGAGCGCATGGAAAACGGCGCGCCGTTGGACGGTCGCAGCGGCACGGCTTCGCCGCCTTTTGTGGCGGCGCCAGATGACAGCGGAGTGCGTTTTTACTTCGGCGTGGCCTGGGCGGGATTTTCGGATCTGGGCGGCAGCGTGGTGGCGCGCGCCGCGGGACTGAACAGCGAAGAGCTGCCGGCCAACGTCGACAACACCGACATTTATCGGCTGATGTATCTGACGCTTTTCGGCAAGCGGCTGTAACGACTTGAACGCGCCGGCGCACAAGGAGTTAAACAAAACAACAAGGGGAAACGGATCAGTCCGTTTCCCCTTTGTTTTTTGCGTCAACCCGGTCGTCTGTTTAAACGTCGCCGGAAACAGTGCGCGCCTGTTTAATTGCCGGTATCCATGAAGTCTTCGTCGTCGTAGCCGTAGATCAGCGCCAGGCCGTCCGTCAGTGCGGCGGTGGCGACGACGTTGAGTTCTTCCTGCGTTCTGAGCGTGTTTTCCATGGCTTTGGCCAGGTTCACGGTAACGGCGTTGACAAGCGCAGCAACGGGGTCGGTCTGCGACTCGCCGGCGGAATCACTTGCGGCGGATTTGGCGGCTTTGGCAACGGCCTGAACGTCGTTCTGTGCCGCGGTAATTTTGTTGATTTCCTTTTTGTGTTTTGCGTGCGCCTTGTCGTCGTCGTCATCTTCATCGTTGTCTTCCGGCGCATCCTCGCCCATTTCGACCATGTCGTCGTCAAAATCCTCCATGTCGATCTCGGAGTGCTCCAGATATTCTTCGAGCTCTTCCATTTCGATCAGTTCGCGTCGCACTTCCAGGCTGACGTCCAGGATGTCCTGGATCTGCATCTGGATGAGGTTGTTCATGGCATTCAGGCTGCGCGAATAGGCCATCGAAAGTACTTCGATATCGCGCGCTACCTGCTCGATATTACTGGTGTGTGTTTGGTTCGAACTTGGCATTTAGCGACTCCACGTTTGGAAAAGGAGGTAAAAAAGCGATTGGCCGACCGCGGATGGGTCGTTGTTTCGGTTCCGCCCGCTTGTGCGGACTTCAAAATTCGCTGTTTTATCGTCGGAAAACAAATAGGCGCTGCGACAATTGCGTTGCGACGATACGGAGCATTTACCGGTTTGTATAGTTGCCGCCGCAATCAGACCTTTTACCGCCGACTGCTGCCCGAACAGCCGCTTCTTGTTTGTCGGTGTATCAGAAATCCCGCGTCTCCGCGACGGTCCTGTGTTGCGTGCGGCAGGTGTCGAAGTGCGGTCTGCGAGCTGCCGGCCGGCCGCCACGCGGTGATTCCGGTTGTTCGTCTCCATTTCCGGCGAACTTGCACAGTCCGGCGGCGCATCAGATATTGGGACGGCCCGACCGCACACAGCGAGATCCGGCGGCGGGCGGCACTTCCAGGAATTATTCCGGGTTCAGATGTCTGTGAAAAGCAGGTCAGCAGATGAGGCGCCCGCCGTATCCGCAGCGGTGATTCACGAGGAGCCGCACGCACGCGTGGACGCCCTGTTCAGGCAGGCGCGGCGCGACATCCGCGCAGCGCGCTACGAGCAGGCCGCGGCGTCCCTGACGATGGCGATCGATCTGGACGCGCCGGACTACGCCGCCGCCGGCCGCGCGGAGCTGCATTTCAACCTGGGAATAGCGCACTACCGCCTGGGCAATTACGACGCGGCGCTGGCGGCCTACCTCGACGCCCTGGCGATCCACCGATCGCTTGACGACCGCAAACTGATCTCCCGCTCGCTCAACGGCATCGGCAACGTCTACTACGCGCGCAGCGACTTTGCCAACGCTCTGCAATACTACAAGGAGGGCATGGAGCTGGACGAGGCGCTGCAGGACCAGCCTTCGATGGCGGTGGCCTACAACAACGTGGGCCTTGCGTACGGCGGGCTGGGAGACATGCCGCGCGCGCGCGAATTCCTGCAGCGCAGCCAATCCATTCGCGAGGAACAGAAAGACTACGACGGCGTGGCCTACTGTCTGCACAACCTGGGCTACAGCTGGTTTCTAGAAGCGGAGCACGCCCGCGCCCGCGATCTGGTCATCCGCGCCTTTGAGCTGCGCACGCAGCAGGGCGACCGCTACGGCATCGTCAACTCGCTGACGCTGCTGGGGCGTATCCAACTGGCGCTGCATGACTACGCCGCGGCGGCGGAGGCGCTGGAACGCGCGCTGCCCGTGGCGCGCGACATCAAACTGCAGCGCGAACTGCTGGACGTATACGAAGTGCTGTCGGAAGCATATGCGCTGCAGGACGATCACAAACGCGCGCTGGAGTATCACAAACTCTACCACGCCGGCAGCCGCGAGTTGTTCAACAGCCAGTCCGAAGAGCGCATGCAGCAGCTGGTCGTGCAGCACAAACTGGAGCGCGCGCAGTACGAGAAAGAGATGTACCGCATGCGCAGCGAACACCTGGAAATGGCGCTGCACCGCAAGAACGACGAACTGGCGACGATGGCGCTGCTGCTGGTACAGAAAGCCGAGCTGATCAACAACTTCAGGCGGCAGCTGCCGCGCCTGGTTGACAGCGACGCCACGGACCGGCTGGACGCGGCGATGCAGGAGCTGGACCGCAACCTGGGGCTGAGCAGCGAATGGGAGTCATTTGAGCGCGGTCTGCAGGAGACGCAGCAGGACTTTGTCAAACACCTGGCGGCGCAGTTTCCGGATCTGAGCCCGACGGAGCTGCGCCTCTGCACGCTGATAAAACTCGGTCTGGGCAACAAGGACATCGCCGAGCTGATGAACGTCGGGCTGCGCGACATCGAAAATCACCGCTACCGCATGCGCCGCAAATTCGGCCTGCCGCGGCGCGACAAACTCGACCTCTACCTGCTGGAATTTGAAAAACAGGTGCGCCAGAGCGAGGAACACCCAACGGAGGCGACGCCGACGGTACAGACGCTGAGCGCGCGCCTGCCGGAGCTCTCACAGATGGAACTGAAGGTCTGTTCACTGCTTTTGCTTTCGATGAGCAGCAAGGAAATCGCCGATTCACTGGCGCTGTCTGTGCGCACCATCGAGCGTCACCGACTGCGCATCCGCCGCAAGCTGGGCCTGGCGCGCAACGCCAACTTGTCCACGTATCTGGCTTCGCTTACCTGATTTCCGGTTAAAAGGCCGATTCAACTTTCTGCGGGACTGTCTGCGCGGTGCCTCTTGGCGGACTGCGGGACCTGGGGTTGATCACTCGTCGACGAACAAAATGGGTATTCGGATTGCGTAGTTATTGAGTAAGAATTGCGTAGCGCACCTGCAGGAGCGTGGCGGTAGATTGCATTTGTCGAAAGGGATGAACGCCCGCGACGCGAATATTTGCAGTGCTACCTTCAAACGCTCGAGTGGTCCCGTGTGAGGCCGGCGGGCGTTTGATGTTTTAAAAGGTAACCAGAATTTTCTTCGGCGTGTTAACCATCCGTGCAGGAACGAGAACACAGGATGGATTTAACATGAACCGGGGACCACTATGTGCGGACTTAAACAGAGGGCATTGCGGACGAGCGCAATTCTTACAATTATCACTTTGACAACAGCCCTGCCCTGTCTCGCCGGAATTTACGGCATAGTTGAAGGGACGGTGACGGACGGAAGAGGGTATCCTTTGGTAGGCGCGACGATCAGAATCGACGGCACTTCACAGGGCGCTGTTTCCGGTGTGGATGGTCGATTTCGGATTGTCAAGGTGCAAGCTGGAACGTATGACCTTTCGGTGACTTACGTAGGTTTTGTCAGTGATAAAATGTCTTCCGTCGTTATCCATCCCGATGACACCACCCGGATTGCATTTGAAATGTTTGAATGGGGGCGTCAGCCTGGTAAACCCTACCTTTCTGGCCGTCCCGCGCCGATTCAGTTTCACGCCTGGTTAAACGACATGCATCCGGGACCGATTGATCTCCGTGCAGATGAAGACGGCGCGCCGATGCGTCGAGCTGCGGCAGGATTAACAGGTATGCAGTTCCGCCACAGCGTGGAAACGCCGGTCACCCGCGCGGTGCCGTTCTGTGAGGGGCATGGCGCTGCAATTCTGCGGCATCTGCTGGAGCACGGAGTAGAAAATACCGGTGTGCCGCCGCGCATCGAAGAACTTGTTAACACACCGCGCTACAGTTATGCCGCGCCGACAGACGTGGATGTGGCCTTGTACAGTGAATTAACGCCCTGTCCCTGGAATCCCGCCAACTACCTGTTAAACATCGCCGTGTGCACGCGTGAGCCGACAGCTGCGGAGCGAGAAAATTCCTACCGCGTCGTGCACCTGATTGTCGATGTAACGGGGTCGATGCACAGCGAGGGCAAACTCGAAAAGTTAAAACGCGATATTGAGGAATACTTGCGCCGCGCTGATGCCGCAACGGCTGTCGGGCTGCACGTCGTGGTGGACGGTAATGTACAGACGGTGCGCTCGCCATGGCCACGGCTGCAGCGCAATGAGCTGCGAGCCGCGTTGAGCAGTCTGAACTTCGACCAGGCGAAACAGAAGTTCAGCGTATACGAATTGCCGAAGCATCTCGCCGGCGACGGTAACTCGACTTTGCAGAAGCGGATTGTGGTATTCAGCGACGGGGCGGATCTGTTTAAGTCCGGCAAGGGTGCGGAGCTGCAGCGTATGATTAATGAACTCAAAGTGATTGATGCAACACTGGATATCGTCAGCGTCGGCACACTGGTAACGGACAACTGCCACTTGTCCGATCTTGCTCGGCGGTGCGGAGGTCAACACCGGATAGCCGTTACAACTGGTGAACTCAGTGCGGCGTTGGACGAGGCATTCATAGCCGACCGCGTGCCGGTCCTGTTTAACCCGCTGGTGGACTTTGACTTCAACCCACATCTGGTGGAATCGTATCGAATGCTGGGTTGTGACCCGCGCGGCGTTGCGGTCTGGTATTACGCGCCGGCGGACAAATCTGCGCCGAGCATGTCGGGCGGCGCACAGCACATTTTTCAATTTGAGATTGTTCCGGCGGCGGACCGGGACGGGACTTTGAGTGTTTACACCGAGTCCAGGTTGACGGACCGGGCGCTTGCTTCGGACGAGTTGGCTTCGGTCCGTTTGAGTTATACACCTGCCTCGACGGCGCAGAGGGAGACTGTTGAACTGGCTGTTGCAAACAGCGTGACTGCACTGGATGACGCGTCGGCAGACTTTAAACTCAGTGCCGCGCTGGCCTGTCTTGGGCTGCATATTGTCAATGCACCGAATGCACACGGAGCGACGTTGCGTCTGGCGCGTGAACTGGCGGCGGGCGAGCCGCGCGGGGACAAGAACCGCATCCGCTCGATGCGAGAGGAAACGGTCGCGCTGCTGTATAGCAGAATTGGTCGCAGCTTCAGCAGACCCAACCTGCAGTTCAACCGTTAACATTTCCGCGAGATTATTCTCTGCCGCCGGGTAGCTCTCCCGGCGGTTTGTTTTATGGCGGCGGGATTAGTGCACATGATGGCTATAGCGAGAGTTTTTGCCGGAGCCCTGGAATTATTATAGTAGATGTTTCTGCTCCGTTCGATTGTCGTTGACCTCCGGCATTCGGATTCAATTCAGATTTGAGGACATGCGCTTGGTGATTGCGACCGTTTCCTGCGGGGGCGGGCGTTCCGTTTGTTGGGCCGGCACTGTTGCGGTGTGGTTCGGCAGAGTTCATCGTGCTTTTGCGTGCGGCGAGGGCGGGCGATCGTATTTTGTGCGGGGCGGCGATGTTATTGCGCAGGTCCATGCACGACACAGCGATGCATGTGGAAGAACCGCCCGTTCACCGTCGTTTTACGACCGGTGAGTTGCGAAAAGCGCTACGTTCAATTTTTCAGGGTGTGAACAAGGCGAGGAAATGTATATGATTGGGGGAGAAGCGCGCAGCATGCGGCGCGTGGAATCTGCGACCGGCCTCACTCAAAAAAATCTGCACACTGTGCGGGGTGGGAGGAGTGTGTACGGACTCCGGAGGAGTTGACCGAGGTGGCGGCGGGGTGGTCCCCTGATCAAGCGGAAGGGTATCGGAGACCAAATTGTTTAGTCAGGTCAGCGCCGGACGGTTTC
>CAYULF010000028.1:0-74662 GCA_964445695.1 uncultured Hyphomicrobiales bacterium | reverse complement strand
CTCGAGATTGTCAGTTGTAAACCGGTCTCGAGATTGTCAGTTGTAAACCGGTCTCGAGATTGTCAGTTGTAAGCCGGTCTCGAGTCTGTCAGTTGTAAACCGGTCTCGAGTTTGTCAGTTGTAAGCCGGTCTCGAGTTTGTCAGTTGTAAGCCGGTCTCGAGTTTGTCACCCGGTGATAAACAAAAGAATAAACAAGCCGCCGAACCAGTGAGGAGGCGAAGTGTCAAGGAGTCAGAATTGAGTGTGAGAGTTAACCGCCCGCCGGTCCAGGTGTGCCGTACGTAAAATTAGCCAGCGCCTCGCCGATAGAATTCTCCAGACTTTTGAAGCTGGAGACGGAATAGCCGTTAAACATGATTGCAAATGTTAACAACTCTCCGTCGCGCGTGGTAACATAACCCGCCAGACCGCTGGCATTGCGCAGTGTGCCCGTTTTGGCGCACAAATTGTCCTCCGCCGCCGTGCCGCGCATGCGTCCTTTTAACGTGCCGTCGACGCCCGCAATTGACAGCGAATTGTAATAGGCCTGTCCGAAAGGTTGATCGTAGGCGTTGCGCAGAATATCTACCAGCGCTTGCGGTGAAAGCAGGTTGCGCCGCGAGAGTCCCGAACCGTCGTTGACCAGGCAATCGTCAAAGCGGATCTGCTCGTCCTCCATCGTGCCGGTGGTTAAAATGCGGGCCTCTTTGCTTGTGCTGCCGCCGCGCGGCGCTGAATACGATCCGATCAGCTTAAACAGATTTTCAGCAAAAAAGTTATTGCTGTTTTTGTTCGTAACCATGACGATGTCGCGCAGGCTGCGGAATGCCGACGTGAGCGGCATCGAAATGATCGGCGGTGACTGCACGTCAAAACCGCCGCCAATTCTAACGCCGCCCGCCTGCAGTCGACTGTGGAGCAGAGCCGCGGCGATCATGGGCGGATTTTTGGATTCAAATTTGTACGCGTAGCTGCGTCCCGGTTTAAGATATCCCCCGACCGTGAAATGTTGGATGCCGTTCGAGTCCACCAGCGAACTCGTAAATTTGACGCTGCGGCTGTAGTAGCGGCCGTTGCGCGATTTTGCGTTGACCGTAAAGGACACCGCGTCGGAAACCGGAATTGTCTGGACCTGCAGCGGCAACCCCGGTCGCGACGGTGCCGTCACCCGCACGGTAATTTCGTTGTTGTTGATCGTGATGCCGGCCACCGGCGGCAATGCCTGCACAATGTCGCGATCGCCGCTGTAGTGCAGCCGGTTGTACACCGTGTCGAATATTTCGCCCGTGGCGTAAATGTTGCCGCTGATGGAATCGATGCCGAGGCCGCGGATTTTATCAGCCAGTAATTCAAAGTCGGCCGTATTGAGCAGCGGGTCGCCGCCGCCGGTAAGGTAGAGGTTGCCGTCCAGAACGCCGTTGCGAATCTCCGGGGCGTCGGTGGAAATCGAGGTGGCCAGTGCGTGCTCCGCCGTGTGCAGATACAGCGCCATGTAGGTCGTCACCAGCTTGGTCGTCGAAGCAGGCGTGAAAACGTCGGCGGAGTTTTTACTGTAAAGAATTTTATCGCTCTGATGCGACTGCACAAGCACGCCGTATTTGTTGCGGCGTGCATAGCGGCTGCTGAGGATGCGGTTGAGTTTGTTGCTCAGATCAGATATTGCGTCGGCCGAATCCTTGGGCGTCAGCTCCGGCAGAGGCGTCACCGTCTCGGGAAGGAAAAGAGCCAGGCTGTCCTGGGGTGCCAGTGTGTCAACTTGCGGCGGATTGCGCTGAATGAGCGAGTCGAGCATCGTCGGCAGCTCCAGCGAGTCGCCCGGAGCGCCCTCGGGAATGTCGAAGGCCTCGCTAAAATTCTGATTATAAGCCGGTGGTGCAAAAGGCGCCGCGGCCAGTAAAACCAACAGGCAGGCCCAGCCGAGGACTCTCAACACCGGCAGCGTACCGCCGGCGATACTTTGTACAACAATATTGCCGCGCAAACGAGCCATTGTGCCAATCCGCGTTGAAAATTCAGAACTCTTGGGAAGTGCCGCCCGGATTATTGTCGGACGGCGAGGGCGTAACAGGGCGAACCATCAGGAATCGCCCGCATTCGGGCTGCTGCTGCGCCGAATATAATCGTAGGCGATTGAATTCGCAATTTCTTGCACCGTCCCGCCTAACATCGTATGCGGCCAGGCATGCCGGAACCAGGTCAGTTGACGTTTGGCGTAGTTGCGTGTTTTGCGGGCCGTCAATTCCAGCGCGTCCTCGCGGTCGATTTCGCCGCGAAGCAGCGCAAAGACTTCCTTGTAGCCGACCGTGTTGAGCGCATTGGCCGCCGGGTCGTAGCCCATGGCCAGCAGCGCTTCGCATTCTTCCACCAGCCCTGTGGCGAACATGGTTTTTGCACGTTCGTTGATGCGCTGGTAGAGTTCGTCGCGCTCCAGATCGATCTGGTAAAATTCACAGTGAAAGTCCGGCGCCCGGGCATCGGTTTTGTGGGCGTCCGACAGCGGTTTTCCGTTGATGCGGTAGAATTCCAACGCTCGCAGAATGCGGCGCGGATTGCGGTCGGCGTATTTATCTGCCGCCGCAGGGTCGCAGCTCTGCAGTTCGGCGTAGAGTTTGTCAATGCCTTCGCTGTTGAGCGTTGCCGTCAGTTCCTCGCGCACGGCTTTCAGGTCTTGCGCATCTGCATCCGATTCGTCAAACAAGCCGTGGCAGGCGGCGCGGATGTACAGGCCGGATCCGCCGACGATAACCGGGATGCGCCCTTTCTCCAAAGCCATTTTTATGCTTGTCAGCGCGTCGGAGGCGAACATGCCGGCGCTGTACTCTTCATCCGGATTGCGAATATCGATACAGGCGTGTGGGTAGCGCGTCAGTTCGTCCGCGTCGGGTTTGGCTGTGCCGATATTCATGTGGCGGTAGATCTGGCGCGAATCGGCCGAGATCAGGTCGACGGGCATCAGATCCGCCAATGCGCAGGCCACGGCGGTTTTGCCCGAGGCGGTCGGGCCCTGGATGACGATGACGCTGCCGTCCGCCTGAGTGGCGGGGGAGCGATCCGTCCGGTGTTTAAGTGCTTCCTGCAAATTGATTTACGTCGCCTTTGTTTAACCCTGCCATCCCTGGCGGCCGATCAGCGGCACAAAGCGAAACTCGTGAAATTCTTCGCCGCTCAGATTGCCTTCCGCGTCGCGTGTGATGCGGTAGAGCGTCTGGTCCTGTTTGTCGCCCACGGGGATAACCAGCCGCCCGCCCGCGGCAAGTTGATCGGTTAACGCCTTGGGCACGTCCGGTGCGCCGGCCGTCACAATTATTGCATCGTAGGGAGCGTAGCCGCTCCAGCCGATTGTGCCGTCGCCGCAGTGACAGGCGATGTCCATGCCCAGCCGTTCGAACGTCGCCTCGGCATGCCGGTGCAATTCGTTGTGCCGCTCAATGGTAAACACGCGCGCGCCCATGTTAAACAGAATGGCTGCCTGATAACCGCTGCCGGTACCTATCTCCAGCACGCGGTTGCCCGGTTTCAGGTTTAACAGTTGTGTCATGAACGCCACCGTGTAGGGCTGCGAAATAGTCTGGCGACAGTCGATCGGCAAAGCCGAGTTTTCGTAGGCGCGCGCGCCGAAAGCCTCCGAAACAAATGCCTCGCGCGGCACTCTGCCGATGGCTGCCAGAACCGCTTCGTTTTCAATGCCCTGCTGCCTCAGTTCCCGCAGCAATTCCGCGCGTGCAAGTTCCGTGCGGTTGTAACGCGATTGTGTTTTCATATTCCCCTGATGCCGGTTTGCACGCTGATTTTTTGTTTAACAGTCGTGTTGCAATTCGTTCTGACCAATGTCTGTCGTAGTGCTGACGGAGAGTATCAACTGCTGCCGAAGGAGAACAGTTGGCGTTCGCGCTGCGGGTTTTCCAGCGTCAGGCTCTCGCGCAGCTGCTCTTCAAGCTGGTCCAGCGTCAAGCCACGAATCAGGCGTCCTTCCTCCGCCACAGAGATAAAGCCCGATTCTTCCGAAACGACCAGCGCCAGCACGTCGGCCTGTTCGGAGATACCGAGCGCCGCGCGGTGGCGCGTGCCCAGATTCTGGTTTTCCAGTCGCGTTGTTAGACTGAGCGGCAGAATGCATCCCGCCGCCTGCACGTGGCCGTTCTGCACTATCACCGCGCCGTCGTGCAACGGCGATTTGACGTTGAAAATCGAGATTAACAATTCCTTCGTCAGCTGTCCCTGGATCGTCACGCCCGTGTCTGTCGAAATTGTCACGTTGCGGTCGCGCGAGAACACTATCAGCGCGCCCGTGTGTTTTTCGGACATTTCACGGACGGCGTCCAGCACCTCGTCTATCGTCTCGGTGATGTCGGTCTTGGCAAAGAAGTTAAACAGGGGAGCGCGCAGCAACGGAATCAGCAGCCGCCGAATTTCAGGCTGAAAGAGAATAATAAAGGCGATCAGCCAGATGTCCGACAGCGACCCCAACAGCCAGTTCAAAGCGCGGATGTCGAAGGCCGTCGTGAACAGGTAGAGGCCCATTACCACCAGGACGCCGGCAATCACCTGAAATGTGACGGTGTTGCGCAGCGACTGATAGAGGCGATAGAATATGGCGGTGACGATGGCTATGTCGACAACGTCGAGCAGCGTCACATCCACAAAACCTATGCTGAATAGTTCCTGGCTCATACCTGTTCTGTTGACCGCCCTTCGCCCGGCGTTTGCCGACTATTACAGCGCGGCCGGGACCGTACCGTCTTCGGGTTGTCCGCCTTCCGCTTTGTCTGCGGGATTCGCAGGTTCGGCATGTTTGTACCTCGCGCGGCGATCACCGCCGTGTTCTTCCGCTTCGCGTTCGTTGTCGTGGTCTTCATACGCCTTGATGATGTCCGCCACCAGGCGATGGCGCACGACGTCGCCGCGGTTAAAATAGACAAATTCTATGCCGTTAACATCTTTCAGTACGTCCTGCACGTTGACCAGGCCGGACATTGAGCGCGAAGGCAGGTCGATCTGCGTGATGTCGCCCGTAATGATCGTTTTGGAGTTTCGGCCCAGACGCGTCAGGAACATTTTCATCTGTGTGACGGTCGTGTTCTGCGCCTCGTCCAGTACGATGAACGCGCCGTTGAACGTGCGTCCGCGCATGTAGGCCAGCGGAATAACTTCGACGATGCGTTTTTCCAGTAAACTGCGCAGTTTTTCCGCCCCGAGCATGTCGGCAAGGGCGTCGAAAATCGGACGCAGATATGGATCGACTTTTTCCTGGAAGTCGCCCGGCAGGAATCCCAGCGACTCGCCGGCTTCGACGGCCGGCCGCGAGACCAGTACGCGGGAGACGTCGCCGCGTTTGAGCGCCGCCAGCGCCAGGGCCACCGCAAGGTAGGTTTTACCCGTACCGGCCGGGCCGATTGCAAAGACGACGTCGTTTTCGCGGACGCGGCGCACGTAGTCCAGCTGCGTCGGCGTTCGTGTGTTGATGTCTTCTTTTACACCGCGGTACACCAGTTTTTCGTTGCCGCCGCCTTTGCCGGGGGTGCGCCGCTCGGGCACGCCGCCGACCAGGTCGATGACCGTGAGTACGTCCTCCTGGCTGAGTTCGCCGGTGCGGTTGATAATGTACTGCAGCTCTTTGATCACCGTTTCAACGCGTTTGATGTCTTCCGGCCGGCCGCGAACTATCGCCCACTCGCCGCGCACGGTTATCGAAGCTTCAAAGCGTTTTTCGATCAGGTTCAGATTAGTGTCGTTGTAGCCCAGGAGCAGCAGTCGGTCGGATGCTTCAAGGTTGATTCTTTTTTCTTCCAACTCCATACGTTCCATGTTTTCCGGTTGATATCCGGCAGCCCGTTTAGTTGACGCTGCCGCGAGGAGAGCAGTCAGTGACGCGCATCAGGCAAAAATACAACAAATAAAAAAGTCCCGCCGCCAAACGGCGCGCGGGACTTTTGAAAGGTTCCGTGGTTCCGTTGGGCATCAATTGCCGGAGCTGGTACCCGCGTCGGAGGAAGCATCACCGGTGGAACCGGCTGCGGCTTCGCGTTTCTGACGCCAGTAGCGACGTTCGGCTTTCTGCTCGTCGCTCGTTTTCGGGCCTTTGGGCGGAATTTGCAGGACCTGACCCGGGAAGATAATGTCCGGGTTGCGGATTTGATCCGTGTTGGCCTGCCAGATTTTCGGCCACATGAAAGCGTCGGCGTAAATATCGTTTTTGGCAGCGATATTCCACAGACAGTCGCGATCTTTGGCCCAGGTGCCCACCGTGTAGGTCGTGATTTTCTTCTCGCGATACAGTCCTTTGATGTCGCGGCCCAGTTGAACCATGCGATCGTAGAACTGCGGCATCACCGAGATTTTGTTTTTCTGGAGCTCTTTGTACTGGCGGTCCAGTTCTTCGACTTCAGCGCGGCGGTCGGCCAGCTCGTCATTGGACAGGCGCTTCATTTCGCGCACTTTGCCTTCAAGGACACCCAGTTTCTGAGCAAATGCATCGATATCGGCTTGCGTAGCGCCGACGAGCGCATAGAGCGCTTCATTACATTTTTTAAGCTCTTCGTTGAGGCGATCCAGTTCCGCGCGGGCCTTGGTAATGTCGCCGTCAACCTCATTGAGGCGCTTTTCCAGATCCGCTACTTTTTCCTTCAGTTGGGAAATGCGGATGGCAGCGTGCTCTTCCGTCAGTTTTTCATCAGGCGTCTGAGGATTGTACTGCTGCGCCAGGACCGGAACCGCGAGGACCGTCAGAGCCAGGACCAGTAGGAGAAATGTACGTTTCATTCCGTGCACTTTGATGCTAGTTGATTGGGGTAATGTGTTCATAGTTTTGTCCAGGAATTTGTCGGGAGGCAAATCCGTTGCCGGCCGATTGCGAGCGTGGGGACTCTGGCGGTCGGCATTTGGCCTGGTGAATTAGTCGGGCCAGACATTCGGCCAGTTCGCCAGTTTTTCCTCAATGAAGGCTTTCACTTCCTGGCATTTGTCCAGTTCGCGTTGACGCGCCTTCACTTCGGTTTGCAATCCGGCCAGGTCGGCCTCGCGCTTGCGGATCGTCTCTTCCAGTTGTGCCTGGCGCTGACGCAGCTCGCGGATCTCTTGCAATTGTTCCGGCGTAATCATTGAAGTGCAGGAAAACATCGCCAATGAAGACAGGCCAATCAGGCCGCTCACAAGCAATGCTTTAAAATTTTGTCGCATGCATCCTCCAAAGTCACAGTAGCTTACAGTTGTATTCAGATTCGTAAAAGGACATTCGCCTGAGAATTACACAAATTAGTGCTTTTCTGGCGATTAACCCATAAAAAGTATGCATAAATGAAAAAATGCGCAATTGAAGATTTTGGTAACGCACCGCCAATCTCGCGGTAACCATCCCGTCTCCGGCGTCACTCTTCGTTCGGCACTACAGCTGAGTCGCCCGGAAGTTTGTCAATGCGTTTGCAGTAATCGATTTCAACAGCTTATTTTGCGCCGGCACGTAACAGCAAAAGCCTTTCGCGTATATTTTTTAGTCGAAATTGCGGCTTTTTGCTAATTTTCGCCGTAAATCTTCCTTCTAAAGCTACGCGAACCATGCGAAACCAGATCAGCATCATCGACGATGATGCCCACATGTTGCGATATCTCGGTAAGGTGCTTTCAACTTCCGGTGCCGACGTCCTCCTGTATAATTCTCCACAACGCTTTCTGGCTTCTTTTGAAGTATCAGGGCCGGACGTCATTGTCCTCGACCTTTTGATGCCTGAAATGAGCGGTATCGACGTGCTCCAGTTCGTCCGGAAACGGCGCCAGCACATCCCCGTTATTATGCTCACCACCGAGGCAAAAATCGAGACGGCGGTGCGCGCCATGAAAGCCGGTGTTGACGACTATATTACCAAGCCGATCGACAAGGACGAATTTGTCCTGCGCGTCCGCCGTGCTCTGGAAGTCGGTGCGCTGCGATCCTCCGCCAAATCCGAACTGCTGGCTAAACGCGATCGTTTTTCCGTTACGAGTATCGTGGGCGAGAGCAAACACGCACGCAAATTGCGCGAAGAAGCCGTCAAAGCCATTTCCGCTCCGGCTCGTCCCATCTGGATTCTCGGCGAATACGGTGCGGGCAAACGGCACCTCGCCCGGGTCATCCACTACGGAAGTGCGGCCATCGGCGGACTGCTGGCCACCTATCGCGCCAATCAGATCGAGCCGGACGACCAGCGCGCCTTTTTTCTGGGGCAGATGAACCGACCGTCCGACGGCGGTACGCCCGTCCGTCAGCGGGGTGTGCTCGAACAGGCCGACGGCGGCACAGTAATTATTGAGCATCCCGAAAAACTCGAACCCAGTGTGCTGCGCGCTTTCTACGACGCCGGCTCCGGGCACGGCATTCGTCCCGTTGGTTCGAACGAAGATATTCCCGTCAATGTCCGCGTCATCTTTGTTTCCGATGTGCCCGATATCGAGGAATTGACCGAAAAACACAACATCGATCCCGACCTCCTGCGGGACATTGGCGACTCGGTCATCCAGGTGCCTTCACTTGCCAAACGCCCGGAAGACATTCCCGATCTGACGCATTTTTACCTTGAAGAAAATTCCATGCGCCGCATGCGCAATTTTTCGGTGGACGAAGAGGCAATGACACGCCTGGTTTCTTATGCCTGGCCGCACAATATCTCGGAACTGCACAACGCTCTGGATCGCGCCATGCTCGACGCCGTCAAAGACGTTATCACACTGCGCAATCTGACGCTCGGCACCGCCGGCTGGTCTTCCGGCCAAACGGGCACGGTCTTTTCCATTCCACAAGGACTTTCGATCAAGGACTTGCAGGGCGAATACGTCCGCCAGACGCTCGAATTCTACCAGAGCAACCTGGAAAAAACCGCCGCCTCGCTGAGCATCAGCCGCAAAACCCTGTGGGAAATCCGCAAGAAATTCGATTTGCCCTGACAAATGCCTCTTTTGTTTGTCAACGCGTGACGAGCCGCAGGCCCACAGCTTGCGCCAAAAAATTGTAATTTTGCAAAGTGAAGTTTCAGCCTTAGCAACGCAGTCGCACCTGCCGGTGCGGCTGTTCGTGTTTTTGGAGTGCAGGAGTCTATGAATGATCTGGGCGCGGAAGCGCAACCCGCCGCCGGCGAATTGGAAAAAACCTACGATCCCGGTAAACACGAAGCCTATTGGCGCGATTTCTGGAATGACAAACGGGTGTTCGCCGCCTCCGAACACAGCGACAAACCAGCCTATTCCGTTCTGCTGCCGCCGCCCAACGTCACCGGCATGCTGCACATGGGCCACATGTTCGGCGATACCATCCAGGATATCTACTGCCGCTGGCGTCGCATGGCCGGCGATGAAGTCTGCTGGTTCCCCGGCGTCGACCACGCCGGCATCGCCACTCAAAGCAAGGTTGAACAGCAATTGGCCAAAGAAGGGTTGTCCCGCCACGACCTCGGCCGCGAAAAATTTCTCGAGCGCGTCTGGCAATGGCGCCACGACTACGGCGACATCATTCTGGACCAGCTGCGCACCATCGGCGTCTCCTGCGACTGGGATCGCCTGCTCTTTACGCTGGATGACTCGGCGTCCAATGCCGTTACGGAAGTATTTATCCGCCTGTTTGATGAAGGATTGATCTACCGCGGTCAGCGCATCATCAACTGGTCGCCGCTGGCGCAGACGGCGCTCTCCGATGAAGAAGTCAATTTCCGCGAAGTTCAGGATAAACTCTACACGCTTCGTTATCACCGTGAGGACGGCGGCGCGCCGCTGCTGGTGGCCACCGTACGTCCCGAAACGCTCTTCGGCGACGTCGCCGTGGCGGTCAATCCGGCGGACGAACGCTACCAGGATCTGATCGGCAGCAATGTGCGCGTTCCGCTCGTCGGCCGCTGGGTTCCCGTCATTGCCGACGACCACGCTCGCATGGACTTCGGAACCGGTGCGGTAAAAATTACGCCCGCGCACGACCCCAACGACTTTGAAGTCGGCAAGCGCCACGACCTTGAGATGCCGAATACGATCAACCCCGACGGCACGCTCAACGAGTTGACAGGCGAGTTCAATGGCGTTGAGCGCTACGAGGCGCGCAAACGCATCGTCGCCAAGCTGGAAGAACTCGAGCTGGTCGAAAAAATCGAAGACTACGCTCATAGCGTCGGTTTTTCGGAGCGTGGTAAAGAAGCCGTCGAGCCCTACCTCAGCGATCAGTGGTTCGTCAAAATGGAACCGCTTGCCGGCGATGCGCTCCAGCCCGTCCGCGACGGCGAAGTGCGCTTCCACCCCGAGCACTGGGTCAAGACCTACGAACACTGGATGACCAACGTGCGCGACTGGTGTATCTCCCGCCAGCTCTGGTGGGGCCATCGCATTCCGGTCTATTATACCGCCGACGGCAAGTTCACCGCCGCGCGCTCGGAAGAACACGCCCGCGAAAAACTCGGACTGCCCGCCGACACGCCGCTGCGCCAGGATCCGGACGTGCTCGACACCTGGTTCTCTTCCGCACTCTGGCCCATGACCACCATGCGCTGGCTGGCCGACGGGGAAGAGGAAGACAATGCGGTCATGCAGAAATTCCTGCCGACCGATCTGCTCGTCAC
Source organism: uncultured Hyphomicrobiales bacterium (assembly GCA_964445695.1). GTDB lineage: Bacteria > Bacteroidota > Ignavibacteria > Kapaibacteriales > UBA7675 > JAUIKM01. The sequence goes on along the minus strand of CAYULF010000028.1, from coordinate 64,117 downwards.
CGGACCGGACATCATCTTCTTCTGGGTGGCGCGCATGATCGTCATGTCCAAAAAGTTCAAACAGGCGATTCCGTTCAAGGACGTCTATTTCACGAGCCTTATCCGCGACGGCAAGGGACGCAAGATGTCCAAGTCGCTCGGTAACTCGCCCGATCCGCTCGAAATTGTCAAGCGCTATGGCGCGGACGCCACGCGCTTTTCGCTGATTTACGTTGCGCCCATCGGTCTCGACGTGCGCCTGGCGGTCGATGAAAAGACGCAGGATATCAGCACGATTGAACTCGGCCGCAACTTTGCCAACAAAATCTGGAACGCCGCGCGTTTCCTGTTGATGAAACGCAGGGAAGTCGGCGCGGACGGCAGCAGCGCCATTGATTCGCAGAGTCAGGATCTGGTAGACAAATGGATCTCGGCCCGGTTTAACCAGACGATTGTCGAGACGCGCACGGCGCTCGAAAGCTTCCGCCTCAACGAATACTCCAGCAAACTCTACGAATTTATCTGGAGCGACTTCTGCGACTGGTTCGTTGAAGCGGTCAAGATCCGCGTTGCCGCCTCCGACGATGCGGCGCAGCAACGTGCTTACGTCGATCATGCGTTTAACATTTTCGAGGGCGTGCTGCGCCTCCTGCATCCGGTGATGCCCTATCTGACCGAAGTTCTATGGCACGCCATCGGCGCGGGCGCTGAAGATGAGAGTCTGGCGCGCGCGCAGTTCCCGGTTGAAAATCCCGCGTTGATCGACAAGGCCGTGCTCGGCAGTTTCGGTCGCATTCAGTCGGTCATTGAAGAAGTGCGTACTCTGCGCGGTCAGATGAAAATTCCACCGCACGAGCGTCTGCCGGTCGGTCTGCGCTGTGCCGGTGCGGAAGACGTGGCTCTGCTGCAATCCGTTGCCGATCTGGTGCGCGAACTTACCCGCGCCGAGTCGCTCGCAATCACAACCGATCTGACCAAACCGAAGGGATCAATCGCTTCACTGGCTTCCGGCGTTGAGGTTTTCCTGACTCTGGCGGGGCACATTGACCTGGAGGCGGAACGCGCGAGGATTAACAAAGAAATCAAGCGTATGGAGGGATTGGCGGCCGGGACGTCCAAAAAGCTCGGCAATGCCCGTTTTCTGGACAACGCGCCACCCGAAGTAGTCGAGAACGAACGCGATAAACTGCGCAATTTTGAGTCCACGCTGGAAAAGCTGAAGACCAATCTGGCGCAGCTGGCGGAATAATCGACCGGCATTCTGAAACCGGCAAAACAAAATGTATATTAGGCGGTTTAGCGCCTCAACACGCCCAGGTGTGTCCGCGGGCTGCAACTGCATTGAATTCGTGTTAACGGGCGTTGATTTCTGAAGGCCCGATCGACAAAACGCTGCGGCAGTATGGCATCTTTGTCTGTTTGTGTACTGGTCAAAAACGAAGCCGATTCTCTCCCGGGATTGCTTGAGAACGTGCGCGATCTGGCGGACGAAATCGTGGTGCTCGATACGGGTTCCACCGACGACAGCCTGCACATTGCCAAAGCCGCCGGTGCGCGCGCGGAGTCGACAACCTGGACCGACGACTTTGGTACGGCTCGCAACACTCTGTTGGAGCACGCCACAAAAGACTGGGTTTTGATGCTCGACGCCGACGAACGCGTCGACGCCGGATCACAGGACAAAATCCGCAGCGCAATGAAAGGGCCGCACATAGCCTACAGTTGCACCGTCATGAACCTGCTGCCGCAGGAGGTGGTTGTGCCGCTTTTGCCGCTGCCGTCCACGCGCCTGTTCCGCCGCGATGATCGACTGCGCTACAAGGGCCGCGTGCACGAAACTATTCGTGACGCTCTGCGCCGCACGACGCGTTCGGCGGAGACTTCCGACATCGAAATTCTGCATCACGGATTTGAGAGCGCGGATCGCATGCGCCACGTGCGCAACCGCCGCCTGTTTGAATCCGAGCTTAACAACGACCCGACCGAGGCCTGGATCCGCACCCACCTGGCGCTGAACCATTACTACGCCGGCGACTACGAGCGCGCCAACGAAAACTTCCGTATTGCGCTGTCGTCGCAGACCAACGATCTGCCGGGGACGGCCCGTTCAATGTTGCTTGCGCTGCAGGCCGACGTCCATCGCCGCGAGGGCGAAAAACTGCGACAGTCGCGTTCGTTGGCCATCAAGGCGACCCAGATGGGCGGCAACATTTTTGCCGAGTATCTGCTGGCGGTGTTGGACCAGCTGGAGGATCACCCGGACGGCGCACTTAAACGCTACCGCGAAATTGACGCTGCTTCAATTGACCGTCGTTTTTATCGTGTTAAACGCGGTGCATTGTACGCCGAGATCGCCAAGGTTCTGCTTAAACAAGGCAAGATTGACGAGGCGCTGGAATACTGTGAGCTGGCGCGCGAAGAACCATCCTATGACGCCATGTTTATCGGTGGATATTTATACGAGCAGAAGCGCAACTACGCACGCGCTTTGGAGTTTTACGAGATCGCCAGACCGCTTGCCGCCGGGACGCAGGATATAGTGCGCCGCATTGCCGCCTGCCGTCAGGCGCTGGCCTGATGATTAACTGCTTCCTGCGCTTTTTCCTCGTTTTAAGTTCATTTGGTTTCTGTGACTCGGGTGTTTAATGCCGGTTTTTTACTCTCCGTTTTTTGTTTAACATGGACTTTCAGATCCAGAGCGCTTCGCCTTCTCACTGCTGTTCGCCGGCTTGCTTTTTTCTTTCTGTTTGTCAGCGTGTTGGACGTGCCGTGAGTTCATCCTGTTAAGTGAATCTGCATTCTTGGTTAAGAGCTGCATCAACCTTGGCGTCCGTCCAGCTCGCAGTGTGTGAACCATTCAGCTGTTTAAGGGCGCAATCTTCCAGAACTCGTTATTTTCCGATTGCGAAGATCGCGTGTGTTGTCAATGAGAATAAAAAGAAAAGTAGCTCACAGGATTGCGTTCGGCCCACCGACATGTCTGCCTGTGTTCACTATCAATGATATGGATTCATAGTTGCCGGGATCTACCGTTTCGCACGCCGGTGTGCTTCGGATTTTGCGGTAGACTGGGTTGACGCTCAGCAATCTGAATCCACTGAACAAGGAGTCGGGCGTCCGGATGACTCCCGCGCATCGGACCTGGTTCGCTCAGCGGTAAAAGCACAAGATTTAACGACGTTCTGCGCTATGTGCGTAATTGCAAGAAACGAATAGTTGGCCCAGCAGTTTGAATCCGCTGGGTCCGGTGCCGGATGTCTCTACCACGACAGCGCATCAGCATTGGTTCATTCAGCGGCGAAAGCACAAAATTTGACGACGTTCTGCGCGATGATCGTAGTCGCGAGAGACAGGTCTTTTGCACCTCAGGCTGGAACCTCTTTGTCAGGAGTCGGACGTCTCTCCGGCTACACTGCATTTGTAGTGACCCGTTCAGGGGCGAAAACACGACGTTTACCCACGTCACGCGCGACCTTGAGTCGAAAGCGCTGGACTTGCCGCGGTAATAAGTGCAAGTTGTCGGTGGAAGCAGGCGAAGCATGCGGTCGCGGTTTCGGGAAGATTTTCATCATACAGCCTTGCACCGGTCAGTGGGTTAAAGGTTGGGCAATTCGGCGGGAGCCGGACGGCCTGACTGTACCGTTGGTGGTGGCACCACGGAACTTGGTGGTTTGGAGGCGGGGGAGGGCCCATTGATCTTCAGAGAAAACCGTTAAACCCGAATTCACGCCCTCTCATCCCACCACAACACCCGCTGAATCCTTTTGCCTTGTTTAAGTCGTTTTTCCCAATCCATCTATCTGTGGTATCGGGAATTCCTGTCATCTCAATTCAGCTGAAGATAACGCCAACATCAAAAGATCCCGGCTTGATTTGCTCCGGCTATTTGCGGCGACTGCCGCTCCGTCAATAGATCCCTCTGTCAATCGTTTACGTCGCCGACTGAACAAGCGATTGTCCCATGTTGATCTGGTGTGGCTCCCCATGAATGAAGTTTTTATCGTTGAACCCCTGCGCACGCCCGTCGGTCGTTATGGCGGCTCCCTGGCTTCTGTCCGTCCCGACGACATGGCCGCGCACGTGATCAAAAATCTGGTCGAACGCACCGGCATGCCCGCAGGTGAAATCGACGACGTTATTCTGGGTTGCGCTAACCAGGCTGGTGAGGACAACCGCAATATTGCGCGAATGGCCGCTCTGCTGGCCGGTCTGCCGCAGTCCGTGCCCGGCGTGACCATCAATCGTCTGTGCTCTTCGTCGCTGGAGGCCGTCATCCAGGCAGCGCGCGCCATTCGAGCCGGTGAAGGCGAGGTCTTTATCGCCGGCGGTGTGGAGTCCATGTCCCGTGCGCCCTATTCGATTCCAAAAAACGCTACCGGCAAGACGCTCTTCGGCAATCTGACGGCCTACGATACAGCTCTTGGTTGGCGTTATCCCAATCCGGCCATGAAAGAGATGTTCCCGCTTGAAGCTATGGGCGAGACCGCTGAAAATGTGGCCGAACGTTGGCAAATTTCCCGCGAAGCGCAGGACGAATTTGCTCTCGCCTCACACCAGAAAGCTATCGCCGCGCAGCAGGCCGGCGTGTTTAACGATGAAATCGTTCCCGTCGTTATACCTCAGCGCAAAGGCGATCCGATTGTCGTCGACCGCGACGAGCAGCCGCGTTCCGACACATCGGTCGAAAAACTCGCCAAATTGCGTCCTGCTTTTCGCAAGGACGGGAGCGTTACGGCCGGCAATGCTTCCAGCCTCAACGACGGCGCCGCGGCGATGCTGGTCGTCAGTCGTCGTGCTCTTGAGGAGTTTAATCTCACACCGGTGGCTCGTTATGTTTCGTCCGGCGCTGTGGGCGTCGATCCTCGCATCATGGGCATCGGTCCTGTTACCGCAACGCAGCTGGCGCTGCAGCGCGCGGGGCTCAAGGTAGCCGATCTGCAGCGCATGGAGCTCAACGAAGCGTTTGCGGCTCAGTCGCTGGCCTGTGTCGATCAACTCGGCATCGACCCTTCGATTGTTAACATTTACGGCGGCGCGATTGCCATCGGACATCCGCTCGGCATGAGCGGCGGTCGTCTCGTCGGAACTTTGACACGTTCCATGCAACGCGACGGTCTGCGTTATGCTGCGGCCGCACTGTGTGTCGGCGTCGGTCAGGGCCTGGCAGCTGTTTTCGAAGGTGTGTGAAATACTCCTGTTTGACAGAATTTGTTTAAGTATTGCAGGCCGGCGGATAATCTTCCGTCGGCCTTTTTGTGTAGTTGACTTTCTTAACAGATTGCCGACTGACACCCGTTGTTTTACATGTTCTGTGCACCTTGAGCAGCCTCGCTCACTTCGCTCACGGTCTGTCTGACATTTTTGCTGGTCATGCAACCTGAAATTGTGCGGTTGCGCGGCGGTCCCGGGTTCGACAGCGCAAATTCTTGTGAGCCGCCTGGTGAAACGTAGGCTGGCAGCTTCCATCAGTTTACCACCGAATTTAAACTTTCAGTTCAATGACAAACAAGTGAAAAAAGCAAGCCGCGGCAACGTGGCGAAGCGCTCAGGCCGTCGGATCTGATCCAGCAATACGAAGAAATCCGTGCGTTAATCTACGGAAAACCGCCCGTTCAGGACACTATCCTGCCCGCTTAACCTTTTCCAATTGACCAACCATCTTGACTTTTGCATGTTGTAGTTGTCGATGCCTCCGGAGGGTTCGACCGCGACTCAATATTCGCCCGTCCGGGCGAGCCTGCTCAATGAAATCCGCGAATTTCGGGGCAAGGGTGAACTGTGCCTTGGTGCGGAAAAAATGTAACAAACTGGACAGGTGGTGGAGGGGGAGGGGGACCCTTTTTTGTATAGGCCCAAAATGCGCCTTGTCTGAATCAAGTCCGAACTTCAGTAGTTAACATCCTTCCAAGGCGCCCGAAGTTCGTATCAGTCCAACCACTCACGGAGTTTAAAATCGCAGATCGAGTCCCAGAGCGAGTATTCATCCAAAGGGCTCCGGATTTAAAATCGCAGATCGAGTCCCAGAGCGAGTATTCATCCAAAGGGCTCCGGATTTAAAATCGCAGATATAATCCCAGAGCGAGTATTCATCCAAAGGGCTCCGGAGTTTAAAATCGCAGATCGAGTCCCAAAGCGAGCGTTTAGCCACAGGGCCTGAGAGTTTTAATTTGTTGTACTCAACCATGAGCATGCAGGCTGCCGAAAACTCACCCATTAACCTTCTTCCGGAATGACCGGATGAAAGGGCGAATCCAAAAATCCGGAAATTTGAAGCATCTCGCCCCCCCGGCCAGTGGAATTGCTGACTGCCTGTTCATACGCCGTCGAATTTCCGAACGCCTAGTGGAACAGCGGAGATACACGCGATCGATCTGCTTTGGGACCGAAAAAGAGACGTTGTCAAGTCCGAGACCACCGAACCATAAACACCAGAACAAAGTCCGGAAGAAGTTGAAAATTCAGGCTTGAAACGAGCCGGAATACCAATGGAATTCTGTGCGAAGCTGTTGCCGGTCCCGCAATTTACCGAGCAACTGCCGACCGCTGAATCGTGCCGATGAGATCGTACGCGCGCCCAATTGTCGAGACCAAAACACCGCGATTCGCCTTCGGTAGACGCTGCGTCGGATGCCTGCGCGACTCCGCCGACTTGGTTTTTATGCCTGTTTCGGCAATATTCGCGACGATAGCTCGCTGCCGAAGCGGCAAAATCTACGTCAACCGTGGATACATTAATATATGAGTGCCCCCCTTTGTTTCTCCGGATTCCGCGCCAAATGCTGCGGACTGTTCCTGCTGTTTCTGCTCGTTCCCAATCTCCTGCCGGCCGCTGTTGACTTTGCTGATCCTGCGCGGAGTAAGGAATTTCGCGGGATCATCAAAGACTATAGCAGGTCGTGGCAGCTCTATGAATCCATGGCGCCCAAGACACTGGCGGGACTGGTGGGCGAGTACGTCTTTCTGCGCGACGAAGACAGCCTGACGGTGCAAATCGATACACTGTGGTTCCGGAATGCCGGCCAGGAAATAGTGGCTCGTTATGTCGTCAGCGGAGAAATGAAGCAGCGATTTGCGCTTGTAAAGAATCGAGGTCGCGGGTTGAAAATCACCCTGGACGCAAAGATCGAAGCGCCGCCGGTTGCCACATCAAATGTGCAAAACGAGCCTGCGCCGGTTGCGACCGAATCCGCCCCTGACAACGAAGTTGATGCGGCATTTGAGCCTGAATCTGTCCCCGAAGCAGAGCCGGATGTAAAATCCGAACCGGAGATTGTTTCCGAACCTGAGCCACAAGCTGTTTCCGAATCTGTGCCAATAGCGGAAGCTGCATCGGAATCCGTCCCGGAACCAGATCCGGTCGTCGAGTCCGAAACAGCTCCCGAGCCGGAAACCAAATCACAATCCGAGCCCGAAGCCGCCCCCGACCCCGAAGCAGTCTCGGATCCGGTCGCCACAGAGTCAGTGCGTGAAAATACGTCGGGTAAATCCGGACCAATTCCGCCGCCTCCGCTGGATGAACCAACAGAGGTGGAACCGCAGGTCATCACTGCGCCCGAGCCGGAACTCGACCCATTGACCAGGCCGAATTCAGATCGTTCACCCAAAACGCCGGACGTAACCGCAAGCTCAGCTCCGGCTGCCGCGGACAGCACCGAAGCTGAACTGGCGCGTCTCAGAACGTCCGAACGCCTCCTGCGGCAGGAACTCAGTGAGTTGCGCAATCGCATTACGTTGCAGGCCGGACTCCAGGATTCAATTGCCGGTCAACAGCACCGCATCGACAGCCTGGCCGAGGAAAACAAAGTGCTCGACGCAATGAACTGGGAATCCGCCGAAAAAGTGCGCAGCCTGATGGCCGACCAGATCGAATCCGATCGCCTGCGTGCCGTCAACGACTCGCTCTTTTTCCGTATTAAACAACTCGAGGATAATTCGCGGCAAGATATTAACACCGACTCGTTGTTGGCTGAAATGAATGCCCTGCGCGAGACCAATGAACGCGCCCAGCGCCGCTTCTACATCATCGGCAAGCTGCAGGAAGAGCGCGATTCTCTCACGCAGTTAAACAGCGACCTGCAGGCCACTCTGCGCCGTCGCAACCTCAGCGCAACGGAGGCGACTGCCGCAGAACGCGACTCACTTGTTCAACTTGTTGCCGATGCCGAACAGGAGGCAATTTCGCTGCGCGATAGTCTGGCCGGACGTGAGCGGCTGCTGCAAAGTTTAAGTAGCCGTCTTGAGCGCGCGGCCGATCCGGCTCCTGATACGGCCATATCGCGCGCCGTCGATAGTCTGCGGGATCGCGGAGGCATTCTGGAAAATCGACTTCTCGCGCGCGAAGCCCGCATCGAAGACCTGCGCCGGGAGTTAACCGCTTTGCGCGATTCTATTAACAATTCTGTCGACGAACCAACAGGCAATGCTGACGCCGAACCCGATCAGATGCAAGCCGAGTTAAACGCCGGCCGAGTGCGCATCGCCGAGCTGCAGGCGCGCGTCGAAGAATTGCGCGATCGGGCCGATGCAGCCAACGCGGAACAGGGAAGTGATGAGCGCGCCGATTCACTCGCCAGGATTGTTGAAACGCTTGGTCGCGCCAACAGCAGACTGCGCTCCGATGTCGACCAGCTTGAAAGTCGCCGCAAACAAGCCGAAAACGCCAATCTGGATCTGCGCGACACATTAACCGCATTGCGCAGCGAAAGCGTTGCCGTGGTGACTGACCTTTCCACGCGCCTCGACAGCATGGGCATTTTGCTTGTCTCGCAGATTGCAACAATTAAACAACTGAATGACTCCCTCGACGTGCTGCAAAAGAGCGCTGCGCAACCCACTGCTTCGACAACAACCGCTGCGGCCGACAGTGCCGTGCCGGTCGCTGTCTACGACAGCATTGTCGCGCATTTGCAGCAGGCGCGCAGTACCGCTGCCGCCCTCGAAATCAATCTCAAACTGGCCGATGCGAACGTCGGTCGTTTAAGCGATGAAAACAGTGAACTGCGAACGACGCTTGAACAACGCGAAAACGCCATTGCTGCGCTTAAACAAGAGAGAGATGCGCTGGCGGCGGAGATGAAGCAACGCGAAGTCGAAGGCGTGATCCGTCCCGAAGATGCCGCTCTCATGAATTCGCTGATCGCTCGCGCGGATTCGCTGGGAAGCCGTCTGCTCATGGCGCAAGAATTGCAAGATCAGGCCGAAGTCAGATCCGAAACGCTGTTTCGTCAGATGCTGGATGAGCGTGAGCGGGCCGGTCTGTTGGTGCGTTCCTACGATTCGCTTATGGTCTGGGCGGGCGATACGCTGGCGATCCTTGATGCGCAGCGCTCCCTCCTGAATGCGGAGTTAAACGACCTGCGCGACCGCATGGAGCAATTGCGCGCGGACGCACGTGCCGAAGCTGACGTTGAAAAATCCGTGGCCTGGGTCGCGGTGGGGACGGAGCGTGAACTGCGCAACCGCGGTCTTATCCAGGGGCGCGGCGCCAACCTTCGTTTGGTAGAACCGCTCGATCCAGAGGATTTTAACATTGCACGTCGCGATGCCAGAATCATTGAGCTGGCCGACAGGCCTTTTCCCGCAGAACGCCTTCAGCTGCTGACGCATCCGCAGGCCGACTACAGTGTCAGTTATCACCCGACGGGCGATGCCACGGCGACGCTGCTGACGATTGACAAACCGGAAGTCTTCTGGCGCACGTCCGAATTTCTGGTTGTTCTGCTACGCTGATCAGGCTTTAAACTGCTGTGACTTCCACTCGCTGAACAGATGGCGGACGCGCGTGCGCTGATACTTGCCGGTAGAAGTCACCGGCAATTCATCGCTGAATAAAACAACCTTGGGTTGTTTGCTGAATGGAAGGCGTTCTGCACAATGTCTGATGATATCGTCGGCTTTAACATTCTCATTTTCCGGAATAACCAAAGCGCCGACTTCCTCGCCGTAGAAATCGTTGTCAAAGCCGACACATATTCCGGCTCTGACGCCCGGTGCGGCGCTCAGTACTTCATCGATCTCCAGAGGAGCCAGGTTAACACCGCCGCGAATGATGAGTTCTTTTAAACGTCCCGTGATAAAGTAAAAGGCGCGCCCGGCATCATCAAGCTTGAAAAAACCTTCATCGCCGCTGCGGAACCACTGGTGTTTAAACGTGTCGGTATTGGCTTCCGGGTTGTTGTAATATTCCTTCATGATATTGCTGCCGCGGATCACAATTTCGCCGCGTTCCATTTCCGGCAGGGCATTGCCTTCCGGATCGTGAATCGCCATTTCATTGTTCGGCAGCGCCAGGCCGATGCTGGGGAAGCCGTAGTCGTCGCGCCAGGTGTTGAATTCGGCGTCGCTCAGATCCAGCGGCATAAATGAGGAGTAACAGGTGCTTTCCGACAGTCCATAACCGTGAATAATACGAATGTTGAACCGCGTTTCAAACCGCCGCGCCAGCTCGCAGGTCAGAGGCCCCGCGCCGCAGATAATGTGCCGGAAGCCCGCTTCGTGAACTCCGTCGGCCTCCGTGTCGGTCTCCAACAGAAAGGCGAGCAGCGTCGGCACCACCGAGACGATGTTAACGCCCTCTACCCGGATCGTGCGGAAAAAGCGCGAGCTGCTGAATTTGCGGTTTAACACGACCGACGCGCCGGCAAACATGGGAGTGACATGGGTAACGATCGTGCCGTTGACATGGTGAACCGGCAGCACGCACATCATGCGCGTGTCCGCGTCGATGCCGTGCCAATCGGCTATTGCCTGCGCGTCCGACATCAGATTGCGCTGTACCAGTACCACGCCCTTGGGTTTGCCGGTCGTGCCGCTGGTGTAAACAATCAGTGCTTCCGCATCCAGATCGTAGGTCGGCATGAAGTCCATCGCATCCTGCCGGTCCACGTGAAAGTGGAAGTCGTCCTCCTCGCGCCGCTGATCGTAGACGGGCACAACGTGCAAGCCCGAACCCGCCGGCCGGAAGCGCGAAACCCGTTCCAGATAATCCTGGCGGCAAAACAGCACGCGCGCTCCGGAATTTTCCAGTATGAACTGGAGACGCGCGTCATCCTCGCCCATGTTAAGCGGCACCACGCACAGTCCCAGCGCCCAGGCGGCGAAGTACTGCACAATTGTATCGCTGTGATTGTGCGCAGCCGTGGCAATGCGGTCGCCGGGATTCAGTCCCAGTTCGCGCATATATGAAGCCGTACAGGCGCAGCGCTCGTGGAATTCCCCAAAAGTCAGTTCCGAGCGCTGACCGTCCTCGTCATTGAAAATCAGAAAGACGTCGTCCGCCTGCTCGCGTCCGCGCGTCAGCAGCATTTCGGCGACGGAATTAAACGGAAATTCTACATGGCGCGCGTCGGTGCCGTAGGCGCGCTGGGCGGCCGAAATATTTGCTCGGTAATCTTGCATTGCGGTATCAATTTTCTCAATAAATCACTTGCGGGAGTCTCTGCCCGGCGGCGCACAAATTAGCCAAAAATTGGTAAAACGCGGACAGCCCTTTATTGCGCCTGCAGCTTGCAGGGTGCGGCCGTTGTGCTAGTTTGCAGTTTCCGATTTCGACAGGCAAGGAATGCACTATGATTGATTTGCGCAGCGACACAATTACCGTCCCGACCGAAGCAATGCGCGCCGCTATGGCCGCCGCTCCGGTGGGGGATGATGTCTGGGGCGAAGACCCCACCGTCATTGAACTTCAGGAGTACGGTGCCCGCCTCTTCGGCAAGGAGGCCGCCCTTTACATGCCCTCCGGCGTCATGGGGAATCAACTCGCGCTGCGCGTTTTGTGCAACGACGGCGATGAAGTGCTCATCGACTCTCAGGCGCATATTTTTTACTACGAGGCGGGCGCGCCTGCCGTCATTTCGCGCGTACAACTCAGACCGGTCGAGAGCAATCGTGGTTTGCTGGACATAGCGATGCTGGATGCGGCTGTTCGTCCCGGCGACGTGCATTTTCCACATACGCGTCTGCTCTGCATCGAAAACACGCACAACCGATATGGCGGCCTGTTGATGCCGCTCGACAAGTTGGCCGGTGTGGCCGCCTGGGCCGCGGAGCGCGATATCAGGCTGCACTGTGACGGCGCGCGTCTCTGGAATGCCGCCGTCGGCGCCGGTGTTTCGCCCGCAGAATACGCGGCTCCCTTCGATACGCTCTCGGTCTGTTTGTCCAAGGCGCTCGGCGCGCCCGTCGGATCGTTGCTGTTGGGCAGCCGGGAAAACATCGGCAAGGCCCTGAAGTGGCGCAAGATTCTGGGCGGCGGGATGCGCCAGGCCGGCATCATCGCGGCGGGAGGATTGCACGCAATTCGCGAACACTACGGCCTGCTGGCCGAGGATCATCGTCGTGCGGCTGCTTTTGCCGCCTCCCTGGATGCGGCCGGGCTGGGGGTAGAGACCAACTTCACCGCCGACTTGCAGGGACGTCTCACAAATATCGTTCTGTTGCGTCACGACGGGCGTCGCGACTCCGCGGCGATACTGGAGGAATGTGGACGACGCGGAGTTCTTCTGTCCAACATGGGCGGCAACATGCTGCGGGCGGTCTTCCACTTTCAGGTGGGAGACGCAGCAGCGCAATCGGCCGCTGAAATCGTAACATCGGTCTTTGCGGCCGCGGTCTGATTGCGCGTCTCAATCTGGGTTTTTGAGCAGTTTTACGTAAATTTGCAGCTATGCGTGAAAGTGACCCACAGGCTGAAAACCTATTCCAATATGAACCTCAAGCAAGATGAAATGACGCAGGACACTGCGTCGAACAAGTCCGCTTCCCGGGAAATTGCGGCGAATATCGATTTGTTTCGCCACCGCTTCGGATCGCGTGTTCGCAATTCGGACTGCGATCGTCAAAACATCGTTCACAATGCAGTTTATCTGTACTGGCTCGAAGCTGCTCGTGTGGAATATTTTCGGGAAATCGGCCTGCCGATCGACCGCAAGACATTTATCACAAAGCATCATTTTGTTGTGGCGCATCTTGAAATCAACTACCTGTGGGCTGCGCAGTTTGACGACGAATACGTCGTCCGGACTCGTACAGGTTTTGTCAGGAACACATCGTTTGGAATGGATCAGATCATCAGCCTGCCGGATGGTAAAACCCTCCTGACCGCTCAAGCCGTTCTGGTCAATTTGAACCCTGCCGATCAACGTCCCCAGCGTATTCCGGACTCCTATCGCAAACTGGTCAAAGATTTTGAGGGTTCAACAGTAGAGATTAGCCAATGGGACAAGTACAGCGCCTAGGGCGTCTTCCCCGCTCTCTTGGTATCCGGCGCATGGCGGCGCAATGTGTCATAGCCAGACTGAATGAAGCGGATTACTATCACAAACCCGAAGTGCGCGAGCGCATCACCTCCCTCGTGGAGAAAGATGGTCTCGGCGGCATATGTGTGTTTGCCGGCAGCCTGACCGGAACCGCCAATATCATTGCCGACCTCCAGCGCAAAGCCAAAATTCCCCTGATGATCGCAGGCGATTTTGAACACGGACTGCGCATGCGCCTGGACGAAGGCACCGCCTTTCCGCATGCCCTCGCCCTCGGCAAGTCGGACCAGCCCGAGCTGACGCAGAGCGTCGCCGAAGCGATAGCGCGCGAAATGAGCGTCGTCGGCATCCACTGGAATTTTGCTCCGGTCGTGGATATTTTTTCCAATCCGCTCAACCCGGTCATCAATATTCGCTCTTTTGGCGAAAACGCCGAACTCGTCTCGCGCCACGCCCGAGTGTTTATCCGCGGTCTGCAGAACGAACGCGTGCTGGCCTGCGCCAAGCACTTTCCCGGCCATGGCGACACCAGTGTGGATTCACACCTCGATCTGCCCGTGCTGACGCAGTCAGCCGAAGAATTGCGCGAGCGCGAATACGAGCCCTTTCGTCAGGCCATCGAAGAAGGCGTCAAATCCATCATGGTCGGTCACCTCGCCGTGCCATCGCTCGATCCTTCAAACACTCCGGCCTCGCTTTCCCCGAAAATTGTCCAGCAGGAACTGCGCGAAAAACTCGACTATCAGGGACTGATCGTCACCGACGCGCTGGATATGAAAGCTATTACCCGGTCCTACGATTCTGCTGCGGCGACGCTGGCGGCCATCAAGGCGGGAGCTGATGTGGCGCTTCTGCCCGAAGATCCTCTGGCGGCCATCGACGCGCTGGAAGAGGCTATTCGCTCCGGCGAAATTCCACGTCTGCGCATGCAGGACTCCGTCGAGCGGATTCTCGAAGCCAAAAAATGGGCCGGCGCGATCCGTCAGAGTTCACAAATGGGCGCGAACGACGTGCCGCAGCTTTCCCTGGACGCGCATCGTCGTATTGCCCTCGAAGCTTCGGCCGGCGCGTTGGAGTGGTACGGTCGCGACGAAAAAATCGCTCCGCTGGATCAGTTCGACGTCATTGCCGGTTTTGCCCTCGTAGATGACGGCGATATCCCGACCGCGACCCGCTTTTTCCGCTATCTCTCGCAGTGTTTTGAAAAAGACTGCCACTTTGCATTCATCGATCACCGAATTCGCGAGGACGAGGTCGACTCTCTCGTCGCCGACACGGCGGACGCACGCGTGGTAATTCTCCCGGTTTTTGCCCGCGCCGAGGTCAAGCAGGACGAAGTCCAGATCTCCGGTCGGCTCAAAACAGTGGCTCGCAAGCTGGCGGGTCGTCGCCCTTCCGTAGCCGTTCTGTTCGGAAATCCGCACGTTCGCCACACCTTGCCTGCCACCGCACACCTTTGTGTGTTTTCCAACGGTGAAGGTAGTCTGGCTGCCGCCGCTCGTGAACTTACCACGCGCAATCGTCCCGCCGACGAGCAGGATTCCCAGGGCTGAGACGCGGCAAATTTGTTTCAAAGATCAGCACTTTCCCTTGACCGGTCAATGTTTACTCTTGACCGGCTTTTCCTGATTTTTTTGTTAATCACCGGGAGGGGATGCACCGGCTAATGTGTTTAAATCTTTTTAAACAGCCGCCCCTTGTCTTAAAATGTGAAGGCTGGCTGTAACCCATCTGTCGCAGTTCAAGAGTCATTCTGTGAGCATTCTCACCAAAATGCAGAATACGTATTTCTACGGATTGAATAAGAGCTTTGCTTTGAAGAACTTTGTAGCCGATGTTGAAGCATAGGCTTCAGCTCTCCAGCAAGACCAGTGCAATTTGGAAACGTAAGGTCGCGTGGCTCCGCCACAGCGATCAGGGACTGTCTTGCCCCGACTGCACGCTAATTCGGACGCACGTATGGATCCAGCTGCCACAATTTCTGTACGCTTATATCTCGGCAAATTCAGCAGGTCGCTATTGCGCGTGCTGGTTTTTCTGGCGGGGGTGTTGGCCGTATTAACAGCCGCACAGGCGCAGAATGCCGGCCTTGGAACGAGCACGCCGGATCCCTCGGCGTTGTTTGAGCTGTCTTCAACAAATTCCGGTTTGTTAACACCGCGCATGACGACGGCGCAACGCGACGCCATTGTTTTACCAGCGGCCGCTCTTTTGATCTTTAACACGAGCGACAATCGATTTCAATACAATGCCGGAACGCCGGCAGCGCCCGACTGGCGCGATCTGGTCACGCTCGATGTTGTTAATTCCGGTTTCTGGTCTTCGAGCGGTAATGCCTCGACCAATCCCGCATCTGACTTCGTCGGTACAACCGATGGCCAGCCGCTGGTGTTGCGCACGAACAACTCCGAGCGTGCACGCATTGCCGCCGGCGGCAATGTCGGCATTGGAACAACAAATCCTTTGTCCCTGCTGAGTGTGGGGCCAAGCTCCGAATTTCGCGTGAACGCGTCCGGTCAGATCGAAGCCGCCGCCGGAATCGTCTCCTCGGGTGACATAGACTTCACGGCCCTTAATGCCGGTGGGCTGGTTTCTGCCGCGGTCGGCACGGGCCGTCTGTCCACCGCGCTCGGCGGGACCGACTACGAACTGCCCTTGACTTTTTCCAATGGCCTGCAACGCTCCGCCAATTCCGTTGGTCTGGGCGGCAGCATGACGACGAATACCGTAATTGCAAATGCGGGCTTTAACCTCATCATCAGCGGCGCAGGTCGCATGGGAATTGGTGTAGGCAACCCACAGGTTAAACTCGATGTCGACGGTGCTTTGCGTCTTGGCGGCGCAGCTACGGCGACCAGCGGTGTTATTCGCTGGAGTGGAACGGATTTTGAAGGACATGACGGTACGCAATGGCGTTCCTTTACCGGGGGCGGGGCAGGTGGTTCCGGCTGGAATCTAAACGGGAACAGCGCCACTTCCGCTTCGTTCCTTGGAACGCTCAACGCGCAGGATCTTCGACTGCGTGTTAACAATGTGCAGCGTCTCCTGGTGACGACCGCGGGCAACGTGGGGATCGGTTTAACATCGCCGCAGCAAATGCTGGATGTTGCCGGCGCCATTCGTCTTGGCAATACAACCCAGGCCACAGGCGGTAGCATTCGTTTTACCGGCGCCGACTTTGAAGGTCACGACGGATCCGGCTGGATTTCGCTGACGGGCTCCCTTCGTGGATGGTCGGTCACAGGTAACAGCATTGATCCCGGCGACTTCCTCGGTACCACAAATGCCCGTGATCTGCCGTTTCGCAGCAACAACACCGAATACATGCGCATTTCGACGAGTGGCAACGTGGGTATCGGAACAGTGACTCCGACCGCGCACCTTGATGTGAATGGTTCAGTCAAGCTTGGAACCCGCGGCACCACGATTGCAAACGTGATCAAAGTTACCGTAAATGTCGATGTCGGTGCCCTTGGGTCCAACGACTTCCGCACCGAAACCTTTACGGTGACCGGCGCGCGCGCCGGATCGACGGTTTTTGTTTCGCCCTCGGCACAATTGCCGGCAGGTATAGTTATCGGGCACGCATTTGTAGATGCCGACAATTCGGTCGAAGTCAAGTTTATTAACATCGGCATCGCCCCCGCCAACCCGGCTGCCCAGGATTACTATGTGACAGTTATCGAATAGCCCTTTCTGCCTGTACGCCATCATACACAGTCTGTCTTACTCCCGTACCGGAGACGCCTTTTCAACATGTGGAATCGCATATCTCTACATACTACTGGGCCCCGCCTGAGAACACGACGTCACTGGTACTGTGTTAACCTGCTGACCATACTCCTCTGTTTGCTCCTGGCGCAGTCTTCAATGCCGGCTCAGACTCCGTTCAGCCTGACTAACGGCGCAGGATTGACGTTGACGGACGGCGCTTTGTTTACCCTGAACGGTTCGCTCGAAATTGACGCCGCGTCCAACCTCACTCAGCAGGGCGACGGCAGAATCAGCCTTACCGGTGACTGGACAAATTCCGGAACCTTTAACGCCGGCAACGGCGAAGTAGAATTTCATGGCTCGGTTGCTCAGACAATCGGAGGCAACGCAACTACAACGTTCAACCAACTGCTCATTCTCAAGGATGCACCAGGCAACCTCGTAAATATTGATGCCGATTTCACAGTATCGGGGCCATTTCCGATTACAACCGGCACGCTGAGATTTGTTAACAATTTCGCTCGCACCGTTACGGTTCAGGGCGATCTCAGCATTTCGGCGACAGCCTCGCTGGATGTTGCCACCGCAGGCAATGCGCTCAGCCACCAACTCGAAATTTCCGGCTCTCTCACGAACTTGAATGTCCTGGATCTGCGCCCCGGAGGTCCGGCTACAGCTGATCTTCGGCTGAGTGGTTCCGGCTCCGTCACGTTGGGCGGTACAGGAGCCGTTACGCGTTTTAATCGAATTACCGTCGACAAAAACTCACTTGCCGACGTCGTTGATGTCGCTGCCGCAGACTTTGATGTTCCCGACAACTGGTTAACTATTGACGGCGGCCTGCTGCACCTCGCCGGCGCGTTTTCCCTGTCGGCAGAATTTTTTGTTAACCCCGCCTGGACCATTCCGTCGACCGGTGGATTGTGGCTTGACAATTCTTCCGTGACGGCTGAAGGTCAGAACGGTGACGGTACTGTGGCAGGCTTACTGCGCGTCAGCGAGGGTGTGTTTAATGTCGGCGACGGCGCCAATGAAAACAGCCTGTTGTACGACGATGGAGCGCAGATTGAAATTCTCGGAGGGGAGGTAAACGTTGCAGCTCGTTTTTCCGGAACTTCCACCGC
Source organism: uncultured Hyphomicrobiales bacterium (assembly GCA_964445695.1). Lineage (GTDB taxonomy): Bacteria > Bacteroidota > Ignavibacteria > Kapaibacteriales > UBA7675 > JAUIKM01. Next base: position 46,044 of record CAYULF010000028.1, on the reverse strand, counting down.
GGATGAACTGACCTACGAACAGAGTGGCGGATTTCTGCGCGTTGGAACGGCCGCTCGTTCCACGAACGGTGCGTTTGGCATGTTCGACATCAGCTCGGCCGCGTCGACTTTTGACTGGAGCGGCGGCGAGATTGTCCTGCAGCGCGTAGTTGACGGCAGCAACGGTCGCGAAGAATACGTAAACTTTGCCGGTGCCGGCAGCGTCACCGGCGGCGTCCTTCGCATCGACAATCAGGATCAGGACAACGATCGCTACGATATCCAGAGCGCGGCGGATGTGTACGAACTCGTCATGGAAGCGAATCTGAATCCGCGTGTTCGCCTGGATCGCAACCTCTCGCTGCTGAGCGATTTTACCTTGGCCGGCGACGGCGGGAACCGACTGATTTTTGCCAATAACGACCTCAGAATTGGCGGCGATTTTGTTAACAACGGCAACAGTGCTAATGCCGTCAATGAAGGCAACACCTCGCGAATCATCTTCAATGGTTCGGGTGAACAACTTATTCGTGGCAGCAATTCCAACCCAACCTCGTTACCGGAAATTCAGATAAACAAAAGTGGTGTGGGCAATGTTGTTCTGGATATGCCGGTTGTAGCGCTCGGGCATATACGACTCATATCCAGTCACAAACTGGATATCGCAAGGCACAACCTCACACTCGCTGCAGGAATTAACATCTACAGCGACGCCGCAACAGCACGCGTTTTCAACGTTGACAAAAATATTTTTTCGGCGGAAGGAGTAAATGCGGGCACATTGATTCGCTCCGTCGCTCAGGGAGCGTCAACACCTCTTGATCTTCGATTTCCGCTGGGCACGCCCGGAGCATATACGCCCGGTTTGGTGCAGTTCCTGAATGGCGGCGCAAGCTTTGGAGCCAATGCCGAAGTTCAGATGCGTGCGGTGACGCAGGAACATCCTGCAGTTGAACTTACAAATGTCTCGCTCGAAAAATACTGGACGATAACGACCAACGCTGTCACGCTCAATCCGCGCGGTGCGACCGTCCAGTTTGAATACGTTCAGAGCGAAGTCAACGGCAACGAAGGTAGTTACGTCGTTCTCTACTTTTCGCCTTCCTGGCCGCAGGCGGGTGGTTTCTGGCAGATTGATCCGGGCCTTTCCGACGACATCGTGCAGTTTAACTTTAAACTGTTTTACTCGCAGGAAGTTAACGCGTTGGACGGGGACTGGACAGCCGGTGAAGATGATGCCGGTATTGCGCAATATTTCAGTCGTATTGACGGCCCCTACGAAAATCCGTCGACATGGTCGCGTTCGACGTTTGGCGGCCCGCCTTCGAGCACAATTCCGAATAAGTTATCCGACAAGGTGTTTATCCGCAACCACGAAATCAGCGTCAATGCCGATCCGGCTCCTGCTGCGTTGATTGACATTCAAAGCGGATCCAAAATCACGGTCAACGGCGACTATGCCTTTACAGGCGATACTTTGCGGCTGGCCGACAACACGGAATTTGTTAATGCCCATTCCGAAGGTTTTGCGTTGGTTGGAGCGTCCGGAGCGGTGCAGACGACCATTCGCGATCTGAGCGCAGCAGCCGTGTATCGATTTAACGGAACAGCCTCGCCGCAATCCACGGGCGACGGGCTGCCCAGCCCAGTGCAGACAATCATTGTTGACAAAGCCGTGGGCGACACCCTGGTGCTAGGCAAGTCCATCGCGATCAGCGATTCGCTGGTAATAGAAAACGGCGTACTCGATCTGGCTGCATTCACCGTCAACGGCAACAGTTCCGGGCGCAGTCTCAAGATGCGCGACGGCGAGCTCCTGGTGCGCAATACATTTCCGACCAACTACAGCGCTCCCACATTTACCAATGGTCGTGTGACGTTTGGCGGCACCGGTAACCAGACAATTCCCAGCTCAGGCTCCAGTCCGGCCGTGTTGCAGTACAACGAACTTGCCATCAGCGGAGAGCGCGGGCCAACTGCGGCGATCAGCCTGCGTCCGCAGGGACAGATCAGAATCGGTGCTTTACTGGATATTTCCGAACTGAAATTTGCCGGCGCCGCCTCGCAGCGTTTTCTCACCGACGGTTCTACCGTAGTGTTTAACGCGGCGGGCGCTCAGTCGATTCCGACGCGGCCGCTTGCTCCCGCCGATTCACTTGTTTATCTGAACTACTACAACCTCGTAACGTCGGGCAGCGGCGTAAAGTCGCTCTCCAGCACCGGCGCCAGTACATTTGTCGTGCTTAACAATCTTGAAATTCAGACCAATACAACGCTTGAGTCGGCCGGCTTTGACCTGGAAGTTCGCGGCGACTGGGAGAACAGCGGTGGCGTTTTTGACGCCGGGAACAATGCCGTTATATTTCGCTCCGAATCATTGGGTGAGAACATCAATATCAGATCGCGCAGTACGGTGGACAATGCATTTAACACCGTTCTGTTTGACGGTCTGGGTGCAATCACGCCGCTGGACGATATGGCAATTGACAATGACCTGTTGATGGGCACATCGGCAACGCTGAACATGACCAGTTCAACGCTGAGCCTGGCAGGGGACTGGATCAATACGGGTGGGACGTTTTCGGCCGGCAATTCACAGGTTGTATTTAACGGTGCGGCGCAGCAAAAACTGCGAGTATCCGGACATGGTCAGGAGTTTTACGATCTGACTGTCGACAACGGCGGTGCGGGACTTGATGCACGGTTTATTGGTGCGGCGACGGATGGACTGACAATTGAAAACAGCCTTATCCTTACAGGCGGAAATATCGACGTCGGCGAGCGTCACATCTGGACTAAGGGATCAATTGTGCGTGGCGGCGGCGCTCCCGGTCACGTCGTCGGAGAATTGCGGAAAACTGTTGCAACAGGGCCGCAATCGATAGAGTACGAAGTCGGTTATGCCGCCGCTTATACGCCTGTAATACTCGCTGTTGACGGGACTGGTGGAAGTGCCGGAGTGGTGGGCATTCGATCGGACACTGTAATCGCATCATCTTCGCCCGTGAGCACCGGTGTTGCTCCGGCGGGCAGTTTGTTAAACGATTCGCGTCACGTACGGCGTCAGTGGCGTATTTCCGTGCCGTCCGGCGGATCGTTTAGTCTTGGCGCAGATCGCAGTTACACCGCTGAACTTAACTTCCTGGCCGGCGATGCGCGCAATGGTGCCGACCCGCTCCTCTACGAATCACGCCTCTGGAATGGAACGTCCTGGATATTGCCGAATCGATTTGAGAATCCGGCCCAGGGGCTGCGCACGGCGACGACCATTGCATTTGAAGGACTTACCGAGTTCGGCACGCTGACAATTGGCGAGCCCGATGCATACAGTTTTTACAGTCTTGTCGACAACGGGGATTGGACAAATCCGGCCTCCTGGTCTACGCAGGGATATGGCGGCGCTCCCGCGTCCATCGTGCCCACAGCCAATGCACGCATTTACATTGGCGACAGCAAAACCATTCGTCTCGACGCCGCGGCGACCGTTAATGGGGAACTGACAATCGACTCATCCGGCGTGTTTAATGCGGACATCAATGTGGTGACCGGCACAGGTACGTTCAGTATGGACGTAGAGTCGATGCTGATGTGCGGCAACGTTGGTGGATTGCGCGCCGCGGCGGCTTCCGGGTCGATCCAGACCTCGGTGCGCAATTACAATCCGGCATCGCACAATCGTGGGACATTTGTTTACACCGGTGCATTGGCCTCACAAATCACCGGCGACGGACTGCCCGGCACCGTGGCACGCCTGATCATTCAGAAAAATGCCGCGGATGTCACGCTGGACAACAGCGTTAATGTCACTGACACCTGCCGCATTGAGAGTGGTGAACTGGTGCTTGGAGCGGCGTTGAACCTGCAGGGGGATCTGCGCGCAACAACCAATGCTTCGATCACGCCACAGACTTCTACGGTGACGTTTAACGGCAGCACCGGTCAGAGCATCATTGCTTCGGCGTCCAATCTCTCGCTGTTTAACCTGACAGTGGACAAAGCGATCAATACGGGGCTGCTTACACTCGGAACAAACTCCGCGCTAACCGTCAATGGCAGCCTGCGATTTGAAACGGGGAACCAGGCGTACATCGACGCGCGCAGCAATACGGACTGCAATGTAATAGTACCCGGCAGTGTGGTGCGCGCGGGGATTGGTCACGTGGACGGCAACCTGCAGATGAGCGTTGGTACCGGCACCCAGACGGTTTTGTTTCACGTTGGGCAGGATGAAAATTACGTGCCGTTTACGTTCAGATTGGAAGGTTCGGGCGGGACGGCGGGCCTGGTTGGTGTTCGCAACAATCCTGGGCGGCACACGGCGCTGAACCATTTTAACACGCCGATTGATCCCAACCGGTATGTTCCTCGCTTCTGGCGTGTCACGACCCCGCAGAATTCAACTTTTGTTCGCGGCAATCGCACGGTGACCGTGACATGCCAGATTCTCGATCCGGCGGATGCCGGCCTTATCGATGCGATCGCCTGTAGTGAAATCGGTATTCACCGCGGCGCGACCGAGGGCTGGCAGTCTCTGCGTCCCAATACAGCCGCCGCGAACTATGCGGCCGGCTTCGGCTGCGGCGATACGCGTTTAACACTCGGCAATATTGACTACGACGGTAGCGCCAGTACTATCGTCGCCAACGACTTCCCGGTCGACACCCTGTTGGGATCGACACAGGTTTTGACGGACGGCTCGACCTTGCTGGGCGACTTTGTCATAGGCAACCAGAATTCGATTGCGATCACGACGTTCTACAGCCGCACGGACGGCGACTGGTGCGATGTTAACACTTGGTCGACCGTCGACCACAACGGCGCACCGGCTTCGCGCCACCCGAATACCCAGTATGACGTAGTATTCATAGCCGCCAACCACACAGTCTCGATGGACTGTAACATTGGTACATCATGGCTGTACGGCGGCGGTGCAACCGAGAATGCCTTTTATGGGCCCAATGTGACGGTCAAGAAAACCGGCACGCTGATGCTTGGACCGTTTGAATTGCGTGGAGCGGCGCTGACGGTGGAAAAGGGAGGTACGCTTGGAGTTGGATCGCAGGATGGTATCCGCAGTGGATTTACCGGGAACGGCAATGTGTTGACATATACGCGTGCGTTCCTCGACAGCATGAACATTGTTTATACCGCTGAGGGATACAATGCGTCGGTCGGCGGTGACTTCAGCTATTGTCGACCCGGTTGGAATTCAAATACACACTGGATTTCGCGCGTGCGCGTGCGCGACAACAGCACTGCCACGATTTTTGATAATTCGACGAACAACTTCGGCAACGGCTTGTTTTACTATGCCGACAGCGTCATTACCATGACAGCCGGGCAGCAGTACGACATGATATTTAATCCAAGCACGGGCAGCACCAAACGCTGGCGTGTATGGATCGATTTTGACCGCGATGGGTCGTTTGACGACAACTCGTCTGAGCGGATGGTCGATTTCACAGGGTCCGGTCAGCAGACCTCGCCTGACTTCACAATTCCAGGCGGAACCTTACCTGGCGTTGCACGGATGCGCGTACAGATGCGCGAAGGAACCAACACGTCAGGGCCCTGCAACGGCAGTACCGGCGAAGTGGAAGACTATACGGTGCTGATTGTTAATGACGCAATTCAGGTGACCCAGCAGACGGGCAACGGACTGCCGGACATCTTGTGGGCTTTTGAAGTCGACGCACAGCGGACAAACCCGGGCACGATTCAACTCGGCAAGAATATTGACGTGGCCGACTCGCTTGTGTTAACGCGCGGTACATTTGAAATCGGCAGCAATGATATCGACCTCGGCGGTGACTGGGTTAACAACAATTCCACTGCCGCGCTCAACACCGGAACGGGAGAGGTGACCTGTGTTGGATTTAAACAGCAGGAAATTCGCGGCAGCGCAGCGACAAGTTTTAACGATTTCAGCCTGAACAAAGACGAAAACACCCTTGAGTTTGCCACCAGTGCCACCATCGGCGGCACAATGACGTTCGACGAGGACAACCTTGTTCTCCTTGGAAACGATATTGAATTGACGTTTGAGCCTGCGGCGACTCTGAGTCCCGGTGCCGGAGTTTTCAGCAAAACACGGATGTTCCGCAGCGACGGGTCTACCAGCGCGGGCATCATCATTAAACAGTTTAGTACGGCGGCCGGCGCGAAGTCGTTCCTGTTCCCGATAGGTATTGACACGGTGTACAATCCGGCCGATCTCAGCATCACAGGAACTTACGGTGCTTTGCCGACGATCGGCGTCAGACTGCGCGATGGATTGCATCCTCAGCGTTTGCAGGATGACATGCTGAAAAAATTCTGGACGGTGACGACAAGCGATATTTCAGCCATCGTCTCAAACTCCCTGCAGTTTGGGTACGAAGATGTTGACATTACAGGCGACGTCTCGAGTTATTTGCCCGCGTTTTACCGCGGTACCGGCGAGTGGGAAATCAACGTCGGCGACAACCCCAAAGCCACGCCTTCGCCGGTGGTGGCTACCGATGCGCCATTTGTCGATGGCGACTGGAGCGCCGGCGGCAAACTCGTCTTTTTTACCGGCCGGATTTTCTACAGCCGGCAGACGGGCGACTGGAGCAATCCTGAAAATTGGTCCAACATCGGGCATGCCGGTATTTCGGCTTCCTACTATCCATTTGAATTGTACAGCAACGATACCGTAATGGTCGATGGTCACATTATCACGATGGACCTCGATTCAGTCATGGTCGACTCGTTGCGCATCGGTGGCCCGTTTAACGGCACGGAGGCTCTGGGCCGTGGAATTGTCCGATTCGGTGCCACGCCGGGACTGAAACATCTGGTTGTCAGTCGCAATCTGGATGTTGAGTACGATGGCATTATCGACGGCGACAACTCCGGCGCGCGTTACGACACACTGACAATCACGGGCAACATGCGCAACGTTGCACAGTCCGGTTCAAGTGCGGGCGTCTACTTAAACAACAGTCCGACCAACAATACGGTTTTGCGTTTTTCCGGCGGAGGCAACAACACGCTCAGCGGAGACGGCGTCTGGGGCGATGTTGCACGCGTCAGAATGCAGAAATCCAACGGCCTGGCAGATACACTCATAAACCTGTCGGCGACCTTTTCCGAAGCGACCGGCCGTGCATCGAATTATTTGTTCAGACCGCTTGCCGGGGTGCTGCGCCATGCCACCAGCGGAACGTTGGGCCTCTCATATGGCAACGTTTCAGTTACCATGTCGCCGAACACTGCATTTGATATTCAGGATGGGGAAATCAAGAGCTCCGGCAGCCTGATTTCCAACGCAGCCACACGGATACGACTGCGTGGCGGCGATCTGCGCGTCGGCGACGGGTTAAACGAACACTTTCTGTATCGCGCGGGCACAATTGTCCGAGTAGAAGACGGTGAATTTGATGTTGCGGGCATTTTTGGCCGATTTAACGCCGGTTCGACGGTGCAGTACGAACAGTCTTCCGGTGGAACTACGCGCGTACTGCGGCAAGGCAACAGCGATGCGTCCAGGATTGGCTTTGATATGGTTAATTCCGGCTCGTCGTTCAGCATGGGTGGCGGTCGCATTATTGTCGCCAATGGAACCAGCGGCGCGTCGGCGGACTTCCGCGTCGATGCGGGCAGCGGAAGCGGTATGACGGGCGGATTGATTCAGACGGGAGATTCAACGTTTACAAATACCGGTATTATCAAACTTGCCGGTTCCATGCCGATCTATTCGCTGCATGCTGTCTCCGGCGGAGTCAAAACACGGGTCACGGAAGAAACATTTGTCATCAGTAACGGAGTCGAAGTCGACAACGCGCACCGTCTGCAACTGTACGGCAATACGCTGGAAGTGGGCGGCGATATTGTTAACTACGGATTGTTTGATGCGGTCAGCGGTTCAGATCCGTCGGACGCCCGCCTGCTGGTGTTGAACGGAAGTTCCGACCAAACGATCTACAATGACGATGCCGGTGGATTGCAAACTTACAATTTGCGGCTGTCCAAATCCGGTGGAAATCTTATTCTTGGCAGCGGCGCCAACTCCAATCTGATCGTGCACAACACGCTGGAGTTTGCCGTCGGAAACCAGGCCCTCATTGATGCTCGCAGCAATGCACGTTATGTTGAGCATTCCCCGACTACCAGCAGTACGCTGCAATTGATTCGCAACGGCCAGGGGCACGTTGATGGTCGGCTCTATCGTTGGGTCGACGCCGGCGCCAGAATAGTCGACTTTGCGGTCGGCACATCCGCTTCCCTGAGTGCTTATACACCGGCGGTGTTTGAAACGCAGGGCAGCGGGGGAACCGCCGGTCTGGTGGGCGTGATGGCCAACGGCAGCAATCACCCGCACATCTCCACGGCAAATGTTAAACTCGACAACAATATTCAACGCTACTGGAATGTTACAACTGCCGGGGCGTTTGACCTGGGAGCTTCGCGTACCTTCCGTTTAACGCTGCAGTTTATCAATCCCGACGATCTGCGCAACAGTCCAGAATTGCTCTTTTTTGAGCAGCATCGCTACACGCCTGCCTGCCCGGACCTTCCGGCACTGTGCCCATCCGGCGGAAGTTGGGCGACGCTTTCAACGCCGACGCGCACCGACACCACGATGCGCTCTTCCGGCAACACGGAATTCGGCGATTTCCTGCTGGCGGAGTTAAACAGCACGACCTTCTATAGTCGTCAGAACGGCGACTGGACCGACCCCACAACATGGTCGATAACAGGTTACACGGGGGCGGTCGCACCGCGCATTCCGGATCAGTCGACGGACATTGTGCGGATCGGCAACGGCAAACGCGTCAGTCTTCCCGGTTCAATTATCACACCCACTATTCGCTCTGTTCTAGTGGAGGTGTTTAACAATCTGCCCGGCGAACTGTACATTGAAGGCGACCTGGGCACCGTGCGCGGGCTGAGTTTTGAACTCCAGGATTCCTGTACGCTTGGCATGCATCACCTGCAGGGAATCGCTCCCCTTGGCGACCGCGGTGCAATACAGACCGACACCCGTATTTTTGGGGTGGGCCGCTACGTGTTTAACAGTACTGCCGGCAGCCAGAATACCGGCGATGCACTTCCGGACAGTGTTGCAGCCATCATTGTAGACAACAACTCGACGCCGTTTAATTCCGTGTTCCTGTCCTTGCCGACCGGCGCAAACCCCGTCGGCGTTCGCGACACTTTGCTCATTGAGCACGGAACATTTAACTGCGGACGCCGCAGCCTGCACCTGTACGGCGACATGATACTGCGCAATAATGGACTTTTTGATCCGCTGGATGCATCAGTTGCGTTCCGCGGTCAGATTGACCGTGATTTGCGCCTGGACAACCACGGCGGCGTTGACTTCTACGACATCAGCATTGAAGGTGAGGATCTGCTGGTTAAATCCGACTATGTGGCTTCCTCGACGGCGCATGTACATGTCATTAACACTTTGACGTTCAGTTCCTCCGGCAACATCCGCGTCCGCGATGCAGACCGCTATGTGGAAGTGCAGGTTCCCGGCAATGTACTGCGTGTTAACAACGCGGGACACGTTGACGGAAAGATGCGCAAACCTGCCGGCGCGGGGGCCGACAACATTGTCTTTGAAGTAGGCAATCTGGACGATTACACGCCGGTTGAGGTACAGTTGGCGGCCGGTGGCGGCGGTGTGGCCGGATCGGTTGACGTCATCTCGTATACGCCGGTTCCCGATGAAGAATGGATCGGCAACCGCCTCGACGCTGCCGCCAAAATCGACAGATATTGGAGCGTAACGGGTGCAACGACCTTTGCGCTGGGCAGCCGCACCGCCAACCTCACACTTGGCTTCCCGGCGGCTGAGCTCGCATCCCTTACAACCACTAACAGCATTATCCGCCGTCGCAGTATTCCGCTTGAAACGCCGGAGTGGTCGGATCGGCGGAATCTGGAGTGGAATGTTGGTGCGGCCAACGTACGACTGTCCGTCGGAGCGACTCCCTGGCCCGGCCTGGGCGAGTTTTATATAGGTGAGCGTGCGCAACGCATTTTCTATAGCCGCAGCGACGGCGATTGGAATAACTCAACATCCTGGTCATTTACCGGATTTGCCGGCGCAGCGGTGCCTGCCGGGGTATACCCGAATCACGACTGGCAGCTCGCGCCCGGACAAGAGTACGAGGTGCGCGACAGCGTGATTATTGGCGGTGGCCACGAAATATTGTTAAACACGCAGCCGGAGATTGCCTATCTCGAGTTAACAAGCAACGGGGTTTTGCGCATCGGCGCGGGTTCATTCCTGACGGAAAGTCCCTACGGCACCAGCGCATCGATCGTACGCGATGATGCGGTTGTTAACATTGCTGCGGCTGTGGGTATCGAATCCGGCACTAGCGCAGGCGTCTGGCGATTCAGCGATGCCGTGCGAGTGTTCGAGCCGCGTGCAGATTACGTCTTCAGCGGTTCACTGGATCAGTTTTTTGGCGGCGCGTTTCCCCTTGCTGTTAATGACATTCTTGTGGACACGGACAACAATACACGCAATGTCATGCTCAATCGCGACGGGATTGACATGAGCGGCGACCTGACTGTTCAAACCGGTCGACTGGTGTTTGACAACAATGATGCGTTTGGCTCTCCGGCTGACCAGGCCCTTCTTGTTAACGGTCGTCTTTCAGTTGCCGGCGGAGCGGCATTTGAGGTAGAAACGAGCGGCACAGGTCCAAGGACACACAGCCTGTCTCTGCGCGGCGATGTTAACATTGACGGCGAATGGTTGATGCGTCCCGTGCCGAACAATTCCAATTTCAAAGCCGAAACGATCTTCAGCTCAACGGCAACTCAGAACCTGAGCGGCGTAGGGGCGGTGCGTCTGCATGGCGTTACGCTTGACAAAGGTGCACCGGCAACGCCGGTCGTCAGTTCTGTCGACCTGGGTGTCAGCCGAATCGGCAGCGGCGACGCCATCAATTTTATTAACGGCACCTGGGAGCAGCGTGCCGGCACGTTGACGATGGACGACGGCGTTGGACAATCTCGAACTCAGACAATTGCGGCAACAGGGGCGTTGCACATAACTGGATCTGGTTCATATGTCATGGGGCAGGACGGCTCCGGTGCATCCCAGGTGATCGATGGCGGCGAGCTGCTGCTTAACAGCAGCGGAGCGGTTGTGATTGGAAATTTTGACGGGAATTCCTTGCGCTACACCAATACTGCCGGCAGCCGGATCAGTGTGTTAAACGGAACGATGACGGTCGCAGGACGCATCAGTCCCGAAGTAGCCGTCGATACCTATTTGCTCGACTACTATCAGGCCGGCGGACAGGTTAATGTTGCAACTGTCGGTCATGACAACGCCACGCTCGGTTCATTTGATCTGCGCGCTCCCGGCTCTTCGTTTGCCATGGCTGCCGGAAAGCTTTTGGTGCGCAATGCAAATATGAGCAGCGCCGTCGGTCGCCCGGCGGATGTCAATATTTTGGCGTCCACGGTCAACGTAACCGGCGGAACGATTCAGTTCGGAGACGCTCTATCGGCCGCAGCCCAGGAATTTGATATAGAAGTGAGTAACGGTGCAATCTGGAATCTGGCGGTCGGCAGTACAAGCGCTGTGCTGCATCCGCTGGCGGCGGCCGGTAACCTCAGAATTCAGGCGGACGTGTTGAACGACGGACGCATTGATTTCACCGAACTGAGAAGCGCTGCAGCCGCTCCTGATGCGGTCATGACCTTCCAGGGCGGCGGCTCGGACGATCAGAACGTTACCGGCGCGGGTGTGACGGCATTGCAGCACATGACCATGAATCGCGCCGCGGGTAGCGGCGTCGTTCACCTTGGTCACGACGTCAGCGTAGCCGGCATACTCGACCTGCGTGAAGGCGCCAATTCAAATCAGCAGGTGGTCGAACTTGGAAGCAGTGCAAATCTTACGGTTCAGTCTTCGGCTGTTGGCGCAATTGTCGACGCGGGGACAAGCGCCGCGCCATATCGATACGTGCGTACGAGCCTGCTGAGCGGACGACTGCATCGAGCCGTGACGGCCTCCGGAGGCAACTATCTGTTCCCCCTTGGATCTTTTGACGGCGGCGCGGATAAATACACTCCTGCGGAGTTTGCCGCTGCTGTTGCAGGAGCCGATGGCTCTGTTGGTGTTCGAGTATCGCCGGGTCAGAAAGCGGACGGCGGCCACTTGCATCTGAGCGGCGGAGCGAGCGATTATATCCGGCGTTATTGGGCAATAGGCGACGTAAGCACCGGTGTGTCCGGTCAGTGGACGTTTCATTACCTCGACGGTGTTGATGACATAACAGGCGACGAAAGCAATTTTGCCACGATCGCCCGCTGGAATCCGGTTGATGAAGGCGGCAGTGGTTCATGGCGTCTGATGTCGGGTGCAACACTTAACTCCGGAGGCAACATCTTTACTTCGCCGGCCGCCTTGGCGGCATCTGAGTTTGAGGGAGACTGGACCCTCGGCGATGTCGGTGCTTTCAGGCGAATATTCTATAGTCTGGCGTCCGGATTGTGGAATATTGGTTCTACGTGGACATTTGATCCATCGCACCTAGGCGCGCCGGTTGGCCCGGGAATTTTCCCCGACAATCCGCAGGACAGCATCGTAATCGGAGGCGGGACCGCCGGGACAGGCGACCACGTCGTTTTACTGGACACGGATCGCACGATTGGCGGTATGACTGTCGGAACATCACTGTCAAATACCGGAACGTTAGATCTGGCCGACCGGTCAATCTCCGGCGAGTGGTTTCAAACCACGACGGGAGCGACTCTCCGAATCGGGTCTCCGCAGGGAATTGTGGCATCGCCGGTCAGCAGCGGCAATGTTCGGACCGCAAACAGGCTGTTTTCAACGGAAGCGAGCTATGTATATAGTGGAACAACCAATCAGGTGTTGGGCGACGGCCTGCCTGCCACGATGGCGAGTTTCACGGTCGAAAACAGTGGAGCGACCGGTAACAACGTTGTGACGCTCGATCGCGACTTGACCGTGTCCGAGGCTATGAGACTGATTTCCGGCGTGTTGGATGCGGTGACTTTCGGAGTAGGTAATGCGGGCGGTGGGGAAGCCGTTATGACGAGCAATACCCTGCTCAGGATTGGTGGTTCGGCCGACTTTTCAACTGCCTTGCCTGGATTTGCAAACTACCGGATAGACATTCAAAACACGGTCGAGTATTACGGTATCAATCAGATCGTCACAGCTCCGCCCAATGGGCTGGACGGCTACGGCAACGTCGATATCAACCTTAGCGGCACCAAGACCGTGACCCTGCCCGTTCGCGCCCGTGGAGATTTACGTGTGCAGAACGGCGCAATATTGCATATTTTACCCGGCGTCAATGCTTTTGAAGTATTCGGAGCAGTCAGCAATGACGCGACGATACTCAATGAGGGTCGATTGAAGATCGGCTCATAACGAGCGCTTCTGCCCAGGGGAAATCGGCAGCCGCACCTTGTTTCACTCCTGTCACCTACGACCATGCGTATAGTCATCGCAGATGATCATGAAGTATTTCGGCTCGGATTGAAAACGCTGCTGAAGTCTGAAAACGACATTGAGATTGTCGGCGAAGCGCCCGATGGTAACAATGCTGTCCGGCTCGTCAAAGAACTCCACCCCGATGCGGCACTGATCGATATCCTGATGCCGGAAAAGACCGGAATTGAAGCAGTCCTGGAGCTGAAGGAGTACGACAAGAGCATTCGAATCATCATGTTGACGTCGCTCGAAGACAATTTTCACTTGACCAAGGCCATGTCCGCCGGGGCCAACGGATACCTGTCAAAAGAAGTTGGCCGTCAGGAATTGATTGATGCGCTGCATGCCGTGGTGCGTGGTCAGCGCGTTTTCAGCTCGTCAATTTTGAAGATAATGGCCAATCCCAACGAAGTTCCATACTTCAGTGATGAGTTCAGCATTGCCAATGTCAATATATACCTGTCAGACCGCGAACAGGAAATTCTGAAGTTGATATCAAAGGGCTTGACCAGTAAGGAAATCGCTGAAGAACTGTTCATCAGTCCGCGCACAGTCGAGGCTCACCGCACTAACCTCATGCAAAAGCTGCAAATCAAGAACGTCGCCGGATTGATCAGATTTGCACTATTGAATCTGCCCTGACGTTTACGTTTTCGTCACTTCTGATTTAATGGCACGAAAAATCAGTCGTACTTGCTTGGCTCTCCCTCCTCAAAATACGTAGTTCTACGGATTGAACTGAAGCTTGCTTCTGGGCTATGTTTGTAGTACAGCCTGGGCATCTCGTCGTATTCCAGCGCTTTTCTGGCACAGAATCAGTTCTCTCGAAAAACATTACAACACATAATTCAATCAATTCATGCTGTATTCCTTCATCAATCAAGGACAAATCAACATGCGGATTAAGCACAAATTGAAGCGCCTTGCCCTTGCGACCTCCTGTGGTCTCGTGGTCGCCGGAGCAGGTGCTGTTGCGCAGAATCTGAACAATGACGGCGGTACGATAAACAATATCGGCGACATTGTGTTTTGTACGACTGCCGGTGAATTTCAGAGCGGTGGCGCCGGCGCCGCACTCAATGGTGACGGTACTGTGACCTTTGAAGGCATTGACAACCGTTTCACCGACCAGAACGGCGTATTCGTGGATGCACTGACGCCCGGTGAAACCGCCGGAACGCGCATTCCTTACGAAGTGATCTGGACCGCAGCGGCCGGTACACAAACTGTTCAGGGGCGCTACTACGAGAACCTGACGGTTGAAGATGCCTCGCTGAAGACCATCTCCGATGGAATTTTTGTCAGCGAAGTTTACACAGCCGGCGGCGCGAACCGTACGTACAACGGAACGTTCACGTACGATGGTTCGCTCGCACAGAACATCTTTGCTGAGGTCGGCGTGGCAGCCGGCACAAACCGCTACAACAATCTTCAGTTGGGCGAGGCCGGTACCAAAACGCTGCAAGCAGGCGACGAAACGACGATCGACGGCGATCTCGTTATGCTGGCCAGCAACACAGGCGGCTTTGAAGTTCTCGGTAGCCTGACGGTCGGCGACGAAGTTACGCAGGACGCCGCGGCGCCTCTGTTGGTCGACGCCACGGGTGGCGGCGCCTCCGACGGTCAGTTTACGACCGGAACGGGCAACGGTACATTTGCCGGTACGGTTACCATCGACAACGGCGGTCTGCTTGACATTGCCGGCGCCGGTGCGACCAATGAATTTTCGAATACCGTCGACGTTAACGATGGTGATTTCTTTGTCCGCGACGGTACAGGCGACGTGACGGTCTCCGGCACGATGACGCTTGCCAACCTGGCTACCGCGACGATCAATCTGGAGCAAAACGCTACCGTGGTTGTGACGGGCAGCCTGACGAATAACCACGCCGCCGGTGTGAACGCCAACTTCGACGATGCTTCGACGGTTGTGTTCAGCGGTGCGGCTAACCAGGTTGTTATGCAGACGGTCGCTTCCAATCCCTATGGCAACCTGAGCACGGATAACGGTGTGAAAGATGCCGGCGGCGATGTTTACATGAGCAACAACCTGGACGTCGGTGTTACCGATGGTGCAGGCGGCAACCTGGACATGGGCGCCAATACGCTGTTCATGACGGACCCCAACGCAACGGCCGATTACGATGCCACGAACTATACCGAAGTTGTAGGCGCCATGCGTCGTTCGGTTGACGCTGGTGTCGCCGGTCCTTACACATTCAACAACGCCGAATCGCAAGTAACGTTCACGAACAACCCGTACACAGGCTACTTCGAGATGAATGTTCAGCCTGGTACCGCGCCGAACAACTACGACGCCTCGACGGACGTAAATCGTAAAATTACGCTTGACTTCGACGACGACACCTGGACTGCTACCATTCGCGCCGGTTGGCAGGATGGCGAGCAGGGCGCCGGCTGGGGTGGTGCTTCGCCGGTTACGACGGAAGACCAGCTTCGCTTTTTCGAGGCCGACGGTACGAACGAGCAGAAAGTTGCTACGGGTAATGCGCCTTCGCGCGACAATGCCAACCAGCTCCGCTATGTGCAATTGGCAGGTATCGACGCTACGGCGGTTGCCATGCCGGGCAACGCCATCAGCGAATTCTACGCAACCAACGACCTGCTGCTGCGTGGCGGACCGACGACCTTCTACGCTATTGCCGACGGTCGCTGGTCGAACCCGGGCACCTGGGACGAGGGTCTGGAACCGCACGAGTATGACAACGTCATCATCCCCAACGGCTTTACGGTTCACGTCGGTTATCGTCGTGACGGTATTGACGGTCTGATTGCCGGCCCGATCGGTGGTCAGATTGAAGAGGGTTATTCGCAGGGCGGCGACAACACGCGTGACGACGCTCTGGCAGTCAACGTGACGGTCGAAGATGGTGGTGGTCTGCTTATCGGTTATGACGCCGCAGGCGCCGCCGATGAGACGGACGGTACGGTTGCGTGGCAGCTTGCCACCGGTGGTCTGCTGACGAACGCTTCGGGTCTCGGCGCAACGACGGCTCCGACGGAAGCAGTTTTGACGACGACGCAAGGCGATGCCATCGATTACCCCGGTTTCATCAACTTCGGTAATATCGGCAGCAACCTTGGTCACTTCCAGGCCAACTCGATCGACAACACCGGTTATATCGCCAACGGCGGTACGCTCCGCGTTTGTGACTAATCAGTTTGAATCCGTCCATGGGTTCTGTGATTTGACAGGAAAGACAGCATGATTCGGAACCGGTCGGGCGAACAGCCCGACCGGTACTCCGGAGAAAGACAGGCTGTCAACGCAAGTGAGTGACGCACGCAGGCTTACGGTTGAAGTCACTCCGCTTAAACAAGCAGGTTTCCTTTCCGCCAACAGGGAAGTAGAACGTAGACACGTGAAACAGCGCATTCTCATATTGACGGTTCTCCTTTCAGCAATCCTGCCCGGTATCGCGCTCGGCAGGACAGGTGGATCCATGAAGAATGCCGGTCAGATTTACAACGCAGGCAAGATTGAAACGAGCGTAGCGGAAAGCAGCCAGGGAAGAATTACCAATCCCGGCAGTCTCTTCATCAGTGCCGCGGCATCGTTTCAACAAGACACCATCGACGGCCACGTTATTTATGACGGCGACGACCAATCGCAATCGCAGTTTGTTCCCCAGATAGTTTACCAGAATCTCGAATTCAGTGGCCGTGGACTTAAACGACTTGAAGCACTTGATACCATCGTAACGCTCGACACATTTGTTACCGCCTCAGGTGAAGTGCAAATCGTCATGCGTGAAGGCGCTGAAGTTGTAACTCATGGTCGTGTTAAACACAACGGTATAATTAATCGCGATTTCCTGCACGGTCGAGTTGTGATGCAGGGTACTCAGGCACAGGCGATTGACGGCAGCGGAAGTTTCAAAGTTCTTGCACTTGACAATGCTGCTGGTTCTGATGTTGTTAACGGTGGTGGATTCAGTGTTAACCGTCGGCTGGAATTGTTGCGCGGTATGTTCCGCAACGATGTGGCGAACAACTTTACTCTTGGCGACTCGGCGTTGATAGTAAGAAGTGTTGCATCCGAATTGGCCGAAGCTCCGCTGTTTGGCGAAAATGTTTCCGTCACCTACATCGGTGATGGGAAGATGTTCTCCGGAGCGGAACTTCCGGTGGATGACAACACGCTGCAGAATCTGCGGCTTGAAACCACGGAAGGATTGGTTCTCAATCAGTCCGTGACGGTCAACGACACATTATATCTTGGCAGCAATGTCGATACGGATCCTGGTCAGGAACAGCATGTGTTGACACATGCGAGCATCGAAAATCCCGAATTCGGAAATGACGATGTTGAGGTCCGCGGTTCAGTGCGGCGGACGAGACTGGCTGCGGGCGGAGTGCAAAATGTGTTTAACAACAAACACACCTATGCCGCTTTTGACGATGAGCAAAGTCTTGGTGGAATGACTGCCATGACGGTGCGAGTGTTGCCCGATACTATCCCGTTGCCGCTGACGGTAGACACGGAAGACAAAGTTCTCCGATCCATTACCGTAACGGCAGAAGATGAAGGCGGCGAAATTGTGCAGGATGGTTTTAACGCCGAATTCGGTTATGCGTTTCGTCTGGATCAAACGGATGAGTTAAACGGTCTGGACACCTTTGATGTTCAGCTGCAGTACAGTACCGTTGATGCCTGGCAAAACGTGGCCGAACCACGTGAGACAATTGAGATAGACGGAAACTGGGCCAAAGGCAGCGTAGCAAATCTGCAACGCTCCGGTTTTTATGCAGTCGGCATTGGTGAACTGCTGCCCAATGCACTTGTCGACATTCGCATTCTCATGGAAGGTCCGTACCGCAATGGTCGTATGGCTGCGGATCTGTCTGAAGGCGGCTTCCTGCCGGATTCTCCTCCGGCAATGTATCCCTACAGCCTCGATCCCAACCGGCAGTTTATTGCCATGGGAGAATTGGGTGACCGCCGCAAAGAAATTGTTGACTGGGTCGTGGTGGAGTTCCGCACGTTGTTGAGCGGCGGAGAATCCCGCTTCCGCACCGGCCTGATCACATGGGACGGCAATATCGTCGACTATCGTGACGGCCAGACTCAGATCAAGATCGATTCCGGCACTTACTACATCGTTGTCCACCATCGCAATCACCTTGCCGTGGTAACGCGGGACCAACAGATGCTGACGCCGGAAATTCACACTTTTGATTTTACGCGTGCAGCTTTGCTGCTGGGCGGCAGCAACGCCGTCAACCTTGTTGATGAAAGTGAAACCGGACGTCAATATTACGCTATGATCGGCGGTGATACCAATGGCGACGGTTTGATTGACGATAGAGACTATGATTCTTCGGCTACGGCAACCTGGCTAAATCACGATGCGGAGGGATATATCAACCCCGACACCGACATGAACGGCATAGTGACAACGCGAGATGCGAATGTTTCCTGGAACAACCGCGAAAAGGAATCCTTTGCGCGATAATCCGGGAGCATGGCCTGATATGAAGACAACCCGCCCACACAAATTTCATCGACTTCTGCCGGTACTAATCCGCCGGCACGCGGTTCTGCTGGCGCTTGCCTGCGCAGTCCTATGTCTTGTACTGCCAGAAAGGGCTTCTGCACAAAATGAGCAGGACACGATTGCTCATGTTTCCGCCGTGTTGGTGGCGCAGCCCAAACCCAATGCGGTAGACCTGGATGTCTGGGTACTAAATATCTCGGACAACGAATGGCTCATGTGGGCAAATGGAACATTCCAACTGGAATTTCCCGGCATCGCAATGGAAGAATGTTCAGTGGAATTGCTCCCGGGATTCTCCGATTTGCCTGCCGCCCAATACGAAATCATTCACAATACCTTCCCGGGACGCATGAGTATCGGCGTTCTGGGACCCCGCAATTTCGGCGATTGTATTCCGGTTGCTGTTGATGACAGTATTCGGGTTGGTCGCTTTCGGGTTTCTATTCCCGAGCCGGGCTTTCTGCCGCTCAGCATGGACTGGGTGCAGCCGCTGACAAAATTTCAGGCCACGGCGTTCAAGATTTTTGATGACCGTGCGCCTTTTTTCTTTTCCGATGATAACGTCGCGATGCTTGTCGGGGATTATGCCACCTCCTATGAGGTTCGCGACATCGATTTGCCCCCTTTCCTGCTGGTAGATTTCTATGGCGAGTATCTGGGCGATCGCAAGGTGAGACTGTTCTGGCGAACCGAATCCGAATATGCCAATCGTGGTTTTGTTATCGTGCGTGGCATCAGGCCGATTGGACAGCTGGGGGATGAACTGGATTTTGTTGACACGATTGCCTGCCATGAACTTTATCCGGCTGAAGATCCGGACTGTCGTCGCGCCGATCTGAACAGTCCCGGCCTGAGTCTGACGCCTCTTGACTACTCGACACGCGATACGGTTGAATTTCGTGAAGAAGAGTACGTTTATAGACTGTACTATCATCACTTTGACGGCAGCCTGGTTTATCTGGCCGAAACGCGTGTGTACGTTCCGAGCTCGGTCATCAGTTCCGCACAGGCAAATCCAAATCCATTTTCTCGTCAGACGACTATTCAGTATGCTGTCGACGACCGCGTAATTTTGACGGCAAAAGTTTACGATTTCAATGGACGTGAAGTTGAAACGCTGATCGACCGCCAGATTACTCCGATCGGGCGTTATGAGATCAGATTCGAGGCGGCGCGTCTCAGCTCGCAAGGGCTATATAATGTGCGGTTCACCGCATACCCGGTTGATGATCCGGCCGTTTTGATTTCAACGGCCGACGTCAAACTTCAACTAATCAGATAAGTGTGTTTCGCGATGGTCCGGCGTCGAATTCCAGAATTGTTGTTGCTTGTGTGCCTGTTTGCAGGTTTGCCCCTGCATCTGCTCGCAGTGCAAAACGACGGCCCGGAATCTTCGTCCGCCGACGATCAGCCTGATCTGGAGTTTTCAGTTGATGACGTCAGCACCGATCGTCAACTGGTGGGCGCAGCCACGCGCATGGATGTACTCGACAACAAAGACACTTTGATAATAACTTCCGGCTATGGCGACTTCTGGTTTGGTGTGTTCGGCGGTCCTAACCTCGGCACCTATCTCGGCGATCTGAATCTGGCGCTAAGTCGCTCTGCGCAACTTCGCAATCTCGGGCGACATTTCGGTTCCGGATCCTCGCTTGGATATTTCATCGGTGGGATGGCAGAGTGGAATCCACCCGAGTGGGGCTGGGGCCTGAGGCTACATGTTGCGCTGTTTGACGTCCGCGACGGAGCTTTTGAATCGCTGGAGAATCAATCCGTGCTGGCTGAGTACGAAGGAGAGACGCGATTTAATTATCTGACAATCTCGCCATCTGCCCGAATGGACGTGGTAGGTGGGCTGTACGTTTTTGGCGGACTTGATTTTGAGCTCAATACCGGATCGGAAGCCGTGGTTGTTCCGACGGTTGACTCAACAGCGTTGATCCGCGAGCGCCGTGCGGTCCAATTGGACGTTCACGGTTTTCGCATGGGGATACAAGTGGGCGCCGCCTACGAAGTGCTGATGCTGGAAGTGGCACAAAGTGCGCGGGTCCGTTTTGCTCCGTTTCTCAGCCTGCATTACGGCACGGAAGTGACGAACAACCTCAACTCCGATCTAAACCTGGGCTTTATGCGACTTGGATTGGAACTGAAGGTCGCACTCAACAGCGAAACGCGGATTCTGCGGCGCTATGACCCAACCTATCTGGAACCGACGGTTTACCTGGCAACCCTGACCAACCGCTTTGACTATGAAATCCCGTCCATTCAGCCGAGTGAAAGGATCGCCGTTGCAGCTTTGGACATCATTCAACGGCCTGTTCCGGAAGCGCCGATCATAGACTCGGTGACAGTCGAGCCGCCTACCGTCGCCAGTGCAGAGGTGAGAACTCCGCGTCCGCGGCGTCCTGCGATCCAGCTAGCCGGACTCAATGAAGAATTCATTCTCGGAGTTGATGGCGGTGCACTCAGCACCGACCTGACAGGGGAATCCTATGACTACCTTGATGCCGTGGTCAATTTCTTGAATCAGAATCCTTCGGTTGAAGTTCAAATTGCAGGGTACACGGACAACTTTGGAACGCCCGAAGAAACGCAGCGGGTGTCTGAGTTGCGTGCGAACCACGTTTACAATTACCTTCAACGAAAAGGTATCAACCCGAATCGACTCTACCGCTCTGGTCTTGGCGCACGTTCTCCGATCGCCAACAACATTACAGAAGAAGGTCGGAAACGTAACCGCCGCGTTGCAATCACCCTTATTGAGTGAGACCCGGCTGGTACCGAATTCGTCTGTTGACTCTCATCTCAGGGCGAGTATCTTATGTTCTCGGCGAAATTTCGTCGATTTTTGCCTGGTGTATTTTGAAAGTCGGATAATTTGCAGGCTGCCTCTGTTGTGTTATTTTTGCCGAGTCAGAGGCGCGTAAACATCCAATCCTTTTACTTACCCCTTTGCAACACCGGGCTGCCCAGCCGGTCCGAAGGTAAGCGCCCGCAAGTTCATTCGCAGCTCAGGAAATTTGACGGCTACGCCGACTTCATGGCGTTGATAGATAGCGCCGACGGCTACGCGGCCAACCCACGGAACGTATTACATTTATTGCGGCAAGTACATGCACACAGCACTGGTAGCAGACGACCATCAGATTCTTCGCAGCGGTCTGAAACTCTTCCTGACATATAGTATGGATATGGAAGTCACCGAAGCTCAAAATGGGGAAGAAGCGCTTGCGCAAATAGCAAAGCGGGATTTTGACATCGTTCTGCTTGATCTCTCCATGCCGGGGCGTGCAGGGCTCGATCTCCTGAAAAGCCTTCGCAGTGCAAAATCGGACATGCCCATTCTGATTCTAAGCGCTCAGCCGGAAGAGCGTTACGCCGTGCGGGCGCTCAAAGCCGGTGCCAGTGGTTACGTCGACAAATCAGCAGACACAATCGAACTGATGACGGCTATTCGCAAGTGCCTGTCCGGCGGGCGCTATGTGAGCCCATCTCTGGCGGAAAAACTGATTGAGGATGCCGCCCGTGAATCCGAGGATCTGGCCGCCCACGAAACTCTGTCAGACCGCGAGTTCCAGATTTTATGCCAGATCGGTTCCGGCAAGTCTGTAGGAGGTATTGCAAAGGAACTGCACCTGTCGGTGAAAACGATCAGCACGTATCGCAAGCGCATTCTGGAGAAGATGAAACTCGCCACCAACTCCGAGTTGATGCAGTACGCTCTGAAGCATAGGCTGCTTGAGAAGGTAACCGACTAGATTCAAGCAGACAAAATCGCTGACTTCAACGAGATATCAGGGGCCATGTGGAAAATTTGCACATGGCCCCATTTGATTTTAAAGGCAGGCCTACATAACTTCCAAGCTTGTTGCATGCCGTTTACAGCCTGAAATTGAGGTATTCAAAAAATTCGCAAAGAACTGATAAGATTGGGGAAAACTTTTTGTAACCCGCAAAATTATTGTGTGTTCTGTCGCGGAGTTTGGCTCTAAATCGATGATTTTTAACGGGTTAATACCCGAGCAACCCAAGTACCTGCAGAGCGACGAAATCTGTAAATCTGTGTGAATAAACATTGTTTCTTTATCCTGCACCTTTTGGAGCATTCTATGAAACGTGCATTTCTAGCTGTCTTGGCCCTGACTTTTCTCGGTAGCATCCCTCTGGTTGCCGGTGGAAAAGGCTCGGCCGATGACCTGTTGAGGCGAAGCGCGGGAGCGTCGTACCCTCAACCTTTCGACACCGAGGCTGATTGGCCGCGCACGTCGCCGCCGATCTCCACCGGGTATTACATTGTGGATAGTGAAGATGGCGCCGGCGACCCCTATACGCCGAAGCCCTCTGAGCTGTTCGTCGATACCACCACCGAGCGTGGTACCTGGCGTCGCATTATCTCCGGCCCGAACCAGTTTCCGGCGGAATACTGGGATTCGTTTGAGGAAGGACACATGTACTTCCGCAATCCCGGTAACGCAGACGATTCAACTGACAATGCCTTCGCGGGTCCGATGCGTATCGGTTTCCCGTTCTATTTCAACGGCATTCGTTATGACAGTTTTTATGTCTCAACGAACGGTCTGATTGCGCTCAGCAATCGCCGCTACTTCTACGATTCGGAAACGGGCGAGCGCACGATTCCCGAAGGTCAGCCGACCGCATGGGATCCCGAAAGCGACGATACCCGTACGCGTAATGATCCCGACGCCGATGGATTGAATGATCCTATCGCCGACGACTGGGGTTACACCTGGGTGGCTTGCGGCGGTGATCCGTCCAACCCGACCGGCGGTATCCGCTGGCCTACGAACTCCAACCTGACGGACTTCGGCCCTGGCCCCGGTATCAACACGACGAGCATCATTCAGGACGCGCCGATTATCGCGCCGTTCTGGGATGACTGGCAACTTTCGCAGTTCAACAACGAACTGAACCTGAAAGAAGACTACGGTCAGGTATGGTTCAAGCGTTCGGTCAGCCGCGATCGTCTGACGATCTACTATTTGCAGCTCTCGCCGATTGGCCTGAAAACCAACCCCAATGGCGGTACGATCAGTTTTGGCGCGAACAACCGCATCGGTGAAGGCAGCCCGGCGTTCTATGTGAACGCACAGGTGACTCTGAATCGTTCGGACTCGACGATCAACTTCCTGTACCGCTTCAAAAACCCGCCGCTGTTTGTGGTGGGCAACCGTCCCGTCGACCCCTGGGCCGTGGTGCGCTTCAATGCGACCGTTGGTGTGCGTGGTAAAGCCCGCTACATCGATGACAACTTCCAGGAGCAGCGCTATACGCAGCACTCGACCTACCTGTGGAACCGCAACGTGTTTGTTGTTGGTCCGGTTAACTCCGAGACTTCGACGCCGAACACTGACCTTGCCATCAAATTCAAGCAGTACAAAAACGTGCTGCGCGTGGTTCGTATCAACTATCTGATTCCGGATCCGACCGACGGCAAGTTTAACATCTCGGTTTCCGACCCGAACAACTACGAGCTTCTCGTCGGCGATCAGCTTCTCGGTGCGCTGCAACCTGTGGCCATCTTCCAGAACCTGACGAACGACATTCAAGGCACGCGCGGTGTCAACTTCCAGAAACAGGATCTGACCTTCCGCACCCGTTTCAAAATCCAGAATGACATTCTGAATGACACGATCGTCTACAGCCGTCAGGTTTGTGTTGACAGCTTTGCGCTGGCCAACTCGAACGTTTCGGGTGTGCGTCTTGTCAACTTCGCTGGTGAGTCCGTGCCGTTCAACGGCAACGGCGTTCCGCCGTACGGCTTTGTGGAAGTCAAATTCCCGGCCTACAAAACGAACCAGTTCCTGCCGAACCAGATTGGTCGTTTGACCTCGCTGGTTATCGGTGAGCCGGCACAATGTTCCGGTTCGCGTGCAGGTTACGGCGATCAATGGGCCTTTGACGATACCACGCGTATCCGTCTGTTTGGTATCCGCATCCTCAACAGCTTCTCGGACAACGTTACGGACTTTAACTTCTCACGTCGCGAAGGTACCCTTCCGTCAGTGAACAAGTGGGTCTCGCTGGGCGCTGAGGCTGTTGACGGCGACGCCAACACCTTCAACCCGCCGCCGCCGAGAGGTGAATTCTCGTCGGCCAACAACGAGTTCGTAACTCTGAACTCGCCTGTTATCCGCATGAATCGCTTTGACCTTGCCGGTAATGACCTGGCTCCGAACGGTGACGAACTCCGTTCGTTCCCTGTCGACCTGCGCGGTCGCTCCTCGGCGATCCTGTCCTTCTCGTACCAGCGTACCGGTGTTCCGCCGGACAACACGTTTGACCGCGGTTGGTCCGACGCTACTCTGATCGGCCCGGAGATCCGTGTCGTTCAGGACGGTAACTGGGAAACGACGTCTCCGGTACAGCGTCCTGACCTGCTTGAGCTGGATTTTGCCAACCCGAGCCCGGATGCTTACAACAACATCACGAACATTGAGCCGCGCGGCTGGGGCACGCACCCCAACCTGGCTGATCCTGCCAAGCCCATCTCGAACAACCCGTCCTTCACCGTCTTTGGTGGTGGTGGTTTCCGTCGCGGCTGGCATGAGATGAACTCCGATTCGGCTCTGACGAATGCGGACGGTCTGCGCTACGATCAGTTCGACGATGGTAAAGACCAGGAATTCAACAAAGTCTTTGTTGAAATCCCGAGCTACATCCTCGACGCCCCGAACGACGGCGCTCGTTTCTTCCGCTTCAAACTGAGCGTTCGCGCGAGCCGTAACAGTGTTCCGCCGAACCCGCAGGATGACGATGACCGCTTCTACATTGACAACACGGCGATCCTGTTCCCGACAGAAACGCCCGACCTGGAAATCAGCCTTGTTCGCGTGAACTGGCCGTACACGATGGTTCCTGCCAGCCAGGCTTCCAGCGTTCCGGTTGAAGTGAAACTGTCCAACAACAGCATCATTCCCTCGCGCGCTTTCGCTGTTCAGGTTCTGATCAAAGAACGCGGTGCTTCCGATGAACTGCGCGTATACTGCCGTGCACAAACGCTGCCGTTCCTGCGCGCTCAAACCGAGTCGGTTAAAGCCTTCCCGGTATGGAATGCTCGCCAGACGCGTCCGGGCCGCTATATCCTGGCTGCTCGTATGCGCATCCCCGGCGGCGATCCCGAGCCTCTGAACGACACGACCTACGGTGAATTCAACCTGGTCTTCGGTCAGGCGTTTGCTTACGATCCGCCGAACCCGACCGGTACGAACGACGTTCCGCAATTCTCGCAGGCTACCGGTAAAGGTCTTAACCTCTCCGGCGCCAACAGCGGTGGTTTCTCGGCTTCGACGGCCTTTGGCTCCGATGCTGGTAACCGTTCCGGTCAGATCGCGATGAAGTTCGAACTGTTCACGCAGGATACGATCCTCGGTTATCAGGCTCACTTCGGTAGCCTTAACTCCGATGTTCTGAATACAACCTACTCGATCTACGAAGACGGCGGCGGAAGCCCGTCGGCAACGCAAGTTTCCGGTACGCGCATGCTGCGTCAGCGTGGTCTCTATGACCTCGACGCTCAAGGCCGTCCGGCTACTTCGCAGTCCGACCCGATCTTCAATGAGTACGCCACCTACCTGCTGCCGAAAGAAGTTGTTCTTTCGCCGGGTATCTACTGGATGGCCGTTGCTCAGATGGGTACGGAAGGTTTCGAACTTGGTGCTACGGCTTCCCGCATGGGTATGCAAACGACGAACTACACGACGATTCCGGTCCTTGGTGTCAGCGGTACCAGCCTTATCATTGACAAAACGCTGCGCGAGCGCAATCGCTCCGGTCAGCTGATCAACGGTAGCTGGTTCGCATACGAAAACACCTATCGCAGTGGTGCATGGTCGCAGTTCTCGCCGACCATCGGCAACCCGGGTTATGCGCACCTTGCGCACACCGGTCAGGTTGTCTTCTATCGCACCTACACACGCGGTAGCTGGATTCCGCTGATCCGCCCGTACTTTGGTGAGCGCGCCTTCAGCAACCCGCCGCAGTACGTTGACTTCGAAGAGTGCGAGAAATTCGCTCCGGTCGAACTGACCGACTTCGATGGTGAGTCGCTGCCGCCCGCCGGTATCGAACTGTACTGGGCGACCGCTTCGGAAACCAACAACGCCGGTTTCTACGTTGAGCGCCGCATGGCCGGCTCCGACAGCGAATACCTGTCGCTCGGCTTTGTTCAAGGTGCTGGTTCCTCGACGGCTCCGGTCAAGTATGACTTCCTGGATGCCGACGTATTCCGCGGTGAAACGTACGAATACCGTCTGCGCCAGGTTGACTTTGACGGCTCGGTCTCCTTCTCGCGTGCTATCACGCTGGAATACGACTATGCCGACGCTCTGCAACTGGCCAACAAGCCGAATCCGTTTACGGAAATGACCGACATTACCTTCAGCGTCCCGAGCGCTTCCAATGTACGCCTCGAAATCATCGACGTACTTGGCAACTCCGTCCGCGTTCTGCACGACGGCGACATGCGTCCGGCTGCTGAGAAAACGATCTCCTGGGATACCCGCGACAACACGGGTGCCGAAGTTGCTGCAGGTGCTTACATCTGCCGCCTGACTATCGGCGAAGAGACGATCGTTCGTACCCTGAACGTGGTGAAGTAATTCATCGCCGTTCTACGGTAAATAGATAAGAAAACCCCCGGACAGAAATGTTCGGGGGTTTTCGATTTTTAAACACTTTTGCACATGTTTGTATGTTTCTTCAGCGCACACATTAAATGTATTAACTCTCAATTCTGCAGAACCACAATCCGCGTCAACTATGCCTGTCAAGCTGTAACCTCGACCGGTAATACGTGTTAACCACTGACCCGACGCAATCCCTCAAGTTTGCCCCCCACCTTGATGAACAGCCTTCTCGATTGTTGTTGAGTGTTCAACAAAGCTACTGTCAATTTTCGCGAAACCGCGAAGTTGAAAGCGAGTTGCAATTCGAACTTTCATGCACCGAACTGCATGGCGTGAGTAACATGAAGTGCGGCTTGCAGTACAGAGCCAAGTTGAGATGTGGTACCAGGCTGCCGCAAACAGATCACTTTAACCGGCTGACGAAATTTTGACTGGAGGACTGTGTGGGACGACTGCTACATTGTTTATTCCTCAGCGCTTTATTGATTTCCCCGTTTAATCTTCTTTGCGCCGACAAAAACGCAGGCGATCCCGTCGCCGCTGCAACCAGCGGACAATCGCTTCCCGGGCCGTTTAACCTGAAGGCTGACTGGGAGCGCAACCAACCGGCGATTTCCACTGGTTATTACATGCTCAACAGCGAAGATCCGTTGGACACGCCGCTACGTCCGAACGTGGTGGATCTTCTGCGATCCCTCGATAAAGAACCCGAAGCCTGGCACAGAATTGTCTCGGGGCCGAATCAGTTTCCGGCTGAACACTGGACGACTAACAAAGAGGGTTTTGCTTATTTCAGAAATCCGGGAGATCGGGAAGATTCAACCGACAATGCCTTTGCGGGGCCGATCAACATAGGCTTCCCGTACTATTTTAACGGTGTGCGATACGATAGTTTTTACGTGTCGAGCAACGGACTGATTGCGCTGAGCAACCGGCGTTACTATTACGATGCCAACGGCGAACGAACAATACCGGAAGGAAAATCCACGGCCTGGGACTCGGAGAGCGACGATACGCGTGTCCGCAATGACGCCCAGAATACACGTGGTGTTAACGATGCCGTCGCGGACGATTGGGGGTATTATCACGTGGCCTGCGGCGGCGATCCCGACGATCCGCTTGCCGGAATTCGGGCTGCGCGCAATACCTCGCTGGATGCCGATGGTTTTGCACAGTCCGGTATGATTGAAGAAACGCCCTTGATTGCCGCTTTTTGGGATGACTGGCAGCTTCCCCAGTTTAACATTAACACCAATGAGGCGGAAGATTTTGGTCAGGTGTGGTACTGGCGATCAGCGGACAACAAAGAATTGACAATCTACTTTGTCAATCTCGTTCCGATCGGCGCCAAACAACATCCCGATGCGGGCTTGCCTGACATTGTGTTTGCAAATGATGCGCAGACGGGTGAGCAGCGTGTGGCGTTTACCGTTAATGCACACGTGACCTTAAACAGCAAGGATAGCTCCGTCGTCGTTCTGACTCACAAGTACTCCTCACCGATCCTCATTGTAAACAATCGCCCCGTGAGTTCATCCGCTATCGTTCGGCAGAATGCAACCGTCGGTCTTCGTGGACAGGCACGCTACAAGGACAACAAAGGGGAAGTCAATCGCTATGTGCAGTATACCGAAGGATTACGCGACGGGCAGGTATTTGTCCGGGAAACGGATACACCCCATGCGATTGAGAATGTGCTTGGTCCCAACAATGCCTTGCGTTTTAAACAATACCGGAATCTTTTCAGAGCTGTGCGGATTGAATTCCTGATGAAAGATCCGCAAACTCTCCAGTACACCATTCCGGTTGCGGATCCGGACAATTATGAACTTCTGATCGGAAACACCTTGCTGGGTAGCTTCCGGCCGATTGTGACGTATCAGAACCTGTCCAACGACATCCAGGGTGTCGGCGGTATCAATTATCGTGAACAGGACGCCCGGTTCCGCGCGACCCTTCAGATTCGTAATGAAGTGGTACAAGATACATTGGTATACAATCGCAGCATTTGTGTTGACAGCGCGGCGCTCACCAACAGCGATTTAACGGGTGTACAACTTGTTAACTACAAGGGCGAGGCTCTGGAGTTTACCGGCAACGGCGTGCCTCCATATGGATTTGTCCAGGTTGCTTTCCCGGACTTTGAAACAAATTTCCAGCCTGACCTTGTTGGGCGGCTGCGTGCGGACGCGTTGGCGCAGAATCTATCTTGCACCGATGTTAAGCTTGGGGAAGAGTGGACGTTTGACAATACCTGCAGTATTCGGCTGCACGGGCTGCAGGTGTTAAGCAGCTTCTACGATAACGTTTCCGGCTTCCATTTCACCAGGCGTAATGGTACGATTCCCGACAGTTACAAATGGGTTTCACATGGTGCTGAAGCGGTCGACGGCAGGAAACATACGTTCAATCCGCCGCCGCCGATCGATGTGGTGGAAGCGCCCGGCAATCCTGATATTACGCTGGTTGGACCAGTCATGCGAATGAATCGCATCGATGAGAATGGCCGGGACCAGACACCGGGCGGCGATGAGCTCATCTCATTTCCGATTGATTTGCGCGGACGAT
Source organism: uncultured Hyphomicrobiales bacterium (assembly GCA_964445695.1). Lineage (GTDB taxonomy): Bacteria > Bacteroidota > Ignavibacteria > Kapaibacteriales > UBA7675 > JAUIKM01. Next base: position 15,868 of record CAYULF010000028.1, on the reverse strand, counting down.
CCTCCGCTGTTTTATCTTTTTCGTATCAGCGCACCGGTATTCCGCCGGCCAATACGTTTGATCGCGGCTGGTCTGATGAGATTCGCATCGGACCCGAGGTGCGCGTGGTGGAAGATGGACAATGGGAATCGACTGCACCGCTGCAGGAGCCGGACGTACTGGAACTGCACTTTGCCAATCCCAGCCCTGATAGTTTTAACAACATTGTCAATATTCCTGATGACGGCTGGAGCGTGCATCCCAACATTGCCGATCTCGACAATCCGATTGTCGACAATCCCGCATTTACCGTTTTTGGCGGAGGCGGGTACAGGCGCGGTTTTCACGAAGACAATCCTGATTCGGCTCTGACGCGAAGACAGGGACTGCGTTACGACTCGCTCGATGCGGGCAGCGACCCCGCTTTTGTTAAAGCCTGGGTCTGTGTTCCGGACTATATACTCAATGCGCCCAGCGACGGCAATCGCTATTTCAGATTCAAGTTAAAAGTCAAAGCAAAAGACGATGGAATAGTTAAATATCCGCGCGACGACTTTGACGATTTTTACATCGATAATGTCGTGGTCATGCCGCCGACAGAAACACCTGATCTGGAAATGAGCACGGTGACAATCGGTCAACAGAACGAAGCTTTTCCATACTCGGCATTTCCGGCCAGCCAGGCCGAAGGGATTCCGATTCAGATCAAGATCGTGAACAACAGCAATCTGCCGTCGCGTGCTTTTAGTGCTGTCGCGATGCTGAGTGAAAAAGGCGGCGGAACCGAAAAGATCGCCTATTGTTGGGTTCAGACCCTGCCTTTTTTACGCGCCAAAACTGAAACGGTCAAGATATTTCCGATTTGGAATTCGCGTCAGTTCCGGTCGCTGACATACTTTGCAGCAGCAAAGGTACTTGTCCCCGGTGGAGATCCAAATCCCTTAAACGACATCACGAGCAGTTTTTACACTCTGGATTTTGCCAATGTTCTCGCCTATGATAAACCGGACATTGTCGGTACAAACAGCGCTGAATCATTTGCAGAGACGCCAGGCAAGGGAATAAATCTGCGGGCATACAACAGCGGGCGTTTTTCATCCGCGACGGCGTTCGGCGATGATGCCGGTAGTGTGAGCGGACGGATTGCAGTTAAGTTTGGACTGTCGCGGCAGGATACAATTCTCGGTTATCAGCCATATTTTGCGGCTCTTGCAGACAATACACAGGAAGTTCACTTTGCGATTCACGAAAACGAGGGGGGAATACCGGCTCCAAACCCACTTCCGGGATCTTTCATGCGGCGTGAACGCGGGCGCTACGATCTGGATGCACGTGAACAGCCGTCTACCGGCGCTACCGACGATCTGATATTTGGCGAGTATGCGACATATCTGTTGCCCAAGGAGCTTGTTTTACCACCCGGAAAATATTGGATGGTAATTTCACAAACTGGTCAGGAAGGTCTTGAACTGGGAGCTTCGGCCTACCGCATGGGAATGCAGACCTTAAATTATACCACAAAACCGGAGCCGGGCGGCAGCAGCGCCGGCATGATGCTGTCACACAACTTCCGCACGCGCACGCGCCAGGGAGAGTTGATCAACGACAACCACTTCTTGTATGTTAACAGTCTTTTCGGCGACGACTGGCAACAATTCACTCCGACCGTCGGAAATCCGGCCTACGCACACCTGGATCACGCCGGAGAAATCAATGGACTGCGAACGTATACACGCGGTTCGTGGATTCCGATGTTGAGACCCTATTTTGGTCCCAGGACCTGGGCTGATCCACCGATCTACATTGATCCCTTCAACTGTCCAATTATTCCGCCGGTTGAGCTCGCCAGTTTTGACGGTGAAGCTCTGCCGCCAAGGGGAATTGAATTGTATTGGCTGACTGCTTCGGAGTCTGGCAATGCGGGCTTTTATGTTGAGCGACGCACAGTCGGGTACAGTGCCGAGTTTAATTCCATTGGTTTTGTCAAAGGCGCAGGAACGGCAACGCGGCAGATAAACTACGACCTGCTCGATTCCAAAGTGGAGCGAGGGACGACCTACGAATACCGCCTGCGTCAGGTCGACTACGACGGGACTGTCGAGTATTCGCGTTCCGTCACGGTTGAGTACGACTACGCCGACTCACTTGACCTGAGAAATACACCCAATCCGATCAGTGAGTCAACGGATATCTCTTTTGGTCTGCCGGCGTCGGCTGCCGTTCGTTTGGAAATACAGGATGTGCTCGGCAATACAATACGTTTGTTAACTGAAGGTCAAATGCGCCCGACTGCGCGCACTACGGTAAAATGGGATACCCGCGATGAGCGCGGCCTGCAGGTAGCCGCAGGCTTGTATTTTTGCCGCTTGACGGTTGGCGAACAAACGGTCGTACGCATGCTCAATGTCGTCAGATAGGCGGCAGACCGGCGAGCATTAAGTTGTGCAATGAAGTCCCCGCTGTAAGAAACACGGGGACCTCCTCTGTCTTTACTTTTCCCAGGTCCGGAAGAGTTTGATATTCCCGCACCCTGGATTCGCGCAGTTGCCCATAGGCAATTTGTTTAAGTGCAATAAATCCAGCCGCTCGGTTAATTCAGCTGTAACCACAGCGCCGCCCCGGTGTTCAGTCGCCGTACCATACATTCCGATACTGAAAAGCCGCTTGCCCAAAACCGGCTTTTAAACAGTTGCGCGGATTGACTGAGTGTCATTGAATTGCAATCCAGACGCCCGTTCGACTGCTTCAATGATGCAGCTACAGCCGCCGGTCCCACATTCAGATCGCTTTAATCGGACGTCAAGCCGTCCGCCCGCTGGTTTGCAACGGCTAAGTTGTCGCAGGTTCCTGCCGTTGCATTGACCGCATTGTTCACCGAAAATGTTAACAGCTACGGAGGCTGGGATGACACATCTGCTACGCATTTCTATCCTGTGTTTGTTTGCCCTATCCATGGCAATTCCGCTTAAGGCCAAAAAGGCGAGCGACGAAACTACGGTTTATACTGGCGGTCAATCGATACCAGGACCATTCAACGCCGAATCCGACTGGGTGCGTGATGAACCGGCAATTTCGACCGGCTACTATCTGCTCGACAGCGAAGACCCGTCGGAATCACGTCACGTTCCCGATCCGACCAGACTGCTGCATTCGCTTGACGAAGAAGTGGACACCTGGTATCGGATCATTTCAGGTCCAAATCAATTTCCATCTGAGCACTGGACAACGCACCCGGAAGGACATGCGTATTTCCGCAATCCGGGCGATGCCGACGATTCAACCGACAATGCGTTTGCGGGTCCGATCAAGATTGGATTTCCGTTTTACTTCAACGGCGTGCGCTACGACAGTTTTTACGTTTCGAGCAATGGCGTGATCGCGCTCAGTAATCGGCGCTACCACTACGATGAGAGTGGGCAGCGAACAATTCCCGCGGGCGCTGCAACGGCCTGGGACGATGAAAGCGACGACACGCGTCCGCGCACCGACGCACAGTTCACAAAAGGACTTAACGATGCCGTGGCCGACGACTGGGGTTTTCTGCACGTGGCCTGTGGTGGCGACGTTCACAACCCGCTTGGCGGTATCCGTTCGCCGCGCAACACGGCTCTGAATGACGATGCAATCAACGGCTCCGCCCTGATTGATGATGCGCCGATTATTGCGCCGTTCTGGGACGACTGGCATCTCTCGCAGTTTAACAGTCAGACCAACCGCGTGGAAGATTACGGTCAGGTCTGGTACCGTCGTTCGCGTGACGGGCGGGAGCTGACCATCTACTTTGTTAACCTTTCGCCTCTCGGTAAAAAAGAACATCCCAACCAGCCCTTGCCGGATATCGACTTTAAAGCAAACATCCGTCCCGGCGCAGCTACGCCAAACTTTTCCATCAGCGCCCAGATCACCTTAAAACACGATAACGGCGCGATCGCAATTGTTCCGGAGCGTTATTCGGTGAGCGAGGTCGAGGTTAATGGCCGACAGCTGAATCCCGCCGCGATTCTGCGCCGGAATGCCACTGTAGGCGTGCGCGGCAAGGCGCGTTACCGCGACTCACAGGGCGAGGTGCGGCGTTATTCACAATACACGGAAGCGGTGCACAACGGTCAGGTGTTTCTGCGTGAGACCGAGTACCAACGTCAGACCCGGAATGTTATGGGAGCATCAACGGCTGTGCAATTTGCACAACTGCGCAATGTGCTGCGGACCGTCAGCCTGCGCCTCTACGGCAGGAACCCACTCGATGGCTCGTATTCTGTTTCAGCCGAAGATCCTGACCACTTTGAAGTTGTACCGGGAAACAAGGATCTGAGCAGTTTTCAGCCGGTCGCGGTCTTCCAGAATCTTTCAAACGACATCCAGGGACCGGACGGTGTTAACTATCAGGCTCAGGACATCAACTTCCTGGTGTCGTATCGACTGACGAATGATCTGCGCGCGAATCAAACCATTGCTACGTACATTCAATGCGTCGACAGCGCCGCCCTTGCCGACCCCGAGAACAGCGGCGTGCGACTGATTGATCACGCCGGTCGGCCGCTTGTGTTTAACGGCAACGGCGTGCCGCCCTATGCCTTTGTTGAAGTGACTTTTCCGCCGGTGGAAGATCTGATGCAGGGAAAGCCGGAGCACTTTGGTCGGCTGAGTTTTTCGGCGTTGGCTGAACCTTACGCCTGCAACGGTCTGGAGTACCCCGAGCCGTGGAATTTCGACAATGTTAAAAAAGTGCAAGTCTACGGGATGCGGGTTCTGAACGGATTGTATGACAATGCCTCGGATTTTGACTACACAAAACAAACCGGGCCGCTTCCCAATGCCGGCATCTGGCGCTCCGAGGGCGTGGAAGTTGTAGACGGGACGGCAAATACATTTCATCCGCCGCCGCCGCGCGAAAGGGTCGATGTGGAAGAGAACTTCACTTTAAGTTATGATTCGCCCGTCATGCGGCTCAACCGCCTCGATCTGGACGGCAGCGATCTGGCGCCGGACGGCGATGAACTGATTTCTTATCCCATTGACCTGGGCGACGCGGAGACTGCGCTGTTATCCTTTTCGTATCAACGCACAGGGCGGCCGCCGTCCAATACCTTTGATCGCGGATGGTCGGATGAACTGCGCGTGGGGCCGGAAGCGCGCGTAATTCAAAACAGTGACTGGACAACGACGCCGGTTCAGCAGCCGGATGAGCTGGAAGTTCACCTGGCCTATCCCGACGCTTCGGGATTAAACAGTCTGGTTAACATTCCGGATGACGGCTGGAGTGTTCACTACAATTCACGGGACCCTGAAAACCCGATTACGGACAATCCGGCGCTGACAATTTTCGGCGGCGGCGGGTATGGCCGCGGCTTCAGCGAACAGGATCGCGATTCATCGTTGACCGTGGCTCAGGGGCTGCGCTACTTTCCCTTCGACACGGGCAAGGACTTTGTCTTTAACAAAGGTTTTGTTGAAATCCCGAGCTTTATGTTAAAAGCGGCGCAGGATGGCCAGTCATTGCTGCGCGTCAGGTTCGCCGTCAAAGCGCAAAACAACGGTCTGCCGGCTTATCCTCGCGACGACGCCGACGACTTTTTTGTCGACAACGTGGCCATCTTGACTGACAAAGAAGGTGTCGATCTGGAAGTGAGCAGCGTCGAAATCGAACGTATTGCCAAGACGGCATTTCCGGCCAACGTCGCCAATTGCCTGCGGCCGCTGGTGACAATTGTTAACAACAGTGAATCGCCCAGCCGCGCTTTTGCCTGTTGGGTGCAGATTATGGAGCGCGGCGATCCGCTTTTACGCACGGTGTACTCACGCGCTCAGACGCTGCCTTTTCTGCGCGGTGAGACACAGACCGTTAAGGTTTTTCCGAGGTGGCATGGCCAGAATACCAGGCCAGGTCGCTATCAGCTTTGTGCGCGGTTGATATTGCCGGGTGGAGACGGCAATGAACTGAACGACTTTGTGCATGATTTCTACGACCTGCAGTTTAACAACTTCATTGCACACGACCATCCGCAGGTTCAGGGACGCAACGACGTCCCGGCATTTTCGGGCGTGGCGGGCAAGGGGATTAACCTCGGCGCACAAAGCAGCGCCTTGTTTAATTCAGGCAGCGCCTATGGCGCGGACGGTGGCGACGGTCCCGGTCGGATATTCGTCAGATTTGACATTGACAAACCCGATACTATTCTGGGCTACCAGGCTTTTTTTGGCGGGCTCAATACGCAAGCCGACCTGGTGGAGTTCGGCATGTATCGTTCAAACTCGGGCGCGCCTGCGGCGGTTACGTTAACGGGTTCCGTCACAACCCGCAAGCGTGGCGACTTTGACCTGGACGCCGCCGGCGATTCTGTAACAACCGATAAACTGTTTGATGCCTACGGCACCTACCTGTTGCCGCAGCCGCTCATTCTCGAACCCGGTGTTTACTGGCTCTACATCAGTCAGCTCGATTCGCGCGGTTTTGAACTGGGCGGTTCCGCGCATCGCATGGGCATGCAGACGCTCAATTATGGAACAACACCCGAGCTCGGCGTTTCCGGTCTGAGTATTCTATTGGAGGAAGGATTGCGGGAAATGAGCCGGGCCAACGATCTGCTCAACGGTCGCCGTTTTCTGTACGAAAACGACCCGGGGAGTTTTGAGTTCGGCGACTTCACACCAAACATCGGCAATCCCGGGTACGCGCACCTGACACACGCCGGACAAGTTGGCGAGATTAACACTTTCAGCCGCGGCAGCTGGATTCCCATGCTGCGCCTGTACACCGGTTTCCGCGACTTCGCCGATCCGCCGATTTACACGAATGAATTCAAGCCGGTAGAACTGCTTGACTTTGCGGGCTTTGCCGCGCCGCCGTCCGGTGTTGAGCTTCTGTGGAATACGGCGTCCGAGTTAAACAATGCCGGGTTCTACGTCGAACGCCGGCCCGCCGGCAGCCATAACGACTTTAATTCACTGGGCTTTGTACAGGGACATGGCTCTTCGACAATTAAACAGCACTACGACTTCCTTGATGCCGAAGCGCAGCGCGGCGCAACGTACGAATACCGCCTGCGCCAGGTCGACTACGACGGAACTACAGAGTTCTCTGCTTCAGTTGTTGTGAGTTACGATTTTGCCGATGACCTGGAACTGACGAACACGCCAAATCCCTGCCGGTCCGGAACCGATATAATATTTAACATTCCGTCCGCATCGCACGTGCGACTCGAACTCTATGATGCACTCGGAAATCCCGTTCGCGTTCTTCACGACGGCGTGTTGTCTGCCGACCCGCGGCACAGCATAGCCTGGGATACGCGTGACGACAATGGGGCGGAGGTAGCGGCCGGCGCTTATTTCTGTCGATTGACCATTGGTAAACTACACAAGGTGCAGGTGCTGCAGGTATTGCGTTAAACATCATCTCAAAGACAACACTCGCGCATACACGTCGTCCCGATCCAAACATCGGGGCGACGTGCTATTTTTCAGGCTGTGCGTTTTAAACAGCGCTTTGAGGCCTAGCCGCTGCGGCGGCCTCAGGCTTGGCGCGATTATCTTGTTCGTCGCGCAGAGATAAGTCTCAAGCCTCCCGGTGAATCTGCCAACCCGCCGTAAACAAGTGCACAGGCCGGTCACATGCCACTCAATGACAAACAAAATAGTAGAGCAAGCTGCCGAGCCGTGCGAAGGAAGCGAAGCGCTCAGAATAATTCCACCGTGTGAAAATCCTTTTTATAGATCAACTGTAACCCGACGCGCGTCTCTGTGTTCCATCGCCGAACCATACCCTCAGATGCTGGAACAGCCGCCCGACCAGCGCCGTTTGTTTAAATCTTGCCCGTTTAAATTGTGGACCATTGATCTGCGCGCCCTCCGCCCGTAGCACGTGATCAATGCCTGCAAGACAATTACCGCCCGAATTTCAGATCATATTGCCCGGACCTTGAGTCATCCGGTCTGTTGTTGTACAACGGAGCCGGAGATGCGGTTCTGTGCCTCTGTACCAGCCACAGTTCCACACACAAAACGTTAATAGTCACGGAGGCCGGCATGAAACACCAGTTAACAGAGTGACCGCGTAGAGTTTCCTGCACGCGGTCAGTTGCGGAGTCACACGCGACCGGATGGTCGGCTTGTCTGCGTCGTGCAGAACGAAGCCGGACCACGATACAACCACCCCGTGTGATTGAAGGTGATGATTAACGCCTCGAACACCCGCGCAGGTTAAACCCTGCAGAGCGATGACATCCGTAAGCCCAGATGATTAAACAAATTGAATATGACCTGCACATTTGGAGTGTTTTATGAAACGTGCATTTCTGGCTGTTTTGGCCCTGACCTTGCTCGGCAGTATCCCATTGCTTGCCGGCGGAAAAGGCTCGGCCGATGAGCTGTTGAGGCGAAGCGCGGGAGCGTCCTATCCTCAACCTTTCGACACCGAAGCGGATTGGCCGCGCACCTCGCCGCCGATCTCGACCGGTTATTACATTGTGGACAGTGAAGACGGCGCCGGCGATCCCTATACGCCCAAGCCGTCGGAGCTCTTTGTCGATACCACGACTGAGCGTGGTACCTGGCGTCGCATTATCTCAGGCCCGAACCAGTTTCCGGCGGAATATTGGGATTCGTTTGAGGAAGGACAAATGTACTTCCGCAATCCGGGCAACAAAGACGACTCAACCGACAACGCCTTTGCGGGGCCGATGCGCATCGGGTTTCCGTTTTATTTTAACGGTATCCGTTACGACAGTTTTTACGTCTCAACGAACGGTCTGATTGCGCTGAGCAATCGCCGCTACTTCTACGATTCGGAAACGGGCGAGCGCACGATTCCCGAAGGTCAGCCGACGGCTTGGGATCCCGAGAGCGACGACACACGTGAGCGCAATGATCCCGACGGCAATGGTTTAAAAGATCCAATCGCCGACGACTGGGGTTATACCTGGGTTGCATGCGGCGGCGATCCGTCCAACCCGACCGGCGGTATCCGCTGGCCTACGAACTCCAATCTGACGGACTTCGGCCCGGGACCGGGCATCAACACGACGAGCATCATTCAGGACGCGCCGATCATCGCGCCGTTCTGGGACGACTGGCAGCTCTCGCAGTTTAATAATGAGTTTAACCTGAAGGAAGACTTCGGCCAGGTGTGGTTTAAACGTTCGGTCAGCCGCGATCGCCTGACGGTCTACTTTCTGCAGCTCTCGCCGATTGGAATTAAGACCAATCCGAACGGCGGTACGATCAACTTTACGGAAAATAACCGCATCGGCGAAGGTAGCCCGGCGTTTTACATTAATGCCCAGGTAACCCTGAACCGCTCGGACTCGACGATTAACTTTTTGTACCGTTTCAAGAACCCGCCGCTGTTTGTGGTGGGCAACCGTCCCGTAGATCCCTGGGCCGTGGTGCGTTTTAATGCAACTGTTGGAGTGCGCGGCAAGGCCCGCTACATCGATGACAACTTCCAGGAGCAACGCTATACGCAGCACTCGACCTACCTGTGGAACCGCAACGTGTTTGTCGTCGGTCCGGTTAACTCCGAGACTTCGACGCCGAACACCGACCTTGCCATTAAATTCAAGCAGTACAAAAACGTGCTGCGCGTGGTTCGCATCAACTATCTGATTCCGGATCCGACCGACGGCAAGTTTAACATCCCGGTTTCCGATCCGAACAACTACGAGCTTCTCGTCGGCGATCAGCTGCTGGGCGCAATTCAGCCCGTGGCGATTTTCCAGAACCTGACGAACGACATTCAAGGCACGCGCGGCGTTAACTTCCAGAAACAGGAGTTGACCTTCCGCACGCGTTTCAAGATTCAGAACGACATTCTCAACGACACGACGGTCTACAGCCGTCAGGTCTGCGTCGATGAATTTGCGCTCGCGAATCCCGAGCTCACCGGCGTGCGGCTTGTTAACTTTGCCGGCGAACCCGTGCCGTTCAAGGGCAAGGGCGTGCCGCCCTACGGATTTGTTGAAGTGAGGTTCCCGGCGTATAAAACAAACCAGTTCCTGCCGAACCAGATCGGGCGTCTGACTTCACTGGTGATCGGCGAGCCGGCGCAGTGTTCCGGCGCGCGCATCAGCTACGGCGATGAATGGGCCTTTGACGACACCACGCGTGTTCGTCTGTTCGGCATTCGCGTCCTCAACAGTTTCTCGGACAACGTTACGGACTTTAACTTCTCGCGTCGCGAAGGCACCCTTCCGTCGGTGAACAAATGGGTCTCGCTGGGCGCCGAAGCTGTCGACGGCGACGCAAATACCTTCAACCCGCCGCCGCCGAGGGGCGAGTTCGCTTCGGCCAACAACGAGTTCGTGACCCTGAACTCGCCGGTGATTCGCATGAACCGCTTTGATCTGGCCGGAAACGACCTGGCTCCGAACGGAGATGAAATCAGATCGTTCCCCGTCGACCTGCGCGGGCGTTCCTCGGCCGTCCTGTCTTTCTCGTACCAGCGCACCGGTGTTCCGCCGGACAATACGTTTGACCGCGGCTGGTCGGACGCCACGTTAATCGGCCCGGAAATTCGCGTCGTGCGCGACGGCAACTGGGAAACGACGTCGCCGGTGCAGCGTCCCGACCTGCTTGAACTGGATTTTGCCAACCCGAGCCCGGATGCGTACCACAACATCACGAACATTGGGCCGCGCGGCTGGGGCACACATCCCAACCTGGCGGATCCCAACAAACCGGTTACCGGTAACCCGTCCTTTACCGTCTTCGGCGGCGGCGGTTATCGTCGCGGCTGGCACGAGATGAATTCCGACTCGGCCCTGGCCAAAGCCGACGGGCTGCGCTATGACCAGTTCGACGACGGCAAGGACCAGGAGTTCAACAAAGTGTTCGTTGAAATCCCGCGATACATTCTCGACGCTCCGAATGATGGTGCACGCTGGTTTCGCTTCAAAATGACTGTTCGCGCTAACCGCAACAGCTCGCCGCCGGACCCGCAGGACGACGATGACCGCTTTTACATCGACAACACGGCGATCCTGTTTCCGACGGAAAATCCCGACCTGGAAATCAGCCTTGTTCGCGTGAACTGGCCCTACACGATGGTCCCCGCCAGCCAGGCGGTCGAGGTTCCGGTAGAAGTGAAGCTGTCGAACAACAGCATCATTCCTTCGCGCGCCTTTGCCGTGCAGGTGATAATCAAGGAACGCGGCGCCGCCGATGAATTGCGTGTGTATTGTAAGGCGCAGACGCTGCCCTTCCTGCGCGCTCAAACCGAGTCTGTCAAAGCTTTTCCGGTGTGGAACGCACGTCAGACGCGTCCGGGGCGTTACATCCTGGCCGCCCGCATGAACGTGCCGGGCGGTGATCCCGAGCCGCTGAACGACACGACCTACGGCGAATTCAACCTGGTCTTTGGTGAAGCGTTCGCCTACGACCCGCCGAACCTTTCCGGAACGAACGACGTGCCGCAGTTCTCGCAGGCCGTCGGCAAAGGTCTGAATCTCTCCGGCTCCAACAGCGGCGGCTTCACGGCTTCCTCGGCTTTCGGCGCCGACGCCGGCAATCGCTCCGGTCAGATCGCGATGAAATTCGAGCTGTTCGCGCAGGATACAATCCTCGGTTATCAGGCGCACTTCGGCAGCCTCAATTCCGACATCCTGAACGTCACGTATTCGCTCTATGAAGGCGACCAGGTTCCTGGGTCGCGGCAGGTTTCCGGCACGCGAATGCTGCGTCAGCGCGGCGTTTACGACCTCGACGCTCAGGGCCGTCCGGCCGAGTTCAATTCCGATCCGATCTTCAACGAGTACGCCACGTATCTGCTTCCGAAAGAAGTAGTGCTTTCGCCGGGTAAATACTGGATGGCCGTGGCTCAGATGGGAACGGAAGGTTATGAACTTGGCGCAACTGCTTCGCGCATGGGTATGCAGACCACGAACTACACGACGATTCCGGTTCTCGGCGTCAGCGGTACCAGTCTTGTCATCGACAAAACGCTGCGCGAGCGCAATCGCTCCGGTCAGCTGATCAACGGCAGCTTTTTCGCGTACGAAAACACCTATCGCAGCGGTGCGTGGTCGCAGTTCTCGCCGACCATCGGCAATCCGGCCTATGCGCATCGCGCCCACGATGGTCGGGTTCAGGGGCACCTCACTTACTCGCGCGGCAGCTGGATTCCGCTGATCCGCCCGTACTTCGGTGAGCGCGCCTTCAGCAACCCGCCGCAGTACGTCGACTTCGAAAAGTGCGAGGAGTTTAAACCGGTGGAACTGACCGACTTCAACGGCGAATCGCTGCCGCCCGCCGGCATCGAGCTGTACTGGGCCACGGCGTCGGAAAGCAACAATGCCGGTTTCTACGTTGAGCGCCGCATGGCCGGTTCCGACGGTGAGTACCTGTCGCTCGGTTTTGTTCAAGGCGCCGGCTCTTCGACGGCTCCGGTCAGCTACGACTTCCTGGACGCCGAAGTATTCCGCGGTGAAAGCTACGAATACCGTCTGCGTCAGGTCGACTTCGACGGCACTGTTTCATTCTCGCGCGCTATCACGCTGGAATACGACTACGCCGACGGATTGCAGCTTGTTAACAAACCGAATCCGTTTACGGAAATGACCGACATTACCTTCAGCGTCCCGCGCGCTTCCAACGTACGCCTCGAAATCATCGACGTACTTGGCAATTCCGTCCGCGTTCTGCACGACGGCGACCTGCGTCCGGCCGCTGAGAAAACGATCTCCTGGGATACCCGCGACAACACGGGCGCCGAAGTTGCCGCAGGTGCGTACATCTGCCGTCTTACCATCGGCAACGAGACGATCGTTCGTACCCTGAACGTGGTGAAGTAATTCACGATCGTTCTGCGGTATGCAGACAGGAAAACCTCCGGACAGACATGTTCGGGGGTTTTCGTTGTTTAATAACCTGGCGTTTCGCCAAGCCGATCGGGGGTGATTGTTTAACAGGTTTGTTGAGAGTGTTAAACAGCGCTTTGAGCCCTTGCTTGCGCTGCGGTCTCAGGCTTGGCACGATTGTCTTGTTTGTCGGCGAGCTTGAATTCACTCAGTCTTCAGCTAACGGAAAGGCCTTGCACCGCGAGTTTGAAGACGGCAGTTGAATTGGCGGGAAAGCGTCTCAATTGGACGCAACGCGCTGCGGTGTGTTCCCGATCAAGTTTTTTCGCATTTGCCCGGTCCGGCACGGCGGCATCCGGCAAAAGCACTTCCCACGTGGTGACGAGTGGCGACCCATGCGGAGCCGTTCATACGGCAATACTGACCGCTCAGCTACGATATGAGCATCGCTAAATTTTTTGCGGTAGGAATCTGGCGGCGAGCCGCGTAAGCTTGTTTTGACGGCGCGCGGCATGCGGCGTGTTGGTCCGCGAACCCGACGAATGGAATCCCGAAAAAATCTGCACGGAAGCAGGGTGGGAGGCGTGCGTCTGAGCGTGGAGGAGTATACCCGAGGCGGCGGCGGGGTGGCCCCCTTTGATCAAGGCCGAAGTACGCCCATCAGCCACAAACACCCGAGCCTGGTCGCCGCAACATCAATGAAATCAACTGCTTACAGTTGACTCCTGGCCCGACGCCGCAAAACGATCTCCCTCACTTCGAGCAATTTTTGCACACAGACCTCAATGCCGATGTTTCCGCACTCCACGCACCTGCTCCGCACTCAAACGGCTCTCAACTGCGGCTGAGCGGTTTTACTCTGCCGACGCTGCAACTGCGTTCGTCTACTCACAGTCGTCAGGCTTGGAGACTCTGGACTGCGCTCGCAGGCCTGCAGTTGTTCGCTCCCGTGCTTCCGATTTGCGGCCCCGCCGCGCGTGCCGTATTTTTGACGTAGTCCACGCTGCCATCAAACCAGGGAGCCGATAAATGTCCGATAGCATCTTTACCAAAATCATCAATCGCGAAATTCCCGCGAATATCGAGTATGAAGACGATCAGTTGATCGTGATCCACGATATCAACCCGCAGGCGCCCACGCACCTGCTCATTGTCCCCAAAAAAGTCATCCCGACCATCAACCACGCCGATGCGTCCGATCGCGAATTGCTCGGTGAGATGATCCTGCGCGCGCAAGCCGTCGCCGCCAAACTCGGTTTTGCCGAAGATGGGTATCGGCTCGTTTTTAACTGCAATCTGCACGGCGGCCAGGAGGTGTATCATATCCACCTCCATCTGCTCGGCGAACGACAGATGAAGTGGCCCCCGGGCTGATCTCACGTCGCCCGCAACCGAGTTTTGTCCGCCTGCAAGATTGTTGCTTAGGCAACAAATTTTCAACCTTCGAACCTCCAGAGGTCCCGGGTCTATGAGTCAAGCCAGTGTCCTGTCCATGCGCCACGTCGTCAAACTTCGCGGCCGCGGCGACGATATCTTCCGCTTTGCCGTCAAAGCGTTTGATGTTGCCGCTGCAGGTGAGATGGCCGTCACGGGGCCCAGCGGCTCGGGCAAGTCGACGCTGCTCAACCTCATCTCGGGTCTCATTACGCCCGACAGCGGAACCGTCATACTCGCGGGCGAAGAAATCAGCGCCCTCGGCGAGGCGCAGCGCGACCGCGTGCGCGGTCGCTGCGTCGGCCAGGTCTACCAGACCTTCAACCTGCTGCAGGGCTTCTCCGCGCTCGAAAATGTGCTCCTCGGCCAGAGTTTTTCCGGGATGGCCGGTGCAGCCGCGCGTAGCCGCGCCGAGGAACTACTGCAGCGCATGGGCCTCGGTGAAAAACTCAAGCGTCTGCCGTCCGAACTCTCGGTCGGCGAACAGCAGCGCGTCGCCGTGGCGCGCGCGCTTATCCACAAACCGCAGCTGATTCTGGCCGACGAACCGACGGCCAACCTCGACGACCCCAATTCGCGCAAAGTTGTGGAAGCCCTGCGCGAACTGGCGCAGGAAGCCGGCGCAGCCCTGCTGCTCGTCAGTCACGATCAGCGCGTGATCGAAATGATGCCCGCCGTTACCGACATTTCGTCCATTGTTTCGATGACCAGACCAAGCGGGGAGGCGGTTCGATGAGTATCTGGGGAATTCTTCTGCGCATGCTGCGCCAGCGCGCCGTCGCGACCTTCCTGACCGCCGTCACAATTGCTGCCGGCGTCGCCCTCGTGGCCGCCACGCTGATTCTGCGCGAGGAAAGCGAACGCGCCTTCGCCCAAAAAGAAACCGGTTTTGAAATCCTTGTGGGCGCCAAAGGCAGCCCGTTGCAGCTTGTCCTCAACTCGCTTTACAACGTCGGACCGCCCGTCGGCAACATCGCCTACAGTTTCCTGGATTCCGTAAAAGCCGATCCACGCGTCAACCTGGCCCTGCCGATGGTCACCGGGGACAACGTGCTCGGTTACCGCGTCATCGGCGTGGCGCCCGACTTTTTTACCCAGTTTGAATTCCGCCGCGGTGAAAACGTCAAGCTGGCCGAAGGCGCGGCGTTTACGGCCGACTACGAAGCTGTGATCGGCGCGGAGATTGCCGCCGCCGGCGACATCCAACTCAACGACGTCGTAACGATGACGCACGGCATCGTCGACGAAGAAAGTCAGGCGCACGCCCACGGTCAGGTGCGCGTCTGCGGCGTGCTCGAACCGACGGGGACAGCCATCGACCGCAGCGTTTACACCAGCCTCGCAACGGTGTGGGATGTGCACTACGTCGAGTATGAAGAACAGCGCCTCGCGGCCGAAGCGGCGCAAGCCGAGTTTGCCGCCGAAGAACCGGATGCCGACGACCCGGAGACTAACAAAGAAATTCAAGGGGAAATTGCGGCGGAAGAAGAAGGCGCAGCTGTGAACATCGACGATGCCCACGATCATGCGGACCACGATCACGCCCACAGTGACGATGTCCACGATCATGCCCACAGTGACGATGTCCATGATCATGCGGACCACGATCACGCCCACAGCGACGATGCACACGATCATGCCCACAGCGACGATGCACACGATCA
>CAYULF010000027.1:0-77558 GCA_964445695.1 uncultured Hyphomicrobiales bacterium | reverse complement strand
TCGAACTCGCGACCCCAACCTTGGCAAGGTTGTGCTCTACCACTGAGCTATTCCCGCTGGGTCCGTCAAAGACGAGTGCAAATATAGCGCTATTTGCCAGCCTGTCAAATCTTTTTTTCACAAAAAATTCACCGGGCTTTAATGCCGCGGCAACCCTGGACCTGATGGTCGTTTGTTGCCGCGGCTTTGCCGATTTCATCAGAAATTGACGGCTTCTCCAACTGCGTCGGCCGCAGCTTCCATAACGGCTTCGCTGAGCGTCGGGTGGGCGTGCACCGTTTTGAAGACCGTCTCCACGGTAGCGTCCAGCGAACGCGCCAGGCCCATTTCCGCAATGAGTTCGGTGACATCCGGGCCGATCATGTGCGCGCCGAGCAATTCGCCGTATTCGGCTTCAAAGATCAGCTTCACAAATCCCTTGGCTTCGCCGATGCCATGTGCTTTGCCGTTCGCCGTAAACGGGAACTTGCCGATTTTGAGCTCGTAGCCCTGCTCGCGGGCGGCGCGTTCGGTAAGACCAACGCTGGCCACCTGCGGATGACAGTAGGTACATCCCGGGATGTTGGTGTAGTCCACGCCGCTCGTTTCGTGACCGGCAATGAATTCCGCAACCACCACGCCTTCCGCGGAAGCTTTGTGCGCCAGCCAGGGTGCACCGGCCACGTCGCCGATGGCATAGATGCCGTCGACGTTCGTGCGGCAAAACTTGTCGATCACAATGTTCGAACGCTCGACATTGACGCCCAGCGCTTCAAGACCGATATTTTCAACGTTGCCGACGACGCCGACCGCGTTGAGCGCCACATCGGCCTGGATCGTTTCCGTGCTGCCGTCTTTTTTCTCGACCACAACTTCAACGCCGTCGCCGACCGTTTTGGCCGACTGCACTTTAGCTTCGGTGAGTGCTTTGATTCCGGCTTTCTTGAATTGGCGAGCCAGTTCCTTGGACACGTCGTCGTCTTCCACCGGCAGCAGGCGCGGCATCATCTCGACCATCGTCACTTTGGTGCCGAAGGCGTTGTAGAAATAGGCAAACTCTGCGCCGATCGCTCCCGCGCCGATGACGACCATCGACTTCGGAATGTCGGGCATGATCATCGCTTCCGTGCTGGTGATGACGCGTTTGTAGTCGACGTCGATTCCAGGAATCATGCGCGGGCGGGCGCCCGTGGCGACAATCACGTTTTTGGTGTTGATCACGCCGGTGACGTTGCCGTCGTTGTCGCGAATTTCCACTTCATTGGCCGAACGCAGCGAACCGTGGCCGCCAATGTGCTCGACTTTATACTTTTTGAACAGAAAGTTGATGCCGTTGGACATTCTGTCCGCTACGCCGCGGCTGCGCTCGACAACCTTGCTGAAGTCGACGCTGACTTCGCCCACGTTGAATCCCCATTCCGAGGCGTGATTCAGAAACTCCATGTATTCGGCGTTTTTCAGGAGGGCTTTGGTCGGAATGCATCCCCAGTTGAGGCAAATACCGCCAAGTCTGTCGCGTTCGACGCAAATCGTTTTCAGTCCGAGCTGGGAAGCGCGAATTGCGGCGACATAACCGCCGGGCCCGCCCCCAATGACTACCACATCGCTCTCGTAGGTTTGCATACGGAGATCCTGCCTCAATAATCGGGATTCTATGGAATGAAGATGAACTAGCTGGAAGTGTCGGCCGCACCCAGGCGGCACAAGCCTTCAAATATACGGAATTACGCGTTTTCAGCGGCCGCGAGCACCCGCATCCCCGGCGGCGAAAAAAAAGCGAAAATATTTTACGAATTGATGTGACCGAAAGGATGGTAACGGGATTAGTCATGCGTCGTCGGGTAAAAAGGGTGCGACGCCTTAGAGGGAAAGGCGCCGCGTGATCCACAGACCACATGGTCCAGCCGGAGCATACCTTTTGATCCTCCGACGATGAAATTGGTACTCGTATAGTCCGCGGAAATGCCCGAATACTCCTCACGGAGACGTTCGGGCGTTTCTTTTTATATCCATTCCCGACGCATTACCTCAACCGCACTCCGCCTGAGAGCACTATTTCCTTTCCCGCCCGTTTCCGCCGTTTTTAGCCAATCACACCCCATCCTGCCCTGACAAACGGACTTTTTTACTTTTGCCGGAACGAAAAGCAGAATAAAAAAAACCAAGTGATTTTTACCTTGGAAGTAATTTTTTATTGATTTCACCAATCATCTTTAATAACTTATCGGACAGGTCAGGCAAGAAAATTGATCGTTCAGTGGGAAGCGTCCAGATTGAATCATCGAGAATCGCTTAGAAACCCGTCCGCAGCAGGTTTGCCTCCGGTCGTTTTTACTGCAGTTGCACTTTTGTTCCTTGCAGGCTTCGTGCCGACAGGGGCACTGGCGCAACAATGGACGATTCACGAATCTCAACTGGCCTCCAGCTTCTCGACTCCCGACCTCAGCCTTCTTACTCTCCTTTCCGACTCCGCACCAGACAAAATCGTTACCAATCCAAATCAGGACAGCTACGCCGAAGATCAGGGCGGCGATTACCTTAGCCAGGTAGCGCCCTCCACCCAGCCGACGCAGCTGGTTCTGCCGCGAGTTAACGTCAAAGTTGGCGATAGTTTCAACCTTGAGATCGCCGTTGTGGCGGGCTCATACCTTCCCTGGCAATTTGAAACCCGCAATATTGTTGGTTTTACGGCGACGATGCGATTTAATGCCTCGCTGCTGGCCATTACCGATGAGCGGGCTCGTGGACGTATCGTAGAAGGTTATCATTACGCCACGCTGTCCGGCGACATCTCGGCACGCGAACTCATGCTCGGTGAACCGACCGTCCTTGGCTCTCTGCCGGTCCAGGCCGCACTTGGGAACGACAACTCCACCGTCATTGAAATCGTCGATTTTGCCTGGCTTGCAGGCAACGGTCAGCGAATTCCGATCCAGGTGGACGCACGCCCCGGCGTAGTGAAAATTGATGATGCCTACAGCGGCCGCCGCACCGTTGACGAATCTCTTTTTGCTTCGGTTGAAATCAGCCCGAATCCGCTCACCGTCGAATCGACAATTTCAGTCAGCAACATTGGCAGTGGCTCTGGAAACCTCCGCATTTACAACCTCCGCGGACAGCTCGTGCGCAGCTACGATGTCAATGTGGACGAAGGACGCGAAACCTTTGACGTCCGCATCATGCGGCGTGACCTCACATCCGGTCCCTATTTCTGCCGCTTAACCGTATGCGGGCGGACGGTCGTTCGCACCATGATCGTCGAGTAATTCTCCTCCGTCCTTCCTATATTCAGACCAGATCAGCAATTGTATACATTTAGAAGTACCTTGTGCGCGCAGTACGATGGTGTTTGTTGTGCAGTATTCTGTTGTTCGTGTACGCGGTGCCCGGCCCCCGCGCACATGCCCAATCCCTGCGCATTGACACAACTTTTAATATCTCCATCCGCTTTGACGCCGGCCCTTCTTTTCACGAAGCGGATATTCACACCGTTTCCGGCTTGACGCCCTTGCCCGCCGACGTAGCCCCCTACGGATCGGCGACCGGCGTATCGACTGGTTTTGGACTTGCCTGGGACACGCGCATCGACACCAGCGATCTGCTTTGGGGTTTCAGTGTTGCCTGGCGCGACCACTCGGTTGAACTGAAAACTGAAGAACCAACGACATTTACGGACATCAACGGCGGACCGATTCCAGGCCTGATCCAGCACAATCTTGAATTGAGCTATCGCCAACTTGCGCTACGACCTGAACTTTTTTTCAGGGTTGCCCCGGCCTTGCACCTGCGAACCGGAATCAGCCTGGACCTCACGCTTGGATCGACGGCCTCGCAGAGTCAGACTATTGTGTTTCCCGAAAACCGCCGATTCGAAGAATCCGGCACAAATCAGTTGACTGTGGATTCGCGCGACATCCCGGACCTGCGCGGCGTGCAGTTGGAGTTTATGGTCGGCGCGAGCTATGACTTCCCCATCGACGATCTGCATGCATTTGTCGCCAGACCCTATGCCGAAATGAGCAGACCGCTCTTTGCGCCCGCGGCTTCAATGAACTGGAATTTCACTGACATACGTGCGGGCCTGGAAATCGTCTGGTCGCCGAACGCCCCGAAATTCGACATTCGCGACACGACAATTATTCGCGACACCAGTGTCCGTTTGACGCCGGATGTGGCCGATCAACAGACGCTCCTGATCTCCAGCCGCGGCCTCGACTCCGTTTCAGAAGACTACAGCACGCGTTACACGCATACAACCATCACAAAGGAATATTTGCGGATGCTTCCTCAGCCGCATCCGCTCATTAACTCCAACATCGAAGCGCGATTTGTTCTGAGCGACGGGCGCCTGGCGGAAAGTGCGCTGGTCAACATCGAAGAAGTCATTGAAAACAACGTCATCAACCTGCTTCCTTACATCTTTTTTGACCAGCAATCAGGCGAACTCCCCGACAAATACCAGCAGTTGATTCCCGATGAAGGACAGGTCTTCAGCGTAAGCGCCCTGCCGAAACGCTCAACGCTGGAAGTCTACTACAATCTGCTGAATATCGTCGGTTACCGCCTGCAGAAAGCGCCCGCGGCAAAGTTGGTCCTGACCAGCTGCAACGACGACCCCGGCACCGTACGCCAGAAACGCAGCCTGGCGCAGCAGCGCGCGGCGCGCATCGTCGGCTACCTGGAGCACGTCTGGGGCATCGACCGCAATCGCATCCGGACCAACGTCAAACGCCTTCCGTCCACGCCTTCTCCAGCGAGCTCCGCCGTCGGTCGTGATGAAAATCGCCGCGTTGAATTTTCTTCCGATGACAGCTCCATCCTCGCACCCATCATTGTCCGCGACACGACCAAAAACGCCGATCCTTCAGTCATTCGTTTCTTGCCCGATGTCATTACCGAAGCAGGACTCGCAACGTGGCAAATTGATCTGGTGAGCGCAGCTACCGGCAAGAAAATCCACACGATCAGAGGCCAGAATAGCATCCCCGAGTTTATCGACTGGGATTTTAACAACAACAGCGAAGTCCTGCAGCCTGGTGCAACTGCGCTAAAATATCAATTGATCATTGAGGACTATCTGGGTACGCGCGACAGCAGTGCGGTTGAAGACCTGCTCTTTGAACAAATTCATCCCGACGACGAGGAGTTCGCCGACGTAACCGTCAATCGTTATTCGCTCATGAGCTTTGACTACAACCTGTTCACCCTCACCGACTACCAC
Organism: uncultured Hyphomicrobiales bacterium; assembly: GCA_964445695.1. Taxonomy (GTDB): domain Bacteria; phylum Bacteroidota; class Ignavibacteria; order Kapaibacteriales; family UBA7675; genus JAUIKM01. Next base: position 72,358 of record CAYULF010000027.1, on the reverse strand, counting down.
CGCCGCATTCTGCAGCTTGTTCACGCCGCGGCGACGCAGTCGTCGAACATTCGAATTCTCGGCAGCACAGATGTGATCGGAGACGAAGCGTACAATCTGCAGCTTTCGCGCAAACGCGCCGAGACAATCGCCGACACTTTAAACTTGCCGGCTATCCAGGTGAGCGGCATCGGAGAGGATCCAGTGACTTTTCCGAATGACCTGCCGGAAGGACGTTTCTACAGTCGTCGAGTGGATATTATTCTGCGCGATGAAAAAAATAGTCCGAAGTAATACCGTTGTGCATTTTCACCCTGGTCCGGAGCACAACTGTAAAAACTCAGGCAATGCAAGCAAATTTGGAACGTAAAAACGATGCATCTTCAATGTGTTTGTTGTCAATGCCAAGCGCATTGCTGAGCTGTTCTTTATAGTTGGATTGAATCACTCGACCGGCAGCGCTGGACAATCGCTCGGCCACAAAGACAACTATCCAAACAACTATGATAAATGTTGACGCAAACAGGATCTGGGGACTTCGTAAAACAGGATGGATTGCGACCATCACAGTGACTGCGCAATTCATCCTGCAATGACGGTCAGCACTTGTTATTTTCCAGGCTGGTTGTTCATCATTTCAAAAAACTCCGCATCAGTCATTTTTTTGCGGCTATCGAGCAAGAAATTGGCGTCTTCCCCTGCCCGGTATCTCAATTGGTTCGTACCATCAGTGACTGCCTTATGAATTACTTCTGCAACCAGACTTGCTTCTGAAACTGTGTTGTTTGGGTTTTGCCATTGTTTCATTAAGGCACTGATGACAGGCTCGTACTCTTTGATATCTCCTGTTTGAAAGTCGAAAGAGCGTCCACCAAAATCGGTCGCAATGAAGCCCGGCTCCACGATTTTGACTTTGATTCCAATTTCTTTCATTTCATAGTGCAATGACTCAGAAATGCCTTCAACAGCAAATTTAGTGCCGTGATATAGCGAACCCAGAGCAAAGGTGATTTGACCACCAATGGACGAAACATTGACAATGACGCCACTTTTATTTTCTCTGAAGTGCGGTATTACCGCCTTGGTAACATCCAACAAACCAATCACATTGGTATTGAACTGTCTGACAATATTTTCCCGTGGAAACGATTCCAATGGGCCGTACGCTCCATAACCGGCATTGTTAACAAGTGCATCAATTCTTCCAAATGTTGAAATTCCATTTCCAATTGCTCGCTCGATGGATGTTAAATCAAGCACATCCAACCTTTCAAGTACTACGTTCTCGAGCGTGTTTAATGCGCGTTCTTTTTCAGGTGAGCGCATGGTAGCGATTACATTCCAACCCTGTTGCTGAAAATGCAACGCAGTTGCTTTTCCAATTCCGCTGCTTGCTCCTGTTATCAGTATTGTGTTTCGCATTTTAGTCTTTGTTTAATGTTAGCAGGTTAGCGACTCCGTTGGCTGTATAGATCGCTTTGGTCGTCTCGTGCAGAACTCTATTGTAGTTCTCGATGCCTTCTTTCAATCCGGAAAAATCAACAACAGTTCTAAACGGCTTTTCACCAAATGGGGTGTTCACTAATTTCACTACGGCTTCTGCCACTCTCTCAGGTCGTTGTTCAGGAATGGATTCTACATAGGCTACATAGCCATCAAGAGCAGCCTCAGGAAGCTTTGCCATTTCGCCATATTGGGCTAATCGCTCTTTATCACTTGGGCTTATCATCCCACCCATGAAGCCGGTTGGGAAACCGCCAGGTTCGACAATGCAGGATTCAATTCCAAACCCTGAAAGTTCGGCTCGATACCCTTCCGCCAAAGACTCCAAAGCGTATTTTGAAGCCGAGTAAGAAGCTAAAAAAGGTGTTGTTACTCTACCTATACAAGATGACGTATGGATGATTGTGCCTTTACCTTGCTGTCTCAAATGTGGTAAAACAGCTCTCATAAGTCGTTGGACTCCAAATACATTCACGTCGAACATTTTTTGGATGTCGCTTGATGTGAAGCATTCGAGAATTCCATTTGCTCCGACTCCTGCATTGTTAAACACAGTGTCCAGACCGTCCATCAGTTCAATGGCTGACTTCACACCTGCATTTACACTGGCTTCGTTGCTTACATCCATTTCAACCAATGCTACACCATTCGACTTCAACGCATTGGCGACAGCTTCATTCTTACCTGAAGCCGAACGCATTGTTCCCACAACTTGATGTCCGTGTTCGGCTAATTGAATGCAAGCAAGCCGTCCAAAAGCACCACTTGCTCCCGTGACTAGAATTTTATGTTTCATCGTCATTGATTTTCTGATTGATTAGACAGGAAATGATTTGATGAAACAAATATCCGACTAATTGAATAGGCGGGTTAACACAGGAACGGGAAGGATGAACACAAATCGCGGAAATGCAAAAAGGACGCTGTTGTTGCGCCCTTTGTCCTAATTCAATTGTCGGTACTCTTGTGGTGTTTTGCCGGTCTTTTGTTTGAACAATCTGCCAAAATAGTGTGGATAATTGAAGCCCAAAGTATAAGCTATTCCACTGATGGAATCGGAAGAGCTTAGCAATAAGTGTTTTGCTTTGTCAACCAGGAAATCGTTGATGTGGTCTTTGGCAGAACGCCCTGTTTCTTTTGTCAGTAGGTCACTTAAATAACTGGCAGACAAGTGACAATGGTCTGCCAAATATTGGATGGTCGGCCGGCCTTTTTCCATAAGTTGTTCTGCATCATAGTAATCTTTGAGCAACAACTCCACTTTGGAAACTATATCGAGATGACTGGCAGAACGCGTATTGAACTGCCTTTCGTAAAATCGTTTGCTGTAATTAAGCAACAAATCGATATTGGAAACCAGGACTTGTTGACTGTGATTGTCAATTCGCTCCTGAATTTCCGACTTGATAAGTTGAACAATTTGATTTAACGTGTTTTGCTCAATATCGGAAAGATGCAATGCTTCGTTTACTTCATAGTTGAAGAAATTATACGAATCAATCTTTGCACCCAGAGTTGTACCTCTGATAAGGTCGGGATGAAAATATAACATCCAACCTTTCACTTCGTTTAGTGCCTGAGGCTTCTTGACAGTAATGACCTGTTCTGGTGCCGTGAATATCAAAACACCGTCATCAAAGTCATAGGAGTTTCGTCCGTAATCAATACCGCAACTGGAATCTTTCAAAGCAATGCAGTACAAATCAGCCGAAAATCGTTTACCAACAGTTTCTTCTCCATAGGCAAGTTTCTCTGTATCAAGTACGGTAATTAAAGGGTGTGTCGGCTTGTCCAAGCCAAATACCGCTCGGATTTCCGCGATAGATTTTGAATGAATTATTGATTCGCTCATTGTCATTTGTGCAAATTAAAGTGGCACTTTGTGGATCAGTAACACAAATCGCGGAACAAATAACACGAGATGAATTTTACGCCGGCCGGCAGAAAGGAATGCACACAGTTTTGGCATCTTCTCTCTGAGTGCATTTCAGTAATTGCACTGCAAGCAATAGTTTCAAGGCTCCATCACGCTAAAAGCGACAACTTAGCCAGTTCATCAGATTCAACTGATGCCACCCGATTTGAAACAACAACATAGCAACATTTATTGGAAAGCGGCAGCCTGTTTTATTCACATCACTACTTCGAAGTGTAACCGGCCGCCTTTTTCCCCTGAACGGCTGCGCAAATACAAAAAAGGCCGCTTCCCTGTAAGGAAAGCAGCCTTTGGTAATTGAGTAAGAGAGTCTATTTTCGGCGCATCATCACTGCGGCAAAGCGTGGAGTTCGTTCTCCCAGCGTTTCAGATCGAGTGAACCTTCTACGCGTTTGATCTCAACACAGGCCTCCAGTCGCGAGCGTGCAGACTCAATTCGTCCCAACTCGCGATCGAGCAGACCAAGTTCGCCAAGCGCCGTCGCCTCAAGGTCACGAATCCCTTCCTGGCGGGCGATCGAAACGACCTGATCCAGGTAGCGCGCGCTCTCATCGTGCATGCCGATGCCGCGATACAGAATACCGAGCTGCTTGCGCACCTGCACGGCATTCACGACATCGCCCGAAACCTGCATCTCCCGCATTTTCTCGTGCAGACGCGTGGCTTCTTCAAGATGCTCGCGGCGCTTCGACGATTTGGCCGATGCCTGACCGCGGAACTGCTCGTTGATGTACTGCGCCTCGTCGGAACCCGGTTTTACGCTTTCGCTCATGTGCGAAACCGATTCCACCGGCGTAGGAATTGCATTGGCCTGAGCCGTAATTCCATCCGCCGGCACTTGATCGGCTGCCTCAGACTCGGGCACAGTCGAGGAAATTTCTTCGGCCTGGTCGTTCACGGGATTCATGTCGGACCGGTCTGCATCCATTTCGGCCAGCATCCCGCCAACCGGCGGCAACATGCCGTTCTCGTCTTCCACAATATTGCTCATCGGCTGCAGCGATCGCGCACCGTCTTCATTCTCAGTGCCGAATTCCAGCGGTACAATCAGCGCCGTAGCCAGCAGGATTCCAACTCCAATCGCGGCTTTGCCGCGCATGAAGCTGCCGATTCCGACCATCATAGAGCCGATCCGGCTCGTGCCGACGAGCGCTCCGGACTCTGCGCGCATTTTTTCTTTGACGCGATCGGCCACATCCTGGCGATATGCCTCGCTGGCCGCGTAGTGCCCGCCGGCGCTACGGTTCATAGCTTCTTCCAGATGCAACATCTCGCGCACCTGGTTGGAAACCGCGTCGTCGGAAATCATGAATCTTTCGAGTTGCCGTAATTCGGTGTCCGTTAGCGTGCCGTCAAGCAGGCGATCAATAAGTTCTTCAGTGTTCATCGCGCCTCGTTGAGATATGGTGATAAAAACTTCTGCAGCATGCGGCGCGCACGCGAAACTCGCATCTTGGCGGACGAGAGACCAATTCCAAGGGTTGAAGCGATTTGTTCATAGGAAAAACCTCCGTAATACCGCAGCTCAAGCGGTTTACGATAGTTGTCGGGTAACTCCTTCAGAGCTTTGTTGAGCGCCTCAACAAGCAGGACGTCTTCCTCCTTGTTCTCCAGCGTCTCTTCCAGACTGACTTCATCCAACGCGGTCATTCTGGCCTGTTTCCGCGCGGCTTTGATCGAAAAGTGGCGTGCTATCGTGAACAACCATGCCGCAAAATTGCCACCTTTGAACAGATGGCGCTTGTCGTACATGGTCATTATGACCGTTTGAAAAACGTCTTCAGCCTGTTCCTTGTCCTTCAGAACACTCAGACAATAAGCGTACAGGCGTTTGTCGTAGCGCTGGTAAAGCGCGTCAAATGCCTTCTCGTCCCGGTCTTCCTTGACCAGGGCGAACAACTCTTCGTCGGACCGTTCTATGTAGAATCGTGCTTCTGACATACCGTGTGTGTGTGTGTATTGCTGTGTAACTCACCCCATAATCTTCGCAGTCGGATTTGGTCACATTTTAGTTTTCGATTTTATTCTCCGCGGAGCACCACAAACTTCTTCAGCCCGGATTCACTCCCGCTTCCCGCACTGTTTGTACCGCTCACGCTGTACAGATAAACGCCGCTTTCCAGCAGGTTTCCGTCCAGGTCCCGCAGATTCCAGCTCACCCCGCCGTTCCCGTCCACTTCCGTAAGCCGCGCCAGCACGCGCCCTTCCATCGACAGCACCGTTACCTCCGCCTGCTCCGTCAGTCCGGCAAACATTACTTCCTCATCTTCCCCATAACGCACCGGATTCGGATAGGCGAACACGTCGTCCAGATTCGCCTCCGTGAACGTGAATCCCAACGTATTTCCCGCTCCTCGCGTCATTTCGGCCCCGTCGGCCGCCAGTACGTTCGTCACCTGCACCGTATAAAACCGTCCGAGTGCGCCGATCACCGTCGCCGGATCCAGTGTAATTCGCACAGCTGCCGACTCCCCGACCACCGGCTCTACCGCCAGTATGCTCCCCTGTGGCTGCAGGTCGTAGTTGAGGGTGTTTCCTGCCGACGCTTCTTCCACAGACTTCGAATAAGTCAGCAACAGCTCGCCCCGATCGACCACCGTCAGCCTGGAGAGGTATAGCTCGTCAGCTTCAGGCTCTCCAATTGTAAAGGCCAGTTCACGTGCTGTCGTCGGCGAATTGTAGCGGTCCGTCAAACCCGGCACGCTGATGACATGATCGCCTCTACCTGGCGGTAGGCTCAAAAACAAGCTTATGTTTGTCTCCGTGCCGGGAATCACACTCACGGGAACCTGTTTTTCATCCGGCGATTCAACATTCCACAATCGAAAGTAATCAGGCGCAAACACATCGGTGCCAAGCGGACCGGAGAACTCAATACTCAGAATCTGCGGCGCGGTCAGCCTCACGGCCACCGGTTCTATCGCCGCATGGGTAAACACCTCGACAAGTCGAGAACCGATACTCGCGGGATTATCCGGAAAGTTTGCTTCGTCGATCGCTACGACGCCGAAAAAGTAGCGCGTTTCATTTTCAAGTCCGTCAACCCCCAGGAAAGTGTCCTGTGTGGGTGGAAGCTCGTCTATCCGGGTCTCGCCGTCGACCAGACTCAATTTTACCACGACATATTCGCGCGCGTCGTCAACGGCGTGCCACTCCACTCGTGCCGTCGTTCCGGAAAGCGCCCAGGCTCTGACGCCTTGCGGCGTCGCGGGCCGCGGAATCTTATCTTCCGCCTCAAAGAATCGCAGGCCGCCGTTGGTGTTGAAGCCGATCTCATTTCGGCCGTTGCCGTCAAAATCGTGGATCAACGCCGTGTTTGTCAGAGCCGAAGGATAGTGCCAGCGCGGCACAATCGATCCGTCGGTTTCCCGCCCGAAGATGAACAGATTGGGAAAACCAGCGACAACAAATTCCTCGCCGGGAAGGTCGTCCAGCCGTCCCGCCGCCACACCATTGCGGAAACCGGTTGAAACGCGCAGACCGTAGAAATGATCGCTCCAGATAGTGTCCGGCACTCCCCCGTCCAGATCGAGCAGGAGATACGTCCAAATGGGCGTGTCGTATTCGCGCCGAAAGTTCGGTTCGACGGCAGCGTGAAATCCCGTCAGCAGCTCGTCGTTGCCGTCGCCGTCCACATCCACGGCCGCCACAAACTGGCTGCCGCCGCTGCCTTCATTCTCAATCAGGTGTTCCAGGCGGAACACGCCGTCTTTGTATTCATAGATCAGGAAGTCGGCGTCGAGATCGCCGAAACAGATTTCCGTCTCCGGATCCAGATCAAAATTGCCGATGGCCGCCAGCGGCGGGCCAAAGAGGTTGGGACCGCCGGCCGATCCCGACGAACTGTTCGGCGCACTTGCCGTCAATCGGTAACTGCCGTCGACAAAATCGTAGAGCTGATACTCGCTGTCGCTGCGCACCAGCAGTTCTTCGCGGCCGTCGCCGTCGAAATCGTACATCGCGCTGGCCCAGAATTGCCCGGACGTCCGCTCTGAGAATATCTGGCGCGCGAAGGGATTGCCGCCCGCCGTTTCGGCCTCGAACAATACCGACTCGCCGCCCGACTGCGCAAAAACTTCCATCAAACCGTCGCCGTCTGAATCGCCGAAACCGCGCGGAATCCAACGCTCGTCCAGCGAGTCCACAAGCGCGAGCATTCCGTTGGACCAGCGATAGGTTTTGATCGCGCCGAAATCGCCGCTGCTGATGTCGTTGACCGCGATAAACTGCGTCCCCGGTCCGCCAAGCGGCGCAACGGCGTCCAGCAGATAAGAATCGGCCGCCTGCCAGTCTACCTGCCTGAAACCTCGCTCCGGCGCTTCTTTGCGGTCCAGACTGAATTCGAATGTGTGCACGACGCTGTCACCATTCGGAGCTGCAAAAACCACCGTCATGTCGTACTCGCCGCTGCCGCCGCGATCAAAGTCATCAAGTACGATGTGATGCCCGCGCGTCAGGTGCGCCAGGTCGTCGAGTTTTCGCGCACCGGACTGCGGGTCCGCGCCGCGCTCAGCGTACGACAGCGCCATGCGTGTGCGCCGCGAACTCTGCCCCTCAACGACCAGCACGCGTTCAAAGCCGCGCCAGGCCCAGGCATATGTTGCAGTCGCCTCCAACTCGGCCGACACAACGTCAAACCGGCGGAACTGCTCGATGATGTCGCCGTTGGTCTGCCCCACGCGCAAACGCAAAGTGTGCGTTCCCTCGGTCAGATCGTCAACCGCCGTGCGCGCCGCCGCGCTCCGGCGCACCTCCGTAAAATTCGAATCCGTCAGCGGACGCCATTCCTGCGGCCTGCGCCCGGTGCCGACCGCCAGATCGTACCACGCGAACAGCGGCGTAGCCGCATCGATTGTTACTTCGACAAATTGCCCTTCGTTCAGACTGTACTCTGAGTCGACATCTGGCGCAAGAATTGCCACCTGAGTACCGCCGACGCGTTCCAGTGCGCGCCGTGCATCCAGCCTGCCGTTGCTGAACAAATCATCCCAACCGGTTTCGCCCAGATCGGCCGCCGTGGCCATCAAAACGCCGCCGACCGCCGCGGCGTCCATGTCCGGAGAATGCTCCATCACCAGTGCGGCCGCGGCCGCAACATATGGCGCGGCAAAAGAGGTGCCGCCCACTTCGCGGTATCCGCCGCCGACAGCCGTCGTCGGGATCTCCACGCCGGGAGCGACCATGTCGACCGTAGCGCCGCGTACCGAGAAAATCGCAAGGTTGTCTTCGGGCGTCGTCGCTCCGATTGACATTACTTCATCGTGATCCGAGGGATAGTGCGAGAGCGAGCTGCCGTCGTTGCCGGCCGATGCTACCAACAGACAGTTGAGCGCAGCGGCAAAACGCGCAGCATCGCGCAGAATTGGCGAGTGATACACATCGCCGAAACTGAGGTTGATGACGTCCGCACCGGAAAGTGCCGCGTAGACAATGCCGGCGGCCATGTCGTCATCATCGGCATTGCCGCTTACGTCAAAGGCGCGCACACTGATAATTTTGGCGTCGTAGGCCGCACCGACCAGCCCCTCATCATTGCCGCGCACAGCGGCCAACACGCCGGCCACCGCGGTGCCGTGCCCATTTTCGTCAAATGGAACGCCGTCGCGATTGCGGTCGTCGCCAAAATTGCGAATGGACTGGTCGACGACGTCGTAGCCGATAACGTCATCCGTATAACCATTGCCGTCGTTGTCAATCCCGTCCAGGTCGCCGGTCTGCCCCTCGTCGTCCGTTTCATCGACCGGCCATGGTTCAAAACGACCGCTGCCGTTGACGTCTTCGAATTCGTTGATATTAATGTTGTCGATCAGATCGGGATGGTAAAAGTCGATGCCCGTATCCACAATTGCGATGCGCACGCCCTTGCCGGTCGCCGTTTCCCAGGCTTTGGGAAATCCGCACTGCAGCAAGGCCCAATTGTCGCCTGCATCTTCCGACTCCGACTCCATTTCCACCGCGGCGCCTTTGTACATCGGCGGCAGAGTCGTGCGGCCGTTTTCCGCCGCGACTTCCACCGCAGGGTCGGCATCCAGACTCTCCAACAGCAACTCGATATCCGTGTCGGCCTGAAGCTCGACGACGCGCCAGCGGCGCAACTGATCGGCTTCAGGCTCTGCGTCGTTCAGGCGCGAGTCGCTGCTTTGTTTGTCGGAAAAGGGAAAAACGGCTTTCGGCGCGCCAGCTACGATTGCCTGCTGTTGCTGCAGCGTGAAAGGCAGCAGATTGCGCGACGCAGCCTCCGGCGTCAGCCGAATCAGAAGACTGCGTGCTTCCAAATCTGTAAAGGTGGCAAGCACCATTCCCAGGCAAACGGCGGAGAGAACAAGCGGGAGTATTTTTTTGATCATGTGTATCGGCAAGTTTTGTCTGTTCATTCGCTGGTCACTAACACGCGGAGGACGGCTTGGATACGCCGCTTGAAGGTTTCGCTTCCGGACGGGATTTCAGTCCTCGTCGGAACGCCGCACTCGCACAAAAGCCATCGCCAGGCGGACTTCGGCCGGGTTGCTCTGCACCTCTATTTCCCTTCTGACTTCTTTTATGTTTGCCGTCGGGTTTGAATTCAGGTAGCTGCCCACCGCGTGGAACAGCTCATCGCCGACAAAATTCCCGCGTTTCAGTTTGACGCCGCGTTCGAGCAATTCCTGGATACCGCGTGCGGCAATGCCGATTTCAACGCCGATCTTGCGGGAAATCGCTTCCAGCGGCTCGCCCGCCGTCGCGGCTTCTGCGAGTTTGTGCAGGCGGCGGGGTAGCGAGTCGATGCCCGCCGTATCCGCTTGGCGATCGCCGCGCAGCAGACGTAAAAACTCATCGCCGTAGCGACTGACAAAGAGCGGTCCTATGCCGTTGACAGCCGAAAGCTCGGCACGCGTGGTCGGACGCCGCGATACCAGCCACTCCAGCGTGGCGTCATCGATAATTGCACGCGGCGCCACGCCCTTGCGCGAGGCGAGTTCCACTCGCAGCGTGCGGCAGCTCAGCAGGAGGTCGTCCGCGCTTTCGCCTGCCGCGGTTTGATCCTGAATCGATGCAGCGCCCGCTCCGGTCCTTTGCTTTTTGCCGCCGGTTGATTGTTCGACGAGGGCCGGCAGCAGTCCACGTCCTTCCGTAGTCAGCTCAACGGTCGGCCGCAGATCGGTCGTCTGGCGCAGCAGCCCGTCGGCCAGAGCGCCGTCAATGCCGGCCAAAACAGCTTTCTGACTGAATTCCGCACAGAGGCCAAATGACGCTTTGTTCTGCAGTTTGCGGCTCAGCACACGTGCATTTTTTTCGCCGCGAAGCACGCTCGCCAGCATGTTACGGCCAAAACGACCGTCCAGATCGCGAGCGCCGCTCAGAACGGAATGCAGTAAAAATTCATCTCGTTTCGAGCGCTTTTTCGGTTTGGCGGCGCGAGCGCGGCAGGAAGTGCAGATGCCGCAGCGCTTTTCCGGCGCCGTCTCGCCGAAGTACTCGAGCAGGTAATCGCGTTTGCAGGTCGCAGCGGAGACGTAGCGCATCACGATGAAAAACTTCTTGAAAGCGTGATCCCGGCGCTGGTTAACAAGTTCCCAGTCTATTGGAATCTGCGCGGGACGCGAGCGCTCGGCCAGCAGCGTTAGTCCGCTGCGCGCACCCGACCGCTCGTAGCGAATCATGCGCGCATATTCGAGCGCGTGCAGCGCGGCAGTCACGTCGTCGTAGCGCAAGTTGTACTTGCGCGCCACCACGCCCGGATCAAACTCGACCGGCCGCTCAAGCGCCTCCGCACCGATGCTGCGGACGAGCGCCACCAGCACCGCTTTGCGAATCGGGTCCGGCGTGTGCCTGTGATATTCCTCCAGCCGCGCACGCGAAACGGCAAACTGCAGCGAGGCCTGCCCCTGAGCTCCAGACCTTCTGATAATGTTATCGCGTTCCAGCAGGGCCAGAATGGTACCGACCTTGGCGCGGTGCATGCCGAGCCGATTGCCGATCTGCGCTTCGTCAAGATATACGGCCGAAGCAGCGCGGGTGCCGACGCCGGTGTCGGCAACGTCGTACAGCAGACCGTAGACATCCTCGATTTCACTGCGTTCGGGATGTGAACACTGAAGAAAAAACATCGGCAGGTTGCGGTCGGCGCTGTCGTACAGTATCGTGCAGTCCGACGGCTTGCCGTCGCGTCCGGCGCGCCCCGCTTCCTGGTAGTAGGCTTCGAGCGTCAGCGGCAGATCGCAGTGAATCACGTTGCGCACGTTGGACTTGTCAACGCCCATGCCGAAGGCGTTGGTCGCTACGATCGTCGTGACCTTGCCCTCGCTGAATTCGTCCTGAGCTTTTTTGCGCACGGTGTCGCTCAGGCCGGCATGGTACGAAGCGACGGTAAGTTTGTAGGCTTTCAGATCGCGCGTCATTTCGTCCACGCGTTTGCGCGAGCCGCAGTATATGATGTTGCTTCCGCCGGAGCCGACACAGATATCCAGCACGCGCGGCGTTTTCACTTTAACTTTTTCAACATTGAAACGCAGATTGGGCCGGTCAAAACCGCGTACAAAGTGTCGCGGTTCCTGCATGCGCAAGCGAGCCGCAATATCCTTGCGCACTTCCGGCGTGGCCGTGGCGGTCAGGGCTATCAGCGGAAGGCGGCCTAGTGTGTCGTTGACGTCGGCCAGAGTATGGTAAGACGGGCGGAAGTCGTGGCCCCATTCCGAGATGCAGTGCGCTTCGTCGACCGCCAGAAAGGAGAGGCTCAGTGAGTGCAGTTCAGCCAGGAAAGAACGCGAGGCAAGTCGTTCGGGGGCAAGATAGAGCATCTTCAACTCCCCGCGCTGAGCGCTGTTCAAGCGGCGGCGAATTTCGCGCGCGCCGAGCGTGCTGTTGATAAACTCGGCGGCGACGCCGACGCGTTGCAGGGAGTCCACCTGATCCTGCATCAATGCAATGAGCGGGGAAACCACAAGGGCAATCCCGGGGCAAAGCAGTGCAGGTAGTTGGTAACAGAGAGATTTGCCGCCGCCGGTGGGCATGACGGCCAGGGTGTCGCGGCCCTCGACGATGGATTGGATGATTTCTTCCTGGCCATGGCGAAAGCTTGAGTGGCCGAAAGTTTGCTCCAGTAATTTCAGCGATGTTTCGCGGTGATATGCGCGCCCGGTTGTCGTCAGAGTTTTGCCTCCCAGCCGCCAGAAGAGCCGCGTCGCGCCGGAAACGCGCGGCTGGTGATCTGCGGCGCGACTTTCTGCACTAGCGGGCCGCACCGTTCGTTAAATACACGTACCCACACGATTATCGGACTATTCCCCCGATATCGATACCTGGCAGGCTCTGAGTTTGGTTTTCGGCCCTTTGCACATCCACGCCCGGCTTTCCAAGCCAGAGCCGACGCCGGGTATATCCGCGACGGCGCACCGGCCGACCGCTTCCCTTCAACTGTTACGCAGCTTCAATTCCGCCCATCTCAAATGCCTCGGGGCACTGCGCTTTGACGGCATCAACGTGTTCCGGCGCGGCGATAATCACGAGGCCGACGCCCAGGTTGAATGCCTCGCGCATGTCGGCATCGGGGATTTTTCCAACTGAGCGGATCAGGTCGAAAATCGGCGGTTCGTCCCAGACGTTCCAGTCGATACGCATCGCCAGCCCTTCCGGAACAACCCTTTTTGTATTGCCTTCGATTCCCCCGCCGGTGATGTGCGCGAGCGCCTTGACGAGATTGTTGTCCATCAGCGGACGCGCCTGCGACAAGTAACTGCGGTGAATGGCCAGCATGGCGTCGCCAACGGTCGTACCGAGCGAATCAACATGGCGATCGGGTGCAAATTCGGGGAACAGCACGGCGCGCGCCAGCGAATAACCGTTCGTGTGCAGACCGCTGGACGGCAGGCCCAGCAGCACGTCGCCCGCACTGACGTTGGACCCTGTCAGGATGCGCGATTTTTCAACAACGCCGACAATTGTTCCGGCCATGTCGTATTCGCCCTCGCTGTACATCGACGGCATTTCAGCCGTCTCGCCGCCGATCAGCGCGACGCCGTTTTCGCGGCAGCCGTTGACGCAGCCCTCAATCACCTTTTCAGCCACGCCGGGCTCGAGTTTGCCGGTGGCAAAATAATCGGTGAAGTACAGCGGCTCGGCGCCGCAGACCAGGATGTCGTTGACGCAGTGATTCACCAGACAATGACCGACGGTATTGTGCACGCCGGTCATGAAGGCAACTTTGAGTTTGGTGCCGACGCCGTCCATGCTGGTCACGAGCACGGGCTGTTCGTAGCCCTCAAAGGACGCGTCGAACAGTCCGCCAAAGTGCCCGATGTCGGAGAGGACGCGCGGCGAATGCGTTGAGCGGATCATCGGTTTGATTCTGTCGACGGTTTCTTCGCCGGCGCGCACGTCGACGCCCGCGTCCTTATAACTGCTCATGCAAACGATCCTGGAATGTAATCGAAGTGAAATACCTGTGCCGAGGAGCGACAGGCGACATTCAGCGAACGGCTTCCCATTCGTCCGAGACTGCTTTTTTGCGGATCATGACGGAGACGGCGTTGATGCACCACTCCGCGAGGATGCGCGCGTAACCGTATTTACGAAATCTGCGCGGGGATTCATAGACCAGGCCGGCGGCACGCTGTCCGATGCGACCAATGCGCGCCAGGCGGCGGAACAGATCGAAGTCTTCGCCCGCGGAGATCGCCGGATTGTATCCGCCAACCATGCGGAAGGCCCATGTCCGCACGATCTGGCATTCGCCGCGGCCCATGCCGAGACCGACAAAATTCAGCAGACGCACATAGGAGTTAAAAAAGGCGTGAAACATGCGATCGCCGATGGTGCGTTCATGCGGCGCCACGCGGACGGCACAGGCCAGCGCTACCGTGCCGTCGCGGTTGGGTTGCGTCGACCACTGAATAACGTCGGCAAAAAAGGCAGGCGGATCCGCCGGAAGAGTATCGCCGTTGATAAACACAATAATGTCGCCCTCGGCCACGGCTGCGCCGGCGTTGCGGCCCTCCGCGATGGTCTGACGGCGATCCAGTTCGTGCAGCACGATCTTGTCGGCAAATTCTTCGGCGATCGCCACGGTGCTGTCGGTGCTGCCGCCGTCGCTGACGATCAATTCATAGTCAAACTGCTCTCGCAGCGATCCGGTCAGGACTTCCAGCGTGGAGCGCAGCAATTTTTCCTCCTGATAGACCGGCACCACAACGCTGATCAGCGGGCGGTCCAGGATGGCGCTCAATCCCTCGCGACGACGCGGCGATGCGACGCGGCGTTCGCTGGTCTGAATTTTGACGGTCGGGGAAAGCTCGCTCGTAGCCAATTCGTAGGTGTAGTAAATCATCTGCCCACAAATGCCGTTAAAATTTGAAGTCCGAGACGGAAAACTCAAAGGGATACATAAGACGAAAACGCGTCACGGGCCCGATTTCGAGGGCTGGCGACGGCAATTTTATAAAGTTCATCGACTGGCGAATCCAGTTCCAGAACCCGGGGCCTTCCGGCAGCAGCTCCACCATGTTGTAGTCGAGCGCCAGCACGACGCGTTTTGTCGGCAATCTGTCGGGTTCATAACCGACTTCGCGCACCCCGTAGCCGACGGCCAGATTCAACCATGCCGGCCAATGTTCGGCAACGGCGTCTGGCAGCACGCGATGCATGTTGACCGAAAGAAAAAACGTCGATGAGGCATAGTCGTCAAAAACGGCTGTTGCGTGTGGAATCGGCAGCTCGCCGGTCCATTTTGCCGGAATAAATTGCCACTTGGGCTGAAAGTTCTGCAGTTCGGGGACGTAGTACTGGAGAACGTAGTAGACTGAACCGAGAGTATTGGACGCCATGTCGCTGGGACTGAAGCCCCAATTGGTGGCAAAACCGTCCTCAATTTCCACGTAGGTGTGGTACGCCAGGCCGATCGCCGCGCCGGTCCATGTAGCCGCCTCCCAACTGAATCCGGACGTCATCATTGCTTCGCCGCCAAAATAGGCCAGCGCATAACCCGCCACAAAGTGCCCGGCTTTGTCGGCCTGCAGGGCGTAATCCCAGTCGTCCTGAACATGAAAAGGGCCGCGTTGATCGGCCCACCAGGCGTTGGCCTGATGTATGTGTAAACCGATGGACGCAGCCGCAACCGTTCCGCCGACAATCAGCGTCGGCACCAGTCCTACCGAGGTTTCGCGATAAGGCCGCCCTCCGGTAATGGTGTAGCGCTGCAGGCCGGCGTAGAGAAATTCTTCGGGCGACAGGGTTTGCGGTTCGGCTGATCCGGTAGCCGCGAGATTATGTGTGTGTACGATGGCAACCGAGTCGCCGGCAAGCGTATCGGCCAGGACAGGAACATTTGCCAGAACCACGGCGGTGCTCAGCGAGTCGTCTTCCTGCACGGTTCCACCGCCGGCCTGTGCAAAACACTCAGGCGCAGCGGCAACCGCAAGCAGAACGGTCGCCAATATCGTAGTCAGTGCCAAATTCCGGAAAACTGAGATACCCATGCGTAAGCAGTTCGGAACGTTCGGAGTTTGTGTGCAAAACTGTCGTGTGCCGGGTGTATTGAAGCCGGTCGCAATCTACGCGAGGTGCATCTGCCGCAAAAGGCAGAAAATCGCACCCGCAGGATCAGATTTCGGCAATCGACACCGAGGTTTTGATCACGCTTTTGTCGATGAGCGCCGGGAAGTACGCAACCACCTGGCTGGGTTTGGGACGGCCGCCGGCAAAACCCGTCACGCTCGGCGGACCGGTCAGAATCAGCGGCGCAAGTTCCTTGCCGAAGCGATCGATGGATGCGTAGCTCTGCCCGCGGACACCGATGCGCAGCATGACTTCATTCGGTACGATCTCCGCCGCCATGGCGCCGTAACAGGCGTTGTAGCCGACGTATTCCGTGCGAATCTCATCAAAACTCAGGCCCAGGGTGTCGAGGCGCTTGCGCAGCACGCGATCGGCGGCCTGTGCTTTTTCGAGCGCATCCGGCGCGGTATAGGTCAGCGATCCAAAGGCGGAGTAGCCGTCCTCGTAACTGGCAGATACTTTGAAGAAGGGCGTGGCGGGACGGCCTTTGACGCCGTGCACGCGCACGCGATTTTTACCGATATCTTCCAGTTTGATCGAAGTGAAATCGGCAATGCAGTCGGGCGTGATATAGTCCTGCGGATCACCGATTTCATAGAGCAGCTGCTCGGCGACCGTTTCGCGGCTGACGAGCCCGCCTGTGCCCTCGTGTTTGGTGACGACAAAGCTGCCGTCGGGGGACGCTTCGATAATCGGAAATCCGATATCGTCCAGATTTTCAATTGATCGCCAGTCACCCAGAAAGTTGCCGCCGCTGGCCTGACCGCCGCATTCGTTGATGTGCCCGGCCACGGTGCCGGCGGAAAGTTTATCCCAGTCATCGGCGCTCCAGCCGAACTCGTGGATCATCGGCGCGAGCGTCAGTCCGGTATCGGTTGTACGGCCGGTTATGACGATGTCGGCGCCCTGGCGCAGCGCTTCCACGATCGGGAACGCGCCCAGGTAGACGTTGGCGCTCAGGAGTTTATCCTGAACCCCGCTGATGGGCGCGCCCGTCTCCATGTGTTTGAGTTCGTGTCCCGCCGAGACCAGATCGTCGATGCGGTCCAGAATGTCGTCGCCGGTCACGATCCCGATCTTCAGACCGGTCACCCCATCGGCGCGCAGGCGCTCGATAATTGCGTCGCGGGCGGCAAAGGGATTGACGCCGCCGCCGTTGGTGATCATTTTGATGCCGCGCTCTTTCAGATAGGGAGCCACCTGAGAACATGTTTCGACCAGGTCACGCGCATAGCCGAACTGCGGATTTTTATTTTTCTGTTTTTGCATGATGGACATCGTGACCTCGGCCAGATAATCCATCATCAGGTAGTCGATGGGACCGCGCGAGACCTGTTGCAGCGGCGCGGTAAGCATATCGCCCCAAAAACCCTGTCCGGAAGCAATTCTGATCGATGTTTTCATAGTCTGCTCGATGTCCTTAACAGTTTCAGTAAGGGCTTCAGGATATGTCCTTCAGAAAATCGGCGTCGTTCCCATCCGCGTCGTTGCGGAAAATCCGTGCGTCCGTCGACGACTCAACGATTTTGATGACGCGATCGCGCGCGGAATGCGAGACGCGCCGACGGAACAACCGTATCTCCCGGGGCTTCTCCGGCGTGGCGTAGTGCAGCGTCAGCAAATCCCAGAATGCGTCGCGCTGCACTTCCCCCAGCAGGACGTTCGAATACTCAAGCGCTTCGAATTTGCCGCTGAAGACATTGCGCCCCACAATACCGCGGGTTTTGATGTTCATCCGCTGGAAATGCGTGCGCAATGAAATCTGGAAGATATTGACCAGAACGGCCAGAGGAATGACGTAGGCCAGAATGGTGGAATTCCACACAAACAGGCACAGAAATGCAAAGATAAGGAATACGACAAACAAACCCGCTATGACCAGCAACAGCAAGGGATCGTAGGTATAGTAGATATCCTCACCCAGGTGCACCTTGCGGATCTCCATATTGTCCACGGTCTGACGGTACCACGTGGCGCCAAAGGCCAGCACGGCGTAGACGAAGGCCACGTAGAGGGCATGCAGAAAAATTCGCTGGTCAAACTCCATTGCAGCTGTTTCCCGCTCCGGCCGATTCCGATGTGTTAGAGAGACGTGATTACGGCTAACGGACGTGGACGTCGCAGATGGACACACAGTGTTGTAACACCGTGGCCGCGCGGATGTTCCGCCGAACAGACAATTGCTTCGGCGGGCATCAACGATTAAGCGAAAAATTAGCATTCCGATGCAATTTTCTTGCACCATGTTAAGGGCCTTGTTATATTGGCCACCCAAAGCATGCCAAAATATTTAACGGTTAACCTATGTCACAAAGCTGACTTCCGCTCGACGACTGTTTGTTGTTTTGATCCCGATTGTTTAACATCTCCGCACGGTGTGACTTCACCGGTGATCGCGTGCCGGGTCGACTTAACACTGCTTCCGGTCTGACCAGAGAAATCCGTCGGAATGTCAACCATCAGGCAAAGGACAGCAACAAGAGCGTGTAAACACGCAGCGTTGATAAAACGATTGATTCCGGCAATCGCGGCGGCGACCCGGCGGGGCCGCTCAGCTCACCGGCATTGGGTGCTTTGTTACTTCTACACTTTCAGATATCTGCGTAGCCTTTGTCGGCTGTAAACTGCACGTTGACGCAGCGATTCCCCGCTGAAACCACAAGTGTTAACATGGGGAGCTCTGTAGTTGCCGAATGAAGCAGTGACTTTATCGCAGTTTGTTTTTTTTCAGACATCATTAATGGAAAACAGGAGCCCCAGATGAGTTCCAGCATCGTATCCCAGGCAGGAGAATTCATTCCACTTGCAGAAGCGGAAGCAATGACTGCTCGCTATCGCGAAAGCGCCGGCGCAGACGCCGTAAAGGCCTTGCTGTTTAACAAGGATCTGATAATCGAAATGTTATCGATGGATGACTGTGCCGGAATGCGCGTATATTTCGCGCGCGGTGAAAACATGGCATTAAATGTCGTGCTCGTGGGCACGAATGCCGTCGGTGACGATTTGATCGACAATCCAATGGTAAACCGCGGATTGTTCTGCCCGCCCACCTGCCCGGATAACAGTCCGCTCAATAGTTGATTTCGTACAGTTGGAACGAAGGACAAAGCTACAATGGGCTATGGCACCACTGACTACCTGCTGTTGCTGACCGAATTCCTGCCGCTTGGGATCGGCCTCTGGTTGTTTGAAAAACTGAACCGCGGCTTTCGCCTGCTGGTCCCGCTGTTTGGATTTGCCCTGATGGCCAATCTGGTATTCGCCCTGATGAGGAACGAGGGGCTGAATGCCATGCCGCTCATGCACCTCGTCACACCGCTGGAATTCAGCGTTTTCATGCTTGTGTTCAGCGTGTGGTACAGCGGTACCAGTTGGAGCCTGTTGCTGCGAGCCTGCATTCCTCTGTTCTTCGCAATTATTCTGAATTTCAAACTGCTGGACATCGAACCCGTCGATGCGTTCGACGGGTTCTCCAGCTCCCTCGAGTGTTTGTGGTTAAGCGTCACGTCCGTCATCATCCTGATTAACCTCAACCGCAATCCACCGGACGGGCCGCTGCACACCATGCCGCAGCTATGGTTGATTGCTTCGGTCCTGGTCTACTGCATGGGCAACCTCCTCTTTTTTGCCTCCGTGCAGTTGTCGCTTTCCATTACGATTCCAGTTCACGAAATTGTCAATCCAATAGTTAACATTGGATATAGCGGAGCTTTTCTGTGTTTTCGGAAACCCCGGCAGAAATCTTCTTCGTAACACTGGCCTCGCTGGCTTTTGTAGCGCTCAGCATCGGCCTGGTCCTGATCGTCGTGTTTAATCAACGCCGGCGACTGCGTGACCAGCAAAAGGAAATGCTGCAGCGGCGCCGAAGCGAGCAGGAGTACAGCGATCTTTTCAACAACGTTTCCGACCTTGTTTTTGTCCACTCCCACAACGGCGAAATCCGCAAGATCAACGACGCCGCCACGCGCCTGCTGGGTTACCGCGCCGAGGACCTCATTGGCCACAACTTTACGGAGTACGTCAGCGAGTTCGACCGCGAGCGCTACGATGAATACCTGCGCGAAATCCTGAGCATCGGAGAGGCGGCGGGTGAATTGTCGCTGCGCCACAAATCCGGCCGTCCCCTGCGTTTTCAGTATCGAAATGTCCTGCTGGAAGGCGAACGCGAAACCGTTAACATCATGGGTGTCGCGCGCGACGTCACAAAACAGCACGAAGCGGAAGTGATGTTGCGCGAGAGCGAGGAGCGCTTCCGCGGTCTGGTTGAAGTCTCGCCGCTGCCGATCGTTGTGTTTGACCGCGAGTGCATTCGGTACGCCAACCCCGCTTCGGCGCGCGTGTTCGGCGTAGCCAGCAATGCCGAGCTGGCCGGCGCCAGGTGCTCCGATCTCGTGGGCAGCGAAGGCGCAAAACAGATGGAAGACATCAGCCGCGAAGTCATCGATTGCGGCCGTGCCGTAGAGCTGAAAGAGTGGGGTTTTACACGCACCGACGGCACCGTGCGCGAGCTGGAGATTGCGGCTATTCCCATTCACTTCAGCGGCGAACCCGCCGTGCAGTGCGTCCTGCACGACATTACGGAGCGCAAACAGGCGGAGGCCGCGCTGCACCTGGCAAAAAACGAACTCGAAATCCGCGTGGAGGAACGCACGGCGGAATTGCGCGCTCTGATGGAACAAGCGCCCTTCGGCGTGCGCATCTACCAGCCCGACGGCAAACTCATGTTTGTCAACGAGGCTCTTGCGACTCTGTGGCGCGTGCCGCGCAGCGAATTGCTGCTGAGCGCTCCGACCATATTCAATGATCCGCAGTTCAGCGAGCCGGACATGCGCGCCCAACTGCAACAGCTGTTCAGCGCGGGCGGAACATGGCGCAGTCCGATCATGTTCCACGCCGATAATCCCGAGCGCAACGGTCATGACACGGAACCAGACAAGGAGAAAAACGGGCGCTGGGTAATCAACCAGTTTTATGCTATCACAAACGACCGCGGCAAGGTGTTCCGCATTGTTAACATCATCGAGGACGTCACCGCGCAGCGGGCGGCAGAAGAAAACGCCGAGGCATTTCGTCGTCAGCGCATGATAACACGTGTGCGCGTAGAAACGGAAGAACGCGAGCGCAAACACATCTCGCGCAACCTGCACGATGGAATCGGCCAGCTGTTAACAGGTGCGCGCCTGAGTCTGGAAGGTTATCTCAAGAGCCTGGAAAATAATCCGCCCAAGCTGGAAAGCGCTCTCGGCAGCATTGAAGAGGCCACGGCTTCGATTAAAACAATCATCAAGGGACTGTATCCGGCCACGCTGGACCGCTACGGGCTTATCAAAAATGCGGAAGGTCTCTGCCGTGAATTTGCCGAACAGACGGGCATGGACATCTCGTTTGAAAGTTACGACTTCAACGAGCGTCTGGAACGCAGCATCGAACTCAATCTGTACCGCATCATTCAGGAGGCCCTGACCAATATCGCCCGACACGCCGGCGCCAAAAATGTTTACGTGCAGCTGCATCATCGCGAGACCTCGGTCATAACGATCATAGAGGACAACGGCGTCGGTTTTTCGTACAGCGAGCGTGAATTCAGGGACGGCAGCGGATTTGGCCTTGTTAACATGAAGGAGCGGGCGGAGATGTTGGGCGGCAGCATGCACATTGAAAGCACACCGCACGAAGGCACCGAAATACACATCGAAATCCCGATAGGACCGGCCGCATGAAATCTGTTAATATTATCATTGCCGACGAGCAAACTCTGTTCCGCCAGGGCGTGCGCGCATTGCTCGAACATGGTGAAAACTACAGCATCGGCGAAGAAGCGTCCTGCCGCGAAGATCTACTGACGCTGTTGCAATCCGCGCCGCACAGCGTTGTCATTCTGGACGCCGACCTTCCCGCGCTGAACGAGGAAGCCGGTACGGATGATCTTGTTAACACACTCGGCGCTGAATTCCCGGATGCCGGCATTGTTCTGTTGTGCGACGGCCGTTCACGCGCCATGCTCTCCCGCGCGGTGCGCAGCGACGTAGCGGCAATTCTACTCAAGACCTGCACTATTCACGCGCTCAGGCGCTGTCTTGCCCAGGTGATTTCCGGCAAGCGATATATCGACGAAACGGTAACCAGACGCATTCGGTCGTCCCGCCTGCACGGCGGTTGTCGCGAGCTGCACGAAGACCCGACCGAGCCGAAGCTGACCAGACGCGAACGCCAGGTTCTGCACCACATGGCGCAGGGGCACAATGCACCGGACATCGCGGGACGCCTTCATATCAGCCACTATACGGTGAAAAACCACAAGCGCAAACTCATGCAGAAACTCGATTGCAGCAGCAGCACGGCACTCGTCGCCAAGGCGGTTGCACGTGGTATTGTGCATCCCGCCGGCGAACCTGGTTAAAATATCACTGCATTCTCGGCAAAAATGGAGTATTTTCCGGCTTGCATGAAAAATCAGCAAGCGGAATGTTTACATGAGCGCGATACGTGTACTACTTGCCGATGATCACGATGTGGTGGTGCGTGGCCTCGAATCTACACTTGAATCCGACGACGGAATCGAAGTTGTCGGACTGGCCGGCAACGGCGAGGACGCACTGGAACAGGCGGCCAGGCTGGCGCCCGATGTGATTGTCATGGATATTGAAATGCCCGGCTCCAACGGCATCGAAACCACGCGAACATTGCGTCGCGACGGTTCTGCCGTTCGCATCATCATTTTTTCAATGTACGACAACGAAGAATTTATTGCGGACGCGCGCACGGCGGGCGCCAACGCGTACGTTTTGAAAACGGACAACAGCGCTTTCCTACCGAATGTGATCCGCTCGGTGATGCAGGGCTACGAGGTATTTCCGCCGGAAAAACCGAATAAACCCGAGGGCGCGGGCAGCCAGGTGTTAACACCGCGCGAAATCGAAATTCTAAAGTTGCTTATCAGCGGACTTACCAGCCAGAAAATTGCGGACAAATTGCATCGCAGTGTTAACACGATTAACAATCACCGCAAAAATATTCTCAAGAAGCTGGACTGTTCGCGCAGCACTTCATTGGAGACGCGGGCTGTGGAACTGGGTTTAATCCCGCCTCCGCGACGCCTGCCGCCAACCTGAGACTTTGGACTTAAACGCGGTGGCACTTTGCTTTTTGGTGCATGTACTTCTGACCTGGCTTGAGGCTTGACTTTTTTGTTTGTCACTGGGAGAGAAGTGCGGGGTGCTCCAGCGCCTTTGCTTCGACGAGAGTCTCCGGTTAATCAGGCGCCAAAACATGTATGGAAATTTGCAGAGACATCTGTTAACTTCCTTGCAAGTCTTCAGGCACCAAACAATCTAAAACTGTAGGTTCGCCATTTGCAAATCCCGAAATTCTCGGTATTAACAATCTACATGTCAAAGATAGAGATGTCCCCTAATATCTCAGCGCAATCAATAGTTTCGCTTTGCTCCTCACTCAATGGATGATCGAACAACATTCGGGCAGTCTTAAGTTCACCAGGCAGATAAACAACGGCAAAAAACCGCCCTTTTTCTTTTGAACTTATCTCACCCGAATTCTGCCCATGAAATTTCAATCCATCTACCAGAAAAGTGAATTTGGCATAACTTCTGCCATACCTATCGATTCCAACGTCTTCGATCTTGCCGATCGTACATTGTCCGTGACTTTGATAACTGTCGTATCGGTTGAACGATGCAATTCCGACATATAGTAAGAAAGATACAATCAAGGCAATTGGAAGGTGTACGTTGAGGAGCCGCTTAACCGACAATTTCCGTCCGTTCATACTCACTGCTATAAACTATTCAGGTTTCTGCTCTCAACAGCTTGCCGCCATTCAAGGCTGGAATAGCAAGTTAGTCCTATTGGCAGTAATACCAGACTTGAATGTAGTCAGAAGAAAACACTTGCGTCTATGTTAACATCCAATTCGCTTGTAACGAACCATTAAACTCCAAAGGCCAACTACATCGCCAAAGTCCGCGCAGTACTCAACGACGGCGCCGGCGTCTCCTCCGCCCTGAAACGCACAGCCACGTGTAAACCGCGAGTCAGAGAGTCGCACAGAAACTTCGAGCGCCAGGACAGTTGGTCCAGATTCATGCCGGAGTGCGTGTGATCGTGGTTGACAATGATCGCCTTGGTTTGTATCGCCACGCTGTCGAGCGAGCCGACCGCATAACCGCCGGGGCGCAGTTGAGTCTCGCCGTCCAGATAAACTTCGGGCAGGTAGTCGATCTGCGTGCGGCCGGCGTAGAGCCGCTCCAGCCGCTGCTGCATAAGTTGTGTCATCGGTTTGGAACGCGATTGCAGCCGCACCGCAGCACAGCCGTGAAATGCCGCCGAGTCCGCAAATGCAAAAGTGCGCGCCGGTCGCGCCCGATGAACCATCACCGGCGTGCCGTGCGGCACCAGCGGAAATAATCTCTCGATGTCCTCGCGCCCGACGCGCAGACAACCGTGCGACGAAGGACGCGTGCCGAGGTGGCGGTAGTATCCCGACCCCTCCAGCCCGTGCGCGCCGATGTTGTAGTTGAAGCCGATCCAGTGGAACATCTTGGCGTTGTCGTACTGACGCGAAATCGCGAGCGGCGACTTGGTCTGCACCGAGAATATGCCCATCGGCGTTTCCATGCCGTCGTGAATGCGCGGATTGCCGGAGGAAATCGGAATCGTGATCAGTGTGTCCACCCCGCGTTGGTGCAGGTGCATGTGTTGGCCGTCCAGATCAACCATCAGAAAAGCGTCGCCCAGCACCCAGATTGTGTCCTGCACCGGCATGTAGTCCGAGTGAAAAACGAACGCCGCCGGAGCTGCGACTATCACCGAACCGTGATCCGTGGTCGATGCCAGAACGGATTTTGTGCCGCCTTCGCCCAGGAAAACTATCCCGGCAATGCCGATATTCAGGGTCAATATGAGGACTATAGCCAGTTTCATCGTCGGATAAAGACACGCGTGTCGTTAAAGGTCGACCGTAAATTTACAATCTTCGCCGCGTTGGACAAGTCATGAAGACAAGCGCGGTATAAATGATTCAAGCGATGCTTGAAGCCCGCTACCCTACACGTTGAAAACAAAGGACTTGGCGCATTCGCAGCGGCGGCGTATATTGCATCGCGTTCATAGTCGCTTTTGCGGCGAATCGCTAAAATTGAGGGATCATGGACAAATTTGTGGTGCGAGGCGGCAAAAGCCTCCAGGGAACCGTTAGTGTGTCGGGTGCAAAAAATTCATCGATTGCGATGATGCCCGCCTGTCTGCTCGCCTCCGGCGTGTACCGTTTTTCGAATACGCCCAACCTGCGCGACGTCTGGACCATGTCCCGACTTCTCGGGGCGCTCGGCGTCCATTGTGAACTCAATGGCCACGACCTGTTCATCGATTCAAGCAACATCACGAGTCGGGAAGCGCCCTACGAGCACGTTAAAAAAATGCGGGCGTCTTTTTACGTCCTGGGACCGCTGTTGGGTCGCTACGGCGAAGCACGCGTCTCGCTGCCGGGCGGCTGCGCCTGGGGCCCGCGCCCCGTTGACTTCCACCTGAAAGCCATGGAAAAACTCGGCGCACAGATTGACATCGACGGCGGTTATGTCAATGCCAAAGCCGACAAACTGCACGGCGCTCGCATTCAGTTTGACGTACCATCCGTCGGCGCGACCATCAACGTCATGATGGCCGCCGTGCTGGCCAAAGGGTCATCACTTATCAGCAATGCGGCCGTCGAACCCGAAGTCACTGCTCAGGCGCGCCTGCTGCAGTCGATGGGTGCCCGCATTGACGGAATCGGCACCAGCACACTCGAAATTGAAGGCGTCACGGATCTGCACACCTGCGATGCCGTCACGATCCCCGACCGCATCGAAGCCAGTACATATATGATCGGCGCGGCCATAACGCGCGGCAACGTGACTGTGACCAATTTGAATCCTTATCACTGCGCGGCAGTGATCGCCAAACTGGAAGAATCCGGTGCGGAGGTCGACGTCACCGGCAACTCCGTGACGATAAAAATGGATGATGCGCCGCAGGCGACGGACATCACAACGGCCGTCTACCCCGGTTTTCCGACGGATGTGCAGGCGCAGTGGGTGGCGTACATGCTGCAGGCCGAAGGTCCCAGCCGCGTCAAGGAGACGATTTACACGGACCGCTTCAAACACGTGCCGGAACTGGCGCGCCTGGGAGCGGATGTTGAAGTGGTCGACAATACGGCATCGATCCGCCCGGGCAAACGCCTGTCGGGTGCAACGGTGATGTCGACGGACCTGCGTGCCAGTGCATCGCTGATCCTGGCTGCGCTGGTGGCGGAAGGACGCACGGAAATCCTGCGAGTCTATCACATAGACCGCGGCTACGAAAACATCGAGCAAAAACTGGCTGGTCTCGGCGCTGATATCCGCCGCGAGCAGACGGAAGAATTTTAGACGATTCAAATGCAGCGCCTGCAGCGGCGCGGCAGCGTTCCGTGCAAAAACAGCGGAACGCAGGCAGCAGCAAAGAGGAATGGGAGGAACAATGCGGCAGCGCGGCCCACGTTCGGCTCGTGGCGTCGCCGTACCGACGTGGATCGGTCTGGCGGCCGTCGTCCTGTGTTTATACGGCCTGTCTACACCTTCGGCCGCGGCCAACGACATCAACGCTGAGCAGCAGCGCCTGAAACGGCTGGAGCAGTCGATTCAGAGCACCCGCGCCAAGCTGCGCGAAAAAGACAAACGCGAGCGCTCGATCAACAGCGACCTGCAGTTGTATCGGCGCCAGACAGCCGAACTCGACTCCTACATCACCCTGCTGGACCGCGAACTGCAGCGCATGCGCGACTCGATCGGCACAACGCAGCGCCACGTCGACCTGCTGCAGGCCAAACTGGAACATCTGCAAACTGAATACGCCCAATTGATGCGCCGCATCCATCGCGCCGGAAATATCAGTGATGAAGAACTGCTGGTTGCCGCCGCCGAATACGGCAGCGACATGGAACGGCGCGCCTACGTGCGATCGCTCACGCAAAACGCCTCGACCAAAGCCGACGAGATTACGCGCCTGCGCGACTCGATCGACAATCAGCGGTTAACGCTCAAACGCCAGGCCGAGCTGAACGACCTGATGATCATGGACGAAGTCCGCAAACGCAATGAGTTCAGCGAGGTCATCGGCGAGCGCGAGCGGCTGCTCTCACAGGTGCGCAACGACAAAACGGCGCTGCAGAAGGAACTCAACGAAAAAACGGCCAGTGCCGGCAAGGTCAAGCGCATCGTGGCCCTGTTGGTGGAAAAAGAACGCAAACGCCAGGAAGAAGCCGAACGCAAACGCAAAGCCGCGGCAACGC
Source organism: uncultured Hyphomicrobiales bacterium (assembly GCA_964445695.1). Taxonomy (GTDB): domain Bacteria; phylum Bacteroidota; class Ignavibacteria; order Kapaibacteriales; family UBA7675; genus JAUIKM01. The sequence continues at coordinate 45,083 of CAYULF010000027.1, read as the reverse complement.
GCGGCGGTGGAATGACGGGCGACCCCGTGCCGGCCGAACCCACACACCCGGCGTTCAAGTCAAAATCGCTGCCCTGGCCCGTCAAAAGCCGCACCGTCACCTCGCGCTTCGGCAAGCAAAAAAATCCCATAACGGAAACGGAAACGGAAAATCTCGGCATCGGCATTCAGACGCCGACGGGTAGCGCGGTGGCGGCCGTCGGCCCCGGCACAGTCTCGCTGGTGCACTGGCTGCCGGGCTACGGCTCGTTTGTTATCGTCAACCACGGCAACGGATTCCGGACCGTTTACGGCAACCTTTCCACCGTGCTCGTCACCGAAGGCAAGAAGATTGAGCGCGGCGACGTGCTCGGCCACAGCGGCAAATCAATAGAAGGTGAGTACGTGCACTTTGAGCTGTGGAAAAACAGAGACGTCATTGATCCGCTCTCTTTCCTGCACTGAAAGGCGAGCCGCCACGTGGTTTGAAAGCAGGTGTGCCGTGACTTCTATTTTGCGCGCCTGTTGTAGATTTCGGCGGGCAGTGCGGACCTACCGCCCGCCACGACGACTGAATATCATGCAATTCAATGGCTGAACGCGCTCCGAATAAACCATCCACCGGACAAACACCGGTCGAAGTCTCGCCTCTCCAGTGGGTCAAAGGCGTCGGCCCCAAACGGGCTGAAGCGCTGGCGGCTGCGGGGATTGTCAACGCGCGCGACCTCCTGCTCTACACGCCCTTTGCCTACATCGACCGCGGCGCCGTCCCGTCCCTGCGCGCCCTGCGCAATGAACTGCTGAACGAACGGCGCGACAACACCGCGCCCGAAGATTTTGCCCCGCGCCGGGAAAAAATGATTGTGGCTACAATTGCCAGTGTGCGCGACCGCCGCACGGCGCGCGGCCGCTCCTTTGTTTCGATTGTCATCGACGACGGCAGCGGCGTCGGCGCCGAGCTGATGTTCTGGAATCAGGGCGAATATTTCCGCAAGCAGTTCAGCGAAGACATGCTGTTGATGGTCGCCGGACAGCCCGAGCTGAACCGCGGCAGCCAGGTGGTGTTTCACCATCCCGAGTTGGAACGAATCGAGGCGGAAGACGCCGAGCTTTTCCGTTCCGGCGCTATCCTGCCAAAGTACCGCACCAGCCAGAAAATGAAGTCGGTCGGCATGACCGGCCGCCAAATGCGCAACCTCGTCACGGCGGTAATTGAACAGGCGCTGCCCGAACTGCCGGAGACGCTGCCTCGCGATCTGCGCGCGCGCTTTGACCTGCCCTCGCGCCGCGACGCGCTCCGCGCGATTCACTTTCCGCCGGACGCCGCACAACTCAACCGCGCACTGCACCGCATGAAGTTTGAGGAAGTCTTCTACTTTGAACTCTTCCTGGCCGCACGTAAACAAGGCGTCAAGATTCAGGAGCGCGCGCCGGCCTGCAAAAAACGCGGCACGCGCGCCCGCGAACTGGTGGAGGCGCTGCCCTTTGACCTTACACGCGCCCAAAAACGCGTAGTGCGTGAAATCGTGGCGGACATGCGCAACAGCACGCCGATGAACCGCCTGCTGCAGGGCGACGTCGGCTCGGGGAAGACCATCGTGGCTCTGCTTGCCATGCTCGTTGCGGCGGACAACGGACTGCAGAGCGTCATGATGGCGCCGACAGAGATTCTGGCCGAGCAGCACTTTCACTCGCTGCAGGCATATCTTGAGGGTCACGGTCTGCGTGTCGTTCAGCTCGTAGGCGGTATGCGCGCCAAAATGCGACGCGAACTGCTGGAGACGATCGCCCTGGGCAATGCCGACATAATAGTCGGCACGCACGCCCTGTTCGAGCCGACGGTGCACTACAACAAACTCGGCCTGGTGGTGATCGACGAGCAGCACCGCTTCGGCGTCATGCAGCGCGCCAAACTGAAGGAGCGCGCACATGAATCGCATGCAGCCACGGCGGGCGGCGTTGATGTCTCCCCGCATATTCTGGTCATGTCCGCCACGCCGATTCCGCGCACGCTCTCGATGACGCTCTACGGCGATCTGGACGTCTCGATCATCGACGAGCTGCCGCGCAACCGCAAGCCGATCAATACACGCGTGGTGTTTGAATCGCAGCTGGACGAAGTCTTTGATTTTGTGCGCGAACAGGTGCAGGCCGGCAAACAGGCATACATCGTCTATCCGCTCGTCGAAAAATCTGAAAAACTGGAACTGAAATCAGCCGAGGAACACCACGAGTTTCTCTCGCAGACGGTTTTCCCCGACATGAAGGTCGGCATGCTGCACGGTCGCATGCTGTGGTATGAAAAAGAAGACACCATGCGCGATTTCAAGGAGCGCAAATACCACATTCTGGTCGCCACGACGGTCGTGGAAGTCGGCATCGACGTGCCCAATGCTACGGTTATGATCATCGAAAATGCCGAGCGTTTTGGTCTCTCGCAATTGCACCAGCTGCGCGGACGCGTGGGACGCGGCGCGGACCAGAGCTACTGCCTGCTGGCTACCAAGGACCACTTCCGCTTTCACATGAAAAAGAGCGCGGGCGAGGAGGACGAACGCAAGGCCGCGATTATCCGGCTGCGCACGATGGAGGAAACGACGGACGGCTTCAAGATTGCCGAGGTCGACATGAAACTGCGCGGCCCCGGCGACATGCTGGGCACCAAACAATCGGGCCTGCCGGAGTTCAACTTCGTCGATCTGATCGCCGACACCGACGTTATCGCCCAGGCGCGCCAGGAGGCTTTTGCCCTGGTGGACCGCGATCCGCACCTGGCCGACGAGGAAAACGCGGTGGTGCGCGCGCGCTATAAAGCGCTTTACAACAAAGAATACGGCTTCATGGACATAGCCTGACGCGTCCGGCCCACCGACAAACAAGAGAGTCATGGACGCCACCGCAGGTGAGCGGATCAAAATATCCACCGCTGCTCATCGTTTGTACGCTGCATTAGAAATTGCGGGAAACACATGGCTATTCTTCCGATTTATACTTTTGACCATCCGGTGCTGAAGCGCAAAACTGCTGCCATTGATGACATGGACGATGCGTTGGCGGAGCTGATCGAAAACATGTTCGTCACCATGGAAAACGCCGACGGGATCGGTCTGGCGGCCAATCAGGTGGGTATTTCGCGTTCGCTGACGGTGATTGATGTAGCGCTGATCAACGATGAAGAGGACGACGGCGACGGCAAAACGCCGGAAGACCGCAAGAAAAAGAAGGACGCCGCCCGTGCCGCTGAGGCCGAAAATAGCGACGCTGAGGAAGAAGAAGCGCCCGCTCGCAAAAAAATTGCGCTGATCAATCCGGAAATTGTCGACCTTACCGGCGGCGACGTCGACTATGTGGAGGGCTGCCTGAGCCTGCCGGAGCTGACCGGCACGGTGATCCGCCCGGAGCAGGTGACGGTGCGCTATCTGGACCGCGAGATGAAGGAACAGGAGCTGACGGCGAACGGCCTGCTGGCGCGTGTGATTCAGCACGAGGTGGACCACCTTCACGGCATCTATTTTTTTGAGCGCATGACGCCGCTGCGCAAGGCGCGCCTGCACAACAAACTTAAACGCATCGCCCGCGGTATGACGCCGGCGGCCTACCCGCTCTACGAAGGCAACAGCAAAAAGCGCCGCATTATCTGACGGGCGCTTGACTTTTCTGCGACGTTCACCTGCGTTTTACCGACCGTTCAAGGCTGAAAACAGCCCGTTGACGTTTTTCCTCTTGTACACACTTTGTTTAAGCGGCATGTTGCGAAGGTCGAACCATCCGGATGGTTGGGCTGTGGCGAGATCTGCTGGCGCAAGGTGTTTGGGTATGTGAAAAAATCCGCGGTTTTCGGGGGTAGGCGGAGCGTGTGCGGTCAAGAAAAATGTTAAAAAATTGGCGCGGCGGAGGCGGGGGTGGGGGACCCATTTTGGGTCCACAAATCTCAACCGATTGTTGCCTAGGCAACAATCTTCACCGAAAAACCGCTCAAAACTGTCGATTTTCGCCGGTTTTCTTAATGTACCCTGGCGGCCGGTCGCCTGACCGGAACTTCCAATACAGCAAGAGGGCCTGCCGATCCGCGGCGCATTCCCGATCGCTGCAATTGTGCACTTTTCAGGCGCCAGGTGCAGTCCGACCGAACAATTGTTAACTCTGTCAACGCACTTTTATTGCTGTTTTAACGATGTCTTACCGCTGCTTCTACTCTCGTGTATCGCACAGGGCCTTGATCGCTTTGAGCTCTCACTGGCGTTCGGCTCAGGCTCTTTTGACTGTTTTGCTTGCCAATGGGTCCCAAACTTCAAGCCCCCAGGCTGTCTGAAGTCAAACAGCCACAGAGCTGCAAACCCGTCCCGCAATGACAAACAAGAAAACAAGCAAGCCGCCGAACAAGTGAGGAGGCGAAGCGCTCAGTCAAAATCCGTAATCACATTTGCAGCCGACCAGACTTTGTTTAACAGTGTCAAACCGCCGGCTCCGCAGTTAATTCCCCGCCGCCGTGGCTTCCTCCAGATAGTCGCGGTAACGCACGATCGAGTTAAACATCCCCTGCGCAAGTTCGTTCACGCCTTTCTTTGAGGCGAGGTATTTTTCGTCGGACGGGTTGGAGAGAAACGCCGTTTCAAACAACACATTGGGCATCGAAGCACCGACGAGCACAAAAAAGCCGGCCTGGTTGACGCCGCGGTTGTTAAGCGGCGTAGACTTGCCGATCTCCTCCTGCAGCATCTCCGCGAACTTTTCCGAGAGTTTAACAAATGCTTTTTGCGCCATGTTAACAACGATAAACTCTTCGTCCGTCAGCGTTTTGTAGCGGTCGACGTTCTGCTCAAACTTGATTACGGCGTTCTCGCGTTCGGCCACCTTGACGGCGTCTTCGTTGCGGCCGGGACGCAGAATAAATGTCTCAAAACCATGCGCGGTTTTCGAGGGTTTGGCGACCGAGTTGGCGTGCACGCTGATGAAGAGTTTTCCGCCGGCTTCGTTGGCGATCTGACCGCGACGATAGAGTTCAATAAAGGTGTCGTCGTCGCGCGTATACACCACTTTGGTGCCCGGCATGTTTTTTTCAATCAATTTGCCGAGCGCCAGGGAAACGTTTAGAACCACGTCTTTTTCGCGCACTCCGTTGCCGCCGATAGCGCCGGGATCTTTGCCGCCGTGACCGGGATCGATAACAATTACGTCCAGTTTCCACTTTTCCGACTCGCGCGCAAGGCGTTCGTTGGCGTCGCCCTGCGGCTGCAATTGCACGCTGAACTCCACGACCGAAGACGAGAGGCGGCGGTGTTTCACGTCAACAACGGCGGAGTTAAACCGCAGGCGATACACCTGAATACCGCGAATATTTTCCTGCGCCACCGCCGCGATACCGTCGTTATCAGGCAGGTTCTGCCACGATGGCGCTTCGTGCCCCGTTTCCGGAAAACGAATAATCAGGCGCGTGCCGTTAACCTCTGGCCGCTGGTAGGAAGAAATCGTTGCACCCGCCTCGAAGCGCAGATTTATCGTATTCCCGACAGTCTCAGCCTTGACATTTGTAATGTTAACGGGCGCAAGCAACATGGTCGGATCCAGCAGCGAAGCCAGCAGCGGCGAAGCCTGCACGCCCGTCGGCAGCGCGGAACGACTGGAGTCATTAACACCTTTGCGTCGCTTAAGATCGGGCGGCAGAATATAATTGCGGCCCGGCGGCATTGTTAAACTATCGTATGCGCGCATGGGTCGTTCAAATCGCGGCGGAGGCGTTACCGCTGTCTCGCCCTCCCCTACGTCAACCGGAACGTCGGAATGTTCCATGTCGCCTCTCTCACGGACATTTAGATCTGACGGCACGCGATAGTGGTCGGGCGTGGAGAGTTCAAGCGGCGGCCGGTTTGCCATCGTCTGCTTCGGTTCGCTCTGTTTCGGCGCCGGCCGTACGGGACCCGGCGAAAAGTCTTCGGGCGCGCCGACGGCGCTCAGAATCTGAGGCGGATAGTTAAGTTGATATTCGCCCACAGCGCTGCGGTCCACATCGTACAAACCCAGCACGTGCAGCGCGCGGAAAAAGGGCTCGGCCGGAATGTAAATCTTTTTCTCGCGCTCAATCGAGGGATGTGTCATCTGCGCCACACGGACGCCGTCGGAGCTCTCCAGCGCCAGGTAAAACGACACGGAAGGACAACGCAGGATGCCCTGATCCAGAAGAATTGCGGTCCCCCCTTCGGTCATCTCGGCGCGGTGAAACAAACCGTCGGCAATGTCGCGCACGTTCAAGTATTCGCGCCCCCGAATAAAAGTGGCCGGCACCATTGCTCGCCCACCATCCGGCAGACCGACGCGATAGGTTTTAACCGGATCGGGATGCAAGGCCTGCGTTGAAGCACCGGCAAACAGACTGAGCGCCAGCGCGAACGTCGCACTGAGAATTAATCGGGAAACTCTATTGGTCCGTCGAAATTTCCGCACCACATATCCTCCGCATTGCAGCGTCGACGCTGCGCATTACAGGTCCAGCCAGCCCCTGCGCCGGAAAATCAACAACATGACGCCGGCTATCAGAACAAACAAGGCCCAAACCATCGGGTAGCCGAACTGCCAGCCCAGTTCCGGCATGTTTTCAAAATTCATGCCGTAGATGCCGGTTATCAGCGTCAGCGGCAGGAAAATAGTTGAGATCACCGTCAGCACCTTCATTACCTCGTTCATCTTGTTCGAGGTCACGGACAGATAAGCGTCCTGCAAGCCGTTAATCAGGTCGCGATACGATTCCGTCAAGTCGACGATGCGCACCAGGTGATCGTAAACGTTGCGATAGTAAAAAGTCTCATCACGCGAAATCAGCGAGAATTCACCGCGCGAGAGGCGGTTTAAAATCTCGCGTTGATAGGTCGTAATCTTCTTGAGCCGTTGAACGCCCTTTTTTAGATTGAGAATCTTGGACAGGGTCGACGAGTGCGGCTGCTGAAAGACGTCGACTTCCAACTGGTCGACAAGGTCGTCGAAGTATTCCATCACCGGCGCATAGTTTTCCACGATCTGATCGATGATAATGTGGAACACGTAGTCCGGCCCGCGGCCCAGCGCGCGGTTGTTTTTCAGGCACATCTCCCAGGCGTAGTCGACAGAACCGGACGGCTCGTAGTGGTGCGTCACGATAAAACGCGGGCCGACGAAGGTGTTGATCTGCCGCGTCGGGAACTTGATGTTAAACAGCCTGTCTTCCTCGTCGTCGTCGCCGTCGGGCAGATAACTGAAACTTTCGATCGGGCGGTCGACCGGGTTAAAAATCACAAAAAGATAGTCGTGGTAATCTTCCACTTTGGGATAGTGGTCGCCCTCCTCCGGTTCGAGGCGTTCGCGCTGACAGTCTTCCACGGCCAGCGAGTGAAACAGAAAGTAGTGAATCAGAATGGTCTCTTCCTCCTCCACGGAGGGGTTTACCATATCGACCCACACGATGGCGTCCTTAAACTCCGGATCGTTTTTGGACTGAAACAACTCGGGCAGCGTTAACTGCCTGACTTTTTCATCCTTGTACAACATGATTCGCAGCATACGACTTTCCGCTCTGTTTAACTGACCTGCATCGTTTCATCGACCCAACCGAGATAGGCGCGCGCTTCCTGCCCGTCGCACTTCATCATTTGCGCGGCCGTGACGTATTGTCGCGCGGTATACAACCACTCGATGCGCATTCGCCGCATGATTTCGCGCTCGGGACATCCCGCTTTGACCAACAGCACGCCGCAGGTATGCCGCAGTGAAAACGGCGTCAGAATGCGATCGCGATTGCGTTTAACACCGCTCGCCTCCAGCCGCGCATTCAACAACATTCTGAGTCCGCGTTTTGTCAAGCGTTTGCCTTTACTGCGTCCGCTGAACGACGTAAACAGCGGCCGGTCCGTCGTATCGGCGGCGCGCTGCTCCACATAGCGCTTTAATACGGCAAATGTCGCCGGCGGAACGTCGACGAGTGCGTCCTTTGTTGAGCGTCCTTTGCCCTGCACGCGCAACTGCGGTTCCGGCCCGTCCGTGCGAATGTCTTCAATGTCCGCTGCAACGAGTTCCTGCTCGGCCACGCCGCAACTGAGCATCAAACGAATAATTGCGTTGTCGCGCAGGTCGGCCGCCTCGGTTCCGGCGACGGTTTCCAGCAGCAGGTCGATTTCGGGCGGATGCAGAAAGACGCGGTTGTGTTTTTTTGGGCGTTCACCGCCGACCACTTCAAGCGCGGAATCATCCTGCAGCACGGACGCGTCCAGCAGCTTCTGGACCAGCTTGCGAAGCGCCGTCATATAAGTCGCTACGGACGCATTTTTCATCGATCGCTGTTCGGTCAGGTAGACGCGGTACTTTTCGACGTCGCTGCGGCGGAAGAAAAAATAGCGTTGGCGTGCGTAGTAGCGCTGGAATTCGCGCAGGGCGCGCTCGTAGGTCCCGGCCGTTTCGCTGTTGTGGTCGGCGTACTCGGAAGCCAGCGCATCGCAATAATGCGCAATTTCCTTCAGCGTCAGTTTTACCGGTTCCGGACTCACAGCCCTGGACATGCAACACTGCCTTTTGTGAATAGATCGTATCTTTGCGGCTTCCCGCGCGGGTACAAGCCGGGAAAATACAAAATTTCAGCGTGTTGCGGTCCCGCCGGAAGCGGGCCGCGCCAAATCACCTGCCGGAGTTCCCCCAATATTATGGCGCGTAAAAACAGAGTTCGCGAGGTTCTGGACCTGGATATCGATTCAATCGGCTTTGAAGGCAAAGCCGTCGCACGCCATGACGACATGGTCTACTTTGTCGAGGGCGCCGTTCCGGGTGACAAAGTCCAGGTGGAGGTCATCCGCAAAAAACGGCGTTTCAAGGAAGCCCGCACGCTCGCCATCCACGAGGCCTCCGAGTTCCGCGTCGAGCCGCGCTGCAGTCACTTCGGCGAATGCGGCGGATGCCGCTGGCAGCACCTCGACTACAACGAGCAGGTCCGCTGGAAGGGCATCCACGTACGCGACGCCTTCCAGCGCATCGGCAAAATCGACATTGGCGAACTGCACCCCGCCCTGCCCGCCGAAAATCAGTATTTCTACCGCAACAAAATGGAGTTTTCCTTCGGCGATTCGCGCTGGCTGACGGCCGCTCAAATCGCCGGCGACGAAGAATTCGATCGTTCGTTTGCGCTCGGCCTGCACGTGCCCGGCCGCTACGACAAAATACTGGACGTCGACCATTGTTATCTGCAGAGCGAGCTGAGCAACGCCATTCTGACGCGTGTTCGCGAGCAGTCGCTGGCGTTTGGCGCCAAACCATTCAGCCCCAAAACGCACACCGGTTTTTTGCGCAATCTGGTCGTGCGCCACGCGCAGAACGCAGAGCAGACCATGCTCATTCTCGTCACTTCCTCACCCGAAACCGCAGGCGATCATCATCTGCTGCAGTGGTTCGACAAGGAGCTCCCCGGCGAGTTCCCGGCGGTAACGACAACTATTCACGCTGTTAACAACAGCAAATCTTCGGTCGCAGTCGGCGAGCCGCGCATTCTGCACGGCGAGGGTTTTATTACCGAAACGCTGCTGGGCGTGCACTTCCGCATTTCGCCTTTTTCCTTTTTCCAGACCAACACGCGTCAGGCCGAGCGACTGTTTTCCATCGCGCTCGAATACGCCGCCCCCACCGGCGAACAACGCATCTGGGATTTGTATTGCGGCGCGGGATCGATCAGTTTGTGTGCCGCTCAGCGCGCCGCCCACGTCACGGGAATCGAGTTAAACAAAACGGCCATTGAAGATGCACGCGCCAACGCCATGCGCAACAATATTAACAATGTGACATTTATCGCCGACGATATGAAAGACGCGGCCGCTGATCTGTTATCGCGCTCTGAACGCCCCGACACAATTATTGTCGATCCCCCGCGCGCGGGCATGCATCCGGACGTTGTTAAAGCGCTGCCGGAGTTTGGCGCGGAGACAATTGTTTATGTTTCCTGCAACCCGACGACGCAGGCGCGCGACTGCGCCATTCTGGACGAACACTATCGCATTGAGCACATGCAGCCCGTGGACATGTTCCCCAACACTTATCACATTGAATCGGTGGCACGACTCGTTCGGCGCACTTAAACAAATCGCTTGCCGCACGTGTGCGGCGCTCTTCATGACTGTTTTGTTTGTCCGGCGGTCGGAGGTGTTCAACCCCAGGATGTGCAAATCGTGCGAGCGCAAAGCTGCATAGCGGTGTTAAATAATCGCGCTGTTCACAACCCCGGCAGTCGACGTGGCTGTCTTTGATCTCGCAGAGCAGTCCGACAGTTTCACGTTTCAGCATCGGGGATGAGCACATGCTGCTCTGGACCAGGATCATCCTGCGCCGACCAGTTCTCCAGTGCAATCCCGACGCCTCACTGGTACATCTGTTTGTGCGTGTATAGCACTGCCAATTTTTGAAACAATGTCCGGGTTAAACGGAAATGAAACCGGACAGAACGGATTCCACCGTGAAATCATTTGGGCCCGCCCCCGCCACCACCTCCGGCAGTGTTTTCCACCACCAACCCACCAGCAAGCCCTCCGCCTGTCAACCCAAAGGTTGGACGGATGCCCGGCCTGCAAACTCGACGCGATCTCCTGTCTCTCTACAGCGCTGTCCTCTCGCTCCTGCACAAGCATACAACTCTTTTTTCCGAGTTCAAGCCCGAAAAAACTGAGCGGGCAGTAAAATCGTGCTCAACGGGCGTACTGCATGGTTGAACGGAAACATGTGCGCAATGATATAAACAGCGATAGCAACACTCCGCACCGGCAGGTCATATTCAACTGGTTTGTTACAGCAGCAAAGAACCTGGTCGTTTCTGGATCAATTTTTATTAGATTGTCCACAGATTTGCAGGTATCACGCGCACTACACCTGTCAACTTATTCTGAACAATCATCCACATGCGTCTACAGTTTGTGATCATGCTTTTGTTGCTGTGCTGTTCAGCACTGCAAGCCCAGACCACCGGCACAGACTCCAATACGACCGATTCCGTTGCCGTTAAAAAAAACCGTTGGAGCGCCGGGCTGCAGACGGGGCTGCTGGTCTCTGGTGATCCGTCTTCCAGCGAGGCCTTCTGGGGATTATTCGCCAGGTTGCAACCGGGCGAACACGCCAGCATACAGGCCGAATGGTCGTTCGGAGGATCGAATATGGTTACCCCCTCGTCCAACAGCTCCGGCGAAGTGGAAGTTTCCAGCTGTTTCTGGACTGTTTCCGTGAATGCATTTCCCCTCAAAGGCAAGGAAGCAGGGCTCTTTCTCTCGGCTGGATTCGGCCTCTACGCAGTAGGTTTGAATTATGAAAACTCCGGTTTCAACCTGGCGGGAAACGATGGAAGCTCCTCGTACCAGTTCTCGACTTACCACGTGGGAATGGGATTTGAACTTTTTGCGAGCAGAAGTATTGGCTTGACTGCTCAATACAGATTCATGTCGATAGGTGGTCTATCTAAAGATGAAAACTTTGAAGGTCCTGACAATCTTCCTATCCACTATTTATCAATAGGCGTGGCGCACAACCTGTAAACGCCCCTGGATCGCGCACGGAGCCTCACTCCAGCGGCGTCACAACCAGAATCTGTACCGTACGCGAATAACTGCGGCCCTCGGGCAGCGAGTTGTCGTGCAGCAGAATGTCGCTGCCGACGGCCTGCACTGAAATCGCGCGACCGGGAACACCGCGCTCAACCAGAAAGTCGCGCACATTGTTGCAGCGCCGCGAAGCCAGTCCGCGGTTAAACTGCGGCGTCCCGGTGCGGTCGGCATAACCGAGTACGGTCACCACCGATGCCGGTTCAATACGCGAGCGCACCAGATCGAGAATGCGGCGATTATTGTTTAACAACTCGTCGCTGTTGTAGTCGAACAGAATCAGAGAAAACTTCTCACGCCGCACATCTTCGCCGCTGTTGCTCAGGTCGGCGGACCACTCCACCGGCACCGCGGCTTCGGCGGTATGGGCCTTGCGATCGGCAGCCGTCAACTCCAGGTTGGCGCGCAGCTCCGTGTCGATCGGCGCCAGGTCGGGGGCGGGAACCTCAAAACGCAGCGCGCCCGGTTGGCCGTCGCCGATGTAAACACGCTGGAAACCCGACGGGGCGGCGAGCGTCATACTCCACGAATCCGGCTCGTCGCCGCTCCAGGCGGGCGTATACTCCAGGACTTCGGGCTCGACGCGGTCCGCCGCGGTGCGTACAAAAACGGGGGCAACGACCTCGTAGTTGTCCGAAACAATCTCAACGCGGCGCTGCTCTCCCCGCCAGTCATTTTTGTTTAACTGCGAAACAGCAATGTCGTCCGGGGCAACGCGAATCACAACGCGGTTTGATTCCACGTCCCAGACATCACCGAAATAATCGCGCACGGCCTGCGCGCGCGCCAGCGCCACAAGCGAGTCATCCCTCGTCCAGCTGCCGGCCGGCATCCGGCCCGTCAGCGTCAGGTTCGCCGAGGGAAAACGCAGCATACGCTCACCGACGATGTTTAAGTTGTGATAGTAGATATCGAGAATCGAGCCGCTCAGCTCATTTTCGGCAAATGTCTGCGCGCCGATCTTGTTTAACAATTGTTGTCTGCTCGCGTTCAGGTCGGCGCTTCCCGGCGGAAAAAATATCTGGGACAGCAAAGGCAGATACTCGCGGCTGTCATGCCGGTAAATCCGCAATATCGGATCGGGAATACGCGTGCCGTCCGCATCGATCCCGACGACTGTTAAACGCAACTCGCCTGCCGGGACACTTTCATCCGCAGGACTAACAAGAGTATCTTGCCGGGTCGGAGTGTCGTTAGTATGTACTTCAGGCAGGTCGGCCAAGGGTGTTTCGACGGGTTCCGCCGGCTGCACAGGTTCAGGTTCCACATCACGCTGATCCGGGTTAAAACGAAGTGCAAGTCCCAGCTCCAGCGTGTTAACCTTCCAATCAAGTCCTTCAACAACACTCTGCGGATGCCAGGTGTAGCGCAGCGTGGGCGCCAGGCTTAACCGCTCGGCCACGGGCAGCTCCCAGGAGACGCCGGCCTGCAATCCCAGACGCACACCGATGAGGTCGGCAATCGTGCCGCTGCGTTCGTTCCTGACGGCGCGCCCATCGTCAAAGACAGCGTTAATCGGCTCGACCAGAACTTCTTCCTGTGTAAAATTGCCGCCCAACGACCAGGCCAACTGTACACCCGCATCAAACCAGGGCCAGTTCTCAGCGTGATGATAACGCAGTCCAACGTCTGTGTTTAAGTTACTCAGATCCACGTCCAGATTGTGATCAACAAGAGCGTCAACTGTTTGCGCCCCGGCCCTCGCATTTCCCGCGATCTGCCTGCGTGTAATCGTCCCGTTCTGCAGCGCCCAGCCCACTCGCATTTCTGCGCTGTACTGTTTGTTAAAATTGTAATCCGCCAGAAACGCGACCGAAGGCATCCAGCTCGTTCCATCGCGATACCCCGGACAGCATGACGGAACGCCGGGCAACTCGGCAAACGACGCCGAATGAAAACCAAGCCCCAGACCTGCAAACAGTCCATATCGCCATGCGCTCGCCGTTTTGGCCGTATCCTGATGATTTTCTTGTTTGTCAACGGGTGATCCGCCGCGAATTGACGATCCGCTAAAATCCTGCGCGCTCAGTACATTCGTTGTTAAACACAACACAAAGACAATCAGCACTGCAGGCAATGCAGTCCGCAGCATGCCGCAAACGCAGCCGCTCAAACGGGTGTTAAACAAAAGTGCACGACGGATCGACATTCCAGCAACCTGCCTCAATCTGCCACCAACAGTCGCTCCGTCGCAATGCGCGCAGGCGAACTGAGAATAAGTGTGTACGTTCCGCGCGGTAGATCGGCGTAACGAAGATGAAACCACTGGCCCGCTGTTTCAGGCCGCAAGTTTTCAGATTTGATTGCGCGGCCGTTAACATCCACCACGCGGAACTGCGCAGGAGAGGCCTCAAGCGTGCGCACGAGAATCTCGACGTCGCCGGCGGAGGGATTGGGATGCACCAGGTGAATGCCGTACTGGTCCACGTAGTCCAGCAGCCGCGTGTTGTCGCCGCGTTCACAAAGCTCCAGCAATCGCAGACTGCCGTTCACCCGCTCAACGCCGATCCGCGGATATGACCAGACAAAATTTTCAAGTTCAATAACCGATTCGGCTTCATTCCCAAGCAGCACATCGCCAATAATCCAGGCCAGCGTATCCCCCGCCGCTGCGCCGTTGCGCTGTCCGTCAAGCGTTACGGCTACTTCTCCGCCGTTGCGCTGTATCTGCATATTGGCTCCCTCGGCCGCCAGTGGGTTAAACACCGTCGAGTTGAATCGCACTGACGTATTAAACTGTAGTTGCGAGGTAGTCGCCGGTGTAAATTCGGTCAGCACAAGTGGGAGACGCACGGCGCGCTCATACACCGAGAACTGCACGTCCGGCAGCGCCACGGTAGAAGTCGTGGTACGACGGGGCGTTCCGCGGCCGCGAAGACCCAGCTTCTCTCCTTCGGCACACTGACTGCGACTGTTAAACAACAACACGTCGGCAAACTCGCCCTCGGCCGCATTAAACTCCAGGTCTACGCGAATGGATTCACCCGGCTGCAATTCAACCGGCGGCGGCGGTGTAATTAACAAGACACTGAAAGGCGTTGCCGGCGCTTCCACGGATTCAATAAAGATCGGCTCGGCCGAAGCATTGGTCGCAGTAACACTGCGTTGCGCCTGACGTCCTGCCGTGACTGCGCCGAATTCCACATCGAGATGCTCCAGAACAAAACCGGTGCTGCGCGCCCGCAGAGGAATTCGCAGCGGTTCAGCACAATTACTTATTTCGATTTCCAGATCGGCCGTAAATTCGCCGGCCTGAAGCGGCGTAAAGTCGACGGACACTTCCAGGCTGGTCCCGGCCCCCAACACCAGCGGCGGCACGACATTAATGCTAAAAGGCGCCGGCGCCCGCATGTCGGTTATCGTCACCGTCTGATCGGCACTGACGTTCACAACAGTAAACTTCAGCACGGCACGCGTGGCCGGACAAAACTCAACAAATTCAAAGTCGAGCTCGCCGGGCAACTGCAACGCAGCATCACGGCGTTCGATGCTGATGTTTAATCCGGTGCTCAACTCGCAAGGTTGAAACGACACCTGAATTGATGAATTCGAAACGCCCAGCCCCGCAGCCGCCATGCGGAAGGCTACGTCCGCCTGTTCGCCCGGGCCGAGTTCGTCCGGCGGCGCATTCAGTATGGTAATTCCGGGACCGGGCTCCAGCGCAATGTCTGTAATGGGTATTTGCCCGGTGTTAATTATTGTCGCGACGCTGTCGGCGTCGAATTCACATTCGGCCAGCACGCCCATATCATAGGCGGCGGTGGTAAACTGAAGGTGAGGGCGCTGAACGTCGGCGCTCACGCTTACAAAGCGCGAAGCCGCGCAGTCGCTGTTGCTGAAGTCAACCTTAAGTTCAACAGACAGCTCACCGGAAACGGTCGTGTTTAACAGCACATCAACATCCAACGACTCACTCGGGGCGAGCGTGAGCGGCAGCGCGCCGTGGACCAGGCTGAATGGCGCGGGAATATCCAGTGCGTCGATACTCATCTCAACATTGGATGAGTTCTTCAGCGTGACTGTTAAACTATCCCTCGCTTGCTCGCACAAGGTTAACAGTCCAAAGTCCAGTTGCGAGGGATTCAGCGTCAGCGCCAGTTCGTCGCGTTGACCGCGCAGATCAATTTCAAGCTCGGTGTCACACGGGCCGGCGCTTACGGTCAAGGTAGCGCCGTGTACACCGGAGGCGTTGGGCGAATAACGAACCTGGACTTCAAGCGTTTCGCCGGGCGACACAAACTGCGGCAATGAGGCGGGAGCGACAACATTAAACTCAGCGTCGGAGATATTGAGATTGTTGATCCGCACAATGTCCGCACCGCTGTTTGTTAACAACAGACCCAGCACTTTGCCTTCGGTGCAGTCGCCGAGCAGGCCGAAGTCGAGTTCTTCAAGATCGGGCGTCAGCTCGGTCTCGACTACCTGCACCAGAATTGAATCGAGTTTGACGCAACCCTGCTGGTTTTCGGCGCGCACATAGAGACGCGCCGTGCGCACACCTTTAACATTAGGCTGCGCTGCGCGCGGATCATCGACCAGATCTGCCGGCGTCCATAAATATTCTATATTCGGCCCGGCGGCCTGTATGCGCACCGGCAAAGACTCGCCGCGGCAGACGCGCATAACGGGGTCTTCAAGTTCAACATCCGGCGAGGGCGCGACGTTAACAACGACCGTTGAAGTTGCCACACAGCCGTTGCGGTCTTCAACCGTCAGCAGATAGGTTGTGCGTTCTTCCGGACTGGCAAAGGGCGCAGCAATGTTAACATTTGACAGACCGTCGGCCGGGGCCCAGCGAAATTTCAGTGGCCCTTTGTCGGACTCAACCGTCGGTTGCAGGCGGACGGCGTTGCCGTCCAGACAGAATACCGTGTCACGCAGTTCAACGATGTTCGGCGGATCGTTTTCCTCGACGACGATGGTTCCGACGACGTCGCAGGCACAGGGGCCGGAAGCGCGCACTTCGTAGATTCCGGCGCGCGTTACTTCAAACTCGGCGCCGCGACCGACAATACTGCCGCTGCCGACGTCGACCCAACGGAAATCCGACAGAGCATAACACTGGGGTGAAATTGCGCGCACCATTCGTCGCTCACCGCGACAAATCTCTACGGTTTCGGGCGGCTCAATCTTTAAGCTGAAAGCGCAGGTATCGGACAGAGCCACTTTGGCCAGAACCGCATCGGCATTCCCGCGCACGGTAGTTCGGCCGATAGTGGTTGGAAAAGTCGGCGCATTGGTCCAGCCGCCGAAGTAGACATTGCCACGACCGTCAAGTGCCAGACCAAAGCCGCGCTCCTTGCCCGTGCTGCCGCAGTAGGTGGACCATTCCAGTCCGCCTTCGGCGCAAAACTGCGCCAGATACAAATCTTCGTCGCCGCCCAGAGTTGTCTGGCCGATGCCCGCGGGCAGATCGGTACTGGCGGTTGCTCCGGACAGGAAAAGGCTGCCGTCCGCCGCCGCCGCAATCGAAGGCCCCAGTTTCAGGCCGATCGTCGCTCCGTTGGGCTCGCCGGCGTTACCGCCGAACAGCGTTTTCCACTCCACGAGACCGTTGGGACGCATTTTGGCGATAAACACATCTTCGGCGCTTAAACAGATTTTGCCGCGGTCGGCGCCGAAATCGGGACTGGCTGTAAATCCGGTGACGATAATGCCGCCGTCGGGCGCGATCGTCACGTCCTGTGCGCCGTCAAGACGCGAACCGCCGAGGTAGGTGCCCCAGTCGCGCGTTCCATCGGTAGCCACTTTAGTCACAAACGCGTCGTAGTCGCCGCCCAGGGTTGTCTGTCCGCCGGTGACCGGGAAATTTGTGCTGCGCGTCTGGCCGACGACGATGAAGTCGTTGCCGGAACGCGTGATGCCGAAACACTGGTCGACCGATGAACCGCCCAGATAAGAAGCCCAGCTGAATGCGCCGTCGGCCGCATACATCGCCAGAAAACCGTCAAAAGAGCCGGCAAGCGCAGTCTGCTCGACTGTCGCATTGAGATCGTTGCTGCCGGTAACGCCGACCATGCAAAGGTCGCCGGCGGCGGTGCTGCTGAGATCGAGCGCAAAGTCGCTGCTGCGCCCTCCGAAGAGCACGGCCCAGTTAAGTGCGCCGGCGCCGTCCAGCTGCGCCACAAAGGCGTCTTCGCTGGCCTGTTTCGGCGGCGAAAATCCGGAGCGCGGGAAATCGGCACTGAGCGTGGAACCGACGAGACCGATGCGCCCCTGGCTGTCGAGCGAGAGGGCCACGCCGCGGTCGGCGTCGCTGCCGCCGATCAGGGTCGCCCATTGCGGCACGCCGAATGCGTTAAAACGCACCACAAAACAATCGACTGCGCCGGCGAGTGTCAGCTGCCCGACCGTAGCCGGAAAATCGAGGCTGCCGGTGTAGCCGGTGGCCAGCAATGAGCCGTCCGTATCGCACAATATTTCTCGCAGAACTTCCTCGGCATTGCCGCCGTAGAGCGTTTTCCATTCGACCGTCGGATCGATGATCAGTTCGCGACTGCGGTCGTAGTCGCCAAGTTCAAAGGACACAACGTTACCTTCCAGCCTGTAGCGACTGTCGATCCGCACTACGCGGCCTTTGTACGACTGGTATGTAAATGGAGCGTGTTCGCGAATGTCGCCCAGCGGTGTGACGACCACAAGGTCGCCGTTGGCGTCCAGATATATATCGGTCGCGCCGCGAACCTCAACTTTGATCTGAGAAGGATCGGCCTGAGCCGCCAGCAGGAATTCCGATTTAAAGCCTGCGTCGCCGGCGTCCACAACAAAGTCGATACCCGGCCAGGCGTCGCCGAACACTAGTCGCCCATGAGCCTGGCGCGCCGGCGCCGCATTGCGGCGCAACCGGAAGTCTCGCGGCTCCTCCATCCGTGGCAAACAAGAGGGATTTGCTGAAATCAGGTCAAAGTCGACGCGGTAAAGTTCGGAACGTTGTTGCCCTTCACTTGTGAGAACCGGAACATCCGCTGATGCAGGCGACGCAGCGGAAATCGGAAGCGACCGCCGCAACACGTGGGAAATGCGCGCGCCGTGAACAAACACATTGCTCCGGGCAAAAAACGCCACATGCGAAGGGGGCTGGTTGGAATCGGGTGAATGGAGCAAGCCGTCGCAGGCCAGAAAACCCGGCGAAAAGATATTGTGCGACTGAGGAGTTGCCGGGTCGGCATCCGCCGGGGAGGAAGAACGAAGCGCAGGCGGTGCGCCGCAGTAAGCCGCAAGAAGCAGGCTGACGCAGCACCAGGTTAGCAGGAATGAACGGACTCGCATGACGTCAAAACTATTCGATTCGCCGCTCTGATACAAATGCCGGGGCGATTCGATCGCGCGAAAAATTCGG
The DNA here is from genome assembly GCA_964445695.1 of uncultured Hyphomicrobiales bacterium. Taxonomy (GTDB): domain Bacteria; phylum Bacteroidota; class Ignavibacteria; order Kapaibacteriales; family UBA7675; genus JAUIKM01. The sequence goes on along the minus strand of CAYULF010000027.1, from coordinate 26,178 downwards.
GGCGGTCGCAACGAATGCCCAAACAAAAAGCGACGCCCGATGGACGTCGCTCTTAAGTATACTGAAACCGTACATTAAACACGCGCTTGATCAGCGCTGAACGCTCAGCGGCAACGTCAAAACCTCGCCGTTGCCGAAGCTAAGACGCAGCCAGTAGACGCCCGCCGCCAGCTTCGAGCTGTCGACCGACAGGCTGTTGACGCCGACCGTCCAATCCACCGCCTGTACGCGGCCGAGTTCGTCACTGAGCTCCAGCCGCGCCGGCATGCTCGTCAAACCCGACACCACAAACGACTCGTTGACCGGATTGGGCTGAACCAGAAGTGTCGGCGCAGTGACCGGCTCGTCGTCGACCGAAGTCACGCCGCCTTCCAGCGTGTTGAGCACGCGGTTGGTGATCACCGGCGGGTTGAAGTCAAAATAGATACCCGCACCGTTTTTGATTTCAACCGTGCGGCCGCCCGGATCATGGGGATTGATGTAATACCGCACATAACCCTGGCTACCCGCCTCGTTCTCCGCTTTGTGCGGCAGTTCTATATCGCGGAACAGGAAGGTCGCCAGGCCGTCAGGCGTGATCGACACCGTCACCGGATGACTCGATTGCCCCAGCTGGAAACTGCTGTAATCCAGATCATCCGTCAACTGATTTTCAATGCGCACGGTAAAGGCCGTGTCCGTCCCCAGATTCTGGAAATAGATCGTGTAGCTCAGTTGTGTCCTGTCATACACGATCAGGCCGCGCTCACCCTGACCGCGCGGCGTCACGATCATTTCATTCGGGTCGTACGCGCCGCGCACCTCGCTGCAGAATCGATCCTTGCCGTTGCGCAGCAGGTCGTCGTTGTTCTTGCGCTGATACTCGGCGTTCACGCATACATCCGTGCCCAGCAGTGAGATGTCCGCCGGAACCTGCAGCATGATCATGATCGTGCCGGTCGCGCCCACCGGCAAATTTTCCAGGAACCAGGTCAGCGTCACGCCCTCGTACGTCGTCTGCAGAGGCGAGGTTTTCACAAAGTCCAGTATCTGGTCGTACATGAACGCCAGGTTGCCCGTGTAGGGAATGGTCCCGTTGTTGCGATAGGTCAGGTAGTAATAGACCGGAAAGCCGGGACGCGGACGCGAGCCGACGATGCTGATGTCCAGCTCCTCGACCAGGCGTTTCGGCTCGATGCCGAAGTCGATGCCGCTGAATTCATCTCCGATGTCCTGAACGTCCAGCGCATAACAGTCTTCGCCGGAAGCCGTCCACGAGACATCCCAGTGTTTCATGTCTTTGTCGATACAGACTTCGTACTGACCAACCGGCAGAAAAGCTTCGTAGTCGCCGTTGTTATCGCAGGTCACGTAGTACGGTCCCGGCGTGATTTCTATCTGAGCGCCGGACGCGCCCACGTCGCCGAGGCCTTGCTCGCCGTCGCCGTCAAAGTCGTACCAGACATTGCCGGCAACGCGCGCGCTGTTGTCATCAAAGGCATAGTTGCTGATGAAAATCTGGTTGCTGGCGCCCGCAGACTGATTGTTTTCCCACCTGGAACCACCGAATACCGCCACCTGGCCATCGCGCAATCGGTGAGCCATGCTCCAGACCACATCGACGGGCAGGGGTTCGACTTCCGTCCACACGTTCGTTTGTGGATCAAATTCTTCTACCGAACTGACCGAATGCTGTTTCGACTCGGCTCCTTCTATTGCGTCCATTCCGGCTATCACAAGCGTCCGGTCGTTTTCGAGCAACACCTGCGAGTGAACACTGCGACGGTGGTTCATCGGCGCGGTCGCCGTCCACTCGCCCGTCGCAGGATCATAGATCTCACTCCACTGCTGCGGGCCGGCCCAGCCGCCGGTGCGCAGGATACGGCCGTCCGCCATCATCGTCATGCGATGTTCGCCGGTTCCGCGCTCCAGAAAGGAAGCGGTCGGCGTCCAGACGTCCGTCAACGGATCGTAGAGTTCACAATCAACGTAGTAGCCGCCGGTGTGCGAATAACCTCTCGTGCAAAGCACAAGACCGTTGTTCAGCAGGATCGCCGAATGGGAGTTCCGAATGCTCGGCAGGCTGGCAGACGGTGTCCATGTGTCCGTCGCCGGATCGTAGATTTCACATGTCGCCAGTGAAAGGTTCTCGCTGGTGTTTGGAGCTCCGCCGATGCCGCCGGTGGCCAGCAATCGTCCGTCGGGCAAGCTGACCATAGCAAAGCGCTCGCGCCGCACGCTCATCGAAGCAGCCGCCGTCCAACTGTCAGTCGCCGGATCGTAGATTTCGCAGAAATTGATGGCCGATCCCATCGCGGTTGCGCCGCCCGCCACGAAGACGCGGCCGTCGTCCAACAGTTCCGCACAGGCCAGCATGCGCGCCTGCACCATGTCCGCCGCCGCCGCCACAGAATTGTCACGATAGTCGAATATTTCAACCGAAGCAAGCGAGGTCTGCAGTGTTGGTCCCCCGCCGATAATCAGGATGCGACCGTCGTTCAACTCCACCACGTTGTGCGCCATACGCGCTTCCGCAAGCTGAGCGGCCGTCGTCCAATTCTGTGCTGAAACAGTCGCGGCGCAGCCAAAAAAGATTATCAGAGCAAACAGAATTTTCTTGTAAATAATTTGCATAGCATCGCCTCCCGCGGGGGAAAATCCAGTGCTTTGAGTTTAAACGAAAGGAGAGTGATTTCCGCCGGCGGGCGCTTGGTTGGGGGGCTGATTCACGCTGCGCCGGATTGAGATGCCTCTGACACATCGCAATTTGCTTCGTCGCTCATTCGCCACGTGTCGGCCAAAACTACGCATTTTTCACGACACTGGCGGGCAAAAATCTCACCCTCAAGCTGTGCCGACGCCCTGAGGCTTCGCCCCTGTCGCTGTCGCTCGGTGGCTTGCTTTTCCCTCTTGCTGGTCACGCAGTTGCAAGCCGGAATCCGCTCAGCCGGTCCCGAGTCCCGCAGTTTCAGGCGCCGGGCCAGTCGCAGGTTTAAAACAAACAGCGGCGGATCTGCTGAATCCGCCGCTGTACTGCAAGTCCTCTAACTGTGCTGCCGCTTACGCGCCGACGCACACATTCTGCGCCTCAGTAAAAAAGCGCATCGCCTCCCAGCCGCCTTCGCGGCCGACACCTGAATTTTTCATGCCGCCAAAGGGCGTGCGCAGATCCCGATGCAGCCAGGTATTGATCCACACAATGCCGCAGTCCAGCCGCCGCGCCAGGCCGTGCGCACGGTGCACCGACTCCGTCCACATGCTGAATGCCAGACCGTACTGCGTGCTGTTGGCGTTCGCCACGGCTTCGTCGTCGTTTTTGAACGACTGCAGCGTCACCACCGGACCAAATATCTCTTCCTGGTTGGTGCGGCACTGCGGCCCCAAACCTTCGATCACCGTCGGCGCCACAAACCAGCCGTTCTCACAGCGGCCGCCCGGATAAACGCGTTTGCCGCCGGTCAGGATCGTGCCGCCCTCCTCGCGCGCCAGGGCGATGTAGTCCAGCACCTTCTGCATGTGCGCCTGCGATACCAGCGCGCCCTGGCGACTCGTCGATTCTTTCGGATCGCCGACGGTCAGTTTTTGCACCTCGGCCACAAAAGCGTCGCGGTAGCGCTCGTAGATCGACTCCTCCACAAGAATGCGCGAGCCGCACAGGCAGATTTCACCCTGATTGGCAAATGACGCGCGCACGGTCTCTTTCACGGTGCGCTCAAAGTCGCAGTCCGCAAAAACCATCGTCGCGTTTTTGCCGCCCAGTTCCAGCGAGAGTTTCTTAAACATCGGCGCGGCCGTAGCCGCGATGTGTTTGCCCGTCGCCGTACCACCGGTAAACGAAATGGCTTTGATCTCCGGATGCGCGACGATCGCGCTGCCGGCGCCGGCGCCGGCGCCGTGCACGATGTTTAACACGCCCGGCGGCAGTCCCGCCTCGCGGCAGAGTTCGGAAAACAGAAATGCCGTCGTCGGTGTGATTTCCGACGGCTTGGCCACCACGCAGTTTCCTGTCGCCAGCGCCGGCGCAATTTTCCAGGTAAACAAATAGAGCGGCAGGTTCCAGGGGGAAATGCAACCGACAATTCCCACCGGACGACGCAGCGTGTAGTTGATCGCGCCGTCGGCCATCTGGTGCGCTTCGGAGCTGAAGTGTTCGGCCGCCGTGCCGAAGAAACGGAAGTTTTCCGAGGCGCGCGGAATGTCGACCTGCCTGGCCAGCCACACCGGTTTGCCGTTGTCGCGCGACTCCGCTTTGGCCAGCCGATCCAGATTCTGCCGCACCAGTTCGGCCACGCGCAGCATGTGCGCTCCGCGATCGGCCGCCGCCATGCCCGCCCAGCCCGGGAATGCAGCCCGGGCCGCTTCCACCGCATCGTTGATGTCGGCCGGGCCGGACGCCGGAATGCGACTGTACACCGCGCCCGTGGCCGGTTCGTAGTTGTCCAGGTATTCGCCGGAGCGCGCCGCGCGCAGTTCGCCGCCGATGTAGTTTTGCAGATTAAACATGTCGGATTCCGAGTTAAACAGCCGCCGCGTGTGCCGGATGCTGTCCGCTGTTAAACAAAGTCGTCAGAGGCTGGCTGTCCGTCCGCCGTCGACGGGTACGTTTATCCCGTTGATGTATGAAGCCAGCGGCGAAGCCAGGAACGCGGCTGCGGCTGCAATTTCCCACGCCTCGGCAAAACGCTGCGCCGGTATTTCCCTGCGCGTAGCGGCGGAGACGTCCTCGTAGGACATTCCCAGTTTGTCCGCCTTTTTGTTCATGATCGATTCCAGCCTGTCCGTCGCCGTCGCGCCCGGCAGAATATTGTTGACGGTGATGCCGTCGGGGCCGAGTTCGCTCGCCAGCGTTTTGGCCCAGTTGGCCACCGCGCCGCGAATGGTGTTGGAGACGCCAAGCCCGGGAATCGGTTGTTTAACAGAAGTGGAAATAATGTTAATAATCCGTCCGTAGCGCGCCGCGCGCATGGTGGGAATGCAAACCTGCGCCAGAATCTGGTTGCAGATCAGATGGCGCTTGAAGGCCGTTTCAAATTCGGCGATGTCGGCCGCGAAAGCCGGTCCGCCCGGAGGCCCGCCGGTGTTGTTTATCAGAACGTGTACGGTGCCGCCCACGCCGAAACGCGCACTGACGGCGCGCCGCAATTCTTCCGGTTGATCGAAGTCCACGGCGATGTAATCGTGCGCCTGCTCGCCGTAGCGTGCCAGGCCGTCGCACACCTCGGCCAAAAGTTCACCATTGCGCGCCATCAGCGTCACCGATGCGCCGCACTCTGCCAGACTCTCTGCAATCGCGCGTCCAATACCGCGCGAAGCGCCGCCTACCAGCGCGTGTTTACCCTGCAAATCTATCCGCATTGCTCCGCCGTCCTCCCGGTAAAAACTTGTCGCCTTTGTGAAATAGTGCGAAATTACACCTTTGCCGAGTGTAAGCAAACTACGAGCGTGGGTATTTTCAGGACAATCAAAGGTGATACCGTGGCTGTACAGGCTCCCATCAATTTCCAGAAATGGATCGAAGAACACCGCCATCTGCTCAAACCACCGGTCGGCAACCAGGTGGTGTACGAAGACACCGAATTTATCGTAATGGTCGTCGGCGGTCCCAATTCCCGCAAGGACTTTCATTATAATGAAGGCGAGGAGTTTTTCTACCAGATCGAAGGCGACATCGTCGTGCGCGTAGAGGAAAACGGAGAAATCCGCGACGTGCCGATCAAAGAAGGCGAAATTTTCCTGCTGCCCGCCCGCGTACCGCACTCGCCAAACCGCGGCGAAGGCAGCATCGGACTTGTCATCGAGCGCCGCCGACGCGAAGACGAGCGCGACGGCCTGATGTGGTTCTGCGAAAACTGCAATACCAAACTCTACGAAGAGTACTTCCGCCTCGAAAACATCATCACCCAGTTCCAGGGTGTGTTTGAACGGTTCTACGCCAACGAAAATGCGCGCACCTGCTCCAACTGCGGCACGGTGATGGAAGCGCCCTCGACGATCTCCTGATCCGCCCGGCACGTCATTTTACTACCGAAGAAGGTTGCCCCGCATGGCCGCAAAAACGTTTAAACTCGACATTCACGCCCATATCCTGCCCGAGACCTGGCCGGACCTCAAACAGAAGTTCGGCTACGGTGGATTCATCTACCTGGACCACTTTGCGCCCGGCCGCGCCAAGATGATGCGCGACGACGGTTTTTTCTTCCGCGAAATCAAGGAGAACTGCTGGAGCCCCGAGGCGATTCTGAAGGAAATGGACGAGTACAATGTGGACGTCATGACGCTCTGTACTGTCCCGGTCCTGTTTAACTACTGGGCACAGCCGCGCCATACGCTGGAGTGGTCGCGCTTCCTCAACGATCACATCGCCGCCATCCAGGAAAAGTATCCCAAACGTTTTATCAGCCTCGGCACCGTGCCGATGCAGGATCCGCGCCTGGCCATCGAGGAAATGACGCGCTGCGTCAAGGAACTCAAGCTGCCCGGCCTCGAAATCGGCTCCAACATCCTCGGCAAGAATCTCGACGAAGAGGAGTTTTTCCCCTTCTACGAAGCGGCGGAAGACCTGGGCTGCTGCCTGCTGGTGCACCCGTGGGAGATGATGGGCCGCGACCTGATGCGCAAATACTGGCTGCCCTGGCTGGTCGGCATGCCGGCCGAGACCTCGCGCGCCATCTGCTCGATGATGTTCGGCGGCGTTTTTGACCGCTTTCCCAAGCTGCGCGTGCTTTTTGCCCACGGCGGCGGATCCTGGCCGCACACGCTCGGACGCATCGCTCACGGCTACAACTGCCGCCCGGACCTGGTCAATCTCAACGACGTCAAAAATCCGCGCGAATACGCCGGCAAATTCTGGGTCGACGGCATAACGCACGATCAGGACGCGCTGCGCTATACAATCGGCGTGGTCGGCACGGAGCGCATCGCCTACGGCACGGACTACCCCTTCCCGCTCGGCGATCTGGAACACGGTCGTTTTATCGAGGAAATGGACGATTTGTCCGTTGAAGACAAATCCAACCTGCTGTACAAATCGGCGTTTGAATTTCTGGGCCGAGACCCGCGCGACTTTGGCCTCTGATGAATTCTCTGGTTCGTCATCGCGTCGGAGGCTTCCAGCCGACGCGGCATTCAGTTGCTTCGCTCTCGTTGACACACTTAAATCTTCCAACTGCATGACAAGCAAAAAAACGGCCTTTGAGCCAACGCTGGAGTTTGCACGCGAACAGGATCGAATCGATCCGCTGGCGCATATCCGCGACCGCTTCCACATTCCGCCGCACGGCGACGGCAAAGCCTACTACTTCTGCGGCAACAGCCTCGGGCTGCAAACCAAATCCACGGCCGACTATATCCGGCGCGAGCTCGAAATCTGGGCGGAAAAAGGCGTCGAGGGCCACTTTGAACGCAGCGCCGACGCCCCGGAACGCGAACCCTGGTTTTCCTACCACAAGATGTTCAGCGAGTCCCTGGCGCGACTCTGCGGCGCACAGCCGGACGAAGTTGTGTCGATGAACCAACTGACGGTCAATCTGCACCTGCTGATGGTCAGCTTTTTCCGTCCCAACGGCAAACGCTGCAAGATTCTGACCGAAGGCGGCGCTTTCCCCTCGGATCAGTATGCGCTGGAAACGCAGCTGCGCCACCACGGCCTGGACCCCGCCGAAACTCTGATAGAACTCTGGCCGCGCGACGGCGAGCACACGCTGCGCACGGAAGACATCACAGCGCAGATCGACGCTGCGGGCGACGAACTGGCGCTGGTCATGATGGCGGGCGTGCAGTACTACACCGGGCAGTTGTTCGACATGCAGGCGATCACGGCGGCGGCGCACCGCAACGGCGCGCTGGCGGGATTTGACCTGGCGCACGCCATGGGCAATGTGGAACTTAGCCTGCACGCCTGGGACGTGGACTTTGCGACCTGGTGTTCCTACAAGTATCTGAATTCGGGACCGGGCGGCGTCTCCGGTGTTTTTGTGCACGAAAAACACGGCAAGGACCCGTCCACGCCGCGTTTTGCCGGCTGGTGGGGCAACCGCGAGTCCGAGCGCTTTGAGATGAAAAAAGGCTTCCGCCCCGCGCCCGGCGCGCAGGGCTGGCAGATGAGCAACGCACCCGTGCTGTCGATGGCGGCGCACCGCGCGGCGCTCGACGTTTTCGACGAAGTCGGGATGGCGGCAATCAGCGCAAAACGCACGCGGCTGACCGCATGGATGGAATTTCTGATCGACTGTATCCGGGCGGGCAATCCGGCGCACATGCCGGAAGTTATCACGCCGCGCGCGACCGCGGAACGCGGCGCTCAGCTCTCGATCATCGTGCCCTCCGGCGGCCGCGCCGTCTTCGACAAACTCACGGCAGGCGGCTGTGTGCTGGACTGGCGCGAGCCCGACGTCATCCGCGGCGCGCCGGCCCCGCTCTACAATTCGTTTGAAGATGTCTGGCATTTCGGCAGCATGTTGGCCGATGCCTGCGGCGTCAGTCTCTGAGGTCGCAATCAGGAATCATTTCTGCCCCGGCGGCGCGTTTATACTGCTCGTAAGCGTGCGCCATCGATCGGGGTCGTATCACGGCAAAAAGCGGAATTCAATCGCCTATGACGTCCAATTCAAAAGTCACGCTGGTCGGCGCCGGTCTTGTCGGTTCGCTGATGGCGGTGCTGCTGGCGCGCCGCGGAATGAAAGTTACCATGCTCGAACGGCGCGGAGACATGCGCAAGCAGCGCATGAGCGCGGGCCGCTCGATCAACCTGGCAATGTCAAAACGCGGCTGGACGGCCCTGGAACGCGCGGGTATCGATCACGTGATCCGCAAGGAAGCCATCCCCATGAAAGGCCGCATCATGCACTCCGCGGCGGGCGAGCTGACCTTTCAACCCTACGGCCTTGAAGACCAGGCTATTTATTCGGTTTCGCGCGGCGGCCTCAACATGACGCTGATGGACCTGGCCGAGCAGGCCGGCGGCGTGGACATGCGCTTTGACGCGCAGTGCCTCGACGTCGATCTGGACACGGCCGCAGGCGAGTTCCACGACACAAACACGGACAAAAATTTTACTGTCGACGGCGACGTGCTGTTGGGCAGCGACGGTGCATTTTCCGCCGTGCGCGGCCGCATGATGAAAACGGACCGTTTCGACTATTCCCAGACCTACCTGAAACACGGCTACAAAGAATTGTCGATTCCGCCGACGGCGGACGGCGGCTTCCGGCTTGAAGCCAAAGCGCTGCACATCTGGCCGCGCGGCAACTTCATGATGATCGCCCTGCCGAACCCCGACGGCAGTTTTACCTGCACGCTTTTCCTGCCCTTTGAAGGTGAGGAGTCATTCGACTCTCTGCGCGAGGACGAAGACATTCTGCGCTTCTTTGAGTCCACCTTTGGCGACGCCGTCCCTCTGATGCCGACGCTGCTGGAGGACTTCCGCAACAATCCGACGAGTTCGCTGGTGACGGTGCGCTCGAATCCGTGGCAACGCAACGGCCGCGTCGGTCTCCTCGGCGACGCCGCCCACGCCGTCGTGCCATTTTACGGCCAGGGCATGAACTGCGGTTTTGAGGACTGCGTGGTGCTGGATCAAAAACTCGACGAGTTCAACAACGACTGGGCGGCGGCGCTGCCGGCCTACTCGGATGCGCGCATCGCCAACGGCAATGCAATCGCCGACCTGGCACTGAAAAATTTCATTGAAATGCGCGACCTCGTGGCCGACGAGCGGTTTTTACTGCGCAAGAAAATCGAACGCAAGATTCAGACCTTGTACCCGGATCGCTTTCTGCCGGTTTACTCGATCGTCTCCTTTTCCAATATCGCCTATGCCGAAGCTATGCGCGAGAGCCGCAACCAGGATGAGTTGCTGGCCGAGCTGATGCGGCGCGACGACATTGAAGCAGTTTGGGACAGCGCCGAATTTGAGACTGTGATCCACGATCACATGCGCGGCTACACCGGAGTGGCCGTCCCCCGTTGATTTTACTGTGCGGCCGCGCCGGCCCGCAGGCCGGCCGCAGACATACAGACAGCATGCAAAATGGAACCGGGCTGTAACCTGGCCCGATTCCATGCTATAAACATATGTTTCGGACTGAATCGTCACTGGACATTATCGATTTCGGGACTACTATCCGCACACAAATGACGTGACCATCTGAATAATTTCGAGTCACAGAGTTTAATTGAACATTTGAAAGCGACTGAAAGATTTTTTCTATATGGAGACTGCGATAATGAAGTTCACTCGCGCATTGGGGTACTGGCACGTGCTCTGCGTATGCATTGCGGTATGTGCCATTTCGACCTCGACCCTCACGGCTCAGACCGGCGGTAAATCGTCCGGCGATGTCGTACTGGCGGGCGAAAACAACAGCGATCTGTTCTGGGAAGAAGTGTTCACGGTGGCCGGCGTTGACGGCGACGTGTACACCATGGTCCAGGACAGCGAAGGCAACATCTACGTCGGTGGCGACTTTACGACCGTCAGCGGCGTCAATGCAAACAATATCGCCATGTGGGACGGCAGCGCCTGGTCGGCACTCGGCCCCGGAACAAACGGCCCCGTCTACGCCATCGAGACCATCGGCCTGGAAGTGTTTGTGGCCGGTGCGTTCGACCACGTCGGCACGATGCCTGCGGCCAACGTGGCCAACTGGACCAACCAAACGCGCTGGCGCACCATGGGCACCGGCATGAGCGGTCCCGTCTACGCCCTCGATCGCATGGGAACCAACCTCGTAGCCGGCGGGAAATTCATCGCCGCGGGCGGCGTGAATTCCAATAACATCGCCCGCTGGAACGGCGCACGCTGGGAACAGATGGGCACGGGTCTCTTCGGCGCGGACGAAATCGTTTACGCCGTCGAGGTGGTCGACGATCGCGTCTACGTGGGCGGCTCCTTCGGCCGCGCCTCGGAAGTGCAGGTCAACAACATAGCCATGTTTGAAAATGGCGAGTGGTCTGATCTGGCAGGCGGCGTTACCTCGGACGCGCCTAATTCGCGCGTCTTTGCGCTTGAAGCTATGCCCGACGGCGTTTGGGTCGGCGGTCAGTTTGAGTCGGCCGGCAGTGAAAACAGCGTCAACCTGGCGCGCTTCGACTACGCCAGCAGCACCTGGGCGAACGTCAATGCCGACGCAGACGGCCCCGTACGCGCGCTGAAACGCCAGGGCGACAACCGCCTGTTTGTCGGCGGCGACTTCAATATCGTGGGCGGCTTTGAGCACACGCGCGTGGCGCGCATCTCCACCGGCGCCAACCTCAACATTTCCAGACTGGGACTGGGCGTCAACCGCCCGGTGCGCTCCATTCTGGTGGTCGATGAAAACACGCAATATTTCGGCGGTGAATTTTCGCTGGCGGGCTCCAACCCCGCAGCGGCCATCACGCGCTGGAACGGCTCCAGCTACTTTACACTCTCCCCGCTCGACAACAACAGCGTCGACGGACGCATCAACAGCCTGCTGCAACTGCCGAACGGCGATCTGGTGGTCGCGGGCGACTTTCTGCTCGCGGGCGAGCTGCGCACGCGCAATATCGCGTCCTGGGACGGAGAAGAATGGCACGACATGGCCGGCGGCGTCAACGGTGAAGTGTTTGACCTGGCGCTTGCGCCCGACGGTCGCATTTACGCCGGCGGCGACTTTACCATGGCGGGCGTGACCAATGCCAACCGCATCGCCTGCTGGGACGGCGACAAATGGCTGGCGCTCGGCGCGGGCATGGACAACACGGTCTACTCCGTTGAAATGGTCGGCAACACGGTCTACGCCGGCGGCGATTTCAACGAGGCCGGCACGACCAATGCCAACCGCCTGGCGCGCTGGAACGGCGTGGATGACTGGCTGCCGCTTGCCGGCGGCGTCGACAACCGCGTCACTGATATGGAGTACGCATCGGGTCGCCTTGTAGTGGTCGGCTGGTTTGAAACCGCCGGCATCATTCCAAACGTCGGCGGCATAGCCGCCTATAAAGTGGAAAGCCAGGCCTGGAACGGCTTCAACGCCCAGACCGACGGCCTGATATCCGGCGTGGCATTGCGCGACGAAGAAATCTATGTGGTCGGCGACTTCCAGCAGGTTGGCGGCGTCAACATCAACGGCATCGCACGCTGGACCGGCCGCAAATGGGAACCGCTCGGCGGCGGCCTGGCCGGAGTGGGCCACAAAGTCGTCACGGATGACGGCGATCTTGTCGTGGTCGGAGAATTCGGCGGTGCGGGCGCATCGAATGCGCGCAATATCGCACGCTGGACCGGCGGCGGTTGGGTCAACTTCGGCAGCGGCCTCAACGGCCCCGGCAACGCGGTGATCGCCACGGACGAATTTGTCTTTGCCGGCGGTGAATTCACGCTGGCGGGCGACAAACCCTCGCGCAACATCGGACGCTGGTACGTGTGCAACCCCGATCTGCGCATCGGAGCACAAGGCCCGACGCGCCTCTGCGAGGGCCAGTCCGTTCAGCTGATCGCCTCGAGCGGTTTTGTTTCCTACCAGTGGTCCACCGGCGACGAATCGCAGGGAATCGAGGTCGACACTGAAGGCACGTGGATCGTAACCGGTGTGGACGAACGCGGCTGCGAAGCCGTTGCCACGATCACAACGGAAGTCGTTCCCCTGCCGGACCCCGTCATTCTCAACGACGACACCGGCCTGCCCGTCGGCTCGACGATTTTCCTCTGTGCGGGCGAAGTCGTGAAATTCGACGGCGGCGATTTTAACTCATTTCTTTGGTCCACCGGAGCGCGCTCGCGCAGCATCCAGGTCAACCAGCCGGGCGACTACTTTGTCGAGGTGACCGACATCAACGGCTGTATCGCCGTTTCTGCGACGGTCACGGTGGAACGTCTGCCTGCGCCCGACAAACCGACGATTACTCAGGAAGAAAACGAACTCGTTTCCTCGAGCGCCGATTCCTACCAGTGGTATTTTGAAGGTCAGCCGATCGAAGGCGCCACGGGTCAGCGTTATGCGCCGACGGTCGAGGGCATTTACTCGGTGGAAGTAACGCAGGGCGGCAACGGCTGTACGGCTCGTTCCGATGCGTTTAACTTCAAAGCCACGAGCGTGGACGAGCTTATCGGCAACGCCGCGTTCAGCGTGTACCCGAACCCGACCAGCGATCGAGTTGTCGTAGGTTTCACGCCTGAAAACAGCGGCCGCGTGCACATCGCAGTGATCAACTCGCTCGGCAATACAATTCTGTCGACTGAAATCGACGCAGTTGCCGGCCAACGCAACACGCTCAACCTCAGCCTGGTCGATGCCGCCGACGGCGTGTACTTCATCCAGGTTAACGGCCTGAGCAACTCACAGCGACTCAAGGTTATTAAACAGCGTTAAAATGCTGTTTAACGGAACATTCAGCCTCTTCCGCTCGGGCGGGAGGGGCTGTTGTGTTTTCGGGCGCATCGGTTGCACCTGTTTAACAGGCGCAAGGCACGTAGACGCAGCTCAGGTTTAAAGGCTCCCACCAGGACCGGCCACAACCCACCGCTTCGCCTCCTTCGCGGCAGCTCGGCGGCTTGCTTTTTCCTCTTGTTAACCTGCGGGTTTCCAGCCTCTGTGTTTAAGTCCGGCGCCAAACTTCGCAACTTCAGACCCGAAGCCAAACAAAAAAGTCAGAAGAGCCTGAACGAGGAGCCCGCCGACGAGTTCAAAGCGATCACGCCCGAGTCAACATCCGGAGCCGCAAGTGAGGAATCAGCTTGCAGTCAAACATCGGTTGCCGGGTCGGGAATGATCAAGAGTCAACAGCCGCCTGCGCGGTTCAGTGAAGATTGCTTTCTTTTAATGTCGTGCGGACCGATCCTTCGCTGCCGTTGGTCATCATGACGTTGGTAGCGACCCACTCGACCAGGCCGACGCCCGGCGCAAAATAGTAGGTCGTGGCCGAGGGAGCATTGCCGAAGCGCTCCACATACTCAAGTCCGGTGAACTTGCCCGCGCCCGTATTTACCGTGGAATTTGTGTCCTGCAACATGATGTTGAAGGCCGGCGGACGTTCGTAGGTCTCGCCGCGTTTGATGTCCGTGCGGTAGTAGTGGACTTCGCGGCCGAGTTTGTCGATCATCCACAAACCGTCGTCGCGCGTTTTCAGCAGGATCGTATCCTTGACCATAAATCCGTATACCTCGAACCAGGTGGAGCCGGCGCCGTCTTTGGACGCCACTTCGCGCGAGCCGACAACGCGCATCGTGTCCAGGCTGGGATTGCCGCTATTGCCCTCTTTGTCAATGGTCGTTGTTTCGTAGATCCAGTAGTTGCCTTCGGCCAGAGGAATGATCTCATTGGAGCCCTGCGGCTCGTCGGTCGCGGTGGAACAGGCTGCCAGAACGATCAGAGCCAGCGCTCCGAACCAGAAGCCGGAACATTTCGTCGCCGTGCGTTGCATAATCACATGACCTCGCATACAAACTATGTGGATAGATCAGACTGAAAAAACGCTAATATACACAATCGACAGCGAGTAATCCGGGCCTGCCGCGGGAAAGGAACGGCCCTGCGACGAGGAATACAGCCGCGAAACGACAGCCTGCGGGAACATCAATTATTGTGCTATCTTTGGAGCAGGCGTCTGTGACAATTTGAACCGTTACAAGTCTTGTGCTGCGTGTGAAGGCAAAAAACGCCGGATTTCGCGCGTACAAAAATCATCGACAAAAATCAAGCCCGCCCCGGTTCTGCCAGTAACATTTTAGGTTGAGTGAGTATTTTCTGGCACTACTGTTCAGCGTCTCTCAGGTTCAATTATTCTCACATCTACATTTGAAGAGTGCCTGCATGATTCCTGCTAATACCCCATTACTGCGCAGCGGCTTCATCGCATTGCTGATGATTGCGCTTGTCGGCGTCGGAGCTTGCGACGACGACAACCCGACCGCTCCTTCCGGCCAGATCGAATCCGTTTCCGGTTTGATTACCAGCGACGGCAACAACGGACTTCCCAACGCTTTTGTTCAGGCCCTGGATGCTGAACAGACTCTCATCGACAGCGATTCTACCGACGCAGACGGAAACTTCCTGCTCGAAAACCTGCCGACCTCGCTGGACGACGTCAGCCTGCGCGTGGCGCACATCAACTACGGCGCCGTCACGCTCAACCTCAAATCGGTTATCAATTCGAGCAGTAAAAAAGACGGATCGGACCTGATCCTCAAACTCGACTCACTCTGCTGCGGCGTGATTACGATCTGCGCCGTGACCGGCGATCCGGCCGAAGTCCTCGAAAATGTCAACATTACACTCCGTGAAAACGGCGACGAACTCAAGTCGCTCAAAACCAACGGCGACGGCAAAGTGACGTTCAACAACGTCTGCGAGGGCGAATACGACGTCCGGCTGAAGCTCGAAGGTTATCACGTCCTCGAAAAAGAATTCGCTATCGACTCCTGCGACACGCTGACGCTCAAACTCTCCATGGAACCCGAGAAGGACGAGTGCTGCGACAACAAAGTCACCGTCAAGGTCACCGACAAAGGCGGCAACGTCATCGAAGGCGTCAACGCCTGGCTGCGCCAGGAAGGCAAAGTTCTACAGGAGGGCAAATCCAACGGCGACGGCGTCATCGTTTTTGACGAAGTCTGCGAAGGCAACTACGACATCAAACTCTCGAAGGACGGCTACATCGTCCAGGAAATCGAGATCGAGGTCGAATGCGACAAAGACCAGACCATCGAATCCACGCTGACCAAGGAAGACGATGCCTGCTGCGACGGCGTCCTGCGCCTGACCGTCAAAGACAAAGACGGCAAGGCAATTAAAAATGCTCGCGTAGGTCTCTGGCGCGACGGTAAACTCATTGACGACCCGCGCACCAATGGCGACGGCGTGGTCGTGATCGACGGTCTATGCGAAGGCAAATACGGCATCGGCCTCACCGCTGAAGGTTACGCCGGCATTGAGTTTGAAGTTGAAATCGGTTGTGACGAAGACAAGTCGCTCGAAAAACAGCTCGAACCCGCCGAAGAAAAATGCTGCGACAACACGGTGACCGTTAAAATCACCGACAAAGACGGCAAAGCAATTGAAGGCGTCAACGGCGTCATTCGCTGGGAAGGCAAGAACTACGGCGAAGGCAAATCCAACGGCGACGGCGTTATCACCTTCTACGACATCTGCGAAGGCAAATACGAGATCCGCATCGCCAAAGAAGGCCTGGTCGTTCAGGAATTCATCGTCGAAGTCGGCTGTGAAGACAAAACGGTCGAGCGCACGATGGAAGCCGCCGAGGAAGAGTGCTGTACCGGCATCCTGCGTTTAACAGTTACGGACAAGGAAACCGGCAACGCAATCAACAATGCGCGCGTCGTCCTGTACCGCAACGGCAAAGCTGTGGAAGACCCGCGCACAAATGCCGAAGGTAAGGTTGTGATCGACGGACTGTGTGAAGGCGCGTACGGCGTGGACATCAGCGCCGAAGGTTACGACGCCATCGAATTTGAGTTTGAAATCGATTGCGACGAAGACAAGTCGCTCGAAAAACAGCTCACGCCCGCGGAAGAAAAGTGCTGCGACAATACGGTGACTGTTAAAATCACCGACAAAGCAGGCAACGCGCTTGAAGGCGTCAACGGCGTTATCCGCTGGGAAGGTAAAAACTACGGCGAAGGCAAATCCAACGGCGACGGCGTCATTACCTTCAACGATATCTGCGAAGGCAAGTACGAGATCCGCATCGCCAAAGAAGGCTGGCTCGTTCAGGAATTCATCATTGAAGTCGGCTGCGAAGACAAAACGGTCGAGCGCGCGATGGAGTCCGCCGAAGAAGAGTGCTGCGACGGCATCCTGCGTTTAACAGTTACGGACAAAGAAACCGGCGAGCCTGTTAACAATGCGCGCGTCGGCCTGTGGCGCGACGGAAAACTCATCGAAGATCCGCGCACAAACGCCGAAGGCAAGGTCGTGATCGACGGCCTCTGCAAAGGCAACTACGGCGTAGGCCTTACGGCTGAAGGATACGACGGCATCGAGTTTGAATTTGAAATCGGCTGCGACGAAGACAAGTCGCTCGAAAAAACCCTGACGCCCAAAGGCGACGAATGCTGCGACGCCACCCTGCGCGTTAAGGTCCGCAACGACGACGACGAATCGGCGCTGCAGAATGCAACCGTTAAAGTGCGCCAGGAGGGCAAGGTCATTGCCGAAGGTAAAACAAATGCCGACGGCGTTGTTGAATTCGACGGTCTCTGCGAAGGCACCTACAGTCTGCTTTTCCAGCGCGACGGTTTCAAATCCGCCGAAGCCAATGTTGAAGTGGAATGCGACCGCGAAAACAACGCACAGAAAGACCTCCTGCCGAATGAGTGCTGCGACGCGCTGTTAAAACACATCGTGATCGACAAGACCACCGAAGCGCGCATCGAAGGCGCAACGGTCAAGGTCTACTACAACGGCACGCTGGTTGAAGACGCTTCAACAAACGGCGACGGCATCGCGATTGTCGACGGCCTTTGCGCCCCGCGCACCTACGTCATCGTCATCAGCAAAGACGGCTACAAAACGGCCGAATACGAATTCCGATTTGAGAAATGCGACGACCTGCAGGAAACCTTCCGCATCGAGAAGAACTGATTCCGGCAGATTAACGCATAAACATGACAGCTTCACCAGGGTCGTTCCGATTTATCGGGGCGGCCCTTTTGATTTTACATTAATGCCGTTTGCCCGGCGGCCCACCAGGCTGTTTAATTCTCTGTGATTCTCGGCGGCACCGGGTGATTTCAGCCGCTCATTCTTTCTGACTTCGAAGCCGGCTTATATGATTCTCACCTGAAATCTGAGCGCTGCGCCGCCGCCCGAAGGCGTTCGGCTTGCTTTTTCCTTTTTGTTAACCGACGAGTTTACAGTTTCAGGCCGGCGGGCTCGAAGCCTTTCCTGTTTAAAGGCGGCGCATCGCTCGGGCCGGTGACTGAGTGGATGGGCACGGTCTACGCGTTTGGAGTCTGGTGGTCTGGAGGCTTTGCGCGGCCGGCGTTGCGCCGCCGCGCAGCGCGTTTCGAGCATAACGATTTGAGGTTTGCCGCTGAATTTCCGACCTGAAACCCCCTGAAAAACGGCTCACAGCCCTTAGGGCTCACAGCTACTATTTCGTAACATAACAGATTAGGGTTTCCACCTCATTATGCGCAAGCGCGAAACTGAAAACCCAGCGGCTGCCTACAGCCTCGATTGATTGAGGTTTTGCATGCGATGACGAACAAAAAGAAAGAGCAAGCCGGAGTCAAATCAGCGAACGGCAATTAAACAGCCTGTACATAAGCGACCGACGGCGAAGCGAGTCTGTTAAGGCAGCCGGAGGCGAATTCAGTCCATAAAAAAAACCGCCCGGAACAGCTCCGGACGGCTTTAACACTTAAACAAATTTTCAGCGATCAGATCGGGAAACGAACGCCGCTTTCAAAGACGAGAAACGAGCCGTCAATGAAGACAAAACGGAACTCGCCGAAAATGCCGCCGAAATCGGTTTCGTATTCAACACCGGCGCCGACGTCGAGGTTCAGACTCGTGTCCGAGATAGTTACATCGCCAAGAAAAGGCGAAGTTGTTGTAACCGACTGGTGTTTGACACCGAGACCCGCCAATGCGTAGAGGTAAAATTCCTCGGAGTTTTCGAACAACCACTGCCCCATAACGTCAAAGGTCCACCAGTTGAGGTCCGTGTTAACATTCGAAGTGGTAGGCAGGTAGTAAATAAGCTCGGGTACAATGTAGAAGACATATTCCTCGGACGGAACTTCGTACCAGCCGCGAGCAGCGATACCGAGAGTGTTAATTTCCGTGGCATAGGCCAGACCGCCGCCGACGCTCATATCCCCGCCGTCCGCCTGCAGATTGGTGATGCCGCCTGCCAGCAGAAAAGTGAATGCCGCCAAAACACCGCGTACGAGATTGCGCATATACGTGCTCCCAAATAGAACTTCATGAGTGTTGAGTGGCGAAGCTAACCGCTATGGCGGGCCGGCCACGTAACTGAAGTCGATAAATTACAAAAGTCCGCAGAAAATTTTCAACAATGCGATGACAACTTCGCCGCCTGTGGAACGCGATCAGGAGCCGGTCTTGGGCACGTTTTCGTTGTTGTCGTGCGGCTCGCCGGAATGGGAGTCCAGCACGTATTCCGGATCGGCGCCCTCCGTCAGCACGTCGCGCGTAACGATGACCTTGCGCACTTCGGCCATGTCGGGGATGTTGTACATGGTGGGAATCATCAGGTCTTCCATGATGCCGCGCAGTGCACGTGCACCGGTTTTGCGTTCACGGGCGATTTTGACGATTTCGCTCAGCACCTCGGGCGTGAATTCAAGTTCCTTGCCTTCCATCTGCAGCAGCTTTTTGTACTGCTTGACGAGTGCGTTGCGCGGGTTGGAGAGAATGTCCAGCAAAGCGTCGTCCGTGAGCGCGTGCAGAGAGGCGACCACCGGCAGACGTCCGATAAATTCAGGGATAAATCCGTAGCGCAGCAGATCTTCGGGCTGGATCTCAAAAAAGAGGCTTTCGTCTTCCGTGATGCGCCGCGTTTCGTCGGCGGTGAATCCAATCGTGGAGGAGGAAAGACGCTGGGCGATGATTTTTTCCATGCCGTGGAAAGCACCGCCGCAGATAAACAGAATATTTTTGGTATTGACGTTGATCAGCGGCTGCTCGGGGTGTTTGCGTCCGCCTTTGGGCGGCACGCCGGCAATAGTGCCTTCCAGCAACTTGAGCAGCGCCTGTTGCACGCCTTCGCCGCTGACGTCGCGCGTAATGCTCGGGGAGTCGGATTTGCGCGTGATTTTGTCGATTTCATCGATGTAGACGATGCCGCGCTCGGCGCGCTGCAGGTCGTAGTCGGCGTTCTGCAGCAGATGTGCCAGGACCGTCTCCACGTCGTCGCCGACGTAACCCGCCTCCGTCAATGTCGTGGCGTCGGCTATGACAAAGGGCACGTCCAACACGCGCGCCAGAGTCTGCGCCAGCAGGGTTTTGCCCGTGCCCGTGGGGCCGAGCAGCAGAATATTGCTTTTCTCGATCTCAACGTCGTCCAGCGAACCGACGAGGTCCTGCGACTGGATGCGTTTGTAGTGGTTGTACACGGCCACGGCCAGCGTGCGTTTGGCTTCGTCCTGGCCGATGACGTACTCGTCCAGCGCCTTGGTGATTTCACGCGGCTTGAGCAGGGTCGCAACCGCTTCATTACGGCGCTGCGCCGCATTATTGCGCAGGATTTCGACAGAATTCTGGATGCAAATGTCGCAGATGTAAACGTTGGGACCGGCGATCATGCTGGTCACTTCACTGGAGGAGCGCCCACAAAACGAGCAATGTAATTCTTCGGTAAAGTTGTTGGGGGGCCGGTCGTTCATAATAATTCTGCGATATAAATGAGTCCGTCAATTGATGGTCTTGGCGGCTGCCGTCACAATGCAAAAACGCGGAAGGCAGCCGGAATATGCCGCCTCCGCGTGGATCTGTTGACCTGTTTTTTCACCGTTCCGGCGCTGCAGCGGCATGAAGTGATCGCCGCCGGGCGTCGGTCGGACGGACAGCGTCCGCCCGTAAGTTAATCAACTGTCGGACTTTTCGCTCGGTCGTTGTTCCAGAATTTTGTCGATCAGTCCGTAATCGAGCGCTTCCTGCGGAGACATGTACTTGTCGCGATCGGCGTCGATCTTGATCTGGTCGGGATCTTTGCCCGTGTGTTTGCTGATGATCGTGTAGAGTTGTTCGCGGATGCGCAGCATCTCATTCGTGTAGATCTCGATGTCCGTCGCCTGCCCCTGCGTGCCGCCCATGGGCTGGTGCATCATGATGCGCGAGTGCGGCAGAGCGATGCGCTTTCCCTTGGCGCCGGCGCACAGAAGGATCTGGGCCATCGACGCGGCCATGCCGACGCAGATGGTCGAGACTTCACAGCGCACGAACTGCATCGTATCGTAAATCGCCAGGCCGGCGCTGACGCTGCCGCCGGGCGAATTGATGTAGAGCGAAATCTGTTTGTCGGGATCTTCGCTGGCCAGGAAGAGAAACTGAGCAATCACGACGCTGGCGACGTGATCATCGATGGCCTGACCGAGAAAAATGATGCGATCCTTTAGCAATCGCGAGAAGATGTCGTACGCACGTTCACCGCGGCTGGTCTGCTCGATGACGTTCGGCACCAATATGTTGTTCACGTGTATTCCTCCGGAGACTCCGAGCGGCCCGCAGGCGACGCACCCGAAGATTCAATACTGCTCGTAACTGAAGTATTTAGTCGTTCTCAACCGATTCTTCACTGCCGTCCTGTCCAGCATCCGCGTCGGTCGCGGAGGCGGACATCTCGTCGCCGGGGAGATAAATCTCGTTCGGCGAGGAGACTTCAACGTCTTCGTAGCTTGCCTGGTCGCGCAGGAACTTCATCGCCTTGTCGTTGACGATCTGCGCCATGAAGCGCTCATCCTGGGCTACATAGGAGCGAATCTGGGCCGGATCGAGATTGGCGCCCGCAGCAATCTGCTGCACCATGTCGTCGATGTCCGCGTCCGTCGCTTCCAGTTTTTCTTTTTCAATGATGGCGTCGCGCACGAGCAGCCAGCGGGCGCTGCGCTCGGACTGCGGACCGACGCGCTGCACGAAGGTTCCGATGTCGAAGTTCTCCGGCAGTTTTTTGTCGGGCTGTTTATCCTGAAACTCTTTCAGGCTGGCGCGGTTGAGTTCGTCCACCAGCGCCTGCGGCACAGCCCACCCCTGATTGCGGCTCAGCATGGTACGAATGATCTGTTCGTCGATGCTCTTGTCCGTGTGTTCCAGAACCGAATCGCGCAGCTGCGATTCTATCTGTTTGCGCAGCTCTTCCGTAGAGTGAATCGCTCCGTTTGTAAGCCCCTCAACAAAATCGTTGGTCAACTCCGCGGGCACGACTTCCTTGAATTCCTTCACGGTGTGAATGAAGGTAATCTTGACGTTTTGATCCTCTTCGGACGGATACTCGTGCTCAAAGGTATCGCCGACTTTCAGGTTGAGCAGTTTGGCTCTGACTTCGGGATCGACGTTGGGGTTCGGCAGGAACCAACGCAGTTCTTCCACCGGTGCGCTTTCGTCAGGCTGCCCCGCCTCATCTACCTTCCGGGCTTCGACGGTAACGAAGAAATTGTCGCTGGTGATCTGCTCGGCTTCCTGGAACTTGCCGTGGTCCAGCAGCATGCGGTCGACTTCTTTGTCGACGACTTCGTCGTTGACGATCATGCTGCGGCGCTGAACGGTAAAGGTTTTGTAGTCGGCCAGATCAAATTCCGGCTGAACGTCGTATTCGATGGTAAACTGCACCGAGCCGTCGCTGCGCTCGTCGACGTTGGACAGTATCGGGCGACCAATGGTTTTGATCTCGTTTGTGCGCACAATGTTGCTGAACACCTCGCTGGTGATATCGCTCATCGCATTGGCGCGAATGCGCTTGCCGAAGCGCTTTTTGACGACATCCAGAGGCACCTTGCCCTTGCGGAAGCCCTTGACTTCCAGTTCGGGCTGCGCTTCGCGGTAGGCGCGTTTGTAATGCGGTTCAAGATCGTTCGGGGTCAGCGTCACAACGACTTCCGACCGGCATCCATTCAGGGTGTTAAATTGGGTTTCCACTCGATTCCATCACATTATCCATTGGCCGCAAGGCAGGCAGCTCACAACGGATGATTCCAGAGGTATACAGGATTGTCTTGCAAAATGTAGCGTGCCGTTGTGCGGATGGGGAGACTCGAACTCCCACGAGTTGCCTCACCAGATCCTAAGTCTGGCGCGTCTGCCAATTCCGCCACATCCGCAGAGTCCAGCCCAAACGGACGTTCCGGGTTGCCCCGCGCAGGCTGCATTGCAAAGATAGCCACGACGCAACTTTGTTGAAATTATTATTGGCGCGGGCACGGCCTTGCTGGTCCCGTCACAGCCGGCGGCAATCGGCAGCAAACTCAATATCAGCCCCGCAGCAACGTTGTTGCGCGCAGTCTGCATCAACACTATCTCGCGGGAATGTTCCAATCGTGGCGTCCGCTCAGGCACATACGCAGTTTGACTGCACAATCATCGGCGCCGGTTTTGCCGGTATCGCCGCCGCCATGCGTCTATCGCAGGCTGGACGCCGGGTGCTGCTGCTGGAGAGCCGCCCGTACGTGGGTGGGCGCGTGCGCTCGTTCCGGGAGACACATACGGGTGAAGACATCGACAACGGGCAGCATCTGCTCATGGGGGCCTATCACCACACGCTTCCGCTGCTGGAATCTTTGGGAACCTCACATCTTCTGCGGCCGCAGGATCGCCTGCGCGTAGTCTTTGTCGACGCCGACGGACGCGGCAATGTTCTGGACAGTCGCGGCTGGCCGGGCGCGGCGGGCATGGCGCGCGCGCTGGTGGGACTGGGCGGGATCTCCCTCGCAGAGAAACTTCAGGCTCTCTCCTTTGCCGCGCGGTTGCGGCTGGGCGCACGACTCAAAGGTTTTTCGACGATTCACTCGCTGCTGAAAGCCCAGGGGCATAGCGACAGGCTCATCAATCGTTTCTGGGAACCGATGGTGCTCGCGACCATGAATGCCGCGGTCGAGGAAGCCGCACCGGAGCCTTTTCTGAACGTGCTGCGACGCGCTTTCCTCGGTTCCTCTCAGGACATGCTTCTGTTTTTCCCCGCCGCGGGTTTAAGCGATTTGCTCGCGCCGCTGGAAGGTTTTCTGTCGGCGCGCGGCTCGCAGCTTAAAACCGGAGCGTCCGTCGAACAACTGCTGATCGAGGACGACGCCGTGCGCGGCGTCGAGCTGAAATCCGGTGAGCGTTTGTACTCCCGCACGGTGATCAGCGCCGTTCCTGCGCGCGCGCTGGGCCGCCTGCTGCCGCCGCAAGCGGACATTTTTCCGGCGGAGCTGCATCAGTCCGTTGCGGCCGCGCGCTACTCGCCGATTGTATCGGTCTATCTCTGGTTCGACCGCGACTTTATGGATCATGAGTTTGTCGCCATGCTCGGCACGAAAACTCAGTGGGTATTTAACCGGCGGCGCCTCTGCCCCGCCGGCGAGGAGATTACACGCAGATTCCCCGGACATTTGACGCTCACCGTCAGCGCAGCCGATGCCTTCAGCGAACAAACGGCGGACGACATCGTGGCGCACTGCCTCGCAGAGTTGCGCGCGGCTTTCGGCGGCGCGGCGGCGGCACAACTGCTGCACGCCAAAGTGATCAAGGAAAAGATGGCAACTTTCCGTTTAAGCGCGGAATACGATGCACTGCGTCCCGCCGCGGCGACGCCGCTCAGAGGGTTCTACCTGGCCGGCGACTGGACTTCTACCTCGCTGCCCGCGACAATTGAAGGCGCGGCGCAGAGCGGCGTTGAGGCGGCGGGATTGGCGCTCAAGAGTCTGCAGCGGGATTGAAACCAAAAGAGCTGTGAGCCCTAAGGGCTCACAGCTCTTACGTAGTTTTACGTAATTTGCTGAATCACCAAACCACTCAACCCAATCATCCGGCCGCTCAAGGGTATTAAACATCCGCGAAAAGGCAGACTTCCGCCGCAACAGAGAAAACTTCCTCACCATCGAATCTGACGATCAAGGTCCGGAAAGCTGCGGTTGATTTTGGCGCGTGACAGGCAAATCAAAAAAGGCCACTTTGTTCGTCGCGCAGATTCAAGTCTCAATCCACCGAGATGGTGACAGGCACACTGGCCTCGGGCCACCCGTCCGCATCCGAGATAAACAGCAGACACGTGTCGCTCGTTAAGTTGGAGCTGTCGATATTCAATGTAAGAGTATGCTTTGAGCCGCCTAACTCTCCTTTCCACAGCTCCTGCAATTCCTCGCCCGCGATTGAGCTTAACCAACACCTGATGTTCATCGCTTTACGCAAGGTGAACGTCAGGCGGAAGACATCCCGCACAATTTCGGGTTTCACCGCAATAAATTGAATTGCGTCGTTCAGTGAAACAGAAGTGTTGTGGCTGCCGTCCGGTTTGTCGCGCCGGACATCAATTCGCTGCGGTCGCACGTTGATCTCGGTGCGGAAGCCGCCCTCACCATGTTGTGATTCGAGATAATAGCGTTGTTTAACCAATGCTTCCTGCTGCGGCGTCATCGGATAGTTGCGCAGGCGCGGCTGCCAGCCCGTCGCAACCTTGACCGAGTCGAGATAGTGCAGCACGGAGTTAAACACTTCGGGTGAGCGCGGGTCGAAGTCCGCGCAGGCGGACGTCTCATAAGGTTCCGCGACGTCGCTCGTGCCGCCCCAAAAACAGTGTTCGCTCAACTGCATCGGCCGCTCCGTCGGGCCGCGCCTGAAGACAACGACCTGCAGGTAAACCTCTTCGCCGTTTAACTCCGGCGGCATGACGATGCAATGCCGCTTTCGATTAACATTTGCACCGTACAGAGGGTTGGCAACCGGATCGTCGTGCATCGGCACGCCGACGCTGTCAAGCGTAAACAGATGGGCGTCGTCGCTGCTGCGCCGCACGTGAACGCGCCACTCGCAGTCGTCGTCTACGTCCCAGGGCGTCGTGACGATGTTCGAATCGAGGCTGTAGGGCGGCGCGTCGGGAAAGGCGTCGCATGGCGCAAAGAGATAAAACGATCGGTAAAACAGAATGCGGCAGACGCCTTCGCTTGCAATGACAAATGATTCACTGCGCCCCGAGGCCAGCAGCGTTGAATCGACGCCCTGCGTTGTTCCACCTTCGATTGTGATGGTCGCGGCGGTTCGCCGCCGGTACAGGATGTCGCGCGGGCCGTTTGAATCGAACTGCAGGAATGATCCCAGGTAATACGCAACACCGGAGTAACGCCAATGCTGGCGATATTCGAGCAGGTCGACCCGTCCCGCGTCCGGGCTCGTCCCGATTAACACGGTCGCAATGGTCGATGTCTGGGCGGCCGGAACCGGCGCAAATGCAAGGCCGGCGACGAGATACAGGTAAAGAAACCGAACAACCACTTAAAAGCTCCAGGATGTAGACAGCACCCGGCGAACTGCGGGCTCCCCCACGCGCGCATTCACCGGCTCTGGTGTTCAGCAATCTATTAAGGCTGAGATGCCGCCAAGATAAACTCGGAAAAGCGTCCGAGTCAAGTCTGGAATGCAGGTTTCGCAAAAGGCGTCGAACGGGCGGTTTCGAGGCTGGAACGGTCAAAAGAACTGCAAGGCTACGCGATTTTACGTAAAAATACCTATGAGCTGTGAGCCCTAAGGGCTCGTAAGTTGGCAAACAGAAAAAACGCAGGAAAAG
>CAYULF010000026.1:0-78215 GCA_964445695.1 uncultured Hyphomicrobiales bacterium | reverse complement strand
CCATCTCCCCCGGATCGCGGAACTTGGACATGAGTGCGCGGAAATCGTCGGCCTCCTCCAGGCTCATACCGGCAAAGCGATGGGCGATCTCGAGAATTTGTTCCTGGAACAGAATGACACCGTAGGTATCGCGCAGGACGGGTTCGAGGTCGGGATGTTCGTAATGCACGGGTTCCATACCGCGGCGGCGGCGCACGAAGGGATTGACCATGCCGCCCTGCAGCGGGCCGGGCCGGAAGAGCGCCACCTCGCTGATCAGGTCGTCGAACACTTCGGGCTGGTGCTGGGCGAGCAGGTGCATCTGCCCCTGCGACTCAATCTGGAAGACGCCGATGGTTTTTCCGGCGCGGATCAGGTTGAAGACTTTGGGTTCGTCCAGCGGCGCCTCGTCCAGCGGCGCGGCGCGTCCTTCACTGCGCTCGATGACTTCAAGCGCCTCGCCGATCGTCGCCAGCATGCGCAGGCCTAGCACGTCGAACTTGACCAGGCCGAAGGCCTCGACGTCGTCCTTGTCAAACTGCACGACCTTGACGCCGTTGGCCGAGACCTGCACGGGCGTAAGTTTATAGAGCGGGATGCGCGAGAGCACCATGCCGCCGGAGTGCAGCCCCAGGTGGCGCGGACAGCCTTCCAGACGCTCGACCATGTCCAGCAGCGTCTCAAGCAGAGGCGATTCGCCGGCGACCTCCGTCAGGTTGTCGCGGTAGACGCGCACCTGGCCGGCGCCGGCATGCGGCACAGCCTTGCACATGCGATCGACCAGCGGCAGCGGATACCCGAGGGCCTTGGCGCTGTCGCGCAGCGCCGAGCGCAGACGATAGGTAATTAACGTGGCGGTCATGGCAGTCTGTTCAATGCCGAAGCGTTCCTCCATCCAGGCGATGATCTCATCGCGGCGGTCGGAATCGAAATCCACGTCGATATCTGGCGTACCCTTGCGGCCGCGGTGCAGAAAGCGCTCAAAGAGCAGTCTGTGGCGCACGGGGTCAACGGCGGTGATGCCCAGCAGGTAGGCCACAATGGAGTTGGCGGCCGAGCCGCGCCCGGCACAACGGATGTTGCGGCGACGCGCCTCGTCGATAACCTCGCGCACCACCAGAAAAAACTCCTCCAGCTCCAGATCGATGATCACCGCCAGCTCCCTGTCCATCTGCGCGGCGGCGCGGACGCGGGCCTTCTCGTTCGGGTAGAGGCGCGGCAGCGCCGCCCGGCAAAGCGAGCGCAGGTAGGCCGCACCGTCATCGACACCGGCCGGCAGACGCGTATGCGGCGGCACAACATGGCCGGGAAAGAGCTCGACCTGACAGGCCTCCGCGATGCGGGCGGCGTTGTCAAAGGCGGCGGGATAGGGAATCAGGCAGCGCATGGCCTCGCGACTGCGCAGGCAGGCCTCAGCATTGACCGGGCGCTCGCGGTGCGCGTCAAAAACCGTCAGCCCCAGGCGAATGCAGGTCAGCAGGTCGTAGCGCATGTAATCCTCGCCTGCGGCGTAGTGCACATCGCCGGAGGCCACGGGAGCAATGTCTTCGTCGGCGGCCAGGCGGAACAGAATGGCGTTGTCCATGCTGTCGCCGCGGCGGGCATGGTGGCAAAGCTCCACAAAAAAGCCGTCGCCGAAGATGGCGCGCAGA
This sequence comes from uncultured Hyphomicrobiales bacterium, assembly GCA_964445695.1. GTDB lineage: Bacteria > Bacteroidota > Ignavibacteria > Kapaibacteriales > UBA7675 > JAUIKM01. Next base: position 76,584 of record CAYULF010000026.1, on the reverse strand, counting down.
CGGCGCAGCAGGCGGCGTGCTTCATCGAGTTTGCGCTCTTCGACCAGGTTGCGCAGGCGGCTGCCGCGCGCGCCGGTCAGACAGAAGAGATCGGCGGTGTACTCGCCCAGGTCGTTGAGCGACAGGCGCGGATCAAGGCGATCGCGCTGGTGCGCCTCGGTCAGCAGTCGGCAGAGATTGGCGTAACCGTCGTTGCTGCGCGCCAGCAGCACGAGCGGCGTGCCGTCGTCCAGCGTCAGCTCGGCGCCGTAGATGGGCTTGATGCCGAGCAGCGCGCAGACCTTGTGCAGCCGCGCCGCGCCGTAAACGCCGTTGCGGTCGGTCAGCGCCAGAGCCTTGACGCCCAGGCGCGATGCGCGGTCGGCCAGGGCCTCCGGCGAGGAACCGCCGTTCAGAAAGGAAAACCAGCTGCGGGCGTGAAGACAGGCAAACACGGTCCCCCCTCCCTCAATCCATGATGCGCGAGAGCGTCCAGCGCTCGCCGCTGCGGTAAACTTCCACGATCCCCTCCCCCGTCAGCACGCGCATGTACACGCGGCGTTCTTCCTGATTCCACCACTGCGTCTGGGAAATCCAGCGCTCGAGAATTTCGCGGACGTCGAGGATGTGTTTGCGCCAGACAAAACGGCGCGGGCGGCGCGGGTCGCCCTCCGCCCTGATCGGTTCCAGATACATTCGCATAGTGAGCTCCTGATTGTTGACTAAGCGGGTTGATGTGATCAGCGCCGCGCCGGCACGGCCAGCGGCCACGGGCGCAGGCGCACGCCGTCCTCGGGCAGATAGGCGTCGGGGTTTTCAATTTCGGCCTGTTTAAGGCCGTGTGGAAAGCGCCGCAGCACCGGCGCGGCGACGGCGTCCACCAGAACGCGGCGGTCCAGCAGGCGCTCCTGCACGAAGCGGGCGTTCGCGAGGCTGCCGAGGCGCAACACGACAACGTCGACAGCCTGCCCGTCGAGCAGACCGGGCAGCAGGGCGCGCAGCACGCCCAGAAGAATATCCGCGTCGCCCGTCGGCTCCTTGAGCAGTTTGGCGGCGGTTGCCACGCAGCCGTCGCTGCGCTCCAGCTCCAGCGTGACCAGGCCGCAGCGCAGATCGCCCAGCTCGTCGACGGCCTGCAACAGCAGGCGACGCACCTGCGGCAGCAGTTCGCAGGGCTCACATGCATCGAATTCCAGGCGCAGGCGGCGGCGTATTTCCGTCGGCGGCCGGTAGTCCGGCAGCACACTGTCCGCACGCACGGAGTCCAGCAGATCAAACAGCGCCGCGCCGGACGCACCGAACTGCGCCTGAAGATGGCGGCGGCTCAGTCGGCGCACGCTGCCGAGCGTCGTGAACCCGAACAACGGCAACTTTGCCAGCATATCGGCATCGACGTCCAGTGCGGCCGCGCACTCCGGACCGAGCTCGTGCAGTATGCCCAGCGGGCAGGCGTCAAGAAAGGCTTCCAGTCCGTCGGCCGTAACGGTCCGGACCTCACCGGGGACGGCGGTGAGCGCCGCAAACAGCGCGGTCGTACGCCAGGGCGCGCGGCCGGCGTGGATGTGTGCTTCGCGGACAAATGTCTCCAGTTGCGCCGGCAGTTCGGCGTCGATAAACGCCAGCCCGGGCCGCACGGCGCTCAGTTTGGGACTGAGGGCGTTCAGCGTCGGCAGCAGGCGCCGCCACATGGATTTCTCTAAAGAGATTTCACGGAGCACAAATTCGGCTTGGGGAAACTGGTTGCGCGCCCGTGCGGTTTTCTCACCGCGCTGCAGGCCGCGACGACGCAGCGGGGTACTGACTGCTATCACTTCCCCGCTCTCGCTTACAGCTATTTCGCACTCATGGCCACGCAGATCCGCCCAAACCCAGGCGGGATAATCGGGAAACCAAAGGCAGACAACATCGCGGGAGTTTTCCCGTGCAGAGGGACGGTTCGACACAATCAGTAGCGGTACGGTTTGACAAATATCTCAAAAGCGAATATACGTCATCGGTCATTGGTGTGCAAATGATTTATGGCGGCGACGGTGAATACAGCGATCTGTGGCAAACGGCGGCGGCACCGGACTGCAATCTGCGAGGGCGCAGCCCGGGCCAAACAAGAAAATCAGGCAGGGAGAGATATTGGCAATATATCGACAGCAGAACGGACGCTGTCCCCACGCCCGGCTCAGAAAAGCTTTGGCAGAACGTGTATCGGCGGCAACGTCAAAATAACGTCGGCCGTTGACCGATCAGGCCCGTTCGTTTTCGATGAAAGCCAGCAAAGCGTCGTTGATGAGCTCCGCCTGGGTTTTGTAGCGATCGTAGAACGTGGTCGCCAGAGCGAGCATCAGCTTTTTTTTGGTGGCAACGGGAATGTGCGCGGTTATGGTCGTGTATTCGACGTCGGCGTCCTTGAATGTCGGCCGTCCGACGTCCTTTTTATCGGATTTGAGCACCTGGGTGTTCTTATCGAGCGAGAAATTGGACAGATCCATTTTTTTGGCCATGAGAGCCTCCCCCTTTTGAGCTGCTGCGACTACGGGCGTCAGCCGATGTGTTCGAGAATTTTGTTGAACTGTTTGATGATGGCACGGTAGGTATAACGGGCCAGACCGTTTTCGCCGGCGATAGCCGAGATGGACTTGCGTTCCTCGAATATCTTGCCGAAGAGACGCGAGTTTTTGACCGGAAAGACGGGATAGTCAAAGAATGCGCCGATGACTTCCTGGATGTGTTCCAGATCGTCCTTGCCGAGTTTGTTGGCCACGATCACGATGCGCTTGTTGTAGCGTTCGACTTCCTTGATCGTTTCGAGCGTTACCTGCAGCTCGATGAAGTCGGGCGCCGTCGGAATGATAACCCAGTCGGACATTTTGGCCGCTTCGATGACCCGCTGATCGATATATCCGCCGAAGTCGAAGACGATGTCGTAGTCGGCTGGAAAGTCGGGAACGGACGCCGATTTGCTCAGCTTCAGTACGCGATCCTCCGGCAGCACTTTTTCGAGCGGACTGTATGTGTCGTTGGTCACAACGCCAAAATCCCTCTCAAGCGCATAGGCCAGAGAAAAGGCGGTCTTCCCCACTCCGCCTTTGAAATTGTACACCAGAATTTTCATGCCTTCCTCTTGCCGCTCTGATGTTGGATTAACATTTAAAATTATAAATGTGCATACTAATATTCGTTTTGGCATTAGCCACTACAAATATAGAAATGTTTGGTGGTATTTACAGTAATACGTTTTGATGGATATGCATATGGATGTAAAATCGTATCACAGTAACTGCTGGTAAATGTTGCACGGTACAAATGTATTTACATAGCGGCATTCATATGTCTTTATGTGCGGCCGCGTTCCAGTATAAATATGTGAATGTATGATTGCATCGCCATTTATATATTCGCGACCAAAACGAAGGGTTTTCGGCGTCGCAATACACAAACAAGAGCGGTACAAAATCGGGCTGTTTAGGAGCCGTCCTGCCGATTTCATAAAAGAGTGGCGCAGCAACATAGGCAGGTATTTTTACTTTTATACATTTTTATTTATTGCTGTGCGGATACAGGTAAACCGCGAAGGATACAATCAAACTATGCACAGGCACACGGACAACGGGCCCAATGCCGGACAAGACAGAGAAGCAACCATCGCTGAATATTTTCGCATTTATGCAGGTCTGCTTTTTTACATTTTTATTTACAGCCGTTTCTACGGACTGTCGGCGTGGAACAAAACACCTGCGGATGGGGAGGCCTCCAGGGGACAAGTCGACTAAGGCCGGAACACAACAAGCCGTCAAGCGCAATATGGCGGGATCAATCGTACATGAAGCGGGCGAATTTACGTACATTTATACTTTTATATTTACACCTGTTTTTCATCCGTTACATAAAAACGGATGCCAACTGCCAGCCACTCTGTGCCGGAACAATGATTCGCCCCGAGCCAGATCGATAAAATCGAACACATAATTACATTTTTACTTTTAAATGTATTGCTGTGTATAAACGCGCTCGGTAATTCAAGGATACGCTCATTCTTCAGCGAAGAGATCATCGCCTGGAGACTGCTCACCGACGATCACAAAACCGTCTTCTTTCCTGGCGACAATGAATCCACGCGACCTGGCAAAGCGCATAAACTCGGCCTCTTCATCTATGTATCTGGAATAGAGATAGGCCAGAAACAAACGATGATGTGAGATGAGTTCATGGTCAAACTCACCGTCTGCATTGCGCAACTGGTCAAGCACAATGCTGTTGCCTTCGTACTGACTGATAAAATCTTCAATCTCCTCAACAGCGGAATCGGCGCAACGCTCGCTGATCAACTTGTCGCAGTGGCGGCGGAACAGTCGCTCGAGTTCTCGTAGAATTTCCTCCTGCCGGCTGTCGCCGGCAGCGGCACTGGTTTTGAACTGCGGCAGCGCCGGCGCCTGTCTGTCTGCGTTACTGATAACCACGTTGTCCAGGAAGTAAATCAGCAGTCCCGCCGGATTTTCCACACCGCCGCGCTCGTAGCGTTTCTCGAACATTTTGATCGCCGCGCTCAGTTCTGCTTCGGTTTTCGACTGGGCGTATTCAATGGCGCGCTGCTCGGCGATGCCATAGTACCGCAGGCGCGCAGCGAGAGCGGCATTGGGAATCTCCGAATCGACTTCATGCACCTGGGAAAACAGACTGTTTTCTTCACGGTTCAATGATGTGGCGCTGGAAACAAGAAAGGTCACGTCGGTGTACTTCCGCCCATCCTTGATACATTCGTAACTGACCCGCATGTCCGTTTTGCGATTGATTTCTTTCACAGCCGCATGAATAATCCGCCGCCGGAGCATGGAAAATTCGGTGTATTCGTGCTCAAGGGCCATGAGCTCACGAAACTCGTCAATCGTCATCGTCACCATGCCGATGCGGCGATAATCCTGCAATAATTCATACAGGGCAATCGCGTATTTGCTGCGCAAGCCGTTGATGATGCCGGTATTGAGCACGGCAAACATGGAAGGGAAGAGGATGTTGTCGTGAATCGTCGGCGGAAAGGCAAACGTAACGCTGCCGTCCGACCGAACTTTTGCTTCGGACACGAGGGCAAATACGCCCCACTCAATTTCCTTGTCCTTGTCGAGCACATTGTACTTGACGTTGACGTTGGCCAGACCTTCGAGCGCTTCTTTGATGCGCTGATAGTTTGTTTCTTTCTGCATGCCGCTGCGGTGTCTGATCTCGTTAAAACTCGTAGTGAACATGCGCGTATTCTGGTTTTCGCGCAGGCGCTCGCCGGCAATCTGCAGCAAGGTGTTGAGCAGTTTGCGTTGACCGGCCGTCGGCACGTTCTTCATCTGCACCAGAGCCGAATGCTTTTTGAGCAGAATCTTTGACTTGCTCTTTCCGCGCGATTTGGTCGCTGCGGCATCCTCTTTTTTGGAAACGGCACGTGCCATGCCCTTTACTCCCAAGTATATAGCATGAACCGAACATACAAATAAAACCTGTTCGGAATAAATGAATATTCTAGACCAGCTGTTGAACGATAAGACTGCAATGCGGCTTCAAACCACAACACCGAACAAATTGCATAAGCATTTGACAGCAGTCTTGCATGTAAGGAGTGGAGACTTGCTCACGTTGGGAAGACTCTGCAAGTAGCTCAAACCGAACAAAATGCATAATTACTTGCGGCGGACATGAACTCATCCAATCAAAAGTCAAGAGCAGGTGCAACTCCGTTTATCAAGGCTTGCGGATACCAGAGTAACTTTTGGCTCGGCATTGTGCTCACAGTGCTCTGAGAACCAACCCGAACAGAATGCATAGAAAGCGCATTGTAATCCTGTTCCTTCCGGCGTGCTACGGATCCGGTAGGTGAGAAGGTCGATCCGCCAATCAAAACAAACATTTTGCATAAGCTGAGATTTCACGATTTTTTTTAGCTCAACAACCGATCTTCGAGTTCAGCCACGCCGAATTGTTGAATCAATGGTGGGATTCGGCCTGCAAACCCTAACAAATTGCATGGCCTGCTGGAGGGGAGGGAGGAATTGAAACCGGAATGACCCGCAAATTACAGCCCATGCCAGGTCCATTTGCATAAAAGGGCGGAAAATCGTGGTTAACCGAACATTTTGCATAGCTGAACGGGCGGAATCGGGCCCTGAACGTAGGAATGTTATGCATTTTGTGCGCCTTTATGCGCTTTGTTCGTTTTAGCTATGCATTTTGTGCGGTTTAACTATGCATTTTGTGCGGGTCAACTATGCAAAATGTTCGTTTACTTATGCATTTTGTTCGTTTTGACTATGCATTTTGTTCACTTTCGAAAAAGCGATCCTCGCGTGAAACCGCATGAATACAAGCGTTGAAGCGGTACTCATTTATGCATTTTGTTCGCATTCCGAAACCCTAAACATTTAAACATCTTGGAAAGAATTGGAAAAACAACAAACAGGCAAACGTTTTGCATTTAACTTTTCATGAGCTTGAGTTCAGACCAAGCCGGCTCAAAGCAATTCGGACTTGAAGACAGAAATTGTTTAGATTCGCGGGACCACAATTAATCCGGTTAACAGATTGGAAAGGTTCAAATGCAGTACTGGTTAATGAAAAGCGACCCGGACACGTATGGTTGGCCGGAACTTCTGGCCGAGAAAGATGAACGCGATCACTGGGAAGGCGTGCGCAACTACCAGGCCCGCAACTTTATGCGCCAGATGAAAGTCGGCGACCTGGCATTTTTTTATCACAGTGTCATCAAGCCGCTGGGAATTTTCGGTGTAGTAAAAATTGTCAGAGAAGCCTATCCGGATCCAACACAATTCGATCCAAAGAGCAAATATTTCGACTCAAAGAGCAAGAGTGAGGATCCACGTTGGTCGGTTGTCGATGTTCAGAAACACCAAAGCTATGATCCGCCGATTACACTTGATGAATTGAAACAGACACCAGGACTAGAGGACATGCTGGTACTACGAAAAGGTCAGCGGCTGAGCATAATGCCTGTTACCGTGGATGAGTGGAAAATCGTGACGGGCTTGCGCAAGTAAGTTGTCGAAGCTCTGGGTTGAGCCGTTATTGCAATTGGGGCTGTATTTGCAATAACGGTTGTTGTTATCCCGGGTGTCTTCCCCCCCAACTGAATCACTCTTTTGTCGATTGCTTTTCTAGTAGAGCGCTCCGTCGAAACTGCGGCGATGACGCAGAGTTATCTCGTTGTCTTCGCCCAGCAACTTAAACAAGGCGATGCATGCTTTGCGCGCGCCGTCATCGTCATAATAGCGATCACGGCGGATGATACCGATCAAGGCTTCCAATGCCGTATCAAACTCCTTGTTAAACAGCGAACTGATCGCAGTTATGTAGGCTTCGCGAACATCTGCTTCGGGCAGCAATTCACCATCGGGCAAGTGACGCGCCAGTGCCGCCAGTGTGCGAACGCTGTCGGCAAGCTCAAAAAACTTCGAGTTCTCATAAATGTCGGTGACCAGCTCGCCGGCCGCAACCGGATCATCAATGGCAAGTGAACGCGCCAGATGAGCGGCAGCCCCTTCATGGCGCGGTTCGCGCTCCAGGACAGACTGCAAACGTTCGCGCGCTTCCAGCGCTTGTCCGGCCTCGAGCAGTTCCACAGCCTGCTCTACCTCTTGATCGAGGGGGTTGGGAATCGCTTTTTCGAGCCAGGATCGCAGCACCCGCTCCGGCATTGCCCCCGTAAACTCATCCACCACTTTACCATCGCGATACAGCTTCACATTGGGAATACCGCGCACGCCGTACTCGGCGCCGATTTCGGGGTGTTTATCGGTTTCCACCTTGACCAATGTCCACCGGTCGGAATGTTCTGCGGCCAAGGATTCCAGCAAGGGGCCAAGCATACGACACGGCCCGCACCACTGCGCCCAGAAATCGACCAACACGGGTTTTGTGGCACTTGCTTCAATCACATCTTTTTGAAAGTCAACGACATCGTACATCATGGTTAGCCTGCCGGATTTGCTCAGTTGGCGGATTTTTTGATTGGGTGCCCAGACGAGAGCAACCCTTCAACTATTTGAAGATTGCTCTCTGCCGACGCGCCCACGGACCTGAATTTCACAGAACAATGTCATTGCATGATGATCGTATTTAGCCTAACTTCGGATTTCGGGGTACAATCTTCCTCTCGCGGAGACTCTTGGTCGTCCGCCATTTATCCAGGAAAGAGGTGCTACATGTACGGTGGTGGATACATTTTTGACAAACCGCTCCAGGACCACAAAGACGACGACGATCCGGTCAAACTGGCCGAATTCGAGGCGCGGATTGATCGCGGGGAAAAAATCGAACCGCATGACTGGATGCCCTTCGAATACCGTCGTCAGCTCATTCGCCTGATTGAGCAACATGCACACTCTGAAATCATTGGGGCGCTGCCTGAAGGCACCTGGATCACGCGCGCTCCTGGATTCCGTCGCAAACTTGCGCTTGCAGCCAAAGTGCAGGATGAAGTTGGGCATGCCCAGCTGTTGTACAACGCCGCAGAGACGCTTGGCAAATCCCGCGAAGAAATGATCAACGATCTGATAAGCGGTAAATCCAAGTATTCGAACGTGTTCAACTATCCGGCAAAGACCTGGGCCGACACGGCGGTGATCGCATGGTTGATCGACGCAGGAGCGATTGTTAACCAGGTAACCAATTCAAAGGGGTCGTACGCTCCTTACTGCCGCGCGCTCGAGCGAATTTGCCAGGAAGAGTCGTTCCACCTCAAGTACGGCTACGACGCCGTGGTACACTTGGCAACAGGCACTCCCGCTCAGCGCGAAGCGCTTCAGGATGCCCTCAATCGCTGGTGGCCGCCGATCATGCATTTCTTCGGCCCGCCGGACAATGCTTCCGTCCACGGCGAGAAGCTGATGCGCTGGAAGGTGAAGATGGCTTCCAACGACGAAATGCGTCAGCAGTTCCTCAACATGTATGTTCCGAAAATCTGGGAACTGGAGCTGACGCTGCCCGATCCCAACCTGCGCAAAAACCCCGAAACGCGCCGTTGGGAATACACCGAACCGGACTGGGATGAATTCAAACGCGTTATCAACGGAGACGGTCCCTGCAACAAGGAACGTCTGGCCGTGCGCCGAACGGCCGAAGAACGCGGCAGGTGGGTGCGCGAAGCATTGCTGCGTCCCGAAACGCAGTATACCGTACCCCTGAGCTGATGTCCGGAACCAGGAGAAATTCTCTTATTCTCGAATCGATCGGAAGAGTGGATGTCGACCATCAAGTCGCTTGATCCGCGCGTGACGCGTTTCAACATTGAAGAAGACGACCAGAGCATGCAGCCGCTGGAGCGTCGCGATTACTTTGAAACATACGAAGTGTTTCACCAGGCCAAACGAGGCGGACGGCACACGCACGTTGGATCCGTCCACGCTCCCAGCCCGGAAATGGCATTTTTGTTCGCCAAAGAACAGTACGGCCGCCGCAGTACAAGTACGAGTATCTGGGTGGTCCGAACATCGGATATTCACACGGTCGGCGACGAACACTCCGACATGTGGGAGACCGTACCGGAGAAACAATATCGCGAAGCGGGATTCTACAAGGTCCGCAGCCGCATCGAACAATTCAAAAAGCGACACAATGACAGCTAGCAACGAAGCACTCAAAAGTCTTTTGTACGCCACGGCGGACGATCTGCTGATCCTCGGACATCGCAATTCGGAATGGACCGGACTTGGACCGCTGCTCGAAGAGGATATTGCTTTCTCTTCAATGGCCCAGGACCAGATGGGACAATCACTGGCCCTGTACGAAATCCTTCAGCGCGATCTTGGCGAGAGAGACCCCGACACGATCGCGTTTCTGCGACCGGAGAGCGAGTACCGATGCTGTCACTTTGTAGAATATCCCATCGGCTCATACGCTTTTTCGCTGATGCGGCACTTTCTGTTTGACCAGGCATCCTATCTGCGATTCTCTGCACTGGCGAATTCCAGTTTTGAGCCTCTGGCGCTTGTATCGCGCAAGTTACTCGGCGAAATCAAGTACCACATCATGCACGGAAACACGTGGATGGCGCAGTTGAGCCGCGGCGGAGAAGAGAGCCACGCGCGCATGCAATCCGCCTTGAACGAAGCTTTTCCCATGGCACTCGGCATTTTCGAAGAACTGGAGCACGAAAAGGAACTCGTAGAAGCGGAAGTTTACCCCGGATCAGCGCAATTGCGGGAGCAATGGCTGCAACACATTGAACCTGCTCTGGCGCACGGCGGATTAAAACTTCCAGACCTCAATGCAATGGAACCCGGAACGGCTTTCTTTGGCGGTCGTAAAGGTTATCACAGTGAACACCTGGCCTCGCTGATAGAGGAAATGGGCGCAGTACTGCGTTCGGATCCATCAGCGGACTGGTAACATTCTGCAAGTAAAACATGCAAACCGTAACCGAACAGGACATCTGGCAAGCGCTTGAAGATGTGATGGACCCGGAAATTCCTCGCGTCTCCGTAGTGGATCTCGGAATGATTCACGAGGTCAAACTTCACGACAACCACGCTGAAATCAGCTTTCTGCCGACTTTTTCCGGATGCCCCGCGCTTGACTACATCACCAATGATATTAAACAGCGCATTGAACAACTGCCGCTGGACTCCGTTGCGGTAAACGTTACGTACGCAGTACCGTGGAGTACAAACCGCATAACGGAAAAAGGCAAGAAACTGTTAAAAGAGTCAGGTCTGGCGCCGCCGAAACACAGTGACGGATATATTTCGCTGGCCGTTCTTTCCGACACGGAATGCCCATACTGCAGCAGCCGCAACACGGTGTTGCAGACGCCATTTGGTCCGACACTCTGCCGAGCAATTCACTATTGCAAAAACTGTTTACAGGCATTTGAACAGTTTAAACCGGTGGCCTGATAGTCGACAGGCCAACTGCGAACATTCAATTTAACTTTTGTCAGGCAACCTCGCCGCCACAGCTGGAACCCGCTCCGGCTGTGCAGCCGTAACAATGCTGGTTAACAATTATGGCACGTTCCGTCAGAGCGGTGCGATCAAAGTCTTTAATATGCCGTGGAGCGCCGCCGCCAACCTCCAGATCCAGCATCTGATTGAAATCACAATCATATAAAACACCGTCCCATCCAACAGACAGAGTGTTGCGGCACATCACAGCGGCCGCGGCCGCGGGATTGTAGGAGTTAACAAGTTTTTCCATGTACGCTTCGTAGTTGCCGCTGGCAATCAGGTATTCCAGGTAACGCGCAATCGGCATGTTCGTTATGGTGAACAAAGAATTAAACTCCACGTTAAACAAACGCTTTAATTCGCGTTTGTAGTCTGCTTCCAGGGACTTTTGCGGCGCCGGCAGAAACGCACCAACCGGGTTGTACACCAGATCAAGCTCGAGACCGCTTCCTTCCTTGCCGTATCCGACTTCGTTCAGAGCCAATAAGGCTTTGATCGAGCTGTCAAATACGCCGTCGCCGCGCTGACGGTCGGTGTTGCGTTTGTTGTAATAGGGCAGGGAAGAGACAACATTGATCTCGTGTAGTGCAAAGAATTGCGGCAGGTCGTTGTATTTCGGGTTTGCATTGATGATCGTCAGGTTGCAACGGACAATAATCCGATCAACGTGCGGCGACGCCTGTTCAACAAACCAACGAAAATCGGGATTCATCTCAGGAGCGCCGCCCGTCAGGTCGACCGTGGAAATTCCGCCGCCGCGAATAACATCTAGGCAATGGTTCATTGTCTCGCGGGTCATAATCTCTGTACGATCGGGTCCGGCATCGACGTGGCAGTGTTTACAGGTTTGATTGCACATGTAGCCGACGTTCATCTGCAAGATATCGATCGAAGTGGGGCGCAAAGGCCAAAGCCCGCTCTCTTTCAACTTTGATGCGAACTTCGGCAGGGCTGTTATTCTGTCGCGGTGATTGTTTAACACACGCAGCTGGGCCGAAGTATCGGCAAACTCACTGCCGCGGCGTTCCATTGATTTTATTGGTGCTGATTTCGTTGATTTTTCGCTCATCTTTTTCCCGTTTTACCTTCCAGCTTTCAACTTTCGAAATTCACTCCGGAGATTCAACCCAAGATAACCGGTGGATTTACATGCTGATTTCATTGGTCTTGTTCATCATCTGCACCGCATGCACCAAAGATGCTCCGCCGCGGATGGCAGCCGCAACGTGCACTGCTTCCATCATTTGTTCCTCGTTGGAACCTTTTTCAAGCGAATCTGTGGTATAGGCATCAATGCAGTACGGGCATTGAATCGCATGCGCAACCGCCAATGCGATAAGCGACTTTTCACGTTGAGACAACGCGCCCTCTGTAAAAACATCGGCATAGTAGCTGAAGAACTTTTTAGCCAGCGGTTCCTGAAACTCGGCGATATCGCCAAACTTGGCCAGGTCATCCGGGTTGTAGTAGGTTTTCATCCGATTTCACTTCCTGTCGATGTATGTGTCCGGTTTGATGGAAGCGGGCAAGATACAAAATTAGCTCCTGACAAGTCGGCCGAGCGACTCCACAAAACCGGATGGTGCGACCAACCTGTGTGTTGGATGGAAAGTTCCCCCATAAAGCGGCCAAACGTCAACTGCCGGACAGAATTATCACGGATCTATCAATTTGTGTTGGACCGCATACAAAACAATGGAAGCAGTTGATTTGAGACCGGTCTTCCGGGAAATATTGCGTTTATGAGTACTGACCGTTTTGACACTGACGTTCAGATTGGCGGCGATTTCCTTCAGTCCGTACCCCAGCGCCACCTGAATAAACACTTCGAACTCGCGCGGCGTGAGCCGTTCGTGCGGAACTTCTTCACCGCCGCCGCGCAAGGTGTCGACGAACGAGTTTGTGAGTCGACGATCCAGGTAGGTTCTGCCGCGCAGGACCGCGGAAACTGCATCCGCCAATTCTTCAGGGTCGGCGCCGGCACTCAAATAGGCGTTGACCCCGGATCTGAATGCGCGCACGGAATGGTGGTAGTCGCTTTTGGGGCCGATAAACACGATGGGAATTTCAGAGAATTCACGACGCAGTTCTCTGATTTCCTCAAATCTCTGCTGATCGATCGCAGCATGGTCCACTATTACGAGGTCAAATCGCTCGCGCCGCAGATGGTCGATCAAACGACCCAGTGCGTCCGCTTCAACAACGTCATAGTTCAACGCAATAGTCAGGAAGTATTTCAATCCGTTGCGCAAAATGGGATCCGGATCGACAATGATAACACGCGGCATGATGGCAATATTCTCTTATGTGATAATTTGTCATTCATTTGGGTGCAAAATCAACCGGACAGAATCCGGATCGGAATTCCGCCGAGTGTACAACTGACTCGATTTCACCCGTTTGACAACAGTTATTGGCTTGCGGTCCCGGCAGTTGTTCGGCTAGTGAAGAGCCACCGGGGAGAGAATGCACAAGCCAATATATTCTCTATTGAGATATATTCCTAGTGAAAAATGCCCTCTGTTTCAAATGAATACTGCAGTCACGTCGCGACAGGAGGGCCAAAAGCAGGACAAACGGCCGAAGCTTTTTATATTTGGCGCACTGCAGCCAAGTCTTGAGGTGGGCGGCTGTTGTGTTTGAAGCAGCATGAACGAGAGTAGCGGTGGCAATCGATCTTAATAAGGATCTGATTCTTCACCCGGATGCGACGTTCTTCGTACGTGTCGTAGGTGATTCAATGGTCGATGCAGGAATCCAGGAGGGGGATATCCTGATTGTAGACCGTGCTCTGCAGGCGCGTAACAACGACATTGTGATTGCGCTGCTGAATGGTGAGCTCACAGTCAAACGCATGCAGGAGCGAGCCGGAAAAATCTGGCTGAAACCGGAAAATGCTCGTTACCGGCCTATTGAGATAGGCGAGTACGATGATTTTAAGGTTCAGGGCGTTGCCATACACGTGATTCATCCTCTCTGACATTCTGGTCTCGCTGCGGCGGCACTTCTCCGGCTGCACAGCCAAATCTGGAGCAAAGATTCATGGCATATTTTTCAGATGACTTCAGACAGTTCTTTAGGGACCTCGAAGCTAACAACGAGCGTGAGTGGTTTCTGGAAAACAAAAAGCGCTATGAAAAGGTGGTTAAAAAGCCCTTTCAGGACTTCGTTCAGGAAATGATTACGCGCATGCGCATCGAAGACGAGGCAATTGCCATCGCGCCAAAGGATGCTATTTTTCGCATCAACCGGGACGTCAGGTTTTCAGCCGATAAGTCTCCGTACAAAACCCACATGGCGGCCGTGATCTCACCGATGGGACGCAAGGATCACACACATCCCGGTTTGTATTTTCAGTTCGGCGGCGACAAGGTCATGCTGGCCGGCGGAGCGTATGAACTGGACAAAAATCGCCTGCTACAAGTCCGTCAGTACATTGTGGATCACGATGATGAGTTTGTTCAGGCTATCAATGACAGGAAATTCGTCTCGAGCTGGGGTGAAATTCGCGGTCCAAAAAACAAGATTCTGCCCAGGGAATTCCGCGCGGCGGCCGAAGCGCAGCCCCTGCTGTTCAACAAAGCGTTTTACTATTCCGTCGAACCGGATGCTTCAATCATTACGGCCGATGACCTGGCTGAGCAACTTATGAACTACTATCGCAACTCGGAGTCCGTGCGTACCTTTCTGCTGCGTGCTCTGGGTGTGTGAAGTCTGAAACGAGCTGTGGCGGAGCGATCAACCAGTAGTGTGTGGAAATATTTTTCACCGCGTGACAATCATGTTGACATTGACGCCGCAATTCATCATCTTGCGCTACGATGTTCAGAGAACATCGAGACCATTATCGCGATATGGATTTACTCACTCCGGCGCAAATGGCGTCGGCGATTTCTTCACAAAACTTGAGGGAGGTGGTGCGCGAATGATATCGAACACAAATAGGAACCGGACACGATAGTGTCGGCCTTCCACAGTTCAGGTTTTGTCAAACCAGTTCAGAAGGGGGTGATTCCATGATTCAAACATCACGATCATGGGTTGCCATGATCCTTAAAGACAATACGATCTAAAATCGGAAAACAGTATCCACCCTTGGGTGGAACACAAATAAAAGCCGTATCCGGATTGACTATTCAACCGATGCGGCTTTTCCTTTTTCTGTTTGGTCTGCATTTTCCTGCCGGATGTCCAATATTGCCTTTGATACTTGTCACTGAGATTGAAAGCAAGGTGTTTTGTCGGCGAGTCGACACGCTCGAAAAGCGGCGATTCCGCTCTCCTTGACAAACAAGAGCGGAATTAAGCCGGCGGACCTGCCGAGGCAGCGGACGCAACGGCGCCGGCAATTAACATCCGAGAAAGAAAGCAATGTGGAGTTGGACCTATGCGCGAATTTCTGTTGATCATCCGTGGCAGTGGAATGCAGACGATGTCGCCGGAAGATATTCAGTCAATGCTGGGCAAATTTCGCGATTGGGTCGAAGAACTGGGACCGCAGTATCTGACCGGACAAAAACTTGAGCCGGCCGGCGTAACTGTACGCGAGGATCAGACAGTTGTAACGGACGGTCCATTCCTGGAGCCCAAGGAAATTGTGGCCGGTTTCATGTTGATTCGTGCGTCGGATCTGGCGGCGGCAACGGAAATAGCCAAACGCGCACCGCAAATTCCCTGGTACACGATTGAAGTCCGGCCGCTCGTAACTCCTTTGATGCATCCGATCGACTGAAATGCAGCAAGCTGCCAAATCATCGCAAAGGGACCCACGCGCGCAGGCGCTCGTGGAGCATTGTTTCCGTACCGAAGCGGGACGTCTCACTGCCGTTTTGACGCGCTTTTTTGGAACGGCCGGAATTGAACTCGCCGAAGACATTGTCCAGGATACCCTGATTGCCGCTCTGGACGCCTGGAGCGTCGGCGGCATCCCCGACCGTCCCGCCGCCTGGCTGATGCGCGTCGCCAAAAACAAGGCGCTGAACGAAGTCGCACGCCAACGGGCGGCCCGACGCAACATTGACGTCCTTGCCGCCGGATTGCCCGCTGCCGCTGAGATAGACGCCATTTTTCTTGAAGATGAGATCCGCGACAGTCAGCTGCGCATGATATTCACTTGCTGCCATCCAGCGTTAAGCCTGACGTCACAGATCGCGTTGACGCTCAAGACTCTTTGTGGATTCGGTGTGCGAGAGGTGGCGTCTGCGCTTATGACCAACGACAGCCTGATTAACAAACGGCTGTACCGGGCACGGCGCACACTGCGCGACAAACGCCCCGAATTTGCCATCCCTTCGGGCGAAGAATTACAGCAGCGGATTTCAGCTGTGGGCCTGACGCTTTACCTCATGTTTAACGAAGGCTACAGCTCCAGCCGTGCCGACAGCATTATTCGCCGCGACATGTGCGCCGAAGCGATGCGATTATGCCGTTTGCTACAGGAGCAGTTCCACGATCGTCCCGACCTGCACGCACTGTTTGCGCTGATGTGTCTGCACGCCGCGCGTTTCGATGCACGCACGGATGAGGATGGCGGCATCGTAATTTTTGAAGAGCAGGATCGGTCGCTCTGGAACAGGGAACTGATTGCGGCGGGTATGCAGCACCTGGAGCGCTCGCGCCGCGGCAGCGAATTGAGCGCATGGCATCTTGAAGCGGGCATTGCCGCGGAACACTGTCTGGCGCCGAGTTTTGCAGCTACGAACTGGCAGAGCATTAAACACAACTACGAACTGCTGGCAAGGCTCAAGCCCAATCCTGTTATTGATCTCAACATCGCGATTGTGAGCGCCTGCACGGAGAACGCCGCGGCGGCCGTACAGCGACTCGACGCGCTGGAGCGTGACGGGCGACTGAAAAACTACTACCTGCTCACGGCGGCGCAGGGCATTTTTCGCATGAAAACAGGCGATGTGGTCGGGGCGACGAATTATCTGAAGCGGGCTCGCGGATTGACGCAATCACCGGCTGAGCGCCGTTTCATCGACAAACAACTGCTCCTGATCCAACGGCAAGAAGTTTAAAAGTTCCAGGCTGAATACCGGTCGAATGAAATAATAAAACTCCGGACTTCCGCAGACGCAGTGCATACGGAAGTCCGTTTCCCTGAAGAATTAAATCGCCGAACCAACGCCCGTTTTGCAGTAGCTGCTCAAACTCTGCAAAAAGTGATCCCAGCCGCCGCTGACGTTGTCGATGACTTCACGGCCGAACTTGTCAACATCCCAGCCGCTGTGAGTCAGCCGCACGTTCGAGTTTTCACCGTCGGATGAAATATCCACGCAAAAAGCCGTTTCAACCCAAGGGGCGAAGGTGTTTTCAACGCAGGACCAGACGAGGTGTTTATCGGGCTCAAGCTCGACGATGCGGAATTGCATGTCGACGATCTGCCCCTCTTTGTTAAAACGCAATTTGTTAACATCGTCCGGTTTGCTGCCCAGCTGAGCGTCCTTGCACCACCATCCCGCCATTTCCTGCGCATCGGTAAACGCTGCATACACTTTGGACGCCGGCGCGTCGACCTGGACTTCCTTGATAATTTCCATGGATAAAACTCTCACTTGCATGATAAAATGTCGTTTGCATTACGACAGGCAGGGCGCCCAAAATTGGACACGGCGGCTGATGTTTTTTAACAGGTGACTTTGGGAGACATGAGCGCTTTGCCGTCTCCTTCGGATTCCGGCAGGCTTTGCTGACTCTTTTGTTCGTCGACGAGATTGATGTTCACATCCGCAGGATTGCGACAAGCGCCGAATATATAAGTATAAATGTATTTCCATATATTTCAGCGACAAGGCGCAGCAGTTCGTCGGACTGAATTGCGTATGTTTGTGTCCGGGCCGGCGCATGCCGCGCGGTCGCGATTCAGCAACATTCAAAGCAATCTCATGGCAAACTCCGCTGCGATGCACAAACGCTTCGATCTGGTCGACTTCAACAACTACGACAAACTTACAACCGACGAGCTGCTGGCCCTGGCGCAATTTGACGCCGAACTGCTGGAGCGGACGATTCCGGGCATTGTGGCTTATCCCTGGGCGTCGGACGACAAATGGGTCGTGCGGCTTTACATCAAAAATCCCCAGTCGTTCGATGAAGAACGCGCGCCGCGCGCTATGAGCGGGGCGGACATCACAAAGATTCTGTATCGCGAACGCCACGTTAAGTACCGTATCGAACGCGGACACGCCGACGATGTGGCGCGCATCCTGTATTCAATCGGCTATGGCAGTAAGCGCCCGCCGGTTCCGCGGAAGCAGCCGGGCTTTTATCTTGCTCCGGTCACCGAGGTTGAACGCCCGGCGCTTGAAGCGCTTGGCACGTACCGCGGCGTCTGGAACGACTGGCCCTGGTACCGCCATCCGCGCAGCGGGCGACAGGACCTCGCGGACGAGACATACGATTGACGGGATTCAGTCGGCAACTTCTGCATCACGCCAAACTCAGCCGGGAGGTTGCTATGGGTACAATTCAATTCCTGTTGTTTTTTAATCTGGCAATCTGCTTTGCGGTACTGTGGTGGATCAGACGCAGGAGAAATACCCGTCACTATCGCGTTATCAACACCAGAAACCGACGGAAGTCCGGTCGTTAACCTTGTGCAGCTGGAATATTGTACAAACTCTGCTGCACGAGCCGACGCACCGCGGGATTAACAAAAAGAAAAAACAAGCCATGCAACGCAGGGCGAAGTGCTCAGACGGGTGGCGATCAAGCGTTCAGCCGTTCGCGCATGAAGTCGAGCATTTGAGAAGCGAGATGTCCCCAGGTAAAAAACTGCTCAACGCGACTGCGGCCATTAGTCCGCATCCTGTTTAACACATCGCGATCTTCAATGGCTCTGTTAATCGCCGTTGCAATGTCCTCCGGCGAATGCGGGTCGACCAGAAAACCGGTTTCACCATCCAGCACGGCGTCTTCGCCGCCGGAATTCTTGCCGGCTATCGATGGAACGCCGCAGGCCGCCGCCTCCAGGTAGACAATGCCGAAACCCTCGACGGAGTTTTTGTGTCGCCGCGACGGCATGCTGAAGAGATCGCCGCAGGTGTAGACCGCCGCAAGCTCTTCGTCCGGCACAAAACCGATAAACTGCACGCGATCGGCCAGATCGAGTTCGGCGATAATGCGTTCGAGCTCCAACCGGTATTTGCCTTCGCCTGCGATATAGTACACAATCGGTTTGTTAACAAAAGGCAGCGCGCGGATGGTCATGTCAAAACCCTTGCGGATGTCGATGCGACTGATACTGATCAAACGGAACTCGCTGCCGAAGCCGTACTTCCGCTCTATTGCCGGATCGCGCGGCAGCAGCGGAAATTTTTCCAGATCGACGCCGTTGTTGACAACCCGGTATTTTTCCGGCGCGATGTTAAAAGGCTTCATCAAGTCCAGTGTGTAATTGCTGACAGGGATGATCCCGTCGCCGCGCGCAAAGGCCAGGTGCTGAATCCGGCGATTAACTTTGCGCCGTTCAAAGGCATCCAGCCCGTGCACCGCGGTGAAATAGCGAATGCGACGGTGCAGCGAATGCATCATACAGGGTACGGCCATTTTCCAATTGGCGCAGAGAAACACAGTCCCTTCGTTGATCAGATGTTTAATCGCGCCGTAAATGCGGTAGTTCTTGCGCGTTTTCCAGTTGCGGTCGCTCAGTCGGATAATGTGAAAACCTTCGTCGGGATCAGGCGGCAGGTCGGCGGGACCGGGAGCAACGACGATTACTTCAAAGCCCATATCCCGGAAGGCACGCGCGTATTCGTAGCACCAGGTTGTGATGCCGCCGATCAGCGGAAAGTAATTCTGCGTTAAAATGACGATGCGTTTGATGTCGTGCCGTTGAGTCACTGTGTTGGTCCCGCAATATCGATGCGCTGCAAAGGCCGCGTGTGCCGCGTACAGCCCGAAGTAGATTTTCCCGTCGAACAGCGCGCCGCCGGCCGACTTCAGTCTTTGAGTCGCCTTCCCTCGTCGGCGGTCTGCGTGTCTTTCAGCGCCACGCCTGAAATCCCGCGCCGCAGCGACTCACCGATCAGAAAAATGAGTTTCTCTACGGCGGCCTCGTGCGGCAAACCCTCAGGCCGGATGTTGGAGATACAGTTGCGCTTGTCGTTGCCGACGCCCGGCCGGGCATTATGCGTCAGGTAGACGCCGAGACTGTTGTGCGACGAGAGACCGGGCCGCTCGCCGATCATCATCACCGTCAACCTTGCGTTCAGCGCCGCACCGACGTGATCGCCGACGGCGACGCGCCCCTGGGCGACAAGACAAAACGGTGCAAGACGCAGACCGGCCTGTCTGATTTTTGGCAAGAGAATCTGCAGCAGGGGAATCAGGTTTTCCGCCAGCGCTGCGGCCGAGAGACCATCGGCGGCTACCAGCGCCAGATCACATGCCTTCGCCGTCGCCATGCCGCTGAGCGCCGCCGCCGAGGTCTGATCAGGTTTGGCGCCCAGATCCGGTCGTCTCAGGTATTCGGCGCGGTCGCGCGCGGCGCTGTGCAGCTGTACAACCGGCAGCGCCGTCAGCTGCTGTACGGCGCTGTGCAGCTCATGAAAATCCAGCGGAACGTGAACGGCATCGCGCGCGGCGGCATGTCCCATTCGGAAATCAAGCAGTGCCTCAGTCGGTACGGCATTGCCGCAGCGGCCGAGCGCGATCCGTGCCCTAGTGTGTCGTCGCAACTGCGACCACGCATCCTGCTGAACCAGCTTTTCGTCGGCAGCACTCACAGCGATTTCATCCCCAGAAATTTTTCGGCGCGGCGCGGTCCGTCCAGCGGACGCAGTTCGCTGTTAAACAGGCCCATGTCAATTAACCAGCGTTCGAATTCCGGCGCCGGACGCAGACCGAGAACGGAGCGCAGGTACATGGCATCGTGGAAGGACGTGCTCTGGTAATTGAGCATGACGTCGTCGGCGCCCGCCACGCCCATGATAAAATTACAGCCGGCCACGCCGAGCAGGGTCAGCAGGTTGTCCATGTCGTCCTGATCCGCTTCGGCGTGATTGGTATAACAGACGTCGACGCCCATGGGCAGGCCCAGCAGTTTGCCGCAGAAATGATCTTCCAGTCCCGCTCGGGTGATCTGTTTGCCGTCGTACAGGTACTCAGGTCCGATAAATCCAACGACGGTATTGACCAGCAGGGGACTGAAGGCGCGCGCCAGGCCGTAGGCACGCGCCTCAACAGTCTGTTGATCCAGCCCGTGATGCGCGCCGGCCGAAAGAGCGCTGCCCTGCCCGGTCTCAAAGTACATGTAGTTGTTGCCGACGGTGCCACGTCGCAACTGGCCTGCGGCGTCGTGAGCTTCGCGCAATAAATTGATGTTGACGCCAAAACTGTCGTTGACCGCCTGGCTGCCGCCGATGGACTGAAACACCAGATCGACCGGTACTCCGCGCTCTATCGCCCCGATGGTGGTCGTTACGTGCGTGAGCACGCAGCTCTGGGTCGGGATATTGTACTGTATGCGGATATCGTCCAGCATGTGCAGCAGCGCGGCCACCTGGGTGGGATTGTCGCCGGCCGGGTTGATGCCGATGACCGCGTCGCCGCAACCGTAACACAGACCGTCGACGATCTGCGCAGCGATGCCGCGCGGATTGTCGACCGGGTCATTTGGCTGCAGGCGCACCGCCAGGCGGCCCGCCTGTCCGATCGTCGAACGAAATGCCGTCACATTCCGGATTTTGGCGGCGACGGCTATCAGATCCTGATTGCGCATGATCTTGCACACGGCGGCCGCCAGTTCGGGAGTGATGCCGCGTGCAATGTCCTGCAGCAGCGCGCCGGTCGTAGTGTCGAGCAGCAACCAATTGCGAAAGTCGCCGACGGTTGTGGCCGGAATGCGCTCGAACGCAACCTGATCGTGCGTTTCGCTGATGAGGCGCGTTACTTCGTCAATTTCAGCCGGTATCAGATCTGCTGCGATGATCTCGCGCAGCGGCAGGTCGGCCAGCACCATTTGCGCCGCGACGCGCTCAAGTTCGGAGTGGGCGGCCACGCCTGCCAGCACATCGCCCGAGCGCAGGGGAGTCGCCCTGGCAAAGAGTTCCGCCAGACTGTCGAAACTGAAAGTATGAACGCCGATGCTGCGTTTGTAAGCCATGATGTTTAATCGGTCTGCAGCGCGCTGTTGTGCGCCGCGGCAGATTTTTCGTGGAATAATTTAAACCAGGTCCAGGCCAGCAGAAGCAGAAGCGTATAAATGCCGGCAAGCAAAGGGTTAAACCAGGTAACCGCCGCCAGCGCGACGATTGAGATCACCAGCGCCAGGGCCGGCACAAACGGGTAGAGCGGCACGCGAAAGGGTCGTTCCAGATTCGGCTGCGCACGCCGAAGCCTGAAGAGTGAAAACATCGAGACCACGTAGAGAGTCAGCGCGCCAAAAACGGCAATGGTGATGATTTCAGCAGTCCGTCCGGTGAAGATTGCGATGATTCCGATGATCATGTTAATCACCAGCGCGTTGATCGGCGTACCGGTGCGCGCCGAAACTTTACCGACGAAGGGATGCACGTAGTGCTGCCGCCCCATTTCCAGTACCGCGCGGCCAGCCGCCAGGATGATGCCGTGGAAGGAAGCCACCAACCCAAACAGCCCGATTCCGATCAGCATGTGGTATAAAAGATGTTCATTGCCGACGACGCGGCTCAACGCCAGCGGCAGCGGCGAATCCGACATGGCCATCTCACCCGGCGGATACACAATCGCTTCCCAGCCTGCCACGCCGACTGAGGTTGCAAAGGTCAGAATGCACAGGATGACCAGCGTTACGATGGCCGAGCCGAAACCGATCACAATGTTGCGCTGCGGGTTGACGGTCTCCTCAGCGACGTTGGCGACACCTTCAATCGCCAGGAAAAACCAGATGGCAAAGGGAATCGCGGCAAATGCGCCGCCCCATCCGTGCGGCAGCGCATTGATTGTCAGATTGGTAAACTCAAATTCGGTGAAAGCCACACCGGCAAACAGCAGCAACTCAAAGACGGCAAAGATGGTGATAATCAATTCAAAGCTCGCCGCCGCTTTAACGCCGTAGATGTTTAATCCAGTGAAAATCAGATATGCCACCAGGGCGATAACAAGGCTGGAGCCGCCCGGCAGAAACAGCTCAAAATACGCCCCGATCGCCATGGCAATTGCCGGCGGCGCAAAAATAAACTCGACGGCCTGCGCCATTCCGGCCAGAAAGCCCAGGTCCTTACCAAAAGCGCGACGGGCATATTCAAAAGCGCCGCCGGCGCGTGGAATCGCACAAGCCAGTTCAGTATAGCTGAAGGTAAAAGCGCCGTACATTAAAATGATGAACAGCGTAGCCACCGCCAGCCCCAGCGTACCGCCTTCGGGCAGGCCGAGATTCCAGCCGAAATACATGCCTGAAATCACATATCCAACGCCCAGTCCCCAAAGCATCAGGGGGCCAAGCTTGCGCTGCAGACCCGCCTGTGTGCCTGTGGCCGCGTCCGGCCCGGTAAGCTTGTCGCTCACGATATCTCCCGCTCTGTGCATGGCGCATAGGCCATGTCAGGATAGTTTTGACTGCCTTCAGACTCAAAATCGCATTTTTTGGCGAAAGGTGGTGCGTCGCTTCCCTGAGCGGGCTTTGACCTGCGGTCATTCCCTCATGATGTTTTTGTTTGTCGCCTGGCTGAAAGTGCAGATCCAGACAGGGTGCATTCAGTCTTTGTCCACCATTTTCATGTATCCTTTGCGATACCCCTCCAGCGCTTCGGCTTTCAGCTGCGGCCAGGTATCCTCCGGCGCGCTGAGTTCCTCTTGGGACGCACTATCTCCGTCTTCGGCCATACCGGCAATAAACACCCCCATGCCGTGCAGGTTGATCCAGCGCCGATCGTATTCGGCGTCGTGTTCGCGAATGTAGGCAATCGCGCGGTCCAGCGTCTCAACGTGTTCTTCCGCATTCTCAACCATGTAGAGCATCAGATAGCGTTTGACGCTCTGGCGTAAAACGGACACTCCCTGGCGCGCACTTGCCTCGGCACAGATGGTCGCGTCGATCCGGGCGCGTATCTCGCCCACAAGCAACCAGTAAACTGCCTCTTCACGACGATCCATGTCGTACAAGGCCTGCGCCAGCATGTAGAGCGCAGTTGGATTGAATCTGTTCGGCTCCTGCATTACTGCCGCAATTGTCGCTTCGCGCTCGTCCTCATCTCCCAGGATAAGAATTTTGGCGGCGGCGTTACTGGCTTCCACGTCAATATCCGCGTACTGACCTTTTCGCTCAACAGTGACCCGTTCTACATCTTTCGCCAACAGTACAGAGCCGAAAAGCGCGACAAAAACGGAAATGACGACTTTGAATGGTAACTTCATGATGCCCTGAGACAGAGGTTTGTGGAATTCGGCTCAGCTGTGAACTTCACTGTCAATAATGCAGGGTTTTTCAACACAGGCAATCCGACTTATTCGGACTCAATTTAGACATATTACTCTGCTTGACGCCATTATTTCATCCAATCGTCCCGCCATCTACTGCAGGACATTCGACGAACAAGGCTCAAATTGTGGGGAACAACAATGCAAGCGCTTGAATTCAGACAAAACTATTGGGACGATCGAGAGGCGCGCAATGCTTTCAAGGCGTTTATTTTGGACATCCACGGCCTGAATTTTTCCGCCTGGGAAGAGGCCGGTTTCTGGGACGAACGCTACACGCCGTTTTCGTATTTCCTCGATGGCCGGGTCGTGTCCAGTGTGTGTATGTATCTGTTGGACGCGGTTGTAAACGGCCGGGAAACACAGCTTGTGCAGATTTCCGGCGTCGGAACAGATCCGGCGTCGCGGCGACGCGGTTTAAACAGACAACTGACACAAAAGGGATTGCAATGGGCCGCAGACAAATGCTCGGGTCATTTTCTGTTTGCCGACGAAGACGCCGTTCCGTTTTATCTTCGATGCGGATTCACTCCGCTACGCGAATCTCACGAGATTATCATGACGCCGCACTGTACGCCCCTTTCAGGACTTAAACAACTCGATCCGAACCGGGCCGATGATCGCGAGCGCATGTATGAGTTCGGCCGCCGCCGAACATCAGTTTCGAACACATTTGCAGTGTTAAACGCCAAATTGCTGATGTTTCATTGCCTTTACACTCTGCGGGATTGCATCTACGAAATTCCCGCGTTCAACTGCATGATACTGTTTAAACATCGCGGCCCGGTACTCGAGATTTTCGACGTCGTCGCAGAAGAAGTCCCGTCGCTTGAAACGCTCCTGCCGTTTATTACCGCGAATGAAACACAGGAAATTTGCTGTCATTTTCATACAGATAAAATCTGGAACGGCACAGTTGAAAAACGTGATCTACACGGCAATCACGCTTTCACACTTGGCGCATTTCCGGTTGATAACCCCGTTTTTCCATTCACGGCACGAGCTTGAATCCGGACTCTTAACATGGCACACTACGCGGACCTTGCACCATGCGGCTACTTCGGCACACATTGTGAACAACATCTGTTGGCCGTCGGATGGCTTGAAGGCGGAAGGGAATATCGGCGCGGCGGGGAATTGACGCTCGAATTTTGGGACAAACTCAACCAGCTGCTTGCCGAGCCGTGGATGCCGCTGGGAGCTTTCGGCGGAATGCACGACTGTGAACTGTGCAGATTCTCCGCAGGAGTGCGCGGCAGACAATATCTTCTTGTCCCTGGTGATGGAGTATTTTACGTCTCACCTGACAATATTCATCACTATATCGATGCGCACGAATACTGCCCGCCGGAGGAATATTGCCGAGCCGTACTGGAGTGTCCACCGCGTCGTTCTATTGAGTTTATGCAAGCTCTGAAAAAGGCGGGAGGTGTTAAACTGATACGAGCTTTTGAGAGATCCTTCCAGCGTTAAATCACCATCAGTCTCAGGCAGGTTTTTCAAAAGAGCCTTCGGGCTCAAGCGGCAGTTCAACAATAAAGCACGCGCCGTGGCCGTGCTCGCTTTCACACCAGACGGAGCCTCGCATGGCCGCGACGAGGTGTTTAACAATTGCCAGACCAAGGCCGATCGAAGGTTCATCGTCAGTCGGCTGCGCGGACAAACGTGCAAATGTTCCGAAGATGTGTCGTTGGTCTTCCGCTGTCAACCCGGGCCCCTGGTCGCGTACTTCCAGCCGCGCACAAGGGGCAGATGAATCTCCGTACAGCCCCAATTGAATTGTCACCTCGGTTCCTGCGGGCGAGAATTTAACGGCGTTGGACACCAGGTTGTCGATCACCGTGGCGAGAATGGAGTGGTCGGCCCAGGCGCGAATCTCGGGGTCGCCCTCTAAGCGCAGTTTAATGTTTTTAGCGGAAGCGCGCTGATGGTACATCATCAGAATTTTTTCAGCGGTGAGCCAGAGATCGCAGCGCGTGGCATGTACTTCCAGATGGCCCTGATCGATCCGATTGAGTTCCAGCAAATTGGACAGGAGGCGCAGCATGCGATCCGAGCCGGTAAGAATGTCTTCGCCCAATGAGCGAAGTTCATCGGCTGGAATGTCATCGTCCAATTCGCAGATGAGGCGCGAGAGTCCAAGGATGTTCGAGAGCGGATTGCGCAGATCGTGGGCGGCCAAACCCAGAAACTCATTTTTACTGCGAATTAGCCTTTCCAGGCGGACATTTGCCGCCGCAAGTTCCACGTTTTCGAGCCGATGAATTTCCGCCTGATCGCGCGCCTGCTCCGTTTCCCGCAGAATGCGCAGGTTGCTGAGTTTTTCGTCTGTCAGTTGTTGGATCTTGTCGCGTTCAGCCTGGTGAAAACGCTCGTGATAGTGCAAGGCGTCCTTGTAGTTTCCCTGTAGCTCGTTCAGTTCACACAGGGCCTGGAACATCACGGCTTTGACGTCGGACACATCGGCGCTTTCGACATAGGGACGGGCGCGCTCAATGCAGTCGGCGGCAAGCTCAAAACGGCCGGACCGGAGGTGGCAGCGCGCCAGGCCAATCAATGCATCGGCCAGACTGTGACCGAGGTCGATCTGCTGCGCAATGCGCTGACTTTCTTCAAAATCGGGCACCGCGGCGTCAAATCTGCTGCGCTCAAACAGTATCGTACCGTGATTCATCAGCGCGATAGCCTGCTGGCGGAGGTCACCTATTTCACGCGCAAGATCCAGCGTCATTTCGATGTATTCGAGCGCTTCCTCGTCTTTGCCGAGCAAGTGATAGAGCACGCCCAGGTTGCTGTATACATGCGCCTGGCCGCGGAGATTCCCGTCTTCAATACTGATTTTGAGACATTTCTGGAAGTATTCGAGCGCCGCATCGTATTGACCGAGATCTTTGTAAACAAGCGCCAGATTGTTGAGGCAGCCGCCGAGCGCTTTTGGCGTTTTGTCGTGGCGCAGGAACTCGTAAGATTGGAGCAGATACTCCAGGGCGCGCGGCAGGTCGCCGAGATGCTGCATGATGATTCCGAGCCGCAGCTGCTCGACCGCCCGCCCGTAGTTGTTGTTGACCGCGGTGTGAAACGCCAGGCTGCGGCGCGCATAGTCCAG
Organism: uncultured Hyphomicrobiales bacterium; assembly: GCA_964445695.1. GTDB lineage: Bacteria > Bacteroidota > Ignavibacteria > Kapaibacteriales > UBA7675 > JAUIKM01. Next base: position 49,164 of record CAYULF010000026.1, on the reverse strand, counting down.
CGCCGCCAGATAACGACTGTGAACAAACTCGATCATGCCCAGTTCGCCCAGTACCTGAGCCATCGATGCCTGATGTTTTCCCGGGTCGTATAGATCCAGCGCCTGGTTGTACAACCGGCCGGCTTCGTCGTAGTCCGAGGCCTGGGACGAAATCATGGCCAGGTGACGCAGGGCTTCCGCCCGGTGAAAACTGGAGAGTGCCAGGCGTTCCAGAATATCCCTGGCCAGTCGTCCGGCCTCCCGCGGGTCGGTTTGCACCATTGATTCTATATGCGCAAGCAGCGCAGCCGGATCTGCTTCGGACCTGAATGCCGGTTTGCGCGAAGACTGATGAGAAGATTGCGGCATCGGAGGATTTCCACAAGTCTTGCAACTAATGACAATACGAGAATTCAGAACCGGCACGATAGTTTCAAATAGGCAAAAAATGACGAGCGGATCAAGTCCAACAACTGTTCGCGCAAGACACGGGACCGGCACCATGCACCTGCACGGTCAACTGCGGGACGAACAAAAGAAAGCAGCAAGCCACAGCGCAGCAGGGGCGAAGCGCTCAAAGTGCCGGAAAGAAAGCAACTGGGTTAATCCGCGGAAGCAGGATCGGCCACCGACCTGACAGGTAATTCCACGATAAAGGTTGCGCCACGGCCATGCGTACTTTCACACCACACGGCGCCGTGCATGGCCTCGACAAGTTGTTTAACAATGGACAATCCGAGACCGGTTGAAGGCTCGCCGCCGGTCGGCTGTGCGGAGAGACGCGCAAACTTGCCGAAGAGCTGCGCCATGTCGTCACTGGTCAGACCAGGGCCCTGATCGCGGACTTCCAGACGGGCCCGCGGAGGAAACGCCGACGTGTTGGTCGAAGCAAGAACAGTAACGGTTGTATCGACCGGCGAGAATTTAACGGCGTTGGAAACGAGATTGTCGAGCACCTGCACCATGACGTCGCGGTCAGCCCAGGCCAGCACGTCGTCGTCCGGACCCTGATACTGCAAACGGATATTTTTTGCCTGTGCGGGACTGCTGTACACCGACAGATATCGTTTGGCCGTGTGCGCCAGATCGAATTGCATCGGCTTGATGTGCAGACGCCCCTGGTCGATGCGATTGATGTCGAGCAGGTCGGCCACAAGCGTCAACATACGCTGAGAGCTTGTGCGGATGTCGTCGGCCAGTTCGCGTGTTTCCGCGGGGGAAAGGCGATCGGCCTGCGTTGTAATCAGGCGCGCCAGACCCTGGATATTGGAAAGCGGGTTGCGCAGGTCGTGCGCAGCCACGCCGAGAAATTCGTTTTTGTTGCGAATAAGTTCTTCCAGCCGCTCGTTGGCGGCAGCCAGTTCGACGTTTTCAAGACGGCGAATCTCGGCCTGATTACGGGCCTGTTCGGTCTCGTGCAAAATGCGCAGGTTGTTAAGCCGCTCATCTGTGCGCTGATTGATCATCTGGTAGTCTATCTCACGCCGGCGGCGGCTGTGCTCTAGGGCGGTCTGATAGTCGCCACGTTGTTCACAGAGCCTCGTCAGCGCATCATAGAGGTCGGACTTGAGGTGGAGAATGTCGGATTGTTCCGTGTACTCTGCGGCTTCATTCAGGCAGGCCGACGCTTCATCAAAATGCCCCTGACTGCTGAAGGCGCGCCCCAGGCCGATGAGCGTGATCGCCACGCTGCGTCCAAGTTTGATTTCACGCGCTATGGCATTCGCCGCCTGGTAGGTATCGCAGGCTTTGTCGTCTTCACCCAGATCGAGCAGGATTCCGGCAACGCTCGTCAGGGCGATGGTTTCCTTGCGACGATCGCGAATGGCGCGGGCCAGGTCGACGGCTCGTTCAAAATAATCGAGCGCCTCGTGTTTTTCACGGCGCAGATTGTGGATCGTGCCGATGTTGACCAGCACCAGGGCTTTGCCGTCGTTGCTGCCGATCCTGTCACAGAGTTCGAGGCACTCGCGGTAGTAGCCAAGCGCGGTATCGTATTGGCCGAGGTCTTTATACACCAGCGCCAGATTGTTGAGACAGGCGGCCAGGTCGCGTGGCCGCTGCAGCGGCCGCAGCAGCCCGAGCGCTTTGAGCTGGTGATCGAGCGCGGCCTGCAGATCGCCAAAATGCTGAAACAGACCGCCGAGGCGCGAGCACTCGCGCGCCTGCCCGCCCACATCGTTGATTTCTTCGCATGCGGCCAGGCTGCGCCGCGAATACTGAAATGCCTCGCGATATCCACCCTGCATAAAGTGCGCTACGCCCAATCCGCCGAGCGCATCGGCCTGACCACCGACATCGCGGCGACGCGTAAAAATGTCGTGGGCGGCGGCGTAGTGTTCGCCGGCCTGCACAAAGGATGCATCGGCGATGGCGATGGCGCCGCGCACCAGCAGGGCACGCGCATAGAGATCCTCGCGTTTGCACGACGTCGCCATGTCGGCCGCACGGCGCGCAAGTTCGGCGGCGCGGACGCGATCGGAGTTTTCCAGCGTGCGCGCTTCGGCGAGAAGTTCTTCCACCTGAACAAAGGCTTCTGATTTTGTCGTTCTGGACGGTGCGTCCGTTGACTTGCTCACGGGCTGAATTCCATTCGTTGAAACAGGCCCTGTATGCGCAGGCGCAGGCAGCGGCGGAGACAATTTCGCAAAAATACTCGGAGCAGGCAATCCCGGATGCACTCCTGATCCGCCGTATACAAAATGACCCGCAGGCGGCGGCTGATTGGATCGGCGCAATCGTCCGCACTCACACTGGGCCCGCCGTGCCGTGTTTGACGACTTCTGACTGCAGGGCAGGCTGATGATCGCCTTATCTGCAATTCAGTTTGACGAATGCGGCGCCCGCATGACCGCCTCAGGCATCTGTTGAACATTGACACGACGTTAAACATTTTTTGTAAAGCAGGATGAAAAAGTTTGCACGGCGAAAATATTATTGCTACTTTTTTCACGCCTGTCAACCAGTACCGGCAACTTACTGCACTGCTTGTCTGTTTTCACTGCCTCAATGCGTCACCGGGAACCTGTCATGTTCGTCCCGGCCTGAGCACAACTACTTAAACAACTTCTGGTTTCACCGCAGGGATGCGGTATCGTCTGTTTGTATGCAATCCCGTTTCCACTGTCAAATATTTGGCGGCGGAGCGTGCATTTATTAAACACAGTAATGAACGCTGCGCTGTCCGACTACAATTTCAAATCACTGCCAAAACCACTTAACCATTCAGATGTAGAGGTATTTCATGAAACTCTTCAAACGATTATTTCTGCCGCTTGTTGTTGTGTTCGCTTTGGCGTTTACGAGCAACGAAGCCCTGGCACAGAACACGGTGCGCAACATCGGCAACTGCACCTGGACGATCGACTATACGACCAATCTGCGCGTCTCGACCGGCGCAATGATGGTTGCCCCGGGCGGCGTCTACGCTCCGGTGCTCGGCGCACTTGAAACTGTCGTGTTCATTCGTATCGACGGCGTCAACTACAATCCGCCGACGTTCCCGAATTGCGTAGCAATTCCACCCAACAATACCTGCATGTCCGTTGCACATCAGCTCTGCGACTCGGGAGTAACCGGCTGGACCATTAACTAGCGCGATTTACGACGAATCGCATGCGGCGTCCGGCGGAGTATCTCCGACCGGGCGCTCGTTGTGTTTAATTCTTACTATTTCTCCCACCACTGAGCAACACCCGCTTCGCCCCGCTCGCTCTGCTCCGTGGCTTGCTTTTTCTTTTTGTCTGTCACCGCCTTAGGGGGTATCAGCCGGTGAATCTCGCCTTAAACACAGCAGAGCGCCGAAGCAGCACGACATGTAAAACACTGCTGTCCGACGCTCGGCTTTTCCGTTTAATTACTCACTTCAGTAGACGGACTGTTACACCTGTACTATCAGATATACTCTTTGTCAGATTCAGAGACCCATTCGCTGTTTGGTAACGGAAATACTGAAGCTGACGGTGGCGTTGTCGCCAAAGTCGTTTAACACGACGGTCAGGTATTCATTCGACAAATTGTTGTTGACATTGGCCAGCAGCCAGGGCAGAGTCTGGTTGTCAAAGTCCGCCTTGGTGGACATAAGCGGCGATGAGGTATTGCTCTGTGATACGACGGCAGGTGCAATGACGCCGTCGACATTAGTCGCCGTTCCCTGGATCTGCAGAACAGTAAAGTCGTACTGTGCCTGATCGGTGCGATTCATGGCGCCGAGAGCGCCGAGAATCGGGCCGGGCGTCAGCGTGCCGTAGGCGCCGTCCTGGTAGGAATCGTACTTGGTAACGCCGCCGTAAATCTGGTCGAGAACAATCAGTCGTTTTTTACTGTCGAGCAGCTGCTGATAGGTTTGCGAGACGTCGGCGAGACCGCCGACAACAAGATCGGATTCGCTGAGGCCGGCTGTGCTGAATGCCGCTTGCATCGCGTTGTTGAGATCGGTCTGCGAGGGTTTCATGTCGTCTTCGGCAAATCCCTGGGTATTCAGATCGAGCACGACAATCTCACTCGGATGATTTTTCAACCAGAGCAGTAACTCGTGCAGGAAGTCCTGATAAAGAGCGCCCGGAATCAGGTTGTGCTGGTGGTACAACGTATTGTCGTTATCACCCCGGAAAGCGGAGTAGAGATAACCCGGACGAAAATCGAAGTAGCGGATGCCGAGGTTTAACATCGCGGTAAAGCTGTCTTTTTGCGTGATTGCCAGATTGCGAATTGCCGTCGCCGCGTTAAACGCGGCAAAGGTCCCCACGACGGGGAACATGACAATCAGTGCCGCTTTGACGGCCACCGCCGATGTGGATCCCAGGATGGCGTTGGCGGAGTTCATGGTATTCATTCCGGCATCGTGAACGCCGGGGAGAAAGAATTGATGAAAGGGTTTGGCGCCGGCAGCCGGAAAAGCGCGGACGAGGCCGTCCATCCAGGATTCATAGGAATCAGTCAGATAGGCGTAACACTGGTCCTGGTTGGTTAAACCGCCGACGCCGGGGCCGGCGTCGTAGAAACCGTAGCTGACGGCATAGCCCTGCGACCCGACATTACCTACAATCGAGGGCATGTTCATCATATCGGTCATGTCGCCGCCTTCCAGGTTTCCGGTAAGCGAACTTATCTGATTGGTTTTGGACGCGACTTTGGCGCCGTTAACCAGGGCTTCCCACGTATAGGGACCGGTGTAGTTGAACGCACCGCTGATATTGCCCGAATCAACCTGTTGATTGATTTTGATCATGGTGTTTTGTTCTGTCTCGCTCTGTTCATTCTTTGGAACGGAGAAGTCCATCTGAAATGACGTGTTGGTAAGATACGTGTAGGATTCAACACCTTTGCTCGGCATAATACCTCCTGATTGATGAAAGATTCCACGATGGAAATGCTGCTCCGTGGAGCAGGTGGATTGTGGTTGATGCGGAAAGAATGACAGTACTGTATGATCCCGGAATCGCGCTCCTCGCTTCAACCGAATTGCTGTCGCAACTTAAATGCGAGTCCAGTGGTTCGGAAACAACAAAAGGTCCATTTTCAGCCTTCCGAGCGGTTTAACCTACGGAAAGCATCAACGTGTTAACAGCTGCATGTTGTTGCATTGCAAGTGCTTAGGGTGACGGATCAGCGCGCGTTGCTCTGTGCCCGGCTCCGTTTTTCAAGCTGTTTTATCGATCTTGTCACGAGGTGTGCAAACTGTTAAAAGCGGCGCCGGATCGACCTGCAGCATGGCGAACGGCTGTCGTGATTTCGCGGAGAATTACAACCGTAGACGCTTTGACAAACAAGAGAAAAAAGCAAGCCACGGAGCAGAGCGAGCGGGGCGAAGCATCCGGCAAACGCTGTTTAATCGGATGAATTCAGGAATTACCAGCAGGAATGTGTTTGAGACGAACGGTAAAACAGGTTCCGACGCCGACGGTGCTGCTGCAACTAATGTCGCCATCCAGCGCTTCGACGATTTTTTTAACAATGGACAAACCCAGTCCGGTGGAATTCTCGCCGCCTGTTGGTCTGGCGGTGAGGCGCGCAAAACGTATAAACAATTTCTGCTGATCTTCGGCGCTGATCCCCGGCCCTTGATCGGCAATCCTGAATTCCACAAAGCCCTTCTTCAGTTCGGCTGAAACATCCACGCGTTTGCCCGACTCAGAAAACTTGAGGGCGTTGGAGACCAGATTTACCAATACCTGCTCCAGGCGACGCGGGTCCGTATGCAGCCTGATATCCGATTCCGGCAAATGAAGATGCATCGCGATGTTTTTGCGCCGCGATTTAGCCTCAAAGTGCATCACAACCTGTGGTAAAAACGCGGATACGGAGAAGTCCTGGGGATTGATGGAGTAGGTACCGCTTTCGATCGCATTTTCATCCAGCAAATCATTGATGAGGCTGAGCATCTGGCTGGTGGAGCGTTCGATGGCGTCGTAGTGTTTCATCAGATCCGCCTTCGGCATTCTGTCGCCGTAGTGCTGGACGTTGCCGAGCGAGAGCAGGATGGACCCGAGTGGATTTTTGAGATCGTGCGCTACGATGCCCATCAGAACATTCTTTTCCTGATTCAGTTTGTGCAGTTCGCCGTTGCTCCGCTCGAGTTGGCGGTGAGATGTCTCCAGATTGGCTTTTTGTTCTTCGATGATTTTGCGGTTGATAAAACTGCGTTTGAAGCCATTGAATATGACTGTACTAAGCGCCCAGGCTATAATGGCCAGCGCCATGGTATTGGTTATGTGGCCGCCGGAATTGGGGTTTGCCGTGGTGAGCGCAAGTATGGTCACAAATGACGCCTGGCCGGCAACAATCACTGCTATCGAAATACGCGGCGGCATGTAGAACGTCGCCACGACTCCCAGCATCGCGATGATGTACTCGGTAATCTGACCGTGAAATCGATTTGCGATAAAACCGGCCAGCACCACCGCCCAGAGCAGAATTACGACCACAAACGTCAATGACATCGGTCCTTTGTGCACACTGCGGTTTTTCTCGCGGCCAAGGAGAAAACCACCGACGAGGTAGAAGCTGCAGAATACAAACACAGCCAGGTGGGCGTAAAACAGGTGTTCGTAGGCCGCATTTTCTTCAAACAAACCCGCCGCCCTGGTGATCCAGATATCGCGATACAAGAGGGGGATGTGAATCAACAGCAATACGATCGCCAGTATTCGCGACCGGTCAAAGTTGATTTGAGCCACTTCATTGCGAAATTCAGCCCTGTACTCGGAGGGGACCTGCACAGCAGCGGAACGGGACAATCGATTCTTGATACGTTGCAACAGGGACATGCGGCTAGTAGATCTGCATTGACGGGGCTGAACAAACGCGCTTGTGAGAACCGCCCCACGTCAGAGCTGCCGGACGGATGGGCGTGTGAACGTTTGAGACGGCAAAGATATTGAGCGGGATTATGGACATATCGCCCCTTTTACTACACTGACTCGACTTAGTCAGTTTTGCGGGGATATACAATTTCCTCCCCGTTGAGGTAACGCCAGTATTGTTCCAGAATGTAGGCGGACATATCGTCAGGGTGCGCTATTCCTCGGTGCAGAAACCAGATGGACAAACGCGAACCGGCCCAAAGGCCCCAGTTGTTGCGCAACCACAGGCCCAGACCATGGTGATACCTGATTGTCTCCTGTTCGTCGGCCAATGCCTTTATTGCTTCAATGTCTTCAACCGACAGCACGGTGTCGAGCTGGACAAAACATTCTTCCAGATCTGCGGGAACATAGCGACCATTGTGAATCCTGCATGAATCCGGCGCGGCTGAATCGCTAGTCGCTTTTGTACTGTCGACCTCGGCCGCAGTCAGGTCGGGCTGTTCCGGGTAAATCGTCAACAAACAAACGGCGGTCAGAACAATCAGTAATATTTTCATGGCAGTGTCACCTTTTAAATGGATTCCGACGCCCCTATTGTGGTCTTTGCGTCATTTTTCCAGATATTATAAGGACAAGTTAACCGTATCCAACGCTAATTGGAACATCAACAATGAATCTAGAAATGCAAACAGCAATCAACGCTCCGAGAGCCGCTGTCTGGAATGTCATTACCGACATTGAAAATGCCGCCGAAACGATCAGCGGCATCGAAAAGGTCGAAATTCTGGAAAAACCGAGTACAGGTCTTGTCGGTTTGAAATGGCGTGAAACGCGCACACTCTTCGGTAAAACAGCCACTGAAGTGATGTGGATTACCGATGCCGAGGAGAACAGCTTTTACGACACGCGGGCGGAGAGCCACGGCGCGGTTTATACGACACGCATCAGCCTGGCGGATCAGGGCGAGTCCACAAGCATCAAAATGCGATTTGTCGGCAAACCACAGACTATGGCCGCCAAAATTATGTCGGCTCTGATGGGATGGATGTTCCGCGGCGCAATGCAGAAAGCGTTGGTTCAGGATCTGGAGGACATCAGAAAAGCGGCTGAGGAAAGAGCATCACAGCAGTAGTGCACTCACAGTTGTTTAACGCGCTGTCAGATCAGCGGCGTTTATCGTGGTCAATCCGCGGCCGTTGCCGTTGATTTGTGTGAGACTGCGTCGACACGGTCTTCCAGCAGCTTGATTCTTCGGCTCCGTCCAGAACTCGGAGCGCTGCCTGCGAGGGCCCGTAACCACTTCAGCGCCAGGCTTCGAAACTTCTCCGTGGACTGTTCCAGTTCATCTGTGCGCGGTTGAACGGCGGAATGCAATTGCCACAATTTGTAGTACAGTTCAGTTCGAATTATTTCATCTTTGGTCTCATCGGCCAAAGTTTGCAATCTCTCTGTTGTGCGAAGACGCAATGCGCGCTCAGCCTGAACCGCCGTGGACCCGTAGTAGTCCAGCAGAGCTTCCAACATCAACCCCTGAGTCTGAAAAACTGTCTGATTCTGGGCTTCAGCTTGCTCAAGGCCTTGTTTAATACAATTACGTGCTTCCTCAAAGCGCTCAAGCTGCAGCAGCGTCTCCGCCATCAGCAGGAAAAGCTGCGCGACGTTGTGCACCTGCCCCAGTTTTTCGTACAGCGCCAAAGCCTCCCGGCTATATTCAAGAGTAAGCTCGGGCCGCGGAATTGAAAAGTATAGTTTGGCGAGATCAAACAACACATTTACCAGCATATGCTCTCCCAGTTCGGCCGCGCGCGCTTTGTTTTCCAACAGACAGGCTTCGGCCTTGCTGAATTCGCCCTGTTTGGCGTACCAGAAAGACAATGCAAAACAATTCATGACCGCGATATAGGCGCTGTTGCTTTCGCCGGCCAACATCCCCTGTTCTTCGATCATTTGGCGGGCTTTGTCAAATTCGCCAATTGTGGTGTATATCTTGGCCAATTGACTGAGGGTGATGGCAACAAAATCATCGTCGCCGACAGCTCTGCTCTCATTGAGGCTCTGCAACAAATATTCCAGAGCCTGATGATAACTGTTGGCCGCCGAATGTGTTAAACCGATTCCGTGCAATATCTGAGCGCTGTCTTTGCGGTTACCCAGCATTTTTGACAGTTCCAGCGCGCGCTCATAGTATTCCAGGGCCCGGGAGAATTCAAGATTCATGCTGCAGATTTCACCCAGATAGTACAGCGCGGTCGCCATGGTGTTTTTGTCGCCCTGCTGTTCACTGATCTGCAGACACTTCAACTGAAACTCGCGTGACGTAGCCGCATCACCGGTATACTGGTGGATGCCACCCATGTAACTGAGAAGATTGCCCGGCGGCGTCAACTGCAATTGTTCGTACAGCTCGACAGCCTGTTGACATTTATCAAGTGCTTCGGGCAGACGGCCAAGATTGCCAAGCACGGATCCAACAGCGAAATAACACTGCGCCAGGAGCAGAAGATCTCCAGCTGCACGACTGTAAACTTCCGCCTGTTCAAGACTCTCCAGAGCGTCTTTGTGACTTGACTGATGTCGCAGTATAGTCCCCAGCGCCAGATGTAATCTGGCCACATAGATGCTATTTGCGTCCGGCAGGGCAAACGACAAAAGATGACGAATGTCCGCTTCGGTTTCACCGCTTGTCCCAAAACCCTGCGACAACATCGTTTTGTTAAAAAGGGCATCCACCAGTTGCCGCGTAACACTTGTATGTGGTCGGAGCAGTTCAATGAGACGTGAATAGAAGTCAAGAGCCAACGGATAGTTGTTGTTTGTGCGGGCATACTCCGCGGCGGGCTCCAGGTACTGCAATAGTTTATCACGCCGACCGCTCCGCGCGTAGTGAAAAGCGATCAGAGCAATGTCTTCCGGTGCAAAATTTTCAAACAATTCCGCCAGGGTACGATGTATTTCTTCCGGATTCTGGATGCGGTTGTAGAAGTACTGTTTAATATAGTGATGATAGGGCCTGGGATCCTGATGATCCGCGCTGATGAGGTGTTTGTTTAACAGTGACTTGTGTACATCGGCACATACATGCTCCTTAAAAAGGTGGGCCAAATATCTGGTAGGAGTATTTCCGGTACATGCTGAAAGTAGCTCCATGTACCGGGTCTCGTCATCGGTCAAATCCCCGAGCCTGCGTTCCAGCAGCATTTCAACTGCCGGCATTTGCAGATCGGCCGTTCCATGCTCAATGTATTCCCACTTCAGGTCGCGCTTGTGGATGAATCCTCTGCGCGCAAGTTCCAGTAAATACTGTTCGATGAAGAACGGATTCCCGCTGGTGATCTGCTCAAGTCCGTTTAACAGCTGTTCTCCCGGAGGTGCGCCGAGAAAGATATCGTCTGTCATGGATTTCAGAAAACTCTGCGGAAAAGGCTGGAGCAGTATCGTGTCGTGATTCCAGGATTCAAGAAACCGGGAATCTGCTTCATCGTCACGCGTAGTGCCAAGTATTAAAAGTCGCCGGCCGACGCAGATCGCGCGGAGAATGTTAATCAGGGAATATTCCGGCTGAAAATGCAGATCCTCAAACACCAGGACAATAGTCTGATTGAAGGTATCTGACAGCTCGACCAGAAAGGACGCAAACAAGTGATAGACCTGATCTGGATTGCCGGCTGCATCGTAGATGTCGTGCGGCCGGAGATCGTGCTCCGGTACCAATTCAGGATAGATAAACGCCAACTCGTTTTTGTGTTTTTCTATCAATTTCGACGGTGATATCGGCAGGAGGTCTCGCAGAATCTCGCGTGGCGCAGTGAAACGATCATTTGCATTTTCGTGATAGTGTCCGACAACGAACCGACCGCCGTTAATTTTCACGTACTTGCCAAACTCGGCAATCAGGCGCGACTTGCCGATGCCGCTCGCGCCGGCAATCAGCTTCGCTTGTCCGTGGCATTGGTGCAGTTCGTCGAACATGCGTCTAAGCCGGCACAACTCATCATCGCGCCCCAGCAAGCCGGCGCCCAGAATATAACTCTGTGTTGATGCGGGTGATTCGGATTGTTTGCGACGCCCGGACAATTCAAACAGCGCCACCAACGCTTCTTCGGCGGATTGCCAACGATGGTCAGGATCAAGGCGCAACAGACCCAACAGCCAGTGTTGAAAGCGAACCGGAAGATTGGATTTGTAGTCGGCCGCCGTCTGCTCCACGATCCCGGCAATGCTTTGCTCGGTTGTAATTGTCCGCGAGTCTATTCCACCGCACAGTTCCAACAGAATAACGCCGACGGAATACAAATCTGAACGCATATCTGCATTGCCCCGGCTCAACTGCTCCGGCGCGGCGAAGACCGGTGTACCCAATGAGTGATCCGCTGCAGTAGATTGTTCCCGCATCAGACCATAATCCAGAATTTTGATGCGGCTGTCGCCATCAAGAACAAAAATATTGGCAGGTTTAAGATCGCAGTGGACATAACCCCTGTTGTGCAGAAATGCCAGACCGCGCAACATCTGGATTCCAAAGTCTATCAACTGCAATTGGTCGACGGAACGGCGGATTCGTTGCTGTTCGGCACACCGTTCACGGCCGGCATCCAGTATCTGCTGCAGTGATTGTCCTTCCAGTAGTTCCATGACCAGGTAGGCGGCTCCATCCGACGCAGTTTCGTAGTTGTATACTTCTATGAGGTTTGGATGGGAGAGCGCCGTCATGTGCAAAAACTCACGTCCCAGGTCGGACGACTCTGCTGGATGTCCCGGTGACTCGACCCGCATCATTGCAGTTTTGTGTGATTCAAACAACTGCATCAGCATAGAATGCGGCGACACTTTTGGTTTGAGTTGTTTAAGTGCCACACAGCGTCTATCAACGGTGTCCTCGGCCTTGTAAACAATGCCCATTCCTCCCTGGCCCAACAGTTGAACAATTCTGTACCGACCGCAGACGGTCCGCTCCTGTATCGTTTTCATTGCCGGCTCCAACATTGATTGTTCAGTGGTATAATCTTCATGTTTTATGGATATCAAGTACCTTGATTCTGTGAATCAGGGTTGAGCGGGCCATATCCAGAGCGCGTGCCGTGTCGGCGACCGACCAGTCGTGCGACGTCAGATGGTGAATTAAAAACTCGCGCTCCACTGAATTGAGGTGATTCGATCGAAACTCCTTGAATGAAAGCGCATATGGTTGCACGTGAGCATCTGCGCGTCCATTGCTGCCGTTTTTTCTTCCACTTGACAAAATGCGTTGAACGTGTGCACGGGCAATGATGGTGTTGGCATCCGCATGAATGACGAGGGCTTCAACGAGGTGTTTAAGCTGGCGAATATTCCCCTCCCAGTACTGCTCCTGCAGACAACACAATGCTTCGCGGCTAAATCCGCTGATATGCTTTTCGTGAAGCATGGTGTAGTGGTCCAGAAAGTATCGTGCCAGCAACGGTATGTCATCCGGGCGTTCGCGCAGTGGAGGCAGATATATTTCCAGTACTTTGAGCCTGTAGTACAAATCCTTGCGGAACGTACCGCGATTCACCATTTCCTGCAGATCCTGATTGCCCGCCACAACGATGCGGACATTTGTCGTCCGTGACCTGGAACTGCCGACGCGCGCAATTTCGCCTGACTCAAGTACGCGCAACAACTTTACCTGAACTTCCGGTGATGCTGTATTGATCTCGTCAAGGAAAATGGTCCCGCCGTCGGCCAACCCAAAGTATCCGTCGGTGGTACGCACCGCGCCGGTAAAAGCTCCTTTTTCGTGACCGAACAACTCACTTTCGATCAGTGCCTCACTGATCGCTCCGCAGTGTACCTTGACAAATGGTTTGTCGTTGCGACGGCTGAGCGAATGCAAAGCTGCGGCAATCCGTTCTTTGCCGGTTCCTGTTTCTCCCAGTACCAAAACCGGGGCATTGGTTTGGGCGTATCGCGGCAACATGCTTATCACGTGTCGCATGTATTCATCGCCGGTGACGATACCGTACTGGCCGCTCTTGTTTGTTTCGACGCCTTTGTTTAACAACTCTTCATACCAATGTTCCCGCAGCACTATGGCCGCCAGTGCATGCGCCACCTGTTCCAGAGTTTGAACAAGCTCGTCCCGCAAAGCTGCACGATAGTTGCGAGAAGCAATAAACAATACGCCGACGACTTCCTGCCGGGACGTCAGGGGGAAACACGCAAAGGACTTGAGTGCGTTTTGGTCCAGGCTCTCTGAACGATCGGTCAGCACCGAAACATCAGGCACATCTACCGATTTACCGGAGGCCATAACACCGGCGGCCACGGCGCGGCTGAAGGAGTCGTATTGCCGTTCACCTGCCTCGGTCGCTGAAGCCTCCAGGATGTCCGCGAGAGGGAACCAGCCTACATTGTTGCCGGGAATGCGTATCTGAGCAATCTCCGACTCCGTCAATTCCTTGAGGTACTTGATGAGCGGTTGCAGGTCATTTGTTGACAGCAGGCAAGTCAGCCCGTGAATAAGTGTGTTTTTCACCAGGAACATCCCATGTAATATTTGGTGCAGGCGTTGGCGGATGATATTCCACGTTTTCCAGGCTATTCATGCATAGTGAAACACGAGACGATAATTCGTCATGGTGACGAATTTTCATCGCCTCGAGATCTGCTGTTGCTTCGCAATGCAGCCATGGACTGTAAGACCGCCAAAAGGGCAATTATTGAGAGTTTTGAAAGGGTGACGCGAGTATTCCTTGATAGAAACGGCCCAGAATAATGCTTCTGCATGAATCAATCAAGTCGAAAAATTGTCACACGCTGAAGTAACAATCAACCTACGCCGGGCGCAGAACGCAAGTTGCAAATCAGGGGACGAGTTAACGATTAGAGGCACTTCCTCTGCAATACGTTGCAAAACAGAAAGTTACAGAGACGTTTCGCTGAACACCACTTGTTGTCGTCGCAACAAAGCGGCGACAGCAGAATAAATGGCATGAAAATTGGGGGAAGAGAATCGTTGGAATTCCAACATAGTTCAAACGCAAGAGGAATACACAGGTATAGCCGATCAGTCTGATTGAGATTCACCGGTAGTCGCGAACCGGGCTACAAATTGCAACGATCGAAATCGGCCTGCATTTGCCTGCCATGTCCGAAGAAGTTGACCACTGCCTCGTTCCCAGCACACAGTAGATGCAGACGTGCATTGAGTGACTGCGGGACTCTCGACCCGGAATCACTGCCGCTCCGGGATTCCGCTGCGGCGGAATACACTATCACTTTTGTTTAACACACCTTTACAGGAATTCTTATGTCAAGGAAAAAACGCAATACGCTCATCGTGATAGCCCTGCCGGCCTTTTTGGTCCTGGCCTTGCTGATCGGCAATTATACTCAAGGTATCGCGGACAACCCCGAGCCTCCGCCGTCACAGTCCGATCCCTACGAAGTTGAAATGACTTGCTCGTCATTACTCCTCGACGGAGTTGAATTTTCGTGCAATGGCGGCCTGAATTACAGCGGAGGTACCACTGAAATCAGTGCTGATGTCTACCATGGCGAAATCGACGGTTTTTACATTGAAGAACTGGACAATGGTACGTTTTCGCTGGACGAAGACTACAGTTCCTACGTCGAGCTCAGGTCGCAGAGTGCGGACGGCGATCCATTCTTCCCTGCGGACGCTACAGTTTACCTTCACCTCAAATTTACTGATACCGAAGGCAATGTGTGGACGACGGACGAATCGACGGCATGGGTGCTTCAGCATGATGCCACTGAATTCCCGGTCACGAGCAACTGGGACACCGAACTGGACGACCCGGTCACATTTTCCAAGGGAGGCGAAACCTTCACGCTGCAATCCAGCAGTGCCACCGGTGTACCGCAATAATCGTATAACATCGACTGTTTAAGCTGCTTCGGCCGGGAGAAAACCTTCCGGTCGGAGCAAGCATTTGAACTGAATAACTTCTGCTCTTCGTTGACGCTTTTCAGGATCTATGTCACGGCCGTCCGAATTATATTATTCGAATCAACAGAATGAATCACGAAACACCGTTCTTGAATCGACTGTCCCGATCAGCGCTTGGTACTGCATCAACAGGTAAATCGATTCACCTGGTCTCCACGTCGATGATGCCTTGTCCCAGATCGTTTAAGTAGTGCAGAATCACTTCAATATAGGTTTCGGTTCCATTGTCGCCATTTGTAAAAATCACAAGTCCCTGACGTGATTTCGGCAGGATAAACACAATTGTATGTACTCCTTTGTCATCACCGCCATGTGTGATGGCAATTTCGTCCCGGCCGATTTTCTCGTCAACCAGCCAGCCAAGCCCAAAGTGCTGATTGTGTTTAACACGCGTCTGATCCGAGATCATTTCCTCGAATACCTCACTTGACAGCCCGGCGCCGTCCATCACGTGAATCAGGAAACGACAGTAATCTTCCACGGTTGTCAGCAGGTCGTCGGCTGCGTTGGCCGATTTGTTTTTATGTGTTTCATAGACTTCACCTGACTTGTCATGCCACCTGGCAAACCTCGATTCATCGATGTCTTTGCTCCAGAAATAATGAGTGTCGTTCATCTGCAGTGAATCAAAAATTAATGCCGAAGCAAGCTGATCCAGTGTGGTGTTAAACTTGTTTTCCAGTGCCCGTCTCAGGTACTCAAAGCCCTCGCCTGAGTACTGATAGCCCGTCCCGGGATCAAACTCGAACGCAAGTTTGCCGTCGGGGTGTTGATATCGCCAATTAGGGAAGCCGGACTGGTGACTGAGTACATGCCGGGTTGTCAACTTTTTACTTCTGGGATCATCGATAAGGTCGGGATCTGTCCAGTATCGTTCCAGTGGGGTATCGAGATCCCACTTGCCGACATTGACAAGCTTGAGAGCTACCACGGCCGTTACCGGCTTGGTCAGAGAAGCAACGTTAAATATGGTTCCCACGGGGGCCGACTTCCCGACTTCAAGTTCACCGTACACACTGACTTCCCGAATGCTTCCATCCTGGATGTATCCTATGCCAAGAGCCGGTACTCCCAAACGCTTAAGCCACTTTTCGGTTTCGGCTCTGTCTTTAAACAACTGCTTTTTGTTTATTTCGTCAGCGGCTTGATTTTTCTGGTGGTCATAGCTGTAGACGCGACTCAGCTTCCAGACGCCATCTTCAATGAGCCAGACATGCGTGAACCTGGCAACACTTGTCAGACGCATAATTTCACCTTGTTCTGGTACATAGAACTCATGCCGGCCGTTCTGTATCGCACCATACAACACGCCCTTGCTTCGCAATTCATGCACTTCCAAAGAGCCACTAACCAGTCGTCTTTCGGGCCTGAATTCGGCCGAGCAAATATTCTCTTCGACTTCCCGGATAAAGTCCGCCTTTGAAGCGGTAATTCCAGCTTCATCGTGGTAAAACTCAAAATCGTCGGCCAACAGAGTATCGAATTGCGCCAGATCGCACGTATTGAAGCCAAGATTGAACAGGAGGCTGTCATTGGTTTTCAGCGTCTGGAATAACATTGTTCTATGATCGATCTGAGCAGATGCCGCTGGGCAGACGAACAGAATCAGCAGGAGGCAAAGAGTAATTTTCACGTTGCAATCATTTGGTTTGCCGGAGTCCGGAATGCGCCCAGGGGACGCAAAATCAGAGAGTCGGGGCTGTACGGGTGCTCTGCCATGCTGGTTGCGTGTGCCCATCTGTTCGGCTCTTTTCTGGAAGTCTCAGCAGTGATGGCAATCGCACAACAGTTGACGGGATTGTGGAAGATTCTCCCTTGCTTTTGCAAAGAACGTACGGTTGAAAAGTAGTCTGTTTGACAGCAATGGGGAAGAGGGGCGGTCGAAACCTGGTTGCCGGCGCAGCGCCGAGACCTGCCTTGGAATAGAATTTCTTGAACAAAGAGCGTTTATAAATGACTATTCGGCCGTTGGTACCGGTTCCCGACTAAAAACATGCTTGGCCATGCACAAGAAGGTGATTCAAATGGCATACGCGTGTGGCTGTAGATTTCACATTCGCAGTATAAACAACAAACGCACCTTCCACCACAATGTGAAAGGTGCGTCGCATATTCATTTTAAATCGCTTTTAGCGCTTGTAGGCGTGGATTGCGTCTTTCAGATTTTTCTCGATATCATTTTCGTTCTTGCTGTCACGAGGATCGATAAGATCGCCGGATTTGCTATCCACAAACAAGGTTGATGGGTCAAATTCCAGAATGAGTTCACTGATGTCGACTTCGTCAACCTGAATATCAGAGTCAAAAAATACCGAGAGATTGGCCGTAGCGTCACCTGAAAATACAAAGGGTTCGGCGACTCCGTCGCAGTAAATGCGACCTTCCATGATCGAAGACTTGCGATCCGACGTAGCGAAATCGCCAAACGTCGCATCACCAGCGTAATCGCTGAGTTCGCTTGTGCTGAAGCGATGGAATTCAAACTTGATCTTTTCGTAATCGCCCGGCGGAATTGTGGCTTCAAGCAAGGGCTGGCCACCAGTTGTTGTGTCGACCGTCAGAACGACCGGTTCGGTCTTGATATCGGGTTCATTGAAATCCAACGAGTCGCCAAGAAAAACCCCGGTGAGTTTGATGCGCGAGATCAGGAGGCGCACACGGTCAACGCTGATCGAGTCGATGCCCCCACTATTGAGTGTGACATCACCTGTCCCTTTGCCTTGCATGGCTGCAGCACGAACAACCGGTTCCGGCATTTCAACCCGGATCGCCACATTGGTTGAAGTGTCCGGCCCCGTTGTGTCATCGTCCGAACAACTGATCAATAACGTGAGCGACAGTAAGACGCCAATGATTTTATACCGCATGATGTTTTTCACAATTGATTAATGGAACAATTGGGCAACTATCCTGATATACCGAGCAATTTTACAAAAGTTGGTACGGATGCTAAAATACGGTGCTCTCTATGACGAGCAAAAAGATCATGAAAGCCTGAGCCGCGCTCTGTAAGAGCCGGAAGCGGCTCAAAGCGACAGCCTACCGACCCGAGGCCTTAATGCAGATACCGACATGAACAGACTTTCAGCGGCGGGATTTCACCGACCAGAATGAGAAAAACTCCGGGCTGTCCGATGCTCCGTTTACCGAATCAGGCGCGACATAGAGAACAATTGTCGATTGCGTTGCATCTGGCACAGGTATATTGGGCTCCTATCCGCTGAAACCGGGAGAAATGTTAATTCAGAACTGAAAGTTGACCTTAACTTTCCAATGCGGCAGGATCGGCCCTACGGGACGTCGCGGGTCAAAGAAACTCAGACCAGAACGTGACAGGTGTTACGGAGTACAGTGTCCTCAGAAACCACCTGGGAGAGATATTTAAACAACAGTACTTGGTTTCATCCTCCAGTTCTCAAATCAACATCGACTGTAAGAAAGTAGCACAACATGGGCAACCGGATTGGTTATCAAGAATTCTTTGAATAAGTTTACGTCTGCTGATTAGACTGCCTGGAGCAACTCGACAGAATCCGACAGTTAATACCGGCATCGAGCGACACACTGTTCTGAATGGTAAATTTCACATGGCCCTTTTTCTGTGCCGGGACATCAGGGGATCACAGCTTACTCTACCTGACATGTGCAATCGTAAAATAGACTGTTGCTGTTGTGCAAGCGCTGGAAACAAGAAAGGAGCATTTGGCTGTGGAAAATCGAGAAGTAAAAAAGTACCCCAATTTTCTGGAATATGTTTTTGAACTGAATGGTGATGTTACGCTGAAGGAGGCTTTTGCTTCGAGCATAGATGACATAGATGCTCTGGATATTGAACTGTTAAAACGAATTGGGTTAAAAACATATGACACCGGCAAGTGGAGTATCAACAAAATCATCCAACATCTGATAGATTGGGAAAGAATCTGGTGTTATGATGCTCTTGTATTTGCGCGCAACGAAGGCTCCATTCCCGGGGCACTCAATCAGGAAATAATGGGTGCTAATTCGAATGCAGACGAGTTGACAATTGAACATCTGATACGTGAACTCCGAGTTACGCGCCAATCAACTATTCTGATGTTTGAGTCTTTTAACAAAGAGATTCTCGGAATGGACTGCGTTTTTACTGACTACGTGATGCCGCTTTATACAATTGGATTGACTGTTACCGGACATCAAATACATCATTTTAACATCATCAAAGAAAAATATATCCCATTGGACAAATAGTGCAGTGTTTCAACTACTGGGGTGGCTGGGATCGCCGTCAAAACATCACTTATTTATTCAGACTGCGCGCAAAATGCATGAATAGCACGAACCTGACTGAAGAGGCTCGACACCGCAGCAATGGACATTTTGACATTTAATTATTCGGTGCTGCACCAGGCAATGGAACAGACGGCACATCATGATGGTTTGCAAACAATTCGTGCTGACATACGCGAAATATTTCTCGGCAACTCCGATACCTCGGTAGCGCAACATCCGGTCTGGCGACCGCAGATATAAAACCAGATCAACCATCAATATATTCAGAGCAACCGCCGGTGAAATAGCAGTTTGTTGTCAACTGCCGGTGCTACACCACATGCGCGTGGACCGACTGTGCACAAAGGCGGACAAGCCGGCACACTGTCATTGGAAATTCTGAAAACTCTTGCGATATTGAAAATGCCCGGCTGAATTTAACATCACATTCATACGTTCTATTATGCAACGAGTACTACTTCTTGTAACGCTTTGTTTTCTGTCCATGTCCACCGCCATGCCGGCACAGGACGACTCACTGTCGCGTGGGGGTGCTGGAGGATTTTGGGTAGGTTACGGTACGTTCGAGGTCGATGACCTGCAGGTATTTCTGCCAACCGACTTTCCGACCTTAAGCAACAACTTCCTGATGTTTGGCGGGGGCGGTTATGGCAACTACAACAATTTCCTGCTGGGAGGATCCGGGCAGGGATTGATCGGCAAGGAAGAGTCGACCGACAGTCTGTCTGCAAGCGTAAACGCGGGAATGGGTTTTCTGAATCTCGGCTATATGGTTGTTCACAATGAGGATTTCCGCGTGTTTCCAATGGTTGGTATTGGCTTCGGCGGCCTGACGATGCATCTGGCGGAGAACGGTGTTCTGACGCCCGACGCTATTATCGAGAAACCGGGCAACGAAACACAGATCAGCCAGGGCGGGCTGATGTTGGACTTTTCCGCCTCGGTCGAATTCATGCTGTTTAAGGAAAAAGAGCACGATGGCAGTTGGGGAGGTATGATGCTCGGGTTGACCGCCGGCTATATGTTAAGCCCACAATCAAATGACTGGTCCTATGCCGGAGGTGATATCAACGGCGGTCCCGATTTCGGGCTGAGTGGCTTTTATGCTCGGTTGTCAATCGGCGGATACGGCTACGAAGCCGCAGAGTAAACGATTCCACATGTTAGCGTGCGCTTGGTGCATGTAAGCACAGTGGACCAAGTTTCCAATAAAACATACAGCGCCGCTTTGAAGTGAATTTGGTGATTGTCTGGTCACAGTTCATCACTTCCGAGCGGCGCAATCGGTTTTTGAATTTGGTAGTTTTCTTGTGCCCAGAAACACACGACCCAATGGAAGCTGATTAAAATCCCGATTTGCCAGGCTTCGTAACACTCTCGCCGAATTCAAGACCTCAGCTCGAAGCTCAGATTCCCATTCAACATTGTTAACTTGTCGATTCTCATATTGTAACTTGATCCACTTATGTGCACTCACAGGCTGATGGAGAATGGACACAGATCACGATTCTTCTGACTGGTTCCAGAAGGGACTTGAACTATCCGAACTTGAACGCTTCGAAGAGGCCGTCAAGTCGTACGACAAGTTCCTCGAAATCGATCCACTTGATGCCGCCGCGTGGTACAACCGCGGCAATGCACTAAACTACCTGGGTCGCTACGACGAGGCGATCGAGTCATACGACAAAGCCATCGGTATCGATCAGGACAAAGCCGCAATATGGTCCAACCGAGGCGACGCACTGGACGAGCTCAGACGCCACAATGAGGCAATCGAATCTTACGACAAGGCCATTGCAATCGATCCACTGGATGCAGATACCTGGTCCAACCGTGGAGTTGCGCTGAGCAGCCTCGAACGCCATGAAGAGGCAATTTCGTCCTATAACAAGGCCGTCGTCAACGATCCGCAGCACGCCGACGCCTGGTATAATCGTGGCAATGCGCTTGACGACCTCGGACGCTACGACGAAGCGCTTGCGTCCTACCACAAGGCCATCTCAATCGATGCACAGTTTGCCGTTGCCTGGAACGACCGTGGCAATGTGCTTGACCTGCTCGGGCGCCACAAAGAAGCGATCGCATCCTACGACAAAGCCATCTCAATCGATCAGAACAAAGCTTCAGCGTGGTATAATCGTGGTATTGCACTGGACAACCTCGGACGCTACGACAAGGCGATCGAGTCATACGACAAGGCCATCGCAATTGATCAGGACAAAGCCTCAGCGTGGTATAACCGTGGCAGTGCGCTGGATGAGCTAGGGCGCTACGACGAAGCGATTGAGTCCTACAACAAGGTTATTGCAATTGATCCACAGCATGCCAACGCGTGGAATAACCGTGGCAATGCACTCGACGAACTTGAGCGCCACGAAGAGGCAATTTCGTCCTATGACAAAGCTGTCACCATCGCTACACATCATGCCGATGCGTGGTATAATCGCGGCTATGTGCTGAAGAATCTGAGGCGATACGATGAGGCAATTGAGTCCTGTAACAAGGCTGTCGACATCGATCCGCAAGATGCCAAAGCATGGTATGAACTGGCCTGCAGTTGCAGTTTGCTTGATCAAAAGCTCAAAGCACTGAGTGCCCTCGGGCGAGCCACTGAGCTGGATACATCATTCCGAACAACAGCCGCAAACGATTCTGACTTTGGGCATTACCACGATGATCCAGAATTCCTTGTGATTACGTCAGTGGCCGGAACATAGGCAGTAGACCTTCCGAAGAGATAGTACAAGCATAAATTCACTGTTCCAATTGTCGGAGAAAGAGAGAACGTTTTGCACAGGGACAAACCACCTACTATCTTTGCGAAAGTATTTTCCTACAAGACTAGTGGAGATGGTGTGAGGAAAATCCTGTTGTGCTGCTGCTTCTTTTTACCTCTGTCGATTGCGACCTTTTATGGTTTGGAAGGAGTCACCGACTTGCTTTCAGTTGGTGAAACTATCGAATTCAACGAGGAAGAGTTCACATTGGTGTGGAATTCACACCCCACGGAAATTTATTACAAACAGGAGTACCTGCGCTCCCACGAAGACTTGAACGAATTCCATAAGATGCTACTTGTAGAAGCAATTCGAGGTGAAGTTGATCCTAAGGATGCCGCCAGAATCAAGATTAGTGAATTGGAACAACAAAAGAAAAGCAACCCTGTTATCAATTATGAATTGATCTCGAATGAGGACCTTGGCGAATCCCTGCTTGATTTTATCATCTCGGACCAAAACTACATCTATGAATGGAACGCCTATCGTTTTCAAACCCAGAATGTTAACGGCCAAAACTATCTGGTTCTCTTTGGATATTGCATGCGAGACAGCCTCAACACAAATGAGGAGCTCAAGGAGTTTTTTAACGAAGTCAAAACTGCCAGACGTGAATTGATCGGCAAAGTAGCGCAGATGGAAATTCCACAAATCTCTCCCAAATAGTGCCGGAGAAGTTTTCTTGTAGTGAACCTTCGCACCAGTGTTACAGGGTGTTAAACATCTGGATTGGTTGGCGGCCTGTGCGTTCGACCGTACTGCAATTGTCAAACAGTACGTGACATGGGATTCGATTTTGCAGGCAGCAGACTTCGAGACTACGAATACAGTACGGAAAATCACGCGGTCGTTCAACGATCTGATTCTGCTTCATCGTTCTGTGATTCTTCCATGCGTCGCATGATCTCTGCGATGACCTCGTCGCCCAACAGCGCACTGCCGACCGCCATCACTTCCTGCTGAAGTTCCTGGTTGGCTTCTATACATTCCTCCCCGTGCATGCGTGCCGCAAGCGTGTCATTGGTAAACCACTTCACGAATACCGTCTTAACATCTGCAACGACCTGCGCTCTGAGTTTGTCTTCCAGAGGGTGATACGCCTCGATCATGCCGGCGACACGATCTGCCAGGATGCCGGCCTCTTCCATGCTGAGCTGGTCAACTTGTCGGCCGCGATACCAAGCGTTCTCAGTACGAAAATTCTCCAGTAGCTGTGTGCGGCGTTCTTCACTTACAAGTGTTACGTCCAGGCTGTGACGGGCAAAGATTGTATCTATAGTGGCATTGTTCGACTTTTGCTCGTTTTTGTCGACCCAAACAATTGCCATAACTGTTCCGGCGCGGTTCAACCACGCTTCGGCGATGAGGGACTCGTTTTCGAGATCGAGCAAAACGGGCTTGGACCGGCTACCGCAGCCAATTTCAGGCGCGCCGTTGCAAACAAGGGGAGTTTCATAAAAGTCGACGTTGTGACCATCCGCGTCGCCCGGAAAGGCATACAAGCCGAGAACTAACAACAGAACAGACATCATGG
Source organism: uncultured Hyphomicrobiales bacterium (assembly GCA_964445695.1). Taxonomy (GTDB): domain Bacteria; phylum Bacteroidota; class Ignavibacteria; order Kapaibacteriales; family UBA7675; genus JAUIKM01. The sequence continues at coordinate 25,362 of CAYULF010000026.1, read as the reverse complement.
CAATACTGAGGTATCTGCGCTTGATATTCATAATCCATCCGAAATCAACTGGAAAAGAACCGCGCGCGACTTGGTAAATCTTCCCACGCCGGCTCCGTTGCAAAATCAGCCCTGAGGATACAGAATTAACTTGTTCAGGGTGCTGGTTTTTAAGTATTTTCTAAAATACTAAATTATTTTTTCGGCTACACACTACACGTTCAAAAATTGACTATGGCAGAAAACTGCATCCGCGAACAGGCAGACGCCAAACAGATTATGCGTTGTCGCTCGGAGTTGGAAAACAAAGCCACCGACATCCGTTCCGCGGTTGAGGTATTGCGACTGGCGGGCAGCGATGTCCGATTGAAGATTCTCTATCTGCTTTCGCTGGAACGCGAATTGTGCCCCTGTGATCTGAGCGACATTCTGGATTTGAGTATTTCGGCGGTATCGCAGCACCTGCGCAAACTCAAGGACGGCGATCTTGTTCAAAATCGCAAAGATGCACAGACCATATTTTATCGCCTGCATCCACGTTATGAGAATACACTACCGCTGTTTCTTCGTGCAATAAGCGGCGAAAATTTGCTGTCGGGAGCCGTGTGAAAACGTAGGATGGCTTTTTCGCCGGTGCAACGAATAAGCGCATGCAGAACCGTGGCCGTGTCAAGTATCAGCTTGCTGGATCTATCATAAACTTGGAGCATTATGTGCTCCATGACAAGCCATTGAAATAAATTCATGGTACAGGCAATGACCGGAAATGACTCTGACTTCGGGCACTACCACGTTGATCCGGAGTTTGTCGCGATTACGTCAGAATTCGGGACTTGGGTAAAAATCGTCTAATGGAGGTTATGTAAAGCACGGAATGGGATATGTTTCTTTGTGTTTTTTATGAAGCAATGGCAACACACCATCAAAAGTAAACGCCCACGTCAATCGCTCGAAAATTTGGCGCTGTGTGAATTTCAGTTGGGAAATGGAATATTCGATGATTTTCTAACATTCCAACAGGTCCAATGTTAACAAGTTTTTCTAATTTCCCTTGAAGCTAAGAGGGGAAGTTTACAGAAGTGATTGTCGCGCGCTTCCCGTGTCACATTGTCAAGGATGGATCTCGGCCTCGATCTGATTGATTATTCGCCGCGCTCTGCGGTGGCCCAGCCTTTCAGCTTCACGAAGACAATTCAGTCCCTTTGCGCGAGTCTCGCGGTTGCCTACGAGGTGAAGTCCGAGATTAAGCGCAATGCTTGAGTCATGTGGATCTAGATCGTACGCCCGTTCGAGAAAGGGAACAGCTTCACTTGGTCGCCCCATCGACTCAACCGCACATGCCATACCGTACCAGCCTGCAGCAACATCCGGGTACTGCTCTGCAAGATCACGAAAGATTTCGTAGGCGATCGAATGCTCATGCGCGAGTCCATGTGCAGTTGCCTTCAGGTGTAGCAGGACCGCTGAAGACGGATTTAGCTTCAGATTCTCGCCAGTTTGAAAGATGACTTCACCATAACACTCTTTTTGTATTAGCTGTTGCATGCGCGCAGCAAAGGCTTCGACGGAAAGTTCCTCCTGATCCGGGGTGCTGGATGGCGTCTTTTTGATTGTCACTCTGCTCCTTGCCACCGGGGGGGACAGAGGAACACGTTCGATCGAGTTAGTACCAGGTTTCGCTTTCATTTCAAACAATTGTACATCGTTCGGTGCGTGAGTTTCCAAAAGGTCGATGTAGTAACGGCGTCGATCGTCGCGACACCGAAGACCGAACGTGCATTCGGCTAGCGGACCGGGCCAATTACACAGTCCACCGAATGGCTCAATGTATCGAACTTCCTGCTCATACGCCCAACTAGTCGGCTTAGTTGTCACCACTCGTTGAAAAGTTTTGTCCGTAAAGGCCAGCTTCAGACTTGAAGTGTAAGGACGACCCAATTCGTCCATGGCTATCGACATGCTAGTCTGCAGCCCTCCTTTATCCATCTCCGGAAGCGAATCAGAGTAAATGACAGGCAAACAGTGTTTTGGATCCGCTAGCTTTGAGCCAGCTACTTGGCTAAACCCAAGACAGATACCGCGATGCTGATCCGCGTAGTGAGCCCACATCAACTCTTGCGTCGGATCGGAAGACAAACTGAATATCCCCGTCTCGACAAGCTGCGAGTCGAGTTTCTGGAACAGCGCACGGCAATCGGACGGCGGATGGCCGGTTTGTTCTAGGATAAATCTGCGCCAGGCTTCGTATGATGCTTCAAGATTGCCAGCCTGAAATACGGAATCAAGCGTGTTCTGCACCGCAGCAGCCGGAATGTTGAAAAAACTCTCACCATTTCTAATCGCTCGAGATGCTTCCAATCCAAAACCTGCTAGTGATGCCTGCATGCCCTCCTTGATTTTCTCATCCATCCAATCTTTACAAATGTCCTTGATCGAGCATTCGAATGGGTCGTTGAGCTGATGTGCTGTCGCAAGAAAGATTTTACCTGACGTAATGATACTTTCCGTGAATTTTGAGTCACTTCGATACTTGTAAAAGATTCTGTCCATTGGTGGGATCCTTTCAATATCAAACTTACCGTACTATCAAATTCTCAGGAAGGTGTTAATATTGAAGAAGCGTTCTACGTGGCTGAATTGAGCACAATTATTTAATATAGCATAAATAATGATTGTTTGGTCACAATTCATCACGTTTAAAGCGGCGCTATAGTTTTTAAAAGTTTAGAGTTTTGTCGTGTACCGTGTCTTGCCTTCTAATAAACCTTATGTAAACCTAAGGGGTCGGAGATGCCTCCTACTCCACTCCATCGGCTATAGCAGCTTCGAGAGAAGCCGTTTCGCCCGCGACTCCGGATTGATGTTCAATTCTCAATGCCTGGTCTTTTCATCGACAAATGCACCATCAGGCGTATAGTACCATCCATCAGTCCACAGTTCCAATGGACCACCGTCAGCCAGGAAAGTCAAGCCTTGGAATTTGATCATTCTAAGCAACTAATAAAACAACAGCGCTGCTGCCCGTTTGGGAAGCAGCGCGTGAGACTACGTCGAATTTGTGTCGTGTTGGGAAGCGGCCCACTTCCTATGATACCATTGCTGCCGCAGTTTTTACCTGGGCTCTTGAACAGAATGGCACAGCTCGGTGCCGGCCGCGTCAACTATTTCTGCAGGAAGTTTCTTGTCCACATCGGCTTCGGCTGTTGCACATATGCCGGCGCCAAGCATATCCTGGCCGTTGCCCGGTATACTCAGCATGATTGAATAAATCTCGTCGGCGCCGACAGCCAAATCCTTTACTTGCCACGTGGCGATATTGCCTACAATTTCTGCTTCCGTCGGGCGGCTGGACACATACCGGAGCGCTCTATGAAATTCGATTGTAAGTTGCCCCGTATACGCCACGTTTCCAGTGTTTTCAACCTTAACCTTGTAAACAAAGTCTTCGCCGTAGTAGGCATCTGTATTTGATAAACTGACAGTCACGGCACGGCCTTCATCACTGGCTGTTAAATCACTAAATACGAACAGCAAACCAAAACAAACGAGAGCTGGCAGACAATTACGATAGTTCATCATGATCCCTTAAAGTGTTAATTCTATAGAAAAAGTATTTGTGGGCTTCAATAGATTGTGTGAAATGTGTCGCCCATGACAGTAGACACAGATTGTTAGAAGTGGTACCGGATTATTTTTCGGTTCTACGTTGGTTGATGCGCAACTGGTGCCGAAGCCAAGCTCAGTGTGTAAAAGCGCTAATTATATTCACATGCAGATCGGCTGTTATGATTGATGATCTTGCTCAGGTTGCCAGGCTTAGCTTTTTTGTTCTCCCACTCTTTGCTGCTCTTGAGTGCAGGGAACATCAGGAGAAATGACCATATGACAATGTGAAGTGTCACTTCTCTGACCCGCGAACGCCGTTTGTGCATCTTTTACTTTGAATAACGATTCCTCAGAATGATAGATGATCTGACAGGGCTTACCTCAAAGTTTGTTATCCAGGATTTCCCTGGTGAATTATGTCACTTGGTTGTCGCAGACTACCTAGCATAGCTTCTCGTTATCTCAGTAGTTCATCGTAATTTTTCGAAAAGCAGTGAAAGATTCTTACTTGGAAAAGTAACGATTACTTTCACGGGCACTTGGCCTAAGCTCCCCAGGAATCCTTGTGCAAACTACCTGGTCGCACATTCTTTTCTTCATCGCGGCCGCCTCACAACCGCTTCCAACTCAGAATCTTCGCCCGCATCTACTGAGTCGAAACCACACGCACGGCAGCAACATCTTCGAGGTTTTTCATTAAATCACCTCGCCCCGCCGACGTCCAGCCGGCGGGGCGATTTAACGTACCAAACTTCAGGTGTCTAAAGTGGCGTGATCACAAGCGTCGCACTGCCCGAAGCGCAGCCGTCGCTCGTCCAGTCCAGCTTGAAGATGTCCGCACAGGTGTTCGGCACAAAGTCCTGATCCGTCAGGATAGTCGGCGGGGTGCCGCACTGCGCCGAACAGCTGTTGCAGTTGTTCGGGTCGCCCACGCGAATGCTCGTGTTAATCGCCACGCGTGCGCCGACCCAGTTCTCCCCATTGGGACTCGTTACAATCGTCGTATCACTGGCGGCAAGAATCTGCGTATGCACAGGAATCGGCGAGCACATGTCGTCCGAGTAAAACATATCCAGTTTTACATTACATGTTGCGTTATTGATTACCGTCAAATCCTGGGACTTGAGCCCCGTAAAAGCTGCAAATAACATTACCGCGCAGATGAGCATCATGTTTTTCATGATACTGCCTCCTCATTACATTGAGATGGATAGTGACTTAGCGGCTGTATGATGGCGGAAGACGTGAGTGATAGACTCTTCACCGCCCATTTGGTTTCAACCCGCCCCACCCTGATTTCCTGTTGCCGTTATAATTGCGCCTTTTTCGTAACGCCGCAGCACAACACAGACCTCGCCCGACACAGTCTGCATAAACATTTAAATGTATATATTCGCGGTTTCTTTGGCTTCGCCGTTCCGGCTTGCCTTTTGACTATTTTGTTTGTCACGCAGCCTCAAACTCTCATCCCGGAGCAGATCAGCTATGACAGTTTCAGTCCGCTATTTTCAGAACAGCCTGACTCTGCCGCCCTTTCGGCGCGGCTTTCACGTGATTACACGCGCCATCGAAGACGCACTACCGCAAATCGGCGAAATCCGCGCAGGCATGTTGCACGCTTTTATACAGCACACCAGCGCCTCTTTGACGATCAACGAAAACGCCGACCCGACCGTGCGGCTCGACTTTGAAGATCACTTTACGCGGCTGATGCCCGAGGATACATCGCTCTATCGCCATGTGTTTGAAGGACCGGACGACATGACTTCACATATCAAAGCTTCGATACTCGGCAGTTCGGTCAGCGTACCGATCAGTCGCGGCCGCCTGGCGCTGGGAACCTGGCAGGGAATCTATCTCTGTGAACACCGCGAACAACAACGACGCCGCACGCTGGTCCTGACCGCCCACGGTGAAGTCGGCGATTGATATTCTTCTCGCGGATTGTTAACTGTTTAACACATTGACGTCGCACCCGCACAGCGACACAACGCCTTAAACACAGCGGTTAACAAAAGAAAAAAAGCAAGCCGCCGCAGTGTCAACAAGGAGGCGAAGCGCTCCGGATCTGGTCAGAATTCGGGCAGCAGAAACTCCAGCTCGCGCAGCGCCTCATCCGAATAGGCCAGTTTATACGGCATCTCCGGCAGGAGGCGAACCAATTCCAGATGGCGGTTGGAAAGCTGCGGGCCTTGCAGCTGCGGATCGAGCACGACCATGATGCCGCGGTCGGTCTCGCTGCGGATAAGGCGGCCGAACATCTGGCGGAACGACTGGAACATTTGCGGTTTGTCCACTTCATTCCAGGCGCGCGATTTCATGCGGCGGTCGTCGGGCTCCTCTCCCCTTTCAAATGCGCGCTCGCGGTAGGAGCGGATCAAATTGGCTTGCAAACCGCGCGTGTAAGGCGTCGGCACGGCATAGGGCATTTTGTCGATCATGACGCACTGCAGTTTGCTGCCGGGAATGTCGACGCCTTTCCACATGCCGCGCGCGCCCATCAGAATCGAACGCGGCGTGTTCATGAATTGTTCGATGCAGCGCTGGATCGACATGTTGGTGATGCCATGAGAAATTAACGTAATGCCGTGCGGCATTAACATCGGCATCAAGTAGTCGTGCGTGCGGCGCAGCCGGTCCTTGGACGTAAACAGCACCAACGTGCCGCCGTCCAGCATCATGCCCGCCTGTGCGATAAACTCGGCCGCTTTCTGCGGAAATCGCGGCGTATTGTTGGACGGGAAGCCCTTGAGAAACACGAGACGCGCGTTATTGCGATAGTCAAAGGGCGACTCAAAACGATCGTGTTTAACAGTCTTGTCACCCAGATTCAAACCGCACAGTTCGTCGACATCGCTCATGTCCTGGCGAGTTGAAAGCGTCGCACTTGTCATCACAAGGCCGTGCATGTTTTCCACTACGCGCTCGTGGAACAATTCGCCGATGTTAAACGGAGCCACAACAACGCTCCAATCCTGATCTTCCACACGTACAAATGCCGCATGCCGCTTTTCATCGACTTCCAGGTAATCCGTCAGCGTCGTCACGGCTTCGGATATTTCATCGTGGCGATAGATCAGCTCGGCATGCGCGGCGGTGGCAGCCTGCGACTCCTCGGTTTCGCCGAGCAGCTCAATGGCCGACTTCATGATTTTCTGTACCGCGCCGACGGCCGCACGCAATTTCTCGATGCATTCGGACACTGCGCCGCGTTGATTGTCGTTGAGCCACTGATCGCTCAGCGCAAATTGCAGTGTGTATATGTCGTCGCGTTTAAGTGAATTAAACAGATTGTCGACTTCCAACAGCGCTTCGCCCAGGCGGCGTTTAACATCGGGCAACGCTTCGTTGATGTCGGCCAGCGCCGCAAACTGCGCATCGCTGTTGCTTTTTTCCTGCAGGCGCGCCAGCAGAAGCGGCAGCAGGCCGCGACTGTCGAACAGACGCGTGCTCTGCTCGCGCAGCGCCTGGTGCGTCACCGAACGACTGTAAGCCTCGATGGCTTCGCGGTACAACTCGTCGGCCTCATCGGCTATCAGACGTGTGAACCGCGGATAGGCCGCCGGCCAGATCATCAGCAGCGAGTGATTAACCATCAGCAGGTGTGCACTCTCGGCTTCCCAGCGCTTGCGAAAGTAAAAACACTGCTCGTAGAATTCACATTGCTGACGCGTGCAGTCGCGGTTGAGCGCTCGCCCGCCGTAGAGCACATCGGCCACCACGCTGTTGCCGTAGAGCGAACGCGGCAGCTCGTCCATTTCGCCTTCGCTGCTGACGGATGTCCAGTGTTCCAGGAACGCCGCGCCGAAGCGCGACTCCAGCGTGTCGAGAATGCGCGCCGAAGCGACGATGTCGTTGATCTTGCGCAGGCAGGCGTAATTGTTCATGCCCTTGATCAGTACCGCGCGCAGATCGTCCAGCCCGAAGAGCTCGCGCAGGCGCGGCAGCTCGCGATCAAAAAATTGATTCTGCAGCGATTTGGTGTGCGTGGTTATCACGACCGGGGACTCGGCGTCGCGTGCCAGGGCGGCGAGCGCCGCTGTCGTGTAAGCCATGGTCTTGCCGATGCCCGTGCCGGCTTCCGCCGCATAGACGCCGCCGTCGCAGAGCGTCTCTGCGGCGCGGCGTGCCAGAACGCCCTGCTCCGGGCGCACTTCATATTGCGCAAAAACACGCCGAAAAAAATCGGCGCTGTTTAACTGTTCCGGCGCCGAAGACAAATCCTGCTTCAGCGGCTGCCGTTCGCGCTCGCCGTAAGTGTATTTGAAATTGCGCAGTTTGGGGAGGCGGGCGTCCGGGTGTTTATCGGCAAACAGCGGCTGCCAGGACCAGGCGGGTGCGTCGCTGAGTCGACTGTTAACCACGGCGCACAGTCCTGCATACCCGGGCTGCGCAAGTTCCTCGGCGGCGGCGGCGACAACGTTTAACATGTCAAGCGCGTCATTGAGACCGCGGTGGCGCGCCTCGACCGTCAGTCCAAAGTGTCGCGAAAAGTGTTCAAGGCTGTGGCTGGAAGCCTGCGGGTACATCAGCACGAGCAACTCGTAGGAATCGAGCAGCGGACGCGTGAACTCGGAGCCGAATACCTGCCGCAAAAAACTCAACTCAAACGCCGCATTGTGCGCCATAATCGGCAAGTCGCCCAGAAAAGCGGCAAACTCGTCGCGCAGTTCTTCCATCGGCGGCGCGGAAGCCACGTCGGCATCGGCGATGCCCGTCAGCTGCATTATCTCGCGCGGAATCGGAGTCCCCGGATGAATGAGGCGTGCGTAGCGCCCGCGTTCGCGGCCTTCGCACACGTGAATAGCACCTATTTCAATGATCTTATGCTCGTCGGCCGATAATCCGGTCGTTTCAAAGTCGAGCGCGATAAACTCACCCAGAGCAGCCAGTTGTTCCATGGTTCGAACTTAGCTAAAAATTGCGACAGGCTTTGAGCGGCAAAAATTAGACATGTCTAAATATTTTTTTAGACTTGTGATAATTATTGCGCTCTTCATGCGTTCCTAGCAGCCTGATAACAACAAGGGCAGACTTGCAATGCACATCAAACCACATACAATCACGGCTCTGGCAGCCATATTCTTCACCTTTATGCTGGCGTCCTGCGGCAGTGAAAACGACAGGAATATCGCGCAGGACGACGGCCCGCCACGCATCGTCGCCACTACGGGCATGCTGGGCGATGCCGTTGCCAACCTGGTCGGCAGTCAGGCGCAGGTGGAAACACTGATGGGACCCGGCGTGGACCCGCACCTCTACAAAGCCACACATGGCGACCTGGAACGGCTTGAATCCGCCGACATGATCGTGTACAACGGTCTGCATCTGGAAGGCAAAATGGTTGAAGTACTCGAACGGCTCGCCAAAGAAAAACCCGTCATCGCCATGGCGGAACTGCTGCGCACACGCACGCTGATCAGCGCAGACAATTTCGAGAGCGCCTACGACCCGCATATCTGGTTCGACGTGTCGCTCTGGACGCGCGCCATTAAACATCTGCGCGACACTCTTTCGACTTTTGACTTTCTCGACGATGATTCTCTGATGAACAACACAAGAACCTACGTCGACAAGCTCGATGCCCTGGAAAAGGATGTGCAGGAGACTCTCGCGCCGATCCCGCTTGAATCGCGAGTTCTGATCACGGCGCATGACGCATTCGGGTACTTTGGACAGGCGTACGACTTTGAAGTTCGCGGCCTGCAGGGCCTCTCAACCTTGTCCGAATTCGGCTTGCGCGACCGCGTCGACCTTGTCGACATGATCGTGCGGCGCAACATCAAAGCGATTTTTGTTGAGACCTCGGTTTCGCGCCAGGCCATCGACGCCGTAATCGAAAGTTCGCGCGAACGCGGCCACGACCTGAAAGTCGGTGGGCGGCTGTTTTCCGACGCCATGGGCGAACCCGGCACTTCAGAAGGCACTTACATCGGCATGATCCGCGCCAATGTCCGCACAATCGCCGCCGGCCTGCAATGAGGCATGCATGAACGTAACAGTTGAAAATCCCGCCCTTGAGATTCACGACCTGACGATCAGCTACAATCGTCGACCCGTACTCTGGGACGTCGACCTGACAATTCCCGAAGGCGCCATCGTCGGCGTGATCGGTCCAAACGGCGCCGGCAAAACCACGCTGATCAAAGCTGTGATGGGTTTGGTACCGGCCGGCAGCGGTTATGTTCAGATTTACGGCCGCCCGCTCGACGAAGTACGCGAACGCATCAGCTATGTGCCGCAGCGCGAGTCCGTCGACTGGGACTTCCCCGCCTCGGCGCGCGACGTCGTCCTGATGGGACGCTACGGTAAACTTGGGCTGTTCCGGCGGCCGCGCCGCGCCGATCGCGACAAGGCAGACGAGTGCCTGCGCCGCGTGGGCATCGAGCATCTGGCCGACCGGCAGATATCACAACTTTCGGGCGGACAACAGCAACGCGTCTTCCTGGCGCGTGCGCTGGCGCAGGACGCCGATTTCTACATCATGGACGAGCCGTTTACCGGCGTCGACGCCGCAACTGAAGCGGCGATCGTCGAGATTCTTCGCGGGATGCGTGCGCGCGGTCGCACGATTCTGGCCGTGCATCACGATCTGCAGTCGGCACTCGATTATTTCGACTGGGTCGTTCTGCTTAACATGCGCCTCGTTGCCAGCGGCCCAGCCGACAAGGTGTTTACGGCGGAACTCCTCCAGAAAACCTACGGCGGCAAACTCACGCTGCTCAGTAAAGTCGGCAACCTGCTCCAAAAAGAAGAGTTTCCCACGCGCGAAACATAGCCGTGTCGGAACGACCTCAGATTGCGTATTCCCTTTGCTCTCCTGATTAACAACATTCCGACTTTAACAACTCCTTGAACTCACGCGCATGAACAGCCTGATCGAATTCCTGGCATTCGACGATCCCGGTGTCCGCGCCGTCAGTCTCGGAGCGATGCTGCTCGGCATCGGTGCGGCCGTGGTGGGCTGTTTTACCTTTCTACGAAAGCGCGCGCTGGTGGGCGACGCAGTGGCGCACGCCGTGCTGCCCGGCGTCTGTCTGGCTTTTATCCTGGTCGACGTCGTGGGTTCTCTGGGCTGGACGGACTTGTCGCCCAAACACCCGCTTGCATTGATAGCCGGCGCGTTTGTCTCCTCGTGGATTTCGCTGCGCCTGATAGATTTCATCAGTTTCAAGTCTCGCATCAAAGAAGACACGGCGATCGGTCTGGTGCTTTCGGTCTTCTTCGGCATCGGGATCCTGCTGCTGACGCTTATCCAGCACGGCAGCAGTGCGGAAAAAGCGGGCCTCGACAGCATTCTGTTCGGGCGCATAGCCGCGTTGACGGCGGGCGACGTGCTCCTGTTCGGCGCTGTAGCAACCGTTCTGGTCTTCATCACCTTGATGCTCTACAAAGAATTCCAGCTGATGTCTTTTGACGAGGAATTCGCCGCAGTCACCGGTCTGCCGGTGCGTCGACTGGAACTGACGCTCACAACGCTGACAGTCCTTGCAGTCATTGTCGCTATTCAGGCGGTCGGTGTGGTTATGACCGCCGCCATTTTGATTACGCCGCCTGCGGCGGCACGCTACTGGACCGAGCGCCTCCCCGTCATGATTTTCCTGGCGGCGCTCTTCGGCGCCTTGGCGGGCCTGACGGGCGCCTACGCCTCGTTTACCGCTCCGCGCGCACCGACTGGGCCCTGGATCGTGATAGTTCTGACCGGCTTCGCCATCCTGTCTGTGCTGTTTGCACCGCGGCGCGGCGCGCTTGCGCGCCAGCTGCGGCAACGCCGCAATGCCGGCCGCATCCGCCATGAAAACATCCTGAAAGCTCTTTTTCATCTGGGCGAGCAGGACGACGACTTTTACGCAGCGCGCAGCAGCGACGACATCCTGGCCCGACGGCCGATGGATTCGTCCGTCCTGCGCCGCGGACTGGAACAACTGCGACGACATGGCTATGTGCGGCGCGACAATGCCACCTGGGCGCTGACAGCCGAAGGTCGTATGCGCGGCGCACGCATCACACGCCTGCACCGCCTCTGGGAAGTCTATCTGACGCAATATGTCGGAATCGCGCCGGACCACGTCCACGACGACGCCGAGACGATAGAACACATCCTGACGCCGGAACTGGAACAAGAACTTGAAGCGCTGCTCGATCATCCGCAGATCGATCCGCATGCGCGCGCCATCCCGCACAAACACGGTTGAGCATGAACGACTTCTGGATTATCCTGATCGGCATACTCGTGGCCGCCACATGCGGCCTGCTGGGTTCCTACCTCATTCTGCGACGCATGGCCATGGTCGGCGACGCCATCGCCCACGCCGTGCTGCCCGGGATTGTGATCGCATTCATGATCAGTGAATCGCGCGATTCCATACCCATGTTGCTTGGCGCGGCGGCTGTCGGTTTGCTGACGACTTTTCTGATCGAGACCCTGCACCGACGCGGCATGCTGCAGATCGACGCTTCCATCGGTCTGACCTACACCAGCCTGTTCGCCCTCGGCGTGATACTCACAAGTGCATTTACCGGCGATGTGGACCTGGACCTGGACTGCATCCTGTACGGCGAGATCGCGCTGGCTCCGCTCTACACACTTGACATAGGCGGCGTGGACATGGGACCGCGCGCCGTCTGGATTGTCGGCGGTGCGCTAGTTCTTGTGCTCGCGTTCATTTTCCTGGGCTACAAGGAATTGTACATTACGACTTTTGATCCGGCCTACGCGGCCATTATCGGCGTCTCGGTTTCGCTCTGGCACTACCTGCTCATGGGGGCGGTTTCACTCACCACGGTGGCGGCATTTGAATCGGTCGGCGCAATTCTTGTCGTGGCATTTCTCATCGCGCCACCGGCGGCGGCCTATCTTTTAACTGATAATTTTAAACACATGCTGTTGTTGACCGTATTGCTTGGCAGCCTGGCCGTCGTGGGCGGCTACTATCTGGCTGCATGGCTGGATGCGTCCATTGCAGGCGCAATGGCTCTCTGCATGGGACTTGTTTTCTGCGCCGCTTTCGGCCTGTATCGCCGGCGAATTCACATCGCTTCAAAGTCGCTCGCCGACCAACAACCTGCGGCACGGGGGTAAACAGCATGGTCAGAAAGCAAGCCGCGCAACAGCAGCGGCGCTGCAATGCAAATTCACATCTACAATGTTAAACAACCCCTGATAAACTCCGCTTAAACCGCTGATTGCAGCGCCCTCTCTCCGTTCCGGCTCGCTTCCTGGCAATATTGGTCGCCGGCGAGAGCGAATTCCACGCGTGTCGGGACCGCTGAAAATGTTAAGCGGATTCTGCCGGAATCAACAGCTGACGCAGACCGCCGACAGCGCCGTTACTCAGTATCGCCACCAGATCGCCGGAAGCGCCAAATTCGGCAAGTATGTCACGTGCGGCGGCGCCCCAGTCCGGCGATGCGTCCTGCGGAATGACAAAAACGCGCGGACCACGCGACTCGATATCCTGTTTAAGTTGCTCCAGGTTGAGCCGCTCCGATGCGGCATAGCGATCGGGCCTGTTTAAAGGCGCGATCACAACCAGATCGGCCTGGTCAAACGCCGTCGCCAGTTCGCGCTGAAAGATATTACGCGTCGTAGTATTGGAACGCGGTTCAAATACCGCCAGCAGACGACCGGAAGTGGAGCCCCTGAGTGCGTTCAAGGTGGCCCGTATAGCCGTCGGGTGATGCGCAAAGTCGTCAACTACGCGCATGCCGCGCCACGTGCCGAGCAATTCGAGCCGCCGCTTGGGCGGTTTAAACTGTTTAAGTGCGGCGGCCGCCTGTTGCGCGGATACGCCCAGTTGTTTTGCTGCGGCGATCGCCGCCGTTGCGTTGGCTACGTTGTGCTCGCCCGCCATGGGCAAACTAAACTCACCATAGGTCGCACCGTGATACAACAGACGGAATTCACAGGCGGCGGGCAAACTGTTTAACATTTCAATTCGCCAGTCGGCTGACTCTATGAATCCAAAGCGCTCAACCGCGCAGCAGGCTTCGTCCATAACGTCGTCAATATTGATGTCTTCGGCGCGCGCCAGCACCAGCCCGCCGCGCGGCACCAGGCGCAGCATATGGCGGAAGCTGCGTTTGATCTCGTCGAGCGAGCCGAAAATATCGGCGTGGTCAAATTCTATTGCGTTAACAATTGCAATGTCCGGGCGGTAATGCACAAACTTGGAACGTTTGTCAAAAAAGGCGCTGTCGTATTCATCGCCCTCAACAACAAACGGTGCGCCGGGCGTCTGCGGCAGGCGACAGCCGCCTTCAAAATTGGCGGGGACCGCTCCGATCATGAAACCGGGCTGCAGACCCGCGTGGTCGAGCAGCCAGGCCGCCAACGACGTCGTGGTGGTTTTTCCGTGCGTGCCGGAAACCACGACGGATGCGCCCGATCCGATCAATTCATTGCGCACCAGTTCCGGCAGAGACGTCATCCGGCGGCGGCGGTCAAGCGCCCATTCGATTTCGGGATTGCCGCGACTGACGGCATTGCCCGCAACGATGACGTCGTACTCGCCCTTGTTAAGGTTGTTTTCATCAAAGCCGTCAAACCAGGAGATGCCGGCGGCGCGCAGAGCGTCGCTCATCGGCGGATAGACGCGGTGGTCGGAGCCGTGCACCGTCGCGCCGGCACGCGCCAGCGCAATTGCCACGGCGCCCATGGCAGTACCGCCGATACCGATAAAATAGAAACGAGGCATTGGTCGTATCACTGTGTTTCGCAAACGCGCATTTGGCGCAATTTACAATTCTCCGGCATGGCACAGGACTACGGCGACCGGGAGCAATTGCAGGCGGGCACCGCGCGCATCGCGGTCATCATCCCCGTTCTCAATGAAGAAGACTCAATCGGCCGCGTGATCGGCGACATACCGGCGGAGCTCAATGCCACCGTGATTGTCGCCGACAACGGCTCGGTCGACGGCTCGATGGAAGCGGCGCAGCGCGCCGGAGCGATTGTCGTGCGCGAAGATGAGCGCGGCTACGGAGCGGCCTGCCTGCGCGGAATGTTGGAGGCGGCCTGCCACGAACCGGACATCATTGTGTTTCTGGATGGCGACTACAGCGACTTCCCGGGCGAAATGCCGCTGCTGATAGAGCCGATCCTGCACGACGACGCCGACATGGTCATCGGATCTCGGGTGCGAGGGCGGCACGAACAAGGCGCCTTGCTCCCGCAGGCGCGCTTCGGCAACTGGTTATCGACGCGCCTCATCAAACTGTTCTGGCGCATTGAGTTCACCGACCTGGGACCATTTCGATCGATCCGCTGGCCTGCGTTGCAGGCGCTCGGCATGGCCGACCGCAATTACGGCTGGACGGTTGAAATGCAGATCAAAGCTGCAAAACACGGCCTGCAGTGCCGCGAAGTTCCCGTATCCTACCGCAAACGCATCGGCGTTTCCAAGGTCACAGGAACAATACAGGGCACGGTCAAGGCCGGCGTAAAAATTTTATGGACCATTGCATTGCACGTTTTCAGCGGCCGACCACGTTCGTGATGGACCGCTGCCGTTTTTTCCCGGCGGCGCGACGACGGGCACTGCAACACCAAAATCCAACGTTCAGCGCATGAATACTCGTTACCAGTCTCTTCTTCGCGGCCTGGCGTCGCTCTGTGTGCTCGCTTGCTGCGTCATCTGCTCTGAAAATGCGCTTGCCTCCGATTCTACCGCCGTCGACACGGTCAAGGTCTATGAACTCGGTGAAGTGATCGCTTCCGGCAGTCGCGGTTCCAATGCCGCCAGAGTGGAAAGCGCCGACTTCCAACGCATTCCGCATCGCGAAATCAAACAACGCGACGCACTTTCCGTGAGCGAGCTTGCGCCGGTAGTATCCGCCGCACGCGTGCAGACCAACTCGCGCGGTGAATCGCTTTTATTCCTGCGCGGCGCCGGCGAGCGACAGATCGCCCTGTTTATGGACGGCGCTATGCTGAACATTCCCTGGGACAATCGCGTCGACCTCTCGCTGATACCAAGCGACCTGATCGGTCAGATGACCGTCGCAAAAGGCGCAGGCTCGCTGCTTTACGGCCCCAACATCCTCGGCGGCGTGGTTAACTTGGCAACGCTCGAACGGCGTGACGACGGCTACGGCGGCGTGGCCCGCCTGGCCGGCGGTGAAACCGAGCGCTCGTACTCCATTCTGGTTGACGGCGGAATTGACGACTTCAACTTCATTGTGTTCAACGGACGCACCAACAGCGACGGCTACCTGCTTCCGGCCGAACTTGCCGAAGCCGGTCTGGACAACCAGAATCCCGAAAGTCGCCGACGCACCAACACCGGTTTTGATCGCGTCCTTTCCTATGCTCGTATTGAATACGATATCAGCGAAGCCACTACGCTCGGTTTCTCCGTGAACGACATCAACGCCGAGAAAGGCGTCGCGGCAGAAACGCATCGCGGCGAGCGGGCGCGATACTGGCGTTACCCCGAGTGGAACCGCACTATGATGACGCTGAATGCGCGCCACGTGCTGGATGCGCGTGGAAATCAGCAAATCCGCGCCACAATATGGCTGGACCTGCTCGACCAGACTATCGATTCCTATCGCGACGAAACCTTTGCTTCGGTCGAGGAACGCGAACTGGGAGAAGATGTGACCATGGGCGGTCGGGTGACCTTCGGCTGGAGCATTGACGATAATCAGCAACTCAACTTTGCGCTCTACGGCTACGATTCGCGCCACGATGAAGAAATCCAGGCGCTGCGCGATTCGACCTTCCCCGGCGGCGAGACCGTCAGCATCGTGGATGAAAGCGCAAGCGCTGAATACGGACAGCGCCTCGGCAGCGCAGGCGTGGAATACCTCCTGGCGCAGGATTCCTGGAGTATGAATGCCGGCGTGTCGTTCGACGCTGCCTCAAACCCCAAAGCCGGCGTGTTTCCGGTGCAGGACGGCCAGACCGACATAGGCCTTTCGCTCGGTGGACGTTATGAACTGACGTCCGCCGCAGGTGTCTACGCCTCAGTGGCGCGACGCACGCGCTTCCCCACGCCGCGCGAACAATTCTCCGGCGCACTCGGCAAATTCATTCCGAATCCGGACCTGCAGGCGGAAAGCGGCCTGCTGACGGAACTTGGCGGCGATCTGAAGTTCAGCGACATCAAAGTTGAAGGCGCTCTGTTCTACAATCGCTACGCCGACGGCATCGCCAAGGAAAAACTAAGCGACGGCCGCGAGCGCCGCATCAACCTGACCGAGACCCTGGTGACGGGCGGCGAAGTTGCGCTGTGGTATTTTCCAGTCAGCTGGCTGGACCTGAGCGGCAACATGACTTACATGCATTCGCGCGGTAAAACAGACGATGGATTTGATCAGGAACTCGAGTACCGTCCCGAGTACCTGGCCGGATTTCTGGCTCAGATTCACCTGCCCGCCAACGTCGAATTTGCATTTGAACTCGAATCCATCGGCGCGCAGTACGGCGACAATGCCACAACCGGCGAGTTTGAGCAACTCGACGCCTTCACGCTGATGAATACACGCGTGTCCTGGAAATTCCTGATTAGTCGCCAGATGGCCGGGAGTCTGTTCCTGCGCGTTAACAACATCGCCGACGCGGTCAGTTACTCGCAGCTCGGAATTCCCGGCGCGGGCCGAAGCCTGCGCGGCGGCACTGAACTTGTATTTTGACCGGCGCTACACCTTCACCCGGTAAGTTCCGGGTCCGACTTGATCGGTCGCGATTCGGAGTCTGTCGCCTTTTACGTAGATTGCCGCCTTTCCGGGCGGCGTCTGCGTAAAGGATGCAAGTCCGATTAGCTACAAGTCGGGTAGGAAAGAGCTGATGACACGCACACCGTTTGAGCGCAAACGTTATCCTGCCGAGTGGATTCTGGTCGCGGCGGCAGTTCTTTCACTGTTTCTATTAGCGCAATACCCCGCCGTACGGCCTCATGAATGCACGCCGCGCGGATTCATGGACCGATTTGATCTCATCGTCGACAGCGTGCTGACGGCGCGCGACATGAGCAGGGATTCAGTCTCGGTTCTTAAAGGCATCAGCACGGACCACGAACTGATTTCTGCAGTGAGCGACTCAATCGGCGTATTGGCCGCCGTAGAATATCTGGATTCGAGTAATGCGCAGGAGTATCAGTTCTCGATCACGATGCGGATTACGCACAGCGACGGTTTTAACTTCAATTTCGGCAGTAACAACACCTCCGCCCGCTCTGATGAGATTGCCGTTCCCGAGTCCAACCTGATTACGAACATTTGGTGCGATGCCGACGGCAATATTGTCGGCGTCAGGGAAACCGTCCCCGACGACAATTTTTCGCTGGACTCCGCCACCATACTGGGCAGGCTGCAGCAATTTGTGCCCGGCCATTTTCATGCGGAGTCACTGGAATGGCAGCAGGAGAAAACCAGTGAGAGCGTCCGCGCCTTCCGCGGGGTGCTTGAAAGCGATGGACTGGTGGAACGCGTTCTGCTGCTGCGCGCCCGCATGCAGGGTGAAAGTCAGCCGCTGGTTGAATGGCGACTGGAAGCCGATCCGCTACGCCCTGCCCCGCCGAGCGACAAAACCGGCCTGACCGGCATAGTTTACTCCATCATTTTCTCACTGATCGTCATCGGCCTGATTGTCCTGGGTATCGTCCGCCTGGTACAGCGCGCCGTCAACCTGGTGTTTTTCCTCACCATCGCATTTCTGGCAACACTGTATTACTTCCTGGCTTCGATCAGCGTGGTGGATTTGCATATCGCGCTGGTCATTATCGTTTTTCTGTTCCAGCTGATCTTTCTGGGACTGCTCACCTTCAGCATTCCGATCAGCGGGATTTTTTCACTTGCGCGCGAAGTCTTTTCCGAGCGGTTCTACACGGCACTGCGTCTGGTACGCAGTCCGCTGAGTTCACATTTTCTCGGTCGAAGCATTGTCATGGGCATCAGCGCGGGATTTGTGTATTCCGCGATCGTTCCACTGTCCACGCGTCTGCTGGCTCATCTGGGACAGGACAGCTTCCTTGTCGGTTCGACCTTCAGCGAGCAGTTGCTTTCACTGGCGATGTTCCCGATTCCGGCAATTCTGCTGGGATTCATCGTCTATGTTCCGCTGATCAACACGGCGGCGATTTTATTCTTTCCCGCCGTCGTTTGGCGCTTTGCGCCGCGTAACCTGCGCGTTCCGCTTGCCGCATTGGGAACCCTCGTCGTTTCAGTGCTGGTTCAGGCCGTGTTCAGCGGAGACTTCGCCTTTGGTCTGCTCTTCGGCAGCCTCTCCGGAATTGCCGCGCTGATGCTGTTCCTGCGTTATGACGTCCTGTGCGTCATAGCTTTTAACCTGATTTCCAATCTTACCTATCTGCTCTTTTCGTTTGACGCTCAGCCGATTCTGACGCCCGTGCTGATTGTGGTCATAGCCGCTGTGTTTATCCTTGCAGTTATTGCCTACCTGCGGCAGCCGGAAGATGTCTCCGAGGACGATTACAAACCGGCATTTCTCTACCGCATGGAAGAGGAGAAACGCATTCAACGGGAAATTGAAGCGGCCAAAACAGTACAGCAGCGTCTGCTGCCGGACAAACTTCCGGATTTCCCTTCGGTCAATGTGGCCGCCAGTTGTGTACCTGCATTTGAAGTCGGCGGGGACTACTACGACTTTTTCACGCTGGACGACAATCGACTCGGTCTGCTGATCGGCGATGTGTCCGGCAAAGGCATGTCCGCCGCGTTTTATATCACGCTGGCCAAGGGCGTCATTGTCTCGCAGATTCGCCAGGTCGACGGTCCGGCCGACGTGTTGCATCGCGTCAACTCCCTGCTCTATGAAGTAATGGAGCGCGGCCGTTTCATTTCGATGATCTACGCCGTGTACGACACGCGCACGCGCGTGCTGGAATTCGCCAATGCCGGCCACAATCCGATGCTGCGACGGCGCGGCGACAACGGCGAGGTCGAAGCCATCGCCTCGCGCGGCATGGCAATCGGCCTGGACAGCGGCAAGAACTTCGACAAAGCTGTCAAAGCCGAAAGTATTACACTGGAAACAGATGACGTCGTGGTGTTTTACACCGACGGCGTCACCGAAGCCATGCAGATCAGCCGTGAAGAATTCAGCGAGAAACGCCTGATAGACAGCATCAGCCGCGCCGCCGGCAGCGCCGCCGAGGTAGTCGCGTCAATTCTCGACAGCGTCAACCGCTTCGTCGGCAAGGCGCGGCAGCACGACGATATCACAATCCTGGCTATTCAGGTGGCCGCCCGCGGTAAGGGCCTTTCGTCAAAAACCACTGTGACCCCGGAGTTAAGCTGATGGCAGACGGCAACTACTTCGGTCTGCTCGGCCTGCTGGCGTTTCCGGCAATCGCCTGGATCCTCTCGACGAATCGAAAACTCGTTAACCTGCGCGTCATCGCCTGGGGGCTCGGCCTGCAACTGGCCTTCGCCATTTTTGTCTTTGTGGTTCCCGCAGGCCGCGAGGTTTTCCTCGTCGTCAACAACTTTGTGGTGGAGCTGATGAATTCCGCCGCCGCCGGCGCGCAGTTTCTGTTTGGTCGGTTGGCCGCACCACCCGGCTCCACGACGGCGGCGGGCGAACCCTCACTGGGTTTTGTGCTGGCTTTTCAGGCTTTTCCAACCATTATCTTTTTTGCGGCGCTGATTGGAATCCTCTACCACCTGCGCATCATGCCGAGCATTATCGCCGCCTTTGCGCGCCTGTTTTCACGCCTGATGCGCCTCTCCGGCGCTGAATCGCTTTGTGCAGCCAGCAATATCTTCGTCGGTGTCGAATCGACCATTACCGTCAAACCCTATCTGAACGCCATGACGCGTTCTGAACTGTGCGTGGTTCTGACGGCCGGCATGGCGACGGTGGCCAGCAACGTACTCGCCGTCTACACGTTTTCGCTGCACGACCAATTTCCGGCGATTGCCGGTCACCTGGTCTCGGCGTCCATCATGTCCGCCCCGGCGGCAATCATGATGGCCAAACTGATCGTCCCGGAAGACGGCAAACCTGTTACGCTCGGCATCGACACCCCGCCGCACTACGAACGCGAGGGCAGCCTGTTTGAATCCATCATCAGCAGCTCCCAATCCGGGGTGCGACTGATCGTCGGCATTGCCGCGCTGCTCATCGCGGTGCTCGGAATCGTCGCCCTGATCGACCTCATTCTCGGCGGTCTCGGCAATCTGTTCGGCTCGATGTTCGACGCCGATCCGTCCTGGTCGATGGAAGGACTGCTGTCCTGGGCCGCCTATCCCTTCACTCTGCTGCTGGGAGTCGATCCGTCGGAAGCCGGCGCGGCGGCCAATCTGATCGGCGAACGCGTGGTTGTGACGGAACTGGTGGCTTATCAGGATCTTTCGCAGGCCATGGCCGCGGGCAGCATCAGCGGTCGTTCAGCGGTGATCGTGTCCTACGCTCTGTGCGGATTTGCGCACATTGCATCGCTGGCAATATTTATCGGCGGCGCGGCAGCCCTGGCGCCTGAACGCCGCAGCGATCTGGCCGCCGTCGGGTTTCGCGCGCTTATAGCCGCCAACCTGGCCTGCCTGATGACCGGCAGCATCGCGGGTCTGCTGGCAGACAGCAACTCGATCCTGCTCGGCGGCTGACGCGGGTCCACAAGATGAATGAATTGGCCGAATGAAATGAATTTCAGGCGGAACCACTGCTTCCGCCGCGCACTAACAGCCTGCACTTGAATTGCGAGGTATCATGAACGACTTCAGCACGACCGAATTCAGCGAATTTGTCATCGACGAACACATTATCGGCATTCGCGCCACGGACCTGACGCTCAAATCCGGCCGCCGCTCACCGCACTACGTGAACTGGCGCACGCTGGCCAACGATGTCTACCTGCTCGACAACCTGACGGACTACGTTCTGCAATTCGTTGCACAACAGCAATTGGAGTGCGACTGCTTTTACGGCGTACCGGAAGGCGCAACCAAACTCGGGGTTGTCACCCAGTTCAAATGGGCGCGGCGGCGGGCCGACTACGGGGCGGGCGCATATCGCCTGCCGATGGGACGCGCCAAAGCCAAGGAACACGGCGATGCGGCCGACCGCTATTTTGTCGGCGCGCCGGAAGGACGAATCGTCCTGCTGGAAGACACGACCACGACAGGCGGCAGCATGCTGCAGGCCGCGGCTTTCCTGCAGGATCTGGGCGTCGACATCGTCGCAGCCGTCGGCCTGACCAATCGCAACGAAAAACGCGACGACGGCCTGACAGTCGCCGAAGCCGCCGCCGCACAGGGAATTCAATATCACGCCATGAGCAATGCTCTGGATCTGCTGCCCATCATGCGCCGGCGCGACCTGATTCCCGCGGAGCGGATCCCCGCGCTCGAAGCCTACTACGAGCAATACGGCGAGCAACCCCTGCAGTGGTAGATCTGAGCGCATATGGCGCCGAGACGATCAGGATCGACCGCAACGGCAACTGGTGGTACGGCGAGCAACAGATCGTGCGCAGTGGTCTGATCCGCCTTTTTTATCGCTTTTTGTTTAAGCTGGAAGACGGCTATTTCATTGTCACCCCGGCCGAGCGCGTCCGCGTCGAAGTTGAGGATGCGGCCTTATTGGTTGTTAACATTATTGAGGAAGCGCCGGACTGTTTGACGCTCTGCCTCAACGACGACACGCAGATTCCGCTGGACCGCACTCACCTCCCATGGATCGACGCGCGCGGCATTCTGCACGTTGCGGTGCGCAACGGACTGACCGCCAGATTCAGCCAGGCCTGCCATGTTGAGCTGGGACTGCGCCTCACCGAAGACGGGCCGGGACGTTTCCTGCTGGTCAACTGCGACGACACGCTTCCGATTGAATCCCATGTTTAACATGTGTTTAATTCCCTGCCATACCGGGCTCTCACGTTCCGTGGCGCCCCATGACTTTTTTTGTTTGTCCCGCCGCCTGGCGGCGTCTGTGATCTGAACGTTTAACGCCGCCGCTTGTACCTCTGAACACTCACGTATTCAGTTAACATCTTGCCGCCGTTCTTCCGGGCTGCGGCCGGAGATCCGCATGTCAAAACTGTTGCTCCACGACGGTCGGGCCGCACACAACGCCGGCAGCTGGACGGAGTTCCTGCTGGAATTCACGCGCGGACAGGCGCGCGCCTGCGCCTTCGCTGCGTATCTGCTGGCTCTGATGCTGCTCACACGACTGTGGTTTCCCGCCGGTTGGCTGCACCGCTATGATCTCTTGTTTGCCGCGGCGCTGATATTTCAACTTTTTCTGGTGCTGAGTAAACGCGAATCCGGCCGCGAAACACTGGTGATCGGCCTCTTTCATCTGCTGGCCACGGCAATGGAAGTGTTTAAAACTTCCGCCGCCGTCGGCGCGTGGCGTTACCCGGAGGAATTTGCGCTGGGCATCGGCAACGTGCCGCTGTTTGCCGGATTCATGTACGGTGCGGTCGGCAGTTATATGGCGCACATCTGGAATCGTTTTGACTTCCGTTTCCACGCCTGGCCCGCCACCGCGCAGACTGTAGCGGCCGCGGCGGCGATCTACGCGAACTTTTTTACCCACCACTACATGGCCGATTTGCGGATTGCGCTGCTGATCTGGATCATCGTGCTTTTCCGGCGCACGCGGATCTATTATCGCATCGGATCGCGCCGCCACAGCATGCCGCTGCTGCTCGGCTGGCTTTTGGTAGCGTTTTTTATCTGGCTGGCGGAAAACATCGCCACGCTGGCGAATGTCTGGGTCTATCCCGACCAGGAAGCGGGCTGGTGTCCGGTTGCGCCGGCCAAGCTGCCCGCCTGGTTTCTGTTGATGATCGTCAGTTTTGTGTTGGTCGCGCTGGTTAAACAGCCGCGGAAGTTGAACGGTCAGAGTTGCCGCCCTTAGTCCAGGTGCAGTTTCATGCCCTCGTGCGTGGCGGTAAAGCCGAGTTTTTCGTAGAAGCGCAAGGCGTCCGGACGTTGTTTATCGGTTGTCAGTTGCACGACGTGTGCGCCGCGCGAACGGGCGCGCGCAACGGCGTGCCGCACCATCAGTTCGCCAACTCCCTCGCTGCGTCGGTCGCTGCGAATGCGCACGGCTTCTATCTGGGCGCGCACCCCGCCGCGATAGGTCAGGTACTGAATGAAACTGAGCTGCAGAGTACCGACGATTTCAGCGCTATCGGCTTCCACGACAATCAGTTCGTGATCGGGATTGCTGTCGATGGCCAGAAAGGCCTGTTTGTACACGGCCGGCAGCGGCTGGCGATAGTCTTCACGTGTTTTACCGAGCGGATCATCTGCCAGCATGGCGACGATCGCGGCGACGTCCCCCTGTCTGGCTTTGCGTATTTTCATCGATGGACGGGCCTGAATTGGGGTTTAACGCGCGGAGGACATCCGCCTGACGCGCCGCCCAAATTACGCAAATAATTCATCGGCTGATTCACCGGCGCGGCGGCCTGAAACTGCACAACAAACAAAAGCATCATGGAGCCTGAGCCCCGAGCGAAGTGAAGGGGTTCAAAGCGGTCATGTATCGGTCCGCGGCGTTCAACTGGTGCGGCGTATGACGGCGTCCTGCTGCAGCGGCCCGCTTGTGTGAACCACCAGTCGACCATCGGAATCGACCATATACGCGCGGCGCATGGCTTTGGAGAGGGCGCGCAGTTCCTGCTCGGAATACTCGGCCTGGCGCACGTGCTGATCCTGCCCGCCGGACGCGGACGGATGCCCGCTGAAACCGCCGGCAACGGAACGCAGCGGCCAGGCCTGTTCAACCACCAGCCCGCGCCAGTTGCCCATGATGTGCAGCGGCCCCTGAACGATCAGAGCGGGACCGGTGATGGTGCGCATCAGGATTTCCTGCACCTCCGGCAGAACGACGCACTGCATAAAGCCGGTTTCATCCTCGATCGTGACAAACATGACGCCGCGCGCGGTCGGCGGTCGCTGCCGCAGAATGACAATCCCCGCAGTGAGCAGCTGCGGATCGGGGTCGCTGCGGAAGCGTTTGCGCGAGCGCATGCGATAGGCCGTGCCGATGGGTCGCACCTCCAGGTCGTTCAGGCTGCGGCGGATCAGGGTCATCGGGTGGACGCGCGCCGCACCGTGTGTGGCAAAATCCCAGGCGACCTGTTCGCCGCTGTCGAGCTGTTCGAGCGCGGGAACGTCGCGCGGTACAACCAGCGGCGTCTCCAAGGCCAGGCGCGGCGTGTCGTCCTGTTCCGGCGCGAGGCGCCGGAGCAGCACGCCGACCAGCCAGAGGGCGCGCCGCGCATCACCGGCCAGACCATCGAAGGCGCCGCCGCGCGCCAGCGCCTCGGCCACATCGCGCGCCGGGCGCACGCGCAGCATGAAGTCCTCCACCGAGCTGAACGGCGCAGCCAGGCGTTCCATCACCACGGCGCGCGCATCTTCGTCGGAAACGTGTTTGATTGAGCTGAGCGGCTTGCGGATACGCCAGGGCTCGTCGGGCGCGCCGCGCTCGATGTCGTAGCGCACGCCGCTGCGATTGATGCAGGGCAGGAGAATGGCCACGCCCATGCGGCGCGCTTCCTCCTCCAGCGTCAGCAAGGGATAAAAGCCGGGGCGATGCTGCATAAAAGCCGCCATGTAGGCCGCCGGGTAGAATACCTTCAGCCAGGCCGACTGGTAGACCGTTTTGGCAAAAGCGGCGGCATGGCTGCGGCAGAAGCCGTAGCCGACAAATTTGGAGACCTTGTCAAACACGCTGTCGGCCGTGGCGGGCGGCACGCCGCGCGCCACGGCGCCGCCGACGAAGGCGCCGCGCATGCGTTCCATCTCCCCCGGATCGCGGAACTTGGACATGAGTGCGCGGAAATCGTCGGCCTC
>CAYULF010000025.1:0-79862 GCA_964445695.1 uncultured Hyphomicrobiales bacterium | reverse complement strand
AGCTCTAACTGTCATTCAAATTTCCGCCCCCTCTCTGGACTCAGCGATCGTAATCACCTTCGACGTCGTGGACTACGCCAGCAGCCAATTCGGCGTCGACTGTTGGGCCACGATCAAGGCACAAGTCAGCGGTGGAATGGAACCCTACACCTACGAGTGGTCGCATTACTCGTCCACCAGTTATGACTGGTTCACGAATGTTCCGCGGCCCAGTGGTCCGATTACCGTCACGGTGATTGATGCGCGCGGCTGCACGATGCAGGCGACCATCGACCTGGGCGCATGCCCGATCGAGGATGATGGGGACCACGATCGACCTGACGTCTTCATCCTTCCGAATCCCTCCGGCGGCGCGTTTACCCTGCGGCTCGATCTGAGCGCGCCCAAAGATGTTTCCTACAACATCAGCGATCTTTACGGGTTTGAGATTCTGAACGTTGATCTGGGGTCGCTCGGTACGGGTGTGTTTGACTTTCCCGTCGACATCGCCTCCGAACCGAACGGGCAGTACTACCTGCAGGTCCTGAGCACGGATAACACACCCAACACGGTCCTGGTGATGATAGAATAAGGTCAATAGCCGGGCGCTCCCAACAGTCCGGACCGGCCGACAGTGTGTATGGCGCTGTACGGCAAGCGGTCCGCGCTGACACGCCCGGCGTCGGTCCGCGGACCAGGGCTGTGTTCGCGGACCGTCTTGTCCGCCCTTATCCCGGCACGATATGTGCTCGGTACAAGGCAACCAAATCGCCTTTTGCCGAATATTGATGATATTGATTGGTAGTGCTTTCCGAACATGTGTCATGAAATACACACTCTCACAAATACTGACAGTTTTTCTTCTTGCCGCTCTGCTCTACGCCGAATCCAGGGCGCAATCCTGGCTTGACCGGCTGGGCCGGCCGGTCGCGTCCGCCGCAAAACACTTGCCGGATCGTACGCTTGGATCATCAAACTGCCAGGCCGGTTTCTTTGAAGTGCAATTTGTCGACGACGCGGGTCTTTTCAGTGCGCCCGGCGGCTTGGGCGAAGCGCGCTGCGCCGTCGTCTGCGCCGTGCTCGCCGATCTGTCGCAATTATTTGATCGTCCGGCGAATGCCGGCGCGGTGTCCGTTCGTGTCGAAGCCTACGCCGATCCGTCCGACGCTGCGGCGGCCTTTGCTTCGGCCGTCTACCGCGTCGACGGTGCATCCAGCTCCGGGCTGCTCGACGGCGCACTCCGGCAGGCGATTAATGCAAGCGGCGATCCCTACGCTGGCTGGAGCGACGCGCCCGACCATCACGCGCGCATCGTCATTAACTTTGCGCACGCCTTTAACCTCAATCCCGACGCCCTCGGTTTTACCGACATCGACCTTTACTCGGTTGTCCTGCACGAGATGCTGCACGCTCTCGGTCTGGCCTCCTTCATCGGCGCGGACGGCAACTCGGTACTCGCCGGAAGCGCCTGGTTTACGCGTTACGACTCTTTTTTGCAGGTAAACACCAACGCGGGCCTGACGCCGCTGGTAGTGCAGAACAAGGCTTGTTACGAGTTAAACCCTGAGACCTATGACCGCGCGTTGCTGCAGACGCCCTGTTCACAATCCAACGCGCCGGTCGTTTTTGCTGGGACAAGTTTGTTAAACGCAGCGGTTTATACGCCGCGCCCCTGGCGCGCAGGCGGCAGCCTGAGTCATTTTGATGAAGACTGTTCCGCCGATGGCTTGAAACGTGTCTTGCACCACGAAATCAGACCCGGTGAAATCAAACGCCTGCTGCATGCCGACGAGGTCGCCGCGCTCTGCGACCTTGGTTACGCCGTCAGCGGCGTCTACGGCGCGCCGGTTAATGCAACGCGCTTTCGCGACGACTATGCCGCCTGCGGCGGATTACCCGCGGGTGTCAACGACCGGCCGTCAGGGCCTTTTGTATCGACCGAACCGATTGTACTGGCGTTTGATGATCTGGCCGCCAACGATGTTAACACCGAGAGCATTAACTGTCTTGAAGTGCTCGGAAGCAGCGGTGCATTGCTGTCGCGGACGGACTTAAACAACGGCGAACAACTGATCGTTGATCCCGATCCGGGTTTTCGCGGCACAATTCTGCTGCGTTACCTGCCGCATCGCGGCGGACTTAGCGGCAACATCACCTATGTGTTTATTGATGTGGAATTTCCGGCCTTGCCGCCCTGCACCTGGCCAACGGCAAACCTCTTGTGCAATGGGGATTTTGAGAATTCCCTGACGGGTGGTCATCTAAACATTGATGACCGAACATGTTATCAAGAACAAACAAGAACGCAGGCTTGGAATCCAACATATTCGCCGGATATTTACGAACGAATTCAAGGTCGCGACACTTTCATTCGAGATGACCAGTTTGTGTTTGACGACTCTCATATAAACCGATTCGGACCGGATTCTTGGGATAAGCTTCCCGACAATCGTTTCTATCTCTACGGAATCAGTGGTATCGAAGGCGTCTTTCAGCCTATTGAACCGGCGCAGTCACAACTCAACACGCAATTCATCATCAGAGCGAAGTGCTATCCAATCAGATTCGGGAATATTGACGCTCCCTACGACATTCCTGAAGTGCGCGTCTATTTTGACTCAATCTCGTTTTGTGATGAAAATGACAACTACCGTAATCGCCGCTGGGACGCTCCGCATGTCAAGCTCGGTACAGGTATGTCCTTGTTTACCTGGACCACTGCTGTCAGCGATCCGTTCATTCTGACCGACAAAGACAAATGGATATTTTTCCTGCCACGCGATGCTGTACGAAACGACGAAGCATTCGTTAACATGCTCCTCGACGACCTCGAACTGATCCCCCTGGCCGCCTACGTTCCGGCACAGGTAAAAACCTTTGTAAGCCAGGTGAATGACTGCGCCGGCGCGCCGATTGATGTCCAGGTACGCGTGTGCAAAGACTTCGAGGACAGCGATCTCAATTTTGAGCTGAAAGTTCTGCTGCCGCCGGGCGTGCAGTACCTGAGCGGCGACTTTGACTTAAACAACGGCGAACTGCTGGCGCGGCCGGCCGACCTGCAATACGACAGTATCGGCTGCGGCTTTTTCAACATGCGTGTCGCCGTCGATCCTGCACTGGCCGACGGCCTGCCGCACTACATCAACATTGTGCGGCGCGGAGCGGAGGAATTTGTTCTGGCCGCCGCCGAACTGCGGCCGCGCCGTTCCGGGCTCCGATTGCGACAGGACATTAAGGCCTGTCGCAACAACGGGCTGTTATATTCGCTCGACCTGTCGAATAGCAGCCTTGCGCCGCTGCCGGACTTTGAGTTGCGCATTAGCTGCACGCCGCCCCTGGCGGCTCCGCCAACACAAGTATTTGTGAACGGCGCGGCCTGGAGCGACTTCAGCGCGGATGCGTCCGGCATAGTGTTAAACAACCTGGCGCTGGAAGGCGCTTCGCCGACCGGTGATCCACCGCGGCCGCGCCTCGATGTACGATTTAATGCGCCGCTTCTGCCGTCGACACAAACAGTCGAAATAAGCGCCGAAGCCCGGCCGCCTTCCGGCTGTGCCCGCAGTTCGACCAATATCGTATCGGTCGTTGAAAACAGTGTCGATCTGGGCGGCGATGTCCTGCTCTGCGATGCGCCGCTCCAGCTCGGCGTGGCCGATGAGTACGATTCTTACCAATGGTCGAACGGAGCGATAACGCCGACGATTGAGTTAAACAACACCACGCCTGAAGGAATCCTGACACTCTCGGCTATTGATGCCGGCGGTTGTGAACACCGCGACGCCGTGCTCGTCGAACAAGCCGAACGCATTCAATTGTTAATTGAACCGGCGGCGGAAAGTATTGATCCGGGTGATGTCTTCCGTGTGGCTGTTAAACAACATATGCCTGCGCCGTCCGGCAATGCGCGCAGCTTCAGCCTCACGCTGCGCTACGACCAGACCATGTTGGAGCTTTTGAGTCCGTCCGCGCCGCGGACGGTGGTCGCCGGTGCACGCCGATTCGCCGAACACGAGCTGCGCGGCGTACGTCCAGCCGGATATAACGGCGAAACGCTGCTGGAGCTGGAATTTATGGCGCTGCTGGGGGACACCGCTCAAAGCAGGGTCGAAGTGTTTGACTTTACGCTCGATGAGTGTTTAACAGCGGGACGTACAGCCCTTGAGTTCACGGCGTCGGAGGTCTGCGCCGCCGATCACAGGCAGATTGTGCTGGGCGCGCCCTTGACCTTTGGAGTTGTTAATCCGGAAGGCGGCGCGCTGCGCGTGGCCGTGAATGCGCCCTACGCCATGCAGGCGCGCATCGTGCTCAGCGATGTGCTGGGGCGACGGGTAGCAACGGTGTTCAACGGTCAACTCGAATCCGGTGCGAGAAACTTTACCATCAACGGCACAATGTTAACGCCGGGCCTGTATTTCTGCAGCCTGCACGGTGCATCAGGTCTAAGGACCGAAGTCCTGAGAGTGGATTAATCTTGCCGATGTTAAACACATATCGGCCGGCGGCGGCAATACTGACAGTTCTTATTCTCGCCGCTCTGCTCTGCGCCGAAGCCGGCGCGCAGTCCTGGGTCGATCGGCGGGGCCATCCGGTCCCGTCCGCCGCAAAACGTTTGCCCGATCGTACGCTTGGTGCGTCCGACTGCCGCGCCGGTTTTTTTGAGGTACAATTTGTCGATGAAGCGGGCCTGTTCAGTGCACCCGGCGGCTTGGGCGAAGCGCGCTGCGCGGTCGTCTGCGCCGTGCTCTCCGATTTGTCGCAATTGTTTGCTCGTCCGGCAAATGCCGGCGCGGCGCACATTCGTGTCGAAGCCTTCGCCGATCCTTCCGACGATGCGGCGGCCTTTGCCTCGTCGGTCTACCGTGTTGACGGCGCATCCAGCTCCGGACTGCTCGACGGCGCACTCTGGCAGGCGATTAACGCA
Organism: uncultured Hyphomicrobiales bacterium; assembly: GCA_964445695.1. Lineage (GTDB taxonomy): Bacteria > Bacteroidota > Ignavibacteria > Kapaibacteriales > UBA7675 > JAUIKM01. Next base: position 74,962 of record CAYULF010000025.1, on the reverse strand, counting down.
ACCGGCGATCCCTACGCGGGTTGGAGCGTCGCGCCCGACCATCACGCGCGCATCGTGATCAACTTTGCGCACGCCTTTAACCTCGATCCCGACGCTGTTAATTTCACGGAAGTCGACCTCTATTCGGTCGTCCTGCACGAGATGTTGCACGCACTTGGCCTGGCCTCCTTCATCGGTGCGGACGGCAACTCGGTACTCGCCGGAACCACCTGGTTCACGCGCTACGACTCTTTTTTGCAGGCAAACACCAGCGCGGGACCGACGCCGCTTGTCGCGCAAATTGACGCTTGTTACGAGCTGATGCCGTCGTCGTACGACCGCGCGCTGTTGCAGACGCCCTGTTCACAATCCAGCATGCCGGTCGTCTTTGCCGGTGCAAGTTTGCAGAACGCGGCCGTTTACACGCCTCAACCTTGGCGCGCGGGCGGCAGCCTGAGTCACTTTGATGAAGACTGCGCGGCCGATGGAATAGGGCGGGTTCTGCATCATGAGATCAGGCCCGGTGAAGTTAAACGCCTGCCGCATGCCGACGAGGTCGACGCCCTTTGTGACCTGGGATATGCCGTCAGCGGCGTCTACGGCGCGACGGTGAATGCAACGCGTTTTCGCGACGACTATGCCGCCTGCGGCGGATTACCTGCGGGTGTCAACGACCGGCCGTCAGGGCCTTTTGTATCGACAGAATCGATTGTGCTGGAGTTCAACGATCTCGCCGCCAATGATGTTAACACCGAGAACATTACCTGTCTTGAAGTGCTCGGAAGCAGCGGTGCAATACTCTCTCAAACAGACTTAAACAGCGGCGAACAACTGGTCATCGATCCCGATCCGGGTTTTCGCGGCACGATTGTGCTGCGTTACCTGCCGCAGGGCAACGGATTTAGCGGCAACATCACCTATGTGTTTATTGATGTGGAATTTCCGACCTTGCCGCCCTGCACCTGGCCGACGGCCAATCTGTTGTGTAATGGAGACTTTGAGAATTCATTGACCAGTGGGTATGTCGGCGTTGAATTGCTTGTCGAGTGTCTTAGCGAGGTTACAAGAACTCAGGGTTGGTTTCCCGTTCGAACTCCCGATCTATATGAAAGAGTCGATCAAACAAACAGATTTATCCGAGATGACGAGAATGTTTTTGACGACTCTTTCTCAAATCGATTCGGACCTGACTCCTGGGATGGCAGCATGGAAAACCGTTACTATCTTTTTGGCGTGAGTGGTTTCGAAGGCGTGTTCCAGCCTATTGAATCCGCACAGTCGCAATATGGCACGCAATTCCTTGTCAGGGCGAAGTGTTATCCGATCAGGTTTGGAAATGTTGACGCTCCCTACGACATTCCTGAAGTGCGCGTCTATTTTGACTCAATCTCGTTTTGTGATGAAAATGACAACTACCGTAATCGCCGCTGGGACGCTCCGCATGTCAAGCTCGGTACAGGTATGTCCTTGTTTACCTGGACCACTGCTGTCAGCGATCCGTTCATTCTGACCGACAAAGACAAATGGATATTTTTCCTGCCACGCGATGCTGTACGAAACGACGAAGCATTCGTTAACATGCTCCTCGACGACCTCGAACTGATCCCCCTGGCCGCCTACGTTCCGGCACAGGTAAAAACCTTTGTAAGCCAGGTGAATGACTGCGCCGGCGCGCCGATTGATGTCCAGGTACGCGTGTGCAAAGACTTCGAGGACAGCGATCTCAATTTTGAGCTGAAAGTTCTGCTGCCGCCGGGCGTGCAGTACCTGAGCGGCGACTTTGACTTAAACAACGGCGAGCTGCTGGCGCGTCCGGCCGACCTGCAATTCGACAGTATCGGCTGCGGTTTTTTTAACATGCGTGTCGCCGCCGATCCGGCATTGGCCGACGGTCTGCCGCACTACATCAACATCGTGCGGCGCGGAGCCGAAGAATTTGTTCTGGCCGCCGCCGAACTGCGGCCGCGCCGTTCCGGGCTGCGTTTGCGACAGGACGTTAACGCCTGCCGCAACAACGGGCTATTATATTCGCTCGACTTGTCGAATATCAGTCTTGCGCCGCTGCCAAACTTTGAAATACGCATTACGTGCACGCCGCCGCTGGCGGCTCCTCCGACGGAAGTATTCGTGAACGGCGCGGTCTGGAGCGACTTCAGTGCGGATGCATCCGGCATTGTGTTAAACAACCTGGCGCTGGAAGGCGCTTCGCCGACCGGTGATCCACCGCGGCCGCGCCTCGATGTACGATTTAATGCGCCGCTTCTGCCGTCGACACAAACAGTCGAAATAAGCGCCGAAGCCCGGCCGCCTTCCGGCTGTGCCCGCAGTTCGACCAACAACGTATCGGTCGTGGAAAACAGCGTCGATCTGGGCGGCGATGTCCTGCTCTGCGACGCACCGCTCCAACTCGGCGTTAACGATGAGTACAATTCCTACCAATGGTCGAACGGAGCGATAGCGCCGACGATCGAGTTAAACAACTCCACGCCCGAAGGAATTCTGTCGCTCACGGCCGTCGATGCCGGGGGTTGTGAACACCGCGACGCCGTGCTCGTTGAACAAGCCGAACGCATTCAATTGTTAATTGAACCGGCGGCGGAAAGTATTGATCCGGGTGATGTCTTCCGTGTGGCTGTTAAACAACATATGCCTGCGCCGTCCGGCAATGCGCGCAGCTTCAGCCTCACGCTGCGCTACGACCAGACCATGTTGGAGCTTTTGAGTCCGTCCGCGCCGCGGACGGTGGTCGCCGGTGCACGCCGATTCGCCGAACACGAGCTGCGCGGCGTACGCCCCGCTGGATATAACGGCGAAGCGCTCCTGGAGCTGGAGTTTATGGCGCTGCTGGGGGACGCTGCTCAATGCACGGTCGAAGTGTTCGACTTCACGCTTGATGAGTGTTTAACAGCGGGACGTACCGCCCTTGAGTTCACGGCCTCGGAGGTCTGCGCTGCCGATCACAGACAGATTGTGCTTGGTGCGCCGCTGACATTCGGGATCGTACAGGCGGAAGACGGCGCATTGCGCGTGTCGGTGAATGCACCCTACGCTGTTCAGGCGCGCATCGTGCTCAGCGATGTGCTCGGCCGCCGGGTTGCGACCGTGTTCAGCGGTGAGCTTGAATCCGGAACGCGAGAATTTAACTTCAATGGCACAATGTTGACGCCGGGCCTGTATTTCTGCAGCATGCACAGCGTATTTGGCATGAGGACGGCAATCCTGAAGATTGAATGACTGTGGGTGATTTGTTTCCTTCTGTCCGATTGTCAGCAACAGACTGCTTAATATCGCATGCGAGAAGTATTGCGGACTGAGGTCCGCATGGTATCCGGTAGTTGAGCAGTGAGCGCCGTCACATCCGACTCCTCTCCCATAGCACGACCTGGCTGCCCCTGACCATACGCTACACTCATTGAAAAACAGCGTTCTCACTTTCGTATTTAACGCCGCGATTTCCCGCTCAAGCGGGACAAACAAGAAGGTCAAGCCAGGCAAGTCGCGACAGAAAAGGTCGAAATTCGTTCTTTTTTGGTAGACAATTCGAGATTTTGGGGGTCCTTGCTTGTTCAGACAACACGATACCCTCGTACGTTCTCTGCTGTGTGCCGCCGTGCCGCTCGCGCCCACGAGCCAAACGGCGGTCCAACACGTTCGCAGCCTGCCGATGCAGATATGTCCCCAGCGTATCACACATCCGCCGCAGGTACGTCCGCCGCGTCCACGCGAAAGGAATTCCGGGTGATTCATGCGCTTTTTCTCCTGCCAAGTTGCTGCCGTTCTGGCGTGTATTCTCTTGTTTGTCGCGGAGGCGGCAGCGCAAAACCGGTCCAATGAAATCTGGTACTTCGGTCTGAATGTGCGCCTCGACTTTTCGAGCGGTACGGCCGTTCCGTCTATTTTCACTGGTTTTGACAGTTTTGAAGCCGCCGCGACGATCTGCGATCCCGACGAGGGCAACCTGATCCTCTACACCAACGGCGAGAAACTTTGGAACGGGAACCATGAAGAGTTGACAAGCGGTGGGAGGCTCAACGGTCACGAAAGCTCGACCCAGGGCGCGCTTATCATGCCCGAGTCCTGCCGCCGCTACTACATTTTTACTACCGATGCGGGCGAATACGAAGGCCTGAACATCGGCGTTCATTACTCGCTCGTGGATATGACCATGGGTGACGGCCGCGGCGGTTTTGTTCCCGGTAAATTCAATGTGCCCTTGCTGGGACAGGCGGCCGAGAAACTGACGGCCACGCACCACGAAGATCGGCGCAGTTACTGGGTGCTGGCGCATGGCATGCGCGACGGCAAGTTCTACGCCTGGCACGTCACGCCGGGCGGAGTCAGTCAACCGGTGGTGAGCGATGTCGGTTTTCCACATGGGAGCGGCAGGCCGCTGGACGGCGTCGGAGCCATGAAAGTCTCGCCCGACGGCCGCAAACTCGCGCTGACAATGTTCGCCAATTTCAAGGTTGAACTCTTTGATTTTAACAACCGCACCGGTGAAGTCTCCAACCGCAAGGAACTGCGCCAGGCTTTCGAGACCTACGGCGTGGAGTTCTCGCCCAATTCGCGCAAGCTCTATATCACAACCATTCACGAGCTGGATAACTTTTCGCGCCTGGTGCAGTACGACCTCGACGCTGCCGACATCGTCGGCTCGCGTTTTGTGCTGTACGAGTCGGCCGAGTGGGGGCAACGTGTAACGGGCATGCAGCTGGGGCCGGACGGAAAAATCTACGTCGGGCGTCTGGACAATGAATATCTCAACATTATCAACGAACCGAACCGCCGCGGCAAAGCGGCGAATCTGACCGAAATGCTTCTGCCTTTCGGCTCGCGCTGTCGTCTTGGAATGATCAATCTTTACACCGGTGCGGAGCTGCAGTTGGTGGACGACGACGCCAACGAGCTGACCGTCAGCGAGGATGCGACGATCTGTCCGGGAGGAGCCGTTCAGCTGTTAGCCGAATCGGAGTTCGGCGGGCGTTATCAGTGGCTTCCGCGTGAAGGATTGTCCGATCCCAACTCGCAGTCGCCCACGGCAAGCCCCACGCGCACGACGACTTATATCGTGTCCGTGACTTCAACCTGCGGCAGCGACCGGGACAGTGTGACGGTTTTTGTGCGCGATGCGCCGCGACCCAGCATAGAACCGGTCGCAACGGTTTGCGCCGGCGAAGAGGTGCAACTGATGGCCTCCGGCGCCGACAACTACCGCTGGGAGCCCGGTACCGCGGTGAGCGACAGTACAATCGCCAATCCGACGGCGCGCCCGACAGAGACAACGACCTATACCGTCTACAGCACAAACGAAGACGGCTGCGAAGGCAGCGCGCAGGTTCAGGTGCGTGTTTTCCCAGGTCCGAACTTCGACCTGGGGCCGGACCGCACGATCTGTCCGGGCGAATCGCTGCGCCTGATTGCTCGGGGCGGTCGGACCTACCGGTGGTGGCCGGACGAAGAGATTTCAGCGACAGATGTTGCGCGGCCGACGGTGCAGCCGAGCGAGTCGCGCACCTACTATGTGGAAGTCATCGACGATGTGGGCTGTTCACAGATCGACTCAATACACATAACCGTCGGGGCGGGAATCACCCTGCCGGGCGACGGCGTGGTGGAAGTCTGCACGGGTGGCGAAATTCGCCTGGACATCGAGGGTCCGGAAGGCGAATACAAGTGGACGCCGGCCGCCGGTCTGGACGATCCGAATACAAAAAATCCCGTTGCGCGTCCGACGAGCGATATGACCTATACCGTCCGGCTCGTCTCCGACTGCGGCGAGACCGAGCGCGAACTGAAAGTGCGTGTGCTCGATCCGCCGGAGTACGAGTTGGCGGACCAGCAGACGTGTGAAGGCGTGCCGCTGGCCCTGAATCCACAGGCCGATCCGAGTCTGGAATACTCGTGGGAAGAAGGTGAAGGCATCGAAGATCCGTCGCTCGCCAATCCCGTTGTGACGCCGACAAAGGCGCAGACATACTACGTCAACATCAGCAACGGCGCGTGCACGGTGCGCGACAGTGTGCAGGTCAGCTTCGGCGCTGCGCCGCCGTTGCAGGTCAGCCCCGGCTCCGTTATCTGCCAGGGCGACAGCGTTCAACTGGAAGTGCGCGGCGCGGCGCAGTATCGCTGGACGCCGGAGAGCAATATCGACGATCCGACGAGCGATTCGCCGCGGGTGTTTCCGCAGGAAAGCACCTGGTACTACGTGCACGGCAGTACCGGCACGGCCTGCGAACGCCTCGACTCCGTTTTTGTGGAAGTTCTTCCCGCGCCGCCGCTGGTACTCTCGCCGGCCGACCCGGTTGTCTGCCCGGGCGATGTCATCCAGGTGGCGATCAACGAAGACATCGAACTGACATCAGTGCGTTGGACGCCGGACATCGGATTAAACAATCCCGACATCGCCACGCCGGAAATACGACTGCCGCAGTCGCAGACCTACGTCATTGAGTACGAAACGTCCTCGGGCTGTCGCGGCCGAGTTGAATATCGCGTGACGGTCGCCGAGCCGCCGGATGTGCAGCTCGACAGCGGCACACCCTCGCTCTGTGAAGGCGAAACGCAGGAAGTCAGCGCCACCGGCGCAGATGAATACCTGTGGTTTAACGCCGAAGGCGAACTGCTGGGCAGCGGTCCTTCGCGCACGGTTAAACACGACGACGGCCGCCTGCTGGTCGTCGGCCGCAACGCAGCGTTCTGCGCCGACACCGTGGAGCTGAATGTGCTCAATCTGGGACGCGCCGAGCTTGAAGTGCAGGAAGAGTACATTGTCTGTTACGGCGACACCGTGACGCTGGCGGCTTCCGGTTCTGCGCGCTACGAGTGGCGACCCGTCGACGACCTGAGCGATCCGGACGCGGCGGTCACCCAAACGCATACCCTGCTTAACCGCGTGTACACCGTGACCGGTTACACCGAAAATGGCTGCAGCGTCAGCAAGCAGGTTAACATCAGGCTTATACCGCGCGTTGACATCGACCTCACAGCCGAATCGCCGGCAGGCGGCGCGTTGCCCGGCGACGAAATAGTGTTCCGACTGGATTTTGCTCTGCGCGAGGAACTGCAGGAACTACTTGATCAGAAAGCGTTTACGGTAAATGTTAACTACCGCAAGGACGAGTTGTGGCTGGATCCCGCTTCGGTGCGCTCGGTGGCGGGCCTCGACGGCTGGTCGTTTAACGGCGAGGCTGTCAGTGGGGCTGATGAGTTTGTTCTTAGTGCGGCGAGTGACGGTTCAACGCTGGAGCGGCGTTTCAGTCTCGAATTCCGTATGCGCATCCTGCTGATAGCTTCGGACTCGGAGTACGTCGACGTTAAACTGGCGTCGAGCAACTTCGGCGTGGCCAATGCCTGCGGCGATCTGGACTCGGCCCAGGTACGGCTCTCGACATTTTGTCTACGCGAACACCGCGGCGTCATAGCTTCGGGCCTGCAGTTTAACCTGCTGCAGAACAGCCCAAATCCGGCGGGGCAGACGACTGACATTGTCTACAGTCTGGGTTTTGAAACCAACGTGTCGCTCCGTTTAACCGACGAATTGGGGCGCGTGGTGCAGGAACTGGTCGACGGCGTACAGGCGGCGGGCGCGCATCGCATCAGCCTGAACACTTCGGAGCTGGCGGCGGGAACGTATCGCTACATTCTGAGCGCAGGGCCCTATCGCGAGAGCCGGATGCTGGTGGTGGAGTAAGTGTGCCGATACCACGGTTTCAGTCCGTTATCTCAACGTAAACTACATTAAACAGGCGGCAAGATAATGAATCTGCCGCCTGTTTATCGTATTGGCCCAATGTTGACTCCTGGTTTGCCGTGGATCACTCTTCACCTGGCTTCCAATCTTAACTGATACCCCTCGACCAGTTGCAAATACGTATTCAGTGTGCTGCGTAGTTGTTTAACACTTTCATTGTTTGAGTTTCCCTTCTCCTCCAACCCTATCGCCGCGACCTTGGCGCGCACGTTGGCGCGGTACAGTTTAAAGTACGTCGTCAGTCGTTGTTCCTGGCGGCCGTGCGGCATGCCGCTGCGCTGTAAGTATTCATGTTCAAAGGCCGCAGCCAGGTCGTCGCGGCCCTGCGCCTCAAGGTCCATCGTTAAAAAGGCGATTTCACTTAACACATCGATCTGGCGGTATTCATCGTTGAACTCTATGCAGTCGAAAATGATCGGCGGTTGGTCCATGATGATGTTGCCGCAGTGCAGGTCGCCGTGGCAGTCGCGGATAAACCCGCGGGCGCTGCGCTCTTCGATGTAGTCGCGGTTGGCCGCGACAAAGGCGCGGCCGAAATTTGAACAGTCGTCGACGATTTTACCCGCGCCTGCACCCAGCTCCAACTCAATCGTGCCGCGCACCTGCAGGATGTTGTCGATAGCACGGTTCATGCGCTCGCCCGGATCCGGCTTGTACACTCGCGGCGCCGTGCGGTGGAAATCGGCAATCTGACGCGCGATGGCTTCGATGTCGGAAGCCTGCATGCGCGGCAGGACTTTGTTTAACAGGAGCCCGTCGTCCATGCGTTTCATCACCAACGCATGATCGATTGTTGTGCCCGCTCCACCGAGCGTTACCTCGTTGTCGGTTTGTTTAACATCAACGACGTCCAGATAAATCCGCGGCGCAAGGCGGCGATTGAGTCTCAGCTCGCGGCGGCAGAAATGCAGGCGCTGCGCTCGCTCGGAGAAGTCGAGGAAGGAGAGTTTAATCGGCTTTTTGATTTTGTACGCACGCGTGACTGTCAGGATAACCCATGAGATGTGCGTTTCGCGCAGCTCGTTTTCATGACCGTCATTGCGCTTCAGCGCAGTTCGCAGCGCCGCCAGTTGAGTCGTGTCCACGTTAATTCTCCAGATAGCGCAGTGCGGCGTCCAGGCGCTCCTCGTCGCGCGTTTCGTCGTCGCTGTGCAACACAAGGTGGTCAAATTCAATGGCTTCAAATTCGGCGGCGATTTTGTCGTGCACCGCCAGGTCGGCTTCGCTCGTGCGACGCGGGCGGTTCAGGCGCCGTTCGATTGTCGGGCGCGCCGCGCGCACTTCAATTATCTTGCAGGGCCTGTTTAAGTCGGCCGCGATGGCGCGGAATTCATCGCGCAGCGCGCGGCGATAAAATGTTGCGTCCGCAACAACTTTGCATCCGGAGTTTAATGCAGCGCGCGTCATGTCCTGCATCAGACTGTAGATGTTGCCGCGTTCTTCCGGACTGTAGCTGCGCTCTTCCAGTACGCGCATGCGGACTGCGTCGGAGCTGATATATTCCGCATCCAGCGCCTGCGCCAATCGCCGCGCCAGAAAGGACTTGCCCGAACCGGGCAGCCCGCAGACGAGCGTCAGGCTTGCCGAGCTGTTGTTTAATATTGTGTCCTGCTTCGCCACGATGTAGAACTTGCGCTTGTGAAACATTGCTCCGCCGTCGGGCGGTGTGGGCCGCAATGTACAAAATCCGGCTGGAAGCGCCGCATTGGTGCAGTCGCTGTTAAATCACATGGTGCGGGCTCTCGCTTTGCCGCACTCCGGCGGCAGGCTCCCTGATTCTTTTGTTAATCGCTGATTGACGCGCCGCAAGTCCCGCAGTCGGTCGTTAAACATCTCGGCGACAAACTGTCGGCCGGCCGCATGTCGTTCAGTGGTAAACAAAAGAGAAAAAAGTAAGCCGCCGAGTGCAACGAAGGAGGCGAAGCGCTCAGGCGGCTGTTGTTTAAGTAGTTCGTGCCGTTAAAGCGTCAGCACGAACCCGACCTTGAAGGCGTCGTTGGCCAGCGGAGCCTCGTCGCCGAAAGGCCAGTTCATCTCCGTTTGGCGCATTTCGTACCACACGTATGAGAGGCCGTTTTTCAACACAAAACTCACGACCGGCACCCAGTCCGGGTTGGTTTCGAGCGCATCAAATAGAAAGTCGTCCAGCAGCTCCTGCGAGATCTGTTCCAGCACTACGCTGCCGGCCCATTTCCAGAATTTGTGACGGCGGAAAATCAGGCTGCGTTCAAAGCGCGTTTCAATGGCCATCTGATCAAACAGCTCGGCGCGGATGCCCGCTTCCGTGCGCATGCCGAAGTGAATGTCGTCGGCGTAGACGCGCAGTTCGGAGGCGCGCGCCAGAGAGTCGATCGGCAGGTCGAAGGGCGTGGACAGCACGTTAATGCGATTCCAGTTCATCGAAGCACCGTTAAACAGAATGATGTTGCGATTTTCGCCCAGGCGATAACCGAGACCCTCGCGCCGCGTCGGGCTCAACCGCAGAATCTCCAGACCAAGCGCGTCGTCGGCCGCCGTCTGTCCAAGATTGGACGAGAGATAGGTAAAGGTCAACCCGTCGTAGTATTGGTAAGCGACGTTGGGGGCGTTGTCCAGGTAGCCCGTTTTGGTGTAGCCCAGCTGGATTTCCGCCAGACCGGCGTCGGCCGGCACGATTGCCATGTCTTCCGCGCCGAAGCTTGCCTGGCCGTAGTTAAAGTACAATGAGGATCTGCGTTTGTCGAAGTTTTCATACGGACCCTCCATTTCCTCGACGACCCAGTAGAAGTCGTCGTCGTCCTCGTCAAAAGCGAGAAGAAATTGAGTGTTGAGGAGAAGAGTGAGAGCAGTCAGTGTAAGTGTAACAAGTCGCATGGGGCAACTCCTGATAATGTGCGCAAAGCGGCGGGCAGTTTAAGGCTCGATCCCACCGCCTGCGCAAAATAGTCAATGCCGTCGCCGGCCGCGAGCGCCGCTATACATTCGGCGTCTGCGGTCATACGGATTGTCTGTGATTGTCGATGAGCGGCCAGGTGCCGCCGAAAAGAACGTCGCGAATGTTGTCGCCGCTGAGGAAATCGTGCGGGAAACCCATCTCGATCCGGCTGACCTCGTCGAGGCGTTGCATGTGTTCGTCACTGAGCTGATGCTCCAGCGCCGCCAGGTTGTCCTGCAGCTGCGCCGCGTTGCGCGCGCCGATGAGCGGGATCATGAGGCCGGGGCGGCGGCGCACCCAGTTGATGGCCACGTGCGCCGGTTTGCAGCCGATTTCCGCGGCCACGTCCACTACGGTGCGGGCGATACCCAGGTTGCGGTCGCTCAGGCGTGTGCTTTCTTCGCCGAGTCGTCCGGCGCGATCGCTGCGGCTGCCGTACTTGCCGGTCAGCACGCCGCCGCCGAGAACCGCCCAGGGCGTCACCGCCATGTCGAAAGCCCGCGCCATCGGCAGCAGGTCGCGTTCCGGCGTGCGCTGGATCAGGCTGTATTCTATCTGCAGGCCGACGAATTGCGTCCATCCGCGCAGCTCGGCCAGCGTATTGCAGCGCGAGACGATCCATGCGGGCGTGTCGGAAATGCCGATGTACATGATTTTGCCGGCGCGCACCATGTCGTCCAGCGCGCGCATCACTTCGTCTTCGGGCGTCGTGAAGTCCCAGGCGTGCAGCCAGTAGACGTCGATGTAGTCCGTGCCGAGGCGGCGAAGGCTGTTGTTCAGCGCCTGCATCATATTCTTGCGATGATTGCCGTTGCTGTTGACCTCGTCGCGCCGCGTGTGCAGCGTGTATTTGGTGGCCACCACGTAGCGCTCGCGGTCAGACTGAATGCACTCGCCCAGATAGCGTTCGCTCGTGCCTTCCGTGTAGCGGTTGGCCGTGTCGAAGAAGTTGCCGCCGGCTTCGACGAAGGTGTCGAAGATGCGCCGGCTTTCTTTCTGGTCGGCGCCCCAGCCCCACTCCTCGCCGAAGGTCATTGTGCCCAGGCACAATTCAGAGACGCGCAGTCCGCTGCGCCCGAACAGTTTATACCGCATGTGATTTGCTCCTTTTCCGGGTAAGGTTTCGCGGGACAACGTCGACGTACCTCCCGCAATATTCTCAGTCCATTTTGTTAACGCGCGTTCATTCGATTGCGTGTCGGTACGCCTTGAGCGCTGCGTAGTTCACAGAAATTTAAAATTCCGGTAGCATTTCGCGCCGTAATTTTCGGCGTGCACCGGGATGTCGGCAAACACAACGAATTGGCAGCGAGTACTGGGATCGATCCGACATCGGCACAACACAAAAGGCGCAACGGCCGCGGGAGGAAAGGAACCACTTTCACGGCGCACTCCGGGCCGACTATCACGACCAAGACACAACACCGGCGCAGGCCGCCGGAGAGCATTGCCTGATTCGGGGAGTGGAAATGACCTTCGCCGCATTGACCGTTCGTACCAAGACGATAATCCTGTTTACCGCCTTTGCCGGCGTACTGTTCTGCGTCGGCCTGTTCAGTCGCAGTCTGTACCACAACAGTGCGCAGACGCTCACGCGCACCAAAGACTCGACGTCGCGGCGCATCGGCACAGTGCTGCGCGCCCAGGTCCACTTCAAAAAGCAGGTGCAGGAATGGAAAAACGTCCTGCTGCGCGGCCACGAACAGGAAATGTTCGACAAGTATTTGCGCCAGTTTCGCCAGGAAGAGGAACGCACGCGCGATCTGGTGACCAATCTGCTGGACATGCTGCAGGATCACCCCGAAGCGCTTGGTATCGCGACGGAATTTCTGGACCAGCACAAGTACCTGGCCGAGCGTTACATGCAGGCCCTCGAAAAATTCGACCCGACCGAAACGGCGCCGCACTTGCAGGCGGACGCGGCCGTGCGCGGCATCGACCGGCGTCCGACCGATCTGATGGACGACCTGGTTGAGCTGATCCAGTCCAAAGGCATCAGCGACGTGCGCAAAGTAGAAGCGCAGTCCGCCGCCATCGAGCGCTACGTGCTGATCGGCAGTATCGTCCTGGTGCTCCTGGGCAGCGCCCTTTACCTCTGGGCATTCGATCACTGGGTCTCGCGCCGCGTAGCCAAGGCCATCGGCATCGCCGAAAGCGTCAGCCGCGGCGACTATACGGCCGAGATAGAAGTCCAGACGAGCGACGAAATCGGCAAGCTGCTGGCCGCGCTCAAAACCATGCAGCAGAACCTGGCGGAGTCGGAAGAACACCTGTTGGCAAAAAATGCCGAGCTGCAGCGCGCGCGCGACGAAGCCCTGCGCGCCGCCCAGGCCAAGTCCGAATTCCTGGCCAACATGAGCCACGAAATCCGCACGCCCCTCAACGGCGTCATGGGCATGCTCGAACTCGTGCAGGAATCCGACCTGAACCACGAGCAGCGCGACTGCCTGACCATCGCACTCAAGTCCAGCGAGACGCTGCTTGAGATCATCAATGAAATTCTCGATTTCTCCAAGATCGAAGCCGGACGCCTGCAACTCGAATCCGTTGAGTTCGACCTGCGCTACGTCGTCGAGGAAGTCGCTCAACTGCTTGGACATCGCGCCCAGAACAAAGGCGTCGAACTCGCCTGCCTGATTCACTCCGACGTTCCGCACAAAGTCATCGGCGACCCGGTGCGCCTCAAGCAGATTCTGATGAATCTGACCGGCAACGCCGTCAAGTTCACCGCCGAAGGAGGCGAAGTCTTTATCAATGTGGATCTGCTGCGCGAAAGCGACGGCCGCGCGAGTATGCGTTTTGAGGTGCACGACACCGGCATCGGCATCGCCGAGCACAATCTGGAGCGCGTCTTCAAGGCTTTTACGCAGGCCGACGGCTCTACCACGCGCAAATACGGCGGCACGGGTCTGGGCCTGGCCATCTCCGGCAAACTGGTCGAAGCCATGGAAGGCTCCATCGGCGTCAACAGCACGCTCGGCAAAGGCAGCACCTTCTGGTTCACGCTGGAGCTGCCCCTCGGCTCGTCCACGCCCGTCGAAAAACAGTTCAAACGCAGTTTTGAAGGCATCAGCGCGCTGATTGTCGACGACAACAAAACCAACCGCCGCGTGGTGAATTACTTCCTGGGCAAGTGGTCCGTCGAGTGCGCCGAAGCCACCGACGGCGTTCAGGCGCTCAAAATGCTGGAGGACGCCGCCGCCGCCGGAATGCCCTTTGACCTGGTGTTGCTCGATCACATGATGCCGAATATGGACGGCCTGGAAATTGCATCAATGGTCGCCGCGGAGGCGCGTTACGGCATGCCGCGCATGATCATGATCACGTCCATCGGCGGCACCGGCATGGAAGTGCGCGCGGGCAACAGCGGTATGCATGGTTATATGACCAAACCCGTGCGTCAGCAGGCACTCTACGAATGCATTACGATGGTGATGGGCGCGGAAAGCGGCGTCGACCGCCAGATCGTCACGGAGCGTTCCATGGCCGAGTCGCGCCTCAGCAGCCAGCCGCACGTCCTCGTGGCGGAGGACAACGTCGTCAACCAGAAAATCGCCGTCAAACTCCTGGCCGCACTGGGCTGTAAAACCGATGTGGCGGACAACGGCCGCGAAGCGGTGCAAGCCGTCAGCCGTACCAGCTACGACCTGGTTTTGATGGATTGCCAGATGCCCGTGCTCGACGGGTATGCGGCGACGGGTGAAATCCGCAAACTGAACTCCTCCCGCAAAAGCGTGCCGATCGTGGCGCTCACCGCCAACGCAATGGCCGGCGACCGCGAGAAGTGCCTGGACGCCGGCATGGACGACTACCTGGCCAAACCTCTCCGCAAGGCCGCCCTGGCGCAAACACTGGCGCGCTGGATCTCCGAAGAGTACGAATTCACTATCTGAGCGCTGCGCGCAAGATCGCGTTCACCTGCGGTGCGCTCTCTGACTTTCCCGTTTGTCAGCGATCCCGTAAGTCTATGATTCGAATAGACTTACGAAGGGTTGTAGTGCAGCGGGCCCTCGGGACCAAGCGGCAGGCCCAGCAGTATCCAGACAATCAGCACCGCAATCCCGACCAGCCCGAAGGCGATCGAGTAGGGCGTCATCGCCGAGAGAATCGTGCCGATGCCCGTCTCGCGGTCGTATTTGCGCGCAAAAATGATGATCAGCGGGAAGTAGGGCAGCAGCGGCGTCAGGATGTTCGTCACCGAATCGCCGATGCGATAGGCCGCCTGCGTCAGCTCCGGCGCATAACCAAGTTGCATAAGCATCGGAACGAAAATCGGCGCCATGATCGCCCATTTGGCCGAGGCGCTGCCGACAAATAGATTGATGACCGCCGCCACCAGAATAAAGGTGATCAGCAGCGGGATGCCTGTAAACCCAATGCTCTCCAGGAAATTGGCTCCGCTGATTGCAACGATCGAACCCAGGTTGGACCAGCTGAACATCGCGATAAAGTGCGCCGCCACAAAAGCAAGCACGATGTACGCGCCCATGTCCGACATCGACTCCGCCGTCATGCCCGCCACGTCGCGGTCGCGCTTGATCTGTTTGGTGACGATGCCGTAGACCAGCCCAGGAATGAAAAAGACAAAGAGCATCAGCGCCACGATGCTGGAATAAAAGGGGCCAAATTCACCGGCGGCGTCGCGCAGCGGCGCACCCTCGGGTACAACCAGCAGCGCCAGTGCGCCTACCGTCAGCAGGCCTGCAATAATTGCGGCCGTTAGCCCGCGGCTTTCGTTCGCGGAAATTTCCGTGCTTTCCTCTTCCAGGTCCGCCGGCGGCGTATACGCGCCCAGGTGTTTTTCAACGATTTTCTCCGTCACGAGCACGCCGGTCAGCGTCAGGATCGGCGTCAGCGCGATCATCAGGTAGTAGTTCGACGTGGCGCTGACGACGTAGTCCGGGTTGATAAGCTGAGCGGCCGATTGCGTGAATCCGGCCAGCAGGGGGTCCAGCGCGGTCAGCAGCAGGTTGGCGGAAAATCCGCCCGAAACGCCGGCAAAAGCCGCCGCCAGGCCCGCGATCGGATGTCGTCCAACTCGGTGGAACAGCACCGCACCCAGGGGAATCACTACTACGTAGCCGGCGTCCGCCGCCAGGCTGGACATAATACCGGCCAGCACCAGAGCCGCCGTTACCAGCGAGGCCGGCACCTTGCTCATGAATCCTTTCAGCGCCGTGGCGATCAGCCCGGTTTTGTCGGCTACGCCGATGCCGAGCATGGCGACGAGCACCAGGCCGAGCGGGGGGAAGCCCGCAAAGGTTTTGGGCATCTCAACAAAAAGCCGTCGAATGTTTTCGGTCGAAAACAGGTTGATGGCGCTGATTTCCTCGCCCGTGCCGGGATGTGTGACGCTGAGCGACTGCGCCGCGGCAATCCAGGAAATGAGCATGACGAGCAGCGTGAGCGCGGCGAACAAGGTCACCGGGTCCGGCAGGCGATTGCCGGCGTTTTCAACGAATGACAGCAGGCGACGGGTGATGCCGCCGCCCTGCGCGGAAGAGGAACTCATGTGTTTTCAGGTTTGGGTGGATGGAATTGCCGGCAGCGCAGCCGGAACTACCTGGGCGGAATTTAGTACAATTTTTACTTGTCTGCGCCGCGCAATGCGCCCGCCCGCTTTCCCGGCCGCTTTGAGCGCCTGATTCCGGCCCGTCGCGCATTGTCCGCCGCGGTAGGCTTTCCGCCGCCGACAAAGCCGAAAATTTCGTACTTTCTCGTCCGCTGATGTTGGATGCCGCCGCCGTCGAATTATTATGAACTGGGGCACCGACGAACGGCCCGGGCCGGACCACGCACTTCACTTCCAATCGTTCGGCCGCATCGGCACGCGCGGCCCACTGTAGAGCGGGCCCCGACATATCCATGCAAGACAGATAATTGCTTCAACCTGAATTCGGAGTTATTAATGCAATCGTGCTTTCCCATTGTTCGCATCGCGACGCTGGCCGTCGTCGCCGCTGTGATAGCCGGGCCGCTGTTGGCCGAAGGCCCGGAGTTCCGGCCCGAATCCGTGATAGTCCAGACATTGACGTTTGACGATATCACCAAACGCTCCGGCACCTTTGAGTTTCCCGCAGCCGATCAGTCCTGGGAGCGCGTTCTGATGCACTACACGCTCAAATGCGACCAGGCCACCACCGCCGACGACTTTCCCTGCGGCGAGTGGGACTACATCACAAACACAGAAATTATCGACTCCAGCGGAACGCTGGATTCCACGCGTTTCACGCAGCCCAGCTTTACCGTTGACGGCGCCGCGCGCGACGCGTTTGACTTCACGCGCACACCAAGCGTGACGATGCGCCAGTTGCCATATACCAAAGTTGAAGGAGCTTTTGCCGGCTCGTACCACTCAACGGGCGAGCGCAGCGCGGAAGACATCTGGACGCTGCCGGGCGACGGCATGACGGCACGCAGCATCTATCTGTGGACTGCCGCGGAATTGACCGCCGCCGGTCTGCAGGCCGGCAACATCGGCGCAATCAAACTGCCCGCCGGAACTCCCGATCGCGAGATCCACGTCAAAGTCCGCCTGCGCGCCGCGACCGGTGAACCGCAGACGGACGGCATCGACGACGGCTGGCAGGAAGTCTACGACAGTCCCGTGACGCTCGGCAGTACCGCCGCCAACGAACTGTTCTTCCACACGGCATTCAACTGGGACGGCACGAGCGATCTGCACGTCGAGATCAGCAGCGAAGATTTCGAAAACACCGTCCGTGTCATCCTCGACGGCGAGCGACTCGACAACCCGACCGGTCTGCAGGCCGACGCCTCGCGTCACGCCTGGTTCCACGGAGACGACTGGATGAACGTGCCGGTCGAAGCGTTTGAAACCCTGAACGAAGCCGTTACGATCATGTTCTGGCAGTACGGCGACCCGGCAATCCAGCCGCAGAACAACTACACCTTTGAAGGCCGCGACGCCGCCGGCAACCGCGTGCTGAACGTACACCTGCCCTGGGACAACGGGCAGGTCTACTGGGACGCCGGCAACGCCGGCACCGGTGCATACGACCGCATCCAGAAACAAGCCAACGAGGCCGATTTTGAAGGGCGCTGGAACTACTGGGCCTTCACGAAAGATGTCTCTACCGGCGAAATGAAAATCTACCTGAACGGCGAGCTGTGGCACAGCGGCACCGGCATGACGCGCGGTTTTGCGCCGATTGCCGAATTCCGTCTGGGCGGTGCGGTCAATGGCGGCGGCAACTACGACGGCGGCATCGACGAGTTCATGGTGTTTGACGTGGCGCTCACGCAGGCGGAAGTCCGCACCCTGATGCATCAGAACATTGAAGGCGCCGCCGCGCCCGCCAGCGCGCTGCGTGTCCACTATCCCTTCAACGATCGGGACGGCAGGGCTCGCGATGCATCGCCGAACGGCTACGATGTGATCAATTTCACTTCCACGCAAATGCTGGCGCCGCGCGCGACCGACCTGACCTGGGGCTTCCGCCGCACAAGTGTTCGCCCGATCATCTCCTTCGGCGCGGGCGATGCTGCTGCGACGTCGGGGCCGGCCGTGCGAACCTATGCCGAAACCAACGACGTAGTGAGGCTTAGTTACTTCGTCAACAACTACGAGGGCCGCCAGGTACCGCTCGACGCCGAAGATCATCCGGGAACGCCGGACCAGATCGATTACGTCTATCCCGCCGGCGTGTACACCTATACCTATGATGCCGACGGCAATAAAATCGACTCGACCATGGTGCCGTCCGACGACAAAGTGACGCGCAGCAACCTGATCTACTTCAGCCCGATTGTGCGCTACGAAATCGGCCGCTACATCACGCCCTACGGCATCGGTCTGGACCTGGGACCGGAAGGCGTGACGTGGATTTACGACGTGACCGACTTTGCGCCGCTGCTGCACGACTACGTCTGGCTGCGCGCGCACAACAACCAGGAACTCATCGACCTCAAGTTTGAATTTATCCCCGGCACGCCTGCGCGCGACGTAGTGTCCGTCAACAATCTCTACGACGGCCGCCCCTCCTACAAGGCGCTGGCCGACGACGAGGTGGCACAGGCGCAAACTATCACGCCGCGGCCCGACGCCGAAATGTGGAAGCTGCGCACGATCATCAGCGGCCACGGCTTCGGCGGCCCGACGCAGTGCGGCGAGTTCTGTCAGCGCGACTTCAACTACATGGTCAACGGAGAAATGGCCTTTGAATGGCTCGTGTGGAAGGAATGCGGATCCGCGCCGATCCACCCGCAGGGCGGCACCTGGCTTTTTGACCGCGCCGGCTGGTGCCCAGGTGAAATCGTGGACATGGCCGAACACGACCTGACGCCTTACCTGAGTGCCGGCAATCCCATCGATCTCGACTTCGGCATCGAACACTACTCGCCCAATGACCCCGAAGGCAACTGGGACGTCAGTTCCCAGCTGGTTTCCTACGGAGCGCCCAACCATCAGGTCGACGCCGCGCTGGAACAGATTATCGCGCCGAGCGACTGGGAACTGAACAGCCGTTTTAATCCGATCTGCGGCGCGCCGATTGTCCGCATCAAAAACGGCGGCGAACAGAACCTGACCTCCGTCGACATTGAATACGGCGTGCGCGGCGGCAACAAAGCGACCTATACCTGGACCGGCGACCTGGCTTTCCTGGCGACCGAGGACGTCATCCTGCCGCTCTTTGACTGGGGCGCCTGGGAAGGCGAAAACATCTTTGAGGTGAAACTCAGTAATCCCAACGGCACGGCCGACGAGTACACGAACAACGACGCTCACTTCAGTCACTTCGAAACCGTGCCGGTCTTTGCGCCCGAACTCGAAGTCAACCTGCGCACGAACAACAACGCGGCGCAGCAGTACTCCTGGACCCTGCGCAAAGCCGACGGCACACTCGTGGGTGAGGCGAGCAACCTGCAGGACAACCGCCTCTACACGAGCGAGTTTGTGCTGGAAGAAGGCTGCTACGAATTTGAGCTCATCAACCGCGAAGGCTACGGCCTCGATTTCTGGTTCCTGCGCGATCAGCTCGGCACCGGCGGCCTGCAGTTTACCAGCCTCGGTCAGGTCGTACAGTCGTTTGACCCCGACTTCGGCAACTTTACGCGCATGCAATTCCAGGTCGGCAACCAGCCCGGCATCAGCGTGAGCAAGGATACACTCGACTACGGCATGGTGCCGGTCGGCGAAACGCGCGAACTGTCCGTCGACATTACGCCCGCCAACGAACTGGGCCTGGTCGTTTCCGACATCTCAATTCCGTCGATCAGCCGCCGCTTTGAAATTGTGTCCGTTTCGCCTTCGCTGGACAACGGCGACGTGGAACTGGCCTTCGGCGAGACAATGACGGTCACGGTCAAGTTTGAGCCGACGAACGAATCTTCCGTTGCGGCCGACCTGCGCATCCGTTCCAACGACAGCCGCTTTTCGACCAAACGCGTTGTGCTCATGGGTAACCAGATTCCAACCTCCGTCGGAAACCCAGCTTACGACACGCCGGTCAACGCCTTTATCAGCGTTGAACCTAACCCGGTTGAGGACGCCGCCGCACTGGTTTACACGCTGGAGAGCCCGATTCAGGTCGCCACGCGCATCAGCATCGTCAATGCGCTCGGCGTTGAGGTCATGCATCTGGACGAAGGCCTTCGCGGTTTCGGCGAGTACACGCTGCCGCTCAACACGACCGGTCTGGCCAACGGCGCATACTTCGTGGTACTCCGCGCCGGCGCCACGACCCTGACGCAATCGATGGTGGTACGGCGCTGACGTACTTCCGTCTTACACTCTGGAACGGCCGCCTTTTCCCTCGTGGGGAAGGCGGCTTTTTTTCCTGACATGATTTTTTGTTCGTCACGCGGAGCGAAGTCTTGCGTCGTCGGGCGGAGTCGCCGATCACTGCGGCGGCAGGCAACAAACCGGCCGCCGATTCTGCAAAATTGTGTGTGATAATCCTGACACTTTCAGACGCCGCGTGATAATGAGGCGGCACAACGACAATGAACATGCAATACTCGCCCGATGGCCGTTACTCACGCCAGATCGCTCTGCCTGAAATCGGCGAGCGGGGGCAGGACATCCTGCGCCGGAGCAGCGTGCTGCAAGTCGGCGCGGGCGGCCTGGGCTGCGCGTCGCTGCCCTACCTTGCCGCGGCCGGTTTCGGCCGGATCACGATAGCAGACGCGGATACCGTCATGCGCCACAATCTGGCCCGTCAGGTGCTCTACGGCGACGCCGACCTCGGTTTAAACAAGGCCGACAGTGCCGCGCGCCGACTGCGCTCCATCAATCCGGACATTCGGGTAGACAGTCTGAACGCGATGGTCACGGCGGAGAACGCCGAGCAGCTTATCCGCAATCACGATGTGATTATCGACGGTAGCGACAACTCGGCGACGCGTTATGTGTTGAACGACGCCTGTTTTATGATCGGTCGTCCTCTCGTTTTCGGCGGGATTCACGGCTTCGAGGGGCGCGTGAGCGTGTTTGACGCGCCGGATACACCTTGTTATCGCTGTGTTTATCCCTTGCCGCCGCCCGAGGAGATGCTGCCGAACTGTGCCGAAGTCGGCGTGCTCGGCGTGCTGCCCGGCGTTATTGGACTGCTGCAGGCGACCGAGGCGCTCAAATTGCGGCTGGAAATGGACGAGACCGCACGCGGCGCTATGCTGCATTTCAATTTGCTGGATTCCTCGATGCAGCGCATGTTGATCTCACGTGATCCGGACTGCCCGCTCTGCGGTCCGCGCGCTACGATAGACCGCGTGCAGGATCCCTACGCCGGGGCGGTGGAGGACGATGATCTGGCGCGCATCGAAGCAGCGGAGTTGGAAGCTCTGCGGCGCACCGGCGGAGTACAGCTGCTGGATCTGCGCGAAGATCACGAGTTCGCGCGCGGGCACCTGCCGGGCGCGCAGCTCTACAGCTTTTCGGCTGCGGGGGTGTACCGCTCGCTTCTGGACGAGGTCTCGGGCCGGGCCAACAAAAACGCGCCGACGGTGATCTACTGCGCTACTGAGCGCCGCGCCGCGCCCGCTTTCAGATCGATGACCCGGAGCGGCTGGCGCGACCTGCGCGTGCTGCGCGGCGGCCTGGCGGCCTGGCGCAATGCCGGATTTGAGCTGGTTGCCGGCGAAGCAGGTACAGCGGACGGCCGTGCATAAAAAAGCCGAAAAAAAATTTACAACTGCTTGGAATTGAGCGCGCAGACGCCGTATATTTGCCATTCTTTAGCGATTCCGGAGTAGCTCAGCTGGTTAGAGCAACTGACTGTTAATCAGTGGGTCGGGGGTTCGAGTCCCTCCTCCGGAGCAACAAACCCCGCATTTGTGCGGGGTTTTGTCGTTTTAAAGCACTTATGCCGCCTCTGGAAACTGCTCTCTTCCTGCCCAATTGGTCAAATTCAGGTCAAGTTTTCGGCCTGCAAACGCTGTCGATCAGGGCTTTTTCACCGGTCGTATATGCACGTGTTTCCGGCGCGCTGACAAGCATGAGTAGAAAGCAAGCCGTTGAGAAACGGCGAAGCGCTCGGGAGAGCCGGCCGGCAAAAGGCGGCAAGGCGGTCTGTGCAAATGTGCGGAGACCTCAGGTGGCGTCGCGACTGCGGCCGCGCAGAGTCAGGAGTGAGGAGAGAGTTGTGAGCAGGCGCTCGCGATTGAACGGTTTGGGGATGTATTCGGTAAAACCGGCGCTGAGGAAACGTTCGCGCGCGCCCTGGTCTGCCAATGCGGAAACGGCGATAGCGGGCGTAGTGGCGTAACCTTCGATTTCGCGCAGTTTGCGCAGCGTGTCTACGCCGTCCATCGAAGTGCCTCCCAGGCGGATGTCCAGCACGACGGCGTCGTAATTGTAGCGGCGGCAGAGACCAATTGCCTTGGCGCCGTTGGACACCACGTCGGCCGAATACCGGTCGCGCACAAAATAGGAGATCAGTTCGCGGCCCAGACGGTCGTTTTCCACCAGCAGTATGCGCGGGCGGTGCAGGCGGTCCGCGGGAGATTCAAAAGGCCGCGCCTCCAGTGCGGTAATGCGGTCGACGAGCGGCAGGCGAATGGTAACGGTCGTGCCGCTGCCGACGAGACTTTCCATCAGGAAACTGCCTTCCATGAACTCCGCCAGGTAGCGCGAGATGCGCAGACTGAAGGTCGGGTCGTAGCCGGAGTGTGCAAAACCGGATTCCAGTGCCACGTCCGGTGCGGAGTGCAGGATCGTGCGGACGGTTTCGCGGGCAAAACCCATGCCGTTGTCGCTGACGGAGATCACCAGCATGGCGGCGTTGACGGCGTCTTCCGTATGCACGTCGATATGCACGGCGCCATGCGGCGTGAAACGCACGGCATTGGCCACCACATTGGCCAGCATGCGGCTGAATAGCTGGCTGTCAGTACGAATGATGCCGGCTTCGGCGCGGTTGTCGAGCAAAAGCTGCGTATCCCCGCCGGAAGTCAGCCCACTGTAGGTGCGCCAGATTTCAGTGATTTCCGAGTCAATGCGCATGGGCGAAAAATGCGTCTCGGCTGAAAGTTCGTCGAGTTGGGCAAAGAGCGTGGTATTGCTGACGGTGGAGAGGATGGACTCGGCGCTGCTCATAATGGCGCGCAGTGCGCGCGTTTCCTGTTGACCGAGATCTGTATTCTGCAGGTAATTTGCGAAACCAAGGATGCCGTTGACCGGCGAGCGCACAGCCTGGTTGAGAGCCGTAAGCAGCCGTGATTTGCGAACGTCGCTGCGGCGTGCGGCTTCCAGCAGCAGGCGCATGTCCGTATTGGAGGCCGCGCCGGTCGAGAGGTCTTCAAACGACAGTACCAGAAACTCAAAAGCGCCCGACTCCGGGTCGGCCACGACCGCCAGCGAGGAGATAAACCACATGAACCTGCCGTCGGCCACGCGCAGGCGGCGCGGCAGGCGAATCATTTGTTTGCTGCTGGAGGACATCTCGCGGATAAAGGCCTGATCGATCAGCGTGTCGGCCGGGTGCAGCAGGACGCTGAGGTCCGCCTGGTGCAGCTGGTGTTTTTCGTAGCCCAGGATTGTCTCGGCCGCGCGGTTGACGTTGCTGATCATGCCGTTCGGGTCAATGGTCAGCAGGCCGACGCCGGCCGCGTCAAAGACCGACTTGAAATAGGCGGAGGTGCCGCGCACCTGCACCAACTCGGACTCGGCGCTGCGATCGTAAACGCAGCACAGGACGGCGGGTTTGCCGTTGTGAGCGACGATGCAGGCGCTGATTTCCAGCGAGAGTTCGACGCCGGCGCGATTGTACTGCACGGTGCGGAAGCGCAGGCCGGAGCGTCCTTCGACTTCTTCCAGCCGTAGCGCGGCGGCGTCCGCCACGGGAGCGATGTGCAGCAGGGGGACGCCCAGCAGGCGTTCGCGCGGAATGCCGAACAGCTCACACGCGCAGTTGTTGATATCCAGAATTTCTTCGCTGACGGGATGCAGCAGGATGAGTGCGTGGCCGGAGGTGTGGAAGATGGTCTCGAAGTCGCGGCGCGACTTGTCCAGATGGGCCTCAAGCATGGCGACCTGGTTCGATTCGCCGATGCGGAGGATGAGTCGGCGTCCGGCGGGCTTTGATGCATCGTTGTCGCCGGGCTGAGCGACCGTTTTACACTCGACGGTTCGCCGTTCGCCGTTTTGCAGCGTCATCTGCAGTTCAAGGGCCGGCACGTCGGGCAGGCTATGCTGCGCCAGCTCGCGCATCAGCTGCAGGACGTCGGCGCTGAAATGGCGGCTTACGTCGGGTGTATCGCCGGAATCGGCAGGCGGCAGCAAATCGCGCATGCGCCGGTTCAGCATGTCGGTTGACAGGTCGGGGCGCAGCACCCAGAGAGCGTCGCGAGCTTCCTCGAACGTCAGGCGGTAAGCGGCGTCGGTTTGGCGGGCATCGTCAAACAATTTCCGTGCGCGAAGGAACGAGGCCTCGTCCGCGCAGGACTCACGTAGTATGCGAAGCTCTTCAGATGTCATTGCCATCCGCCGTAGAACGGCGCCGCGGTTGAGCAAAAACAGATGCTGGAAGTACCGACGTGTTACAGGGGATCGAATAATACAAAAAAGGACGCAGCCGAAAAACGAGGACGTGTAAGCTTTTGCCTGAAACGGCAAATTGCAGGTATCAATCCGAATTTGACTCGCATCGGGCTTCAGCCATGCGCCAGATGCGCTGGCAGGGAAAACGGTTCTCGTAGAGCGCGCGCCCGACCACCACGGAGTCGACGCCGGCGGGCTGAAGATCCTGCAGCCGCCAGAGTTGTTGCACATCGGCCACACCGCCGGCAGCCGTGACGCGCAGGCCGGTGCTGCGGGCTATGCGCTCGAGCGCTTCCATGTCCGGCCCCGCCAGGCTGCCCTCGCGTTTTTTGTCCGTGTAGAAAATGCGCGTTGCGCCGAGCGACCGTACGTAGCGGCCAAAACTTTCGTCCGACTCGGATTCGTGCTCGCCGCCGTGATCGACGATGCCCCGGTCGGCCAGCACGCCGAACACAATGCGACTGGGGCTGAATTCCTGAATAAGGGCGCGGACGCCGTCCGGGTCGGTGCGCGCCAGAATATTGATGATAATGCGGTAGACGCCCGATTGCAGCCAGCGCCGACAGGTCTCCACGTCGCGGAAGCGACTGAGCAAGGTCACGGGAATATCGATGCTGTCCGACAACCGTTCAATGGCGCTTCGATTGGCGTCGTTGTTGCCGCCGATGTAGCCGTCGCGGTCGGTCACGTGCAGGCAGCGCGCGTTTTCGCGGCGCCAGAGAGCGCCCAACTGCGCCGGTTCCGCTGCGTAGCGACGGTACATGTCCTCCGTACCGGCTTCGCCCTGCACATTGTTGACGCAGGCGCCGTTCTGCAATTCCATCGAAGGTATGATCAGCAGCATGGCATGGACCTGAAAATGATAGATCTTTT
This sequence comes from uncultured Hyphomicrobiales bacterium, assembly GCA_964445695.1. GTDB lineage: Bacteria > Bacteroidota > Ignavibacteria > Kapaibacteriales > UBA7675 > JAUIKM01. The sequence goes on along the minus strand of CAYULF010000025.1, from coordinate 49,447 downwards.
TTTGCGGAGTCACCCGGCTGCGTGGCGAAGCGCTTTGCGGATAAGCACCTCAACGCCGGCGTCGCGGCCGGCTTCGGCCTGCGCCCGTTTTATCGATTTTTCAGCCGCGCTGCGCGTGTAGCCAAGCGCCAGCAGAGCGGCCAGCGCTTCGTCGGCATGAGCTCCGCTCGCCGCCGGCGCGCCGCCGTCACCATCCAGGCCTTCAATCCGACTGATTTTGTCGCGCAGCTCAAGGACGATTCGTTCAGCTGTTTTGGGGCCGACGCCGGGCAGTTTACGCAGGCGAAGGCTGTCCTGCGCCGCAATCATGTCGCGCAGTTCATTGAGCTGAACCGCCGAAAGAATGCCGAGCGCAATTTTGGGTCCGATGCCGGGGATTGACGTCAGAAGCAGGAAGGTTTCGCGTTGGGGGTTGTCGTTGAAGCCGTAGATGTCCAGTGCGTCCTCCCGCACCACCATGTGCGTCAGGATCGTTGTCTCCACGCCGATGTCCGGCAGCTGTTCGGAGGTTGTGACGGGGACAAAGACGCGGTAGCCGACGCCGCTGCAGTCGATCACAATCTGGGTTGCCGATTTTGAGACCAGTTTGCCCCGCAATTGTGCAATCATGCATTACCTCCGCCGCCGATTCTGATCGTTTAACCGGGATTTTTGCCCGCTCCACGCGCTATATACGGCGCATACTCTTTTATCGTGTGAAACAATGTCGTCACGCTCTAGCTTTCGCCTGCAGATGTCCGGACCAACGTGAGCGGGAGAAGTACATGAGTGAAAAAGCCACAAGCGGGAGCCGTCAGCGACGCGGCATGGCGGCGGAAGACCTGGCGGCTGCACATCTGCAGAGCAGGGGAATGTTGATAGAGGCGCGCAACGTGCACTGCGGCCGCCTCGGCGAGCTCGATATTGTTGCGCGCGACGGCGAGTACCTGGTGTTTGTGGAAGTCAAAAGCAGGCGGACGCTCGCCTACGGCGCGCCGGAACAGGCGGTCAGTCCGACCAAGCAGCGCCGCATCCGGCGTCTGGCGCTCAGCTACCTCCACAAAAATCAGCTGCACGGTGCACCCTGCCGCTTTGACGTGGTGGCGGTGGATTACCGCAGCGGCGCACCGCAACTGCGCTACATTCCCAATGCGTTCTGATGACGCGTCCGGATGCGATAGAAGGCCGGCGGTGACGCCCCGATCCAAATTCTTTGGTTATATTGCAGGATTGCAGCAAACAGCACAGAAACGGGCTTGACGCCCGGCAAACCCAACATTATCAATTGTGAAGGCGGGCATTTACTCAGATGGGAAAAAAGAAGGCGCTGATAACCGGGATTACCGGACAGGACGGCTCGTATCTGGCCGAGTTGCTTTTGGAAAAGGGGTATGAGGTTCACGGGATTATCAGACGTGCCTCCACATTCAACACCAGCAGAATTGATCACCTGTACACGGATCGGCATGACCCGGAGTCGCGGCTGTTTCTGCATTACGGCGACCTCTCCGATTCCTCCAACCTCAATCGGCTGATCGAAAAAAACGCGCCTGATGAGATTTATCATCTCGGCGCTCAGAGTCACGTGCGCGTCAGCTTTGACCTGCCGGAATTTACCGGCGATGTGTCCGGCCTGGCGACGGTGCGTCTGCTGGACGCGATCCGCGAGACCGGTGTGCCCGCCAAGTTCTACCAGGCCTCTTCCAGCGAGATGTACGGCAAGGTGCACGAAGTGCCGCAGAATGAAGACACGCCGTTCTACCCGCGCAGCCCATATGCCTGCGCCAAGGTGTACGCCTACTGGATCACGGTGAACTACCGCGAGTCCTACAACATGTTTGCCTGCAACGGCATCCTGTTCAACCACGAGTCGCCGCGCCGCGGTGAGACATTCGTGACGCGCAAGATCACGCGGGCGCTGGCGCGCATCAAAGCCGGCCTGCAGAAAAAATTGTTCCTCGGGAACCTCGACGCCAAGCGCGACTGGGGCTACGCCAAGGAGTACGTCGAAGCCATGTGGATGATGCTGCAACAGGACAAACCCGAAGACTACGTGATCGCCACAGGCGAGACACATTCGGTGCGCGAGTTCCTGGAAGAGGCGTTCACCTATGCCGGCCTCGACTGGAATGAGTACGTGGAGATCGATCAACGCTACTTCCGTCCCGCCGAAGTCGACCTCTTGATCGGCGACCCGGCCAAAGCGCGCAAGTCGCTGGGTTGGGAGCCGAAAGTAAAGTTCAAAGAACTCGTGCGCATCATGGTCGATGCCGATGTCGAGAATTTGCGCCGTCAGCTCAGCGGTGAAGTCCCGACCGAGACCGAAATCTGATCCTGAGTGGTTTTGCCTGGTCCGAGGGTTGCAGGCGTCGATCAAATGGATCGCGTCGGGCTCGCCTGACAGTGTCCGGGTTTTCGAAAACGACATGCGGGTTGCATGAGGATCGAAAAGCTCTTTTGCCGTTCAAATGCCGAAGCGCGGCGCAGCGGATTGCCACTGCTCGTGGCGGTGCTGTTGGTCGTTCTCAGCGCCGTTCTGCCGCTGCCTTCGCAGGATTCGACCCCCTCCGTTTCCGGCGATTCTCTCGTGCGCCGCGAAACTGTCATCCAGCGCATTGTCGTGCACGAAAACGGCGATACGCTCACTGTTCCACCCGACAAGTGGAATGACGTGATCGTTGCACGCGGCGACACGATCGCTTTCTACTACTGGTGCGACAACAACGGCGGCGAACGCGACCCTTTCCTTTTCCGTACCATCCTGCAGATGGGCAACGGCCTGCCGATGGCGCAGGACTACAACCGCACGCCGCGCGCGTACTGGGACTTGCCGGAAAACAGCTATACGTTCAGCGTATTTGCTTTTGGTCGGCCCGCCGACTGGCAGACGGAGCCAAAGTCCGTTCGTTTCCAGGTCAGCGATTCGTTGGCGGAGCAGTGGAAAAGCGCCTACCTGCGTCCGGCGCCTGTGGACACCGCAACAGTGGATTCGACGGCCGGCGGCGTGGAAGCCGCGACGGACCCGTCGCTTCTCGTTCTTCTGCTGTCCATTTGTGCGGTACTGGTACTTGGAGCGATAATCTGGGGGCTGGTCCGGCAGGCGCGTACGGGCAGAAACAGACAAGTGTCAGGCGCAGACGGGCACCGAGAGCCGCCCGCACAGGAAACCACACCAACAGGAGTTTCAGTCATGCGTAGCAACTCCAACAGTCGTGAAGAATTGCTGGCCATCAACAGCGCCCTGCGCGCGGAAATCGCAAGCCTCCGCGGTCAGATAGACGCTTTGCAGGCACGTACCGCCGGTCTGCAGAAAGCCAACCGCGAACTCATGAGCAATCAGGAATCCCTGCTGCAGAGTAAACACCAACTCGAAGAGTTGCAGTCGCAGAAGGACGACCTCTTTGCTATGGTGGTGCACGACATCAAAAATCCGGCCGGTATCATCAAAGGGCTGGTGGAACTGCTGCGCTCCTACGACCTTACGGCCATGGAGCAGCAGGAAGTCATGCAGGATCTGCTCGATACATCCGGCAAAATCCTCGCTCTCGCCCAGGAAGTATCGCGTGTGCTGGCGCTCGAATCCGGTTCGTTGACGCTCGACGTAGGCCGTTATCCCATCGCCGAAGTGGTGCGGGACGTGTGCCGCCGCAACGACCGCATCGCGCAGAACAAGGACATCCGCATTGCCATCGATCTGGCCGCCGACATTCCCGACGTCGAAATCGACGCGCCCAAAATTGAAGAAGTCCTCGACAACCTGATCTCCAACGCCATCAAATTCAGCCACAAAGGCGCACTGGTGCAGGTCGCAACCAAACGCATGGGCAGCCGCTTCCACGTGTCCGTCAAGGACAACGGTCTCGGATTGTCGGAGGAAGACGTCAAAAAAGCTTTCCGCAAAGGCACGACGCTCAGCGCGCGACCGACGGCCAACGAATCCAGCTCCGGCCTGGGGCTCTGGATCGTGAAGCGCATTGTGGAGGCTCACAAGGGCCGCGTCTGGGTCAAAAGTTCACTCGGCAACGGCGCCACTTTTGCCTTTGAACTGCCGCTGGTGCACAGCCAGACCGAGAGCACGCCCGCCGAACACTGACTTTACCCGCCGCTCAGCTTCGATTCTTCACGGGACCTGGGTATTTTGTACACGCGCGCGGACAGACCGCGTTCACCTTCGGTGCGCTCTCTGACTTCTTTTTTTTGCCGTTGTGTTGTCTGTATCAGGCTGTGGCGTTGGCTTCTGTGCCGGTGCTGCCGAAGCCGCCCTCGCCGCGTTCCGTCTCGTCAAGACTTTCGCTTACCTGCCATTCGACTGTTTCGTGTCGCGCCACGACCATTTGAGCGATGCGCGTACCGGGCTGTACAGTAAAAGGCTCCTGGCCAAAATTGGCCAATATTACCTTGATCTCACCGCGATAATCGCTGTCGACCGTACCGGGCGAATTCAGCGCAAAGACGCCGTGTTTGGCGGCCAGGCCGCTGCGTGAGCGGATCTGGGCTTCGTATCCCTGCGGCAGTGCGATCGCCAGGCCGGTGGGAATCATTGTTACCGCCTGCGGTTGCAGGATGATATCTTCTTTCATGCAGGCGTGGAGGTCCATGCCGGCAGCGCCGGCGCTGGCGTAAAAGGGCAGAGCGGTCTCGCCGCAGTCGCCGTCGAGGCGCTGAATGCGGACTTGAAGTCGTGAGTCGGACATTTCTCGGTTACTTTCGGGTTTGAGAGCCAGTGGGGATGCTGTCGCTTCATACGGTCCAGCCGACGGCCAGCCTGAACAACCAGAAGAGGATCAGGGCCGCGACAACCGCGATGGCAAAGGCATTGCGGCGGCGTTGTGTGTAGCGCGACAGAAATCGCGCCGTCGCCGCGGGCGCCAGTGCAAGAGGCATTGCGGCGCCGACGAGCACAAATGCAAAGGGATGATAGTGCCAGGCGGCTGCGACATCGCCCCGGCCCGTCGCCAGGCAGGCGCGCGTCATGCCGCAGCCCGGACATTGAACGCCCGTCAGACTGTGAAACGGGCAGGGCAGCAAGCTGATCGAATCATGCGAACTGTCAAAAACAATCTGGGCGACTCCGGCCAGCAGCAGCAGCACAAGGAATGCCCGCGCCAGCCGGATCTCCGTTTTGCCGAATCCAATCGGATCAGCTGTAGAACTTGTTGATTTCATTCTGTTGCACGGCGGAACCGACCAGACCGAGGCCGAACAGCGCCAGAAGCAGCGAGATCAGCGGCAGGTCGGAGCTGACTTTGAGTCCGTGTGTTTCCTGCACGTTGACGATCGATTTGGAGATTTTGTACTCGTAGTAGATGTAGTAGATACCGCAGGTAACGATGGAGAGCATCAGCCACATCCAGAAGTTGTGTTCTTCCTCGCCTTCCCAGGCATTCAGGATCTGGAATTGTTTGTACTGCCAGACCAGTCCCCAGATTCCGAGCGTAATGAATGAAAGTATGATGTAAAGCGGAATGCTGATAACGCCTTCAGACTCTGGATAGCGAAAATCCGGATCTACCTGCATGATGTGCCTCTGAGAATGAGTGAGTATGAGAATGTTGGAAGACGAAACGGAGCAGCGACCCTGTCGGCAGGGCGCGGAATGTTTGTCCGTTTGCCGCTCCTACGCGGGGCCATCGAAGTGAGTTGCAAAAGGAGCAACGGCCGGGACCGGCAATTTGCGTAAAAATCGCCTGTACACAAGCACAGACCAGAAATTTGTGATAGGTGGCGGGCAAGCACCCGCCGGGGGAGTGTGGTAAGCATAATGTATGGTTCGGCGCATTGCGGTCTATCGGTCCAATCGACGTGAATGTCGGAACTGCATCAAAAACCGCGTGTTGCAGCGTCGCACAACTGCGCGAAGAATGCGCAAATGTGGAAAATCTGCGCATGGACGCCAAATAATTCCAGGGCCGGTTCAGGACGGCAAACCTGGTGGCAAACAAGAGAAGTGTCAGATATGTCAGCGTAAAAAGTGTGAAGTGTGGATGACAGTGTCAGAAAATCTGACACTTTTCACAGTTTCTCCACGGCGGAGGTGGTCGGGAAGGCTGTCCCCGGCCGGAAAGTTATTGGCACGGTAATTGATTCGTGTATTCCGTGGTGTGCAGTGGGCTGGGAACCCGCTACGGTTGACTATGGGTGGGTAACTGCTCTGCTTCTGATCGATCCCGAAGAGTTGTGTTGAATTTCAGCCGCTCTGGTGATATATTTGAAGTTTGTGCAGCTAGCTGTCTGAGCAGTTATACGCCCGTAGCTCAACTGGATAGAGCGTTGGATTCCGGTTCCAAAGGTTGGGGGTTCAAGTCCCTCCGGGCGTGCTTCCAATCGGCTGCCACTCCAGAAAAAGCTCCCAACACGGCATCCTCAACGGATAATCTCAAACGATCGGATTTACGCTAACAGCACCCGATCAAGCATTGCGGAAAAGATGAAAAAACACAGCAGCAAGCGAGCAGAGGCAGAACCGCAGGAAGAAATTCTCGATGCGGAAGAGCTGCAGTTCGCGGAAGAGGCCGAATCAGATCCGGTCAAGCGTTATATGATCGCGGCCGCCGCAGTAATCGGCGCATTATTCCTCGTGTGGATTGGCGTCGATATGTACCTTTCCTCACAACAGGAATCGCGCGAAGCCGCGACGGCAGCCCTGTCCCAGGTGCGTCCTTATTATCAGAACGGCCAGTACGCCAATGCTCTGTCGGGTGATTCTATTCCCGGCTTCGGCAGCAAAGCGGCGATCGGTCTTGAAACGATCGTGAAGCGCTATGGCGACACGGAAGCTGGAAAACTCGCTGCATTGTATGCCGGACAGTCCCACCGTATGCTCGGCAACTTTTCCAAGGCTGAAGAATACTTCAACCGTGCCACAAGCGCGGAGTCCCCTTTGACGCGCATCGGCGCACTTGCGGGCCTTGGCGCCTGCAAAGCCGAATCCGGCAGCTTTGGCTCTGCCGCTGAAATGTACGAGCAGGCGGCAACCCTGGCAGAGACCACCGGCAATAGTCCCCGCTATCAACTCTACGCGGCCATGCTGCGGGAGAAAGACGGCGACAAGGACGGTGCTTTGCGACTGTACCGCGAAATTATCGCCGACAACCAATTTTCGGAATTTGCCGGAGAAGCCAAATCCGGTGTCGCCCGTCTCGGCGAAACGATACAATAATGAGCAATGGACAGACAGCGGCGCGCACTTTCTCCGGAAATGCGCGCCTTCGACGGCTCAAACCTGAAAATCATGAAAAAATTCATACAGTTCGAATCAGTAATTTTCAAACCTGCGGAGGGTATATGCAACGTTGGTTTCGTGCAGTAATCCTTTTCCTAGCGCTGGCGGGTCTTTCAACAACCATGCATGCGCAGATACTCTTAACCGGCGACGTTCAGCCGGGAGAAGTCCGAATCCTTGATAAGGACAATCTCTACACGATTGACGGCCGGTTACGGATCTTTGGAACGGTACTCGTCGAACCGGGTGCGGTTCTCGAATTCAAACCCAACGGTCGCCTCATCGTGGCCGCCGGCGGCCGATTGATTGCCGACGGTCGGGTTTTCGCTCGTTATAACGATCCTTTCGATCCACTGACGACAGTCAAAATCCCGGGTAATCCCCCGACGTTTTACTCCGGCTATGCCGACCTCGACTACTTTGCAGCGCCCGGCGTTTATACGGCGCCGAACATTGCAGAGCCGACGGTCAATTTCAACAAAGCAGATGCTCTTTTCCGTGTCGACCTGTCGAACTCGGATTCGCGCCTGCAAAACCTGACGCCCGGCGGCGCGATGCTCTACAAGCTCGCTCGTCTGGAAAACGCCAACATCGACCCGAACATCAATCAGCGTCCCTGGTCGCGCCTTGAAAGTCGTGATATCGACGTTGTTCCGTCCCGCATTACGATGCGCGGTAACCCGGTCAACTCTTTCTCGCGCGAATGGGGTCACATCGTGGTCCTGCCCGGTGCACGCGCTGCGTACTTCCGCGACGTTGATTTCCAGAATTTCCGCAAGGATACGACGGTTGACCGCTTTGTGACGAATGAGCCTTACTACGATGCTCCTCAAGGTCAGGACTCCGGTCCTTATGATGGCCTGAGCGCTCGTATGGCCGAGCTGACAAACGGTTCCGGCGGTGCTCTGACGACCTTCTCGGTCCGCACCTGGCTGGTCTCCTGTAAGTTCGAAGACAACATGGCTCGCTATCGCGGCGGCGCTGTTCAGTTCCTGCAAGCTCCGGAAGACAACTTCGGTGCCAATGGAACGCCCGGAGTTTATCCGAACTCAGCTCCGATCGTCTCGGGACTTTCCAACTATCCCGCAGGTACCAATCCGGCAATTACCGACCACATGAGCGGTCAGGAAATCCAGCAAAACATCAAGGCAATTGACGAACTGCGCAATCCGACGGCGGAACCGCTGACGGACATGGAGCGCCAGCTCGTTGACGATGGTCGTCTGGCCATCTTCCTTTGCCGCGTGCGTCAGCTGACGTTCCGCAACAACGAACTGCTGGTTTCCGATCACGCCGTACAATTTGACGATAACAATGTGCCGATCGGAACGGACGACGTTCTGGATGCACCCGCTACTATCGACAGCCGTTCGTTCAAAAACGGTGCGTTTGGCGGCGCTATGTATATCGCGGGCCGCAATCAGATGATTCTCAGCCTCGGCGTGAATCACGAGTGCTCGCCTGAAACCGATTACATCCTGTTCGAAGGCAACACCGCCACGAACCTGCAGCCGGCTTCGGGCAACACCTTTGGTGCTCGCGGCGGTGCTCTGTTCGTCGGTTCGGCCACGTCGCTGATCATCGGCGGTCGCTTTGCCGACAACACGACGAACCTCGGTTTCAACGACGATCTGAAAAACCAATCGCTCGGTGGCGCTATCTATGCGTCCTCCGGTGCAAACTGGGTGAACGTGCGTGGCGGTCGTCAACAGGCCGACAACGCGCTGACCTACTTTGAGCGCAACATGTCCGGTAGCGGCGGCGCCATCTATCAGGAGCAAACCGGCGCAGTGCGCGTCGCTTCGCCGATCATTGGTGGTTCCGACTTCTCGCTGGCAACACGCGATTACGGTTTCAACATCAAATTCCGTGAAAATCAGGCGGCCATTCAGGGCGGTGCGGTTTACACGAAAAAATCGACGTGGATCAATGGCGCCGGTGGTACGATCGGTACCGCTACCAACTATGGCGGCAACTTCCGCGTTGAATTCCGTGACAACTGGGCCGGTTACGCCGGTGGTGGTCTGATGGTTGACATCGACGATCGTTCAGGCTTCTCGCCGATCGAGCGTCGTTCGCACGTCATTCGCTCGCACTTCTGGGCCAACACGGTGTCGACGGACAGCACACTGGACGGCAACGTTCAGGGTGGTGGCGCTATCTACGCGCAACACGGCGACATGTATGAAGTTCGCGCTACGGAGTTCCTGAACAACCGCGTTTGGTACGGTAACGGCGGTGCTGTTGCCCTGGTCAACGTTGGTCGCGTCAACAACCGCAGCTTCATCACTGACTTCGACGTCCTGATCGACGGCGATGTCGTTGAGAATCCGCAGAGCGCCAGCCAGGATCCTTACACGTACAACAGCGACCTTCCGCCGGACGTGCGTTCGCTGACGCGTTTCCTCGGAAACCGTGCGATTCCCGACATGGACAACATGGGTAGCGGTTCCACGCAGGAAGGCGATAACATTGAAGACCGCATTCACCCGGGCCTGCGCGCCGGTCTCGACCTGCTCGAGAACGGTACCGGTCTTGGTGGTGCACTGTACATTCTGGACGAATCCGACATTGACCGTCTGAGCCGTCCCGACCGCGTTAACATGAACCGCGTCCGCGTGCAGGACAACGAAGCCTTCTCGGGCGGCGCTGTCTACTCCGACAACTACAACCTGGCCATTGCGCTGACGCGCTCTCTGGTTACCGGTAACGTTGCCACGTCGGACATCGGACGCGATCAGAACGCCATCTTCGGCCCGATGGTCGGCGGCATCAACCCCGCCTCCAGCGACCTGGCCGGTGCAGTTCTCTATGGTGAGATCGTCGGTCCGCTTCCCTATGTGGATTACCACACGGGTGCGAACGCGATCTACAGCAACGAAGCTCGTTTCCTCATCCGCCTGCCGGATGCGCCGAACACCAAAGGCTCGCTGGCCCGTGGTCTGATCGGTGCAGGCCGTATCTCCAACATGCAGGGTAACTACTGGGGACACAGCGAAGCGAACGTTACGACGGTGATCGAACGTACGAATACGCTGCAATCGACCTTCTTCTTCACCAAAACCGAAACGAATCAACTCACTTTCGTTCGCGGCTCTTCGAACCTGAAACATCAGGGTCCGTTTGAGCACAACGCGAACTATACGTACACGCCGATCCCGGTTTCCGACGATTTCGACGTCAGCATTCCGGAAGTTCAGCTCTTCCAGGGCCATGTGTACGACATCTTCGACAAAGGTACCGACGCCAAATCGCTCGACTACAGCAACCGCCGTATGGCGCGTATCGAGGACTTCGCCGTTGGTATTCCGCCGCGTCTGCGCCAGTTTGAAAACGTCGACATGCCTTCCTTCGGCAAAGTCGTCAAACGCTGGACGCGCGATCCGTTTGTTGCTGAAACCGACGACAAAGTCGCACAACTGCAAACGGAAATGCACGGTGCACACGCGATTGGTTATCCTCTCTTCCTTGAGGCGCACACCAACTATGACGGCGATGTAAACCGCAGCAACAACGACAACCGCGCTATCCATGAGACGGTGTACTTCGTAATCAACGAAAACACCGGCGATTATATCCGCGCGAGCCTGCAACAGGTCGATCCGACAAGCGAAGTATTCCGCGGTCGCGTCGAACTGGTGCCGGACTCTTCGAACCGTTATTTCAACGTGCTGGATCGCCGTACGGCTGAAGGTCTTTCGAACTTCGGTGGCGGTTCCTCGCTGCTGCAAAACGTCAGCGCCAAATTCCAGCGTGAAAACTTCGCATCTCAATACGATGCTGCGAAGAACGAAGATCAGGCGGCTCTGAAAGGCCGTCGCTATGAAGCGACACCTGGCCGTTCCGGCGGCGCCGGCTTCGGTTACTCGAACCGCCCGGCTCTGGATCCGAACGTTGAACTTTCGCACTATGGCGGTGAGCGCTTCACTGCGCTGCCCGTTCGCGTTGGCGATACGGTTCGTGTTATCTCGCGTACGGTTCTGTGGAAAGACGGTGTGAACGAAGCCATTGCTCAAGGTCTGAAATTCGGTATCAGCGCTTCGACGATGCCGCCGGTCCTGACTGGTTTCAAAGTTCAGACTGAAGAAAATCAGATCGAAGGTTATGAACCGGCCGACGGTATCGACGTGATCTTCCTGACGGAGGACCTGGAGTATCCGCAAGCCGATTCCGATAACCATCCTGGTCGCGACTCGATCTTCGCGATTACGGCTACGGACGTCAACCGCAACATCGATCCGCGTTCGCTGTTCGATGGCGACAACTTCACGCAAATGGAGTATGAGTGGGAAGTTGCTTCCAACAGCGGTCTGTCTCGTTGGCTTACGTCCAAAACGATCTATCCTAACAGCACGGAAGATGACCCGGTTCTGCACGGCGCTACGGGTTGGGTACACCTGATTGGTCGCCCGACGAACCCGTACATCGTGCCCGGCGGTGAAGTCGTGACGGTACGCGCCCGCAACTGGGCTCCGTACTATCGCACGATCGATTCGCTGCGCTCCATCGGCGTCAGCGAAGAAGAAATCGCCAAATACATCTATCTGTATCGCCCGTACTTCAGTGCGTGCGATTACATGACGGATCAAGCGAAATACCTGCAGCAGGATTCGACGAACCTCGGCTTCAACGCAACGTCGGAATACCGTTTCCGCATTATCGTGACGGACAGCATTCCGGTGTTTGAAGAAGAAGACTTCGCATGCCAGAAAGGCAATGGCGATACGCTGGTAGCCAGCGTTCTCCGCGATGCCTCGCAGTTCCTGCGCTTCCAGGTCGACATCAACACAGATGACGAACGCGAAGACCGCGACGCTGAGTCGACGGGCTGGGATTTCCGCTACGGTCGTACGAAATACGGTTATGAAATCGTAGACATTCGTCCGAATCCGGAAGATACCGCTCGCGACAACCAGTATCAGAACCGCCCGCAGTGGCTTGGTGCCGACTACCTGGCTGATGACAACGGCAATCTTGACGGTGGTCTGGCCTTTACGGATCGTGGATTCATCCGCGTCGAGATTCCCTACACGGAAGCCCTCGGCATGCTGACTCCTCCGGACCAGGTTAACCAGGCGCTGGTAACTGACACGAGCTTCACGGTTATCGTAAGCGACGGTCACGGTGGTACGAACACTCGTACGTATCCGGTGCTGATCAACTATCAGCCGCTGATTACGACGGAATCACTCGACCCGGCTACGGAAGACGAAGATTACAACGAAGCGCTGCTCGACTCGACGCGCGCTATCAAAGCTCTGGATCCGAACTTCGGCCAGAACCTGACCTTCGAACTTCTCTATGCTGCCGATCAAGGTCGTACGATTCTTCGCGACGAGTGCTATCCTGAAGCTGGTGACTGGAACGACATCGTCAGCGCCGCCGCAACGCCGGAATGGCTGTTGATCGATCCGATCAGTGGTCGCCTGTACGGTACGCCGCGCGTCAAAGACGCTCCTCGTCTGGGCGGCGATGCTGAAACGGTTACCGTTCTGGTACGCGACGAATGCGGTTTAACGCACATCCGTCAACTGACGCTTGAAATCAACGAAGTCAACCACGGACCGGAACTGCTGCAAGCACCGCCGGTTGAGTGCGTAGACTTCGATGGTACTTTCGAAGAGACCTTCACGGTTCGCGACGTTGATCTTGAGCGCGCCATCCCGAATTCGGCTGCCGAGCGTATTACGCTTTCGGTTGATGAGCCGGCTGGTTGGACGGTTACGCCTCAGGTTGTCAGCGGTCCGATCACTGGCGGTGAGTCCGACTTTACGGTCAGCGGCACGCCTCCGGCGGCTGAGGATCGCAATAGCGACGGTTCCGTCACGGTTCGCATTCGTGCGGTTGATGACGATGGCGAAGTAGCACTGCTGGTATTCCGCATTGCGGTTTCCGATGCTACGAACTTCATCAGCGAAATCCGGATTACGAACAGCCTCGGCGCCGAAGAATTCCTGCAATGGGGTACGGCCGCCGATGCTACGACCGGTAAAGATGAAGATGCCGGCGGCATTGGTAAACTCGATTCGAACTATTGCGAATATGAGATTCCGCCGGTTCCGGTTCCGCCGACCGTCTTTGACGCTCGCTGGGATATCCCGCTGCGTGAAGGTACGCTTCGCAATATCGTTCCGCGTTCGTCCAACAAGCCGCTGACCAGCGTCTTCCAGTCGGGCGGAACGGACAACGGACTGAACTATCCGATTGAAATCTGCTGGGATCGCACGGTCTTCGAAGATCCGGAAGCGACAGCCGGCGACGGCATGGATTGGTTCATCCGCGATGGTGATACAAAAGGCAACCGCTTCCTGATTAACATGCGCGAGCCTGTCCCCTATAATCGCCTTGAAAACGACGTCATTCTGACGGTCGAGGGCGACTCTGTCTGCCTGCGCATCCTGACCAGCAACGTGAGCGGTTTCGAGATCGTGAAAGAAGAGACGGCTGTCGTCTCCGTCTGGGAAGACCCGAACCAAGAGGGCGAGTCAATCCTGGCACAAAACACGCCGAACCCGTTCAACGGCAATACCTCTGTTGCATTCCGTGTTGCGGAAGCCGGTCCGGTTATGCTCGAGGTCTTTGACGCTATCGGTAACAAAGTGGCCACCCTTGCTAACGGCTTCTATACTCCTGGACAGTATAGCGTTGCATGGGATGGTCGCAACGAAGCGGGACGCGAAGTCTCCAACGGCGTATACGTCTACCGTATGACTGTTGGAACGCAATCCGTAACGCGCCAAATGATTCTCGTACGCTAATTGAATTTTGCAGGAATCCGCCGCCGGAACTCACCGGCGGCGGGATACTGTGAAACGGCTATCCGCTACCAGAATAATCATGAACAAAGGTGTAAATACAATAGAATCAGGAGACTTTATGAAGGTTCGTAACTCGCTTCTGGGGGGTGTAGCGTTGCTGCTTTTTGCAGCTACGGCAGTCCCCATGCAGGCGCAGATTTTTCGCTACTTTACGAGCGAGATGGGGAACGAGCAGTACACGTCCCTTCCTCTTTCTCGTACTCCGCTGGCAGTGGAGGATTTTGTAGATCCTGCAACCCGTCTGGCAGACCCGGATAACGGCTACTACTACAAAAATGGCCGCTTCGGCGTCGACCTGGGATTCACGTTCGAATACGAAGGACAGCGCTACACGCGCATCCAGATTAACGTCAACGGTTTTGTGCTCTTCGGCAATCAACCGCCGCTGTTGGCTTCGAACATTCCGACGCGTCTGTTCAACAACGCTGAGCCTAATACGGTAATCGCTCCTTTCTGGGGTGAGCACTACTATCGCGGCGACAACCAGCGCGACCAGAACAATCAGTTGTTCCTGGAGTCTGAAATCGCAGTGATGAACCAGGTCAGCGCTAATGGCGTGAATAACTTCGTCGTTGAATGGCGTGACCTGAACATCAACTACTTCTTTGATGCCAACAATCCGGAAGATCCGCTTTCGCCGGATGCATCCGTCAAACGTTCTTCGGTTGGTACCTTCCAGCTGAAACTGTTCGAATCAGCTCCGGTTGGTCAACCGAAACAATTCGAGCAGGGCGACATCGAATTCCACTATAGCACGGTAGGCGATCCTCAGGTCCCGGGTGCTGTGAAAACCTCCGGTTCCTCCGTAGGTATCGAGTCGCATCCGTTTGGTCAGGCACCGACGAGCTTCATGAACGGTCTGTTCATCGAGTCGGAAGCCAACTTCATCAACCGTGATCCGAACCGCGATACGCCGGAAAACAGCCGCAATCGCACGGATTTGACCTCGACCTGGTCCCCGTCGCGCGCCAACAACAACGTTATTCGTTTTGTTGCTACGCCGCGTCAGGGTATTCGTGGTTGGGGTGACGGCGATGCCAACCTGTCGCAACTGCCGGGCAACCAGCACTTCCTGAAACCGCAAAACGAATTTGTTACGGTTACGGATCCGCTGACGATCATGCGTTCGGTTGTTGAGTTCAAACCGCTCGACTCGCTGCTGGAGCGCGAAGCCTATCATGGCGATGTCAACCACAACGGTCGTTACTTCTACTCGACGCGTGACGAAAACAACGATCCCGCCCCGCGTTATCGTCGTGACGTCCCGACGCGTTCGGCCAACGAATTCGACGATATCCCGGCTGACAACTCCTTCATCCCGACGCAGTTGTTCTTTGAAGCGAACTCCTACGATGCCGCTTTGATCATCAACTACATGGCTGGTCGCGTTCCCGTTCTGCCCTGGCGCCTCGATACGACGGTGGCTTATGGCAAAGCCGGCGCAGCTCAGCCTTTCGTCAGCGGTGTTGAGTTGAACGACGTTCGCAAGATCGCCGACCAGACCTATCTGGTTCCGGTGACCTTCACGGGCAATGTCAACGGCGCTGTTGGTGTTGAAATGGATTTTGACGGCGTTGTAACGAACATCGAAGCAGTTGAAGCCAACGGCAACAAAGTGCTGGCGGTCAATGGTCAATCGATCATCTCAATTGCCGCTTCGGGCACGTTCAACACGGGCGATGTGCTGGCTTATGCCACGGTTCGAACGGCCGGTGCGGTTCTGCGCGCCGAGAACGTCGAAGTCAACGATGTGAACAAAGGATCGATTGAGATTCCGGTCGGCGTTGACGCTTCTACGGCCAACGTCTATCCGAACCCGTTCACCGAGCGCGTCGAATTTGCGTTTAACATCACGGTCGCCGGCGATTACAGCCTGCGCGTGTTCGACATCCTGGGCAATGTTGTCAAGGACTTCGGAACGCAGACGATGAGCGAAGGTACTCAGGTAATCGAATGGAACGGACTGGATGCCGACGGCAAACAACTGGCTAACGGCAGCTATGTCTACCGCCTCGAAGGCGCTAATGGCGTTCAGAGCGGCAGTGTTTCGGTAGCACGCTGAGATTGACGTGAATCGATCTTTGAAAATATTGGCGATTATCATTCTGTCGGTGGCCATGTGCCACCGACAGAATGAAGCCAATGCGACAACGATTTACATTCGCGATGCCTCCATCGATGTCTGTTTTGAGACTCGAACACTGGCGGTCTTCGTGGAAGTTGACCCGATAGCGGCTGCCGACAGCCTCCTCGGATTCGACATCGCGCTCACCTTTAATCCCGAGCATGTGTTGTTTGATCGACTGTTGACGATCGGAACTATGGCCGAGGGTTTGGAGTGGGAAGCTGAAGGCAACTTCAGCACACCGGGAGTCGCAAGCGCAGTAGGATTCAACCTGTCGCGCTTCCTGCGAACAACCGAACGCACAAAACTCGTTGGATTTGTAGGAAGAATTCTCGGAGACTGCCCACAGGAGATTCTACTGGAAATTCCCAGGGCAACATTCGGGAAACTCGAAGCAGACGGCGTAAAGACCTCGGATCAGAATGCCGAAGTCGATGGACTCGGAAAGTTGACAGCTGAAATCCGGGAATCAGACAAACGCATCGTACGTTTTGATCTCCCCGAACTTGACGAGCTTCTGTTTGACGAAGGCATAGACAACCGCGCTGAGACAATGCTGTCGTTTGTACGCGGAGAAGAGACGCGACAAAGCACGGTAGACCTGGAAGTCGAAATTGAACCCTCGGGTTTGTTTGCAATCGAATCGATTTCCTCATTGGACCAGGGCATAGAACTGCGGAAGATTGAAGTGGCCGAAGACGGCAACAGTGCCACCTTCCAGGCAGACTTCTCGATGTTGGAAACGCTGAGCGTTGCAGACTTTGTGAAAATTGAATTGCGAAATCAGCTAAATATCGATACGACGGCTGAATTAGTATTGCGCCCGATCCAAGCAGGCGAATGCTCGTGTATCACGGGATTGCTTGGCTCAAGCCTGATACTGAAGAGTCAGAAAGAAGAAACGACGCAGGTAGACGATGACCTTTCATTCGGTGGAGAGGCAAGTGTGGCTCTCAGCTACGGACCGGGTGAATGGGTGTTGGAAACCGATAACGCACACGATGGTATTGATGTAGTGACAGTCTATAACCTGTCAGGTCAGTTGGTGTTCAGACAGCGTTATGCCTACGGAAAACACAGGGTTGGAATCCCGATTGGTCACATAGCGAACGGAATGTATCTGGCGCACGTGATCACGACAACGGGAAACTACATTGTATTGAACATGAGTAAATAGATCTTAACAATTCATCCATTTTTGTATCCAGGAGAAATTTATGCGCAAGAAGTATTCATTGCTAGGATGGAAAGCGATGGCCCTGCTGTTACTTACGGGCGCGTTTTCTGTTCTCGACACTGATGACGCATTTGGACAGTATCCGGACCTGCCAATTCTGAAACTCATCTCCGAGAATGAGACCTTCCTCGGCAACGGCACGGTTCACCCGGACCTGCGCATGTGGGTGCCTCGTTCAGAAGATGGCAAACCCCCTCGTGAAATTCTCGTTCCTATTTTGATTAAAAACTGTTGGGAATCGGTAGATGAAATCGTCACCGTTGAACCCATCAAGAGCTTTACGATCAAAATGCAGTACGATGGTCGTGCTCTGCGCGCAATCGGTCTGCAAAAAGTAGGTCCTAACTCCGACGATGTTTTCTCGCTTGCGAAAAACTTCCGTCTGGATTGGGACGACATCGAAGACCCGACCTACAAAGCCAGCCTCGGTTCGCTGCCCGAGCCGGAAGGTCGTCGTATCCGTATTACGGGTGTGACCTCCGACCAGCTTCCGCTGTCGCCGGCGCCGGAAGGTCTGCCGAATCCGACCTGCCGCGACCGCGAATACGCTGAGCTGTTCTACATTCGTTTCCAGGTTCTTGCACAGCCGGCAACTGTTTCCGACAACTCGCCGCTGATCATTACGAATGATACGCTGATCTGGAACGACCGTTGGGTCACCGAAAAGCAGTTTGATCCGCAGCCGCTGCCGGATGAGTTTGCCGGTCTCGACGGCATCAACAACAGCAACAACGATGAATTCAACAACAACGAAGCTACACGTCCCGGTGTGATTTACCTGAACGTGACGGAAGTGCCCATCCTCGGTTTTGCTCCGACGGAAGGCGCCAACGCTGTTGTGGAAGAAGTTGACGGAACGGACCTGGCTGAATGGCAGCTGATCGACCCGATCACGCTGGACTCCTCGGCAACCGATCATGGTGCACAGGAAAACAAAGCGCGTCGTCGCGTTGATGTTATCAACCTGGTTCCGTCCACGCGTCTGACGAACATCCGCGTTGAGTCGGATCAGCCCTGGCTGAAATTCGTGACGCCTGCTGGTCTGCCGAAGCGTCCGATCCCGCGCGAAGCAAGCGTTGGTACGATTGACTTCATCGACCGCATCCTCGGCGATGGTCACCGCAACCCGCTCGGAATTCCGACGGATGCCGACGCTACTCTCGTAATGGAAATTATTTGCGACGCCGATCAACTGGTGGCGACTGAAAGCCCCGCCGGTATCTATGTTGGTTACATCACATTCACCAGCGAATCAGCTCTGATCTCGCCTGTGCGTCTGAAAGTAACCTTCATTATGTTCCGCAACCCGATCGAGCCGAACGAAGAAACTGATACGCGTAGCCAGTTTGTAACGGGCCGCGGTATTGAACTTGTTATCGAAAACTCGAACAATCCGATTGAGCGCTCGACGATGATCTTCGGAACGGGCGTCCGCGCCACCGATGGTGTTGATCTGCTCTTCGGTGAAACGCGTCAGCAAAACCCGCAAAGCGGATTTGGCGCTCGTTGGTATCCGAAAGATCAGGACGGCAACGACCTGGTGCCGAACGGACTTGGCGACCTGACGGGTCGTTCGAATTCGATCGACGTTCGCGATGCTCTCGAAGAAGATCGTACGATCGCGTACACGGCGCGTTTTAACGCCGGCGGCGCGGACAACTACCCGGTCACACTGACCTGGGACGTTCGCGACTTCCCCGATGGCGCTCAGCTCTTCCTGCGCGACACGATCAACGGTGGTATTTTTGCTACCAACATGCGCGAAGCCACGCGTGTACCGGGCGAGCAAACGCTGCTGACCTTCACGATTGAAGATGCACGTATCAACTCGTTCCTGATCGAATACACGCCGCCGAAACGCGTACGCATCCCGAACCTGAACTCCGGCTGGAACCTCGTTTCGCTGCCGGTACGTCCTGGTGACGGTTTCTATCGCAATGTTTACGCGAATGCTCTCGAAGCGCCGCAATTCTACTCGGCCGACCTGTATCGCACGGAGCCGGATGGCGAACTGCGCTTTGGTGTTGGTTACTTCGTGAAATACGGTGCTGTTCTCGACGAATCGATCGCCGGTGTTACGGTGCTGCAAGTTGGCCCGGGTACGCGCTATCAGGTTCGCGTGGAAGATGGCTGGAACACGATCGGCGCGCTTTCCGTGCCCATCGATGTCGACCAGATCGAATTCCGTTCGTTCCAGGGTCAGCCGGTTCCCGAGCGCGTTGGCGGTGTCTATGAGTACGTCACGAACCAGGGCTATCGCGAAGTCAGCGAACTGCTGCCGGGCTTTGGCTACTGGATCGCAATCCAGGCTGCCGATCCCAACGACCTGGGTGTTGGTATCCTGACGATGGACGCGACCAATGCCAAGTCGTCGGCCACGAGCCGCGCCGATGTTCGCGAATATGTTCTCGACAACAGCGTTGCCGTCAGCATCAACGATGCGGCTCAGCGCAGCGGTAAAGTCTTCATCGCTCCGAATAGTCTGAATGTCAACATGCAGCGTTTCAACCTGCCGCCGGTCATGCACAATGACATGTTCGACGTTCGCTTCAGCAGCGATCGTTACGTCGATGACGTTCAGGATCCGTTCATCGTAATCAGCGGCGCAACCTACCCGGTTGAAGTTGCTGTTGACGATGCCTACGGCCGCTACACGGTTTACAACGCTCAGACGGGCGCTGAAATCGGTTTCACGAGCAAAGCTCAGCCGCTGATTATCGGCGACGAAAGCGTTGACGCCATTAAACTGGAGAAATCCGGTTCCTTTGCCGCCGGCTTCAGCCTGCAGCAAAACACGCCGAACCCGGCGAATGGTCTCACGGCGATCAACTTCACGCTGGATCAAAAATCCTTCGTGACGGTTTCGATCTACAACGCTCTGGGAACGGAAGTAGCGACGCTCGGCAATGCTGAGTTCGAAGCCGGCGCGCACGTGCTGAACTTCGATAGCTCGAACCTGCCGACCGGTTCGTACATCTACACGCTGAGCGCCGGCGATAAAACGGCGACGCGTACGATGACGATCGTGAAGTAATCAGTCTCAACAGGACTGATTGTGATTGGAATATCCGGGGCAACAGGCACGCGCTTGTTGCCCCGTTTTTTTCTCCGGTATTGTGTGAGTATCCGTCCGCGTGGAATTCTCTGGGCCGAGTCCCTGGTTCGTTCAAGAGAATTTCTCCCGGAATGACATCCCCGTCAAACCCGATCAGTGAAATTCAAGGAAACATCCAATATGAAAACTCTACTCTGTGTATGTGCGGCGTTTTTGGCCTGCACGCAGCTTTCGGCGCAGGATTCCGCAGTTGTGATGCTGAAGTTTGAATCAAGTCTGTCTTCGCATCCCGATCGTTTTGTCGCGTTCGGCGCTCACGAGAATGCCACGACCTGCATCGACTCCGAGCTGGACGAAGTGGAACTGCCGCCGCTGCCGCCCTCCGGTCTGTGGGCCAGAATGCGCCTTCCCAGCGAGTGCAATGAATTCGCAGACATCACGCACAGCTTTCGCGATCTGCGTGCTATCGAATCCAGGAAATTTACGGTATCGTACAAACTCGATGTGAGCCGTGCCTCCGGTTTTACCATCACGATCAGCTGGCCGGAAAACCTCGACCCGGCCATCGAATCCGCCGTGATCTACGACAACAACCACTTCAATATTCCCGATGTCGATATGCTGAGCGAAACCAGTGTTGTCATTGACAACTCGTTTGTCCGCGAGGTCAACGTCGATATCACCTACAACTTCACAGAGACTGCAGTAAGCGAAAGCGCGATGCAAACGAACGATCTGCTGTTTGTTCCAAACCCGGCAGTCGACCTCGTCATGTCGAACGAACCGCTGCCCGTCGGCTCGCAGATTAAAGTTGTCAACATTCTGGGTGAGACGCTGCTGGAATTCCGCAGTAATGGAGACCGCCAACAGCTGGACCTGAGTCGTCTTCAGTCCGGCATATATCTGTTGCACGTTCAGCACCCCGACGGCACGCTGCAAAGCCAGAAACTCACGCTGCGGTGATTGAAGGAGTACCAGATCTGAGGCCGCCGCTGCGCGTATTGCACGTCTCCACGGCGCGTTCCTGGCGCGGTGGAGAGCAGCAGGCGGCCTATCTGCTCCAGGGTCTGCGCCTGCTGGGCGCGGAATCCATCCTGCTTTGCCCAGCCGACTCTCCGTTGGCCGAATACAGTTCACGACACAATTTTGAACGCGCAACTTTCCGTCGTTTTGGTCCTCTTGGATGGTCTGCGGCGCGTCTGTGCGCGCGTCTGGCGGCCGATGGTGGAATCGACTGCATACACACGCATGATGCGCGTGCGCACAGCGCTGCAGTGCTGTCGGCGGCACGCTTCGGCATGCGGCAACCCATTATTGTCAGCCGCCGCGTAGACTTCCCGCTCAAATCCGGGATTCTGACGCAGTGGAAATACCGACATCCACAGGTCTGTGCAATTGTCTGCGTGTCCAGGGCAATTCGCGAGATTGTTCGATCTTCACTGAAATCCGACAAACGATTGGAGGTTGTCTACAGCGGCGTTGATTTGCATCGCTTTGCCTCCGGTCCGGACGGCCGTTTGCGCCGCGAGCTGGGACTCCCTGACGATGTGGCGCTCATCGGCAATGTGGCCGCGCTGGCGCCGCACAAAGACTATCATACATTTATCAGGACGGCTGAACGACTGATCCTTCAAGGTGCAAAGGCGCACTTTGTGGCGATCGGAGACGGACCGGATCGCGAGGATTTACAGGCTGCCGTGGAAAGCGTGGCCGCCTTGAAGGGACATTTCACTTTCATGGGCTTTCGCGACGACGTAGACAAGATTCTGCCGGAATTGGATGTGTTCCTGATAAGCTCACAAACCGAAGGTCTTGGAACGTCGATTCTGGATGCCTTTGCCGCCGGAGTTCCGGTCGTGGCAACACGCGCGGGTGGTATTCCCGAACTGGTCCGGCATGAAATCACGGGCCTCAGCGCCGCAGTGGCCGACGATGTCGCCCTGGCCGAGCAGGTCGAAAGAATATTGAGTGACGCCGGCCTGCGTACAAGGCTGGTTGAGCAGGCCGCTTCGCTGGTGCAGGACTTTGACTGGCGTCAAACTGCGGCCCGAACGCTGGAAATCTATCGGTCTTGCCTTGACCGTTCATAAGTCCAAATCGACCGGCCAATGATCAAACCATGCCGTTCGTCCATTCGCGCGATGCGTCTAGCAAACTTTGCGTCACTTTGCCGATAGTTACTGCGTAAACGACCGGGTAAAATTGAGCTTTTTCCGGCGTATTCGCACTTTGTACCGCAGGAGACCGAGCATGTACATCAGGCACAGATATTTGATCCTTGCGTCCGCGCTTGTCGCCTTGTTGGCCGGTTCCGTCACCCTGTCGCAGCAAGCCGGCGAAGCTCCGCCCCTGCGCTACGTCGAAAACGAGGCCTATGGTTTCGGCGAACTTCTCAAGTACAAAATCGGCTACAAGTTCATCACCGCCGGTACGGCGGCCTTCAAGATTGCACCCGAACCGCTGATCTACGAAGACCGAAACTGCTACGACATCCGCTTTGAAGTCCGCTCGCTTAAAAGCCTGGACTGGTTGTATCGAGTGCGAGACCAGTACCGTACCGTGCTCGACATTGACGGTATCTTTCCCTGGCGTTTTGAGCAGCACATCCGCGAAGGCAACTACAAACGCGACTTCAAAGCCGAGCTGGATCAGCGCAACGGCAAGGCAATCACCGACAAGGGAGAGTATGAACTCAAGCCCTTCACGCACGACATTGTGTCCGCCTTCTACTTCCTGCGCACCCAGGACCTGCAGGGCGGCAACAAAGGCGACACACTCCACCTGAACAACTTCTACAAAGACAGTGTCTACGCACTCCCGGTTTATATTCACGGTCGTCAGACGGTGGAAGTCGAGGCGGGCAAATTCCGCTGCATCGTTATAGAACCAATGGTGGTCGAAGGGGGTCTTTTCAAAAGCGACGGTCGAATTATCATCTGGCTCAGCGATGATGAGCGCAAAATCCCCGTCAAAGTCAGCACCCACGTGGTAATCGGCGCTATCGACGCCGAACTGACCGGCTACGAAGGCCTGCGCGGTCCACTTGCCGCCAAACTACCCGACGACGATTAAAGGTGTACGACAGCCGGGTTTTCGACGTCCGTCCTTTTCCTGCTGCAAAAGCCCTTTAAATCCATTTTTGTTTGTCTTGCAGAGCAGATTATCGTGTCCGTCGCACGGTGACCCAGCGAATCTCAACCGGGTCTATCGGCATGCCGTCCACGTCGCTGCGCAGCGGAATGAGCGGCGCGGCCGCGATGCTGTCGATCAACTCAAATCCGCCGGTCACGCGGCCAAAAATGGTGTAGCGCGGCGGCAGCTCCGGCAGGTCGCGCAGGCAGACGAAAAACTGGCTGCCGTTGGAATTGGGACCGCGATTGGCCATGGCGACGGTGCCGCGGCGGTATCCCCGGCGCATCAGTGCGCTGGTCGTGTCTATCTCATCTTCAAAGGGAGCGCCAAAGGAACTTTCGCCGCCCTGCTGCCACTCCAGCAAACGATCTTCAGACACATCTCTGGCCGTATCGATGTAGTTGCGCCAGTTGCTGCGCCGGCGCGTGTTCGGGTTGCCGGTCTGTATGACGAAGCCAGGCGCCACACGGTGAAACGGCAGGCGGTTGAAGTGCCTCCGCCGCGCCAGATCAATGAAGTTTCCGACGGTCTTGGGCGCTTCCTTGCCGTAGAGCACGCCGTCGATCGGGCCGATGGTTGTGTTGATCCGAAAACGATGAGTGTGTGAAATGCTGTCGGCCGTCTGCAGCGAGTCCTGCAAGGCATTGAGCGAGTCGATAGCTGCGGCGTCGAGGCTGTCGTTGTAAAGTGTGTCGAGCGGATCGCCGAATGCGTCGCTGTCCGAATGTTCGCCTTCGCCGCAGCCCGCCAGAATCAGCAGCACAATGACGGACACGGGAATCAGCGCCCTGATTGCCCGATGACGAACAAAATGGATTTGCAGGAGAGTGGTATGTAAAGCGCTCTGCAGTCGCGGCATAGTAGTCGAAAGCGAAGGGGCGCAGGCCGTTCCGGCGTCAGATGATGGATTGCGACGCCAGGTACAGCACGAGCAGGCCGATTGCGATGCGGTAAAATACAAAGAGCATCGTCGAGTTGCTGCGTAAAAAACGCAGGAGGAAAGCTATGGCGGCATATCCGCTGAGCGCCGAGACAAACGTAGCCAGAACAAGCGTGAACAACTCGCCCTCGTTAAGCATCGGCAGCGCCTGGATAAATTCCAGGCCGCCGCTGGCCGCCACCGCCGGAATGCTGAGCAAAAAGGAAAAGCGCGCCGCGGCTTCCCGTTGCATGCCGACGAACAGCCCGGCCGTGATGGTGGTGCCGGAGCGCGACGAGCCGGGAATCAGCGCCAGACACTGAGCAAAACCAACGATCATCGCCTCGCGCAGGCCGATGTCATTGACCGATTTGCGAAAGGTTGCGACCTTTTCGGCCCACCAGAGAACCAGCGCAAGCACAATCAGACTGGTCCCGATAACGAAGGGATCTTTGGTCGCCTCGCCTTCGATGAACTTCTTGAACGCCAGGCCGATAAATCCTATGGGAATCGAGCCGAGAATCACGTACCAGCCGAGGCGGGAGTCGATGCTCTGCTCTTTGAACTTTTGGCGGTCGGAGATGTTTTCCCGCAGAAACGCTTTGGTGATGCGCGCGATGTCGGCGGCAAAGTAGATAAGCACCGCGGCCAACGTGCCGAGTTGGATGACGGCCAGAAAGACGGTCCACTCTTCGGCGCCCATGTGGTCGACGAGCCCGAACCAGGAGCCGAGAATCGTGACGTGCGCCGTACTGCTGATCGGTAAAAACTCCGTCAGCCCCTGCACGATGCCGAGGATGATCGCTTCCAGCGTGGACATGCGCCTGACTCTCCCGTCGCCGCGGCGACAGCGTTAAACTCAGAGATTGTATTTGTTTGTCAGGTACGTGCGGATTGCATCGCGCTCTTCGTTGCTGATGCGGCGGTTGAACACCATCATTTCGGCTATGTCGCCGAAAAAGTGTTGGGGCGGTTCGGACTTGACGTTGAGACGTCCGACGATGAAGTTGGAGGCGTCTTTGGGTTTGCGCGGACGTTTCATCGTGATCTGCACGGGGGACGCGCCGACGCCGTTGTTATCGGTTTTCGGGATGTAGTACACGCCCCTGGACTGGTAGTCCATTCCCTGCGAGCCGCTGGAGTAGAGGCGCTGGAAGGGATCGCCGCCTTCCTTGTTTTTCTGCCAGACGCAAACGACGGTTACGAGCGTGGAGTCGCCGAAGGAGCCGAGTTCCATGAAGTCGTCGGTGCCGTCGAAAGAGAGAACCGGTTTGCCGTTGAGGCCGTCCGGCTTGAGGGCGGGCTGCCATCTGCGGCGGCCCTGGGTTATGTGATGTTCGTTGCCGCTGAGGTCCGGCACGTAGGCGACGCCGCCTTTTTCACTCTCAACCGCGTCTTCGGCGCGGAACCAGGTTTGCAGTCCGTCGCGGACGGGCATTTCCTGCATCGCCACCTGCGGCGCCGTGATGACCGCCGGAATGGTGTCGATGCCTTTCTTGGCCAGACGTCGCACTTCCTTGATTTTTTCAATGCGATCTTCACCGATGATCGCCGTCATGATGAATTCCGCCCGCAGCGCGCCGTACACGAGAATCGCAAGCCCGATGATCCCCACAATCAGGGTGATCACGAAGGGTTTGCCGTCTCTTGTCATTTTTGGCGTGGATGTTTGCGGGCCTTCCGGCGTATCGGACATTGGGCGTGCGGAATCAGTGCTCATTCAGGTTTTCCCGGAGAAAGCTGCGGAATGTCTTACCAGGTATTAATGCTATATTAAGACAGCGGATTAAAACCAAAACACAATTTACGGAAAAGTCGTCAGAAGTCCACGGCTGGTCGAAGGGAGAATGGCCGCTCAGGGCCTGTAACCTCGGGTATTTTGTGGGTAAGGAGTTTTCAGGATTATGCGAGTCAATGAGTACCTGGTCTTTGATATTGAAACTGCCGGACAAGAACTTGAAAATTTTGATGAAGCGCAGCAGGCCTATCTGCTCCGCAACTGTGCCGACGACGACGAACGACAGAAGAAGATAGGCGAGTTTGCACTGTCTCCCTTTACCTCCAACATCGTCTGCATCGGCCTGGCGCTGGTGCTGCGCAGCGGCGACGAGTGGAAGTACGAGAAAATCGGCGCGCTGGCCAATGACCCCGGCCTGGGAGACGACGAAGCCGTCGACAGCGAGCTGAGCGACGGCGGCAAGATGATCAAGTGCAACGAAAAAGAGCTGCTGATCAATTTCTGGAAGATGCTGGAGCGCTACAACAAAGCGCGCCTGATCAGCTTCAACGGGCGCGGTTTTGATGCGCCTTTTCTCATGCTGCGCAGCGCCGTCTGCGGCGTTCGCCCCTGCCGCAACCTGATGGACGGCACCAAGTTCCGTTACTACAACCACACGGACCTGGCCGACGAACTCTCCTTCTACAGCTTTGCGAGCAGCGGACCGCAGCGCCGTTTCAACTTCGATTTCTACGCGCGCGCCTTCGGCATCAAATCGCCAAAATCGGAAGGCGTGGACGGCAGCATGGTCACCGACCTGTACCGCGAGGGACGCCTGGACGAAATCTGCGAATACTGCCTGCGCGACGTGCGCGCTACCTGGGAGCTCTTCATGGCCTGGGAAAAATTCCTCGACTTCGGCGGCCGCTGAGTTTTACCCGCTCTCTCCACGTTCCTGAGCGGCCTGCGCCCTCGTTGAACCTTCAGTTTTTTACCCTGCGGAGGCGGGCGATCGGGCTGTGCCTTCTGATGAATTTTGTTTGTCGCGCAGCCGGAAGCCTCCGGCCGCCGCGTGACAGTTATTGTGCCCGCCGTTTCCAACCCGATGACGAGCACAAAGAACAAGCAAGCCGGAACGGCGAAGCGTCTGGAATGTCAGGTCAGCGCAAAGTCCACAAACGCACAAGCCCCGCCAAAAAGGCAGGGCTTGTTGATTCATTCCATGTTGGACCGCAGCTTGTCAGGCCTGTTTGCGCAACTCGGCAATTTCGGCCTGCATCTTGTGATAATCGGCCAGGAACTTGTCGAGTCCGGCGTCCGTGAGCGGATGTTTGAGCGACTGAATAATGACTTTATACGGCGTCGTGGCGATGTGCGCGCCCGCTTTGGCGACCTGGAGCAGGTGCAGCGGATGGCGCAGGGAAGCGGCCAGAATTTTGGATTCGAGGCCCTGTTTTTCCCAGATTTCGCGCGTGTCGCTGATGACGTCGATGCCCGGCGTTGCGATGTCGTCCAGGCGTCCCAGGAAGACGCTCACATAGGCGGCGCCCGCGTTGTTGGCGGCCAGAGCCTGCGTGGCGCTGAAGATAAGCGTCATGTTGACGGGGACATTGCGTTTGGCCAGCTCGCTCGTGGCGGCCAGACCGTCGGCAATCATCGGGATTTTGATGGTGGCCTGCGGAAACCACTCGAGAATTTCATCGGCTTCGCGCAGCATGCCGTCTTTGTCGGTCGAGACAACTTCCACCGAGCAGTGACCGCCGACAATGCGATGAATTTCCAGAATGCGCTCGCGAACATCGACGGAAGGATCTTCCTTGGCCAACAGGGAGGGGTTGGTAGTTACGCCGCTCAGAATACCGAGCGACGCGGCGTGTTTGATATCATCCAGATTGGCCGAATCGACATAGATTTGCATGTGAAATTCCTCGGAGAAAATTCGTTCAGTTCACGGTTGTCGGGAGAGTGCTCTTACTTGACCGGAGGCAGATCCGCGTAGGGATCACTGTTGTCCAGACTCGTAAAATAGTAATAAGTGCGGCCGTTTTCATCCAGTTCGATGGATGCGATGTGTTTGTCGACGCAAATTGCCAGCATGTGTTCGACTTCCGAGAGCGAAAAGTCCGACTCAAGTGCGATGCGCTCGGGGTAGACGCGGCCGTTGTTGTTGTAGGCGTGCCGCAGCACTTCTTTTTCGCGCTGGACCTTGTCGTCCGGGATGTGCATTTCCTCGTAGCGCCGGCAATCGGCCGCCAGATGATCGATCTTGCGTTTGTGCTCGGTCAGCGCGTAGACTTTGTAGCCGGTAAAGAGGAACGCCAGCACGATAATGCCGACTTCACCTGTGAGGATGGAAGCGAGCGCCAGGCCGCCGAAGATCACGACATTGCGGCGGCGTTTTTCCAGTTGGCGCTCGGCCAGGTCCAGGCGGCGCACCATTTTGCGATACGTTTCCTCTTTGACGCTGGGGCGCGGCCGCTGATGTTTGCTGACCACGGTATTGACCGCGTCGAGCAGGGTGCCGACGGCGTTTTCCACAATACTGCCTGCGTTGCTGCTGCTGTTGTTACTGCTGTTGCTGCTGTTTGAATCGTTGCCATGGCGACGGCGTTGACCGCCGTGCATTCCCGACGAGCGGCTTGTTGATCGGTGTCCGGTTGGGCGGTGACCGGACTTGGATTTCCACTGGTGATACCAGCTCTCGAAATCTTCACTGATGCCTTTTTGACTTCCCATTTATATCTCCTTTTGTCAGGAGTCGGTTCTATACGCGCCGTGAGAGCGGGCGCGAACTATCCACCGTATCCAGTTTTCATCGTGTACATGCAAGCTGAAACGTAGAACAAGGCCACCTGTTGCACCGCGATGCAGATGAAAACGCAGCTTTTTTTGGAATCGATCCAATCAGCTGGATTTGGGGACAAAGGTAATGCCGACGCTGTTGTCCCGGCGGCAGACTTTCTGTGCAAAGGCCTGGACGTCGGCGGCCGTCACCGCGGCGTATTTTTCCGCCATGGCAAAGGCGCGGGCGGGGTCGTCAAAGTACAGCGTGTTGAACGCAATCTCATTGGCGACGCCGAAGTTGCGCTGCATCGTCCGCGCCAGACGCGTGGCCGTGCGGTTCTGCGCTTTGTGCATTTCGCGTTCTTCTACACCGTTCTGTGCGACGTCGTTCAGGACGGTGCTCAGAGCGGCATCCAGTTCCGCCGCGGTGATTTCCGGTTCGGCGGCGATGGCGTAGTTCACCAGCAGTGAACTCAATTCGCGATCGTCGACATACACGCCGACTTCCGAAGCAATTTTTTGCTCGTAGACGAGCGCGGAGTAGAGGCGTGAACTCTGTCCGTCGGAAAGTATACTCGTCAGAATGTTCGCCGTAAAGATGTCGTCGCTGCTGAAACCGTCGAAGTGATACACGCGGAAAATGCCTTCGAGCGGAATGTTGTCCTCGACGCGAGTTTCACGGCCGGTTTGGCGATCCTGCGCGCCCTCGGTCACGCGCTTCAGCGTCTGTTCGCCGCGCGGGATGGCTTCGAAGTATTTGCGCGCCAGTTCGAGTCCCTGGTCCGGATCTACATTCCCGCTGATCACCAGGCAGGCGTTGTCGGGCCGGTAGTGACGCCGGAAAAAGGCGTTCACGTCATCCAGCGTGGAGTTGCGCACGTGTTCGACGCTGCCGTAAACGTCCCAGCCGTAAGGCGAGCCCTCATTGTAGGCGGTTTGACTCAGCGCGCGCGAGAAGCTGCCGTAGGGCTGGTTTTCAACGTTCTGCGAAATCTCTTCAATCACGACGTTCTGCTGCGTCTGCAGCGCAGCCTGATCCACGCCGAACGCCGCCATGCGATCGGCCTCCAGCCACAGTCCCAGCTCCAGCTGATGCGAGGGCAGCACCATGTAGTAGACGGTGGAGTCGTGCGTGGTAAAGGCGTTGTTGTTGCCGCCCGCGGCCGTGCAATAGCGGTCGAACAATCCGTTGGCCAGGTTGTCGGAACCCTCGAACATCAGGTGTTCAAAGAGATGCGCAAAACCGGTGTGGTCGGGATGTTCATCCTTGGACCCCACGCGGTAGGCCACGGTGATGTTGACGATCGAAGCGGACCGGCGCGGCACAATCACCACGCGCAGGCCGTTGGCGAGCGTGTGCTGCGAAAACGGCAGAGCGCGCATAGCGTTTTTTATGGCGGAAGTCGTCATGTTCAGTTCTTTTCCTCGTGTTGACGCTTCAGCGCAGCACCTGCTCCAGGGCTGTGCGCGCGTCCGTTTTTTCATCGCGGTATTTGACGATGATCGGCGTGTACATTGCCAGGTCGAATTTCTCGGCAAAGTCGCCGCGCATGGCCCGCGAACCGGCAATGACGACCGCACCGGGCGGAACGTGCACGATGCCGTTTTCATCCGCGCGAATGATGGTGCGATTTATGTTGTCGAAGAGCGGCGTGGACGCATTGAGAATCACGCCGCTGCCGAGCACGGCGCGCGCGCCGACGCGCACACCTTCGTAGACGCCGCAGTTGCCGCCGACCATCACCTCGTCCTCAACAATGACAGGGCTGGCGCCGGCGGGTTCGAGCACGCCGCCGATCTGCGCCGCGGCGCTGATGTGCACGTTTTTACCGATCTGCGCGCAGGTGCCCACCAAAGCATGTGAATCGACCATGCTGCCGCTGTCCACATAAGCGCCGATGTTGATGTACATCGGCGGCATGCAGATGACGCCCGGCGCAACGTAAGCGCCGGTGCGGATGGATGAGCCACCCGGCACGAGGCGCACCGAATCGTTCAAAGTCAGGGGCCGCAGCGGAAGTGTGTCTTTGTCGTAGAAGGGGTGCCCGGCCTGCGTCATGTCCGTCAGTTCGCCGTGTTTGAAACAGGTCAGAATGCCCTGTTTCACCCAGGTGTTGACGGTCCAGCCGCCCTGACCGTCCGGCTCGGCGGAGCGCACCGCACCGCGGTTGAGCGCATCGAGAAATGCGTGGATCAGTTCCAGCCGTTGGGCGGCGGAAAAAGTATCTCCGTTTTCCGCCAGGGATTGCATCTGTTCGCGAAGTTCAGTCATGTGTATTTCAAACCCGATAACTGACAAAGATTGTGTTTAAGCGGCGTCGCCTTCGGTCGATTTGGCGGCTTTGGCGCGCAGTTGAATTCCGAGTTCCTGCAATTGCTCTTCGGACACCGCCGACGGCGAGCCGTCCATCAGCGAGAGGAAACTCGTTGTTTTGGGGAATGCGATGACGTCGCGGATGTTGTCCGTTCCAGCCAGCAGCATGACTATACGGTCCAGGCCGAAGGCGATGCCGCCGTGCGGAGGCGCGCCGAAGCGCAGCGCGTCGAGAAGGAAGCCGAATTTTTCCTGCGCTTCGTGTTCGTCGATGTTGAGCAGTTTGAACATGCGGTCCTGGACTTCCTTGCGGTGAATGCGGATGCTGCCGCCGGCGGCTTCATGTCCGTTGATCACCAGGTCGTAGGCCACGGCGCGCGCCGCGGCCGGATTGTCCAGCATCGTTGCGATATCGTCCTCGTGCGGCTGCGTAAACGGGTGGTGTTTGGCGATGTAACGACCGGATTCTTCGTCGAACTCCAGCAGCGGCCAGTCCGTGACAAACAGCGGGTTAAACACGCCGTCCAGTTTGGCCAGAACTCCCGTCTGCCGCGCAATCTCGGTACGGAGAGCGCCGAGCACCGTGTAGGTGGTTTCATCCGGTCCCGCTGCGAAGAGCAAGAGGTCGCCTTCTTCGGCGCCGGCGGCTTCGCGCAGCGCCGCAACGGTGGCGTCGTCGAGAAACTTGGCGATGGGCGACTGCACGCCGTCGGAATTAAACTTCATCCAGGCCAGGCCTTTGGCGCCGTACTTTTTGGCGTGTTCGGTCAGCTCGTCGATTTGTTTGCGCGAATATGCGGCGCAGCCTTTGGCGTTTAGCAGCGCGACGATTCCGCCGCTTTCGACCGCGCCGCTGAAGACTTTAAACCCGCTGCTTGCCACGATCTCGCTGACGGTGGTCAGCTCCAGTCCGTAGCGAGTGTCGGGTTTGTCGGTGCCGTAGCGGCTCATGGCGTCGGCGTAACTCATGCGCGGGAAGGGGCGCGGCAGTTCGACGCCGGCCACTTCGCGCCAGGTTTGTGCGATAAATCCTTCGGTCATCTCAAGGACGTCGTCCTGATCGACGAAGGACATTTCAACGTCGATCTGCGTGAATTCGGGCTGGCGGTCGGCGCGCAGGGCCTCGTCGCGGAAACACTTGACGATCTGCATGTAGCGGTCCATGCCCGCGACCATGAGCAGCTGTTTGTAGATCTGCGGCGACTGCGGCAGGGCGTAGAAATTGCCGTGGTGCACGCGGCTGGGCACGAGGAAGTCGCGCGCGCCTTCCGGCGTGGACTTCATCAGCACGGGCGTTTCGAATTCGAGGAAATTCAGCTCGTTGAAATACTTGTGCGCGGACTGGTAGACCTTGTTGCGTATGTCGAAGATGCGCTGCATGGCCGGACGCCGCAGGTCGTTGTAGCGGTAGCGCAGGCGCAGTTCTTCACCGGCGCGCACCTGGTCTTCGATTTCAAAGGGCGGCGTGTCGGCCGCATTGAGCACTTCCAGCTCGCTGACGAGCACTTCGATCAGGCCCGTCGGGATGTTGGGATTGGGGTTTTCGCGCTCGCGCACAACGCCGCGCAGGGCCACGACGTATTCGGCATGCAGGCCGCGTGCGGTGTTGACGAGTTGTTCACCGGCGTCGGGCAGGACGACGGCCTGGGTCAGTCCGTAACGATCTCGCACGTCGATGAAAATCAATCCGCCCAGGTCGCGATTGCGCTGCACCCAGCCATTGAGGATTACTTCTTCGCCGCTGTTTTCCGGGCGCAGAGCGCCGCAGGTATGAGTTCGTTTCAGAAATGCCATTGCCGTAAATGTCTTGATTTAGTGTGAGCAAACGAACGCCCGCGGAGTCTCCGTGGGCGCAGGCAAAATTACGTTTTTTTTCGGTGGCGGAGAGGTGTGGCATGCCATGGCACTGTGCCGGATGCCATACCCGACGTTTTGTCGCATCACATCCGTTCAGGGGCGAATTTGGCGCGGTACATACGATTACCGGGCCGCTTGGTTTTTTCGACCACGAGGGAATTGACATTCTGATTATGCTTGTAGTTGCGCGCGCGGACCGGTCGTGTGCGCAGTCTGGGAGGTCACTGGTCAATGGTATGCTGAACGAGTCCGCAGAGTGCGGGTAAGGGAGGCTGTATTGGTGGGTATCGTGTTTGGAGGAGGTGGTGCCGGGGTGGGTCCTGATCACGCAGGAGTGCGCCCAAAATTTTTCACCCGTCCGCTAAACACCCAAAACCGTCCGTTCAACGCCTCAGAACCACCGTTTGGTCGAATCCGCATCAGGTCGCAAGTGTGCTCCTGAAAGAAACTTGAACACATGCTCATCGGATGCTTTGCGCCGCGGACCGGCCTGTACAGTTCATCAAACGACTGCGGCGCGGCCTTAGACTGTGCATTCGCGCCGCGCCGTCCATGTGTCCCGCAGGCTCTCACTCCGAATCTATATGAAACTCCACTCTCCGGTTTAACTCTCTCCCCTCCGCCGTGTCGTTCGCGCTCACCGGTTTGTCCTCGCCATAACCTTCCTGCTTCATTCTGTTCGCTGCGATGCCCTGGCTGGCTAAATACTCAACAACTGCGCCGGCGCGTGAGCGCGAGAGCTCCATGTTGTCGCCGGATTCGCCGACGTTGTCCGTGTGGCCGCGGACAGTAATAGTCATGTTGGGATTGTTCTGCAGCAGCTCGACAACGCGCATCAGCTCGGGGAAGGATGACGTCTTCAGCGCCGCCGTACCCGTGTCGAAGAAAATGTTGTTCAGACGCACCGTCTGGCCGCGCTCGATCGGCGTCAGCTCCAGATCGCGCGTCAGTTCGTCGTAGTCGGACAGCTCCGCCAGGTCCAGATTTTGGTTGACCGCAAAGTAGTTGGGCGCCTGCGCGCGGAAAGCGTAAACAGCACCTTCCGGCAGAGCGATCTGATATTCGCCCGTCGATGGGTCGCCGTAGGCCTCGCCGACAATCTCGCCCGTTGCGAGATCTTCGTAGATAATCCGCGCGTTGATGGCCTGGCCGTTGCGCGTGTCTCGCACCGTGCCGCTCACCAGCACCACCGGGCGCGGCCGGATGCTCTGCGGCAGCTTGACGCGGAAAATATCTTCCTTGCCGTAGGTATTCAGCGAGGAGACAAAGTAAGCGTACTGGCCCGACGCCGGGATCGAAAAGTTGCCGTCCCAGCCGACGGTGTTGATGTTCGGTCCCAAATTGACCGGCTCCGTCCAGTTGGTCCAGGAGTCGTCCAGGCGGCGGCTCATGAACACGTCGTTCAGTCCGTAGCCGTTGTGCCCCGAGCTGGAGAAATAGATCGTCCTGTTGTCGCTCGCCAGGAACACCGTCGTTTCGTCCGCCGCCGTGTTGACCGTGCCGCCCAGATTGACCGGCTCCGTCCAGGTCTCGTCCTCTTTTTTGCGGCTGACGTAGATGTCCATGCCGCCGTAGGATTCATTGCGCTCCAAGGCCATCAGGAGCGTTTTGCCGTCGTTGCCGACCTGATACAGGACGTTGCGACCGCGATTGTGGAAGTTGTCGATTTCAAGTCGCTGCGGATAAGACCAGCCGTCCGCCGTGCGGTAGGAGACCGATACGCCCGGCATCGGCTCGCTGTCCGGCCGGTACACATTGCCGACGTATATCGTGTTGCCGTCCGGCATCATCGAGCAGAGGAAGTTGGAGTAGTCGTTGTTGAGCGGCGCGTCCATGCGCTCCGCTTCCGACCAGAAACCGCTGCTGCGCTGCGAACGCCAGATGTCGTCGCGTTTTTCGTCGCCCAGGTTGTCCGGATGTCCGCGGCGGCAGAAGTAGAGCGTGCGGCCGTCGGCCGAGATCACCGGCAGCAGCTCGGGATATTCCGAGTTGACCAGCGAGCCGAGGTTTTCGGGTTTTTCATCGCCGAATTCGGCGACGTCGGGCAGGTTGATTTCAGGTTTGATCGAGTCCGCCGTCGTGCCGAGCGCAATCGCGTCGATCGAGTTCCAGCCCGGCACCTTACCGGTTTTGACCTCGAGTTCGACCTGTTTGACTTTGAAATCCGGCGGATCAAAAAAGACGTTGAGGAAGCGATAACGAAAGGGAATCTGACCGGCTTCGGCGCTGTAGACCGTTTGTTGTTCGCCGTTGACGCCGATTATCCGCACGGTGGAAATCGCGCCGGGGTTGAGGTTCTCCAGCACAAAAACCTGACGCGCACTGACGGCTTGCTCAAAACCGACGCGCAGCACAGCGCTCGCATTTGTGTCCAGGTCCGGCTCCAGCCCGTCCGTGCGGTTGTCCGCCATCCACGCGCAGGGATTGGCAATGCCCGTGTACGGCAGGAAGGACAGCGAATTCGGTTTGCCCAGCAGCTGGAAGGCCGAATGCGGACCGCGGCGGTACAACTGCGAACTCGCCTTCACGACGCGCGCCGCCCACTGTACCTCCGGTTCGCCCTGGGGCTGGTCCGGGGACTGCGCTGCCGCAGTCTCGATGGCAAACAAAAAGGTCAGAAAGAGGCAGACCCGGGCTGCCGACAAAAAACACTTCAAAAAACGCACCATGGAAACTGCATCCTGACTGAATCGACCCGCCTGAATCGGAGTCCGGTTTACGACCGGTGAAAATCCCCTTGCCGCTACCTGCGGCGGAAACTTTGTTTTTGTTCGCGCGTTAACGCACGACTGCGAGGCCGTTTTTGGCCCGCTCCGGCGCAACAGACGAACATTCGCCCCCGCTGGTTTCAGCGAAATTTACGCGGGATCGAACGACCGCCGCACTTTGGACGGCGCTCGAACACCCGTAAGCCGGTCGCAGTTACAGCACGATTCTTTCATCCCGGATCGATACAAGCGTGTCCGCGGTCTTTCGTCCCCACGAAAGCACGCGCCGCGGCGCACCGCCCGGATATGCAGCGGGAAAGAGACAATGGAGATTCAGCAGTGAAACAGGACAGAATAATCGGCACACACACGGTTCGTACGGCGAAAACGACGCTTGGCGCTTTGACCTTTCTGGCAATCCTCTTGTTTGCCCCGGCTTTCGCCTCGGCGCAAAAAATTCTCATTCCGATGGACCGCGCACAGAGCGACCACCTGAAAGCCTACGGCATCGCCTTCAAGGCGCTGACGATGGATCTGGACGTGGACTGGCTGCTCAACTACCGCGGCGGCAGTTTTTTGATGGCAAATTCCGACGCCATCATCGGCGAGTGCCGCCTGCGCGGCGTCAACTTTGAGACGGTGTCCGGTTCCGGCGCGGCGCAGATCTACGCCGACGTGCAGAGCGAGGACAGCAACACGGACGTCGTGCGCCTCGAAAAAGAGCCCAAAATAGCCGTGTACACGCCGCCGGGCTCGCAGCCCTGGGACGACGCCGTGACGCTGGCGATGGAATACGCCGAAATTCCCTACGACAAAATCTGGGATGAGGAAGTCATCAACGACACACTTTCCCACTACGACTGGCTGCACCTGCACCACGAGGACTTTACCGGTCAGTACGGCAAGTTTTACGCGTCCTTCGCCAATGCACCCTGGTACATCCAGCAGGTTTCGCTGCTGGAAGCGACGGCCGCCAAACTGGGTTTCCGCAAGGTTTCCGAACTCAAAAAAGCCGTGGTGGAAAAGATCCGCGCCTACATCGGCAGCGGCGGTTTTATGTTTGCCATGTGCAGCGCGACGGACACCTACGACATCGCGCAGTCGGCCGCGGGCGTCGACATCGCAGCTGAAATGTACGACGGCGACCCGGCCGACGCGGGCGCGAACGGACGCCTGGACTTTGCGCGGACCTTCGCGTTTGAAAACTTCAAGCTGATCATGGATCCATTTCAGTACGAATACTCGAACATCGACGTCAATCCCAACAACCTGCTGGCGACGCAGGACACCGACTATTTTACCTTGTTTGAGTTCTCGGCCAAGTACGATCCGGTGCCGACGATGCTGACGCAGTGCCACGTCAACGTGGTGCGCGGTTTCCTCGGGCAGACGACGGCGTTCCGCCGCGAGTACATCAAAAAATCAGTGACAATTCTGGGCGAGCGCGCCGGCACGGACCAGGTCAAGTACATCCACGGCAAGTTCGGCCGCGGCACCTTTACCTGGTATGCGGGCCACGATCCCGAGGATTATCGCCACGCGGTCGGCGATCCGCCCACGGACCTCTCGCTGCACAAAAATTCGCCGGGTTATCGCCTGATTCTCAACAACATCCTGTTCCCCGCGGCCAAGAAGAAAAAACAGAAAACCTGAGTCCGGAACCCCGCATGCCCGCATATCGCTTCTCAAAGTTCGTTCCGCCGCCGATCAGCGAAGTCTCCTTCGACTCGCTGCTGGACGTCTTCATGCAGTTGCTGGTCCACACCTCCGGCGACGTGGGCGAGGCGCTGCATTGGCTCAACGTCGTCGACCGCGAGTACAATCTGACGAACGACGAATACGGAATGGGCGATTTTATCCGCGACCTGGAGGAGAAGGGGTATATCCGGCGCGCTGAAGACGGCGACGGCATGGTCATCACGCCGAAAACCGAACGCGGCGTGCGCCGCCGCTCGCTGGACGAGATTTTCAACAGTCTGCGCAAGAGCGCTCTCGGCAACCACAACACGCCCTATGCGGGCCTGGGCGACGAGCCCACGAGCGAGCGCCGCGGTTATCAATTCGGCGACACGCTCGAGCAGATCGATATGACGGACTCGCTGCGAAACGCTCAGATCAACCACGGGCTCAACAACTTCCGCCTGACCGAAGACGATCTGGAAGTCAACGAACGCGAACACAAGTCCTTGACCTCGACCGTGCTGATGATCGACATCTCGCACTCGATGATCCTCTACGGCGAAGACCGCATCACGCCGGCCAAAAAAACGGCGATGGCGCTGGCCGAGTTGATAACGACGCAGTATCCCAAGGACACACTCGACATCGTCGTCTTCGGCAACGACGCCTGGCAGGTGGAAATCAAGGATCTTCCCTACCTGCAGGTCGGGCCCTACCACACAAATACGGTGGCTGGTCTGGAGCTGGGCATGGATATTCTGCGTCGCCGCAAAAGCGCCAACAAACAAATTTTCATGATAACCGACGGCAAGCCGACCTGCCTGAAAGAAGGCGCCAGGTACTACCAGAACAGTTTTGGCCTCGATCGCAGGATCGTCAACAAAACGCTCAACCTGGCCGGTGCATGCCGACGTCTGCGGATCCCGATCACGACCTTTATGGTGGCGCGTGATCCCTATCTGCAGGCCTTCGTCCGGGACTTTACCAAAACCAACCAGGGACGCGCTTTTTATACCAGCCTGGAAGGTCTGGGCGAGTACATCTTTGAAGACTACGTTCGCAATCGGCGTCGCCGGACGCGTTAGGTCCGCGACCCTCAATCCTCATAAAGCAACTCAATGACAAATCACTCGATTATCGCCCGCCGTGACTCCATCGCGACGCTGGGCGCTCTCAAACAAGCCGGGTACAGATCGTATGCGGTCAAGGAAGAAATGCGCGCCAACCTGATCGAGCGCCTCAGCGGCGGTCAGCAGGTGTTCCACGGCATCGTCGGTTATGACGACTCGGTGCTGCCGGACATCGAACGGGCGATTCTCTCGCGGCACAACATCATCCTGCTCGGTCTGCGCGGTCAGGCCAAGACGCGCATCGCACGCGCCATGATCAACCTGCTGGACGAGTACATCCCGGTGGTGGAGGGCTCGGAAATCAACGACGACCCGCTGCACCCGCTCTCGCGCCAGGCGCGCGACATTATCGCGGAAGCGGGCGACGACACGCCGATTGCATGGCTGCATCGCTCTATGCGCTTCAGCGAAAAACTGGCTACACCGGACGTGACCGTCGCCGACCTGATCGGCGACGTCGACCCGATCAAGGCGGCCAACCTTCGCCTGCCTTACTCGGACGAGCGCGTCATTCACTTTGGACTGGTGCCGCGTTCGCACCGCGCCATCTTTGTGATCAACGAGCTGCCCGACCTGCAGGCGCGTATCCAGGTGGCGCTGTTTAATATCTTGCAGGAAGGCGACATCCAGATCCGCGGTTTCAACATGCGCTTTCCGCTCGACATTCAGTTTGTCTTCACGGCCAACCCGGAAGACTACACCAACCGCGGATCGATCGTCACGCCGCTCAAGGACAGGATCGACAGTCAGATTCTGACGCACTACCCGCGCAGCATTGAGGATTCGCGCGCGATTACCGTGCAGGAAGCCGACATCACGCCCGAGCAGGGCGCGATTGTCTCCGTCAACGACCACGCCAAAAACCTGATTGAACACATCGCCTTTGCCGCCCGCGAGAGCGAGTACGTCGACGATAAGAGCGGCGTTTCCGCCCGTCTGACGATCTCCGCCTATGAAAATCTCGTCAGCTCCGTCGAGCGCCGCGCGCTGCGGGCAGGTCTGGAGCGTGCGCAGGTGCGCATGAGCGATTTGATCGGCGTGATTCCCTCCATCACCGGTAAAATTGAACTGGTCTACGAAGGCGAGCAGGAGGGCGCGGCCAAGGTGGCGCACATACTGATCGGCAAAGCCGTGCGGCGTTTGTTTACCGAGCTGTTTCCCGACCCGGAGAAAAACAAGCGCAAATCGCGCTCGAACATCTACGCCGACGTCGTCGGCTGGTTTGCGGGCGATACCGCACTGGAGCTGCCGATGGACCTGGCCGAGGACGAATACCGCGCGCGACTCGAGAGCGTCGCCGGCCTGCGGGCGCTGGTGGAGCGCTTCCACGGTGATGCGGACGAGCTGACGCAGCTTTTCCTGATGGAGTTTGTGCTGCACGGGCTGGCCGAATTTTCCGTGCTCAGCAAGCAGCTGGTGGGCGTCGCCGGCGGTTCGCGTTTCAGCGATCTGCTGCGCAGCATGTTCAGCTACAGCGACGATGGGGACGAGGAGGGCGACGACTCCGACGAAGACCCGGACGACGAATACTGAGCGCTTTTTTCCTGACCAGATTTTCTTGTTTGTCAACGGGAGTGGAGGTTCAGGTATGCGGGTAGTTATCAGCGGCGGAACCGGATTCATCGGGCGGCGCCTCTGCGCCGAATTGATTCGGGCCGGTCACGAATTGCTTGTGTTGACGCGCTCGATAGCGCGCAACAGCAACTTTGCCGGCCCCGGCATCGAACTCGTCGAGTGGACTCCCGACGCTCCGGGCGAATGGATGAAGGCCATCGACGGCAGCAATGCGGTGATCCACCTGGCGGGCAAGGGCATATTTGACGAGCGCTGGACGGAGCAGGTCAAACGCGAGCTGCGCGAAAGCCGTATCGCCACCACGCGTCTGATCGTCGACGCGATTGAACACGCCGCCGAGCGTCCCGGCGTGCTCATCTCCGCTTCGGCCATCGGCTACTACGGCGATACGGGCGACACGCGCACGCAGGAGGATGCCCCTGCGGGCGAAGATTTCCTGGCGCAGCTCTGCCGCGACTGGGAGGCGGAGGCGGAACGTGCGGTCGACCTTGGTTTGCGTGTATCCATACCGCGCATCGGCATCGTGCTGGAGGAGGGCGGCGGCGCGCTGGAGAAAATGCTGCCGATCTACAAACTTGGCCTCGGCGGTCCATTCGCTTCGGGGCGCCAGTGGTTTCCCTGGATTCATCTTGACGATGTCATTCGCGCCATCACATATGCGCTGGACCACAACCTGGAGGGCCCGTACAACGTGATAGCTCCCGGTAACGTGCGCATGGCGGAATTCGGCTCGGCGCTGGGCCGCGCCCTGCATCGTCCCTCATGGCTGCCGGTGCCGGCTTTTGCGCTGAAAATTGCGCTTGGCGAATCGGCCGACTTTCTGCTGGCGGGCCAGCACATCTATCCCGACAAACTGGTGCGCGCGGGTTTTGAGTTTGAGTTTTCTGATGTCGACAGCGCTCTGTCCGATCTGGTGGATTGAGGCGGTGCGTGGCGAACAGACGGAAGACAGAATGCCCGCTTCGACATTCTGCGCCGCGCAGTCCTGCGTGAGGAGTTTTAAAGGCTGAGCGGTGAGATTTGAGTGCTGAACGCGCAGTTTCAGCCAAAAACTACAAGAGCTGTGAGCCCTTAGGGCTCACAGCTCTTTTTTTGTCGGATTCAGGCCCGTTCAGCAGTCGCTTCGCATCAGTGCGAATGCCCGTGGCCTTCGCCATCTTCTTCGCCTTCGCCGTGACCATGGCCGCCGTGGCCGTGCTCGCTAGCTTCGGGCATCGCCACGTTGCTGACGAAGTTGCGGTCCGCGTCGGTCGGGTTTTCAATCCACTCGGCCACCATCACATTGGTCTCGCGCGAAGACGCGCGATCCGCGCGGCGATTCGAGCCGAAAGCCAGTTTGCTGCCGTCGAACGAGAACATCGGGAATGCGTCAAAGGTACCGGAATGCGTGATGCGCTCCAGGCCCGTGCCGTCGACGTTAATCATGAAGATATCGAACTCGCGGCCGCCGGACGTTTCGATCGAATGGTGGTTCGACGAAAAGAGAATACGCTCGCCGTCCGGGTGGAAGTAAGGCGCCCAGTTGGCTCCCGGCAGGTCGGTCACCTGAACGACGTTTTTACCGTCGGCGTCCGCCACAAAAACGTTCATGTCCGAAGGTTCGACCATGCCGTCTTTCAGCAGAGCTTTGTAGGCCTTGGCCGCTTCACCCGTCGGGCGGCTGGCGCGCCAGACGATCTTTTTGGAGTCAAGCGAGAAAAAAGCGCCGCCGTCATAACCGAGCGTGTTCGTCAGCTGCAGCAGGTCGCCGGTTTCGATTTCATAGCGCCACAGTTCCAGATCGCCCGAGCGCGTCGACGTGAAAACGATGTATTTGCCGTCGGGCGAGACCGTCGCTTCAGCGTCGTATCCGGGGCCGTGGATCAGCAGCGTCATGTTGGAGCGGTCCGTCTCACAGGCCCAGATGTCGTAGCTGTCGTGGATAGGCCAGACGTAGCGGCCTTCGGCTTTGGCGGGCGGCGGCGGGCAGTCGTCGCTGTGCTCGTGGGTGGAGGCAAAAAGCACGCGGCCGTCCTTCATGAAGTAGGAGCAGGTCGTGCGTCCGCGATCCGTCGACACCAGCGAGTACTGTTGACCGGCTTCCATCGGTTCGCCGTTGGCGCGCATGATGAAAATCTGGTCGCATCCCTGCTTGGTGAGCTGATCCCAGGAGCTCTGGAAAATCAGATATTCGTCGTCAAAACTCCAGTATGCCTCGGCGTTGTCGCCGCCGAAGGTCAGTTGTTTGACGTTGCGCAGGCGCGCTTCACCGGTGTAGCGCAGTACATCCGCAGCGGGGTCGTATGCTGCATCCATTTCAGCTTCGGGCAGATCGCCGAGAACGTCGTCCAGGCTGGGCAGGTCTTCCGGCGCCG
The DNA here is from genome assembly GCA_964445695.1 of uncultured Hyphomicrobiales bacterium. Lineage (GTDB taxonomy): Bacteria > Bacteroidota > Ignavibacteria > Kapaibacteriales > UBA7675 > JAUIKM01. The sequence goes on along the minus strand of CAYULF010000025.1, from coordinate 6,841 downwards.
GTTCGTTTTCATCGGAACCGCCGCAGGCGGTAAACAGAAGGCTCAATGCACACAAACAGGCAAACAGTGGAAATTTGAATTTCGGCATTATCGATTTCTCTCGCTGTATACAGTGCGCCGTCAAATTGCGGCATGAATTTGAGTGATTAATCAGTTGGGGGCATCTCGTCGACGCGCGGAGTCGGCGCCGAATCAAATACCCGCGTCCGTGTCCGCGTAGGTCTCAATTTGCTGGTCTTCAACGACATTCTTCACGGCCGACATGTCGATCTGGACCGGGTAGTTGCCTGTAAAACAAGCATCGCAATATCCGACGCCCTCTTCCTGGGGCACGGCTTCCATCAGCTTTTTGATCGACAGGTAGCGCAGGGAATCGGCGGTCAGCGCCTTGCCGATCTGTTCTTCATCACAATCGTAGTGATTGGCAATCAGTTCTTCCCGGCTCGGAAAGTCCATGCCGTACTTGCAGGGATGCGTCACCGGCGGCGATGAAATGCGCATGTGCAGCTCCTTGGGGCCCGCTGCGCGCATCATTTTCAGCAGCAATTTTGACGTTGTGCCTCGGACGATGGAGTCGTCGACCACCACGACCTTGCGGCCGGTCAAAACACCTTCTACCGGATTGAACTTGGTTTTGACCTTGAACTCGCGCGCGTCCTGTCCCGGAGCGATAAAAGTGCGGCCGACGTAGTGGCTGCGAATCAGCCCTATTTCGTAGCGCACGTTGTTGCCCAGGCCGCTGCTGCGGTGGGCGTAACCGAGCGCAGAGGTGTTGCCCGAGTCGGGCACGCCGATCGAGATGACCTTTTCGTCCTCGCTGTCCGCCTGCACGGGATGTTCTTCCGCCAGGGTCTTGCCGAGCTTGCGGCGCACTTTGTCGACATTGTGCCCAAAAATCTTGCTGTCCGGACGCGAAAAGTAGATGTACTCAAAGACGCAGTGGCGCGCGCAGGGCGTTTCGTCGTCGATCGTGTACGAAGTAATTTTCCCGGTTTTCACCGTTTCCTGGTCGATCACGACAATCTCGTTGTGACCGACGTCGCGCACGTATTCCGCGCCGACGATGTCGAAGGCGCAGGTTTCGGAGGCCACAAACCAGGCGTGCTCGCCGTTTTCCAGCAGTTTTTTACCGATGGCCAGCGGGCGGATGCCATGCGGATCACGCGCCGCGACGAGCATGTCGTCCGTCATGATGGACATCGAATACGCGCCGCGAGCGATGCGCAGCGCCTCGCGAATCTGATCGATCTGCGTCGCCTGGCGGCTGCGCGCAATCAGGTGCAGGAAGAGTTCGCTGTCCGTGCTGGATTGGAAAATCGCGCCGGCCTGCTGCAGCTCCTGGCGCAGAACGCGCGTGTTGGTCAGGTTGCCGTTGTGCGCCATCGACAGGTTGCCGAGGCGATAACGGATTGTAAAGGGCTGGATGTTGACGCGCCGCGAGCTGCCGCCAGTCGTTGAATAGCGATTGTGCGCTATTGCCGCCGTACCGTTCAGGTACTCTTCCAGGATTTTGCTGTCGGCAAACACGTCGGCCACCAGTCCGGGGCCTTTGTGCATGCGGAAGCGCGGTTTGCCTGAAGCCTCGTCGATGCGGCGCGCCACGATGCCCGCGGCTTCCTGGCCGCGATGCTGCAGGGCGTGCAGACAGTAATAGGCCATAACGGCCGCGCGCGGGTGATTAAACACACCTACGACGCCGCAATTGGGTTGCGCTTTGTCAAGATCAAGAGGAGAATCAGCCATAGGATCGGCAGGATTGGGGTTGGATTGCACAAACACCTGGAGTCTGTCCCGAGAGAAGCTTTTTGACGTTATTGCCGCCGTTCGATTGCCGCCCGATTTCGATCAGGTCTGCCGCGCCGGTCGCCGTGCCGAATCCGTGTCAGGTCAGCGGTTTCTCGTAGATGCGATAGGTCTTGCTGATCTCAGCTTTCATGGCGCGTTGCAGCGCCTGGCGCATCTCGACATTGTCTTCCAGAATCCACGACGCCTCGCCGTAGCGCATTCCGAGCTCATCGACGCGCTTGCCGACTTCGTAATACATGACGGCGTCGGCGCCGGTGCGCCGGTATTCCGGCAGCACGCCCATAATGACAATCCGCGCCGTATCAACCTTTGACTTTTTGGTCATCAGATGCCAGCCGCCGCCCAGGATGCCGCCGCCGCGGTTGTAGATCAACTGCTGGTTGATGTCGGGCAGGCCGAGGAAAAATCCGGCGGTCTTGCCCTTGATTTCCACGAAGTAGGTCAGCTTGGGGTTGGCGATCATCTTGAGATCGGCGGCCAGGAAGTCGAATTCTTCGTCGGTCAGCTTCACAAAGCCCCAGTTGTCTTCCCAGGCTTCGTTGTAAATCATCTTGATGGTTTCAATGTCGCGTTGAAACTGCGCTTTGTTTTTGAAGTCGACTTCGCGAATGGTGATGTCGTAGCGCTTGCGGATGAGGTCCTGCATGCGTTCGAGTTTTTCAGAGCGGTAGACCTTGCGGTCGATGTCGTAGGCGTAGAGATCCTTGGCCTTGCGGAAGCCGCAGCCTTCAAGCAGGTCGGCGTAGTAGGGCGGATTGTATGTCATCAGCACGCGCGGCGGCGTGTCGAAACCGTCCACCAGCAGGGCGCACTCGTCGTTCATCGATGGATTGACCGGCCCGCGCACATGTGTCTTGCCTTTGCCGAGCAGCCAGGCCGCTGCGGATTCCACCAGCGCCTTGGCGACCTGCTGGTCGTTGACGCATTCAAAAAATCCGAAGAATCCCACCTTGTCGTTGTGGGTCTGGTTGTGCAGTTCATTGGTGATGGCGGCGATGCGGCCCAGGACCTTCTTGCCGTCTTCAGCCAGAAACAGCTGGATTTCCGCGTGCTGGTAAAACGGATTCTTTTTGGTGTCCAGCAGTTTGCGCCGGTCCATTTTCAGGGGCGGCACCCAGTTGGGATCGTTGCGATAAAATTGCCACTGACAGTTGATGAATTTCCCAACATCGCCTGCGGCCAGAGCCCGGACCGAAAATCCCATTATTCCCCCTGGACTAAAGTTGTCCCGCGTGGTCGGCGGGAATTGCTCCTGAAACGCCGCTGCAAAATTACAAAAATTGAGGCGATTGGACCTTCCGGCCCGCCGGCAAACAAAAAAAGCAGGCCGTGTCGATCCCGAATCGCAGAGCACCGCGCCGCTGCACAACTCCACATGGAAACCCGGCGGATGTAATCCCGCCGACAAACATGAACAAAGCCCAAAAGAGCCGGAAAATGCGGTGCGCATCGGTGTTCGGACGGCAGCGTTTCGTCGGAGAGGGGCATAAAAAAAGCGCGAACCCAACTGAATGGGTCCGCGCTTTGATTTACCGATTCACCGCATGGAAGCGTGTGAATTCAGGCGCTTGCAACAGGGGCGATTATTCTTCGCTGGAGCTGTTGTCGGCGACTTTTTTAACGGGCGTTTCCGTGGCTTCGGTCATTTTGGTTTCCGAGGCGCTTTTGTCGCAGGATTTGCTGCAAGCTTTGGCGTCGGAAGCTTTGGAAGCGTCGCAGGAGGCTTTGGAAGCGTCGCAGGAAGCTTTGGAAGCACTGCAGGAAGCGTTGGCTTTGGAAGCACAAGCGGCGTCATGCGAAACGTTGACGAAGTTGGCGGCACGCAGCGTTTTGGGGCAAGCGCCGTCCGTGGACGTCATGGAAGCTTTGGCGGCTTTGGACGCGCAGCAGCCTTGACCGTCGTTGGAAACCTTGGTCGCCGAAGCTTTGGACGCATCGCAGGAGGAAGCGGAGGCTTTGGACGCGCAACCGGCTTCGTTGGAGGTCATGGAAGCGTTTGCGGCTTTGGACGCGCAGCAGCCGTGGCCGTCGTTGGAAACTTTGGTTGCCGAAGCTTTGGACGCATCGCAGGAGGAAGCGGAGGCTTTGGACGCACAACCGGCTTCATTGGAAACGTTGGAAGCTTTTGCAGCTTTGGACGCGCAGCAGCCGCTGCCGTCGTTGGAGACTTTGGTCGCCGAAGCTTTGGAGGCGCTGCAGGACGAAGCCGAAGCTTTCGATGCACATTGTTGGTCGCCTTTGTCGGAAACTTTGATTGCCGTGGCCGAAGCCGATTTGTCGCAGGACTGAACTTTTTCCGTGTTGTCAGCTTGTTTCGCGTCGCTGCCGTCACAGGCAAAGACATAGGTGGAAGCGGTGTAGCTGAAAGCAACGCCGGCCACAATTGCCGTCATGGCAAAAAATAACTTGCGCATAGCGTCTGAACTCCAATCTCAAAAAGTGAAAATGTTATGATTAAACAGTTTGTATCAAATGTGAGCGGGTCTGAACCTGAGGGTTCACCGTCGCGGAATATCCGACATTTGAGGTCGAATTACAAACCAAATCGGAGCCAATCCGCGCGAGGTCCGAATGAACCGGCGAATCGAGCTAACAGATGGTTCGGCCGCACAGTTCCACATTGCGTCACTTTTGTGTGGCATCCGTCATAATTTTCGTCATGCGCTGCACAAAGTCCGTCGGACCGCTGAGTGCGCCGTCCAGCAGCATGGCGCCTTCAAACAACTGCATGATATAGGGACGCAGGTCCTCGTCGCTGCCGCCGCCGAGTTGAATGCGGGCCAGGTTTTTGATCAGGTCGTGGCCCGGGTTGATTTCCAGGATTTTTTTTGAGCCGCCGTAGGACGCATCCATCATTTTCATCATGCGCTCCATGTGCGCATCCATGCCCTGGGTGCCGGCTACCAGCGTGGCGGCCGAATCGACGAGGCGCTTGGAGATGCGCACATCTTCCACCTGCTCGCCCAGAATGGCTTTGAACGAGGCCAGCAGCGTGTCCGCTTGCTCGTCGCTGATGCGCTGTTCTTTCTCGGCGTCCGTGCTTTCGTCTTCTTTGATCTCGAGGTCGGCTTTTTCGATCGACACGACGTTGTATTCTTCAAACTTGTCGATGGACGGAATCACCATCACGTCGGCCGGGTCCGTCAGCAGCATGACTTCGATCTCGTTCTTGCGGAAGTATTCCAGCTTGGGGCTGTTCTGCATCGTGTTGCGGTGATCGCCGGTGAAGTAGTAAATCTCCTTCTGATCGTCTTTTTTGCGCGCCACGTAGTCGGCAAAACCACTGCGCTGTTCGCCTTCGGTCTTTGTCGAGTGGAAACGCAGCAGTTTGATCAGGCGGTCGCGGTTGTCAAAGTCCATGTTGACGCCCATTACAAATGGCGATCCAAAGGCCTCGTAGTATTTGGCGTATTTCTCCGGCTCTTTTTCGGCCCATTCTTCCAGCAGGCTGAGTATGCGTTTGGTCAGGATTTGTTTGATCCTCGCCATGACCGGACTGTTTTGTGTCATCTCGCGCGAGACATTCAGCGGCAGGTCTTCCGTGTCGACGACGCCTTTGACGAAGTGCAGATACTCCGGCAGCAGGTCTTTGCAGTCGTCCATAATAAAGACTTTGTTGGAGTAGAGCTGCGCCGTTTTTTCGTTCTGCCAGCCCATGGTGCGGTAGTGGCTGTGTTCGGGGATAAACAGCAGCGCTTTGAAGTTGACCGACGCGCCTTCTATCGAGAGGTGCAGGTGGCCCAGCGGCCCGCTGAAGTCGTTGGTCACGAACTTGTAGAATTCGCTGTATTCTTCTTCGCTGACGGAGTCTTTGCTCTCGTGCCAGAGCGCGCGCACGCTGTTGACTTTCTCTTCGCCCACCATGATGGGGAATTCAACGAAGTTCGAGTATTTCTTGATGATCGATTTGACGCGGTAGTCGTCCGCAAACTCGTCGGCGCTGTCTTTCAGCGTAAAGGAGATGCGCGTGCCGCGCTGTTCGCGCTCAATTTCTTCCAGCGTAAACGAGCCTTTGCCGTCGGAGACCCAGCGCCAGGCGGTGGCGTCGGGATCGGCGTGCAGCGTTTCGACGGTCACCTCTTCGGCCACCATAAAAACGGAGTAAAACCCCACACCGAACTGGCCGATCATATCGCCGACTTTTTGTTCGCCGGCGTCTTTCAGGTTTTTGATGAATTCGAGCGTGCCGGAGCTGGCCACGGTTCCGAGCCTGCTGATGAGGTCTTCGCGGCGCATCCCGATGCCGGTGTCTTCAATGACGAGTTTTTTGGCGTCTTTATCTATCTCGATTTTAATCTGCAGCGGCGCATCTGCATCGCGCATGTCCTTGTCGGTCAGTCCGCGGTAGCGCGCTTTGTTGAGTGCGTCGCTGGAATTGGAGATCAGTTCGCGCAGAAAGATTTCTGGGTGAGTGTAGAGCGAGTTGACGATAAGGTCGAGCAGCTGCCGCATTTCGGCTTTAAATTCGAAGGTGTCAGCCGTTTGGCTGGTGTTTTCCGACATTTTTTTCCTCCTGGGTGTAGGTCTGAATAGTTTGTTTATGGTCACATCAGTTATCGGGCGCACGGCGGAAGCGTGCGGCAGCGCGGAATGACGAAAAGCGCGTGGCTCTATTGAGCGAATTTTTGTCGCAGGGTTGGCACGCAGCGGAATCCGGCTGACCTTCGACTTTTTGATGCGGAGCGCTTCGCCTCCTTGTTGACACTGCGGCGGCTTGCTTTTTTCTTTTTGTTTGCCGGCGGGAGCGGAGCGTCGGGCCGGCGGGTTTGTCGGGAGCGTGTCGGCATCGGGTTTAAAGCCGGTTTGCGGTTCCGGCGATCGGCGTTTCGGACTGGCTTCGGGTTGGGCGGCGTTTGCATTTCTGCCTTTATCAGTGGGAGCTGCGCTTCGTGCCGCGGTGCAGACGCCGACACCTGCAAGCTGTTCAGCTGCTGCCTGGCCGTTCACTCACGCGACCGACTACGTTTGGCGGCGAAATCCGACCGTTCAGCTTTTTGCGCTTGTGCGGGGCTTGCGGCGGCCGTATGCTTGTTGC
>CAYULF010000024.1:50685-81323 GCA_964445695.1 uncultured Hyphomicrobiales bacterium | reverse complement strand
TCAGGCCGTTTTTATCGCGGCGGCAGAGTTCAAACCCCTTGTTCAACTCGCTGAAAGAAAATGCGCCGGAAAAGGCGCTGACGGCGGGCGGAGCCTGCGGAGCAAGCAAACGCATGTAGGCCTCGAACACGCGCCAGATCTCGACGCGTTCGGCGCGTTTGCGCCAATCCGGGTGGCTGACAGTACGCTCAAACAATTCGCGCGCCTGTGCTCGATCAAATCGCAGGTAAAACAGAAAGGCGGCCGCATTGAACTGGAACCAGTTGAACGATCCTGATTTAACCAGGGATACGCCTGCTTCGATGTAGCGCAAACCGCTTGAATAAGACCCCGAAAGAACGGCGCATCGTATCAGACTGTAACACGCGGTCCAGGCGATCATGTGAAATCTGTCACTGCTGTAATCATAGAGAATTTCGTAGTGTTCTATGGCCGTGAGATAATCGCCGTTTGCCCGACGACACAATCCTAGGCAATTGTGGTAGTGTTGCATCGCTCTGGGACTTTGCCCAAGATCAAATTCATCGACAACGGAAACACATCGCTGTTCAACCAGGCTGCACGTCTGCGAGTCCGGCTTCAACTGGTGCAAACAGGCCGCTTGAAGCATGGACCAGGCCGATTCCAGTTCCTGTTCTACTTGCAGTACGGCAAACAGTTTACGTTGCAATTGAAAGTAGTGCTGATGCTGCGGCAGATTCCCCATAATCAGGCTCGTGTCTCGTAAAACACAGGCTGCCTGAAACGCGGCAAAAGTGTATCCATGGTTTTCCGCGGTTTTAAGCACCTGTTTCGCCATGTGATTGGCGGCATTAAACGAGCCAAACCGTCGGCAAAGCAGCATCGGGAACAACAACTTTTCACACCGAAATTCGCCAACGACCTGCTTTGTGTGCATGCCAGGATTAAGATTTACCAAATACGTTAAATCAACCAACTTGTACATGAGCCGATGTTTAACCACTCTCCAATTTCGACCGATCGCCCGATTCAATGATTCATGCAACTCAGTCTCGCTCAAGTCTTCATTGGCTAAAATGATATTCAGCAATCGTGTATATTTTGCATCTTCGCGGAAAATACGGTCCGTCAGTCCGTCCCGACGACTCGCAAATCTCCGTACTAACCCGTATAGTTCCCTGATAATATTCATGGCGATGGAACTCCGTTTCCAGCCCAGAATCAAGGTTCTTGTAATCAATAGCTGGTTGATACAACTGTAATTTTACAGCCGAATACTCATTGGTCGTGTGTTTCCGCAAGGACAAATTGCTGTAAAGCAAACTTAATGTTGTCCGAGACAAAGCATTGGGGGAACTATGTCGCTTGAAACGCTTGTATGTATTCTGCTGTATTTGAATGTGATGGTTTCACCAGGAACATACACCATGTCCGAGGTAGGACAGTTTGAAACCGATCATTCTACCGAAATCAGTGAGATTCATTCAGATCCAACATTTGAAGCGGTTGTTGTACAAACATTTCAACCACAGTTGGAATTCATAGAGATTATTGATGCCGGTAGTTGGGAATGAACTACTGTTAATGAATGAATCAAAGTACGTTTGTAGATTGAAAGTCACAAGTATTCGAATCAGCCCATTGTAACAGTTTGGCTGAAATGTCGGACCAAATCTCCAGTAAATACTTGCTCGGGATTCCTGAGTATTTTTTTTTGACCGAAATACAGAGTAGCGAGATTGCCCGGGGCGATAAGAATTGCAGAAAAGAAGAATGAATCGGGGTTGTCAAGCTTGTGTGTGCTTGAGTTGTTTCCGGTTTTGCATGCAGTACTATTGATATGCTGCACGGCAACCGATTGTCCGCATTCAAATCTCCAAGCTCTTACACCACCGACAAACAAAAAGAAAAAGCAAGCCGAAAGCCCCGGAGGGCGACGGCGAAGCGCCTCATCTCAGCAAAGCCAAAACACGCCGGCTATGGGAGATGCAACACCACATTACATGTGCCGTTTAACTGCGGGCATTTTTTAGAATCCAGATTGGCTGGTGGACTACGAAGAAACGTGCAACGGTGAAAACCGCGCGACGTAATGTTGCGATTACAATTGCGCGCAAGGAAAAAAAATCGGATATTTGGCGCTTGGTTGAATGTTCTGGTATCTTTGCGCATCTTCAGTATCCCATCTGCAGTTCGATTCTGTACAATCCTTGCGTTGTTGCAGTCGTGACGAGCTCTCCCCCCGTTTGTCGGCCACGGCCGCCCGCGCAACGTCAAATCCGGCGCTCCAACCGCTTTGTCGCAGACGCAAACTATTTTCGATCGCCGTAACTGCTCCCCCGGCCGGCGATCACTCATTCCGAATGAGCCCTATGAATATCTTCCCCACCGGCATGCGCCTGAAAAAATGCGTTCGCCTTTGCCTGATTTTTTTGTTTGTTATCGTTTTTGGCGGTTTTGCGTCGGCGAGTCGGCTGGAAGCTCAGGGCGCCAGGAAAGTGCTGCCGGAGGATCGGGATAAAGCCCAGAACTTCGTGCATGAATATTATGTCGAAGAAAGCGATGGCGGATACAGCCTGCACTCCGAGCACCGCGTTCTGGTGGATGTGCTGAGTGAACGCGGCGCCGACAACAATGAATACCACATTTATGAATCGTTTTACCGCCGGGTCGAAGACGTTGAGGCCGAGAAAAACGGCCGCAACATCGACAGCGACAACATCATCTACCGCAACCTGGAGCACGAGGACTACTTTATTGCCGATACCAAGGCCTACATTATCGGCTTTGAGGACGTGGAGGTCGGCGATCAGCTGGCTTACAGCTATGAGGTGGAATACGACGGGGCAGAGTATATGCCGCTGGTGTACGTACAAAATTACAGCCACTTGCAGCAACTGGAGTTGCGGATTCACCACCCGGACGAGATGCGCGTGGAGTTTGAAATGTTTGTACCCAACGGCGCTGTTCCCTACACGGTACAGCGGGAAGAAAGCGACCTGACGGTGTTGACCTTCGGCGAGACGGAAGAAACCGAATGGCTGCGTTATTATCCCTACGACCGTTACCACGCCGCGATTCTTGTGCGTCTGCTGGACGCCGCCGGCAAGCTCGTCAACCCGGTCGAGCTGAGCAGGTTCAGCGAATGGTACTGGAATCTGATCGACTTTGAGCTTGCCCTGACCGCCGCCGAAGCCGCCGCGCTGCAGGACGACATAGATGCGGCCGCGGATGCTCGCGGCAAAGCGCGCGTTATCTACGACTGGGTGCGCTCCAACGTGCGCTACATCGCGGACGAATCAAATATCAATGCAATCGTGCCGCGTCCGCCGTCCAAAGTATTTGAACGGCGATGGGGCGACTGCAAAGACAAAGCTTTTCTCTGTACGGCGCTCGGCCGGCAATTCGGTGTGAATATTCATCCGGTGTTGGTCTCAACGACCTTGCAACCCGTTTTTGAGGGAATTCACATAACGCAGTTCAACCACGTCATATGCGTTGTTGAGGACGGCGGTGTGCGGACTTATTTTGATCCGACGTATCGCTACGGCGAATTCGGGACCCTGCCGAACGGAGACATCGGCGCGGAGGGTTTCATCCTCAACCGTGACAAACCCGAGCGCGCGATCGTCGACGCGGAGTACGACGGCGTTGCGATTGACGTGACGATCGACGCAAACATCGATAGCCTGGACCACGGTCGGGCGCGGATCGTGCTGGCCGACACGTATCTTTCGAGTGCTGAATATGCGCGCGCCGAGCTCAGCGGCTACGATCTGGAAAACTTCCTGTCCAATATGTTAACAGGGCAGTTCCGCAAACTTTCACTGGACTACTTTGAATACGACGGCAGCACGGACACGAGTATTACGTTTACGGCGCATGCCGATCTGAGCAAATTGATTATTAACTCGCGCACAAAGACCTATCTGCCGAAGGTGCCGTTTGAGAGCATCGACAACGACCTGCTGAACCGCGAGAGTGATACGCTGGGCGTTTACCTTGGCAATCGACAGTTCACGCGCTTAACCATTAACCTTGCCGCTCCGGGACTTGACGCTTCCGGCGATAAACTGTCGATAGGCGACAAAAAGATCAGTTCATGGATGACGGCGGCGCTGGCGCCGGCCGAAAACAACGTCGTGCGCGCCGAGTACGAGATTGCGCGCCGCGCCAAGGTTTACCTCAACGAAGAGAGAGCGGGTTTTCTGGAGTTTTGCCGGGACTTCCTGAAGGGCAAAAAGGACATGTTTGTCTTTCAGTCCAAAGATTAAACAGCGCCGGATGGAAATAGTCCAACTGCACGCAATGACGCTTCAATGTTAAACAAACTGCTTGGATACTGAAACCTGCGCACTGCAATATCGACAGGTATCTGAACACAATCACACATCGATGTTAATCCGGGAAACGTTCACAATGTACCGCAAGATTTCCGCACTCTGCGCCTTTTTTTGTCTGGCTCTGATCGTTCAATCCTGCATCGTTTCACGCGACTACAATTCACATTGGAATCGCATTGAGTTTCTGGACGTACCGTCGCCGGACTCGACGCTGACGATGGAGCACGAGCCGGCCTGGTACGAAGCTGAGTACACAGGGCACGATGCGGTTTATCTGGAGCACAAGTTTTCGGAAGAGCACGTGGGTGACTACACAAGCTGGAAGTATTACGCAGTCAGCAAACTGCGCTACGTGGTGCTTAATCCCGAAGCGGACTGGGCGACGACCTTCCGCGTGGTCATCAACGATGAAGACCAGAATCTCGACAGTGTTTACATGACGATCACAACGCCGGACGGCAAGACAAGCCACTTTGGTAAAAGCGATCTGTTTATAGAACAATCGGGCGACGGCTCGACTCAGTACAAGTTCGCCTATCCGGATGTGCGCAAGGGGTCGATGATCGAAGAAGGCTACATTGTCCGCACCACCAGCGGCGAACGTCGTACGATCCGAGAGCATTTTTTTCCGATCAAGACGGGCGTTCCGGCCGAGAAAGTTATCTACAAATACATCTATCCCGCCCGTTGGGGACTGCGTTTTAAACGCATCGCGGCCGACGCCGTGACGCCGTCCGATCTTACCTTTCACAAAGAATCAAACGCGCGCATTCTGGAGATACAGGGAAACAATATGACGGCGTGGGAGGACGAGGCCTGGTCGCCTTATCAACTTGATGTCATTCCCTATCTTGAGTTCAGTGTTGCAACGGCCGAGACGCGGTACATGTATCTGGAAATGCCGCTCGAATGGACGAAGCTGATGAAGGGGATGCGGGTGGACCAGGACACGTACTTTGACATGCGCGAGGATGAAGATCTGGCTGAGATAGCCCGAAAAGCGACCAAAAATGCGGAAAACGATTTTCAGAAAATCGATGCAATCAACAATTGGGTGCAGCAGAACATTGAGGTAGGCGATTGCAAAAATTGTGAATACGACGACGTTGTGCGCCGCGGCCGCGGCGGAATGTTTACTGTTCTGGAAATCACCATGGCGCTGTTGGACCACGCAGATGTGGAGTCGAGCATGATCATGATTCACCCGGCAAATGAGGGATACTTCGACAAAGACTACGTTACCTTCACCGAGTTGATCTCTCCAGGCGTGGTCGCATATGCAGAGTCTGACACCCTGGTTGTATACCCATTTATCAAGGATTTGCCGGCGGGTTTGCTGCCGCCGGTCTGGCAGGAGCGTCCGGCGGTGCTGATCAATCTCGGCGACCGCGCGCAGATCAGCGCCTCGCCCATCGGCGCTGTGAGTGAAAACACCGAAGAGGAAGAGTACGACTTAACAATCGATGAAGACGGTCTGATCAGCGTCAAAGAGAGAAAATTCTTCCGTGGATTAAGCGCTTACGTGATGCGCTCTGCTTTGCGAGAGGCCAAGGAAAACGAGATGGAAGACTTCATGGCGGAGCTGTTAACCTACGAGGAAGGCAACGTCGAGCTGGGCGAGTACACTATCGAAAATCTGGACGACTATCGTCAGCCGCTGGAGATAACCTTAAACTACACGATTGACAACCTTGTGACGGTGACGCCGGAGGAAGTGATCTTTCAGACCGGCGGTCTGTTCTCGCCTTCGTCTGAGCGCAAGATCAAGATCGAAACCGACGACCGCGTCAACCCGATCCGCATATACTCGGACGAGGAAGTGATTAAACGGATTACGATTAGTCATCCGCCGGAGTGGAAGCTGGAGACCAAACTCAAACCGGTCGAATTTGACAATCAATTCGGTGAATTGGACGCGACGTATACGAGCGAGTCGGGCCGTTTTACGGCGGAACAACGCCGACTGCTGAAGAAAGCGTCTGAGCCGAAGGAAAAGATCGACGATCTGATGATGATCACGAGCAGGCGTTCGCAGTTGTGGATTCCGACCTTGATCTTTGCGGTGACTGGGAAGTAGTACAGCCGTTCGTTTAAGCGGCAGCATTATTGAATTGGGCGGAGTCAGCGGGAAGTTTGATCTGCATTAAACAAATGGTCGGTGGATTGGAGGTTTTGAGACATGTTCCGAAAGACTGTTGTGTTTTGTGTGCTGATCCTGCTGTCCGCAAGTGTTCAGTCGTGTAGTCTCATCAGGGAACTGTTTAATTCACATTGGGAGCTCAGCTCACATTGGAATCGCATTGAATTTCTACATGTTCCATCTCCGGATTCCACGCTGACGCTGGAGAACGAACCGGCGTGGTATGAAGCAAAATACAAAGGGTATGATGCGGTCTACCTTGAGCGTAGATTTACGGAAGAGCATGTCGGCGATCTGACCGGTTTCGACTACTTTGAAATTCAAAAGCTGCGCTACATCGTGCTGAATCCGGAAGCAGACTGGGCAACGACGTTTCGTTTGAACGTCGACGATGAGGATCAGAACCTGGACAGCGTGTACATGACGATCACGTCACCGGATGGTATGACAAGCCACTTTGATAAGGGCGATCTTTATGTTGAGCAAACGGGAGACGGCAATACGATTTACAAGTTTGCATACCCGGATGTGCGCAAAGGCTCGATGATTGAAGAGGGTTACATTTTGCGTACGGCCAGCAGCAAAAAGCGACCCGCAGTCCGTGACCACTTTTTTACTTTGCAATCCAGTGTGCCGACCGAGAACGTGGTGTATAAGTACATCTATCCACCCAGTTGGAAACTGCGAATCAAAAATGGCAGTACAGGCGCGCCTCCGGTCGAGAAGTCCTATGATCGCGAATCGAACGGACGCACACTGAAAGTGCAGGCGCGCGATCAGGCTGCATGGAAAGAAGAGGCCTGGTCGCCATATCAACTTGAAGTTATTCCTTATGTGGAATTTAGTCTGGTAGACGCTGTCAATGCTTTTTCCCGGGTACGGGTACCGGGAACCTGGTCAAGGATGCTTTATGGCATACGTGGCGGAGATCATGGTATCATGTGCCGCAATCCGAAGCTTGAAGAGATTACAAAGAGTGCAACAGAACATGCAGATGGCGAAATTGAAAAAATCTCTGCCATTACGCGGTGGGTTCAACAAAACATCAAACCTGGTGATTGTCATAAGTGTGACTATCGTGATGTTATTGAAAAAGGTGAGGGTGGGATTTTCTTCATTCTGGAAATTACCATGGCCATGTTGTGCCAAGCCGATGTTGACACTAGAATGATACTTATTCATCCAGCGAACGAAGGACATTTTGACAGGGAATATGTGACGTTCGGTGAGTTTGTGACACCTGGAGTTGCCGCGATCACAGAAAGCGACACCTTGGTGATTTATCCATTTATCAAGGATTTGCCGGCGGGGCTGCTGCCTCCGGCCTGGCAGGAACGCCCAAGCATTTACATCTCTGCTGACCATGAGACAATAATAGGCACTTCACCGCGCGGGGCTGTGGATGAAAACACCGAAGAGGAAGAATACGACTTAACAATCGACGAAGACGGTCTGATCAGCGTCAGGGAGAAAAAGTTCTTTCGCGGGATCAGCGCTTATTTGATGCGCTCGGCATTGCGCGAGGCCAAGGAAAGCGAGATGGAAGACTTCATGTCGGAGTTGTTAACCTACGAGGAAGGCAACGTCGAGCTGGGCGAGTACACTATCGAAAATCTGGACGACTATCGTCAGCCGCTGGAGATAACCTTAAACTATACGATTGACAACCTTGTGACGGTAACGCCGGAGGAAGTGATCTTCCAGACCGGAGGACTGTTCTCGCCATCGTCGGAGCGCAAGATCAAGATCGAAACGGATGAGCGCGTCAACCCGATTCGCATTTACGCGGACGAGGAAGTAATAAAACGGATTACGATCAATCATCCGCCGGAGTGGAAGCTGGAGACCAAACTCAAACCGGTAGAATTTAACAATCAGTTCGGTGAACTGAACGCGACCTATACGAGCGAGTCGGGCCGTTTTACAGCGGAACAACGTCGTCTGCTGAAAAAGTCGTCGGAACCGAAGGAGAAAATCGACGATCTGATGTTGATTACGAGCCGGCGTTCGCAGTTGTCGATCCCGACTTTGATCTTTGCGGTGACTGGGAAGTAGTACAGCCGTTCGTTTAAGCGGCAGCATTATTGAATTGGGCTGAGTCAGCGGGAAGTTTGATCTGCATTAAACAAATGGTCGATGGATTGGAGGTTTTGAGACATGTTCCGAAAGACTGTTGTGTTCTGCGTGTTTCTCTCGCTTGCCGCAATTGTTCAGTCCTGCTTGTATCCGAGTGGCCGTTCGTCGCAAATCGAACGCATTGGATTTCTAAACATACCGTCGCCGGATTCGACTCTGACAGTAGAGCATGCAGCGGACTGGTACGAATCGCGATACCGCGGGTACGACGCTGTTTATCTCGAGCGACGGCTTACGCACGAACAAGTGGGCGGCTACACGCGCTGGAAGCACTACGAGGTCAGCAAGCAGCGCCATATCGTTCTCAATCCGGAGGCGGAATGGGCAACGACTTTCCGAGTGAGTGTTGAAGATACGGATCAAACACTTGATAGTGTGTACCTGACTGTTACTACGCCAGGCGGCAAGACAAGCCACTTCGGTAAGGATGATCTGCTGATTGAACAAACGGGCGGCGGCGTTACTGTCTACAGATTTGTTTATCCGGATGTTCACAAGGGGTCGATGATTGAAGAAGGGTACATCATTCGCACCAAGAGCGGAAAAAGGCCGCTAATCAGTGAGCACTTTTTTGCATTTCAAACGAGAGTTCCGGCGGAAAAAGTGGTCTACAAATACATTCGTCCTCATTGGACGGTGCGTTTCAAACGAATCGGCAAGGATGTGCCTGTACCGTACGACGCGGAGGTGGACGATGAAACTGGAGCGCGTATTCTGGAAGTGCAGGAAAATGATGTTGCGGCTCTGGCAGAAGAGGCCTGGTCGCCACATCACCTGGAAAATGGTTCCTATTTAAAGTTCAGTATGGTAGAGCGGAAGAAGGGGCGATACATCGTGACTATGCCCTTGGATTGGTCGGTTCTTTTCAATGGAATGCGCATCGATCAGAATGCGTACAAGGATATGCGTCTGAATGAGATAATGTCCGAAATTGCACGAACTGCGACCATGGACGCGACGAGCGACATTGATACAATAAGTGCAATTAACAAGTGGGTACAAACAAACATTGAGCTGGGTAAATGTGAAAACTGCGAATGGGACGAAGTGCTGCGCCAAAAACGCGGAGACATCATGTCAATTCTGGAAATCACAATGGGGCTGCTGGACTACGTTGATGTGCAATCTAATGTGGTTATGATTCATCCGGCAAATCATGGCTACTTCGACAAATGGTATCTTTCGTATAGTGAATTGCTTCCACCGGGCGTGGCTGCATATACTGGACGCGATACTCTGGTGTTATATCCCTTCATTGAGGATCTGCCAGCCGGGCTATTGCCGCCGGCCTGGCAGGAACGTCCGGCAATGTACATCGATGTTGAAGACTCGACCACTATTGGCGTCTCACCGCGCGGGGCTGTGGATGAAAACACCGAAGAGGAAGAATACGACTTAACAATCGACGAAGACGGTCTGATCAGCGTCAGGGAGAAAAAGTTCTTTCGCGGGATCAGCGCTTATTTGATGCGCTCGGCATTGCGCGAGGCCAAGGAAAGCGAGATGGAAGACTTCATGTCGGAGTTGTTAACCTACGAGGAAGGCAACGTCGAGCTGGGCGAGTACACTATCGAAAATCTGGACGACTATCGTCAGCCGCTGGAGATAACCTTAAACTATACGATTGACAACCTTGTGACGGTAACGCCGGAGGAAGTGATCTTCCAGACCGGAGGACTGTTCTCGCCATCGTCGGAGCGCAAGATCAAGATCGAAACGGATGAGCGCGTCAACCCGATTCGCATTTACGCGGACGAGGAAGTAATAAAACGGATTACGATCAATCATCCGCCGGAGTGGAAGCTGGAGACCAAACTCAAACCGGTGGAATTTAACAATCAATTCGGTGAACTGAACGCGACGTATACGAGCGAGTCGGGCCGTTTTACAGCGGAACAACGACGTCTGCTGAAAAAGTCGTCGGAACCGAAGGAGCAAATCGACGACCTGATGTTGATTACGAGCCGGCGTTCGCAGTTGTCGATCCCGACCTTGATCTTTGCGGTCAAGGAGATGTGAATATTGTTGCGTCTATCGCGGCCGCGTGGTTCGGCTGCTGCAATTAAACTATCGGTCTTGTTCGTCGCCGGGGCGGGCAATTGACTGAAACTGCGTTAATATAACCTGAGACTGACTCATATGACTTGTTTGCGGAATCCGATAGTTCCTGTCATTACTGTGTTGGGTGTGTGCCTCGTATTGATGGCCGGCTGCACGCTTGGCGCTTCAAGCGAGCTGTCGCGTCGACTTGCCAAAGAGCGTTCACACAAGGAGCGCATTATCTTCCTGAACGCACCTTCCAAAAAATCGCCCGGTGTGGGACTTTCGCGCGACAGCGTCAATTTGTTAATGGCCGAACACGCGGGATTTCCTGCAGTGTACCTCGAGAAGTTCGCTTCGCTGGAGGTGCTTGGAGATGGGGCAAGGTCCCGGCCGTTTGAAGTCCATCGGCGCAAATACCTGGTGCTCAATCCCGAGAATAAAGTTTATTCCACCTTCAAATACAGGTTAAACACAGAAGAACGAAGCCTGGATAGTTTGTACCTGTTTGTCTGGTCGCCCGAAGGGGATGTCTCCATATTTGGAAAAGAAGACCTGAAGGTGACAAAACTCGATGACGACGTAGTCAGATATGACTTTGCCTATCCGAATGTGCGAAAGGGAACCATTATAGAAGAGGGATTTCTCGTCAGTCCGGAGGAGAATCTCAGAATCTATGAACCCGACCAGCACTGGCAATTGCAGTTCGGCATCCCGGCGTTGAAACTCGACAATCGTTTTGTTTACCCGCGCCAGTGGGATATCAAGGTAAAACAGGTCAAGCCGGACACGATGTACACCTATGACATTCTGCTCGACTCGGCGACCAACGCCGAAGTCATTTCTATCAGTCGCAATAATGTGCCGGGAATAGCGGACGAGGTTTATTCGCCGAACAGACTGGATCTGATTGACTATTTCTATTGGTATGCGGCCGAGATAACATTCCGCAAGTATACCGGGCAGATTTTCTCAGCATCCAACGCCGGCAACGCCATGCGCGCTCCAAACTGGACGCGTTTTAGCGAGTATTGGTCGATCCCGGCGGTAGACTACCGCGACATGCGCAAATACGGCCGCAAGTCAACCATTCAGAAGCTATCTGCTGAAATAGTCGACAGCACCGCGCCGGCGATGGAACGAATTGAAAAGATAACCGAGTGGGCGCGTGAGAAGATGAAGATCGCTGAATGCCGGCGCTGCGATTGGGAGGACATGATCGAGGAAGGCAAAGCCGGAGTCGGTTACATCAATGAGATTACTCGTGCGATGCTGTTTCACTCCGGTCTCGATTCTCGTGCAGTCTTTATACATCCCAAGTCACAGGGATATTTCGACACAACCTTCATTTCTTACAATGAAGTCATCGGGCCTGGGATTGCGGTGTTAACAGGCACTGACACCGTTGTTGTATTTCCGACGATTGAAGAACTGGCGCCCGGCGTCTTGCCCGCGGACTGGGCGCAAGCGCCCGCGCTCTATGCCGATTACGCCAAACGCACCGAGATCGGAACTACGCCGAAAAGCATAAGCGGTGAGGCGGTCCAGGAAAAATCCTATGACCTGAATATCAAAGAGTCAGGTGAAATCGCCATCGTCGAAACGCGCAGTTACCGCGGCCTGGAGGCCTACTACATGCGTGAATCGTTAAAAGACCGCAGTAGCACGGCCACGCTGGAAATCGTCGAGAACCTGTTAACATACGACGAAGGCGAAGTCTCAAACCTCAAGTACGAGATAAACAATCTGGAAGATGTCCGCGAGCCTCTGTCCATGACGATCGAATATACTATCGACAATCTGGTGACGGTGCTTCCGGATGAAGTACTGTTCCAGACCGGCGGTCTGTTTTCGCCGACGGTGGAGTGGAAACGCAAAGGCGAGACAGGAGAAAGGCAGAATCCGATCCGCATCTACCGCGAGCAGGAGTTACTGCAGAACATCACAATTCGCTATCCACAGAACTGGAAGCTGCACGATGAATTCAGCGACGTGAAGGCGTCGAACCGCTTTGGTGAAATCGAAGTCAAATACTCGAATAAAGCCGGCGAGTTCCACGCCGAGCAGCGCCGCTACATCCGCGAGGCTTCCGAGCCGAAAGAGGCGATCGGCGAACTGCTGGAAATCGTCGGGCCGGAATCCGGGCTGCACGTGCCGACCATTGCATTTGAAATCAGATAGAACCCTGCCGGTTCAAAGACTGTGAGCACACGCCCCGCGTGCTGGAACTACATTCCGCCGCGGGGCGTGTGCGTTCATTCGGTCGGACATGCGTATATTCCGTCTCTTCAGCGCAGTACAACAAGGCGGATGCAACCGTCGCGACCGGTGCGCGGGACTGCCGCCGGCGGAGGAACAGAAGGCATGCTCTTACCAACCTTACCGATAGAACTGGAACCGACAACCGCGGAAAGTATTCGGATGATCAGCGACATCAAGGGGCTGGCTTTTATCGATGATGATTCGCTTTGTTTTGAATACACGGTTCAGTCGATAGCAAGCGCCCTGTTGGGTAAAATGGGTGGCGCGGGCAAAGTCCACAATGTTAAGTTGCCATTTCGTCTGCTGAGCGAAGTCAAGTTCAAGGACTTCTTTTTTGTTGCGCGCCTGCGCGTGTTTCCGGCACGACTCTCGGTGTTGGAAGACATGCACGGCGTCGAGGAAAACAGGCTTTCACTGTCGATAAAACGGCGCGACAAGGACCTAGCGAAACAATACGCTTCTCATATCAACCTGCGAATTGCCGAACTGCGACTTGAGCAACTTGACAGTCCGTCCGACACCGACTTCCTGCCGCCGCGCAGCGACGACGCGTTGCCGAACAACGACGATCCGCAGCTTCCGGAACGCTGACAAACAGAAAGGGATTTGGGCGCAAGCCGCGGGCCATAAAGCCGCTGTTTAACAGAACAGTTTTTTAAGAGTATTCGAGTTGTGGGAATGCAAGGCGGAGTGAGACCGCAATTAATCGTCCTGGTCGGCGCCCTCAGCTTTTTCACTGAGTTCCATCCAGCGCATCATTTTCTCTTCAATAACAGTGTTTAACTTCTGCAGTTCTTCGCTCTTGGCAGCCATTTCCTTATAGTCCATGTCGGCCGCGGCACTCAAAGCGGTTTCGAGCTCCGTTTTATTATCCTCCAGCGCCGCAATTTCGTCTTCGAGGGTTTTATATTCGATTTTTTCGGCGTAGGTGAGTTTAACTTTTTTAGACCGACGCTGAGTGCGCGTATCCTTTTGCTCCGGGGCGGCTGCGGCTTTAGCGGCGCTGCGTTCTTTGTCGGCCGCTTCTTTTTTCTCCAGATAAGCCGAGTAATTGCCGGGATATTTTTTAATGTTGCCTTCGTCTTCAAATGCGTAGATGTGATGCACGGTGCGGTCCAGGAAAGCGCGGTCGTGCGAGACGATTAACAGAACGCCGTGAAAATACTCGAGCCACTCTTCGAGCGCCGATAGCGTGTTAATGTCGAAGTCGTTGGTCGGCTCGTCGAGCATTAAAACATTGGGGTTGGACATCAGAACGCGCAGCAGCATAAGACGGCGTTTTTCACCGCCGCTGAGCGTCTGAATCTGCGCTCCGTGGCGTTTGTGCGGGAACTGAAAACGCTCCAGAAGATCGCGTGCGGTCAGGTAGCGGTCGCGGCCCTCGCCGGTGTCGATGTATTCAGCAATTTCACGCAGAGAGCCGATCATGGTCTGGGTGGGTTTAAGATCGTAAATCTCCTGGCGGAAAAAACCGATGTTAACACTCTGGCCCAGTTTAATATAACCGCTTTCGGTTTCCAGTTCGCCGGATAGGACGCGCAGCAGAGTGGACTTACCGCTGCCGTTGGGACCGATTATGCCGATGCGATCGCCCGGAGCGGCGATGTAGTCGAATTTCTTAAACAAAGTACGACCGTTGATCGAGCGGGAAGTGTTGACGGCATCGACAATGCGGGAGCCGAGAAAACTCTTGCCGATCTCAATTTTAATGTCTTTTTGTTCCGTGCGTTTGGGAGCGGCCTGCATCTCCTCGATCCACTTGATGCGTCCGCGGGCTTTGGTGCGCCGCGCCTTGGCGCCTGCGGCCAGCCAGTCGAGTTCGCGCCGCAATTTGTTGCGCAGGTGTTCGGCCGCGCTGTCCTGCGTCTGTATGAGCGTTTCCTTCTGCTCCAGATACTTTTCGTAGCTGCCTGGATAGGAGTAAAGGCGCTGCTGATCGACCTCGACGATGCGGTTGCAGACGGCGTCGAGAAAGTAGCGATCGTGTGTGATCATCAGCAGACTGCGCGAGGAGTTTTGCAGTCGATCCTGCAGGTACTGCACGGAGTCGGCGTCGAGATGGTTGGTCGGTTCGTCGAGGATCAGCAGATCGGGATCGGAGAGGAGCACACGGGCCAGGGCGACGCGTTTGCGCTGACCGCCGGACATCGTGGCTGTGGAAACACGTGGATCGTGCACGCCGAGGCGATGTAAAATGGTCGCGGCGTCGTTTTCCAGATTCCAGCCGTGAGCGGCTTCAATGCGCGCGGTGACGCCTTCCAGTTCCAGCGTGATGTCGTCGTTATCCGCGCCGCCCAGAAGGGCGCAGAGCGCGGCGTGTTTATCCAGATCGCGGCGGAGCTCGCGGCGTGCATCCATGACGGCGTCGAGGGCGATTGCCTCCTCGGCGAACTCCGGCAGCTGGCGTAGATACTCAAAGCGCGCCTGGCGGTTAAATGTCACTTCGCCTTCGTCGGGATGCTCTGCACCGGCAATTATGCGCAGCAGAGTTGTTTTACCGACGCCGTTGCGCCCGATGATTCCGACGCGTTCGCCTTCTTCCATCCCGAATGAAATATTGCGAAACAGCAGTTTGTCGTCGAATGATTTGGCCAGGTTGGAAGCGGAAAAAATCGTCATGCGGAGCCGCGGCGTTAGTACTGTTGCAAAAGACCTGCTACAAACGTTCCAGCCGGCAAATTAGTATGGCCGGCGCATCGGCCGGATTTCGTTGCGGCATCGCGTTGCGCGGTGGACGGGTAATGCGACGAAAAATTCTGGAGCGGCTGATGCGAACATCCGCGCGAAAAATGTAAATTTGTCGAGTTTTGGACCGAGTCTGCTATAGTCGGTCTGTTCCCGGATAGTCAGCGAGCCGGTGCAAGCGCGTACGATTTTCTTTTCAGCACCGGCCGGCGTCAATACATACGATTGCAGCGCAATCAATGAAGGGATTTCAGCCCGCCACGCACCTCCAGCGGCGGGACAATTGCTTATTGCTGTAATTGTAAGCGTCCGGCGGCTCGTACACATGGAGATTAATCTGATACAGGAGAGCAAGGCATGTTGGACATCGATATGGAGTTTCAGTGGACGGGATTCGACGGATTCACAACGTCGCAGTTATACGATTTACTTGTCGAGCGCCAGAAAGCATTTGTGGTTGAATATCGCAACGCCAACCTGGATGCGGACGGACTGGATAAAATTGCAGACCACCTGATTCTGTGGCGCCGTCTGGGGTCAAACCTCACGTTGCTCAGCTATCTGCGCGTGCTTCCGCCGGGGCTCAAATATGACGAGCCGACGATCGGACGTGTGTTCACGCCTAAAAATCTGCGCAACCGCGGTTATGCTTCATTGCTGATCAATGAAGCCATCGATCGCATAGCCAAGAAGTATCCGGGCGACGGAATCCGTATGTCCGCGCAACTTGAGCTGGAGAAATTTTATCACCAGTTTGAATTCAAGACGGTCGGCGAGCCCTATCTGGAGGAGGGCATGCCGCATATTGAAATGTTCCGCGAGTATGTCTGATGCACCGTTTGAACATGGAAAATTGCTCATTGCATGCTAACTTGCGCTTTAGTGTTCAAAGCACATCATGCCGGGAATGACCGTACTATGATTCATCTGATTCTAGAAAAACTGACCAAGAAGTACGACTGGACCCGCCAGGGCATCGAACGCACTGAGCAGTGGAAGGGCCTGAAAAGCGGCGACATCGTCGAGTATTCCATCCAGTTTTCCGACGGCATTCGCTACCGTATTGAGTCGATCGACTACAACGCGGAAAAAGCGCGTATCCAGCGTCTTGACGAAGCCGGACAGGGGCAGGAAAGCTACGACTGCGCTCCCGTTATGCTGCGTCCCGTTGCTTCCTGATTCAGTTCGGATTTCAGTCTCATGCCGATCCCGCATCCGCCATTGAGCTTGCGGCGCGGGTGAATGCTGCGCCCGTTTTTTTTCATCCTGACAAAATTCCACCGCCTCCCTCCGCGTTAGTAGCTGGTGAGTCCAGCGCGCGCACCGCGTGTTTTTGCCGACAACAAAGCTGGTGAGTTTTATGTCGCTCATATCAAAAATCACATCGATCCTGCCGGACTGGGGCAGCAACCCGGAGAAGCAGCGCGAGCGCTTGACGCAGCGTTATATCAGCCGCGTGCGGCGTTATGATCTGGCGGGCAAAAACGTTGTACTGCGCGAATCCGACGGGCCGCAACGCGTGGAAAAATTGGATGTGTGGATGGAGATCATCGTCATTGCCGCCGACGGTCAGAAACGCGTGCGCGAGATCCTGGATTTTATTGTCGGCGAGTTCGGCGGCGATGCGCCGGAGGAACTGGAGGACGGCATGTTAAATCTGGTCGAGCAGTTAAGCATGTTAAACATCCTGGAAACGCATGTTAAACCGCGTGAGCTGCCGTATTACCTGAAGTTGCCCGTTTCGCAGCAGAACCGTCACCGCGCCCGCGCATTGATGATTGAGGACGGATTTATCGCCGAGTAATGCCGGCCTTACGGGTAGGGCGTGTTATTTTACTATTGCAGTCTACCAGAATTCGTACACGATCTTCAGGCGTTTGTCGATTGAGAGCAGTCGTCCGGCGTCGTCGTATTCAAAGGTCGCCGGCGGTGGAAACTCGCGATCGGTTTGCGGCCGCCATGGACGCACAGCTGTTAACAGACCGTCGTCGCGGTATTTAAAGGCATAGCTTCGAGGGTCCTGGCCGCGTCCAATAAAATGCGCTTTGATGTGTGTTATTTCACCGGTCTCGTTCCACAAAACCGTCGACAGCGTGTCGTCCGGCATGCCCTCTGCGTGCTGCACGATATGTGTTGCTAACCCTGAATCAGCTGAAGTGCGAATTGTATGGCGCAGTGTTCCAGCGACGGAAAAGACCGAATCGATCATGAACCCGCCGTCTTCGTCAGCAACGTGTTTAATCGTTGTGCGGATGTTTCCTTCGCGCTGATCGGCGCTTTGTGAACTGAGTACGGATCCGTCGGGGCGGCCGACAACTACCTGACTGTTAAGTCTTACGTTTGCGACAAAGACTGGCCGTGCATGGTATGCACGCGCCCAGCCGATCGGAACGCCGTCATTCTGCGGCCAACCGTCCGTCGATTCCGCGCTGTGAATCGTGAAATCGGTGTATCCGTCGGGACTGTGTTCCACTGTCAGGTCGCGCCGCTGGAATCTGGAAGGGTGGTAGTTGCGGGCTTTGTTCCAGACCGAGAGGCGGCTGATACGTCCCTGTCTGTCGAAGTTGACCCTAATAGTGTCACTGCCGTCCGGAGCAACAACACGTACGGAGCGAAGTCCCGGATATCTTAAACAATCTTCCAATTGGGCCAGCAGCGGCTCAACATCCGAAAACCGCCACATCCAGTGGTTCGCATCCAGCATTAACATGGAAAAGGGAAAAGGCAGAGCCTCATCAGAACGCGGAGGGAAACTGCCGCCAAACCGGTCGTTGGTCCGGATATAATTCATGTCGAACAGGGCGGGATTAAGGTTCTCCCGCAGCAGCGCCAGCGGTACGGTGACTTCGACGTCCTCGTACTCGTCCAGCGAAGTTTCCGTGCCGATACCTTCGGGACAGTCGCCCAATCGGCATACGCGGACAAAGAGATGAAGCGCGACCGGGCCGACACTGAAATACGGGAAGTCGGTGCTGTCCAGCAGGTGAAATCCGCGCTGTTTAATATGGCTGAAGGGCGGATAGTCGAGCATCCAGCTGCGCACATCTTCCAAATGTCCGGGCTTGAACAAATCCGCCCAGCCAGGTTTTTTGCCTCTGTTAACATCGAGTGCGTGAGTCCGATAGCTGTCGCGCGACCCGCGGCTGCCGGGAGCCGTTTCCGAATACACGCTGTGAAAGTAGGAGTGGCCTTCGGACAGGGACAGAATGTTATGCGCAATGTTTAATACGGATGACTCAAGGTAGCCAGTTTCGGTGACGTAGTAGGTCGGGCCCATTTCTTCATCATCCGAGGCGTCGACGTCCGCTTCTCTACCCTGTGAATTCACGTCGGGCGATTCAGTTTCCATTACTTCGGCTTCAATTTCCAGATAAATGCCGAAGTCGCCCAGGTAGCCGCTTTCAGCAAGGAAAACACGTTGGAGCGTGTTGTTTAAGCGTTGCAGCGACACATAGATTCCGGCACTGTCGACTTGCAACTGCGGAAACCAACCGACGTGTTCGATTGAATACAATTCCAGTTCGCTTGAGCGCGAGAGAGAATGATTCTCCAACAGATAGCGCCGCCCCGTGACGATATCGCTTAACATCGTTGTATCATCAATGGCGCGATATTTGATGTATTCCGGCGGAATCTGAAAACTCTCTTGCGCCGCCACTTCGGATGTCAAGAGCAGGCAAAGCAGGATCGGCAATTTAAGGGCACTGTTGCTTCCCGGGCCGGATTGCCGCTTGTGATTTTCTGGCATGGGACATCTTTCCGCTGTTGATGTTTAACTCGTCGCCGGGACCTGCAACTGTTTTGCTGAGCGCTTCGCCTCCTCGTTGCCACTGCGGCGGCTTGCTGTTTCTTCTTGGTTGTCATTGCATGCAGAATATTTAACCGTTGCGTGGACGCGTGGAATACAATGCATGATTCTACCAGTATTCGTAGACCAGAGCGAGGCGTCCATTAATGCGAATCAAACGATTGTTCCGGTCATATTCGAAGGACACGATCCGGGAGTCAGTTTTGTGCATGTAGTAGCGCAGCGCAGCCGAAATCAGTTTGTCCTGATCGTCGAAGTTAAAACGCCAGTCATGGCCGCTCCAGGCATTGTTGCGCCATTTGCGCTGCGTCAGAGCTTCCAACCTGCCATATTCGTCAAAGCTTGCATGCCGGACCGTATCCACTCCTTGCATTGCCGGCAAGCGTAAAACGGTGTTTGTCCGCCCAACGGGATCGTCCGGGTAAACCAATATGTACTGCAGAACACCCGCGCCGTTAAACACCGAGTCGCGCAGTGCTCTGCCGAGCGTTCCGACTTCACGTCGCATGAATGCTGTAGTGTTTACAGCGGCAAATGGTTCGGACCAACTGAAAGACTCGCGCCACAGTGTTCCGTTGATCAGTGTGGAAGTTCCGAACCTGTCGCTGGACCTGTCTGCAAACGGCTCCAGGGCCAGAGCGTACACTTCACCGAACGTTGTCGCTGGTGAATTGTGATTGTCCTTTGTTAATGCAATCCTGGTTGACAAGGAGCAGCTCTCCCTGCCGTTCCGTGCATAGTGATATTGCAAAATTCTTGTCTGCGGCGACGCTCTCCATCTGCGTTCTCCCCAACTGCCGACGGCGAGTTGTTCCAGGCGTCCCCGCCGGTCAAATTGCAGGCTGATTGAGTCGAGTGTGTCCGACGTGACAATTTTCATCGATTTGATCTTGTGCTGTTGTGCGTAGGACTCAAATACGTTTTTCAGGTCGTTCGGTTGTGGAATCTGATCGCTGCCGGCGGACAGGTTGAGCTTGTACAGCGCAAAGGCAAAGGGCAAAGGCGGGAGCCCGGTCTCGGGTTTCGAAATGGTGTGAGTCGTGTCAAAGTGCATTTGGTGCAGCGCCGGAAAGCGTTTAGGGTTGAGATGTTGAACAACCTGGCTCAGCGGTAAAACATGGCTATAGACATTGTATTGTGCAAAGTAGCCTTTGCGCGCTTCACCGACGGGATACTGCTCATCCACGGCGCGGCAGATGAGCAGGGAAGCGGGCGTCACGGCAAAATGTACAGGTCCGACAAACGCTCCGCCGGGCGTTCCGGAAACGAAAATCCTGTGGAAAGCCCGGAGAGAATCGGACAGGTTTCTCAGCACTGTTTCGGAGCCCGGTTTAAGAAGGTCTTCCCACTCAAGCAGTTTGCCCGTGCTGATGTCAAATGTTAATATCTCGCCGTCAATCCATCGTTCATTATGGGCGTGGCGCAGTTCATTTTCTTCATTGAAATAGCGTTTTACACTATAGTTCGTATACTTTACAGCGATGCTGATCAGACCGTAACAAAGTGAAAGGACTTCAGCTTCTATTTGATAACTGTCCAGATAGTCCAGGATTCCGGAATCTTCTTCCCCTGAGTAGCTGGATGTCCCGTCGGCAGAATCCCGGACGTCTGAATCAACCACGGAGCTACTAAACCGTTCGGCTTCCTCAAGTATAGAGGAAATGAAATCTGACGTTAACAGCGTTCTATTTTGAAGTGTCTCATTGATTCTGTGGAGTGCGCTATCGCCTTCCACATTAACAAACTGCGGAATACCGGCCAGATAGTCGAACTGTTCTTCCGGACAGTCGCGGCAGCGGCTGAGCGTCTTGACAAATTCCACTTTCAGGATTTGCATCGGGTATTGAGCGGCGCTGAGCAGATCGCGGGCCACGAATTCCGTTTCAGTGGAGCAATACCCGGCCCATGAATCGGGTGCAGGCCAGGTCGGTTGGATGTCATCTGCGGACAATGTCGGTGCGACGAACATCTGAAGGACAGTCGCCACGGCTATAAGAAAAACTACTGTATTGAGAGTTGAATGTCTGTTCATTTTAATTCAGCCTGGCGAGCCGGCAGGTATTTCCAGGAATCAGCGAAAGTACAGGCAGCAGCTTTGATTTACCGGGAATATGTCCGGGCTGCAGGCGGCTCAATGTATCAACCGAAGTGAATACTTGGGTTTGCCGAGACTCGAAAAAATGGGTTCTCTCCGTGAAATCAAGGGCCCACCCGTTAACCCGCCACCACCGCCGGAGCATTTTCAACAGAGCACCGGACGACTGTCCGGCTCTTGCCGGATTTCAGCTTCCAGAGTCAGTCATTCAACAGGACGGCAAGTCGCGCCTTGGCCGCCTGTTCGAACAATGATACACAAAACTGTCAAGTGTTTTCCGGACCAATTTACTGAACGTACAATCTACCTGCAGAATCGTGCCGTATGGACCAATGAACGGCAATACTTGCGGTTCACGGATAACCCGGTTCGAACCGAAGCGGCTCCGCAAGGCGATCCGCCGGTGTACACAGCGCATTTGTATTGCATCGATCGATTTGACTGAGTCCGGCGTGCATCGCGTTCCGGGTAGCGGGCGTGAATGCCATGCAAGTCTCGCGCCTTAAAGCGGCGCTTCTGTAGCCATATAGACAGGGTAGCCGGGAAACACAAACTCTCTGTGCGAATCGGACGGCATCGCTTGCCGCTCCGACATGTGAGATTGGCGACGGCGATCAGAGCAGACGAACCGGACAGACTAAAGGAATGGCGTTTGCTCCTGAATCTTCCTCGTCTGTCCGGCTCGTTGCTGCGAGACTCGCGCGAATGTTTGTCAATCTTATACCTGTATCGGGTGACCGCAGATGCCGGGAGATTTTTGGATAAATACTTCGAAACGACTGTAGGGCAGGCAAACCTGAAACGCGAATGTTAACAAGAGGAAAAAGAGCAAGCCACAAACCGAAGGTGACGGGGCGAGGCGCTCAAGCCGCTGTGTAGTTATTACACTGAGAGCCCGCGCCCGTCACCTACGTATTCAAGAACCACTTGTTAATCGAATTGTACAATGCGAGTTCAGGCGAACTTACCGGGGGTATCTTTGCCCCCGGATTGTACCTGATCGGCATCCGCCGCGCTGTGTTTGTTAATGTTGTACCAGTCGATCTTGCGCGTCAGATACATTAACAGCGCCAGGATGAGGAACATGCCGATAGAGCCGACCAGAAGAGCATATTCGTCCTGCTGCAGGAGGACGTACAACATGCCGTAGAGTGCCGACATGACTATCGCGATAATGCCCGCACGTCTGCCCGATGTTAATACACTTAAACTGTAGCCGCCGATGAGTCCAACACATCCGAGCGATGCCAGAATGTAAGCCAGACTGAACTCCAGATGCTCGGAGAGCGAAACCAGCAACAGGTAAAACACACAGACGGCAAAACCTACGAGGGCGTACTGCACCGGGTGAATGCGCAGGCCGGTCATGATTTCAAACAGGAAAAAAGCAACAAAACTGAAGAGGATAAACAGTACGGCGTACTTAACGGAACGGATCGACTGGTGGTAGGAGTCGACGGGTATGACGAGATTGACGCCGAAGCTGGAGGCGTGGAATTTGTCCGGGTCGACGTTGTTTTCGCGCCATTGCTGCGGATAATTGCGCTCGATGTAGTTAACCTTCCAACGCGCGGCAAAACCGTCGTCGCCGATCTCGTGTTCGTCCGGCAGAAACTCGCCCGTGAATCCCGGGTGCGGCCAGGTCGAAGCCAGGTTGACGGACGTTTCGCCGCCGAAAGGCAGAATACAGAGCGATTTGTAGCCGTTCAGCTGCAGATTAAACGCAAAGTTAATGTCCTGTGCTTCGCCGCTTTCACCGGGAGCTGGCACGGTCGTCGATGCGCCGATTTCACTGGCAAAGATGGCTCGATCTTCCGTCGACGGTCCGAACGTGACATTGCTGCCGTTCCACTGCAGGTTGATTTCCTTTTTTATACCGCGCGTATCCGGGATGTTAACCGACACATAAGCTTCGTCCCAGAGAACTTTCTCAGAATCGATATGCCAGCGGCTGAAGTCCGGTTGTTTAAAGGTACCGCTGACATTTAATCGTGCACGATACAGCAGGACCTCAAAAATGCCGCGATTGCGTATCTCCGGATCAATCTGACCGTCGATATCCAGTTGCGCAGGCAGAAAATGCGCCGTCCTGCGCTGCGCCACAATCGAGTCGCGGTGATCGCGCTCGTACTGCAGGTAGGGAACGGACAGAACCGGCCCGCCGATGGTCTGTTCGCCGCCCCAGCGTCGTGAGACTTCCGCAGCGGCATTGGTGCGCGTGCGCGAACGCTGGTACATGAGGTCTTTGATGGCCGAAACCGGCATTAACAAGAAGATGACAAGGATGATGATGAACAACATTTTGGGTATAATCGACAATTGTACCCGCGTTTTGATATTCTGGAATAATCCCTGCATGAACCTGCCCTGATTCTTGAACAGAATGCGGCATCCGCCGACCAACTGTGCGCAATCTAGACAGCAAGTGTGAAGTTCTGTGGGAAGGACGATGAACTTTGTGTGAAAAAACTGTGAAGTCTCAGCGCGGCAGTGTCAGTACGGCCTGCACCGAATTGCGTGCGAAATTGTGAACCTCGATGCCGCCGCCGTGCAGAAGAGCGACTTCACGGACAAAGGGCAGTCCAAGCCCGGTCCCGCGGCGCTGCGAACCGGGACGCGGCACGGAGTAAAAGCGGTCGAATAATTTCTCCAGAGCGTAGTCGGGGATGTGCCCGCCCGTATTGCGTATGTTAAACACCACTTCTTTGTCGCTGCACGTAATGCCGATGTCGATGGTGCTCTGCGGCGGCGCGGCATTGACGGCGTTCTGCAGCAGGTTGATCAATGCGGTGAAGAGGAGGAAACGCTCGCCGCGAACCGTACATTCCGCATCGATTTCAACGTGTTTGTTAACCAGGATGCCCTTGTGTTGCAACGATGCCGAAAGGCTTTCGAGTACGTCGTCCAGCAGAGCGCCGGGTTGCAGAGTTTCGACATTGGCCAGCGTCTTGCGCGCCTCGACGGATGACAGTTGCAACAGTCGATCGACCAACTGCTGGATGCGGGTCGACTCTTTCTGAATAGTTGACAAAAACTGGGCGCGCCGTTCGGCGGGCATTTCTTCGGACAGCAGTTCCGTTGCGCCTTTGATGGACGAGAGCGGGCTTTTTAACTCGTGCGTCAGCGTTTGTACGTAGCGTTCGATGTAGTTCTTGCCTTCGAGTGCGTCGCGCATTTCCTCAAAAGCGCGGCCGAGCTGGGCGATGTCGCTGCCCGCGCCGAGTTTGGGCGGCGTCACTTTTTTATTGTCGCGGACCTGGCGGGCGTACCAGGTTAATTTTGCGATTGGCTGGGTGACCCAAACGAGCAGGAGAAAACTTAACACCAGGATTACCAGGCCGGTAGCCACGCCGACCGTTACAATTTTGGCTTTGGCCGATTCAACAAACTGCATGATGGTTGCCGTCGGTTTGGCCACGGACACTACGCCGATGATGTTACCTTTACGGTCGTGAACGGGCGCGGCGATATACATCGTGCTTGTTGAAGGGTCCTCTTCGACCGTCCTGGTGGAGCGAGCGCCGTATTCACCGGCCAGAGTTAAACGCACGTCGCGCCAGCGCGAAAAATCCTGGCCGACGTATTCATTGCCGGAGTCAAATACAACAATGCCCTTGCGGTCGGTCACGTAGGTGCGCAGGGAAACTGTGGTTTTGTGAAGTTGATAGATTTTAGCGGAAAAGGTGCGGGCGTAGGCCGCATCGAAGGCGTTGCCCAGATCTGTTAAATCTGGAAGTCGGCGCGTGGCGTCCTGTTCAATGTGGCAGGCCAGGATATGCGCGAAGTCGACCATCGGTTCCTCCAGCGCTTCGAGGTAACGCGGACGGATGTCGTTCACCATCCAGTCGACCAGGTAATAGACGCCGGCACAGACAATGAAAAAAATGCCGATGGAAATTCGTGTGGCAATCTTCACCATTCCTCCCGCAGTGAATATCCGAGGCCGCGATGCGTTTGAATGGGATCAACGCTGTTGTCAATCTGTTTAAGTTTGGCGCGCAGGGTTTTGATATGTGTATCGACGGTCCTTTCGAGCGAGAACTCGGCCTCTTCCCACACGAGGTTCATCAGTCTGGCGCGCGAGAACACTTCCCCCGGCCGTTCGATCAGCAACTGCAGGATTTTAAACTCGTAGCGCGAAAGCCTGAGTGCGTTGCCGCAATAGGAGATACTGTAGCGTGCCTGGTCCACCTCAAAAGGCATGCTCTTGTTAATCTCCGGGCCGGAAGCACGCGCGCCGCTGCGCCGCAGGATTGCCTTGACGCGCGCACTGAGTTCGCGCGGGCTGAAGGGTTTGAGTACGTAGTCGTCCGCACCGAGTTCGAGGCCGAGAACGCGGTCGATTTCCTCGGAGCGCGCCGTGAGGAACAGGACGGGCAGATCGGAGCGTCTGCGAATCTCTTTAAACAGGTCGAATCCGCTGCCGTCGGGCAGGCCGACATCGAGGATTGCGAGCGAAATGGCTTCGCGGCGCAGGAGGTCCAGGCACTCGCGTCCGGTTGCGGCCCACAGCGGCTCGAAGCCATCGGTTTCGAGTGCGTACATGATCATGTCGGCAATCGGCTCTTCGTCGTCAACTATCAGTATCCGGGTTTTCATGCCCGGAATTTACAAAAGAGCACGAAGAGATGCGCTTTTGCGGATGAGCTGTGAGCCCTAAGGGCTCACAGCTTATAGGTAGTTTTACGTAATTTTGACGCACTTCAGCCCACTGAACCTGAAAAACCGCCCGTTCAGCGATCCGGGCGGCAGGTTCGCTGAGACCTTCGCGAGGAAACTTGCGCCGGTTGTACCGGCGGGCGGGAATCCACCGGGCAGCCGGCAGACCTATTCAAAGGCCTGGAGTTTCCGGCGGGGCGCTGAGACTTCAACCCGCTCACTGCGAGACTGACTCTACGCCTGAAGACATGCAACCCGGTGACAAGCAGCACCAAAAAGCAAGCCGCGCAGCCCGCAAGCGGCGAGGCAATCAGTATTTTCGGCGAGCGGGAGTGAGCCGGAGAGCTCATGGGAGCGAGGATGGTGAAATTTGCCGCGATAATGTGTGCGGTGAATTTGCACACAAGCGCGCTGAAAGATAACTTGCTTTTTTGCACACCTTTTGGATGGTGAATGATATGCCGATGCGCCGAAGTACTATGTTGGTCCTGCTGCTGTTGCCGTTCCTCTGTTTAAGTTTACGGGCCGATGAAAAATCATCGGCCGGGACGCTGCAAAAAATTGGCCTGGGAGACCGCGCCGGAGAAATTGCCGTGTCAAAACACGCTGTCACGGTTAACGGGCGCGTGTTAAACTACACTAGCACCAGCGGTTACCTGAACGCCGTGACGGAAAAGGGTGAACACAAAGCGGCGATATTCTATGTGGCGTATACACTTGACGGTACAACGGGACCGGCGGATCGGCCAGTGACCTTTGCGTTTAACGGCGGTCCGGGGTCGTCGTCGGTGTGGCTGCACCTGGGAGCGCTTGGACCGCGACGCGTGGATATGCAGGACATGTTGCAGGCTTCCGCTCCGCCCTATAAACTTGTGGATAATGCCGAAACCTGGCTGGATCTGACGGATCTGGTGTTTATCGATCCTGTCGGTACGGGATACAGCCGCCCGGCGCCCGAAGAAAAGCGCGAACAGTTCCACGGCGTGGACGAAGATGTTAAGTCGGTAGGCGACTTTATTCGTTTGTGGACGAGTCAGAATGAACGCTGGGCGTCGCCGAAGTTTCTGGCAGGTGAGAGTTACGGCACAACGCGCGCTGCGGGGCTTTCCGGTTATTTGCAGGATCGCCACGGCATGTACTTAAACGGCCTGATGCTGGTCTCGTCGATTCTGCAGTTTAACACGGCGCGTTTTGATCCGGGCAATCTCTGGCCCTATGTCCTGTTTTTGCCGACTTACACGGCGACCTCGTGGTACCACAATAAACTCTCTGCGGAACTGCAGGCCGATCTGCGTACCACGCTGGATGAGGTTGAAGAGTTTGCGATGAATGACTATCTGCCGGCGCTGGCGCAAGGCACGGGACTGGCGGAAAGCGAACGACAGAGAATTGCCGACAAACTCGTCGAGTACACAGGACTGGACAGGACCTGGATTTTGTTAAGCGATCTGAAGATTAACATTCATCAGTTCTGCAAGGAGCTGCTGCGGACCAATGGAGTCACCGTCGGTCGTCTGGACAGTCGTTTTACAGGAATTGACCGGGACGGCGTGGGTGAATGGACCGAGCACGATCCGAGTTTAACCGCTATTATGGGCCCTTACACGGCGCTGTTAAACGACTATGTTCGCCGCGAATTGAAATATGAAAACGACCTGCCCTATGAGATTCTGACAGGTCGCGTGCGGCCGTGGAATTGGGGCAATGCGGCCTCGGGATACACAAATGTGGCTGAAACGCTGCGCGAAGCCATGACAAAAAATCCGGAATTGAACGTCTGGATCGCCAACGGGTATTTTGATCTGGCGACGCCCTATTTTGCGACGGAATTCACGTTGCATCAGATGGGGCTGGAGCAATCGCGCCGCGACAACATCACGATGACCTACTATCCGGCCGGGCATATGATGTACGTTCACACGGAGTCGCTTAAACGATTCAAGGAAGACTTTTCCAACTTCATCCTTTCGGCTTTGTCAAAGAGCAGGTAGTCGGCGGGCGATGCTGTCTTTCCGCCGGACAATGCCGGCGGGTTGTGGCATTAAAGGTTAACATGACGCGGCGAAAATTTCTGTTTGGTTTGGGCGGTGCGGCTGCGGGGACCGCACTTTATATGCGCTATGTCGAGCCGCAGTGGCTGGAAGTAAACGTCCGACGCATCGACATCGGTTTGAAATCGCGAGGTCTGCGAGTATTACACCTCAGCGATTTGCACGTTTCGCGGCGCATTTCCACCGATTACATTTGCGAGGCGATAAAAAGCGGCCTTCAGCTACAGCCGGAGCTCATCGTCATTACCGGGGATTTCTACACGAGCGGCGACGAAAACCCGCAGGATCTGAAGTCACGTGTTTTGCCGCTGTTAACAAGCGGGATTCCGGTTTACGCGATTTTCGGCAACCATGACGGCGGCCGCTGGGCGCAGCGACGCGGTGGATGCGAGTCGACGGCGGAGTTGAAGAGAATGCTCACAGATGCCGGAGTTAAACTGCTGCACAACAGAGCCGAGCGTATTCAACACAAGGGCATTGAGCTGGAAATTGTCGGAGTCGGCGATTACTGGGGCGACGAGTTTCTGCCCGCGGAAGCATTCGCAGGTCTGTCCGGTACGCGGCCGCCAAGAGTAGTTCTTTCGCACAATCCGGACGGCAAACAAGATCTGGCGGCATATGATTGGGATCTGATGCTGTCGGGTCATACCCACGGCGGCCAGCTTTCATTGCCGCTCGTCGGCGAGCCTTTTGCGCCGGTCAGGGACAAACGCTTCATCGCCGGCCTCTACAGCTGGCGCGGCAGGCAGATGCACATCAGCAAGGGAATCGGCAACATGCGCGGCCTGCGCCTGGGCTGCCGTCCGGAAGTCAGCCTGCTTGAACTTGTTTAAGTGCGGCGAATAATGCCGCCGTTTTTTCGGCCTGAATAATCAGGAGTTTTCGACGGATGCACAGCAATAATATGGCGGCCGATACTTTGGCCGTCCACGCGGGCGAGCACCACCCGGACGGCGCGGTGATTACGCCGGTTTATCAATCGGCGATGTTCAAGTTTGCGGCCGATGCCGAAGTCGAATCGCTGAAGTATCTGCGCTACAACAATTCGCCAAACCAGACCGCGCTGCAGGAAAAACTGGCCGCCCTGGAACGAGCGGAAACGGGACTGGTATGCGCCAGCGGCATGGCGGCAATTACGGCTGCAGTGATGTGCACGTTGAGGCCGGGGGATCACGTATTGGCGCAGGAAGGGCTCTACGGCGGGACTTTGTCGCTGTTTCGGGACGAGCTGCCGCAGCGCGGCATAGATGTGGATTTTGTGAACAAGGATGATCGGGATCAGTGGCAAGCGCGCCTGCGTCCTTCCACCAAGGTGTTTTACTGCGAATCGTTAACCAACCCACTGCTGCACGTTGCAGATTTGCGCGGGATAGCTGAATTTGCCGGCGAACACAAGCTCTTGAGCATTGTCGACGCGACGTTTACGCCGCCGTGCAACTTCAGGCCTCTTGATCTGGGCTTTGATCTTGTTTGTCATTCATTGACCAAGTATTTAAACGGACATTCCGACGTGGTGGGCGGTGCGGTTCTGGGCGCACGTTCAATAGTGGATCACGTGCTGAAATTCCAGAAGCGCTATGGCGCCACCATGGACCCACACACCTGTTTTCTAGTGCAACGCGGCGTCAAAACGCTGGTATTGCGGATGGAGCGTATTAACAGCAACGCGCTACAACTGGCGGAATGGTTAAGTGAGCAAGAGGGCATTGCGACGGTCGTGTATCCCGGTCTGGCCGGGCATGCCGACCATCAGCGCGCCATTGAGCTGTTCAAGGGATTCGGCGGCATGCTGTGTTTTGAATTGAAAGGCGGCTTTGATGTCGCATCGGAATTCATGCGCCGCGTGCGGATTCCGCTGGCAGCGCCAAGTCTCGGCGGCGTTGAATCACTACTGACCCTTCCGGCCAGGAGCTCGCATGCGGGACTGAGCGAAGAGGCGCGGCGACAGATGGGCATCAGCCCCTCGCTGATCCGCATGTCGGTCGGTATTGAAGCGTTTGAAGATTTGCGCGACGATTTGGCACAGGCGTTGATGGCCGGCCGCTAGCGGCTTTGTCAGGTCGGGAACGTCTTACAGGCTCTTTAACTACTAATTTCGCTACGGTCAGCGGCGTCGGACGCCCGTTCACTTGTTTCCGGTTGTTTGTTTTGGGCGTAGTGTTTAGACTTGTATTGCATTCTTCGTTCCGCGCAGAGCTCGGCCGGAGGGAGGAGATGCGCAGTCTGCAGCCATCCGTACAGCCCGAAGAAAATGTTAAAAATCGGGGTGGGAGAGGAGCGCCCCGGGAAAGATTTGGTGGTGTGGGGTTGGTTGGTTGGCAGGCGGGGGTGGGCCCGAAAGGGCCCGAAAAAATTCGCCCGCAGTTCTTAAATATTTAAGTACTCAATCTCCAATTTCCCCATCTCCGCAACTCCGCAACTCCGCAACTCCGCAACTCCGCAACTCCGCAACTCCGCA
>CAYULF010000024.1:0-50585 GCA_964445695.1 uncultured Hyphomicrobiales bacterium | reverse complement strand
CTCCGCAACTCCGCAACTCCGCAACTCCGCAACTCCGCAACTCCGCAACTCCGCATTCCCGCATCTCCGGATCGTCGAGCCACCACGCCGTTAAAATGCTGAAACGCCATTCTTCGCGGTTGTGCGTGCGATGTTCCCGTGCGACGAACTACATGAAATCCAATCGCGGCAATGCAGCTTAGTGAAGTTCACACCGCCGAACGTCTTACCGCCGAAGTTCACACCGCCGAAGTTCATACCGCCGAAGTTCATACCGCCGAACGTCTTGCTGCCGTATGTCTCATCGCTCCGGAACCTTACAGCCAAGCCCGGAGGCAATTCACTGCATTTTTTCTTCGCAGCGCTGAAAACGCCACAAGTGTGCATTGACACATCGCCCTGGTACATATCTCTTTGTGTCGTCGACACATGGACGTTACACTCGTTGACTACGTCTGCTCACTTCAGGTTTTCGCTCGAGAGTTTATCTGCTTGGCGCTGTCGGCACGCCGACGAACTCTGTGGCTGTTAACTGACATCTTACTTATGACTGAGTGGTTTTTCACTAAGAGGTTTCACACTCGAAGGCTTGCAGCTTGCGGCTTGGTGATGAACAAAATGGATTGGAAAAGGCAGCCCGCAGGGCGCACCGCCCTCTGAAGTCGATGCTGGTCGGTGAGTACGGATCTATGGCGAAAAGTTAAAAAAAAACGGGCGACGGTAGTGAACCATCGCCCGTTTGAGAAAGTGTTTAAACCTGCGCTGTTACTTGCTGTAGTCGTAGAAACCCTTGCCGGATTTGCGACCAAGGTGGCCGGCGGCAACCATTTTACGCAGCAGCGGGCAAGGACGATATTTGCCGTCACCCAAACCGTCGTGCAGCACTTCCATGATTGCCAGGCAGACGTCCAGACCGATGAAATCGGCCAGCGTGAGGGGGCCCATCGGATGCGCCATGCCGAGTTTCATCACCGTGTCGATGTCTTCAACGGAAGCGACGTTTTCCATGACGCAGAAAATGGCCTCGTTAATCATCGGCATCAGAATGCGATTGGAAATGAAGCCGGGATAGTCTTGTACTTCTACGGGCGTCTTGCCGAGTTCCTTGGACGTCTCGTACACGGCGTTAAACACCTCATCGCTCGTGGCCAGGCCGCGAACAATTTCCACGAGTTTCATCACCGGCACGGGGTTGAAAAAGTGCATGCCGATGACTTTGTCGGGACGCTGCGTGGCGCCGGCAATTTCCGTGATGGAAATGGATGAAGTGTTGGTGGCCAGGATCGCTTCGGGGCGGCAGGCGGCATCCAGTTGTTTGAAAATCTTGTTTTTAAGATCGGCGTCTTCGGTGGCGGCCTCAATCACGAGATCCACATTGGCAACGGCAGCCGTGAGGTCCGTGCTGGTGCTGATACGTCCCAGCGTGGCCGTTTTGTCTTCCGCCGTGATTTTTTCCTTGGCCACCATGCGATCCAGGTTTTTACCGATCGTCGCCAGACCGCGTTCCAGGGCGGCTTCGCTGATGTCGATCATCGTGACGTTCTTGCCGTTCTGTGCAAAGACGTGTACAATGCCGTTGCCCATCGTGCCCGCGCCGATTACCGCAATATTCTGCATAAGTTCGTTCCGTGTATGTTAAGTGTTAAACAAAAGTTCACATGGGAGAGCTGAAGCAAGATAGGCCGTTTAAAGGTCGCCAAGCTTGTTGTTCAGATAAAAAGGCAACATGGCGCGCCAGGTCGGCCAATCGTGCGGCATATCCGCGCCCCAGATGTCGACCTCGTTGGGAATGCCCTTCAGTTCGCAGATTTTACCGATTAAACGCGATGCGTCCGGCGCTTCGTAGTTGCCGGAGCCGCTGACGAAGTGGATGTGTTTTTTCTCGCGCAGCAGATTCATGTCGTCGCCTTCCGGCAGTCCGGGCAGGTAGTCCGTCGGCGAATTGTAGAAACAGTCTTCGTCCCAATAACCTTTGGAATAGGATTTCAGATCGTAGATGCCGCTCATGGCAATTGTGCCGTCGAACAGGTCGGGGCGACGGAACAAGGTGTTTGCCGCGTGGAAAGCACCCAGCGAAGCGCCGCTGGTAATGATCGGCACTTTGCCGCCACAGTGATTGTGAATAAAGGGCACGACTTCTTCCGCGATGTACTCGTTGTACTGCTGGTGCCGGATGACTTTGTCGCGACCCGCCATGTTGGAGTTCAGCCAGCTCTCGCTGTTGATGCTGTTAATCGAAAAGACTTTGCAGCGGCCGCCCTCGATCGCCTCGGAAATGGCTTCGATCATGTGAAAACGTTCGTATTCCAGGTAGTCGGCAGCTGCCGTCGGGAACAGCAGAACGGCAAAACCGTAGTGTCCGTAGGCGGCTATTTCCATTTCGCGGTTTAATCGCGGACTCCACCAGGAGTGTAATTCTCGTTGCATCCGGTCCTCGCTGGGACAAAATTTAACATGTATGTTTAATAACTGAACAAAATTTTATTGTTAGTCCGCCGGCTCCTGCGCATCGCCGAAACGATCGTAGTGCGCATCGCAGAATGTCAGGACGGCGCCCTCGTGCACGTTTAAACGCACGATACTCTCTGTGGCGCGGTTGCGCGCCCCTTCGCGGACGCCCAGACTCAGAACTTCATTCGTCAGCGGCCATTCAACGCCCGTGCTTGTAATGACGGCGGCCGGCTGTGGAATAAAGGAAATCAGTTCGTCCCGCCGCGCAGGCAGCATCAGCTCCTTAAACACCGGAATGCCGAAGCGACCGGCGTCGTAGAGACAGAGGTCCGCGCGTTGGGCAAAGCGCATAAACACACTCCAGTTGTTAAGTGTGTGCTCCAACTCGCCGCCGTGCAGGCCAAAGACCATGATGCGCGTAAGTCCCAGAGACAAACAATGGCGCAGGCATTTTTCAAAGTCGTTGGCATTCTGATCCTCGATGCGGATCAGTCGCTCCGGCGCGATGCCGTGATCCTCGCCGATGGAATCCAGATCGCCGACGACAAAATCGGGCGAAATACCCAATGCGAGCAGTCGCAACGCCGCGCCGTCCGCTGCCACGTGCAGTGCCGGCGGCAGACTATCAACAAAGCTGCGGTCGGGCAATTGGGCGTCGAGCGTCACAAAGGCCTGCGGCGCGGTCAGTACTCTTTGGAGCCGGGGCTGGTCGTGGCTGTTGTGCATGCCGGATTCCCGCGTCAGGCGCCGGATTGTTGTGCGTTGATGGCCCGGATGAGTCCCGTAGTCGATTTGCCTTCCACAAAGGGAATCGTGCGGACGCTGCCGCCGCGCGCCTGGACGAAGTCCGCGCCGACAATGTCGTCAATCTCGTAGTCGCCGCCCTTGACCAGAATGTCGGGTTTGACACTCTTGATCAGCTCCAGCGGCGTGTCTTCGTCAAATATCGTCACATAGTCGACGGCGCGCAGGGCGTCCATCACCGCGGCGCGATCCTCGGTTGAGTTGATCGGTCGCGACGGACCTTTGAGTCGCCGCACGGAGGCGTCGCTGTTCAGCCCAAGTACCAGAACGTCGCCGAGTGCGCGTGCGGCCGCCAGGTAGGTTACGTGCCCGCGATGCAGAATGTCAAAACATCCGTTTGTAAACACGATGCGTCTGTGTTCGCGGCGCAGCTCGTCGCAGATCGGTCCGATATTCTCGCGGGAAGTGATCATGCTCGTTCCGTCCGTTTACTCGGATTGCCGGATGACGCGCCGCAGGTCGTCGGTTTCAATCGACACGATACCCGGTTCCTCGCAGACCACGCCCGCCGCAAAGTTGGCCAGCGTCGCCGCCTCGGTCATTTGCGCTCCGCCGGCGGTGGCCGCCGCGATCGTCGCAATCACCGTATCGCCTGCGCCGGAGACGTCGGCGACGTGACGTGCACGCGCCTTGACCGACGACGGTTCGCCCTTTTGCGAAAAGAGCATCATGCCGCGTGCGCCGAGCGTCACCAGGACGTGTTCGCATTGCAAACGCTCCAGCAATTCGCGTCCCGCAGCATGCAATTCTTCGTCGGACTGAATCTTGATTCCAAGGGCGTCCTGCGTTTCCTTGATATTCGGTTTCAGCAGAGTCACGCTCTTGTATTCAAAGAAATTTTCGTGTTTTGGATCGACAAAGACGGCTATGCCGTGCCGATGCGCTATCTTTATTGTCTGGGAAATCAAAGCCGAGGTGATGACGCCTTTGTTGTAGTCTTGCAGGACGATGCCGCAGATCTCGTCGGCATGTCGTTCGAGGGCTTCCAGCAGGCGGCCGCGCACCTCCGCGCCGATCGGCTGTTTGACTTCGCGGTCCAGGCGTGCAATTTGCTGGTTGTTGCCGATGATGCGCGTTTTGACCGTTGTCGGGCGTGACTCGTCGACAATGATGCCGGCGGTTTCCATGCCGGAGCCGGAGAGAATGTCCGTCAGCGTTCGGCCCGAATTGTCGTCACCGACGACGCCGAGCATGAGCGGGTCCGCGCCGAGCGACTTGAGGTTGTTTGCCACGTTGGACGCGCCGCCCAGGTGGAAAGACTCATCGACGATGTCGACCACCGGTACGGGAGCTTCCGGCGAGACGCGATGGACGCTGCCCCAGAAATAGCGGTCCAGCATTACGTCGCCGATAACGGCGATGCGTTTGCCGGTCCATTGAGCGATTAATTCGTCGACACGTTGAACGCTGAGAGTATGCATACGCGCGGCAATGGTCCCGAAACTGAAAAATTCACAAACTTCAAAAATACGCCATGTCCGGCGGATAGCCAACGCAGCCCGTCCAAATTCGAGCGCCGGAGCGCTCCGGATGCGGCTGCCGCTGTTTTTATTTTGCACATCGGAGGAACGGCATGACCAGAAAACTTACCTCGTCGCTGACGCTTTTCCCGGCCATTCTGTTGTTTCTGCTCGTGGCTGCGGGCGCACAGGCGCAGAGCGTCAATGAGCTGATCCGGCGCACCGACAGTCTGGCCAGAGTCGGCAACTTCGATGCGGCCAAAAACACCATCGAGCAGGCCCACAAAATGGAAGCGCGCAACTACGACGTGCTCTGGCGCCTGTCCAAGTGCCTGGCCGATGCGGCCGACAGTCTCAAGAGCGACGATGCCAAGGAAGCGATGTTCCTCCGTGCCCGCGCTGCCGCGGATTCGGCGCTGGCCGTACGCAAAAACGGCATGAACGCCTACGTGCGCCGCGCCATCGCCAACGGCAAACTCGGTCTGTTCCGCGGGGTGTTCTCCGTGGGTGAGCTGGTGCAGCAGGTGCGCGACGACTGCGAAAAGGCGATCGATCTCAACAATGACAGCCCCTACGTGCTGGCACTGGCTCATTACATTCTCGGTCGCCTGCACATGAAAGTTTCGGAAAAACCATATCTGGTGCGCTGGCCGCTCGGCCTCGGTTTTGCCGATATTGACGACGCGATTGATCACCTGGGCGAAGCCGCCAAAATTCAACCGAACAATATTCGATTCCGCATCGACTACGCGCGCGCGCTCATTCGCGAGGATGAATACGACGACGCACGCGCGCAGCTCAATAAAATCGCCGAGCTGACGCCCGAGTACCACGAAGACACGCAGTTCAAACGCGAGGCCGTGGACCTGCTGCGCGAAATCAAGGACGAGTAAGGTACTGTTCCACCGTCTGGGCGTACATGTTGTGATCCTGCCAGCGGTCGGCGATTTTTATCATGCGCGGCGACATGCCGACAAGTCGAAAACCGCAGCGCAGCAGCACGCGGTTGGACGGAACATTGTGCGGAATGACGTTCGCCTCCAGGCGGTGCAGTTGCAGTCCGTCAAAGGCGAATTGCTGGACGCGCCGGATCATGTCCGTCATCAGCCCGCGCCCGGCCCACTCGTGGTCGACAGAATAACCCAACCTGCCGTTCTGGAACATCGACCGTTCTATGGACGACAGGTTGAGCGCACCGACGATGCGTTTGCCGTCAACACCCGCAAAAGCACCAAAACGGAATTCGCGCACACTGTGGCGCAGCGGAATGGATGCGCGCAGCAGATCTCTCAAAAACCTGACCGTAAAAAATTCAGCCGGTCGCAGCGGCGACCAGGGATCGTGAAATTCCCGATTGCGGATAAAGTAGTTGCACAGGGCCTGAGCGTCGTCCGGCTCGATCAATCTGAAATCGTATTGCGCTGCAATGTCCGTTTTATCGCCCGCCATTTCACAGGTTTGTTGTGTTTAACAAAGGAATTTTTCGCACCGAATTTACACAAAACGATCGTACCGGGCACTTTTCATCTCACTGCATCCCTGCCATGACCATTTGTTCATCAAAAATACATCGGCTGTTAAGCGGGTCGTTGATAACTTTCCACCAGGCGCCACACCTGTTAAAATTGAAGATGAAGGGAGTTTTTTATGCGTTTTGCCCTGCTTTTTGCAACAGCCTTTTTTTGTTTGTCATTGGGATTGCAGGCTCAATCGCGTCTGTGCCTGACCTTCGACGACGGCAGCGTCGATTCGGTCGGCGGTTACGCCTGGCCGGAGTGGAATGCGATGCTGTTGCAGACGCTGGAGCGGGCGGAAGTTAAGGCGGCATTTTTTGTGTGCGGCAAACGCGTCGACTCGCCCGCCGGTGACAGTCTGGTGCAGAGCTGGAGCGAGGCCGGACATTTGATCGCCAACCACACGTATTCACATGCCTGGTTAAACAGCGACAAAGTGTCGGCTGCGAATTTTGTGGCCGATATCAGGCGCAATGACTCGATTGTGCGCGGGTTTAAGACTTTTGTTCCACTCTTTCGTTTCCCCTACCTGAAAGAAGGCAATACTGCCGCCAAACGAGACTCGGTGCGCGCGGGGCTTGCCTCCATGGGATACAGCAACGGGCACGTTACAATCGACGCGTCGGACTGGTATTACAACAGCCGTTTAATTAAACACCTCGCCAACGCCGACGAACCGGACCTGGCGACAATTCGCCGGCTTTACCTTGCGCACATGTTGGACCGCGCGCAATTCTACGACAGCCTGGCGTTTGCGTTGGAAGGCCGCCGCATCGCCCACACGTTGTTGATGCACCACAACCTGATCAACGCTCTGTTCCTGGACGATCTGATCGCGATGTTCCGCGCAAAGGGCTGGGAAGTCATCGACGCCGACACGGCGTATATGGATCCGATATATCGCCGCGAACCGGACATCGTCCCGGCG
This sequence comes from uncultured Hyphomicrobiales bacterium, assembly GCA_964445695.1. GTDB lineage: Bacteria > Bacteroidota > Ignavibacteria > Kapaibacteriales > UBA7675 > JAUIKM01. The sequence goes on along the minus strand of CAYULF010000024.1, from coordinate 43,449 downwards.
GGCGAAAGTCTCATCTGGTCGCTGGCCAAAATCTCCGGCCGCTTTGACGACATTCTGCGCTATCCGGCGGAGGATGGACAGTACGAAGCCGATGTTCTGGATGCTGCCGGATATTAGCGTCGGGATTTTCCGAGTCTGTGTTTAACAGCGTGAAGATGTTCAGGATGTGTCGGCGGCTCGCGAAGCTTCGCTTGCGGTCGGCCCGACGACCAGATCCGCGGGAGGTCCGTTCCGCTGATCTGGTCACTGTCGGCGCTTCAAATCCGAAATTCACGTACGCGTTAACCCACGGCAGATTTTCGACGCGTTAATTTTGATTCTTGCCGAGGTCTTTACGCAGTTCCTCGACTTGCTCCTTCCAAACCTCCGGACTGCCGCCTTTAAACGTACTGTCAACTCTGTGGCACTGCGCACTGTAATACTTCGCCAGATCAACCTGCTCGTTGTAGAAATACATCTCGGCCAGTGTGTCCCAGGAATTGGGATCCGCGGGCAAGATCATTGCCTGCAATCGCGCGAGCTCCAGCGCCTGCGGTAATTGGCCCTCGTTCGCCAGCTGATACGTGGAGCGATTCAGAATAGACAGCGGGATTTCACCGGTCAGCCAGGCTGTGATGATACTGTCGGCATCTTGGCGAATTGCAGCGCCTGCGCGATGTGCAACCGCATCGTACACTTCGTTCTGCAGGCTGGAGTACAAAGTGCAGTTGTGCAACAAATGGTTGAGTGTGTCGGCCGTGATGACGCCGCGTTCGCCGTCCCAGAACGGATACAAACACAGAACTTCACGCGGGGCGATGTTAACATTTCTGATAAAACTTCCGATATCTTCTGTCCGCGGACTGACCACTTCATGTCCCCGGATCTTCCGGCCCTGCAGGCGCTGGAACATACAGGCCACGTACAGGATTTTCTGTCGGGGCAGGTGGAAAAAGAGGAATTCTTCCGTCGGCAGCGCCTTGTACTGCGACTTGCCCAGACGGTAAACATCAATCCGGTTGACGTCGTCGGAGATCGTCATGCCGCTGGAGTCCACCATGATAAACTGATCCGCGTAACGCTCGTGTTCATCGTTGGTTAACATGCCGGATTGTATTTCAAAACTGCTCCTGGTTGTTACAAAGCGAACGCCGTCGTCCAGGAGCGGTTGAAAAGTCGCCACGCTGTGCGGATGCCAGTGGCTGCTGAGAATGTATCGCAGTTTGTGCCGCGGAAAGCGCGCCCGCAAACTGTCGCGCAGCCAGGCACCATCACTGCGGTGATCCGGCAGTGTGTCCATGTCCGAGCCCAGACCCGACAACGGCAGTTCTATCAGGGCGAGGAAGTCCTTAAACTTCACAATGCAGGCTTTGGTCTCGTAGCGTTTTACATCTGTTTTACCGATGTGCAGCAGCTGAACATTTTTCGCCAGAGGCTCGAAACGCAACTCCGGTGCCGCCGCGAATGAAACAAGCGGAGCCGAGAGCAGGACCAAAAGTGTTAAGACGTTTTTCATATGCGTGTTGTAAGGACTGGACAATACAAACCGAGGGGAGTCCGCAGAGCCGCACTTCCCGGAAAGAGTTAAATTCTGATATGGGCGCTTTGACGACACCCCTCGGCAAAAGGTTGACATCAGCGAGGCATGCAGCGTTCTTTTTTACCTGTCCCTTGTGGCCGTCTTTTGTTGGTCAACGTATCTCCCGCCGACAAGCAAAAGGAAAAAGCAAGCCGCTGCAATGCGGCGAAGCGCTCAGAGTTGAATAGGTCACGGGTTGGGAGGTGCCGGTGCAACTGCGGCTGCGGGACGATCCCGCATGTCGTAACTTCTGGTCCCCTCCGGGATTGTTCCGGTGCTGATAAAGGCGGTATTCCGGTCCGCCGCGACCAGCCGAATCGTCCGGGGTTCAGCTTGGCGTGAATTTACTATATTCAGCCGGTAAGATTAAAAGCTCCTGTGAATGTGCGGGTAAACCATGAATCGCGTATTGATGCTCTGTTTAAGTCTGCTGCTGTTTAATGCGGTCCAAACGACGGCAAAAACTTTCCACGTCGATCCCATGAACGGCGCCATGACCAATGACGGATCGGAAGCGGCTCCGTGGAGTACGCTGGAAGAAGTTGTGGCGGCGGGGCTGATTGAAACCATGGAAAACTGGCCGTTGCCGTTTGATCCTCAAAGTTCCGGCCGACGAGTTAAACAAGCCGGTGCTCCCGTGGTTTCCGGCGATACACTGCTCCTCTATGATGGTTTGCACGGCAAACTATTTCTGCGGAATTACAACAACAGCGACTACATCACAATTGCGGCAGCGGACGGCCGGCGCCCTATTCTGGAAAGCGTGCACCTGCAAGCCTGCCGATTCTGGCGATTACAGGGGCTCAGTGTAAGCAGCGAGCCTTACGGCAGATATTACAACGGCAGATTGATGTTCCTTGAGTCACATGGTTTTCAGGGGCCAAGTGCCAGGATCGACGTGTTTAATTGCAATGTCTACAGCAGCGAACAGCCTTGGACCACGGCGTCGGAATGGCTGGACAAGGTGGCGTCGGGCATCTACATTACGGCGGATTCCGTTAATGCCGTTAACAATGACATCCGCAATGTCGACATGGGGCTGCAGGCTATCGGCGATTATATCAACGCCGTGGGGAATCGGATCGTTAACTTTTGCGGCGACGGTATGCGTCCGCTCGGCAGTCACGTTTTGTTTGAAGGAAATGTGATTAAAAACTGCTACGACGTGGATGACAACCACGACGATGGCATCCAGTCTTTCCGGGTGAATAATTTCACTCCCGATAATGTCGTGATTCGCGGCAATGTCATAATTAATAATGAGGACGAAAATCAGCCACTGGCGGGACCGTTGCAGGGTATCGGTTGTTTTGACGGATTTTACAACAACTGGCTGGTGGAAAACAATCTGATTCTGGTGAATCACTGGCATGGGATCACCTTCCTCGGCGGACGCAATTGTCGGATTGTCAATAATACCGTGCTGGACCCGACGCCGGACCTGCGGCCCGGGCCGTCCTGGATCATGGTTGCCAACCACAAGGATGGACGGGCGAGTGAAAATTGTGAAGCGATCAACAATGTGGCCAATACACTCGATGTCGACGGCAAGCTTGTTAATAATGTAACGCTGAGCACACTTGACGACTACGCCCGCAATTTTGTTAATCCGGCTGAATTTGATTTTCACTTGTTGCCGGACAGTGAGTTGATTGACATGGCGGACGACGATGAAGCCTCAGCAACGGATCTGGACGGCAAGCCGCGTCCACAGGGCGGACGTGCCGACATTGGTTGTTACGAGTTTATGACTTCCACGACTGATGTTGCCGGTCAAATGCCGGTAGCCGAACTGGCTTTGCATCCCAATCCGGCTTCGGGCAGCATTGTCATTCTCGGCCTGAAAAATGGCGATGCAATTGAAGTGCTGGATGTGTCCGGTCGAGTGCTGGACCGATTGAACGCACATGGCGCAGTGCGTGAAGTCAACCTGCGCAGTCTTGGTGCCGGCGTTTATTTTGTTAAAACAGTAGATTCGCAAGGGTTTGTGCGCGTCGGGTCATTTGTTAAACAATGATCCATCGCACAGCTGCGGCTCAGTTAACAAGGGGAGTTGATCATTCCCACTCGATCGTAGCGGGCGGCTTGCTTGAGATGTCGTAAACCACGCGATTGATGCCGCGCACTTCGTTGATAATCCGGTTGGACATGCGCGCCAGGACTTCGTAGGGCATGTGGAACCAGTCGGCGGTCATGCCGTCCGTGCTGGTGACCGCGCGCAGGCCGCAGACGTGTTCGTAGGTGCGTTCGTCGCCCATCACGCCGACGGTCTGGACGGGGAGCAGCACCGCAAAAGCCTGCCAGATGTCGTTGTACAGACCCGCCTTGTGAATCTCATCCAGATAGATTTCATCAGCTTCGCGCAGGATGTCGAGGCGTTCGCGCGTCACTTCGCCCGGAACGCGAATCGCCAGACCCGGACCGGGGAAAGGATGGCGTTCAATGAATTCGGCCGGGATTTCGAGTGCGCCGCCGACAGCTCGTACTTCGTCCTTAAACAACTCGCGGAAAGGTTCGACGAGTTTAAGGTTCATGCGCTCCGGCAGTCCGCCGACATTATGGTGTGTTTTAATCGTCACCGACGGTCCTTTGAACGACACGGACTCGATCACGTCCGGATAGAGCGTTCCCTGCGCCAGCCACTTGGCGTCGTTGAACTTGCGCGCCTCTTTGTCAAAAATATCAATAAACGTGTTACCGATAATTTTGCGTTTTTTCTCCGGGTCGCTGACGCCGGCAAGGCGTTCGAGGAAGAGGTCGGATGCATCGACAAAGTCGATTGACATGTTAAAGTGCTCGCGGAAGAGTTCGATGACGCCACGGCTCTCATCCTTGCGCATCAGGCCGTTGTCGATGTGAATACAATGCACCTGATCGCCGAGAGCGTGATGGAGCAGAACCGCAGCCACAGTGGAATCGACGCCGCCGCTCAGAGCGCAGATGACGCCGTCATCGCCGACGCGTGCGCGGATTTCCCTGGTAGCGGATTCGATGAATGTTTCCGGATTCCATCCGCCGTCGCATTTGCAGATGTTAAACAGGAAATTGTGCAGCAGCTGTTTGCCGTGTTCGCTGTGGTGTACTTCCGGGTGGAACTGCACGCCGAAAACGGGGGCGTCCTGTTTGCGCACGGCGCAGATTGGAGCATTTTCCGTGTGGGCAATAACCTCAAAACCCTCCGGCATTTTGGTGAGTGAGTCGCCGTGGCTCATCCACACCTGTGAACCGGCGGGAACGTTGGCCAACAGATCCTGATCGCCGTGTACGGTGATGTGAGCTCGGCCGAACTCGCGCTTGGCCGCGGGGTCGACCTTGCCGCCGAAGTGCTGCGCAATCAGCTGCAGCCCGTAGCAGATGCCGAGCACCGGAACGCCCATGTCAAAAATTTCCATCGTCGGATGTGGCGCAGCTTCACTGTAGACGCTGCGCGGGCCGCCGGACAGGATGATGCCTTTCGGCGCAATGCCGCGGATTTCCTCGGCAGTGATGTTAAACGGATGAATTTCCGCAAACACGCCGCACTCGCGCACCTTGCGTGCGATCAGCTGTGTGTATTGCGAACCGAAATCGAGGATGAGAATGCGTTCGGCGATATTCATTGTTTTACCTGTTTAACACTGTGCGGGGAGGAGGAGCGCGTTGTGCGTCGTTCCCGGCGGCACACTCAACGAAAAACAAAAAGAGGCCGACGCACGAAGGGCGTCAATATTACACGGATGTGATCGGGCGAGGCGGATTTGCGCGTTAAACAACACTGCCGGCGTGCTTCAGAAGGCGTGGCCGATGCCGACCCGCCAGTAGAATCGCAGGGGGCGATCCCAGATCCAGGCGTCGTTTGTACGCATCGGATCGTGCATGCGCGTGGCCAGATCAAAGCGGAAGGGACCGAAGGGAAGGTCGTAGCGCAGGCCGACGCCGACGCCGACAGCCATCTCGCTGAAGATATTGCCGAATGCTTCGATGGGATCGTTGGTGTATCCCTCGGCTTTCTGCAGGAGGCTGTTGTCCGTGTTGCCCGCATCGATGAAGCCGACGACGCCGAGAGCCAGCAGAATTTCATCCCACTCACTACGCGCCTTGGTGCGGCTGGTCATCCGCTGACGCCATTCTACGCTCAGTTCAAGCAGCGAGCCGCTACCCGTCTGCATGGCGGCTTCGCGAATATCGCGATCGCTGGAGAAGTCGGTGTCGACCGGCTCGGTGCGCAGTTCGCGGGCGTTCCAGGCGCGGATGCTGCTCGAACCGCCGGCAAAGTACATGTCGTTGGCAGGAATCGGTCCACCGTTGTCCTTGTTGGCCCAGAAGATGTGCCCCATCCGGAGTTTGAAGGCGGACGTGCCGCTGGCCGTCAGCGCGCGATAGGCCAGCAGGTTGAAATCCATCTTGAACATGAAGGAATTTTTCGGCATCACGCCGAACTTGCCGCCGGCCGTCATCAGGTAACCCTTCGTCGGTGAAAAGGGGTGATTGCGCGCATCGCCGAACAGGGAAAATTCCGTTGTGAAGGCCGTAAAGCCGGCCGCCTGGTTTTGCTCCAGCAGCTCGTACTGGTAGAGGATTTTGTCAACGGCCTCAACGTCGGCGCCGGCATCCAGGAAATTCGCGCGGTCGTCCGCCAGATTGATCGGGCGCTCGTACACGTAGCCGACCGTCAGGCCCAGTTTCTGGATGAAATTGTAGCGGTGGAAACGCAGCCCGAACTGCACCGGCAGCTCGATAGTTTGCAAGGTCAGGTCGAATTTGTCGATCGGCACCGTCCGGCGCAGGTATTGGAAACGCATGCCGCCGTCGACCGGCCGGTCAAAGACGCTGGTCAGGTAGGGCTGTTCAAATTCGAGGCCGGTCTGCCATTCCGTGGCCACCGTGGTAAAACCGTCGGTTATCCAGCCGGTGAAGTCGACGATCGAGACGCGGCCGAACAGTCTGATGGTCTGCGCGCCGCCCGCAAGATTGCGATAAAGCACATTAGCTTCGGCACCGAGATTCCAGTAGTCTTCGTTGAATCCCTTGTCGAAAATGATTGTCGCGCCGTATTCGCCCAGGTCGCGTGTCACCGTAAAAACCTGCAAATCAATCGTCGAGTCGGGCAGGTCCATGGCCACCGTGTCAATTGACACGCGTTCATAGGTGCCGAGGTCGTAAATATTCTGGACCGAGACATCGACATTTTCGGCGCTGTACCAATCGCCTTCCTTGAATTCAAGCTGACGGCGTCGAGTGCTTTGCGAGACGCCGCGCTGCCCGCGCGTGCTGTCGATAAAACTGATTTTTCCGACGCGAACGCGCGGCCCCGTGATAAACTTGATCGTAATGCTGTCGCTGTTGGCCTGCTCGTCGAACGAAACAACGGGGCGACGCCGTTCGGCGAAAAAGTAGCCGTTGTTGCGCAGCACCTTCAAAACTCGGTCGCTTTCGCTGGAAAGTATCGACGAGCGCAGGACGCCGCGCAGACTGTCGGTTTTGGCGTTCTCAATGCGGCTGCTCACATCCTCGGGCAGATCGCTCAGTCCCAGCCACACGACGGTGTCGAGCCGTGCGGGCGCATTTTCGTGCACTTCAAAAACGAGGGTGTTATGCCTGCCCCCGGGATCGTATTCGATGAAGGCGCGCGCGTGTGTGTTGTGATAGCCGTTGACGTCGTAGAGCCTGATGATGTCCTCAACGTCCGCTTCAACCACGATGCGGTCAAAGTACTGGCGGAACTGGTCTATGTATTTGCTGAACTTGCGGAAGAGATGTTTGAGGCCTTCGCCGGAGTTGGGATGTTCCAGCAGGTGCCTGGCGTGGAAATCGAGGGATTTGTCAAACGGGCCGAGCGTGGTGGCGCGTGAAGAAAGCAGGCCCAGAAGAATTTCATCGTCGAAGACGGTGTTGGAGTCGATGCGTATTTCGTGGATTTCCGTGCCGATTGTTCCCTCGACGTCGGGCCTGCGGTCTCCGGTTTCGTTTTGTGCGGCAAGCTCGGTCGATGCACCTGCGAACAGGAGCAACCCGCCCAGCAGGACGTTAAACAGAGCCGAAACCGGTGCCGTGTACATATCGCGTTAAAATCAACGTGAAAACGAAAGCCTGATCTTCACGTGCGAAGTCAGGCTCGGAAAATTGTACAACGGCCGAAGAAACGATTGTGGAAGGCGGCGGATCAATAGTACTCGTCTTCGTCTTCATCGAAGTAGAAGTCGTCGTCCTGATTGATGTATTCAGGCCAGATATCCTCGATGCCTTCAAACAGAACATCTTCTTCTTCCAGCTCGCTCAGGTTCTCGAGAACCTGCATCGGCGCCCCGGTCCGCTCACAGTAGTCGATTAGCTCGTCCCGTGTTGCGGGCCATGGTGCATCTTCAAGAAAAGACGCCAGTTCAGGAGTCCAGATCATCGGGAATACCCTCTGCGGAGAGTCAACAGGCAGCGCGCAGAATGCGCAAGTAAATTTCGCGCGAAAATACAATTCATAGCAGCGGAAGTCAAGCTAAATCGCTTCGTGCCTCAGGCATTCCAGAATTGCCGATCAAGACTGCGATACTGAATTGCCTCAGCGACGTGATTTACACTCAGTGATTCACTTCCGGCCAGGTCGGCAATACTGCGCGCAACTTTCAGGATGCGATCGAAGGCGCGGGCGGAAAGTCCCATGCGCGTCATGGCGATTTTCAACAACTCCTGACTCTCACTATCCAACGCGCAATACCTGCGAATCGCCGCGCTGTCCATGTCGGCATTTTTGTACATCTGCGGCTGTTCGGCAAAACGCTCAGTCTGAACCCGGCGGGCCGCTACGACGCGTTTGCGGATCTCGCGCGAGTCCTCGCCGGCATGCCTGGCGCTCAACTCCTGATAACGCACGGAGTTGACGCTGATGTGAATGTCGATCCTGTCCAGCAACGGACCGGAGATGCGGCTCATGTAGCGCTGAATCTGGCGCTGTGAACAAGTGCAATCGTGGCGACCGCTGCCGAAATTGCCACAGGGGCAGGGGTTCATCGAGCAGACCAGCATGAAGTTGGAAGGAAATTCCACCGTCATGCGCGTGCGGGAAATACAGATCTGTTTGTCTTCCAGCGGCTGGCGCAAAACCTCAAGCACATTGCGCGCAAATTCAGGCAGCTCGTCAAGAAAAAGCACGCCGTGGTGCGCCAGTGAAATCTCACCGGGCCGCACGTTGCCCACGCCGCCACCCACCAGCGCCGCATCGGAAATCGTGTGGTGTGGCGACCGGAAGGGCCGTACCGCCACGAGGGAGTCGTGTTCGGGCAGCATTCCCGCGGCGGAGTGAATGCGCGTGGTCTCCATGGCTTCTTCCAGCGAAAGGGGCGGCAGCACGGATGGAAGACGCTTGGCCAGCATCGTTTTACCGCTGCCCGGCGGACCGATCATGATCAGGTTGTGCCCTCCTGCCGCGGCAACTTCCAATGCGCGTTTGACGGCCTGCTGGCCCTTGACGTCGCGCAGGTTGAACGGCGAAGGTTTCTGGTTCGAGAATATCCCGGCCGCGTCCACGGACAGCGGCTTGATGTCCACAGCGCCGTTGAGGAATTCAACCGCCTGCCGCAGATCGACCAGCGGAAAGACTTCTACGTCTTCCAGCATGGCGGCTTCGGGAGCGTTGACGGCCGGCAGGAAAATGCGCCTGATGCCGTTGCGGCGCGCTTCCATGGCGATTGACAGCGCACCGCGAATCGGGCGGATGGAGCCGTCCAGCGCCAGCTCGCCCAGAAAGAGGTTCTCCTCCGCATTCGATGCGGCGCATTCCACCTGTCCGGCCGCGCTGAGGATCCCCACGGCTATGGGCAGGTCGAAAGCGCTGCCCTCCTTGCGCACGTCGGCCGGAGCCAGGTTGAGCGTGATTTTGCGCAGCGGAAAGTTGTAGTTGGAGTTTTTGATCGCGGCGGGCACGCGTTCGCGCGCTTCGCGCACGGCGGAGTCCGGCAGACCGACAACCGCAAACCCGGGCAAGCCGTTTTCCAGATGTGTCTCGATCGTTACCAGAAATGCGCTGACGCCCAGTGTGGCGGCGGAGGAAAGTCGTGAAAACATGCAGGTCTGCCTCGTGGTCCGTTGGAGTGCGGTTTCCCGCTCATTTGCGACCATGCTACACCGCCCGCCTCTGGCGCCCAACAGCAAAAAATTGAGCGGCCTCTCTGCGTGCTTAAAGTGTGGCTGCAAGCAATTAATCGTATCTTTTAGCTGCGCGGCCGCTCTCCGCTTCGGCACAAATTTCTTCCCCGTGGCCGTGTGCGCGGCCTTCCGAACCCGACACAATTGCACTCTTTTCTATGAAACGATTTCCGCTGCACTACCAGATTCTGCTCGCTCTGATTCTCGGCGCCGTGTTTGGCGCGCTGCTTCCCGTAGACCACTCTTTGCTTGAGATTGAACACGCCGACGGCGTGGCCGAAGTCACCGAATGGCGCCAGGTGCGCATCGCGATGGACATGGGCGCTGAAGGCATGGGCGAGGTCAAACTGATTGAAGGCCCGGACGCCGCGGCGGTCGTCGACTATTTTGCGGGACTGAAATCTCGCCAACGAGCAAAAGTGGTTTTGGATGTGGATAAAGGCGAAGGCAGTGAATTGTCCTTCCGCGCGATCCGTTCCATCCGCAAGCACGGCACCTGGGCTACGGCCATAGATCCCTTGGGGACGCTTTTCCTCAATCTGCTGAAAATGGTCGCCATTCCGCTGGTGCTCGGCTCGCTGATCGTGGGTGCGGCTTCGCTGGGCGACGTTGGACGCATGGCGCGCATGGGCGGCAAAACGATCGGATTTTATCTGGTGACAACCAGCCTGGCTATCAGCCTCGGTCTGCTGGCGGCCAACCTGGTTCAGCCGGGCAGTGCGATCCCGACGGAGGTGAAAGACCGTCTGATGACCGATTTTGGCGCGGCGGCCGAAGGCAAATTGCAGAGCGTGGCCGTGGATCTCAACCCGCTTGACTTTGTTCTGAGTCTGGTGCCGACAAATCCCTTCGATGCGATGGCCGAGGGATCGATGCTGCACATTGTCTTTTTTGCCGTCTTTTTCGGCATGATGCTCAGTCTGTTGCCGCGCGAAAAAGGCCACCACCTGTTGAAGTTTTTTGAAGGGCTCAGCGACGTCTCGATCAAAATGGTGGACGTTATCATGTTAATTGCGCCCATCGGCGTTTTTGCCCTGATGGCGGCGACCATTTCCAATTTCGGCATCGGCATTCTGAACACCTTGCTCTGGTACGTTCTGACGGTGGTCGGCGCGCTGCTCATCCACGCATTTGTGGTGTATCCCTTGATTCTATCGCTAGCGGGACGGATTAACATTGTGCAGTTTTTCAGGGGCATACGCAAGGCGATGCTCGTGGCATTCAGCACCAGTTCCAGCGCCGCGACGTTGCCGGTAACGATGGAATGCGCGGACGAAATGGGCGTGCCGAAATCGGTGTCGTCATTTGTCCTGCCTCTGGGCGCTACGATTAACATGGACGGCACGGCGCTCTATCAGGGCGTGGCGGCTGTGTTTATTGCCCAGGTGTTTCAGGTGGATTTAACGTTGGGCGCTCAGCTCGGGATCGTTTTGACCGCAACATTGGCTTCGATTGGTACCGCGCCGATTCCGGGCGTCGGTATTGTCATGTTAATTGTCGTGCTGCAGCAGGCGGGCATTCCGGCTGAGGGCATTGCGCTGATTCTCGGAGTGGATCGCATTCTGGATATGATGCGCACGACTGTTAACGTAACGGGTGACGCGTCGGCTTCGGTTTTTGTGGCGAAAAGCGAAGGTTTGCTGGCAAATGTTAATGCGGCGCGTTAATGGGAGTTCGGCGGTGTTTAAACGAAAAAACGCCGCCCGGGCATTCTGGTGCAACCGGTACGGCGTTCATTTTCGTTCAGTACAGGAGGCGGGAGTCGAACCCGCACGGGTTTTACCCCACTGGATTTTGAGTCCAGCGCGTCTGCCAATTCCGCCACTCCTGCGTTGTGTGGGCTGGGAGAGATTTGAACTCCCGACATCCTGCTTGTAAGGCAGGCGCTCTAGACCAACTGAGCTACCAGCCCATACCCATACGGCCTTTACGGAAAGGCGACAAAGCTACGGCATTTGCGCATAACTGCCAAAATATTTTTTGAAATGCATGGTGCGGCGGCCCTGTTTGCGGGACTCCGATGCGCTGTGAATTTTATTAACACCTCGTTGGAGCGTGTTTTTTTATGCTTGCCACTGAGTTTGAAGTTGAGGGCCGGATCGTCGACGTTGTCAATCGGCGAATCTTTGCGGGACGTGTTTCAATCAGCGACGGCCGGATTGTCGGCCTGGTGGAAGACGCCGGCGTACAGGCGCGCCGCTACATCATGCCGGGTTTTATCGATGCGCACGTGCACATCGAGTCGTCGATGCTCGTGCCGTCGGAATTCGGTCGTGCGGCGCTGGTGCACGGCACCGTGGCCACGGTCTCGGATCCGCACGAAATAGCGAACGTGCTCGGGCTGGACGGCGTGCGCTACATGATTGACGATGCGGCGCGCACGCCCTTGAAAATTTACTTCGGCGCGCCCAGCTGTGTGCCGGCCACTGCGTTCGAGAGCGCCGGCGCGCACCTGGGACCGGAAGACGTCCGCCGCCTGTTTGAGGAGGACGGCCTGCTGTACCTGAGCGAAATGATGAATTATCCGGGCGTCCTGTTCGGCGACGAGGAAGTGCACGCCAAGTTGGACATTGCGCGCGAGCTTGGTAGGCGCATCGACGGTCACGCGCCGGGACTGCGCGGGGACGACGCCCGCAGGTACATCGAAGCCGGGCCGCAGACCGACCACGAGTGTTTTACACTGGAGGAGGCGCTGGACAAACTGCAATACGGCATGCGCATTGCAATCCGCGAAGGATCGGCGGCGCGCAACTACGCCGCGCTGAGTCCTTTGCTGCGTTCACATCCGGATATGGTGTTTTTGTGCAGTGACGACAAACATCCGAACGACCTGGTCCGCGGTCACATCGATGAAGTGGTGCGTCGCGCCATCAGCGAGGGATACGACCGTTTCGACGTTCTGCGCGCGGCATCGCTTAATCCGATTGAACACTATGGGCTGGACGTCGGCTGTCTGCGTCCCGGCGATCCCGCCGATTTCATTTTTGTCGACGATGTCGACGCGCCGCGTGCACGCGAAACGTGGATCAACGGTATCTGTGTGGCGCGCGACGGCGGCTGCCTGATAGCCTCTGTTAACATTTCAACGCCGAACAAATTTGAAGCTGAAAAAATTTCGGCCGCAGACCTGCGCATCGCGGTTGAAGGCGCGACCTCCGACGCGCGTGTTCGCGTGATTGAAGCGCTTGACGGTCAGCTCATTACCCGTGAGCTTGAAGCGGATTTACCCGTCGTTGACGGCGCCGTCACCGGCGACTTATCGACTGACACACTTAAACTTGTCGTTCACAATCGCTACAGTGCGGCGCCCCCTGCTATCGCGTTTATCCGCAATATTGGTTTAACGCGCGGGGCGATAGCTTCAAGCGTGGCGCATGACTCGCACAATATTATCGCCGTCGGCGTTTCCGATGCGGAGATTTGTGCGGCGGTTAACGCGCTGGTAGATTCGCGGGGCGGACTTTCCCTGGTTGACGGAGACGATGTCGACGTACTGCCTTTACCCGTTGCCGGCCTGATGAGCGCCGGCACGGCGGACGAAGTGGCGCGCGACTACGAGCGACTGGACCGCAAGGCGCATGAACTGGGCAGCAAGTTGCGTGCTCCCTACATGACCTTGTCGTTCATGGCACTGCTTGTAATTCCCGAACTCAAACTCAGCGACAAGGGGCTGTTTACCAGCACGACCTTCGGTTTTTCCGACCTGCTTGTTAATCGGTCGAGTTGAAGCCGTCAAGCAAAAGCCGGATTTGTCTGCAAACCACATTGTTTAATACTCCAATTTATTTAATCGACAACAGGAACTACCCATGGCCGCCAGTTTAGTTATGGCAATGTATCGTCCGAAAGAAGGCAAATCAGACGCTGTACGCGCATTGATTGATGAACATTATCCGGTGTTGCAGAGTCAGAATATGGTGACGGAACGTCGCCCTCTGGTGCTGCGTTCGGAGGACGGTACGTTTATCGAGATCTTCGAATGGATATCTGCCGCCGTCGTTGGCGAGGCGCACAAAAATGCCGCCGTCAGTGAAATCTGGAACCGATTTGAGGAAGTGTGCGACTATGGCATGTTAAATCAAATGCCGGAGGCGAACACCGTGTTCCCGCATTTTGAGTTGGTTACGGGCTGATGTGTGTTGAGAGTCTTGAGCCGCGGAGAGGTTTGGTGACTTCCGGTTTGAGGTTGAAGACTGTTTTAGAGCTGTGAGCCCTAAGGGCTCACAGCTCATCCGTAGTTCTACGTAATTTTGTGTTGTGACTCACCGTTCACGAGTCGAGATCAACCGCTCAGCAAAGATCCATCGACACCCTGATCAGCGATCGAAAAAAAACTTGCTTGCGCCGTTACTCCGGGAATCTCGGACTCCGTTTTTACATCCTTGGCAATCCAACACATTGACAAACAAGAAAATCAAGCAATAGCGGCGGTCCGGAATCACACATCTGAATAATCACTTCAGGACCAGATAAGGCTGGGAATTCCAATCCCGATTGCGACACCGTAGATCAGATCGGCCCAGAAAAAGCGCAGCAGGTTAAACAGGTAGATCATAGCCATCAGCGGAAAGGAGATTATCGCCAGTGGGTTGTACTTCTTGATTTCCACAAGTGCTTCATTCCAGACATTCGACGCGTCCTGATTGGAGGGGATTGCGTGCATGCCTATCGAAACGCCGAACCACATCAAAAAGTAGGAAAGCGGTTGTGAAAGATCGAAGAAACTGAACGGCATGTAGGCCGGAAGACAAATCAGTAGACATAGCAGAGTGTTAACAAAAAACGGTCCCATCGAGATCATGAAAGTCGACAGAAAGCTGTCCGTCTTTCCGTGGACAACGTACGCGCCCGCGTCGTCCATCCCGAAAAATCTGACGTCAAAAACGGGAACCTTAAACAACTTGCAGAAAAACATGTGTGCGGTTTCATGCACAATGATGCCGGGAAAAGTCAGTGCGCCGATGGCGTTGCCGGGAATGAAAAACATGTTACATCTCCTCCTCGGCGGACCAGCCGTAGGGATATTCTTTCATGAAAACTGAAGGCGCAATTATCCGACGGGTATGCAGACGATGTTCAATTCGATTAACAAATTCGCTGATGTCGTTCTCAGGATCGCCCGCTGCGGCTGATAAACTCAATCCTTGCTCAATGTGTACGCGACTGCTGTCGCAGTAGTGCTGCTCCCCGGTGCTGGCGTACATGCACGCGTAAGCTGAAGCCATCTGGGCATGGGTGTGCGGACTGTCCGGGTCGCGGTCAAAAGCAATCTCACTGTACTTGAGGAAGGCGCGGTATTCACGTCGGTCAAATGCAGCCGACCGATTAACAGTGAGCAAAAGATCGTCGACACCGAGAGACGGATCGTAATTGCCGTCAAATTCCTGGAGCATTCTGGCCGCGGCAATGGCGCTGTCCACCTGCAGCAGATGCACGGCATTGTGAATGCGCCAGAGACTTTCGACATCTTTTGACTCCGGCACATGCCGGTGGACTTCGTTAATATGCGCAAGACTACCGTCCATGTCGCCTTCACTCCAGGATTCGGCGAAACTGTTTAACTCCTGATAACCTTCATAGAACCGATAGTTGTAGATGAAGGAGAACAGTACGAGGACAAATGTTCCGATAAACATCATTTTAACGCCGAGAGGATAGGGACGGTTATTTGCGTATTCGGTGCAGGCGGGACAGGCCGGAAGTCTGCTCATGATCGCAAACTCTTCGTGGCCGTTGTCCTTGCCGCACAGACCGCAGATCGTCGGATCAATTCGTTGCTCGACCTTGTGTTTCTTCAGCTTTTCGATTGGCTGGAAATTCTTTTCGATACAAGTGGAGCACCAAATGGCTCCGTCAATCCTGAGACTCTCGTTCTGCGGAACATCGTCCCGGTTGCAGATTTCACATTGAACATGAATCATGAGTTTTGTCCGCGCAAAGTCATCGGTTGGGTTATTCCGGTTGAATGTATGATCAACAATTGCAAGGCACGCGCGCCGAAGTTTTCACCGGCGCTCGCAGAAAGCGCTAAGAACGTTCCGTGGCTTGAATCAGGAAATATGCGGGGGGACCTTGAGCGCCACGACCAGAGCACTGCAGAACAACGTCTTGAGCGCCGACAAGTTAGTATGGTCGCCGGAGTAATCCAAGCAATTAGTAGGAATGATTGTGTAAGGCGTGGTGGAATGTTGCTGCAATATTATCAACCGAGTGCCGGGTTTGGGGGCAATGATTTGAGCTGTGAGCCCTTAGGGCTCACAGCTCATCCGTATTTCTACGTAATTTTGAGTTGCCCAAGTCCGTTGACCGCACGGAAGCGACCGATCACATGTCAATTCGCGACAAACTGGTTTGGCGCTTCAAGTTATTTTACCCGGGATTAAAAACTCTTAGCCTGATACCGGAGAACTCATTGCCGAGACTCAAATCCCCGTGTCCCGAATTGCGCGCATAAGGTCTGTGAGTTGCGATTCCAACTTCTCAAGGCGGCTGCGCGAGCGCGTAAGACTGACTGTCCAGTCGTCGCGGTCGTGGGACTCCGCCGCGCGGCGCGTGAAGAGGAGGCGCGCCGTAAACGAGTCCTGATTCGGAAAACGGCGCATCAGGAAATACAGGTAGACCTCGAGTTGCATGCGGTAGCGTTCCAGCAACTCGTCCATATCAGCGTGACTTAACACGCGGTTGCTCTTCCAGTCCCAGACCTCATACTGGTCGTTGCCGACAAATACCAGTGCGTCCAGCACGCCGATCAAAAATGCGCGCAGAGGATTTTCTTTCCGTCCGCCCGGTTTTAGCGACTCGTCAATAAACATCTGGAAGGGCAGCTCCGCCTGCCAGACGCCTGGAACCTGCATGTGTTCGGCGTAGCGGCGGATAAACTCATTGCTGCCGATTGCGCGCGTTTCGTTTAACACGCGTTTGCGCAATTGCGGCGTCACCGGACGACCCGTCGCCAGGATTGCCCTTTCCACGTGTCGTTCAAGCTGTAGGTTGTTAACTTCATTATCGCCAATCCAGGCCGGCAGAGCTTCCAGCACGGCGTGCAGCAGTGTGCCCGCCTGAGTGCCAAGCACCGCATCCTGGTCGCCCTCGGGATGCGCGCCGCGCCCCAAAGCGCTCTGCCAGTAGTCATCGTCCGTCGGCGGCAGGCCCAGCCGGTACACTCTGATGTATTCCGCCGGGTTGCGTTTAAACAAGTCGAGCTGGGAGGCGGAGTAATACTCAAGTTCGGCATGTGTCAACACCGCCTCTGTCAGCAACATCGGGGCCGAGGGCGAGTTGTCCGGTTCAGTTGCGGCCGCGTGCTCGTCGGGCAATGCCAGATCCCGGTGCACGGGAATGGAATACGAGACTTCCGATTTTTTACGCCGGCCGTCCGTTAACACCGGCAGAGTGTCGTAAAAACGCAGGGCTTCGCGATCCAGGACTTCTGATTCCGAAATGTCAAGCGCCGACAGAATCGGCGGCAGGAAGCCACTCGAGCGCTTCGCCTCGTCTTTGTCGTTTACTTCAATTGTCGCGCTGATAAGCAGGTGGTCGCGTGCGCGAGTGAGCGCCACGTAAAGAATGCGCTTTTCTTCGGCCTGCTCGGCCAGCGAGGCCACGCGGCGCGACAGGTAAAACAATGGGCCGGTTTCTTCTGTCTCAAATCCGTCTCCCAGGTGTTTAACGCCCGGGAAACACATACCCAGATCGGCATGATACAGCGGCGCCGTCGGTGTGTTGCCGCTGAAGTTGGCGCGGTAAAGAAACACTATCGGAAACTCCAGGCCCTTGGCGGCGTGAACCGTCATGATCTTAACGGCGTCCGTACCGGCGGCGATATCAGCTTCGCCTTCAGCAACACTGTGACGCGCCAGATCGTCCAGTTCGGCGGCAAAATCGTGGAGATTGCGGAAGCCGCGTTCTTCAAAACCGCGCGCCAGATCCAGCAGTTTTTCAACATTGGCGTGCATTTGCTCGCGTCGTTCATACCCCGCCGTTAAACCGCGCCACGCCGTCCTGTCGAGGATCCAGCGGATCAACACCGGGATTGTCAGGCGCTGCGCCAGAGGCGTTAACTCCGTCAGGATTCTGTGCGTGCGTTTTAACCTCTCGGTCAGGTCCGTGCTGCCCGACTCCCGCTCCATGTAACTGTTAAACTTTTCCCAGAGCGTGGAGCCCTCGGCGACGCTGATCTCAAACAACTCCGTATCGACAACGCCAAAGAAGGGCGAGCGCAGCGCCGCAGCCAGAGCCGCGTCATTGGCCTGATTCTGCAGGAACAACAGGATCGAACGCATGTCGAGCAGTTCCTGCGTTTCGTAGTAACCGCGTCCACCGCTGAGCACAAAGGGAATATTATAACGCCGCAGAGCTGCTGTTAACTCGTCCGTTTTGTTGCGGCCGCGTGACAGAATTGCAATGTCGCCGTACTCAGCCGGACGGGCGACTTCACCCTGACCTTTAAACTCATGAACTGTCAGCGGATGTCGGCCTTCGACGGCGTGTGCTATGCGCCTTGCAATCAAATCGGCTTCCGTGACGGATTGTTCTTCATCGTTTTCGGCGTCGCTGTCTGTTTCTTCATCACTGTCGTTCTGCCCGGCAAATGTAGATTTTACACGCCGGCGACTTATTAACAGCTCGACGCTTCCTTCTGCGGGGGCTTGATTTTCTTGTTTGTCAGCGGGTGCTCCGCTGCGGGCACACACGAGGTCTTCGTATTCAATGTCGAAATCCGAGTCGCGGCGACGCATGTCCTTGCCGCAGATGCGATTAACAAATGCGGCGGGAACGGGAAGGAGGCGGAAGGAGGCATTGAGTCTGATGTCTCCCAGCAGTTCTTCCGCCTCTGCGTCGAGAGGCTTGCCGTCGGCGTCGCGAATCGGGCCTTCCAGTACTTCCAGCTTGCGCATGTCGAGGTTAAATTGTTTAACTTCTTTGCGCGCTTGTTCAAACACTCGCACGTCGGAGCCGCGGAAACCGTAGATGCTCTGCTTGGGGTCACCAACAATAAACAGGCGTGCGCGCTCACGGGCAACAATTTTGGGTTCGTCTTCATCGCCCGGCGTCAGCAGCGCCTGGGCAATGGCGTATTGCAGGGCGTTGGTGTCCTGGAATTCATCTATCATGACGTGGCGCAGACGGCGCTGCAGACTTGTCCTGACTTCCGCGTTCTGCAGCAGGTCCAGGGCGCGCAACTGCAGGTCGTCAAAGTCGAGCTGACCTTCACTGTCCTTGACTTCTTCGACGTGGCGCCAGGCGTCGGCGGCTATGTCAATTAACGTGCGGGCGTGTTGTACAACGCCCAGATCGGCGTCGCGATTGCCAAGAAGATCGGCTATGGCGGTTGCTTCCGCCAGCAGTGGTCCGAGTTCGCGTTCCAGTGCCGGGATGAGCGACTCGCGTTCCACGCCGCGACGCAACATCTTCCTGAACTCACCTTTTTGCGTGAACATCGCTTCAGCTGCCGCACGGAGCGAACTTAAACAAGGCACGACCTGTTCGGGAGTCGGATCCGTCTGATTCACAGGCTGATACGCATCCATGCCTGCACGTGCGGCATCGTAGTTTCTGGCGCCGGCTTTGGTAAGATCGCTGCGCTCGATATTGTTGACTGATTCGCGCAGCAGGGGAGCAATGCGGGACATCAGGTCGGCGGCTTCCCGCAGGATCATATCGAAGGCGCGTCCTGCGATCTCGCTGTCCGACTGTCCGGCGTACAGTTCGGCCGTCGTGTTAAAAACTTCGCGCACGGCCAGGAGACTCAACAGATACTGTTCAACGCGCTTGCGCCCCAGAGCGCGGAACAATTCAAATGCCGACTCTTTGCGTGCGGGCTGCTCACTGGTCAGCCATTGTTCCAGCGCGTCGCTGATCGCCTCTTTTTTAAGCAGCGCGCCTTCGTGTTCGGCCAGTTCTGTAAACGCGGGGTTAACGTTGGCTTCTATCGGATAGTCGCGCAGGAGGCGCGCGCAAAAGGAGTGAATGGTGGAGATGCGCGCCGTGTTAAGTCGTTCGCGAACGTGTTTTATGTGCGGCCAATTCTGCACGTTGGCAGGATCCTGCAACATGCCGTCCAGGCGTTTGGCGACGCGTTGCAGCATTTCGCCGGCGGCTTTGCGCGTAAACGTAATCGCGGTGATATCGCGCACGTCCACGCCGTCCAGCAAGAGCTGTGTATAACGCTGCACGAGCACGGCCGTCTTGCCCGATCCGGCATTTGCCAGAACGGCCAGGTGACGGTCGGACGTCAGGGCCAGCTGTTGTTCGCGTGTGAGTTGCATGCGCGAAGATACAACAGACAAGCTTTGCTGCATAACGGCGCTACAACCATCCCGCACACCGGTCGCCTGCCTCTGCGGGACAAACAAGAAAATCATGCTGGAAAGTGGAAGTGAAAGGCTCTGTCCGGTCTTAACAATTCACGTGTGCATAGTGGCCGTCGAATATTCGTATATTGCAGCCATCGGTGAAGAACGCCACGCGTCATAATCTGACGCGCCGTAAAAATACAGGGTCAACGGCAGGAGAAATCCAATGAGGACGACTTTTAGAGCGAGACGCGTGCTACCTATCCTGACGATGGTTTTTGGCCTGGTGTGGGGGACGTACAACGCAAATGCGGAGGACTACAACAGCCGTTTGTGGCGTGTGACGGGCCAGGATCTGCACGGTGAAAGTTATGTTTTCGGCGTCTGGGACAGTCGCGACACGCGTGCATTTACGTTTGACAATGCCGTGTTTAAAGCCTTTGACGCATGTGAATTCCTGGCGCTGGAAGCGCTGCCCGATTCGCTGGGTATTGAGGTAATTAAAATGTTGAACGGCGATCGGCTCACGCCCGGCGACACCTGGATGCAGAATGCGCTGCGTGAACCGGAAGTCAAGCTGATTACCGGAATGATGGAGCAGATTGCCGGGGTTGCAGAGCCAGATGTAATGCAGCTCTCTCCCGCGGGGATTGAACATTTGTTTGAACAGGCGGTATGCGACCAGACCTACCCCTATGTGCCCGAGATGTTTTTCTATGGATACGCGAGAACTCACGGCAAGAATATTTATGGCCTGGAGCCGCCGGAACTGCATGTGAGTGCGCACGAATTCAGTCACAGCATTAAACGCTGGCAGGACTGTGCGGTGTTTTTTCGGCGCTTCCAGGGGCGGCCGAATTTAACGGATGAAGTTCTGGAGCAGTACGCCCGGGGCGATATGGGCGACGCAGTCAATACGATGTTTAACTATGCCACGCCTGATGAAATTGACAAGTGGCGCGGAGCCAGGCAGCGCAACGTCAGGATGGCCGAACACGCGCTCTCCCTGATGCGTGAACAACCCACATTTATAGCTGTCGACGCGATGCGATTAACCAGTCCCATCGGTTTGATTAACAACCTTCGCGAAATGGGCTATCAGGTTGAGGCCGTACCGGAAAACAGGGACAGACCTCCGCGCGTTCAGGTGTTAAGTCCGGTAGCATATGAGTGGCCCGTTTATACCGACAGTCTTGCGCGAATTGCGATTGCTTTGCCGCATGATCCGGTTCGCGAAATGCCCGACAAATTCAAGCTGCCCGAAAAACTGGCGGCCCGTTCCGTCATGGGCGTCGACGTTGAGAACGCCGGCATTTTCCTTGTCATGATTCTGGGGATTCCCGGCATGGAAAACGGCGGCACGGTGCCGGCTAACATGTTGCCGGCACTCAACAAAACCATGCTGGAGGGGATGAATAAAAACGACAGTAATTACACCAATCACTCGACGCGGGCGGCGACAATCGGCGATTACCAGGCCATCCGCAACCGCGGGCGCATGACGCTGATCAACAAACCGGCGGAAATTGCCGTCGTTATGGCGCCTGGACACGTTGTCATGCTGATTGCAATCGGTTTTCGCGACAACGACTACAAAGCCTTTGAGCGATTTTTTGACTCGGTGCAAAGCATTCAATGAGCCCGTTTGCCCGCTCAATCACGATGTTTCACAAGTGCATGGCTGTGCGTATATTTGAAGTTTGCTCCCCAGCGACCTCTGTATCCTTGTTTGGTCAAAATCTGGTATCCCTCCAGTCTGCCAAAGATTTGTGTACAAACCGGCCGGTGATTCCAATGAGATTTCCGTCAAGAATTTTTGCCCTGTTGATGTGTGCCATTCTTGCCCTGGGTTGGGCGCCTGAGCTGCAGGCCGACAACTCCCTGCTGTGGCGCATCAGTGGTAATGGACTCGAGAAAAACAGCTATCTGTACGGTACATTTCACGTGGCGGATGAGCGCGCTTTCCACTTCAACGATTCCGTGGCGACGGCGTTCTACAGCTGTGAGGCGCTGGCGCTCGAAGTGCATTTTGATTCCGTGGCCGTGCCTATGCTCGAGATGTTTCTGGGCGGTGAGATGCCCGTCGGCGTCTCAATGGAGGAGGCACTTCCACCGAGTGAGGCGGAGCGGCTGGTGCGCATCGTTCAGGACTTGACGAACATGAGCGAGGAAGATATCCGCGCCTCGACGCCGCAGGGGCTGGAGTACAGGCTGACGACGGAGGTTTTTGAGTCCGACAAGCCGGTCGTTGTAGACTCCTATTTCTTTACGCAGGCCAAACAGCACGACATGCTCATCTTTGGGCTGGAAGACGTTCAGGATCAATTGGGAATTTTTGATGCGCCGGCCACCGTGAAGGATTGGCGCGATTTTGCCGACGACGCGCGGGCATTTGACGAGATGCGCAAGGCGATCGACGAAATGATCGAATTGTATCGCGAAGGCGATCTTGACGCACTGTACGAGTTGACCCACCAGATTGAAAGCGCCGCCGAACTGGAAGAGGCCTTTGACCTTGTAAAACGCAACTACGTCATGGTTAACAGCGCCAAAGCGCTGATGGCCGACTATTCCGTTTTTATCGGCGTCGGAGCGCTGCACCTGCCGGGTGAAGAAGGCGTGATTGAATTGCTGCGCAAGGACGGTTATACGGTTGAAGCGATAGAGGCTGATTACGATGGAAACGGACGCCAGTTTGATGAACTCAACTACCACTATCCCTGGCTGGTTCAAATCGACAGCGCCGCCGGCCTGAAATACGAGATGCCGCATGAACCGGCTTCGGTTCTGCCGCTGGAATCGGGCGAGCTTCCGTTTAACATTACGAGCGCAATGAGCATCGACGTCGTGAGGATGAATGGTTACCTCGTGCTGACAATGGATATGAGCGGCCTCGTAGATATGTCCACCCTCGATCAGGAAGGGCGCGACAATTTGTTTAAGGGCATGGTCGACGGCATGTCGGAGCGTTTTGCACAAATGTCCGACACCGATGAACTGACGGCCGAAAGTTATGAAGTCGCCGGGCAGCAGGGCGTGCGCGCAAGCACCGCGACGGAAGGTACGACGCTGGAGATTCGCGCCACACTCAACAACTCCGCCGTTATCATGCTGATGGCTTTCTCGTCGCGGACCAGCCTGGACGAAGGTGAATTCGACCGCTTTTTTAACAGCGTCTCCCTGTTTGAAGCCGTGAAACAAGAGAAAGCGGAGGGTGAAGCCACACAGGTAGGCGATACCTGGGTCCTTGAGCCGGAAGACGCTTATCTGCGAATTGCGTTTAAGTCGGCGCGCGAACCGTCAATCGTTCCCGTCCCCGGCGGTCGTACATATATCGGATTGACGGAAGACAACAGTTTAACATCCATGCTGGTGTATACGGAACCGGAGCCGGGATCGTATTATCCGAATGATCGCGCGGTGTTCGACAACGTGATGGCTTCCATGATGGGGCGTCTGAACGGTGAAGTTATAGACCCGACCTATAAAACAAACAGCAGCACAAGCGAGTTCAACGCCGGTTTTACGACCGCCTCCGGTATCCAGGGCGAAATTCGAAGTATCGTGCGCGGTGCGGCATCAATTACACTTGTCGCAATGAGCAAGGATTTTGATGCCGTCAGAGACGACGCCAGGGAGTTTTTTGCCTCGCTGGAGTTTCTCGACGCCGCCGAAATTCCCTGGACCAGGGAAACAGATGAGAAGTTCGGATACAGCGTGGAATTGCCGGGTGAAGTAGTCGAGCTTGAAACGACCATGGGCACTGTCAGTCTTTTGGAGTACGGCGGTTCCGGTTTTTACGGGCAGGTTCCCGACAGTAAAAATACACACATGGCGACCGTCATCGATGTCGGTCCCTATTTTCGCTCGATCGGGGACACATCCTTTGCTCACCAATATCTGCTCAATTTTGTTGAGGAAACGGGCGACAAGCTGGAATCAATCGAGGAGGTTTCCGTCAACGGCTTCGATGGTTTTGAAGTCTACTCACAGTCGACGGTAGGCAGTCTGGCTTTGCGCGGTCGCGCCTTTGAACGCGGCCATGCGATTCTCTTTTTCTGGCTGCGTCAGTTCCCCACGGAGTTAAACAATGAAAGGGCCGAACGCTTCCTCAACAGCATTGAAATTGCGCCGTACGACGGACCAGGCATGCGGGATTCCAAAGCCGCCAGACTGCTTGGCGATGTCGCAGATGTTAACAGCCCCGATCACGACATGGCCATGTCGAGCCTGCTTTACTACCAATTTGAAGCGGATGAAGTCGACCTGATCGTTGAGCATGTGTTGCGCATGCCGACCGACGAGACCGACCAGTTTCAGCTGGTGCGGACAAACCTGTTGCGCCAGCTCGAACTGTTCGAAGGCGGTCGCAAAGTCGAATTGATTGAGACACACTTTAACGATCTGGGGCGTTATCCGCGCCTGCAGGCCACCGCCCTGAATGTTTTACTGCACGACACTTCGCCGGAAGCCGATGAAGCGCTGGAGCGCATCCTGTCCGGCAACGTCGACGCCCTGATGTCGGAGGCGGAAGCGATACTGTACCCGCGGGAATTCTACACTCGCGATGTGTTCCTGGAAGATATGCGCGTGATGCAGCCGCTGCTCAAAGACAGGCAGTTCCGCTTTGAATTGTACCAGCACGTGATTGACGCTTATTACTCTGAGGTTGCCACCGAAGATGACTACGATGCCTTGCTGGCCTATTCTCTTGAGGACACAAAATCGATCCTGGCCAACCTGGGACCGCGCGACCGCGGATTTTCAACATTTGACAATCAGATGTACACGCTCTCCGCAATTTTCCGGCTTAACATGAACGCTTCCAGCGATTCGTGGACCGAAATCTACGACGCCCTGAACGCTTCGCCGCGACCCGGAATTGCCGATCTTGCCGTTGCACTTGCATGTGAAAACAACCTCAAACTGAACGAAGGCGCAGTACAACGAGCCGCGGCCGATCCGTATACGCGATTTACCACCTACGCCGCGCTGCTGTCCGTGGATCGTCAGGACGACTTCCCTGACGAATACGCCACGCAGTCGGCCATCGCCGAGTCGGTCATGCAGCGCAGCCTGTTTGATTTCTACGATTTCGGCTTTGTCGAAAAATGTGAATTGGTTGAGGAGTTTGATGTGCGGTACGGCGAGCATGCCGGGCGCTACTACCTGTATCGTTTTTATGTCGACAAAAACGACTACTGCGAGGCGGGCTGGTATGCGGCCATGTCCGGCCCGCAGCCGTTTGAAGAAGATGAAATCAGAACGAGCTCCGTTTATGGCGTGACCGAGCTGTATTCATTCGACAGCCGCACCGCAAGCGAGCATTTTGACATCCTCTTTTCGACTCACTTTGACGATTAAACAGCCCATGCGCCGGAACCGGGATTGGCACTGAATGAAACAGATTATCGGCTATTTGCGCGATTTTGTCCGCGAGGATTTTAACTGGCGCTTTTACGCATTTACTGCGGTATTTCTGGTCGCGGCATTCTGGGTAAATTACACGTTAAAATTCAAGAAGGTCTATCTTGGCGCGCGCATTGATGAGCCGATCACGATCCTGTATTACGCTTTGTACTACGTGGTCGCCTATTGGATAATTTTTATCGTGCGCGCCTGGATGTACCGCGAGACGGCGCTGCTGCGACGGGCATCCACCTGGGGGATTCTCCTTTTTATCGTTGTCGCAATGGCGCTCGACAACTTTTCTGTTAACATCCCGCCTCTGGTTCTCGAGTGGTTTAACACGCCGCAGGAGTTGCAGTACTGGTTAATCAAAAGCCTGACCAATCTCGATCGATTCCTGGCGATATTATCCCCGCTTGTCTTTTTTCGTTTTATCACGCAGTACTACAGCGGTCGTAAAGACGAGTCTTTCTACGGCCTGACGACAAAGGGTTTTAACTGGCGGCCCTACGTCTACATGCTGCTGATCATGCTGCCTTTGGTCGTTGCCGCGTCGTTCAGCGAATCATTTCTGCGGGCCTATCCGCGCTATCACGGCGGGGAGGCGGAGGCATATCTCGGCATTTCGCGCTTTTTCACCTACGGCGTGTTCGAGACCTGTTACGCAATCCGATTTGTGTCGGTGGAAATCTACTTCCGCGGCTTCCTGGCACTGGGCCTGATGCGCTGGTTCGGCAATGCCGCCCTGATGCCGATGGTGACGCTCTACGCTTTCTGGCATTTCGGCAAACCCATGGGCGAGGCGCTGGGATCAATTTTCGGAGCGTTCATACTCGGCATCATCGCCATGCGCAGCCGCTCCGTACTCGGCGGTTGTTTCATTCACATCGGCATTGCCTGGATGATGGACCTGACGGCGTACCTGCAGCTCTACGGATTGCACTTTTAGTGTCGGCGGTTTCGGGCGTTTGTGCTGCTTTACGGCTGTCTGGCCGATGTGATTCCGGCTGAGTTCGGGGACATTTGACTCGGTTGTTTGCCGTTTGTCCAGGAATACTGCCCGCTTACCACGGTTCTGCCCACCGTTTGATTTTTTCCTGTTTGTAATGGCGCTCAAATCCGGTAGGATAGCGGCAGAGCAGAGACACGCGCGCGGCGTCTCTGCCTGACAATGGCGCGCCGCCGGCTGCGTTGAATCCATCCAACCCTGGTGGTGGAAAGCGGACCGCAGTTGTTACCCCGCCCGCACTTGTGTGTTGTCCTGCTTTGGGCGCAACATTCAATTTTTACTGTCGAACATTCCGGCGCACTCCGCGCCAACGAAGAACAATATGATTGCAGATGAATTGCCCCGTCCCGACGCCGATCTGGATTGGGATGCGCCCTGCAGCGTCCTTGGCTGGCCTACCTTTGTTACCTGCGCGCCGTCCTTCCCCGGGCATTGGCCCGCCCATCTGGGGCCGCTTTCGATCAAGTGTGCTTTTGGCGGTCGCGAGTGGTATCGCACCGATCAGGGTGTGCAATGCGTCGACGATGCCCGTTTTCTGGTGCTGAACGAAGGGCAGGAATACGAAAGCTGGATCGACGAAGGCGAGGAAATCACCTCTTTCTGTCTCTTTTTCAACGGCAATTTTGCGCGCGACGTTTTGCACGCTTCGTGCAACGACGACGATCATCTGCTTGACGAGCCGGCCGCTCCTTCACTTCAGCTTCCTCTGTTTTTTGATCAGGTTCAGCGTCACGAGTCGATTCTGTCTCCCTGGCTGCTGGATCTTTACGGTCAGGTCGGCATGCGATCCGGACCCGTCGGCGCAATAGAGGAGCGCATGCATCTGGTGCTCGAAAAACTGTTGCAGGCGCATCGCGGTCTGCTGCGGCGCGTGCAGTCCCTGCCGTCGATTCGCCGCAATACGCGCGTTGAAATTTACCGTCGACTGCATCTGGCGCGTACCTATCTGGAAGATCACTATGCCGCGGACTTAACACTGCCGCGCATCGCTTCGGCGGCCTGTCTTTCGCCACATCATTTTCTGCGTTTGTTCAAGGCTTCCTACGATTGCACGCCGCATCAATATCTCATTCGTTTCCGTCTGCAACGCGCCTGCGATCTGCTGCGTTCGACTGAGGAGACCGTATCCAATATATGTTTTGACGTTGGATTTGCGAGTGTGTCTTCCTTCTGCAATTTGTTTAAGCGTCGCATGGGGATGTCGCCGGAGCAGTACCGACTTAACACGGCGCAGCGCCGCACGGTACTTGGCGTGTCCTTGTCGGCTCGTTTTCGCGGCGCAGCCGTCGGCTGAGAACTGTTTAACTGCATCTGCCGGCTGGTCTGAGCGCTTCGCCCCATTCGCATTTGCTCTGTGGCTTGCTTTTTCCTTTTGTTCGTCAGCGGGAGAGAAGTCGTGATGACTGAAGATAGTTTGCGGTAGCCGTCGGACTGTTTGTTGCGGTCTTGTGTGACTCCGTGCATCCACTGCGATTGTTTGTCTTGTCGGCTTCGGTCCGGAGTCTCGATTCCGACCTCAGTCGCAGCGACTTAAATACAAACGTGAAGTTTCCAGCTTGTCGCCCGGCGGCAAACAAAAGAACAAACGAGCTGCCGACAACCGGAGGGAGCGAAGTGCTCAATAAGCGAGCCCGAAGTGGACGAGGGCGCTGCAATCGGTCAGGAGTTGAATTCGCCTGGAAGCGCATTGTCACAAAAAGAAAAGCGCATATCTTGTCCCACGCAGTGATAGCGGGCAGGAAGTCCAATTGCACAAACTGCATTCAATTTTCGCATGTGAAAACCGGAGAGGAGACACAATCCATGATGGTTCGAAACTGTGTTCTGCCGCCTGCGCTGCAGCGCGCGTTGAAGTCCGGAGTTTGGACGGAGCGCGGCAGACCCAAAGACGGCGTCTGGACGGATGCAAGGCATAAAGCATTGATTTGCGCAGTAGTGAATTGGAAATATGATGCACGTTTGGAGCCGGTACTTTATGACCTAAAGTCAATAGAAGGTAACGCTGCATTCTGGGACAATCCCGTCGCCGAATTCCTGGGAACTCCGCATCCGTCAATCGTTCCGGCTACAGCTGATCCGGAACGGACCTTGTTTATTGGCGAAATGGATGCTGATTGCCCAATCGCACTGGACTACCGCACAAGTCCGCCCTCAGTAATCCTGTTTGATATTGACCTTGAAGGAATGTTCTGGAAACAGGTCGCGGTTAACATTGAAGATCTCCTCGAGCGGCTGGAGATGGAGGTTTGAGGGACTTTTATAGCTCGTTGTCTTGAAGAGAGTATAAAATTGTTTCGATAGTGGTTTGGCAATGAACAGTGATGAATTGCGGAATGAATTTTCCGATGTTAACCCGTCCGCCGAAGCGTGGCATTCAGTCATGAGTTCCGAAACAAATGGCAAACATTGGGACAGGAAGAAATTCAGCCGAAAGAGCGCAAAACAGATCGTCTTTGTGTGCAGCCTCGTCAGTTCAATTTTTCTGGCTGTGACATCAATTTCTGAAATAGTCAATGCTTTGATGAACAGCGGGCTGTATCCATTCGGCAGCGATTTCTTTGGTTCCTACTCCATATACAAAAGCCAGGCGAAGTATGTAACGTTTCACAGTATTGTGGCCGTTCTACTTTTGCTGACTTTCCATGCGGCATGGAAGAAGTATTTTAGACTATACTGGTCACTTGTCGCAGCAATCTTTGTTGTGCTCATGTATGCAGTGATGACAAATTGACCGCTGAACTAATGACAACGCTGGGGGACTTAACAATGTTCGACCGCAACTTCTGTTGTGAGTGCGACAAACTGGCAAAGCCCGATCATTCGGTAACCCTGGAAGATGCAGTCTCGTTCTATCGCGAGTTGGTTAATATTTACGTGAATGGAGTTGAATGGTGGTCTATTGTAAAGTGTCCGCGCTGTGGTTCGTATTGGGAAGAGAATATGGTGCCTGTAAGCCGGGGTGAAGTTTCAGTCCACCGCAAAGTATCAAAGCTCGAAGCCGAAGACCTCATTCGGAAAGCCAGGCGTCGAAACGCGAGGAATCATTGGCTGCCGCACATGCGCATAGAACTTCCGGCGTCCGCTGAACGAATATGAAAAACAATATCACTGCTTGTGGCAAGGACACTGACGAACTGGAATGTGGTAGCGCAGCGCAGACAATAAACTACGAGTTTGTGATAATGTTTGAGTAAGGCTGGAGTTTATCTAACTATGAGTCAGGAAATATTAAACAACCTTGGCTTGTTGGATCTGGTGATGCAACATAAACTGGCACAGAATGATTGGATTGAAATCACGATAGATATCTTCAGGAAACTGGAGCATGTGCCGAGTTTAGACATGGGAACAGTGTGCGTGTGTAGATCCAGCCATGTTTATAGTCCTGCGATCAGGTATGAAAATCTGGAGTTCCTCGTGGACAGACAATCCGCGCGGATTTTGGGATTGCTGGTTCTGTGGACTGTGTTTCAAGGTTCTTCTGAGGACGTTGTTGTTAACCTGACTCATGAGTCAACGAACATTAAACGCCTTGTTATCAGATCATTGCCGGTTGTTGCCTCCAGTTCAAAAGCTGAATTTGCCGTCAGGAGATTCGAGTTTTATCCCAGTGAATTCGGCAAACATCCCTGGGTGCAGGATCAACTGTCGCCCGAAGCAATGCCGTACTTTCTGCTTAGCAATGCTGAAGATGCAGTTGTTGATGTGGACACAGCTATTCTGGATCACCTGATTGTTACCGGCAGTCTGGACGGCCTGTTAAATCTGGCTGAGTTTCTGCTGTCGATTGGAATGCCACAATCCACGCGCAATGAGTACGATCTCGAGAGTGAGTGTGGCTTTCGCGGCGTCGGTCCCGGAAGTTGTGAAGTCAGGTTTTCCCTGCCCGGGAGTCTGGCCTGGCAGTTCCCGTCAGCGTGAGTGATTCAAGTAGCCTATTGAAGTTTGTGCAATCTCAGGCCGCCACTATCCGTTTCAACTCGAATTCCAAAGGAGTAATATGAAACTCAATGATGGTCAGGACGAGGCCTGGGAAGAACTTGAAAAGAAAGTAAGTATCGGCGACAAGCTGACCGGTACGATAGTCCATGGAGCAGGCATGTATCCGTGGGCGGATGCTGAACTTGGATTTCCCGCAATGATAGAGAATATACTGATTGACCAATCAGGTCAATCTGATCAGTACAAAATTGGATCGTTGGTGCAATTTATTGTCACGGAGCTCAGAGTACTCCCACGCATTATCATTGCCGAAGTTAATCCATCTGAAGAGCTGGAAAAAAAGTTGAAAGAGTGGGTTATTTGCAAGCAACGATTCAAAGTCGGTCAAATCGTGAATGGCGTTGTGCGAGCGAAAACTCATTTTGGCTACTTTCTCGATCTCGACGGCAACAATCTGGGTTTGGTTAAAACAATAGATATTGCAGATTTTGGCAGAGTCACAATGGAAGACATGCCGGATAAAGGCGCTGTGGTCGAGTGCGTAGTTTTGGGGTTTACCGATAGTAGCCGACAGGTTGTGTTAAGTGCAAAACCAAGTGCGCTTGAACGTGCGCGAAATCGAGGAGCTAAGTTCTGAGCCGCATATGTTGCCCGCTTTGGGAGGTGAGCTTTTCAGCTATCTTGGTTGTGTCTTTAAGACCAGTGCGCATTGAAAGTGTGTAGCCGATCATAATGAGGAGCTGCTTGGCCGAGTGGATCTGGTTGTTTAAGCGTTGTATTCTCGAATTTGAGATGTTAAATAGACTACAGATGCTCTATGTTAAACGTTCGTGCAATTCCAATCTCAGAAACAATGGCTCCAAACGGTGATATTGTGCTTGTGGAGACCGTTGGCCGGGCAGTTGTGTACTTCGGATGTTACGACAACGAAGCCGATGTTGAAATCTCGGAGTACATCGGCAAAGTAACTGCCGAAAGAGTTGTTGCTGTGCGACTGTTCGGATTTGAGGGAGCGCCGATTAACATCGTTGAAAACTTCGAGGGCTCTTACATCTACGAGGTGATCGACTCCGAGTGGCTGACGGAAGTTAACGCAGAGGCCCGCCGCCGATACCAGAGCACCGCGCAGGTGTATAAACGGCACATTGTTGTTGAAGGACATTCGAGTTATGTCGAGTTTATCTGCGACAGCATTGAGGTGGAACGAGCCGGGCCGGAAGAAACAGCCTCCTGGCTGCGGCATCTGAATTAACGAACAAGCGCCGACCGATGGATTATTTTTGGGAACGCCAGGTTCCAGGCAGAGCTGTTTGCATTTTGGACAGACTAAATGTTGCAGTAAATGTTAATGCCACCAAACAAGGACAACGCCATGACGCAATACAGCAAGTATCTGGACAAATCGCTGACGCAGTTGCTGGAGATCATCTGGACCAAAGACAATGTTCCGGCCGAAGATGATTCAAATGTCGTTCGCGAATACTATACGGTGACGCTTAAAAAAATCAAGGATTTCACGAATGAAGATGTCCGATTCTGCTTGTCTCAGGAAACCGGATTGAAGTTTGTTGTACCAATAGCGATTGAAATTCTTCGCGATGACATTCTTGCCGAAGGTGACATGTACCCGGGTGATATTGTCACAAACCTGCTTCGTATCGACGCCGAATTTTGGGGTTTGCACACCAACCTTGCAATTGAAGTTAACAATTTGTGTGCAAGTGGATTGGAACAAATTGCAGATGATCCGGAACTTGATGGGCACACGAAAAAACGACTGACCAGATTGATTGACAGGTTCTTATTACAACCCTGATCCAGCGTCCTTTTCAGATTGTTAATCATCTGCTTGCCAAAAAACTGTTGGAGTGTAAATTGCAATCTGCATTCTACGATAAGAATGTTTAGTCATCGCCAAAGAAACTCCTGGGAATGGGCATCTTCTCTCATTTTCTGTCAGGTTGAAATTCTCAGTGTAACCGTGTTTGCCTCGCTATTTCTAACACATTTACAAACAAAACCCTCAAAAGGCAAGCCACCGAGCCGGAGCGAGAGGGGCGAAGCTCAGATAAGTACACAGGAAGTGAGAATGCGCGATCGTGCCGGCAGGAAGTCGGTGCATCGGAAACCGAGTAGTTCTGAATGGAACGCTGAGTCAACTATGAAAGTGCGAAGCACCCGCCTGCAAAACAGTTAATACGTACGCACTACGTATTGTGGATCGCAAACGGGATGTATATGTTTGCGAAGGTGTGAGTTCTGGTTCACCGCAACTGAATCCGGCGTCGGTTGCAAATTGATTGATGCCGATTCAAAGAACTTACTGCGTCAGAGCGGTTTGCATACCAATGCTGCCGAGACCAGACCTGCCTGTCTTTGTTAAGAATATGTTGTTTGCTGACGAGAGTCGCAATTCCAAATATCCCGGTGATTATCATCCAATTAAAGTGTAAAGGATAAGAAAAATGAGAGTCTTAAGCTCTTCGGCCATGCTAATGCAGTGCCTGCTGATTGTTGCACTGAATATCCTGGCGCCGTCGAATTTGTCGGCCAGAAATGATTCGGGCGTGAGAATCGGTTTATTGGGCGGAAAAAATTACCTCGAAGTAGATCAGATCTCATCGGTTGAATTATTGTCCAACGCACCTCAAACGGCAACGCTGCGGGAAGAACATCTGCTGAATGATCTGGATGCGCTCGGTTTTGGTGAAACGGTTCTGTTCGGCGTTTCAATGAGAATTCCGATCAGCAGAGTGTCGGCCTTGCAGACAAGCCTCAATTTCTCCGGCTGGCGGAGCCGCACTCCATTCGTTATTCCCGATCCCGACGCGCCGTTTGAGGACCGTTTTATTGATATCGGTGAGAATAAAACTTCACTGCACTATGCACAAGCAGGTGTCGGCTACTTGTTTAATTTCCTGCAACTTCCGTCGCTCCTTAGAAAACCCGGTCTGGAATCCAGGTTTTACGCTATTCCCGAGGTCAACGGAAGCTTTTTTCTGGCGGCGTCTGAAGAGGTCGACAGCCTCCGGGGGCCGCACTCCTTCGAATATACCTATTCCCGCGTGGGAGTCGGGTTGTCGGTGGGGCTCGATCTGGATATCGTCAGGGACTGGAGCGTGGATTTCGGCGTCAGGTACCAGATACTTAACCTTTTTCTACAGGAAGATGACGACCCCGCCACTCCCTCGTCCGAAGCACTCTTGCGCGGACGCGGTGAAGTCGAGGAGGAGTTGTTAACAAACGTCAACTGGCAAGTGACCATTTTCTATACACTGTAGATCTGCGCACCTTAATCAATGTCTTCAGCTTGCGACGCACACTGTCGGCGCATGGCCGGTCTGGTGAATTCACCGCTGCCGTCCGTGTCGGATGAATATTGCACATCAAAACACAACTATATATCGGACAAGGAATAACAATGAAACTGTTTCGAATTTCCGCGGCGCTGCTAGCCCTTGCGGTCGTGGTGACGGGACTTCAATCCTGTGAAAATGTTAATGATCCGGTGATCCCGAGCATTGACCTGAGAGTCAACGGGGTGATCGATACAATTGAATTCAAGCGGGACGAGGAAGAGTCGCTGCTGACTCTGACCATGTTCCTCAGCGACCAGGAGGGACGCGCCATAACCGATCTGCGCGAGAACAAACTTCGCGCTTACCTCGAGTGGATTCCAACGGGCGGCACAACAAAGCAGCAGAGCGATATTATTCTGGGCGGGGCGGTTAAACAGCTTCGCGGCCGGCCTGTGCTGCAAACCTACAGCGAGAGCGGACAGAATATTGCCGTGTCGAATGTCATGGACTACAGCGGCAGCATGTCCGGTCGTATCGGCGACATGGAAAACGCCGTCTCGGTGTTTTTTAACAATTACGAATCCGGCGACGCCGCGGAAGTAATCAAATTCGGCACCAACATCGATGTCGTGCAGTCATATACAACGAACAAGTCATTGTTGTTAACTGCGGCGAAGGCCAATTCTTTTGACAGAGGATGGACCAACCTGTTTGGCTCAATTTATCAGGGACTCTTAAACACAACGACGATTGACCGAAGCTCATTTAACCGTGCCGTTCTGGCGTTTACAGATGGTGAAGATACTCAAGGGGCGGCTTCCAAGGCCGACATTATTGCTCTGGCGCAAGCCGAGCGCATCCCGGTGTTTACCATCGGCTTGCTGGACAAAGGCAGTGCCGGCGAGCAGGACCTTATCGAGATTGCCGATGAAACCGGTGGATTCTACTACTTTTCTCCCGGATCGGATAAACTGGAAGAGATTTATCAACGTATCAGCGGCAATCTGCGCAACAGCTATCAGATTACAGTCTATTGGAAGTCCAATCAACTGCCGGCGCCCGGGACTCCGGTGACGTTTGCCGTGGAGGTGTTGTCCGACATCGACGTCGCGGCCAAGTTTCGCGAAGATCTGTTAATGCCTTGAGAGTGTTAACCAAGGGGGTGTTTATACCCGCGGCACTTAACACTTGCCGCGTGTGCCTGTCTGAACAATGCAGTCGGTCGTCTTAGATGGCCGACTGTTTTATTTTCTGTCCTGATGTTTTATGCGGGGATGAGATTCTCCACACCGATATTCGGACGGCCTTGCCAATCACCGCTTCGCCGGTTTACTTCCGGCTTGCTCTTTTCTCTTGTTAATCTCCGTACCAAAAACTTCAAACTGCGCAGCGACTGAACACTTCAATCCCGCTGACAAACAAAATCCTCAAGAAGCAAGCCACCGAGCGGGAGCGACAGGGGCGAAGCTCAGTAGTGATTCGTCGCCGCACGGCAGTAAAAAAACAGCTCCAAACCGCGTCGCAAACCATCCAATTGCCAAAAAAGCAATTTTCAATAACAGCCTGGCTCCGCTTTTCCGCAGTTTGACGGTCCCGCAGTTGTGGATGTGTGCGGCCGTCCCCGCCGCATGCGTCGAACCCAGAATCTGGAGTTTATGAGATGACAGTGTTTGTACCCAGGAAAATTTCCTGCCTCATTTTGGCGGGCCTGATGTCCGTCCTGGCCCTGCCGCAGGCCACAGCACAGTGGAATGTGCAGTCTTCCGGCAGCAGTGGCGACATCTATGAAGTGCATTTTAACGACGAAAGTACCGGCACCGCCGCCGTGTGGGTTAAACCCGGCGCAGCCGAAATTCTGACGACCGATAACGGCGGCGTCACCTGGACGAAGTCGCTGAGCGAAATCAATCAGGGAATGACCGGCGTGCGTACGCTTGGACCGCGCAAAGCCGTAGTGATCGGCGGTACGACCAATTTTTCACGTGTGTTTACCACCGACGACGCCGGCGACAACTGGGCCCTGCGTGTGGACGATGCTTCATCCACGCCCGCTTTCTGGGCTGTGGACTTCGTCGGTGCGCGCGACGGCTATGTGGCAGGTGGACAGGGTTATTTCATGTCGACCACCGACGGCGGCGGCTCCTGGACCGCAGGCGCTTCAGTTCCGGGCGGCACCCACGTGCTCGACCTCGACTTTATCGACCTGCGCAACGGTTATGCCGTGACGAGTCCCAGCGAACAGAACTTCTGGAGCGGTGCGCGCCTGTATCGCACCACGGACGCCGGTTTCTCCTGGGAACTGGTGACGCAGTTTCCGCAGATCAACGCCGTGGAATTTGTCGATGAAAACATCGGCTACGTGGCCGGCGGGACGTCCGCCGCGACGATCTGGAAAACGACCGACGGCGGTGCGACCTGGACGACCTCCTACATGGCGAGCAGTGCGGGCCAGACTTTTATGGACATCTGCGTTGCGCCCGACAATCCCTTTGTGCTCTACGCCGTGGGCGGCAACCTGTTTGATGAAAACAATCCGATCATCGTGCGCAGCATCGACGGCGGTTTTTCCTGGCAGAGCGAAGACGCGCCGGGCGGCGCGCTGCTGCGCAGCGTGCACTTTCCGACGGAGACCGAGGGTTTTGCCTGCGGCACCGACGGCACGATCCTGCAGACCTCGCGCGATCCTTCGCCTGCGCCCGAGCCGCATGCCGAGATTGAGCCGACGGAACTGCTGTTCGGCGAACACGGTGTCGGCGAGGGATTCAGTATTCCGGTCAACATCCAGTCCGTCAGCGCCGCCGCGCTCGAGATCAAACGCATCGAGTTTGAAGAAGCCGATGCCGCGGAGCGCGGCTTTACGCTCGATATCGTCGGTGAACTTCCCCTGACCGTTGACGGCGGCGATTTCTTTGCGTTTTATGTCGATTTTCAGGCCCAGGCCGCCGGCGAACAACAAGTCACGCTCATCATCGAGACCAACGACGTCGACGGCGCCGTGGTCAATATTCCCGTCAGCGGATCCGGCGCCGTAGAGCTGGAGCCGGGACTCGTGCTCGACAAAACCAGCCTGGAATTCGGCGAGCTTGATGCCGGCGACAGCAAATCTCTGCCGTTGCAGTTGCTGGCCGCCAACGAGGCCGACCTGGAGCTGCAGGCCCTTGAGATTGAAGGCGACGCTTTCAGCCTGGCCGACAGTCCCTTCATGCCGATCATGCTGGACGACGAGAACGAACTTGAAATACTGATAGCTTTTGAACCGCAGGCGGCGGGCGAGTACACCGGCGAGCTGGTAATCACGACGTCGGCGGGTGAGGAGCGCGTCGCGCTCAGCGGCTCCGCGGTGGAAGAGCCGACCGGAATCGCCTTCCTGCCGCGCGGCGGCGTATTCAAGGTGGAAATTGGTCCCAATCCGCGCCGCGCCGGTGAACAGCTTACGGCGCATGTCGACGTCCCGCGCGACGGCATGCTCTATGTGGAATTGATAAGTCTGCGAGGAACAACTGTCACGATGCCCCCAAGCGCGGTACAAACCGGCTCCGTTCAGTTGCCCCTGGAACTCCCGGCGCACGACGGAGCTGCAGCCCTGCTGCGTTTTCGCTTCGAATCAACACAGGTGACTGTGCCCATCCTTACCACTCCCTGACGGAACCTGCCGCCTGTCCGTGGGCGTCTGCGGAATCAGCTCCAGGGAGGTTTCGCAGGCGCTCCAGCAGCGCGTTCATGTCGGCCGGCAGCGGCGATTCAAAATCCATCTGGGCATTTTTGCCGGGATGCATGAATCCCAGCGTGCGGGCGTGCAGCGCCTGACGCGGCATCAGTTCAAGCAGGTTTTTCACCGTCTGTCGATGTCGCCGCGTGCGCGGTCCCGCATGTACTTCGCGGCCGCCGTATGTCGGATCGCCAAAGAGCGGATGGCCGATGTGGGCGCAGTGAACGCGAATCTGGTGTGTGCGCCCCGTATGCAGTTTGCAGCGAATCAGCGTGGCAAATTCAAAACGCTCCAGCACGGTGTAGTCCGTGCGTGCCGGTTTTCCGTCGCGTTTCAGCACGGCCATGATTTTACGGTCGCGCGTTGAGCGCCCGATATTTCCTTCAATCGTCCCTTCGTCTTCACTGAACACCCCCCATGCCAGCGCGATATACTCGCGGCGCGTCGTGCGCCGGGCAAACTGCTCGGCCAGGCGCGCGTGGATATGCTCTTTTTTGCTGATGACCATCACGCCAGAAGTTTCGCGGTCCAGGCGATGTACGATGCCGGGACGGATCGCAGCATCGCTGTAAATCATCGAGGCGTCGTCGTCGTCCTCGCGTTCCAGCACGCGCGTTTCGCGCACGCCCATGTGGTAGAGCACCGCGTTCACCAGCGTGCCGTTGCGATTGCCGAAGCCGGGGTGCACCACCATGCCGGCTTCTTTGTCGATCACCAGCACGTCGTCGTCTTCGTAGAGAATCTGCAGCGGAATGTCTTCCGGGATCAACTCGATCGGCGGCGGTTTCATCAGCCGGCACACGATGTGGTCGCCCGGGCGGATTTTGTACGAGGCTTTGATTTTTGTGCTGCCGTTGACGCTCACATATCCTTCGCTTATGGCGCGCTGCACCTTCGTGCGCGTGGCGTTGCGAATGCGATAGGTCAGGTAAACGTCGAGGCGTTCAGCCTGGTAGCCGTCGGTAAGATGGTATTCGTATTCAACGGGGATGTAGTCGGCGCGGCGGTCATCCTCGTAGCTGAAATCGGCGTCGGACATGACCTATTGGCCTCCCGGCGACCGTCCCTGTGACTGCGCGTTGTCCGCATCGGCGGCGACGGAAGATGGGGTGGTGTTTTCGCCTGCCTCTTCGGCTGCGCCGTCCTGCAAAGCACCTTCGGCTTCAGCAAAACCTTCTTGTTTGTCCTGCGGAGAGGAATCGTCAGTGTCTTTTTTGTCGTGCAGGAAGGTCAGGTGTTTGGTGTTGAGAATCAGCATGATCATGCCGACCGTGACGCAGGAATCCGCCACGTTGAACACCGGCCAGGTGGTAAAACTGCGTCCGAAGAGCGAAAAGTCGAAGAATTCGACTTCCACAAAGTCGACGACTTTACCGTAAAAGAGCGGCGCGTAGTCGTAGATCCAGCCGTAAAAAACGCGGTCGATCAGGTTGCCCGTCGCGCCCGCCAGCACCAGCGTCAGGCCCAGTTTGGCCCAGAACGAGTCGATTTTGGTGCGCCACAGATACCAGCCCAGCAGCACGCTGGCGACAATGGAAAAGAGGCTCAGCAGAATCTTCGCTTCGCCGAATTCCAGCCCGAAAGCCATGCCGGGGTTTTCGACGAAGGTCCACCACAGGAAGCCGTCGATGACCGTGATGCTCTCGCTCAGTTCCATGCCGGCGTGTTCAATGCCGAACAGGGAAAAGCCCTTGACGATGACCTTGGTAATCTGATCGATGAAAATCAGCCCAAGAGCCGCCAGAATGAATCTGATATTGGGGGAAGAGCGCATGAACAGGCCTGTCTGAAAACGCGGAAGAAAGCGATTCTTCCGCGTCATTCTAAATCGTTGTACAAGTCTTCACCGGGAAAGGGCGGCGCCATCAGCCCTGTCGGGCGACAATTTTGTCAACCTTGTCCTCGGGGCATTTCTTGCGGATTTTATACGAAGCGGAAAGCGTCGTAATCGGCACCGCCAGCAGGCGTTCCTTGGCGATCAGGATTCCGCAGATGCGGCAGATGCCGTAGGTTTTGTTGTCGATGCGCTGCAGCGCGTCGTCCAGTTTTTTAATGTAGTCGTTCAGACGCTGCACCTGAGCGTAGATCTTTTCCTTCTCCTGCGCCTCGGTACCCTGCTCGGCCATGTGCATGGAGTAAGAGGAGTTCTCGTCGGCCTGCTCGGCGTCGTTCAGTTCTATCAGGTTTTCCTTCAGAATCTGGAACTCATCCGCGGCCTCCTGGCGGGCCTGCTGGATATTGGCGCGAAATTCTTCCAGGTCCTCGTCGCTGTAGCGGACGGTGACGCGGCGTTTGCCGTCTTCGACCTGTTCGTCCGTCTCCGGCGTGTTTTTGCTTTGTTTTTCCATAAGGCTGTTCGTAAAAATCGTTAACTGAAATCCCAGGGCAGCCGCAGCGGTGCGGGCCGGATGTGCGGGCGGTACGGCGGACATCCCCACGGGGGCGCTCCGCTGCGCACCAAAAAAAGGTCTGACGCTTCACCCTCGTTCTGCGTGTTTCAGATGCGCGTCAGGCCGACAGATATTTCTTCTTCGTTGATCTGGACCGTCTGCATCGCGCCGTTGCCGTCGCCGCTGTGCAGATTCTCGCAGAGCGTCTCCGCGCAGATGTAGTCGCGCGTGGCTTCCAGCGCCGCAGCCATCTGCTCCGAACCGCGGTAGACGATGCTGATGCGGTCGGTCACGTCAAATCCGGCATCCTTGCGCATGTTCTGTATGCGGTTGACGAATTCGCGTGCCAGGCCTTCGTTGATCAGCTCCGGATTCAGCTCGGTGTCCAGTGCGACCGTCACGCCGCCTTCGGACGCGACGAGCCAGCCTTCGATGTCTTCAAACTGAATCTCGACGTCTTCGGCCTCAATTCGCAGCGTCGCATCGTCGATCTGCGCCTCGATGCCGCCGTCGCGTTCCAGCACGGCGATATCCGCGCCGGACATGTTGCGAATCCATGCGGCGACGCCCTTGGTCTGTTTGCCGTATTTTTTGCCGATGACCTTGAAGTCCGGCTTGACCGACTTCTTGACGATGTCGTTGTCGTCGCCGACAAACTCGATTGTTTTCACGTTGATTTCTTCGCGGATGATCTCGCCGACAGATTCGATGCGCGCCTGCAGCTCGGCGCTGTCGACCGGCACGAGGATGCGTCGCAGCGGTTGGCGCGTTTTGATGCGCGAGCGCTCGCGCAGCGAGCGCGCCAGAAACACAACGGTCTGCGCCGTGCGCATGCGTTTTTCCAGGTCGCCGTCGACCTTGTTTTCGTCCGCATGCGGCATGTCGGTCATGTGGATCGACGGCGCGTCGCTTGCGGTGCGCAAACGCAGGTACAGGTATTCGGGCAGGAAGGGGGCCGCCGGCGCGATCATCGAGCAGACGCCCAGCAATACCTCGCGCAGCGTCTGGTAGGCCGCCAGTTTGTTGGCGTCGTTTTCGCCCTTCCAGAAACGCCTGCGGTTGCGGCGCACGTAC
The DNA here is from genome assembly GCA_964445695.1 of uncultured Hyphomicrobiales bacterium. Classification (GTDB taxonomy): domain Bacteria; phylum Bacteroidota; class Ignavibacteria; order Kapaibacteriales; family UBA7675; genus JAUIKM01. The sequence goes on along the minus strand of CAYULF010000024.1, from coordinate 2,649 downwards.
CAGTTCGATACGTCGTTGATCATGAAGTCGCGTATGTTGCGCAGCGCCCGCGTCACCTCAAAAACGTCCATGTCGCGTCGGTACTCCGCCAGCACCGTGTTGAGGCGGGAAATAATCCAGCGGTCGATCTCTGGTCGCTCGGCGTGATCAACCGTCGCCTCATCGCCGCTGAAACCGTCGATGTTGGCGTAGAGCGCCATGAAGGCGTATACGTTTGTCAGCGAGCGGAAAAAGTCCGCAATCACCGTGCGTGCAATTTCATCCTCGTTGAACTGCACCGGCTTCCACGGCGGATTGACCGTCAGCAGGTACCAGCGCACGGCATCCGCGCCCAGCTGGTCCATCACCGTGAACGGGTTGACCGTGTTGCCGCGGCTCTTCGACATCTTCTGACCTTTTTTGTCGAGGATCAGATCGTTGACGATGATGCCTTTGTACGCCGGTTTGTCGAACAGCGCCGTGGCGATGTTGTGCAGTGTGTAAAACCAGCCGCGCGTCTGGTCGATGCCCTCGGCGATGAAATCGGCCGGAAAGGCCTGCTCAAACACTCCTTTGTTTTCGAAGGGATAGTGCAGCTGCGCAAAGGGCATGCTGCCCGAGTCGAACCACACGTCAATCGTTTCCGGCGTGCGGCGGTAGACCTTGCCGTCGCGCTCGAACACAACATTGTCCACAAAAGGGCGGTGCAGGTCGATTTCCTCGCCGCACTCGTCCAGCGGCACGCGCGTGCCGTCCTCGCGTTCGTACAGGCCGGTTTTTAACTCCGCAATTGAACCGACGGCGAATTTGTCCTGCTCGTCGTTCTCGCTGACCCAGATCGGCAGCGGCGTGCCCCAGTAGCGGTCGCGCGAGAGCGACCATTCTTTTACGTCGTCCAGCCAGTTGCCGAAGCGCCCCGTACCGATTTCCGGCGGCTGCCAGCGGATCGTTTTGTTTAACTCGATCATCCGGTCGCGATACGCCGGCGAGTTGATAAACCACGAGCTGCGCGCAAAGTAAATGATCGGGTTGTCCGTGCGCCAGCAGTGCGGGTAACTGTGCAGGTAGTCGTTCGTCGAGCGGTAAATCTTGCCGGCCTGTTTAAGTGCGATGACGATGTCTTTGTCCGCGCCTTCTTCCACCCGGTCGTTGTACTGAAATGTTTTAACCGTGCGCCCGGCAAATGGACCGGCCTCCTCGGTAAAACGTCCGCCCGGCGTCACCGGCTGTACGACGGGGATTTTGTAGCGCTTGGACATGTCGTAGTCGTCCTGGCCGAAGGCCGGCGCCATGTGCACGATGCCCGAACCGTCGTCGGTCGTCACGAAGTCGCCCGGCAGGATCGAGAGCGCGTCCGTGTATTCGTCCGTCTGCAAATCCACGTAGGGGAATATCTGCTCGTAGCGCGTGCCGATTAACTCTTCGCCTTTAAACTCGGCCAGGACTTCGCTCTCGCCGTCCAGCGTTTCCACGCGTGCCTTGGCCAGCACGAGGATGTTAACATCTTCAACTTTTTCATCGCCGCGTTTAACCGTGCGTGTGTTGCGCACCTTAACGTAGTCGATATCGCGGCCGGCTGCCAGCGCCACGTTGGAAATCAGCGTCCACGGCGTCGTCGTCCAGACCAGGAGTTCGGCGTCGGCCAGATCGGCGCGTGTTGCCGACGTGATTTTGAGTTTGATGTAGCAGTTCGGGTCGCGCACGTCGCGATACCCAAGCGATAGTTCGTGCGAGCTCAGCGGCGTCTCGATCGTCGGCGACTGCGGAATGATTTTAAAGCCTTTGTAAATCAGTCCTTTGTCGAAGAACTGTTTAAGCGCCCACCAGACCGACTCGATGTAGTCGTTCTTGAAGGTGATATAGGGGTGCTCCATATCCAGCCAGTAGCCCATCCGTTTTGTCAGGGCATCCCAGCCGCCGTCCATGTTGATGTGGCGGGCTACGTACTCTTTGCAGGCATCGTTGAACTTCTTGATGCCGAAGGTTTCAATCTCCTTTTTCTCTTTGATTCCCAGCTCTTTTTCCACGGCGATCTCGACCGGCAGGCCGTGGGTATCCCAGCCTGCTTTGCGGTGTACGTATTTGCCGTTCATGGTCTGGTAGCGGCACATCATGTCCTTTAATGTGCGCGAAATCACGTGGTGGATACCGGGACGTCCGTTGGCGGTCGGCGGTCCCTCGTAAAATGTCCAGGAATCTCCGCCCTGGCGCAGGTCCAGCGATTGCTGGAAAATGTTCTCCTTTTCCCAGAAATCCAGCACCTCTTGTTCGAGGCCGGCATACTCAAAGGAATCGGGCAAAGCTTCAAACATGATGTATTCTCTGTTGGCTCGATTTTTCAAAAAAATAAGCCCGAATGATACGACTTTTAGGGCTGATTTTCAAACCTGAAGCGGGCGATGGTGGCATGCGGTCGGCGTCGGTGCACTCCGTCGTTCCTGGCGCTCAGCTTCACTGGCGCCTGCAGCCTCTTTTTGTTCGTCAGCGGGAGTGAAGCGCCGAGCCGCGCAGCGGCGCCGGGAGCGCTGCGGTTGTGGGGTCAGAGGGGCTGGTTTGCTGCTCAAAGGCGCTGAACTGTGTCAAGCGCGATCGAAAATTTTGGACACGCGCTGCAGAAAAGAGCTGTGAGGTACTGTGTTAAAAGTCAAGCTCATGTGAGCCTTGAAGCTC
>CAYULF010000023.1:0-104202 GCA_964445695.1 uncultured Hyphomicrobiales bacterium | reverse complement strand
CATGAGCTTGACTTTTAACACAGTACCTCACAGCTCCTACGTAGTTTCACGTAATTTGGCTGTTGTGCTTCCCGCTCACAGCCTCAAACCACCCGGTCAGAAGCCGGTGAGAAACATTCTAGTTCGAGCCCGAAAAAAGTTCGCCCTGCTTCAGCTTGCGCGCTTCAGATACGTTGACAAACAAAAGAAGCGCAATGCCGATGATAAAAAAGACTATCAGCGAGAGGATGGCCTGGCGCATTGAGCCCGTCACCTGCGTCACCGCGCCGAAAACCGCCGGTCCAAAAATCGTAGAGAACTTCGCGAACACGGAATAAAAGCCGTAGAATTCCGCGCCGGCCTGACGTGGAATCATCGAGCCGTAGAGCGAACGGCTGAGCGACTGCACCCCGCCGAGCACCAGGCCCAGAATGACGCCCAGCGCAAAAAACTCCATCTGCGATTCCATGAAATAGGCGTAAATCACGATCGCGCACCAGACGAAGAGCGAGATAATCAGCGAGTTTTTGGAGCCGATCTTCCGCCCCATCCAGCCGAACAGCAGCGCGCCAAAAAAGGCCACAAACTGAATGATCAGAATCGTGATCATCAGCGTCGTGCTCTCCAGCCCCATCTCCTGCGAACCGAAAAGAGAGGCCTGCGTGATCACTGTCTGCACCGCGTCGTTGTACACCAGAAAAGCCAGCAGGAAAAAGACCACGTGGCGGAAACGACGGATTTTGCCCGTCGTCTGCAGTGTGCGTTTAAGGCCGATTGCGGCCAGCGCCAGGTAACGCGACTTCGATTTGTACTCGTCCGGCAGTTCGGCCGGAGTGCCCTGGTCGCGCAGTTTGCCCAGGGTAATCAGCGCAAAACCAAACCACCACAAACCCGTGAACAACAGCACGATCCGCGCCGCCATGCCGCCGTCGATGCCGAAGCTGTCCGCGCCCAGAATGAAACCCAGACTCAGCGCCAGCTGCAGGCCGCCGCCCACATAACCGTAGGCATATCCCTTGCCCGAAATCCAGTCGATGCTGTCGTCGTCCGCGATGTCAGTCAAAAAGGCGTCGTAAAACACGTTGCCGCCCACGAAGCCGATGTTCGACAGAATGAACAGAATCATCGCCGGGATGACGTCGCCCTCGCCGCACAAGAACAGCCCCATGGTGGCGGCCGCGCCGAGCACGCAGAAAAATGTCAGGAAACCGCGTTTGTTGGCGTTGAAGTCGGCTATCGCGCCCAGGACCGGCGCGGCGATAAATGCCATCACAGCCGCGGCGCTGATCATGTAGGGCCACAGCACCTCGGCCGTCAGCAGCGTACCGAAGAGGTGCACGCCGCCCTCGGGCACGATGCCCTCGGCCCAGTAGATCGGCATGACGGCCACCAGCACGGTGACGGCGTAAGCCGAGTTGGCCCAGTCGTACATGGCCCAGGCGAAAATATTCTTGGACTGTTTGCTCATGGCACGAGCCCCGTTTGGTACTCAGTATGGCTATTGCGAGCGGCTGCACCGCCCTGCGATGATTTCTGCTTTCTGCCGGCGCGGTCGCGGTCAGGACCCGGCGCCGATCACGTCGAACTCGCCGTCCAGTACGCGGTCCAGGCGGCCGGAGCGCCACTTGCGCTCCACGTCGCGCACGAGCGGCGTCGGTTCTTTCTGGTAGCGCCGGATGATTTTGGCGGCCTTGTCGTCTTCCTGCTCCAGCGCGTCGCGCGCGGCGGCCAGCGCGTCGTAGTCGGGTGCGCTCTGCACGAGCGGCTGCGGCACGACGCGTACGCGCACCATCGAACGTTCGGCATTGCGTTTTTCGCCGTTGAGTTCAAAGGCGTGCAGGCCGCGCTCCAGGCGCAGGATGTGCAGCGCGCCGAAGCCGGAAACGGCCATCAGCAGTCGGAAGGGCTCGCGGCCTTCGCCGCCGACTTCCTCCAGCACGTCGATGCGCATATTGCGTTTTTTTGCCCAATTCCAGTACATCTTGGCGATGCGCATAGCAAACTCATTGTTGGCGTCGACGCGTTTGGCGCCCTCGCGCACGGCTTCCACCTGCACAAAGGCATCCTGTTCTTCGCCGCATTCCAGGCAGTCGAGCGCCAGGCCGAGCAGGTAGACCTGCTGCGCCAGCCGCTGCACCAGTCGCGGCGGGTAACTGCCCTCCTCGACTTCTTCGGCCAGTTTTTCCAGCAGGCGGCGCGCCGTGCGCATCGCCTCTTCGACGCGGTCCATATACTCGGCGCGGGCGAGCACCTCAAAGCGCTCTTCGGATTCCCAGAATTCAGGTGAGGAGGCGTCGGCCAGGGCGCGTTCCTTGGCTTCTTCCCACTCGGAGGCCGTGATGCGGCTGTCGAGCTCGGAGACTTTTAAAGACAAATGCGCCACTTCGGCGACGCTGCCGCGCGCGTCCATCACCATGTCGCGCGTGCGCGGCTCGGTGCCGTCGTCCGCGGCGCGATCCTCGAATGACGGAAACAGCTCACCCTGGCGCGAGCCGGCGTCCTGATCCGGATCGATAAATTCAACTTCGAGTTGATTGTTGTTTTTGGCGGCGCGCACGTGCAGAAACTGATCGCCGTCGGGAAACTGATTCGCCACGATTGTCTTGGCCAGCGGCGAAAGCAGATAACGCTCGATGGCGCGTTTAAGCGGACGCGCGCCCAGGTCGGCCGTATAACCGCGCTCCAGCAAAAAGTTAATCGCCGATTCGTCCCACTCCACCGCCCAGGTGCGCGAGCGCAGGCCGCGGCGTTTGAGCACGGCGTGCAATTCCTTGTGCAGCAGATCCCGCATGATCTCGCGTTTTAGCGGATGAAACACCACCACGCGGTCGATGCGGTTAACAAACTCGCGCCGGAAGACCTGTCCGACGACGTCTTCCACGCGGCCCGCCTCAAAGTCCTCCGCCGTCTGGTCAAAACCGATGCGCGCACGCGCCCCGGCCGCCCCCAGGTTCGAGGTCATGATAATAATGCTGTGGCGGAAATCCGCCGTGCTGCCGCCGCGGTCGGTTAAACGCCCGTCGTCGAAGACCTGCAGAAAGAGGTCCCACACCGCCGGCGCGGCCTTTTCAAATTCGTCGAGTAAAACAACGCTGAACGGCTGCCGGCGGATCTCGTGCGTCAGCGACACATTTTCACTTATCTCGCGGCTGTCGCCCATCAGGCGGCCGAGCGACTCGGGCGTGCCGAACTCGCTCATGTCCAGGCGGATCATGCGCTCGGCGGAGCCAAACAGGAATTGCGCCAGCGACTTGGCGATCTCTGTTTTACCCGTGCCGGTCGGACCGACAAAAAGGAACACGCCCAGCGGCCGTGTCGGATCGGTCAAACCGGCTTTGATCATCGCCACGCGATCCACCAGACAGTCGACCGCTTCCTCCTGCCCGAAAACACGCTCGTTAAAAAAGGCGCGCAGTTCGCTCAGGTTAAGTTCGGCGCGGTCGTCCAGAATTGTGCGCGGCAGGCCTGTCACCTGCGACAGCGTGCTGATCAGATCTTCGGCATTGATCGCGCGTTGTTTGCCCGGCGTGGCGGCTTCCACCGCGCTGCGCGTGATGTCCAGAAAACGCAGGATATTGCCCGGTGCGGCGTCGCGATTGAGGAACTGATTCGACAGCTCCATCGCCTCGGCTATTGTTTTATCGTTTAACAATGCGTCGCGCCGACCGCGCGAGTAAGCGCGCACCCAGGTTTTAACAATGTCGAGCGTCTGGCTTTCGTTCGTCGCTTCAATGCGGTGCACGTCGAAGGCGCTGCGCACCAGCGGCCGCGAGGTCACGAGGCGTTCCCATGCGCGCGAAGCCGTCTCGCCCAACACGGTAATATCGCCGCGTTCGATGTAGGGCAGGATTGTGTCGAGAATTGAAAAGGAGGAAAACTGATGCCGCCCTGCCAGCGAGAGTTCGTGAATATTGTCGATAATCCACAGCACGTTTTTGGCTTCACAGAGCGACTCCACCAGTTGCAGCGTGCGCTGCTCCAGCTCGCCGATGTACTTCTGGCCGGACATGATATGCGCCGCGGAGGCGCGCACGACGGTCCAGCCTTTACTTAACAAACGGCGCTCGATAATCGCCACCAGCGAACTTTTACCCACGCCCGGTTCGCCCACCACGACGGCGGAACGCGTCGCTTCGGCGCTGAAACCCTGTTCAATTTTCTGGGCGGTCTGCGTCAGCGCGCGATGTTCAATCAAATGTCTGTTAACATCTTCCACGGCGTCCGTCGGACGGCGCACGAGTGCAAATTCTTCGAGTTCGTCGAGGTCGGCGGCAGGTTGCGGCGGCGGCGTCAGTGAATTCGCCAGCGGCTCCAGTTCTTCGATTTCCAGACGGTGCAGCAGCATCAACATGGAGGCGCGCGTGGAGAAGTCGATACCGTCTTTGATGTCGTCCGCCGTGGGGCTGTCGCCTTTGGACTTGCGTGTTAACAAAAAAGCGCGCAGCAGGCGAACTTCTTTGTCGTCGTAATCGCATTCGGCCATTGCCAGCAGCACGCGCCAGGCTACGGCCTGTTTTTCCGCCAGTTTGTCGACGACGTCCAGCAGGACGCGCAGGGCGGCGGCATCCCATTGCGGCATGGCGTTTAACAGCGGTGCGAGCGCGTGGTTGTGTTTAAGTTGCAGCAGCGCGTCGGCGGCCATGCAGGCGGCGATGGCGTTGTTGCCTTCCAGGTATTCGCTCAGTTCTTCGGGATTGCGCTGTTGTTTTAACAGCAGTTCCACGCCGGCTTTGTAGTCGGCATGGCGGCGCAGATCGGCCAGCGGCGGCTGTTGACTCCAGAAGTTGTTTAAGTTGGCGGCATGCGTGTACACGTCGGGCGGCGCAGCGGGATCGCTTGCACCGTCGGCCATGCCCACGGAAATTTTTAACATCCCGCGGCGATACAGGAGATAGAGGAGCCCGCCCATCAGGGCCATACTCAAGACAAATGCAAAAATACTGCTGAAATCCATGCTGCGTTGTATCGTTCGGAGGAAGGGTTTATAAACTAGCCTGTGCGCCGCAAGCTACGCATTTCGCGGCATTTGGCCCAAGCGCATTTCGGCTCCGCGGCGGATCGTCTGCTGCGCGCTTCCTGCCGGTCGCGCCCGTGCGAGATTTCTGCGTCCGGCGGTACGGATGTTCTTTTGCAGAGCGCTGCGCCGTCGCCCGCTTCCGGCTGGCTTTGTGCTCTTGCTGGTCGCGCAGTTGGCAGCGGCAAACAGGCAAGTCTGCGTCGGGTCTGCGTGTGAGGGCTTTTCAGTCGGTTTTGAGCGTCGCGCGCAGCCCCGAGCCGGAAGTCCACGAGTTTTCAGCCGCAGCGTCGCGTTTCGAGCCGCAAACCAGTCGCCAAACGATTGAGCGGCAAACGCCAAACTAGTTGCCTAGGCAACTAGTTTTCAGGCTTAGAACATGAGAATTGCGGTTTCGAACTCGGAGAATTGGAACAAAGACTCATAGACTGGCGGCTCGGTGGTTTTGAGGTTTCGCGCAGAGACCTGGGGCTGGTTTGGGGGCTCTTTTGCTCGGTGGTTTGGGGGCTTTTTACTCGGTGGTTTGGGGGCTCTTTTGCTCGGTGGTTTGGGGGCTTGAATCACTTTTGCTTTTGGGCTTCTAACTGGGCTTGGAGCTGTGCGACTTGTCGTTGAGCGATTTCAATGTGCGGATGCCCAGCCGGCAGTTTGTCTTCAAAGACACTCAGCGCTTTGGAGGCTAAAGAAAGCGCTTCGCCCAGCTCCTTCTGTTTTTCAAGCACAGATGCCATGTAAGAGTATGTCATGGCTGTCGTTGGATGAGCAGTGCCGTAAACACTCTCTTCGATCGCCAGCACGCGTTCGAATAGTTTACGGGTTCCGATGATATCCCCCAACTCAAACAGCACGCTGCCAAGGTTAAAACAACTGACAGCCGTCCTGGGATGATCAGCACCATAATTCTTCTCATCTGACGCCAGAGCCCTTTCCTGTAGCTCCTTCGCTCTCATACAATCGCCCAATTTTTGTACCACCAATCCCAGGTTGGAACTTATCAAGGCTGTTGTGGGATGTTCTGAATTAAAAATCTTTTCACATGTCGCCAGCGCACGCTCGTAATAATCCTTCGCTCCACAGATATCGCCCATGCTATTCAGAATCGTGCCCAGGTTGGAATAATTGCGGACCGTAGTTGGGTGATCCGCGCCAAAGTTCTTCGCATCAGATGCAATAGTACGTTCAATTAAGTCCTTCGCCGCGCCATAATCGCCCAATTCCTTCAACAAGAGCCCCAGATTGGAATAACTGACTGCGGTTGTTGGATGATACGCTCCAAAATGTTTCTCGGCTGAAATCTGAGCGCGTTCCAGCAATTCCTTCGCTTCAACGTACTGGCCAATATCTTGCAGCACCGACCCCAGGTTATTATAGCTCTTAATAGTATTAGGATGACCAGCACCATAGTGCTTCAGACTTATTGCCAGATCACGTTCGAATAATTCCTTTGCTTTTTCGTTCTGCCCCAAAGCTTGAAGCACCAGACCCAGGTTGGAATAGTTGATTGCTGTCGTTGGATGATCCGCCCCAAGATGTTGCACTCTGCAATCCAGCGCGCGTTCGTGCATTTCTTTTGCTTTGACGTATTCGGCCAATTCTCTCAGCAGGACTCCAAGGTTGGAACAACAGGTAGCCGTCCGTGGATCGTCCTGACCAAAGTTCCTTTCGGCGAACTTCAGCACTCTTACAAGCATTTGCTTGGCTCTACCGTAATCCCCTATATCTTGCAAGACCCATCCGAGGCTATTTATCAGAAGGCTTACCGATTGGACCTCAAAGTAACCAACGATCGCTTCAATTGCCTCCCCATATGGAATCCAGGCAAACTTGTCGACCGGGTTGTCCCTGGTTTGGTCCACCCGTAGTTTACGTGTCACATTTGTTAACAGCGACTCAATGTCCTGCGGTGTAATCTGCAGTTTTGCCTGGATCGCCTCGCGCACAACCCGATGCATTTTAAAACTGTCGCGTTCGGCATCGAGCAGCAACCAGCCCTTGCCGGCCAGATTTTCCAGCAGTTCAGAAAAAATCTCAGCGCGATCAGATTGTTCGGGTTCAATCAGTTCAACCAGCAATTCATAAGCTTGAAACTCGGGCGGCAGAGCAACAAACTGTCTTAACAACCAAAGCTCATTATCGCTCAATCCGCTGAAATCAAAGATCGTTTCGAGATAAGTTCGCACCCGTTCGATCTTTGCCTGGTTGCTGTGTGCTGTCTTAACATTGGCGAGCACGTCATTTCTGATCGCACTTAACAATTCATCCAGTTTAGTGCGTTGCAGTTGTGCGGTGCGCGCCAGGATTTCAATTGTAAGGGTGTGGTAGTCGACGGCTTCAACGATTTGGTTAACTTCGTCTTCATCTTCGATACGAGAACAATGTTTCTTAAACAGCAGCACGGCGTCGGACGGCTGCAGAAAATCCAGCGGCATTAAATAGGTGCCGGCGATTTCCTCGCGCGAGGTAATCAGCACGTGCCAGTTGGGTTGTGAGGGCAGTTGAAGCAGGCGTCGCTCGATTTCTGCGTCGGCGTTGTCGATCACAAAGAGTTTGGGCCGTTCGTCGATTGATCGCAGTTTGTGCAGCACAGCGCCGCGATTCTCTTCGCGGTCTCCGGTCAAAGTTTTTAGGTCAAGACTCTGCAACAGGTCGCGGCTTTGCAAAATGTCGTCGGCGATGTCGGCGGAGTTGTTGCTGATCCAGACGATGTGTTTGTATTTCTCAAACTCCTGTGTTACATATGCCGCCGCCAGCGAGGTCTTACCGATACCTCCCATGCCGTTAACAAGAACGACTTTTCCTTTCTCGGCCAGCAGCGCGGTGAGTTTCGCCAGGTCTTTTTTGCGTCCAACGAGGTCGTCAGGATGGACAGTGGGAAATGCCGTCAGGATTTTCGGCGGTGTGTGTTTAAATGTGTTGACAATGTAGTTAAACACTCCGCCGTTGAAATTCTGAATGATCGGACCATAGGTGCTAATGTTGTTCTCCATATGATTGTGCGTTGCGGCGGAAGTATGCTGTATAACATAGGCCAGATAAGCAAGCTGCATTACAAGCTGGTTCCGGCTGTCAGGGTCTTTGGCAAGATGTTGTTCCAGCGCGTGTTTAAGTCGCTCCGCCAATTCGGGGTTCGCGGGCGCCGGTCTGATCTGTTGCAGCAGTTCCACCGCCGATTCATCGCCGGCAAACCTTGTTTCAAGCCAGTTCCATAGGGACTGGGCGGGATCTCTGAGCGCTGTCACGGCCGTGGCGTTATCATTCAGGATAGTAGCGGCGGTCCTGATCAATTTAACGGCGTCGTTCAACAGTTTGCCAGTCTCAATCATAACGCTGCGGTGCTTGAGTTTTTGAAGTTGTGTCTGATTATTATCGCGAGCGGAATATAGCGAAATCCGCGCCAAGGCTGCAAAATGCTTGAGCCAAGGGATTGAGATTCAATTCGACGATTGCACAGTCCATGCCGGTCCCGTCAAGGAACGGGCGTTCGTGTTCAGCCGCCAACCCGTCGCCAAATGATTGAGTGTTGAACTTCAAATTAGTTGCCTAGGCAACTAACTTTCAGGCTTTCAACATGGAAAATCACGAGTTTCGAACTCCGAGGATTAAACCAATGAATTGAAGACCGGTGGCATGGTGGTTTTGAGGCTTCGGGCTGAGACCTGGGGCTGGTTTGGTGCTTTTTTACTCGGTGGTTTGGGTGCTACATTACATTTGATTTTGGGCTTCAATCTTGGCTTGGAGATTTGAGACTTGTTGTTGAGCCATTTCTGTGTGCGGATGCCCTGACGGCAGTTTGTTTTCGAAGACACTAAGCGCTTTGGAGGCCAAAGACAGGGCTTTTTCGAGTTCACTGAGTTTTTCCAGCATCGCAGCCATGTTGGAAAATGTTAATGCCGTCGAAGGATGATCAATGCCGAAAGCCTTTTCCTGAATAGACAAGGTACGCTCAATCAATTCCCATGCTCGGTCATAGTCATTCAAAACAAACAACAAGGAAGCCAGGTTGGAACAACTTGCAGCCGTCGAAGGATGATCCGCACCTAAATGTTTTTCGTTGATGGCCAGCGCGCGTTCGAGCAAGTGCTTCGCGCCGGCGTAGTCGCCCAAATCCTGCAGCACCGAAGCCAGGTTGGAACAACTGACGGCCATCGAAGGATGATCCGCGCCAAAGTGTATTTGGTTGATGTCCAGTGTACGTTCAAACAAGTCCTTCGCGCCTGCGTAGTCGCCCAAATCCTGCAGTACCAAAGCCAGGTTGGAACAACTGACAGCCGTCGAAGGATGATCCGCGCCAAAATTCTGCTCATCCGACGCCAGCGCGTGTTCGAGCAAGACCTTCGCGCCGGCGTAGTCGCCCAAAGCTTGCAGTACCATAGCCAGGTTGGAACAACTGACAGCCGTCGAAGGATGATCCGCGCCAAAATTCTTTTCAACCGACGCCAGCGCGCGTTCGAGCAAGACCTTCGCGTCGGCGTAGTCGCCCAAATCCTGCAGCACCAAAGCCAGGTTGGAACGCCTGACAGCCGTCGTCGGATGTTCCGCACCCAAATGCTGCTCAGCCGACGCCAGCGCGCGTTCGAGCAAAACCTTCGCACCGGCGTAGTCGCCCAAATCTTGTAACACCGTTGCCAAGTTGGAACATCGAACAGCCGTCACAGGATGATCCGCACCCAAACTCTGCTCAGCCGACGCCAGCGCGCGTTCGAGCAAAACCTTCGCACCGGCGTAGTCGCCCAAGTCTTTCAGCACCCCAGCCAGGTTGCCACAGGCGACAGCCACATCCGGATGATTCGCGCCCAAATTCTTCTCATCCGACGCCAGCGCGCGTTCATGCAAGGACTTCGCTCTTGCGTAATCACCAAACTCCCGCATAATCCAACCAAGCTTGTCCTGCAGAAGACTTACCGATTGCACTTCATACTGCCCTACAAGTGCTTCGATAGCCTCTCCGTAGGGAATCCAGGCAAACTTGTCGACCGGGTTGTCCCTGGTTTGGTCTATCCTTAGTTTGCGCGTCACATTTGTTAACAGCGACTCAATGTCCTGCGGAGTAATCTGCAGTTTTGCCTGGATCGCCTCGCGCACAACCCGATGCATTTTATAGCTGTCGCGTTCGGCATCACGCAGCAACCAGCCCTTGCCGGCTAGATTTTCCAGCAGTTCAGAAAAAACATCAGCGCGATCGGACTGTTCGGGTTCAATCAGTTCAACCAGCAGTTCATAAGACTGGAATTCCGGCGGCAGGGCCACGAACTGTTTTAACAGCCAGCGCTCGTTCTCGTCCAGATCACTGAAATTAAAGATCGTTTCCAGATAAGTTCGCACCCGCTCGATCTTCGCCTGATTGCTGTGCCCAGTGGGAATATTGGCGCGCACATTGTTCTTTATGGCGTTTAACAGGTCAAAAAATGTGGTTCGATGCAGTTGCGCGGTGCGCGCCAGGATTTCAATTGTCAGAGTGTGGTAGTCGACTGTTTCAACAATTGCCTTGATTTCCTTGTCATCCCTGAATCGCCAGCAGTGTTTTTTAAACAATTTAATGGCGTCAGGTGGCTTCAAAAAATCCACCTGCATCGGATACATTCCTGCTATTTTTTCACGCGCGGTGACAAGCACATGCCAACATGGTTTGGACGGCAATTGCGCCAACCGATAAGTAATGTTTACACCGGCATTGTCAATCACCATTAAGTTTGGCGATTCCTCGATTGATCGGAGTGCTTTTGAGACATTATAGAAAATTTCATCACGACTACCTGTCTGGTCGTGGAGCTCCAGACTGATTAATAATTCAATATCCTGCACAAAGTCATCTGCGATGTCGGCAGAGTTGTTGCTGATCCAGACAATGTGGTTGTAATTGTTATACTCCTGCGCAACATAAGCTGCCGCCAGTGAAGTCTTGCCTATACCTCCCATTCCGCACACAAGCACGACCGCTTGATTTTCAGTTAAGTGCCTTTTGAGATCTCTGAGTTCTTGCTCGCGCCCCACCAAATCGACCAGCGGAACACGCGACTTAGGGGTCAGTTCTTTCAGGACTTTTTTTTTGTGTCGTTACCGCTATTGAAATTGATGTTTTGATTGATCGTGACATTTTTGGCGTTTTGAAAGATTGAGCCGAATGTACTTGAATTGTTCTCCATATAGTTGCGAGTTTCGCCTCTAGCATTCTGTACGGCGTCGGCCAATACGCCGGTCAACTCAGCAAGCTGTTTCTGGCTGTCCAGATCTTTGACGAGGTGCTGTTTTAGCGCATATCTCAATTCGTTCAGCAATTGGGAATTTGCAGGATCCTGTTCAACTTGCCGCAGTTGTTCCAGTGCCAGTTCATCATTGGCGAATTTCCTCTTTACCCAATTCCAGAGTGATTTGGCCGGGCCTAACAGTGGTACCACGGCTGCGCTGCCATCTTTAAAGAGAACGCCAGCCGTCTTGATCATTTCTATTGTATCATTCAGGAGGATGCCCAAATCTATCATAACGCTTCGGTGCTTGAGTTTTTGAAGTAGTGTCTGATTATTATCGCGAGCCGAATATAGCGAAATCCACACCAAGGCTGCAAATTGGTTAAGCAAAGGGATTGAAATTCAATTCGACGTCTGCACATTCAATGCCGGGTCCGTCAGGGGACGGGCATTCATGCACTTGTCGATTGATAGTCAGCGGCAGGCCCGTTGAGAAATACCAGTGAGCGGCCAAAAAACGAATTGGCGTTATCGCCGCAGGTGGAGGTGTCGCGGTTGCCGCCCGTCCCCGCCCAACGGGTGCGTTTTCAGCCGGAAACCCGTCGCCAAACGATTGAGCGGCAAACGTCAAACTAGTTGCCTGGGCAACTAGTTTTCAGGCTTTGGACATGGAAAATCACGGATTTCTAACTCGGAGGATTAAACCAAAGAATTGAAGACCGGTGGCATGGTCGTTTTGAGGTTTCGCGCTGAGACCTGGGGCTGGTTTGGGGTCTATCTTACTTGGTGGTTTGGGGATTTTTTACTCGGTGGTTTGGGGATTGAATCACTGTTGTTTTTGGGCTTCCAACTGGGCTTGGAGATTTGAGACTTGTTGTATTGCCATTTCCGTGTGCGGATGCCCTGCCGGTAGTTTGTTTTCAAAAACCCTCAGCGCTTTGGAGGCCATAGACCAGGCTCTCTCTATCTCACCGAGTTTGTCAAGCACCGCAGCCATGTTGAAGTAACCTAGTGCCGTCGTGGGATGGTCTTTGCCAAATATTTGTTCGTTAATAGTCATCGCGCGTTTGAGCAAATTCATCGCGCCAGCATAGTCACCCAAAGCTCCAAGCGCCATTCCCAGGTTCGAACAAGTGAGTGCTGTCGTTGGATGATCCGCGCCAAGATTTTTCTCCAGAATCACAAATGCACGCTCCAGCATTTCCTTGGCACCGTCGTGGTCACCCAATTTCTGCAGCACCGAACCCAGGTTAGAGTACCTAACTGCAGTCGTCGGATTATCGATACCAAAATGTTCTTCAGCGGACCTCATCGCACTTTCCAGCAACTCCTTAGCTGCACCGTAATCACCTAATGCTTGATGCACTGACGCAAGATTTGAAGAAATTATAGCTGTCGTCGGATGATTAGGTCCGAAATCTCTTTGGTAGTACGCCATCGCGTGTTCCAGCAGTTCTTTTGCTTTGTCATTTTGCCCCAAATCTTGTAGCACAAGAGCCAGGTTGGAAGAACGGACTGCAATTTTTGGATGATCCGCACCGAAATTCTTTTTGTCGGACACCAGCGCGAGTTCCAGCAGTTCTTTCGCTTTTTCGTTTTGGCCCAAATCGTGCAGAACGGAACCCAAATTCGCATAGCTTACAGCCGTGGTCGAGTGTTCCGCACCTAGTTTCTCCTCTTCTATAGACAATGCACGTTCGAATAATTTCTTCGCCAAAACATAGTCGCCCAATGCTTGATAAACCAACCCCAGATTTGAGCATCTGGTAGCAGTCGTCAAATGTTTTACGCCAAGGGTTGTTTCAGCTATCTCCAAAGCCCGCTTCAACAATTCCGCCGCCCTATTGTATTCGCCCAAATCTCGCAGCACTTGAGCCAGGTTCGCACAACTGACAGCCGTCTCAGGATTAGCCACGCCAAAATTCTTCTCATCTGACGCCAACGCGCGTTCGAGCAAGGTCTTCGCGCCGGCGTAGTCGCCAAAATCCTGCAATACCCAACCCAGCTTGCCTTGCAGTTGGCCCACCATTGGTTCTTGAAACTGCCCGACAATCAATTCAACGGCCTCCCCATAGGGAATCCACAAAAACTTGTCGACCGGGTTGTCCTTGGTTTGGTCGACCGATAGTTTGCTCGTCACATTTGTTAACAGCGACTCAATGTCATGCGGTGTAATTTTCAGCTTTTCCCGGAACGCTTCTTGCACAACCCGATGCATTTTAAAGTTGTTGCGTTTTTCGTCACACAGCAACCAGCCCTTGCCGGCCAAATTATCAAGCAGTTCAGAAAAAGTTTGAATACGACCCAACTGCTCTGGTTCAATTAACTCTACAAGCAATTCATAAGGCTGGAACTCCGGCGGCAGAGCGACAAACTGTTTTAACAACCACAGCTCGTCATTGTTTAATCCGCTGAAATCAAAGATCGTTTCCAGATACGACCGCACCCGCTCAATCTTCGCCTGATTGCTGTGTGCCGTCCTGACATTGGCGCGCGCGTCATTCCTGATTGCACTTAACAATTCATCCAGTTTAGTGCGCTGAAGCTGTGCTGTGCGCGCCAAAATTTCAATTGTAAGAGTGTGGTAATCGACGGCTGCAACGATCTGCTGGATCTCGTCTTCAGCTTCGATACGGTGACAATGTTTCTTAAACAACGCGACGGCGTCGGACGGCTGCAGAAAATCCAGCGGCATCGAATGTGTACCGGCGATTTCCTCGCGCGAGGTGATCAGCACGTGCCAGTTGGGTTGTGAAGGCAGTTGCGGCAGGCGTCGCTCGATTTCGGCGGCGGCGTTGTCGATCACAAAGAGTTTGGGCCGTTCGTCGATCGAGCGCAGTTTGTGCAACACTGCGCCCAGAATGACCTCGCGGTCGCCGGTTAAAGTATTGAGTTCAAGACTTTGCAGCAGATCGCGGCTCTGCAAAATGTCATCGGCGATGTCGGCGGAGTTGTTGCTGATCCAGGCAATGTGTTGATAGTTGTCATACTCCTGCGCAACGTAAGCTGCCGCCAGGGAGGTTTTGCCGATGCCGCCCATGCCGTTAACCAGAACAAGCTGTCCATTTTCGGCCAGCAGTGCGGTAAGTTCGGCCAGTTCTTTGCTGCGACCAATCAGGTCTTGCGGACGCACGCGCGGAATCGGCGTCAGTTCTTTGGGGGCTTTTTTTTTGTGTCGACGTTGTAGTTAAACGTCCCGCCGCTGAAGTTCTGAATAATCGGACCGTAGGTGCTTGTGTTGTTCTGCATGTAGTTGCGCGTTTCGGCGGGAGCATTCTGCAGAGCTTCGGTCAAGTCAGCAATCAGAGCGGCCAGTTCCTTTTGGGCATTCGGATTGTCGGCAAGGTGTTTTTTCAACGCGTATTGTAGCACTGCGCGCGATTCAGAACTGTCAGGATTGTGCTCCAGTTCTTCCAGTTGTTCGAGAGCCGATTCGTCTTTGACAAATTTTTTCCTGAACCACCCCCACAAAGCCCCTGCCGGCACTGCGATTGACTTCACAATCTCAGTGCCATCCTGCAGGAATGCGCCTGTGGTTCTGAGAAGTTCAAGGCCCTGCTGGGCCAATGCGCCTATATCCATCTTAAAGTCCCGGTGCTGTGATTTTGAACATGTCTTTTAATCTCGTGAAGACTGAATATAAGAAAGACAGCTTGCATAACGACGAGCAAAATTCACCAAACCGTAAAACACAGAACTGAAATTCGAAGACTTCAAACCTGGTGCGCCGCCGGATTTGGCCCCAAATGGGGCCCCCACCCCCGCCGCCGCCTGCCCAAAATTTTTCCATCTCTCTCACCGCCGAACACAGCACTCCCGGCCGCAAAATTCGCGGTTAAATTTTTCTGCAGACGCGTCCCTTCAGCGGGACATCACAGGCGCGGCGAGGCCGAATCCTCCGGACGATTCGACCCACGCAACATGCCACAGCCGCGCCGGCGCTGCAAGCGGAAAAACGTCAACGGTCAGGTTGCTCGGACAAGCGGGCGAGATTTCAGTTTTACTGCACTCAGCGCAAGCTCTAAAGACCGTAAACTAATCGACATTCAAACGCGAAGCTGCGCCAAACCGCCCAGACAAAAACAGTCAAGTGCAACGACCAACAAGAGAATCAGGTGGGCGTCAGCAACATGCGCGAGTAAACAGGCCGACAGCGAACTTTTGCCAATCGACAACTCATCAACATTCAAGCGCGAAGCAACTCCAAACCGCCCAGCCGGATTACATCAAGCTCAACGACCAACAAGAGAATCAGGTGAGCGTCAGCAACATGCGCGAGTAAACAGGCCGGCAGCGAACATTTGCCAATCGACAACTCATCAACATTCAAGTGCGAAGCGGATCCAATCCAAAGAGCCAAAAATCTGTAAACACAGTGATTAACAAGAATATCAGGCAATTATATGTGACGTTCCCGCGGGCAGCTCGACAACAATCATGCGCGAAGCAGATCCACACCGCCCGGACAAAAGCGTTCGACCTCGATGATTAACAAGAAGATCAGGCAAGTACAAGCATCGTTCAGGAGGGCAAATCGACAGCGAACATGCGCGAAACAAACCCAAACAACGCGGCTGCGAACGCCTGGCAAACAAGGCCGCACTAATCTCCTCCACCACTCATGCGCGAAGCAATTCCAGACCGTTCAGCCAAACGCTTCAATCCCGATGACAAACAAAAAAGTCAGGCAAAGACAAACGCTGCGGACGCCGGTGAAAACTGCCCGCTCGCGCCGCTTTTGCGCCCGCGCGCAATTCCAACTTCCGGGCTGCCAAAAATTCCGTATTTTATCCGCTTGCGGCAGACCATATTTCCGGGTAGCGCTCAGGCCCCAGCTGTGCTGCGGCTGCAAGATTCAATCGAATACGTACTTTGAAGTTGTCGAAGCTGTTGTGCCGCCATAAACGTCCGCTGCGACGTCTACTTTCGGTGAAAACAACCGACACATGCAATACTTATCTAGCGGAGGATTCCAGTGCCAAACGTCATTCGCATCGGGATGCACCTGCTGCTGTCACTTCTGATAGTGGTTAATATCCAGAGCTGCGCAGCCGCGCCCAGCCCGACTCCCAGCCCCACGCCCGCGCCGACGCCCCAGGGCCCGGACGCAAGCTCCAAATCCAAAAAACCCAAGGGCAAGGATTTCAGCGAAGTGGTGGAAGACTACGAAAAGGTCGAAGGCCTTTTTGATGTTTACTTCAACGAAAAAGAAGGCAAGTACCTGCTGGCCGTGCGCCCCGACCAGCTCGACAAGATGTTCCTCTGCAACATCACGCGCCAGTCCGGCGACGCCTTTGTGCTGGACGGCAGCGCCATGGAAGGCGAATACGTTTTTGAGTTCAAACGCATCGGTGAAGACCTGCAGATGATCAACAAAAACGTCTGGTTCCGCGCCGACAAGGACGCCGCCTTTGCGCGCGCCGTGGAAGCGCACATGCCGAACTCGCTCGTGGCAAGCTCCAAAATCCTCTCTCTGCCGCGGACCGACGACGGCGCCCTGCTGGTGGACATGTCCAAATACTTCATTCAGGATGTGGGCTGGATTCAGTTCATCACCGAACGCATCGGCTCGCGCTTCCGCTTCGACTCCGGCAACTCCTACTTCTCTTCGATCAAGAGTTTTCCGGAAAACACGGAAATCGGCGTGACGCTGCACTACGAAACCACGCGCCCGAATATTCACTACACGCTGCCCGATCCGCGCAGCATGTTCCTGAAATATCACTACAGCCTGAGCACGCTGCCCGAGAGCGACTTTGAGCCGCGCCTGGCCGACGACCGCATTGGTCACTTCGTGACCTTCTTCCAGGACTACAGCTCGATCATGCGGGAGACGCCCTACGTCTACTACATCAACCGCTGGCACCTGGAAAAATCCGAGCCCGCGCTGGCGATCTCCAAACCCAAAAAACCGATCGTTTTCTGGCTGGAAAACACGATCCCGATGGAATTCCGCGACGACGTGCGCGACGGCGTGCTGCTGTGGAACAAAGCCTTTGAACGCATCGGCTACCGCGACGCCATCGAGGTTAAACAAATGCCGGACGACGCCGACTGGGATCCGGCCGACGTGCGCTACAACACAATCCGCTGGGTGATGCACCCCGGCGGCGGAACGGCCGTGGGCCCCTCCCGCGCCAACCCCTTCACCGGCGAAATCTACGACGCCGACGTGCGCGTGCAGGCCGACTGGCTGCGCTCGATGTTTAACAACTTCGAATATCAGGTCGACCCGATGTCGTGGACGCCGGGCTTTTCCGAACTGGACGACAAACAAACGCAGATCGACTCGATTCTGGCGATGATCCCCTGGCACCGCCACGATCACACCTGCCGCCACGCCCACGGGCTGGCGCGCGAGTCGAACTTCGGCATGACGATGCTGCAGGCCCGCGGCGAGATGATCGACAAAAGCGAGCTGCGCGAATTTGTGCGCCAGTACATCATTGCGCTCGTGTCGCACGAAGTGGGCCACACGCTCGGTTTCCGGCACAACTTCAAAGGCAGCACAATCCACTCGCTGGGCGAACTGCACAACGCCTCGCTGACGGACTCGACCGGCATGACCGGCTCGGTGATGGAATACTCGCCGGTTAACCTCTCGCCCAAAGGCCAGCCGCAGGGCAAATACCTGCAGACCACGCTGGGGCCCTACGACTACTGGGTGGTGGAATACGCCTACAGCGAAGTGCCGCCGGATGCGAAGTTCAGCGAAAAACAAATGCTGGACTCGATCATCGCACGTGTGGCCGACGAAGGCCTGCAGTACGCCACGGACGAAGACACGTATTTTACGGCGGCGCGCGCCATCGATCCCTACAGCAATGTCTGGGACCTGGGCGACGATCCGATCGCATACTTTAAACAGCGCTTTGCGATGTCGCAGGAACTGTGGGCGGAAATTCCGGCTGAATTTGAAGTGGAAGGCGAGCGCTACCAGCGCATGCGCCGCGCTTTCGGCACCGGCTGGGGACCGTATTTCTTTGGACCGCCGTCGATGGCCAAATTCGTCGGCGGCATCCGCCACGTACGCGACCACGTCGGCGACCCGGGCGACCGCAAACCCTTTGAGATTATTCCGGCGGAGAAACAACGCGAAGCGCTTAACACGATCCTCGACAACGTGCTGGCGCCGGGTGTGTTTAACTTCCCGCCCGACCTGGTAAACAAACTGGCGCCGGAGCGCCTGCCGGACTTCTTCGGTTCAACCTGGACGATGACGCGACTGGATTATCCGATCCGCAGCGTCGTGCAGGCCGCACAGGCTCAGGCCATGCTGTCGCTCTACAGCGTGGCGCGCATGAATCGCATCCTCGACAATGAGCTGCGTTTCCCGGCGGGACAGAAACCGTTCACGCTGGCGGAGATGTATCAGAGCATCGACGACGCGGTGTGGGCCGAGTTAAACACGGGCGCGCCGATCGACGCGTTCCGCCGCGAGCTGCAGCGCATGCACCTGCTGCTGCTGACGAGCTGGCTGACGGCCGCGCCGCCGGCCATGCCGAACGACGCGCTGACGCTGACGCGCTTCAGCCTGACGAAACTGCAGACGCGCATCGAGGGAGCCCTGGCCTCCACCGGCGCGGGCGACACCTACACGCAGGCGCACCTGCAGGAATCGCTGGCGCGCATCGAAGCGGCGCTTGACGCGCAGATGCAGCGCAACTAAACACGACAAGACTCTGTTTAAGTACAAAGGCCGCATGGTTGTTAAACCATGCGGCCTTTTGATTTTTCACCCGGATGTGTACTTAAAGAGCAACTCTGCTTGACTTTAAATAGACTCGTCGCGGCGGACGCGGCGACTGTTAACTGCTGTTAACAGTGAGAATTCTCACTCGCCGACCAACAAAAACGCCTTCCTCAAAAAGCGAGCCGGAAAGCAGTGACGGCGCTGCAATCGGGTCAGATTACGCTTGCTGTTCGGCGGCCTGCAGCGCGTGTTGAACAGCGGCGAGAATGCGTCCCTGCGTCGCGGCGTCGGCGTTAACAACCTCAATGTGCAATGCGCCGTCGGCCAGGCTGTGCGTCATCTCCGGCTGCGGAGCGGCATTTTGATCGCCCTCGCCTTCCAGGCCTTCGTAGGTGCGTTCAAACAGCTCGGCCTTGATGGGATAGTACTCGCCGCTGAGGCCGCGCACCAGGTAGTCGCCCGCATGACCGCGCATGATGCCCTCCAGCGTCTCGACCTCAAAGGTATACGGCATTTTGGTGGCCGCCAGCTCCAGGGAGGTGCGCTGCACCTTTTTGAACGGCAGTTGTTCCGGGTCGATAGCCTGTCCGTTGATCTTAACCATTGCCCTGTCCTTTCGTTTTCGTGTTGGTCCCGACGGCACGTCGAGATTTGACCGATCTACACGTCCGTACACTGCAAAAATTTTTGCGTTCGCACTCCAATTTTTCGCAAATTTGTGTTTTGCCGGGCGCGTCAGCAATATCGCGCGCTGCGGCTCAGCATCATAATGCTCCATGGAGTACTGCTATGAGGTTTATTGCTAAAGTCGCGACCTTCTGCGTCGCCCTTGGATTTGTGTGCAGCCTGTCCCACTCACCGCTCATGGCCCAGGCGCAAGGCGAGAAAATCCCCGTGCAGGGCGAGAAGATCGACGTGCAGGCCAAAAACCCCAAAAACGTCAAGAAAGTTAAACCTGAGAAAGTTACCGAAGCCCAGCAGGACAAAAAAGTCGATAAAATCCTGAAGGCGCTGACGGACAAACTGACGCTGACCGAGCAGCAACAGGACACCGTCCGCACGCTGATTGAAGTCCGCGAACAAACCATGCTGGACGCACGCGACAAACGCACCAAGCGCGACGAATATCGCGAGATTAAACTCGCCGCAGACACGCAGTTCGACGCAGCCGTGACGGCCGTCCTGACGGAAGAGCAGGCCGCCACGTTTGCCGAGATGAACAAAAAAGGTCAGGGTAAAAACGCCGGTCGCGGCAAAGACGCAAAAGACCAGCAAAAGCGCAGCCCGCGCGGCAGCGGCAAATAAACCACTCGTTCAGACGTGGTACAAGGACAGTAACATCGGCGCATCGCAATTTGTGGTGCGCCTTTTTTGTATCGGTTTCCGTTTAACTCTTTGTTTAACCAGCTCCTTTAACACAGGGGCCTCAACGTGCAGGTTTGTTTAATGCGACGTTTCCACTATTTCCTCTTTCTTCTGATCCCGGCTTGGATGAATTTTCTTGTTTGTCCCGCCGCCTTCGCCGGCTCGCAGAAACAGGAGCAAAAACTTCCGCAATTGACTCCGGCCAAAGACAGCATCAACTTCAAACAGCTGATCGGCGAACGCGTCGACTTCCTGCAGCGCAAACTCAAGTTAACGGACGCCCAGCTGCCGGCGATTGAAGACATCGTGGCGGCCAATTGCTACGAGTCGTACGAGGAATACAATGCGCTGGGATCACAAGAGGCGTGGGAGAAAAAGTTTGCGGGGACGCGCCGCACGAAGTTCGACACCGAATTGCGCGGCGCGCTGCAGCCGCAGCAATACGTCCAGTACCTGGTGATCAGCGAGAAATTTCACAATAAATTTCCTTTCGGCTCCCTGATTTAAACCATTTGCGGCGGGTTTGTCTCTAAGCGGCTAAACGGACGACAGTTCGCGCATTGAACAAATCACTCGGGAGAGAATGTCATGAAAACGCTGAAATTGCGCAACGCAGCCCTGATCTTCGGCAGTTTGTTGTTTGCCCTCGTCTTTGCACCAGCCGTTCAGGCCCGCGGCGGCGGCGAACGCGGCGCCGGCCACGAACGCGGTGGCGAACGGGGCGGCAACATCGACCAACGCATCGAAAAAATGACCGAACACCTGGATCTCTCCAGCGACCAGGCCAGCCAGATACGCGCAATCCTGGAAAGCGCCAAAGTACAGGCTGAAACCCTGCGCGATCAGGACGGCGATCGCGCTGCCAAACGCGACGCCCTGATGGCCATCCACGAAAACAGCCGCGAACAGATTAAAGCCGTGCTCAACGCCGAACAGCTGAGCAAATTTGAAGAGATGGCTGAACATCGCCGTGAAAAACGCGGTGAACGCAAAGGACGGCGCGGCGGACGCGGAGACCGCGGCAATGGCAACAGCGGCGACAGCGGAGAGAATTGAACCTGAATGCGCAGCCGCAATAAGATGCGTGAGTTAACACGTGGCGGAATCAGATGAACCACGGCCGGCCAAACCGACAACGGAACGACGACCCGGCGCTGCGCATCACAGGTCCCCTTGCCCGATGACCAGAGAAACGCGCTTATAAAAAAAGAGCTTCCGGACTAATCCGGAAGCTCTTTCAGTTTTAAAGACTACGCGCCGCAGATCGGGCGCATCATCATTCCACGTAGGGACAGGCCACCATCTGCTCACCGCCTTTGTCGACCAGTTCGGGTACGTTCTCGGCGCACTCCGGCCGCGCAATCGGACAGCGCGTCCGGAAGCCGCAACCCGAGGGTTTTGCCAGCGGCGTGGGAATATCGCCTTCCAGAACCTGGCGTTTGCGGTCGCGGCGATTCGGATCGGCGACGGGCACGGCTGAGAGCAGCGCCCTGCTGTAGGGGTGCTTCGGCTTGAAGTACACGTCGTCGGCTTCACCGATCTCAGCGATATTGCCGAGGTACATGACCGCAATCCGGTCGCTGATATGCTCCACGACGGAAAGGTCGTGCGCAATGAACAGGTAAGACAGGTCAAATTCTTTTTGCAGGTCTTCCATCAGGTTGATGACCTGGGCCTGCACCGACACGTCGAGCGCGGAGACGGGCTCATCGCAGATGATGATGTCGGGATTCGTCGACAATGCGCGCGCAATGCCGATGCGCTGACGCTGACCACCCGAAAACTCGTGCGGAAAACGCATGGCGTACTCGGGCTGCAGACCGACCTTGTCGAGCAGGTCCTCGACGCGCTCGTCCACCTCGTTGCGCTTGAGGTTCGGCATGTGCAATTCCATCGGCTCGGCGACGATCTGACGCACGGTCAGACGCGAGTTGAGCGAGGAATAGGGATCCTGGAAGATCATCTGCACCTGGCTGCGGTAAGGCAACATTTCCGACTTGCTCATATGCGCCAGGTCGACGGTTTTCCCCTTATAGTGATAGAGGATTTCACCTTCGACCGTCACGTCGGGCGAGACGTGACGCAGAATATTGATGATGGCTCGACCCACGGTGGTTTTACCGCAGCCGGACTCGCCCACCAATCCCAGCGTTTCGCCTTTGTACAGCGTAAAACTGACGCCGTCGACGGCTTTGACGTCGCCGACGCGGCGCTGCATGATGCCGCCGAAAATCGGGAAATGCACTTTCAGGTTGCGGACTTCGAGCAGAGGCTGTCGTTTTTTGTCGCTCATGACGTCTGTCCTCCCTCTGCCGCGGCATCGCCGCCGCCGCTGTTCTGCGCCGCCGCAGAAGCGGGCGACACGAGGTGACAGCGCACCTGGTGACCGGGCGATATTTCGACGAGATCGGGCTCGACGGTATCGCAGATATCAATTTTCACTTCGCAGCGCGTGCAGAACTTACAGCCGATCGGCAGGTTCATAATGCTCGGCACATTGCCGGGAATGGCGCGCAGACGTTTGTGGCTTTCTTTGGGACCGAGCACCGCCGGACGCGGAATCGAGTCGATCAATCCGCGCGTGTAGGGGTGTTTGGGATCGTTGAAGAGCTCTTTTACTTCGGCGACTTCCTGAATCTTGCCGCCGTACATGACGATCACGCGCTGGCAGGTTTCTGCCACGACGGCGAGGTCGTGCGTAATCAGCAGGATGGCAGCTTCCTGACGCCGTTCCTTGAGTTCGAGCATCAGCTCGAGGATTTGCGCCTGGATGGTCACGTCGAGCGCCGTCGTCGGTTCGTCGGCAATCAACAGGCCGGGGTTGCAGGCCAGGGCGATGGCGATCATCACGCGCTGGCGCATACCGCCGGAGAACTGGTGCGGGTAGTCCCTCATCCGTTTTTCGGGATCGGGAATTCCGACGGCGCGCAACATCTCGACGGCGCGACCGAAGGCCTCGTCTTCTTTGATGTTCTCGTGTGTCAGGATCACTTCCATGATCTGCATTCCAATCCGGAAGACGGGATTGAGCGAGGTCATGGGCTCCTGGAAGATCATGGCGATCTCGCGACCGCGGACCTTATACATGTCCTCGTAGGACAGTTTGATCAGGTCCTGACCGCGGTAGAGCACTTCTCCGCTGACAATTTCGCCGGGCGGATTGGGGATCAGCTTCATGATGCTCAGGGAGGTCACGGACTTACCGGAGCCGGATTCGCCCACGAGTCCGAGGACCTCGCCTTTGTATATATCGAAGCTGACGCCGTCGACGGCTTTCGCCGTGCGGCCTTCGATCGTGAAGTAGGTTTTCAGATCCCGTACTTCAACCAGTTTATCGCGTGTTTCTGGCGTATTCATTCGTTGTTGATGCCGATGTGCGTTGCTCCGCGGGACTCGTCTTCGGATGTCCGATTGATTACCGCAGACGCGAGAATGTTTTCGGATCGTAGGCTTCGCGGACGCCTTCTCCGATAAATACCGTCAGCAACAGGGTCATAAACATGGCCGTCAGCGGTGCAAGCACCAGCCACCAGTACCCGGTTGTGATATACTTCAATCCAACACCAACCATCTGTCCCCAGCTCGGCGCCGGAGGCGGCAGTCCAAAACCAAGGAAGTCGAGGCTGACGAGTTGGGTGATTCCCGCCACGATAGCAAATGGGAAATACGTGATGATCGGCACCAGCGCATTCGGCAGGATATGTTTCAGCAGGATTTTGTGGGTCGGCACGCCGATTGAAACGGCGGCGGCCACGTAGTCCATCGATTTTTCGCGGTAGAATTCGGCGCGCATCAGAATCGAAACCGAAAGCCAACCAAAAGCGGCCAGCAAGGACACGAGGAGTGCAAAACTTGGCCCCAACAGCGCGACGACAATAATGATGAGGAAAAGAAATGGCAAAGCCAGCCAGATCTCAACCACCCGCTGCAGCAGGATGTCGATCCAGCCGCCAAAGTAGCCGGACAGCGCGCCGAAAGGCACGCCGATCAGATAGGCAAAAATGGCGACGATCAGCGCAAAGGAGATAGAAACGTTGAATCCGTAGGCCATGCGCGAGAACACATCGCGGCCGACGTCGTCCGTGCCTAGCAGTCGCGGACGGGAATCGTTTTTGGATTCAAACGGCGCGGCAAAGACCTGGTTTTCCTCAATGCTGAGGTTTTCGATCGGTCCGAAGGGATAGAGAGGCATGACAACCCAGTTGCCGGCGTCCTCCGCTTCAAACTGATCCTGCAGGTCGCGGTAGTTGGCTTCGTTGCCCTGCACGGCGCTGGTCTGTCCAAACTGTTCGCCGCTGTAATAGGACGAGAGGCCGATGAGATCGCGCAATGCGGGGAAATAGGTTTCACCGTCGTAATGCACCATGAGCGCCTTGTTGTTGACCAGCACGGGCAACAGAAAGGACAGAACGTACATTACGATCAGGATCCAGAACGAGTAGTAGCCGCGTTTGATGCTTTTGAACTTGCGCCAGCGGCGCTGCATAACGCTGACCGGTTTTTCACCGGCGTTCTTTGAGTTCGAATTAGCGGCTGATGTATCGGGCTTTTGGGGTTCGCTTTCTTTCATGCTCGACTGCAATTCCTACTTGAACCGAATTCGCGGATTGACAAACGACAGCGCCAGGTCGGACAACATCTGCCCCAGAATCAAGAGAATGACGCTGATGACCGCAAAGGCGAATACAATGTTGTAGTCGCGAGCCAGGATGGCCTGGAAGGACAACTTGCCGAGTCCTTCAATGTTAAACACCAGCTCAATCAGGTACGAGCTGGCGACAAATAATCCAATAACGCCGCCGATGCGCGAAG
This sequence comes from uncultured Hyphomicrobiales bacterium, assembly GCA_964445695.1. Taxonomy (GTDB): domain Bacteria; phylum Bacteroidota; class Ignavibacteria; order Kapaibacteriales; family UBA7675; genus JAUIKM01. The sequence goes on along the minus strand of CAYULF010000023.1, from coordinate 79,154 downwards.
CAATGGGAATGAGGCTGTTCCGCAGCGCGTGCACCCAGACGACGCGTTTTTCACGCAGGCCTTTGGCAAAGGCCGTGCGCACGTAGTCCTTGCTCAAATTTTCGAGAAGGGAGTTTTTTGTGAGCATCGTGAGCGTTGCAAACTGGGCAATCGTGTACGCAATTGTCGGCAGGACAAAGTGATAAGCCCGATCCAGAAACTTGTCGAAGAACGACAGTTCCAGATAGTTCTCCGACTGGAAGTTGCCGAGCGGAAAGATATCGAGGAATGAACCGCCGCCGAAGAGCACGAGCATAACTGCGCCCAGCGCCCAGCCCGGAATCGAATAACCGACAAACACAATAACGCTGGTACCAAAGTCAAAAGCGCCGCCGTGATTGAGCGCTTTCAGGATACCCATGTAAATACAGACGGTGTATGCCAGGATGAAACCGATCAGACCAAACTGGAACGAAACCGGGAAACGATCCGCGATCAGGTCGCCGACGGGTTCGTTGTACTGAAAGGACTCGCCGAAGTAAAAGGTCAGAATGCCGGCATGGGCCTTTTTGACGAGGCGCGGCTGAGGCTCTTCACCTTCAACGACCATCATCTCCACTTCCCAGCCGTCGAGTTCTTTTGTGCGGTCGTTGGCGTCCAGGACGCGGTACTGACCGGGCGACGGCTCTTCGACAACGGCGCGTTGGCCGCCGCCGATTTTGCGGGCTTCGCCGATCGTGACGCTGAAATCGAGTTCATTGCGCTGCCACAGGCCGAGCCAGATGAGGTAGCGAACGAAAAAGGGTTCGTGGAAGTGGTAGTATCGCTCGAGTTTGGCGACTTCACTGGGCGGGATCTCGGCCTGACCTAAAGCGGTGCCGCCGCCCTGTTCAGCCGATTGATTTTTCAACTGTTGGAGCTGCTGCTCCAGCGGCCCGCCCGGCGCTCCCTGCACAATGCCGAACACGATTAACGTGCTGATAAAGAATGTGGGAACGGCCAGAAGAAGCCGTCGAATAAAATATTCGGTCATAATCGGTTACGTAAGTTCAAAACAAGCCCCGCACGCTCGTTGCGGCGGGCGCAAGTTAGAGATTAGGCTGCAAAATGCAAAAATAATACAGCAGCGGTTCCCGTGCCGCACAACAAAGGCCATTTTTCAGCGGGAACCGCTCACGTTGGGCGACTTATTGCGTACTGACGTCTCCGAAGTCGGCCCAGTAATTGATGTCTTCAACGCCCTGATACGAGCCGAGCGCCTTGCCTTCGGCTCTGGCGGCGGACAAACGGCGATCCTTATCCTTGTCGAGCCACCAGTAGAGGAAAATCGCAACATAGTGATCGCCGGGCTGTGTAACGCGCTCATAGACGTAAGGAGGCATTCCAAAGCGATCCCAGTGTGCGACCTTGATGCCCTTGGGTTTGTACAGGAGGATTTTCTTGTACATGTCCATTTGCATCTTGTCCAGCTCGCGAATGATCTCGATGCGGCGCTGGATGGCAAAGGTCGTGTCGTACTCGGCAATCAGTTCATCAATCTGCGCTACGTCGACGCCTTCAACATTCCAGTTGTTGTTGGCGGCGGCCAGTTCGGACAACAGGCTCGTGCGCGGTTCGGGAAATACCAGGCCCGAAAGATTATTCCAGAACAGGCTGAAGTTGCGCTCCATGGCGTTCTTGAACTGGGCATTCTGATCGCCGTACTCAATGTTTAACTTGATGCCGACCGTGCGCAGGTCTTCCTGGAAGGGCACGACGAACATTTCAACCGCTTTGACAATGTTAAGCGTGACCTCAATCGTATGCCCCTGGCTGTTAACAACATATCCTTCCTGATTGCGCTTGGTATAACCCATGTCGCGCAGCAGGGCGGTTACTTTATCGGGATCAAATCGAATGACCGGGTTGTCGGGATTTTTGTAGATCGACCCTTCGTAGTAAGAGTCGAGCGGTACGTACTCGTCGTAGAGTCGTTTGTTAATAAACTCCTGACGGTTCAACATGTAGGTAAAGACCTTGCGCATGCGGATGTCGTCAAAAGGCGGTTTCCGCATGTTAAAGGAAATACCCCAGGAACCGCCGGGTCCGTCCGTGTGAACGCGCTTTTTAACGATCCAGGCATTGGCCATTGCATCGTAGTCATTGTCGTTCATCCAGTTTTCCATGGAACTGCTCGTATAGTAGAACAGATCCTGCTCATCCTTCTTGAAGCGCTCGTATTCCAGCCCCTCGTTGTCGACAACCACGTCCAGACGGATGCGGTCAAAGTTGCCCTGGTAACGGCGGAAGGGATCGTCTTTGGCCCAGTAGTCGTCGCGCCGGGTAAAGATGTAGCTCGTTCCCTTGTTGATATCCTCGGGATTGATGATGTATTCACCTGTACCGGGGACGAGTTCGTAGTTAAACTTTTCGAGGAATTCACCGCCGGTCAGCGATTCAACCGCCGCAGCGGATACAATCGGCATGCTGTTCGCAAAGTTGATGAAGTTCGCCCATTTGGGCTCTTTGGCTTTGACGGTCACCAGGAGCGGACTTTCTGCAACGGGACGCTCAAACTCGCTCATCACCATGCGAATCGAAGGCTGTTTAATATCTTCATCCACCAGCAATTCCCAGGTTGCGATCACATCCTCGGCGGTCACCGGGCGACCATCCCAGAAGCGCGCTTTCGGGTCCAGGCGGAAGGTATACGTCTTTTTGTCTTCGGAAATTTTCCAGTGCGTAGCCAGAGCCGGCAGAAATTCCAGCGTCACGTGATTGATGCGCAGGAGCGGTTCGTAGCACAGTTCGGACACAAATTTGTTTTCCGTGTACTGCGCGTTTTCACCGTAGCCGAGCGGTCTGAAGGTCAGCGGAAAACGCGTAATAATGTAGCGGAACTGGCCGCCTGTTTCCGCCTGGGGACTACCGAGATACTTGAGGACTTCGGGGGTGGGTTCGACTGTTTCAAATCCCATATCCGCGGCAACGGCTTCAAACCCCTTACCGCCCTGCTCAGCGGTCAGACCGTCTATTTCGCCGGTCAGTCCGGAGTCGTCCAGCATTGCGCCATCATTGTCGGGACTGTCACTATCTGTTTTTTCGCCGCAGGCCGCCAGACTGAAAACCAATGCCAGAAGCAGAATCTGCAAAGTGGAGGAACGAAATGTCATTTCTCTGGTACCGTTGTGATAGGTTGAAAATGTTTGACAATCAGCACCGCGCCGACGGTTGATGCCGGCGCGGCGGATTGGATATGTCACGTAGGATCTTTGTATTGGTTGCGCCAGAAATCATACACGGTGTAAGGCTGTGTCGGCGGATCGAGCGGCGTGCCGGCAGCCATAGCTTCTTCGAGTTTCTTCGCGCGGTCGGCGTCGTACCACCAGAAGCGGATCGCCTCGTCCAGGTTGTCGCCCGCCTGACAGAAACGCGAATAGCGATGCGGCGGGAATCCGAACTTGTCCCAGTAACCGATCTTGATACCTTTGGTGTTGTAAAGCATCACCGTCAGGTAGTCTTCCATCAAAATCTTGTCAATTTGCTGAACCAGCTTGATGCGCGTGTGCGATTCGTACATTTTATCGTAGACTTCGATCAGGCTGTCGACAACAGGATTAGAATAACCCCACCAGTTGTTATTGTTGTTCTTGTCGGCCAGTTCGCCTTTGAACGACGACTCCGGATTCGGGAACACCAGCGATCCTTGAAGGGCCCAGAACATCGTGAACAGGCGTTCCTGCGCGTTTTTGGAGTTGGTGTTCCCGTCGATGTAGTTCACGTTCAGTTTAATGCCGGCGGCGCGCAGCGCTTCCTGGTAGGGCGTCACAAATTTTTCTACCGACTTGACGATATCCAGATTCAACTCCAGAATCTGCCCGTTGCGCGTCAGGTAACCGTCGCTGTTGCGTTCCGACCAGCCGGCTGCTTTCAGGAACTCGGACGCTTTGCCGGGGTTATAACGCACCTTGGGATTGTTCGGATTGGCGTAGGGCGATTGATCGTAGTAGGAATCCTGCGCTTCGTACTCGTTGTAGAGTGCGGCTTTGATGTAGCGTTCACGCGGGTTGAGATAAGAAAACGCCTTGCGCATGTTGATATCGTCGAAGGGCGGTTTGCGCAGATTGAGCGCGTAGCCCCACATTCCGGAAGGACCGCTCGTTTCCACGCGCATTTTCTTGAACCAGCCTTTTTGGTAGGCATCTTCAGTGTTGTTCACCCAGTCTTCGATCGTGCCGCTGGTGTAGTAGAAATAATCCTGCTCACCTTTGATGAACTTCTGAAATTCCAGCGTCGGGTTGTCGCGCACGACCTCGAGCTCAACGCGGTCAAAGTTGTGCGTTTTGCTGTAGTAGGGGTCGCTCCAGTTCCAGTAGTCCTCACGGCGCGTCAGCGCATAGGAACGCTGGTTTACGATGTTTTCCGGCTTTACGATGTAGGGACCGGAACCTATCGGCGGCGCGTTGTTGAATCCATCGACGAACTCGGTCGCCGTCAGGTCGCCGATCTCGTCGGCCGACAAAATGGCCATGGCGCCGATCGAAAGGATGGCGCGCCAGTTGTTTTCTTTGCTTTTGACCCGGACCATCAGCGGGCTGAGGATCTCGGGCTCTTCAAATTTGCTGTAGGAAACTTTCATGCTGGGCGACTGCAGGTCGTCCTCGACCAGCAGCTGCCAGGTCGCTACAACGTCGCGTGCGCGTACGGGCGTGCCGTTGGAGAATTTTGCATTGGGGTTAATGCGGAAGTCATAGGTGAGCGAGTCTTCATGGATTTTCCAGTGCGTCGCCAGCCACGGAGTCAGGTTCAGGTCAATGGCATTGATGTTAACAAGGCCCTCGTAGCAGAAGTCCGAAAACATTTTGTTTTCGCTGTAGTTGGCATTGGGGCCAACAAAAAAGGGCCGGAAAGTCAGGACAAAGCGCGTGATGGTTTTGTGGAGATTGCCGCCTTTTTTCGCGTCGGCGCCGGTCAACAGAGCCAACTGGTCGTCAGTGTAGCCGCCGGTGGCAAAACCGAGCGATTCGGCAACTTCTTCAAATCCGTTGCCGCCCAGTTCAGCCGGAATAGTGCTTTCGTCCACCATTCCATCATCGTGGTTACCGGCGTCCGTCACGACTTCTTCATTGCCGCCGCCGCCGCAAGCGGTAATTCCGCCAAAGGCGAGCAGCATCGCGGCAAAAAATGCCAGGCCCTGACTGCGTGTAAGTGTTAACATCGATCCTCCTGAAAGTTATCAGAGATTGTTTGATTTCTGGTTTGTGATTAAGCCGTTGTTCTCGAGCATGCGGATTGCCGGCATGCCGATCAATTTATGGCAAAAGTTGCGTGCCGACAAGCCCTTGCGGCCTGTCAAGCTACCAATTGGCCTTCGTCGTCAATGCGCAGGGCCCGAGCATCTCCCCACAGGCGCTCCAGACCGTAAAACTTCCGCGTTTCTTCCTGCATCACGTGTACGACCACATCAAAGAAGTCGAGGATGACCCAGACGCCGGCTTCGGCGCCTTCGGCCACAGGCAGACGATCGACGTTCACCTTGATGCGGCGGCGGAGCGCATCGACAATGGCGCGCACGTGCACGCCCGAGTTGCCGGAGCACAGAACAAAATAGTCGAAGGAAGCGGAATCAATGTCGGTCAGATCCAGAATCAGGATGTCGTCGGCGAGTTGGTCCTGGGCGATACGGGCGCATTCGAGCGCCAAATCCAATCCTTGCAGTTCTTCTTGCATTCACTATCCGATCGTTGTACAGAGCGGGCGCCTATCGGTCCCGAAATGCCTTTAGTTGTTGGTAATCACGTCCAAGGACGACGCTGCATCGCAGGTACAGGGAAGAATCGATGTCGGTGCGGTGCAGACTGTCGGCAATGCCGATCGCGTAAGCCACCTTGCGAGCGGAAAGGGTGTCGCCGACGCGATCTATGACAAAGGAACGCTCTACATCAAAGCTTTGATAATTGGCAATTTCCACTACGTCGAATCCGCGGGCGCGAAGGTAATCCATCACGATGGATGCACCGCCCGCCGCCCCGCAGCCGTTGAGCACGCTGAGCTGGATCTGATCTCCTTCGCGCACCAGGTCGTCCGTTTGTTCGATATGTGCGTTCACGGGCGGCGAGACGACAAATCGATGAACCAGGAACCAGACCATCAGGCACACGAAGACAAACAGAAGCGGCAGTCCAATCTGCGCCCAGCGCCGTCGCAGCAAAGCTGCGATGCGGCTCTTAAATGTCGAGATTCTTGACGTACTGCGCATTGCGTTCGATGAATTCGCGGCGCGGCTCCACGTGGTCGCCCATCAGAGTCTCAAAAACGCGCGTGGCCGCGGCGGCATTTTCAATCGTCACCTGCAGCAGTGTGCGCGTTTCGGGATTCATCGTCGTATCCCACAGCTGGTCGGGGTTCATCTCACCAAGACCTTTGAAGCGCGAGATTACGATGCCGTCGCGGCGTTTCGTCATCTGGATTTCTTCTGCCGGTGTTGGACTCTCCTCCGCCTCGTCGGCGTCTTCAGGTTCCGCAGCCGCGCCATTGCGGTCGCCGCGCAGCTCGGCCAGCACCTCATCGCGCTCCCTGTCGTTGTAGGCGTACAGTTCGCGTTTGCCTTTTTTGAGTTTGTAGAGCGGCGGCTGTGCGATATATACGCGGCCGTCTTCAATCAGATCGCGCATATAGTTGAAAAACAGGGTCAGCAGCAGCGTGCGGATGTGGGAACCGTCGACGTCGGCATCGGCCATCAGGATGATTTTGCCGTAGCGCAGTTTTTCGAGATTGAACTCCTCGCCGAAGCCGGTACCCAATGCCGTGAAAATCGCCCGAATCTCGTCGTTTTCGAGGATTTTTGTCAGTCGGGCTTTCTGGACATTCAGGATTTTACCCTTGAGCGGCAGAATGGCCTGGAACTCGCGGTTGCGGCCCTGTTTGGCGGAACCGCCGGCCGAATCGCCCTCAACCAGGTAGACTTCGCAGACCTCGGGGTTGCGACTCGCGCAGTCGGCCAGTTTGCCGGGCAGCGCGGCCGAATCCAATGCATTTTTGCGACGAACCATTTCGCGCGATTTGCGCGCGGCCATACGCGCTTCGGCCGCCAGCAGAGCTTTCTGCACGATCTTGCGCGCCGTGCCGGGGTTCGAATCCAGGTAAGCGTCCAGGTGATCGGCCACAATCTTGCGGACAATCCCGTCCACCTCGCCGTTGCCGAGTTTTGTTTTGGTCTGTCCCTCAAACTGAGGCTCGGCAATTTTCACCGAGATAACGGCCGTCAGACCTTCGCGGAAGTCATCGCCGCTCAGCGAAATTTTATCGGACTTAATCAGATTGTTGGCGTTGGCGTAGAGATTCAACGTCCGTGTCAGCGCCGCGCGGAAGCCGGAAACGTGCGTGCCGCCTTCCACCGTGTTGATGTTGTTCACATAGGACAACACATTCTCGGCGTAGCCGCTGTTGTAGGTAAAACAGACGTCGACCACCGTGGCGCTGTCTTCGCCTTCAAAGATGTCGGAGACCAGAATCGGCTCCACCAGTCCCTGACGGCCGTTGTCCAGGTATTCGACGAAATCCGCCAGACCGCCCGGCGTGTGGAAAATCTCCTGGCGATCTTCGCGCTCGTCGTTCAGTTCTATCGTGATCTGCGGGTTCAGGAAGGCCAGCTCGCGCAGGCGATCGGCAACCTTGTCGAACACAAATTCCACGGTCGTAAAGATCGTCGGATCCGGCAGGAAACGCGAGAGGTTGCCCGTCTCGTCCGCGGTGCCGATCACTTCGACGTCCGAAAGCGGCTTGCCCTCGGAATATGTCTGTCTGAAGTGTTTGCCTTCGCGAAACACTTCCACGGTCATTTCGGTCGAAAGGGCGTTCACGCAGGACACGCCGACGCCGTGCAGACCGCCGGAAACCTTGTAGGTGTTTTTGTCGAATTTACCGCCGGCATGCAGCGTGCACATGACAACTTCAAGCGTGGAAATTCCCTTGACCGGGTGCGGCCCGGTGGGAATGCCGCGGCCGTTGTCGCGCACGGATACGCTGCCGTCGGAATGAATCGTTACGATGATCCTGTCGGCAAATCCGGCCAAGGCCTCATCGATCGAGTTGTCGACCGTTTCATAGATGAGGTGATGCAGACCGCGAATGCCCGTATCGCCAATGTACATGGCAGGGCGCTTGCGAACGGCCTCCAGTCCTTCCAGTACCTTGATACTGCTTTCGTCGTAACCCTGGGACTGCGGGACGGCTTGATCGTTTTCGTTGATTTCGCTCATACGGGATATCGAGATTCAGGCTGGGAAAAGCGCTGCTGTTAAATGCAAACCCGAAAAATACCACTTTTTCTATTTAAAGACTATTTCACGGATAAATTCACGGCCGAGGCGCTCGTTGAGCTTTTGGCGCAGTTCTTCGCGTCTCAGCTGCAACTCGGCGCGCCAGACGGCTGCTCGCACCTCTACGCGCAGCGTTCCATGCGTGCAGGACAGCACACGGCAGACGCGCGCGGCGGCCGGACCGACCAGTTCGGCCCAGATTTCGGGCATGGCGGCGGCAGTCAGACGGCCTTCAAGACCGCGCTCGCGCATCAGTGCGCGCAGCAACTCTCCGAGTGATTGTGCTTCGCCGTCGTTGTTCATGGATTCCTCATTTTTCCTGCTCCACCTGTCCGCCGCGCACGCCAAAGAGCGCATGCGCGCCGGCGCCGGCAAAATGGGCGTCAAACAGGCCCGCCTCCGTGGTCGTAATAAATGTCTGTGCGTCGGAGCGCACGGCGTCCAGCACGCGCGCCGCGCGATGCCGGTCCAGCTCGCTGAACACGTCGTCCAGCAGCAACAGCGGCGTCTCGCCGCGCACGTCGCGCAAAAAGTCGAATTCGGCCAGTTTGATGCCGATCAGCAATGATTTGTGCTGCCCCTGTGAAGCGCCCTCGCGCGCTGATCCGCCGGCCACAAACAAATCCACTTCGTCTTTCTGCGGCCCGACCAGAGTCACGCCGCGGCGCGCTTCTTCCTCCGCCCGGCGCTGAAGTGCTTCGCGATAGGCCGCCATCACATCTGTCAGCTCCAGGCGTCCGTCGCCGTCGAAGGTCTCGGGCGGCACGGAATGCGGCCTGTAACGCACCTCCACGTCCTCCGCGCCGTCGGCAATCCTGGCATAGGCCCGGCTGGCATAGTCGCCGAAGCGGGCGACAAATTTGGCGCGGCGAACGACAATTTCGGCCCCGGTGGCGATCAAGGCATCGGTCCAGGGCTCCAGCAGCATGCGATCCAGCCTTCCCTGCGCCTTGCCCTGATGCAGCAGAGCGTTGCGCTGCTTCAGTATGTGCTTCAGGCTGATGGCTTCGGCCGCATAGCGCTTTGAACTCTGCGCCAGCACCGTGTCCAGCAGAGCACGGCGCTCGGCGGGCGGGCCGTTGGTCACGCCGCGGAAATCCGGCGAGAGCACCACGAGAGGCATCTCCCCGATGATGTCGCGCGGGGACTGATTTTTTCCGGTACTGGAGGATATCTTCTTGCGTCGCCCGGGCTGATAGTGGATCTGAACGCGCCAGGGAGCGTTCAGATCGCTGACAGCTTCAGCTGCGACCGACATTTCATCGGCGCCGCGGCGCAACAGAGCGGCGTCGGGACACTGCACAAAACTGCGGCTGAGGGCGCAGAGCGCCAAGGCTTCCAGCACGCTGGTTTTGCCCTGACCGTTGGCTCCGTACAGGACGTTGACTCCCGCGGCGAATCGCAGACGCGAATCGACGTGGTTGCGCAGATTAATCAGCGACAGAGTTTCGACGTGCATTCGCTATTCCGTCGGCGGCGGCCGGTCTCAGGTGTTGACCGGACGCGAGGGCATCACGAGCATCAGCAATTCCTTGCTCTCGACTTCCTCTTCACCATCGCCGCCATCCTTGACCAGCGGTTTGATGAGCACCGCTTTACTCGGCGTCGAGACGGCCAGAACGGCGCGTTCATCGCTGCCGTTGGCAACGTGGTCGAGCACTTCCTGCAGGAAGCGGAAGTTGAAGGAGATGTCCAGGTCGTCGCCGTCGTATTCGCAGGGAATTGTCTCGGTCGCCTGGTTGCCCGACTCGTGGTCGCTGCCGATAATCGTCCAGGTGTCTCCGCTGATCTTGAACTGCACCTGGCGCGAAATCGCGCTGCTGAACAGAGAGACGCGTTTGATCGATCCCAGCGCCTCGGACGGCAGGAATTTGATCAGCTTGTCGTTGTCGGAAGGAATAATCGCTTCGTAGGGAGGAAACTTTTCATCGATGATTCTGGTGATCACCGTCATGTTGTTCATTTCAAAACAGGCGTGCGTCGGCGTAAGACGCAGCGTCGTGTCGCTCTCCGCGCGTTTCATCAGCTCGACGGTACGCGCCGGAATGATGGCCTCGAACTCGGTGCCGGGCAGAGGATAGTCCTCGGTTCCTTCCAGCGTCAGGCAGGCCAGACGAATGGAATCGGTGCCGACGGCATTAAAGGAGTCCACGTTGAATTTGAACAGAATGCCGGTCAGCGCCGGGCGGTACTCGTCTTTGGACACCGCAAAGGTCGTTTTCTGGGCGATGCGCTGGATCGTGGAACGCGCAAAGCTCGCCTCCACCCCGCCGCTGACGTCGGGACGCGGCGGAAATTCGTTCGGATCGAGGCCGAACATGACGTATTCGCCGCGGTCGGTTTTAAGCGTCAGCTTAAACAGCGAGGGGTCGACGTCCACCGTTAACGAACCGGAATTGCCGAGCGCTTTGACGATGTCGTTCAGTTTGCGCGCAGGCGCCAGCACGCGTCCATTGCCGTCGCCTTCGACGTTGATGCTGGAGATGATGGTCAGTTCCTGGTCGGTCGCAACCGCCTCCAGGCTGTTATCATTCAGTTCAAAGTGGATGTTCTCGAGTACGGGCAACGTGGAGCGCGGCGGAACCGCCTGGAACACTTGTTGCACCAACTTCTGAAAATCCGGTAGCGCGACGGTAAACTTCATGGACCTGCCGTGTACGGTTAAATGGTTCAGAGTCGTATTTTGCGTAGATTAGCTTTGCAAACCGGTGAAAATAACAAATCTCCGGCACATACGCCAAGGCGCAAACACGGCACTTTCAGGGGAATTCCGCAGGCAAATGATCAGCAGCTACGGTTACGACAACTTCTTCCCGATGCTCGGAGCAGGCATCGCACTGATTGTTCTTGGTTTCTGGCTCGACTCCGCAATACTGACTTTTTTTTGTTTGTTGACGGGTTTTCCGCTCAGCGTATTCACGATCTGGTTCTTTCGCGATCCGGAGCGTGCTATTCCCGCGGAGGCGCAATCAGACGAGCGCACTCTGCTGGCCCCGGCCGACGGCGAAGTGGTACAGATTGTACCCGAGCGAGAGGAACGCGCCGTCGGCGGACCCGCCGTCAGAATCAGCATTTTTTTAAGTCCGATCGACGTACACGTCAACCGCGCGCCCGCCGCCGGGCGCATCATATTTGCGGACTACCGTCCCGGCCGTTTTATGGCGGCTTACAAGGACCACGCCTCCGAGCAGAATGAGCAGACAATTATCGGGCTGGAGAACCGCTACGGCCGCATTCTGTTCAAACAAATCACCGGCTTCCTGGCGCGGCGCATCGTCAGCGACCTGAAGGAAGGCGACGAGGTTCAGATCGGAGCGCGTTTCGGCATGATGAAATTCGGTTCCCGCATGGACGTGATCGTGCCCGAGGGCAGTGAGATTTTTGTCAGCGAGGGCGGACGCGTCAAGGCGGGGCAAACCATTCTGGGACGCCTGCCGGGTAAGAACGTCCAAAATTCGTAACTTGATGCTTTGCCGCCACGGACCGGGATTTCCGCGCGGCGGAACTCTGTTTCAGGCTTTGACGCCTCCCACTCTATGGCCAAGCTGCGCGTAACCCGTTCGATTATTCCGAACCTGTTTACACTGATGAACCTCTTCGGCGGGTTCATTGCTATTACGCGTATTGCCCAGGACGACTTCTACGGCGCCATGTGGTTCATGATTCTGGCGAGCATCTTCGACGCGCTGGACGGCGCCGTGGCCCGCCTGACGAATGCCACGAGTGAGCTGGGCGTCGAGCTGGACTCGCTTTGCGACGCTGTGTCATTTGGTCTGGCGCCGGCTTTCCTGCTCTACAAGGCGCACTTTTTCGGGATGGGTTCCCTGGGGCTCATCCTCGCCGCGCTGCCGGCGCTGGCCGGCACATATCGGCTGGCGCGCTTCAACGTGCTCGTTTCGGGTTTTCAGGACAAACGCTACTTCGTGGGCATGCCGATTCCATCGGGTGCGATCACAATCTTTTCCTATGTGATCTTTTTCCACACGGCAGACTTCTACCCGGCGGGCTGGCAGACGCCATCCATCGTCATTGTATCGATCGGCACGGCGATGCTGATGGTCAGTAAAATAAAATTTGACAATCTGCCGCGGCTCTCGCGGCGCGCAGTGCGCGAACGTCCTTTTGTCGTCGCCGGATTTGTTCTCGGCTTCATAGCCGTGATATACAGCAAGGGACTGTATCTCTTCCCTCTGATGCTGGTGTACATTACTTTTGGATTGTTGCGCGCCCTCGTGCAACGTTTAAAGCGCACGGACGTCGATGACGATCTGGACGACATGGAGGAAGGATCGGGTCCCGGCCCCTTTGACATGTGAGCCCGGTAAACGGATTGCGATGCGGTAATGACGCGGTCTGTAACCTGCGCCCTGTGCCGATCATTTCTGACGAGCGCGATTAAAGCGCTGCAATTGTTCAATCAAGAGGAACAGTAACATGTTGGCATTTATCCCCGGTGTCGGGATGTCTGAATTGCTGATCGTACTTCTGATCATCATGGTGTTGTTCGGCGCCAAGAAAATCCCCGACCTCATGAAAGGCATCGGCTCCGGCATCAAAGAATTCAAAAAGGCGGCGGCGGACATCGACGAAAACGACAGCAAAAAAGACGGCAAGAACGAACTTTCCAGTTGACGAACGCGGCGCAAGCCTGCGAGTAATTCCATCCTGACGGAGGTAGTGTCGTGTTCGATGTCGGCGGCGGCGAATTCTTGCTGATCATCCTGGCGATTGTAGTGTTGTTCGGGCCTAAAAAGATACCCGAAATGGCGCGAAGCATCGGCAAGGCGGTTTCCTATCTGCGCAATGCCCAGTCCGAATTCGAACGCAACGTGCACAGTATTTCCGCCGAAGTCGACGCAGTCGTGGACCCCAAGAAGTCACGCGCCCGCGCCGGGAAAGATGACGCGCCGGCCGCAGTTGAACAGGCCGGCGCCGCAGCGAATGTCGGCAGCACAAGCGATAAAACCGTCGACGCTCCCGACTCCGATGCGCCGGATTCAACAGAGCAGTCTGAAACCACCACCACGGCAACAGACGACAGTCCGGCCAACGACTTAAACACCTCCGGCAACTCACAGAACGGCATTCAGACTCCCAGACCCGCCGACGGGATGGTGGATCGCCGCACGGCGCATTCCGACGAAAAAGACTTAAACACACCGGCGCCCGATGCTTCCGACACGGAGGTTAACAAGGAGATCAGTGAGCGCCGCAAACCGGATACGGCACAGAGTTAAACTCCCTGTTCCGCATTCAAAGCGGCAAGCGAAAAATCCTCAGAAGATGACAGTCCCCGCCAGGCATTGCACCCCACTTCCCAACCTTCCCTCAATGCCAACTTAAACAGCCATTTTTGTTTGTCCCCGCATGATCAACCACATGCCGGTGCAAAGACCTGTTTCACTTCCGAACCGCCGTTGGATGTTAAACATACGCGCCTGGTCATCCTGTCTTGCGCATTCAAAAACAGCTCAAACGCAACCTTGGACGATAGAGCAAGTCCAGAATCGAGGTCGCTTTTGTTTGAACGCTCAGCAAAACGATAATTGTTTACCTGAGCCTGGAGCCGTTGGCCAATCTGGACATGCCTGCACTTCGCGAGATCAAACCACCACCGGCCGAACTACGCCGTCGCGATTGACAGACACATCCACGGGAAAGTCGGCAAACTGCGGATGTGGTTGAGAAACTCCGACCGCATTCGCCTCCGGGTTGTCGGCCTCGGAATCTTCGCAACCGTTTACAACTTTATCACTTAACAAGGCTGCGAGGTTGCGGGGCAGCATCGGCCGGGATTGGTCCGAACGTTGTCGCAGCACTATGGCGTGATTGAAAAATCGACGGGCCGCGACGGACAGCGGCAGCAGGTACAAGAGAGATGCTGTATCAAAGCGGTGCAAACCGACGAGGTGGAAGTGCCGTCGGCGTCCAACGGCAGCAAGCTGAAATGCGGCATGGAGCAGAGATTTTTTACGGCCTCGGAGGCCCTGCGTATATTGCATGTTTTGCGGCCGTATTTTTCGATGCAACGGCGCAAGCAACAAACCACAAACAGGCGGATATTCCGGCATGCCCGAACCGATTCTCCTCGACGGCAAAACTCTGGCAAAAGAACGACAACTGAAGAATCGCGAGCGCGTGACGCGCCTGATAGAAAGCACGGGCCGCGTTCCGGTCCTGGCAACGATTCTGGTGGGCGACGATCCCGCTTCGGCGACCTACGTCCGCATGAAGGGCAATGCCTGCCGGCGCGTTGGAATGGAATCGCGGAAAATTGAACTGCCGAGCGAAACCACGACCGACCAACTGCTTGCCGTGATTGATGGTCTGAATGCGGATGCGGACGTACACGGCATTCTGCTGCAGCATCCGGTACCGCCGCAGATCGACGAGCGCGCGTGTTTTGATCGGATACGACTGGACAAGGACGTCGACGGCGTGACGACACACGGTTTCGGGCGCATGGCGATGAAAGAGCCGGCGCACGGCAGCGCCACGCCCGCGGGCATTATGACCCTGCTGCGGCACTACGACATAGAGTTGGAAGGCAAACACGCGGTGGTGATCGGCCGCAGCCCGATTCTGGGTAAACCGATGTCGCTCATGCTGCTCAACGCCAACGCGACGGTGACGACCTGCCATTCGCGCACACGCAACCTGGCGGACATCGTCCGGACGGCGGATCTGGTGGTGGGCGCTGTTGGACGTCCGCGTTTTGTCCAGGCGGACTGGGTCAAGCCGGGCGTGGTTCTGGTGGACGCAGGCTACAATCCGGGGCCGGTCGGCGACATAGATCTTGAAAATGCGGCGCCGAAATCGAGCGCATATACGCCGGTTCCGGGCGGCGTGGGACCGATGACGATCTCGACGCTGATCACGCAGACGATCGACACGGCGGAGGCGGCGCTTTTAAGCGCGGAGTAATAATTTCCGTCAAAGCGGAAGACGGGCCGCCGAGCAATCAGGTTAAACGGGCTGGTTTAAGCGCTGAACGGGAGGTTTCAGGTGATGAGCGGGAGGGCTGAAAATTTTGGGCGCAACTATGCGTGATCAGGACCCACCCCGGCACACACCACCTCCAAAAAC
Source organism: uncultured Hyphomicrobiales bacterium (assembly GCA_964445695.1). Taxonomy (GTDB): domain Bacteria; phylum Bacteroidota; class Ignavibacteria; order Kapaibacteriales; family UBA7675; genus JAUIKM01. Next base: position 63,789 of record CAYULF010000023.1, on the reverse strand, counting down.
GATACCCACCAATATAGCTTCCCTTACCCGCGCTCTGCGGACTCGTTCAGCATGCCATGAACCCAGTGAACTCCAAAAGCGCACGCAACCGGTCTGCGCGCGTCTCATGCATCTTACCCCCGCCGCTGATCAATTCCATGACTGAAAAATCAAGCGTTGTGAAAAATCGCGTTGAACGGTCATGTTGCGCCGCTGAACGGACAAAACACAAGACAGAAACAACATCAACCACGGGTGCATCCGGCCTCGTGCGACGGAATCGGCGCCACGTTTCGGCAACAGCAGAATAATTCGTAACTTGCGAATCTTCCATGGTTGGGAGGCGCTGAACAAGCCCTTCCACGCGACTCCGACGGACGAGTTCCGACGGGTCGCTTTCCAAGCTTTTCGACCGTAATTCTCAACAGATATACCAGGCATTTTAGCCGCAAAAAAAACTCGGATGGTGGTTGACCTATGAGTGTGCTTGTCAATAAAGATACGCGCCTTCTGGTGCAGGGCATCACAGGCAGCGAGGGAACATTTCACACGTCGCAAATGCTGGAATACGGCACGAACGTCGTAGGCGGCGTAACGCCCGGAAAAGGTGGCACGGAATACGGCGGCAAAGGCGAAGCGCTGTTCACGCGCCCCGTTCCCGTGTTCAACACGGCGCGCGACGCCGTCGCAGCCACACAGGCGAACGCCTCGGTCATTTTTGTACCGCCGCCCTTTGCTGCGGATGCAATCCTGGAAGCCATCGATGCCGGCATCGAACTGATCATCTGCATCACGGAAGGCATTCCGGTGCGCGACATGATCCCCGTGTACGAAGCGCTGCGCATCAGCGGCGCACGCCTGGTGGGCCCCAACTGCCCCGGCGTCATAACGCCCGGCGAATGCAAAATCGGCATCATGCCCGGCTTTATTCACAATGCAGGCAATGTCGGCCTCGTGTCCCGCAGCGGCACGCTTACCTACGAAGCAGTTAAACAACTCAGCGATGCGGGTCTGGGCCAGTCCACATGCATCGGCATCGGCGGCGACCCGATTATCGGCACGCGTTTTATCGACGCCATCAAGTTGTTTAACGAGGACGACGACACCCACGCCATCGTGATGATCGGCGAGATCGGCGGTTCGGCCGAAGAAGAAGCCGCCGCCTACGTCAAGGAGCACGTCAAAAAACCGGTCGTCGGTTTTATTGCCGGCCAGACCGCACCTCCGGGACGTCGCATGGGTCACGCCGGCGCCATCATTTCCGGCGGCAAAGGCACCGCGACGGAAAAAATGGCGACGATGCGCGACGCGGGCATCGCAGTGGTGGACTCCCCCGCTTCGATCGGCATCACGGTAAAACAATTGCTGGACAGTCGTCCGGCAGCCAAAACGGCTCCTGCCAAAAAAGCACCGGCCCGAAAAGCTCCCGCGAAAAAAGCCGCCGCCAAAAAAGCGCCGGCCAAACGCACGACAAAACGCACGCCGCGTTCCAACGGCAGTTCGTCGAACTGATTCGCGGCTGATCAGCGCCCGCCTCCGCGCGGGCGCACTTCAAAACGACAATCACAAATCATTCAATTCATTCTTACGGTTGTACCATGCGTACTTTGGCGATTATCAAACCCGACGCCGTTCGCAAGAACGTGATCGGTGAAATCACGGCTAAAATCACGGCCGCCGGTTTCCGCATCCTCGGCATGAAACTCATCCGCATCTCCAAGCAGCAGGCTGAAGCTTTCTATGCCGTGCACAGCGAGCGCCCCTTCTTCGGCGAGCTGACGGAATTCATGAGCAGCGGCCCGATCGTGCCGATCGCTCTCGAAAAAGACAATGCAGTGGAAGATTTCCGCACGCTGATCGGTTCGACCAATCCGGCCGAAGCGGCTGAAGGCACGATCCGCAAGCTCTACGCTTCCAGCATCGGCGAAAATGCCGTTCATGGATCGGACTCCGAGGAAAACGGCAAGATTGAAGTCGGCTTCTACTTCAGCGAAGCTGAACTGGTCGCCAACGAGCGCTGAGAGCCGCGCCCGGTGCGCGCCTGACGCCTGAATAACTGACGGGCTGTTTCCGCAAGGAGGCAGCCCGTTCTGTTTGCACGGACACATTTTTTTGCGCTGCAACGTCTGGCTGTCCTGTGCGCGTGCGTACCGCGGCCCAATGACAGCCATGATCGCGCGCGTAACTTTTGACTTTATGAGGTGTTCACAGCGCCGATTCCGGCGCAAATTGCGGGCAGGTGCAAGACATGCTTCAACGTCTGGAGACTCTATCGCGCGAGGTCCGTTCGACCAATCCGTACTGGGAATACTACTGTGACAAGTACAGAATGCCCAACGGCAACATCGGCGAATACCACTACGTGCACTCAAAAGGCTCCGTCTTTGTCGTGCCGCAGCTGGCGGATGATCTCTTCGTGCTCGTGCGCCAGGTCCGCTACCTGAATCAGCGCGTAAGCGTCGAGTTCCCCGGCGGCGGAGTCGAGCCGCAACTCTCGCGCCCGCTCAATGCCGCCAGAGAACTGGCCGAAGAAGCCGGACTGCGCGCCGGAGACCTGCGGACGCTGGGAGAGTTCAATCCCTACAACGGCGTCACAAATGAAATATGCACGGTGTTCCTGGCGCGCGAATTGCACGTCGAGGAACGCGAACACGACGAGTCGGAGGAATTCGACATCGTGCGGTGGAGCGGAGCGCGCATCGATGAAGCGATTCGCTCCGGCGAACTGTGGGACGGAATGACCCTCGCCGCCTGGAGCCTCTTCAAAACCTGTGCGCCCTGAAGCGGTCAACAGCCGCACCTTAAGTCGAAACAGAGCGAACGTGAAAGTACAACATATGACAACTGGATCCGGTATGATCGACCCCAAAAATCTCCGCGCCCTGCTGCGCCCCCTGTTGACGGCCCTGGCCCTCACGATGATTTCCCTGACGCCGCATCAACTGATGTCGCAGAGCACGCCCCAGACCGGGCAGGAGGAGTCCGATCGCATCACCGGCGCTTCCGGTGGAACGCCCGAAGTCAAGTACTCGCTGATGTCGCGCCACGACCCCGGCGTGCGCCACGTGTACAAATACACGGAGGTGACCAACGTGCAGCGCCAGTACAACGACCCGGACTCCACCAAATTGAAGTACTCGCGCCGCATGACATACTACCTGACGATGTTCATGCCGGACGATCCCGAAGACGGCCGCAAAACCTTCTACCTCAACATCGACTCGATGTACTTTGAGTTCGACAACTTTCAAAACGAATACATCGAATACGACTCGCAGAAGGACGAGGCCAACCTCAATCACCCCGAGCTGCTGGCTGCCACGGTGCTCATGAATCGCCCGGTTTACATGACTTATTCGCCCTACGGCGAGGTCGTCGGCTACGAATCGGAGGAGCTGGACTTCCTGCGCAACTACCTCAATGACGGCGGCGACACGGTGCTGCCGGCCCTCGACTACTTCCTGTGGTGGGACAGGATGGACCAGAAAAACATTACGCAGCTGCTGGACATCCAGCGCAATCTGTTGCCGGAGACATACATCTATCCCGATTCTTCCTGGCAGCGCGACGTGGCGATGCGCTACGACGGCATCAATTTCAGCGGCGCGGCGACGATGCACATCGACAAATTCGACAAGGGCATTTACGAAATCGTCGGCAAATCGCCGGCGCTGCAGCTTTCGCCCAGCCAGAAAGTGTACATGTACGGCCACCCGGACTTCTGTTTTGTCGATTCAGGCGAGGCCGAGGCCGAGTACGTCGTTCGCTTCAACCGCCTTGGCGTGCTGGGATCGGTCGACACAAAACTGAAGGCCACGATCGAGGTCGACTCCAAACCCTGGAGTTTCACCGAACATCTGACCACTGACAACAAGGTCGAACTCATGGGCCGCTGGCAGTGGTAAAACCGCCGGAGCCGTTCCGACGCCGGGCTTTGCCGCCCGGGAGGAAATCGATCGATTTCCAATCGGCCGGAGCGGATTCCACGGCAGCCCGATAAAGCATGATTTTTTGCTCGTCGCCGTGCGCGGAGCAGCTCGCATCAGAGCCGGTCCCAGGTTGCGCGGCGGCGAAACCGACAGTTTAACACACGAATTTCACCCCGCAGTCGTCCAGTGTCTACGCGGAACCGATCAGCAGCCGGTCCGTCAGGGAATCACCGCTTCGTAATCATCTGGGAAGCGCCGCTTCGCCAATTTGAGCATGTTGGCGGAAATTTGTAATTTTTGTGCCATATTCGCGGAAAACCCCTGTGACGGGGATGGTCCGACGGCGGCAACGTTTACCTGGCAGCGGCATTAACATCAATCGGAAAAGAGTTAGGTGGATTCGCGGTGCAGAGCCGGGACCCGCTCTTTGGTGATGTTGCCTTGCTCCGGTTCACCAGCCGGCCGCGCAACGGGATCATGGTCATCAGCATGGATTTCTCCCGCGAACACACGGCTAACAATCAGCGTGTTTTCTCAAAGTCTCCCGCATGACAAACCGCAGTCACGAGTTTTGGCGACTCATTAATCCGGTGACGGATTTTCCGGCAGTTCTGGCCATTCTTCTTGGCCTGGGCATTGCCCTGTTCCTCGATCAGGCCGCCATCAAGTTGATCGGCGCCTGCGTGTCCATTCTCGGCGTCGTGGCCCTGTTCCTGCTCTTTTCGCAGCGGACCAAGGACATCTCCATGAGCGCCACCAAACCGGTGTCCGATACAACCTCGTTTAAAACGACGGTCAAACAGGATCCAACGACCAAGCGCCTGATCTTCGACGACTTTGCTGCGTCCTTCGGCAGCGACGAACTGCCGAAACAGGTGGCGGGCGAAGAAGACGAGCAAACTTCCGCAGCTGAAATCGAGTCGGCCGCAGCACCTTCAGTCGAGCGCAGCGCCGAAATCCAGCGCCCCAAAGCACCCGCTCCCCCGCCGGTGGACCGTCCCGCGTCTATTGTCGGTGCGACCTATCGCGCGGACGACGCCGAACTGGACGACAGCGTTGAAGGCTTCCGGATTATCGGAACCGAGCCAAAACCCGCCGCTGCCGACACAAAGGAAAACAAGAAAACAAACAAGCCAACGAAAAAAGCTCCCCAGGCTGCGCCGCCCAAATCCGAACCCGCGCGCCGCGGAGCAAGCGATTCCACCGTCCAGGCCGCAACGGAACCACAAGCCGCGCCCGAGAAAACTACAGCGCCCGCCGCCCAGGTAGCGCCGGAGCCAGCCAAAGCCGAAAAAAGCGCTGCCGCAGACCCGACAAGCGACGTGCAGCAGGAGCAGACCAGCGGTAAAAACGAAGCCCGGAGCGTTGCCAAAAGCACGCCCCCGGCACATCGCGAAGCCGCCGCGCGCCAGACGTCAATCGACGCACAGACGACGGAAGAAACGGAGCTGCACGAACAGTTCGGGATCGGCCACAAACGCAAAAAACTCAACATCCAGCTGGAAGAGATTTTTGAGGAACAGCTGGACAGCCTGCGCAACGAACCGCGCAAAGAATTTGACTACCTGATCAAACGCGTGCTGATGGTGATACGCTCGGTGATCAGCGCACGCACGACGATGTTCCTGTGGGTCAACGTCGACAAAGCCGAATTTGTGATAGAAACGAAGATTTCCGACGCGGCGGACGCACTGATCGACAAACGCAAGCTGGCCTTCGGCAGCGACGTGGTCAGCCAGATAGCTGCCAACGGCGCACCGGAAATCCTGACGGAAATCAATCCAAATGCCGAGCTGGACCTGCTGCCCTACTACAGCAGCGCCGCCGGAACTCGCTCTTTCGTGGGCGTGCCGGTCTACTACAACGGCATGGTCTGGGGCGTGCTGACGGCGGATACGACCGAAGAAGATGCTTACGACACGCAGACGGTGGGATTCCTGGGACACTTTACCAAACTGATCGGCGGGCTGATCCAGGGTTATGGCGAAAAGTACGACCTGCTGCAGTCGGCGCGCACGATGGAGTCGATCGACGGTTTCCGCAAGCTGATCAACGACGCGCGCAACACACGACACGACATCTGTTTTGCTCTGGTGGACAAACTGGCGCCGCTGATTCCGCATTCGATTCTGGGCGTCTGCATCTATGAACAGGAGCGGCGTTCCTGGGTGATCGCCGAGCTGCGCGGCCGCAACGGCGCGCACCTGAACCTGCAGGGCGAGCCGGTGGACCTGCAGCACTCGCTGATCGGCGAGGCGATTCTGGCGGGCGAAACGCACATGCATGCGGACATCGCGCCGAACATCGTGCGCGTGAGCGAGCGCGAGGCGCCGCTGGACAATGCGACCTATACTTTTGTGCCGATCAAATCGCTGTCGAACTGCTTCGGCGCGATTTTCATCGAGACGCCGCGCAGCAACGAGCTGACGATGGGCGACGTCCAGATTGTCGAACTGCTGGCGGAATACGCCGGTTCGGTGCTGGAGCAACTGAATGTGAGCAACCAGCTGCAGAGCAACGCGCTGATAGACGAATCGACGGGCATTCCGAACTTCACGGCTTTCCGCAACCGCATGTACTCCGAGTTTGTGCGCACGCGGGATCAAAAACTGAACCTGACGCTCTGCCTGCTTTCGATGGACCAGTACAGAACCTTTGCCACGCGCATGAACACTGCTTTTGCAGAGACATGCATGAATCACGTACTGGAAATGTTAAGTCGGGAGATTCGCCCCTACGACGTGGTCGGGCGCGTCAACGACACAACGATCGGCATCGGCCGCATCGACGCGGACTCGCGCAGCACGGAACTGTGGGCCGAGCGCATCCGCAACAAGATTGCCAGTACAATTCTCGAAGACGGCGATCAACAATTCTCTGTTACAGTTAGTGTGGGCCTGGTGGAATACGCGGGCCACGAACATCTCGATGCCTTCCTGGAAGAAGCTGAAAGCGTCCTGAATCTGGCAGCCGAACGCAGCAACAGTGTTGTGGTGTACTCCTGATGTGCAGTACAAACAGCAGGTGCGCGACGGACCGGCAGCCTCCCCACACCACGACAAAAGCGGGTGCACCTGCATTCCGCTCGTTTACCTTCCCGCCTATTACAAGGATTTGCTTATGAGCGCAAAGATGCGCGAGGACATTCTGTCCCAACTAAAACAACGTTTTCCCGAAACAATGCGACTGAACGAACTGTCGCAATTTCTGCAACTGCCTTCCGACAGCGAAGAATACCAACAACTGCGCGAGACGCTGAACGCGATGGTGGAAGAAGGCGTGATCTACCGTTCGACGCGACGGCGCTACGGCCTCTCCGGTCAGACGGAAACAACTTTTGACGGACGACTTGAGATTCACGGCTTCAACGGCGTCGTCTACACCAATTCTGTTAACTTTCCCAAGGTTCATGTTAAACGCCCCTATCTGTGGACGGCGATGCACGGCGACGACGTGCGCGTTAAACTGCAGGCCTTCGACCGCGATGAAAAACCGAACGGCGAGATTATACGCGTCAACAAACGCAGCCACACCAACTACGTCGGCAAACTGGACTGCAACGGCGATTTTAACTTTTTGATTCCCGACGACGAACACGTTCACGTCGACTTCCTGATACACCCGAAACATTTAAAAGGCGCCAAGGACGGCGATAAAATCGTCGGCCGCCTGTTGCGTTGGGACGATCCCTATAAAAGCCCCGAAGCAGAAATTGTTGAAGTGCTGGGCCGCGCCGGACAGGCGGGCGTGGAGTTTGCGTCGATTGCGCGCGAATTCCACCTGGATCCGAACTTCAAGCCGGAGATTGAGGCGGAAGCCGAAGAAGTCGCCAAACGCGTCGCTCCGGCGGAGATCCAGCGTCGTCTGGACATGCGCGACGCGGACATCATCACGATCGACCCGGTGGACGCGCGCGACTTTGACGACGCGCTCTCGCTGGAGACGCTGGAAGACGGCGTCGTCCGCCTGGGCGTACACATCGCGGACGTGAGTCACTACGTCAGTAAAAATTCGCAGCTGGACAAAGAAGCGCTCAAACGCGGCAACAGCGTTTACCTGGTGGACGGCGTGATTCCGATGCTGCCGGAGACATTGTCGAACAACATCTGTTCGCTGATGCCCAACCGCAATCGCCTGGCTTATTCGGTTTTCATGGATATTTCGGCGCGCGGCGCGGTGCGCAACTACGAGATCCGCGAGACGGTGATCCGCAGCAAGAAGCGCTTCACGTACGAAGAAGTGCAGGACATCATCGAAGGCAAGGCGACGCACAAGTACAACGAACTGATCATGCGCCTGCACGGCCTGGCGGAAACACTGCGCAAAAAGCGCTACGCACGCGGCGGCATCGATTTCGACACACGCGAGATCAAGTTCAGCCTGGACGAGAACAAACAACCGGTTTCCGCCAAACTCAAGAGCCGCACAGACGCCACGTCCCTTGTGGAAGAATGCATGCTGATGGCCAACCAGACGGTGGCGACGCATGTTAAACAGATCTCGCCGGGGCCGGTTAAGAAAAAACGCCTGCTGCCGTTTATCTATCGCATCCACGACGAACCGGACAAGGCCAAGATGGCCGACGCGATGGAGCTGGTGCGTACGCTGGGCGTGGACGTGCCGGATAAAAAGTTAACATCGCGCGACGTCAACAAAATTATTCGCTCGTGCAAGGACCGCCGCGAATACAGCGCGATCAATCAGATCATGCTGCGCTCGATGGCGAAGGCGGTGTATTCCGACTACAATATCGGTCACTACGGTCTGGGCTTTGCGGACTACTCACACTTCACCTCGCCGATTCGCCGCTACCCCGACCTGATCGTTCACCGACTGTTAAAAGAGTACAGTCACGGCATTCCCGCCACGGAGCGCCTGGGCAAACTCTACGAGGCGATGGATCTGATATCGGATCAGTGCAGCGCGCGCGAGCAGGTGGCTGTGGAAGCCGAGCGCGCTTCGATTAAACTGACGCAGGTGGCGATCGCGCAGAGCAAACTGGGTGAAATCTTTGACGGGACGGTCACGGGCGTGACGAACTTCGGCCTGTTCGTGATGATCGACGACATCTACGCCGAGGGACTGCTGCGCGTTCGCGATCTTGACGACGACTTCTATTTCTTTGACGAGAAGCGCTTCTCACTCATCGGCAAGCGCCGCGGGCGCATCTACCGCATCGGCACGCGCATGCGTATCCAGGTGGCACGCGTCAACGTCGAAAAGCGCGAGATCGACTTCACCTACAAAGGCGTTCCCGACGACGCGGAGAGCGAAGTCGACATGGACGAAGCGCGCAAGCTGCTGGCGCAAGTGGAAAAACGCGAGGGACGCACGCCCGGCGGGCGCAGCGGACGGCGGCGCGGCGGGCGCTCACATGCGGGCGGCGGCAAGCGAAGTTCTGGCTCGCGCGGCAGGAGCAAGTCCAAGGGACGGAAGAAGCGCTGAGGCGCGGTGTTGTTTTGCCGGCATTAAACAACTTGCAGGAAAATTTCTGACTGATGTTTTGTGCTCTCGGCCAGACACCGCAGAACCGGGATGACTTGATGAGTTAACGAGCTGTTTCATGCGATGAACGGGGTGTTCAGAATTTTTGGGCGCAGCTTTGGGTGATCTAGGGGCCCGCCTGCCCCATCGCCCGCCCCGCCGCCACCGCGAGTTTCCACCACGTCCAGACGCACTCCTCCCACCCTGCAACCAGTGCAGATTTTTTTCGAGGCAAACGTCAGTCCGATATGCCGCGGCGCGTTGCATGCGGCGCTCCGTGACATGTGCCAGTCTACGTCGAAACCGCAAACTTTCCAGGCACAAAAAACTGAACGACAGCCAGATTGTAGTTGAACGTGCTCTATTCAACGGTGAACGGACGCAACACCGGCTTCCGCCTTTCCAACTGAACTCCCGCCGACAAACACAATCATCATAAAGCGAGCCTGGAACAGGCGCTGCAATCATGCGCATGCCGCAAAAACCACAATGCAGTAGAAATGCAGTAGTGCGTTTGCGCCGGGCGACGCTACATTGTAATAGTACAAATAGCATGAATCACCTGACCAAAACTGAGAGTACACGATGCAAAGCCTGACTATCCTCTTGACAATATGCGTGGTAGTAATTGTTGGAGCGTGCAGCGACGACGACAATCCGGTTAAACATAACCCGGCAGAAAAAGTTAACATTGACACACTTCCGGCGGATACAACCGGCGCCGACACAACACTCCTCGACACAACGCCGGTGGATACAGGCGCGCAGCGAGACACCGTCGTAGTTAAACCCACGATGACAATCGAAAGCGTCGATGCAAGCTCGATTTGCCCGCGGCAACAAATAATAGTGCACGGAACGGGATTCCCGCTGCTCTCAGCGGAACTGGGACTGAAAATCGGCGGCATCCCGACGAAGGCCTACCGTATTTCGGAGACGCAGTTTACGGCAACCGTGCCATGGCAGATTAAACACGGCACTATCCAGCTTTTTGGCAAAAGCAACGAAGCAATCACTTCGTGGCAGCTCGAGATACCGGACGACTGCGAGGTCGATCTTAAACGAGCAAGCCAGATTTTGCTTGATGGGCCGTTTAACATTTGTCCCTGCGACCTTATCACTTCCGCGGATGGAAAATACCCCAATTACGGGATACTGAGGTACTTTCTCGGCGAGTACAGCATTGGACTGGAGGATGACTACTCGATCCCGGCAAGGGGATTCAAAGTACCTGTTGATTTCAAATCAGGTCGGTTTCGCATTACTTCAGCTGACGGCGAAGAGCTGTTTATTTCCGACAGTGTTTACACACGCAGCAAGCGTTGCTGGGGGGATATGGAATTCAGTTTGACAGATGTCGAAATGTTTGCGCGCGCGGTCGACAGCGCGTTTTACAGCGCTGTTGCAGGGGTGACCGCCGATACCACGATTGTTGGCACTGCCGAAGGTCTCATCCCCTTAAGCCGAACCATCAAACCGGAACAACGAGAAAATTGCGATGTTTACTGGCTCTTCGACAAAAAACGCGTCGTGCAAAACGGAGATACTCTGATCAGGTTAACAACGCGATTTGTTCCTTCAACCGAATACAGTTTTGAATCCCGCCTTATAATTGTGTTTTATCCCGGGACAGATACACCAAAGCTGGCTGTCTACCGGGAAATTTCTGATTCTCCATATTGCGGTAACCACACAAGATCAAAGAGCCGCAGCGAGTTGGACATTTCCATCGACCTGAGCTCCGTCACCGGATTCTACAATGCGCATTTTGAACTTCGCGGATCACAGCTGGAGGATATTGTCCGGATTCGCTACAGCAGATACAGCCGGCGAGAGGAAACCTGGAGCGGCAACACCATCGACAAATTTGTCAATACAGTGCAGGAGAGGGTGATTGCAACGGACAGCTCAAAATTGACACTTCGATTGGAACGGCCGCAATGATGCTCCCCGACGATGATTGCGGGCTGTGCTGCGCATGCGCCCTTTTTAATCCGTTTTTGTTTGTCACGCAGTGTCGCACGACCAGGTTTCGAGTGCGACATTGTATTGCGTTCAACGATTCAACGAGGCGTTTGGAGGACGCGCAACAATTTTGCGGTGATCTGCTCGGTGCTTTGTGAGTCGGCGCGTGAACGGGCTGGTTCGTCGAGTTAGCGGGCGGTTTTGGATGTTGAACGGGCATGCCGAAAGGTTGGGATGCAGTTTTGGGTGATCAAGGGGCCCGCCTGCCCCATCGCCCGCCCCGCCGCCACCGCGAGTTTCCACCACGTCCAGACGCACTCCTCCCACCCTGCAACCAGTGCAGATTTTTTTCGAGGCAAACGTCAGTCCGATATGCCGCGGCGCGTTGCATGCGGCGCTCCGTGACATGTGCCAGTCTACGTCGAAACCGCAAACTTTCCAGGCACAAAAAACTGAACGACAGCCAGATTGTAGTTGAACGTGCTCTATTCAACGGTGAACGGACGCAACACCGGCTTCCGCCTTTCCAACTGAACTCCCGCCGACAAACACAATTATCATAAAGCAAGCCTGGAACAGGCGCTGCAATCATGCGAATGGTTAAGTCGGGTTGGGAGTGCATCAATCTGAAAATGTGGCGCCGGAGGATTCCCGGTGCCGAGCGCATTCAGTTCAGCGTTGCTCCATCAGTGATATCAAGGGCATCCGCGCATACAGCGAATTCAGCGTTGCGCTCGCTTCACGCCGCAGTCTGCAAGCACGCTGAAGAAACATCACACTGAGAAGTCATGGTCTATTTGGCAGCAACTACCTATATTTTACCGCGAAGTCTGAACCATACGCAGCGGTGGAGACGCCTGAGTCGGTGCAATAAAGATCCACAAAGTCTAGCTGCTGAAAGTCAGAGCTTCCGGTGATGTGACATGTCAGCATCACCTGATTTTTTTAGCACACTTTCTGCAGAGTGCAGAGCCATCATTCAACAAATCCAGATGCAAACACCAACGAAAGAAGCCGGATACATACAGTTGCAAAGCGTGGAAAACACTGTGACAGTCAAGACGTTGGGCAAACACCTGTATACGGATCCCAAGCGCGTTGTTCGCGACGGTGAATCATTGCTGAAACAGGCCGAGGCTCACATAATCACCCTGGATGCGATCCAGCGAATACGCGTTCTGTTCATGTGTTCGATTGCCTGCCACTACCTTAACGATATTCCCCGGATGGAATACTACGTCGAATGTTGTCGCGCACTCTACAGTCAACTTGACCGGGTCGAAGACCGCTGTTGGTACCTGGGGCATATAGCGGTGAACTCGGATATGCACGGACGGGTTGACGAGGCAATTGCATATGCTGAACAAGCAATAAGTCTTGCCCACGAAAACGACCTGGATGACAAGGTGATATATCAAGCGCTCCATATACTTTCCCTGATACATTATCAACAGGGCAACTATGACATCTGTTTAATGTACAGTCTGCGGCAGAAACGCTGCGCGGACCGGCATCCGCTAAATGACAGGGATTGCAAGTTGTACCACAGTCTCGGCCTCGTATATCAGAGTTTGCATCGCACCAGAGAAGCCATGCAAAGTTTTCAGAAGAGCATGACCCTGGCCCGGAAGGGAAACTTGCAGATTCCGCTGGCAATTACGCTCAATGCGATCGGGAATTTGCACTATGAGATCGGACAAATGGGGAAAGCGCTGCAATGCGTTAACAAGTCAATTGCACTGGCGAACGCCTGCGATCTGCAGGACCTTGCGGGACTTAACACTATGTTAAAGGCGCGCATCCATATTGAACTCAATGAGCAGGACACGGCAAAACACATGCTCGACCATCTCCTTGATTCTTCCAGAGACGACCTCTTCCGCAACAATGTCAAGGCAGAATGCCTGGAGCAACTCGGAGTAATCCAACAACAGAATGGAAACAGCGCTGCTGCACGGGAATATTTTTCACATATGATGGATGTTGCCGTAGCCGCGGGATTGCGCTGTAAACAGGCCGCAGCATGTCAGCGCCTGTGCGAGCTCGAAGAACAATGCGGGAATTACGACCGCGCGCTGCAGTATCATAAAATCGCATCGCAGGTATGGCACACTCCCGGCATTCCAGAGCTGCAACAACGAATAACAGCTTTGTCCTCCATGCAGCAGAACAAGCAGGACAGCGCTAAACTGCCGGTGCAAATGGGGGACCCAACGATACTCCAGATTCTGAACAAAGTCAGCTCGTCGGGCAGCGTCGCCAACGGCTCCGTCAATCAAAACGGCCAAAACGGCCGCAGAAACGGCAAGGTGGATACTGACAACCTGACGGAAGAAAGCTACGCATTCCTCGCAGGTCTTAAACATAAATTGTTGAACATAGCATCCGATCTCACGGCAACTGAAATCCGGATCTGCCTGCTGATTGCCAGTGGACTGCAATCGAAGGAAGTCGCCGAACTTCTGGTTAATTCCGTCACAACAATCAACACACACCGCAGGCACATTCGCAAGAAACTCCTCCTGACACCGGGGACCAACCTGGCGACCTATTTTGCCTCTCTTTGACCGGTTGCAGAACGTTGCTCCGAATGCACGTTTGGATTCACGCGACCGTTACAGAGGAGGAACAATGGCTCCGTACTTCACTCCGCGTGGTAAGAATCAAAACTGAAATCCATGTGAACTTGCGACTGTTGAATGGCGTTGAACCTGCGGCCAGCGATTGATCGTGTTTACTCCTACTCACTTTATACTCACTTATAATGCTTGCCCCTGCGTTGCCGAAGCGGTATTTTTATTCACGTACCATGTCGGCCGCATGCAAGTCCAAAACTCTTGCAGTTAACACTGTAAGATGGCTGCGCAGAAATTAACAACAAGACCGAACTGATTGCCTGAGAGGTCAACCAATTACTGCGGCAATCAGAGGGATCACTGTGTAGTCACACTTTCCAACACCGTCTATTTGGCATCTCAAATAGACAAGGATCAAATTTCCTTCCCTTTTGCAGACGCAAACGATCAATACTTACCAAGAGGTTCATTACAATGATCAAGAACATTACCTTGCTTGTTTTCCTGGCAGGCATAGTGTCCTACTCTCTCCAGGCTCAAACCACTGATATTAATGGAGGTCCCTGGGAAGCGTGGATTGGCCCCGGCAATACACCGAATATTACCGGCAACTCTCTGGATCCAAACGACTGGCGCAGTGATTTAACGACAACGGCGGGCTGGGGCGTGCCGAATGTCGGAACGCCCAACCAAGGTCAGGCGACAGGGAATAACCCGGGCTTAAACAACGTGTTTAATGTCAACGACAACATATGGGTTGCCCCTTTCACCCCAATCACACACTACGTTTGGGGTATTCCCAATCAGCAGACAACGTTTTATCGCTTGATTTTTTCGGTAGATGACGGCGATGACTGCATTGCATATCGTCTGCTTACGGCTGCGGACAACGAGCACAAAGTATGGCTCAACGGAGTAAAACTGGACACCCTGGACACCCACAATGGTTTCCTGAATCTTGAGATTCCAAAACGTCTGCTTGTTTGCGGTCAAAACATGATTTCTGTTGAAGCCGTGGAGAGAACCGGCCTTTGGACACCGCATTACTTCATCGGCCAACTCAATCAAACGCCGGACACGGACTGTTGTCTCGACAGCATTGATATTCTTCGGCACGATTGTGAAAACTTCAGTTTTACTCTGCGTGACAACCAGGTAAACAAAAACTCCATTATTTGGACGTTGGACGGAGAGATCATTGAGGATTCAACCGATCTCGAGACCATTCAGCTTACTCTTACTCCCGGTCATCATACGATTTGCGCAAAGTACTTCGGCACAACTTACCCATGTGGAACTGATATTTGCTGCGGCGAGAGCTGTGTTGACATCGACATACCGGAACCGGAATGGATTGAAGAACTTCAAACTATTTGCGACTTCAACAATGGCGATCCATCAACCTTGCTCTACGACCCCTGCCTGGTCTACTTTGACTTCGATTTTTTCCTGGCGGATATCGAAATTGACGATGGAAGCGGCAACCCGATCCTGACGCAGCATGACTCGCGCGATTCGGGATGCCAGGTTGTACTGGGACCGGGTTACCACGTTTTCAAGTTCTTTGACGAAGATGGCTGTCTGATACGCACACTCGGAATTACTGTGGTCATCCAGCAGGCATTGGAAACTGAGTGTGAACAAACGGTAACGGTGGATTGTGGTTCGAGTCTTGACTTAACACAGTATGAATCATGTCCAGCATGCAATGTTGATCCGGAATTCCCCTGGGGACAGTGGAAAAAAGTTGTTACAGGTCCGGATGAAGTTGTGGCAAATACGTTGTTAAGCAATATCACTCAGTCTGCCACTTACCGCCGAATTCACGAAGACCCGCTGAACTGCAAAAAGTGCATCATTACGGTGCACGTTAACGTCGTTCGCGAATACGTGGAAATGGACATAATCCTCACTCAGCCCGACTGCGACTGGTCGATCGATTTCAACTCGCTGAATACATTGCTGCAAAACAACAATCCTGTCTGGTGCAATGGAGCATACACAGAATTCCAGATTGTTCAGACAGACATGAATCTGGTGCCAACGGGTCAGACCTTCAATTTGTTGAGCGGGTTTGGAATTGTACTGCCTTCCGGATTTGTCTATACCGTCAGACCCACGGATCCCGCATCGTGCTGTGAAGTTCGCATCCGGGTAATCTGTGATGAAGGCATGGTCCCTCCTCCCCCGATGAACTGGCAGGAACAACCGTACATCGATGTCTTTGAGGGAGCAGTTTTCACAAATTCGAACTCTCTGCAACGTTCCAATGTTGCCGCCGGTACCCGGGAACAGGCCGCAAGCCTTAAGATAATCCCAAATCCGACCAACAATCAATTTGTGCTCGAAACAATTGGCCGGACAACTCAATCGTTTGATGAAATCGCAATTACCGATCTGACCGGACATACGGTCCGTACTTACGGAAATGTCGATTCCAACCAGACTTTTGACCTCAGCGGATTGGCTCCCGGAGTCTATTCAGTGGCGGTACGTCGTGGCGAATTGCTTGATCATCTCATTCTCACGCTGGTGAAGCAATAACTGCTTAGACCACAACTGACAAAGCAACGATAACTGTAAAACAGATGGACAAACGAGGCTGCCTCAATTTGAGGCAGCCTTTTTTCTGCTTTAGATGAACACAGGCGGAAAAGAGTATTCGCTTCGATGTTTTGATGGAACCGACTCAAATCGATAATCAGGCCTGCGGCGATGTTTGATGCAGACGACCACACTCGAAAATGTGGATTTAATGTTCGGCGGGCAGCTTTGATTGTACACCGTTTTGTTAAACAGTGCATCCGGTTTAACGAGCAACTAATTCTTCTCTGAAACACAACAGCAGCCCGTCTGGCAAACAGGCTGCTGTTGGATGGTAAACCGAGGTTTGAACAGAGTTTACTTATTGTCGGTCACAACCAAAGGAAGCGTTGTTGTTCCGCTATCCGTCACGATGCGAATGTAGTACACGCCGGCGGCAACGGATTGTCCATTGGCGTTGAGCCGTTTCCATTCCAGGTTGAAGGTGTTCCCTTCAGCCGGACCGCTGTACAGTCCACGGACAATGCGGCCCGTTACATCAAGGACGTCCACAGCGAGATTCCGGGCCTGTTTTAACGTGATATCTATCCTGCTGCGTTCAGAACTTGGATTTGGATAGACACGCGCCGAGAGCACAGCCGGGTCTGACGAACGGGAAGGTACGCCGACAACCAATGGTTGAGATCCCGGCCCCGTTAAATTCAGATTGTCGATGGCAATGCCATCGTTGGGCAGGGCTTCGTCATCGGTCTGACGGAAGTCGATGACAAAAGTCGGCGACAATGCCAATCCGTTGTTTGAAGCCAGTTGAATCACGTCGAGCGTAACGCTCAGCCAACTCGTCGTAGCGGTCGTTAAACTGTAGACCTTGACAAAGTTGACGCCGCCGTCGTCGGAGAAAAAGACGCCGTCATTTGGATCGGCATCGTCCTGCAAACTCTTCCAGTCGAAGGACAGCGAGGAAATGGTAACGCCGCTAAAATCGACATACAGAAAAGCATCGTTGTTAACCTGCACATTGTCCGTTCCGCCGAGCACCAAATGTGACGCTCCGGTGGAAGGTACGTAGGCGCTGGTGGTCTGCAGATAACTCTGTGAAACACCGGTGTACCATTGCCACTCCGGTTCGATCCCGTACTCAAAACTCGTCGAGTACGGCGGAGTAGCAACACTTACGCCGGGGCTGACGGAGATGTCATCAAACAGAAAACCGTCGATCGGCGCGGGCCCACTACCGCCGTGGCGAAACCGCACCACAAAGGTTCCGGTCAAAGCGACGGAATTCGCCGCCGCAAGTTGATCGACATCAAGCGTGAATCGCTGCCAATAGGTCGTGTTCGAGTGTAACGCCCAGACAGGCGTAAACGTCAGACCGCCGTCGGACGAAAAAAGAATGACATCGTTCGGGTCGTCGGTGTCGGGAAACTCCTTCCACCAGAATGTTAAGTCGACATTCGTTTGACCGGCGAGATTCAGGAACAAGTCCGCGTCGATGTTGCTCGTGCCCGGTGTAGTCGGGCTGGCGTGCACCAGTAGCTGCTGAGAGCCTCCGTGCGGTCCATAGGTGGCGTCAACGTCCCACCTGGCATAGCCGTCGGTCGAATAGATACGCCAATACTGATCCAGCCCGGTCTCAAATCCGGTGTTGTACGGGATGGAGGCGTAGGACTTACCCGTGGTAACCGATATGTTGTCAAAAGCAGCGCCGGAGACCGGGAGCGGCATTGTCGTGCTTTGTTCAAACCGGACAACGTACAAAGGCGAAAACGGTACGGCGTAAGTCGTTGCAAGCTGGTCCAGATCGAGGGTAATCGTTTGCCAAGCGCCATTATTGCCCGAAAGCGAATAAACGTTAACAAATGTATTTCCGCCGTCGGCTGAAAGATAAACGGCGTCGGTCGGAAATGGAATATTGTTAATCGACTTCCAGTCAAAAGTCAGATCAACATCGGTCAGCCCCGCGAGGTTAAGATACAGTTGCGCTGCACATACACTTGGCGTTCCACTCGGGTTGTTCTGCATCGTCAAGTGAAACGCTCCACTGCTGGGGCCGTTTATTGGTTCGACCTGTGCAATACCATGGGAGTTAACACAATAGGTACGCCAAAACGCATCGAGCACGCCGGTTTCAAAGCCCGTGCTGTATGGCACCGGTGCATAACTCTTACCGGCAGTAACGGAAATGTCGTCGAAGGCAAATCCATCCATGCCGATCACTTCGTCGTCGAATTGACTAAAGCGAATGACAAAGGTGTTCGTCAGAGCCATGGCAAACTGTGATGCCAATTGATCGACGTCAAGTGTTATCGGCTGCCAGATACCGGGATTGCCCGAGAGCGTGAACACTTGTGTAAACGTGGCACCGCCGTTGTTTGAGAACCAGACACCATCCGCCGCATGCACTTCATCACCCAGAGACTTCCACCAAAACGTGAGATCTACATCAGTCTGACCATTGAGATTCAGACACAGGTCCGCATCGTTCTGCACGGCCTGCCCGTTCAGCGTGGAAGACATTGTTAAGTGTTGCAGGCCGCTGCGCGGTCCATTGGCGGCCTCGGCCACAATGCGGCCAAAAGCGGATGAACTCTGCGTTTGCCAATATTGATCTATGCCGCTTTCAAAACCCGTTGAATACGGCAGGTTGGCGTAGTTGGAGATGCCGCTCACGATCAGCGAATAAGCCTGCGTCGAGCCCTGCAAGCCGCCCTTGTGGCTTACGCTGACAGTGTATGTTCCGGCAGGCGGATTGGCTACGAGCACCTGCTCGACGTTGTCCCGATTGTTATCGCCTGTCGTCGCGGCAGCGGCGGGCGAAGCTGGATTCAGTATCCAGGGTTGATAAACAACTCCCGTCCCGTTGTTTGTTAAACGCAGGTCCAGGTCGTTAACAAGCATCAGCGTGGTCGGATTCAACTGGTTCGAGACGGGTGTGCCGGCTGGGTCGGCCCAGGCAATCGTCGCTTTTAACGGTCGCGTGCCGTCCACCTGCACCTGGAAGGTGTTAACAGTCCCATTGTTCAAGCTCGATTCAACGATGTTGTGACGCTGCCCATCGTCGGCGATAATACGGGCGGCGCGATGAGTATTCATCAGGCCATAGCCGTATTGGTAGTCCGGACCCGCAGCCGTGCCGGCGTCATCGGCGGAATGAATCGCCAGCGCCTTGAGCGTCTGTGCGCGCATGGTCTGGCCGCCATTCTGGTTCTGATACATTTCCTGCAGCAAGAGCAGCGAGCCGGAAACATTCGGAGCCGCCTGCGAGGTGCCGTTGTAATTGCCGTAACATTCAAAACAGGGGTTGCTTGTGCCCGGTTGAAAGTAGATTGCCGAGTAGACTTCCTGCCCGTTGCCGACGATGTCGGGTTTAATACGGCCGTCGTCGGTTGGTCCCCACGAACTGAATTGTGTAATGACAATCGACGAAGGCGCAATCACACAGCTCGGATCCGTCGGATCGCTGCAGGATGGTTTAAGCGGCATGTCGAGCACGGCACCGACAGTCAGGACATTTTTTGCCACCGCGCCGTTCATCAGGCAGTCATATCCGTTGGGCGCTCCGTCAGCGTTGCGCGTAGCCGTAGAAAGAATAAAACCTCCGCCGGAAACAATCCAGTGCTGCGTTCCGGGCGTGGGGCCGGTGTCGTCGCGATCATTGCCGGCCGAACGCACGATGAGTGAAAACGGCGCCAGGCGAGCGGTCTGATCCAATTGCTGGCTATAAGAGTCGTAGAAACCGAAGTTAAAATCCGTCGTCGTGCTGATAGTCCAGTCGCCGAACCAGACCCAGCGGCCGTCGTTAAGAAAGTTAAAATCCCAACCGCCCATGTTGTCCCAGGAATGGTTGGCTACCAGCATCGGATTAAAGAAAGCCGAGGCCATTTCACTGATGTCGTTGATCCAGTCATAGGCGTCGATATAACACACCGTGGCCATTCCGCGCTGGCCCTGCAAACCAACCTGGCCAATTGTTCCGGCAACATGGGTAGCGTGATCCATTGTGCCCGCCGGCGAATCGCGTTGTATCACGCGATTGCGCCCGTTGTACCAGCCGAATTGCGGATGATTCCAGTACACGGCGCCGTCGTCCCAGACGCCCGCCAGGAGTCCCGGCGCAATCAGGTCGTAACCAGAAATGCCGCCAACCTGAACCGCATCCGTAGAGGTGGTTGTTGCTGCATTGGTATTGTGGGTACCGCGATAACGCGGCAGCCCCGAGGCTGAAAATCCGTAGAATGTGCCGCTTTTACCGTTTTCGCCACGGATGACCAGGGGAATATTGTTGGCTTCCGCCTGTGCCACGGCATCCGGGTGCCATGATTGGAAATTGGCATCGGATTCCTCGGCAAATTGCCGCAGGGCGTCCATATCGGTGTTCGACCGTATCCACAACCCGACCTGGGCCGTGTCTATCGGGCGTTGAATCCCAGGTATGATTTCCGGTTGTCGTTGTTGCTGTTGTTGAGAAAACAGAGCTGGACCTGTCGCACCCGCCAGCATCAGCCATGCGATCACCAATAGAATTCGTGAAAACTTCATACGAAATTGTCCTGTGGATTGTACGTGATTAATGGCGCCGAATAGTCCGAGTTAAGTTCCAATCAGTGTTTGTTAATGTGTTCTCCAACCAAACGTCAGTGTTCTCCAATTGACTGATTGGAACATTGGAACATACCCCTCCCTTGCGCCGGTCGCATCCGGGAATGGACGGGCGTGATCTGTAAGGATGGAATGCAGGCGCCGTAGTACTGTCCTTAGTCCAGGCAGTTTAGACCCGGGACAGTCATGAGCTTGAGTAAAGTGATATCCGGTACGTTAACGCGGCCGTTTGCTGACCCAATATTGTCAACCCGCAGAAGTAATGTGAAACCAATATTTTGCTCGAATGGAAATTGAATACTGGCTTGATACTGGGATATTAGGCTATTTTCCGCCAAATTCGAAGTTTTCGTTACGACGTGACTTGAAACGATGAGAAGAAATTCGCGCGATCTTTTTGAATTGATTTCAAAGCTGTCCCCCTCCGAAAAACGGGCGATTTCACGTGCCGCGGCAGCTTCGGGAGGAGCCCGACCAAGTAAATACGGTATTCTATTCGATGAAATCGCCGCACAGAGCGATCATGACGAGGAGGCTTTGCAGCGTTGTGCACACGAAAATGACATCCACGATTTGCCTGGGTCCAAGCGCTATCTGTACAACCTGATTCTGGACCAGATGTCAAAAAAATATTGGAGCGAGACAACGGCCGGCAAACTGCGGACGATGATCGCCCACGCCGTTACGCTCTTTTCCCGCGGTCTGTATACACAGGCGCGCACCATTCTGGATAAGGCGCGCGGGCTGGCGCGGCGAGCCGAAAGTTTCGAGGCTTTGATTCAGATCGAAGCCATTGAAATAAACCTTCAAATGCATACCGGCACGCCGACTCTGACGCCGGAAACAGTCGACGAGAGTTACAAAGCGCTGTTCGGCGCGATTGATCGTTTAAGAGAAGGCGCCGAGCTGGAGCGCCTGGCCGGCAAGATGTACGTGCTGGAAATGAAAGCCGGGCGCATTCGTGATGCAAACATTGCGCAGGAAGCGGATGCCCTGATGAACAGTCAAGTCCTGCAGCGCTCGCAGTACAACAAGTCACCTCATTCGCAACTGGAATGGCACGATCTGCATCTGCGCTATTACCGTCTGCGCTCCAACGCCGCCAGGACTTATTATCATTCGCGAGCCAAAGTTGAAGTGCTGGAGCAACACCCCACATTTGCCGACAACAACAAACACCGCAGTATATTCTCGTACGGACACTACCTGATGGAGTGTGTCAAGTCCGGGCGTTGGCAGGAATTCGAACGTTATCGCAATCAATTGTTGTCGTTTAAAAGCCGCTATCCCGACAAACGGACTACCATTGACGAAATCGAGACTTATACGACCTTGTGGGGCGCAATTCATCGGGCGAATTCACATGAGCTGTCGCAGGCAATAACTTCCGCCGCCAGGTGGCTCGAGGAAAACGGCGACACCCTTGAACTCTCGTCAACAATTGGCATGTTATACGGCCTAGTGTATGGAGCAATTTTTCTCGAAGATTATCGAACAGCGTTGGACTGGTCCGGTAAAATGGTACATCACCCTCAGTTGGATCAAGTCGGTGACGTTGCTGTTTATGCTCGTATTATTAACCTCCTGATACACTATGAATTGGGTGACACCGACGTACTGGAACACCATCTGCGTTCGACTTTTCGATTTTTGCATCGCCGCCAACGGATGTATCGGATCGAGTCGGCACTCTTGCATTTCATTCGCCAACTGCCGCTCGTTTACAATCCTGAAGTTTTGCGTGAGCTGTTCATCGATTTGCGCAAGACACTGCGCTGTTTAAGTAGCGATCCTCTTGAATCGGGAGCACTGGAGTACTTTGCGTTCGACGCCTGGCTGACCAGCAAAATAGAGGGGCGCAGATTTATCGATGTCTGGCGCGAGGAACGTCAGGAAGTCTGGCAAAACAGGCAGCGTGAAGAACTGCTTAACGAAGCATGAGGACGAGGACAAAAGGGCGGGTATTTGGGCTGAATGGGCGGTTTTGGGTGTTAAACGGGCAGGTTGAAAATTTTGGACGCAGCTTTGGGTGATCAAGGGGCCCGCCTGCCCCATCGCCCGCCCCGCCGCCACCGCGAGTTTCCATTAAATTCAGACGCACTCCTCCCACCCTGCAACCAGTGCAGATTTTTCTGAGGCAAACGTGAGTCCAACATGCCACGGCGCGTTGCATGCGGCGCTCCGTGGCATGTGCCAGTCTACGTCGAAACCAAAAATTATCCTTGCGAAAAAATCCAAGCGGTGGTCACAACGTAGTTAAACGCGCCGGTAACGCCGATGAACGGACTTGCCGACGCGATCTCGATCCTACAGCCTGGATGTGTCAACTCCGTTTATTGCTCTCCGACTTGACACCGGCGCTGGACATGCCGCTTCAGCCACGCCGCAGATCGTCGAACCTCAAACCCACAGCCAAACAAAAAAGTCATAAAGCAAGCCCGCAAGGGCGCTGCAATGCAGTATTAATGCAGTAGCGCACATGCGTCCCGCGCGCACCATATTGCATTGTACGGAAGCGAAAGCAATCCACGGTGCACCTGCAAAATGCCTTGTCAAGTCCCATGGCTGCGGCGTAAACTCTGCGAATTGCACCGGCTGTTCCCTGCGCAGGACGTCCATGGCCAATTTCCCTGCGCACGATAAACACAACGGGCGTATGCATCTGTTGAATGAACGCTGCACGGCAAATGCTCGGCAGCCCACTGGAGGATGATATGATGGCACGGTCGAACTGCGACAATCAGGTCCTGAACCTGTTTAACATTCTGGCAATTTTTTACGTGATCCTGTTAACCGCGTGCAGCGATGAGGACGGCATTATTGAACCGAGCAACAATCCGCCCGGACAACACGACGACACAAAAGAAGAACAAACGACTGACCTGCTGGTTAAATCGACTGCGCCGCAGTCGTTCTGTCCGGGCGATCCGATCGTAATTGAAGGCGAACATTTCCTCGGCGCGGACGAATACAACTACTACCTCGGCGAAGTACTGTTTGACAACAATGTTAACAAAATTGATGTTTTGGACGACCGGGTTATCCTGCATTCGCCCGCGACGATTGAGTCCGGTTTCGTGCGCATTCTGGACGGCGACGGCTCTGAGCTGTACCGCTCTGAGAAGGAATTGCAGCGCAATTCTGATTGCCTTGGGGATGTATCCGTCAGCATCAGCGGGGTCGAGTGTTTAATGGAGAACACCATTACATTCGATCCGGAGGACTTTGCGCCCTCGCGTACAGACAGCACTCTAATGCCGCTGAATGTTAACTTTAAACCTTTGCCGGCCTACCCATCCAATCCCGAATACACGAGCCAAATCGTTGAGGAAGGTGGAACACGGACGTACAGACTAAGCTACCGACGCGACGACTGGAACGACAGAACCTCGGGCCCCGACAGCACTTACGAAATGCGGGTGCATTTTACTGCGGATGGCGGTGCGCCTTTTCGCGTTGAATTTCTTCACTCGTTTTTCTTTTCGATTCGCAACAACTCGGGTGTCCGGATCCACAAGTTCTCGCAGCATTTGACGATCGACTTGCCGGCAATGGCTGGAAATTCGACCACGTTGCAGGGCGATGAAGTCCTGGCAGCCTTAAACTGCGAAACAATGGAGGAACGGAAAACGGTTCATTTCACCGGGCCCAACAATACTGTCACGTCACACAGCATTCCGGGCGGCCTTGTGGTTCATCCGGACGCCAGGATTACAATTCAGCTGGCGCGCCCCTGACGCAGTTAAAAACTTGACGGAGCACTCAGGGCGTGTGCGGGCTGTGCTTCGCATGCGCCCTTTAAATCCGCTTTTGTTAATCACCGAGACACATGCCTTTCTGTTAAACAGTCCAAGTTGCAGGCATTCAAGAACACGGTCATTTTAATTCCGACTTAACTACTTTCCCATTGAATTCATCCGGGGCTCCAACAACCTGGATACAATACCAAACAGCCACTTAACCGGCTCTCTCCGGCTGCGCCAAAAACAATGTCCACGCCGCAGACAATATTCGGGTGAGCTGACCGATTGTAAGGCGTCGGAGTTCGTTCAGCTCATGAAACGTTCCGGGAGCACGTGTTCCCCGCAACTCAGAGTAGTTTCCCTCCGGCACAATCACCGTTCTACTGAATCAGCAACTCCAAGAGCAAGAATCATGGAAAACGACTCATCATCCCAACCGCATGAGGCCCTGCAGGGGGAATCTCTGCAGAATATTCTGGCAGCGCCGCTATTGGCGGCAGTTCGCGCAAACAACCGCATGGCGCGTGAGCAAGTCACGCTCATTCTGGACGCGGCTTTCTACAAGGATCAGGATGTTTACAGACCGGTCATGATCGACCTTGTGTTCACGCGGCAAATCCTTGTTCCCGAAGAAGGTAGCAGCGACAGACCATCCACGGTCGATGCCCCGATGAGTATCAAAGTACCGCTGCTTACACTCTTGCCGATGACTGCGCTTGGAGTGGAGAAGATTGACGCCAACTTCAAATTAAACATTGATCCTGAACAAAGCGCGAACGGAAGCGCTGTTTCCGACGGAAGTGGCCGCGCTGATACAAACTCAACCGGGCCGTCGATTAAAGCTGCAAGCACGGCCGTAACCGGGCTGTTCGGCAAAGTGAGCGCGAGTATCGCTGCCTCGTCCGACGAAAAACAGAACGAACAGCAATCCGGTGCGCCGGACGACTTCAATCTGCGGGTTAACATTCAGGCGGGTACGCTGCCGCTGCCCGCCGGGCTGGGCATCCTGCAACGGACGTTAGCAGATTCAATTTCCTCTTCGCCGACAGCCGAATAGTAACAACACATGGTGTTTCCCCGGCAGATTAAACAACAGGCTTAAATCTCTTAAAACGCTTCATTTGCGAGGAGTGCAAAAATATGACTCAGGCACAATCCATCCCTTGCCCCGATTGCGGCACCGCCATTCACTTCAGTGTTGAACTGTTGGTACAGGGCGGAGAGTTCACGTGTCCCGGTTGCGGCACGCGGCTTGGACTCTCAAGCGACGGCATTAAACAGACTCAACAGGCGATCGACAAACTCAGAGAGTTAAAGGACAAGGTTTTATCCGATGGTGGGCACAAAGGCTGAATACGGCAGCATTTTCTCGAAGCACATCTTTCGCTCATGGTCTGCGGGCATTGGTCCGGCGGCTTAACACTTATTTGCGGGGATTCCACACACAATGACCAGTTTCAAGAGTTTTATTCGCAGCGTCCACGACGCGGTACTTGCGGCTAATGACGCACTCAAGGACTCTCAGCTTCAGCATCTCAATCAGTTCTTCACCGATGAAGAAGGCAATGATCTCACGGACACAAGCTCAACACGTAAACCGCGAGTTGTAGTTGTTCAGTATCCGCGACGCACGGAGAACGGCGTTGAAATGATTGACATCGCCGTGCCGCTTTTGACGCTTGTTCCATTGAACATGCCTCGCGTGGAACAGGTCAAGCTCCAGGCTAAACTCAAGCTGCAAATGATCGACGAGGAGCTGCACGTTGATTTTTCTGAAGACGGTAACTCGACCGGACAGAAAAACTCCGGCGACGAACCAGGTGAGACTTCGGCAACAACAGGCAAGGTTGAGATCGTGCTACAAGCGAATCAAAGCCCGGAAGGTCTGGAAGAACTGATCAAAGCGTACGAGCGCGACCTGCGCGCGCAGATTGAAGCGTGAGGCCATTGCATTGTAGAGAGTGAACGCCTGAGCCGAATTGAGAGCCGTTCGATGTGAAATTGACGACGGTTGGAGAAAGCGGCAGATTTTGGGCAGGAGGTCAAGACCAAAAGTTGCGGACATGCTTTAGATCGGGCCGTTTAACAGGTTGATCGGCTGGTTTTGGGTGTTAAACGGGCGGGTTGGACATTTTGGGCGCAGCTTTTGGTGATCAAGGGGCCCGCCTGCCCCATCGCCCGCCCCGCCGCCACCGCGAGTTTCCATAAAGTTCAGACGCACTCCTCCCACCCTGCTATCAGTGCAGATTTTTTGAGGCAAGCGCTAATCAGACTTGCCACGGCGCGTTGCATGCGGCGCTCCGTGACATATGCCAGTCTACGTCGAAGCCGCAAATTATCCTCGTGTAAAAAACCAAGCGTAGAACAAAACGTGCTTAAACGCGCCGAATCAACCGGTAAGCGGGAGTGCCGTCCTGATCCGAAACGGCATTCCCCGAATACTTCTCCCCCGGATGAACTTTGTCCGCAGATGAAAAGACCGTGGCGTACAACTTCCGCCTTGCCGACAGACCTGAAATGCGGTGACTGCTCGCTCGCCGGCCAACAAGAGCGTCGGAAAGCAAGCCCGCAGGGCGCTGTAATCAAGTGAGAAATCATCGTAAATAAAGCCAGGTAGAAACCAAAGCCTGCGTTCTTAAACAACAAAGCCGGAAGAACTACATTCCTCCGGCTTGGATTTAACATTTTACTACAACGCGTTTAACGCAGGACCACCAGCTTCTCGGCTATCTGGCGTCCCTCCGCCTCCATCACGCAGAGCCAGACGCCGCCATTCGGCGCGTTGAAGTGAACCGAATGCACGCCGCGGTTAAACATGCCTCGCCTGACGCGCATCTCGTGCACGCCCTTGATCGTGTACAAACTGATGTCCACCATCGCCGGACGTTTAAGTTCGAACGTCGCGCTCACGCTGCCGCCGCTCGGGTTGGGACTTAAACGCAGCGCCGCGCCTGACATTTGCTTAACAAATGGATTGTCGACCGAAGAAATCGTCGGGTCCAGAATGCCCATATGCACAAACTGCTTGCCGAGAATCGCCTCCACGTCCGCTTTGTCCGCACCGAACAGCACCTCCAGAATTTCGGCGTAAACACGACGATAATCGTTCTGGTAGTCCAGATTGGAATTGCGGTCGCTGTCCTTCAGAAAACGCTCCAGGTCGGGATTGTCGCCGTAGAGACCCGCGCGGACGCGCTCGCCGAAGACAAACTGCACCGAAGTCGTGCCGTGGTCCGTACCGCGGCTGCCGTTCTCGCGCGGGCGACGCCCGAATTCCGTCACCGTCATGCCGACGACGCGATCGGCAAATCCCTGATTGACGGCATCCGCCATAAACTGACTGATGCCCATGCTGAGCTGCTGCAGCAGCGCCGGGTGAAAACCGGTCTGGCCCTCAAAAGCCTGGTTGACGTGGTTGTCGAAACCGCCCATGCGCAGCAGATAAACCTTGGTGCCGAGTCCGCCGCTGATCATGCGCGCCACGGTGCCGAACTGCTGCGGCAGCCCCTCGCCGTACTGGATGGTCGTTTTTCCGCCCTCGTAGGCCGCCTTGACCTCATCCTTGTAGCGGTCCGAAGCCTGCGCTACCTGCAGGATGTAGTTGTATTCTTTCTCGTAGGCGTCGACGCCCGGCAATGCTACCTCGTCGGCCGAAAGTCCGCCGTCCTGGCTGAAAAAGCGCTCGGGATCCGTGATTGCAATGCCCGCGTCGCCCGCATCGCTCTGCAGCATGAGCGAGAGCTGACCGCCGATCTGGATCGCCAGCGGATAACTCGGCAGATCGCTGGGGAACGTCGGAATCGAGTGCGCAAAAAAGCGTCCCACCCAGCCGTCCAGCAGGCGCACCTGCGGGTCGCTGAAAATGTCCTCGTCGCGCGGGTTGTAGCCGCTCAGCCAGATGTCGGTGGAGCGGAAGTGCGAAAGATTCGGGTGTTCATAGCCGATGCCCTGGATCACCGCCAGACGCCCCTCGTCGTGCAGCTTCAGGAAACCGCCGTCGAAACTGTCCACCAGCGCCGGATGGAAATACGCCTCGCTGCCGGCTATCTGCGCCGGGTTGTCTTCCGGCCGCACGCGAATGGTTGGACGCAGGTTGTGGTAGTTGTCGTCGTTGAGCGGCACGATCGTGTTAAGCCCGTCGTTGCCGCCGAAGAGCTGCACGATAATCAGGATTTTGTCGCTCTCCAGCACGTTGCCGCCCAGCATCGGCGGCGATTGTGCATAAACCGGCAGTCCGCCCAGTGTGATTCCCTGTGCCGCTCCGGCCGCCACGGCCGACGCCGCTGCGGTGTATTTGAGAAAATCGCGTCGTTTCATGAGTGTATCCTGGATTGGAATTGGCCTTGGGAATTTGTCAGCACAAGTGGAAGTCGGGCGCGCGTGAAATCGCCGTCAGCAGCGAGCGCAGGCGCAGAGCCGCGCTGCCGGGGTCGGTCCCGCCGATAATCTCCGGCCATTCGTAGTCGCGCGTGTCGCCCGTCAGCAGGGCGTCTACATAAGCGTCGTGGCGCTCAGCGGAGACCGGGCGCGGCAGCAGGAATTCCTCCACCGCCGTCGTCAGCAGGTAAGCGTCGTCGTAGCCCGGAAAACGGCGCGCCCAGTCGGCCAGCTCCGCATCGGGAATGGCCCGGATCAGTTCGCGCGTAAATGCCGCGCGCAGCGGATAGGTCTTGGTGCTGATCCAGGCGCGGTAGCCGTCCCAGCCGGACACGTCGCGCGGATCGAACAGGTCCTGCTCCACAGCCGCCATCGCCGTCGCCACATTTGCGGGCGAAGCACCCATCTGACGCGCAAAACCGACCATGAATTCGGCCGGCGTTTTGATCTGCACGCCGCGCACCGCCGGCTCGAAGAAATGCGCGCTGCGCAAAATGGCCGCCAGCACTGCGCGCAAGTTGTAGTTGCTGTCGATAAACCGCTGCTGCAGCTGCAGCATGAAGTCTTCTGGCGGCGCAACCGGTTTGCTGTAAATGAAATAGTGATAGAGTTTTTCGCCGATAAAACGCGCCACGGCGTGTTGTTCGCCTTCGTTGCGCTCCAGCGCAAAAATCAACTCGATCATGCCGCGGATTTCGTCGCGCCGCACCAGCACTTCCGTGTTGAAGTCCTCGTCGCGCGCCGCGATAATTCCGCCCAGCAGCTCCTTCGCGCCGATGTCGTGATCTTCGGGAATAAAATAGGAGTTGTACATGCCCCGTGGCGCCGGCGCGCTGTTGTACTTTGACGCTTTCCAGCCTGTCAACACGCGCGCCGAAGCCTGCACTTCCGCCTCCGAGTACCAGCCCAGACCGGTGGTGAACAACTCAAACAGCTCGCGCGCATAGTTTTCATTCGGATTGCCCGCCACGTTCAGTTCGCCGCCCAGATAAGCCAGCATCGCCCCGTCCAGCGTCACCTGCTCCACGAACTGCTTCAGGTCGCCCTGGCGATAGCTGCGCAGCATCTGATTCTGACGGTACAGCAACTGCGGAACCGAATAAACATCGTCAAAAGTGAACTCCGTGGTGAAGTGGCCGCTCCAGAACAGCGTCAATTTTTCACGTGCGGGCAGGGTTTCGCCGTGCATCTGCTCCACCCACCACTGGCGCAGCATATCGTGCTGGTTTTCCCAGCGGTCTTCTATCTGATTGCGCGTTATCAGGTCGGCTTCCAGCGGATCTTCCTCGGAGCTGTCCACCCAGGGGCCCGGAGGTTCGGGCAGCGGCTCGGGATTCAACTCGGGATCGTAGACTGGTCCCAGCAGCAGTTCGACGGCTTCCTGTGCCGTTTTGCCTTCCATTTGCGCCAGCAGATCGTGCGTCGGCGCCAGTGTAAACCGACGTAAAAGGTGCAGGGCGTCGGCGCGCGTAAGCTGTCCGGGGTGTTCTTCCAGGCCGGCGGTCACCCCCAGCGTGTCGTCCCAATCCTGCGGCGAGCGCGCCCTGAAGCTGCTCCCGCTCGTCGTCATGCGCAAAAAGTCCCTGCGATTCATTGCGTTCCTCTGCTGTTCTGTGGAAGCTCCGGCCTGCGGATACAAAACCGAAAATGCACGTAAATTCGACGCCGATCAAGCCGCACACGGCGATTCGTTTCCGATCATCACCCTTCTTTGCCGACGGGAAGATTCGTTGCGCGCACTTTCTCACAATCCTCACCGCCCGCCTGTGTTACAGGTCGATCCGGGGCCTGAGCTTTTCTCTCTTTTCTCAATCCGCTTGAATATTCTTGTTTGGCCCGCGCAACACCCAACAGGAACGCATCCGGAGGCATAAGGTCGCGCGGTTGTGCGCTGGCAGATTGAAGTGTCGGGTCGTGCAGCAGTTTTAGGTCGCCGCATCTCCGTGCGGACAGCCGTTAAACAACAACGCCCGCCAGGGTCGAACCTGACGGGCGTTTTCAGCTGTCAATTTTCACGTTGCGAACTTGCTTCAGGCTTTGCCGGATTCGGTCTCATCGCCTGCGTTTTCCGACTCGAAGCTTGTGGTCTCATGTTCTTCCGGCATGGGCTTCGCCGCAACATCGATCTTCGGCGGCTTTTTGCCGCGCGGTTCAATCTCTTTCACGCGCCGCACGATTGCCACGCCGAAACCGGCGACCATCAGAATGACGCCGATCCAGACGAGATTGATGAAGGGTTTAGTCGAGACCTCTACCGAAAAAACTTCGCGCTCGAGCGTCTCGGCGCGATCGATGTCTGCAAAGGACAGCACCGCCTCAGAGTTTGCCAGATTGCTGCGGTCCGGTTTGATCTCGCGCAGCGCCACATAATAACCCGTGCCCGGCACCTGGTATGGCTCGTAGCGCCACAGATTGTCGACCGTGCGCGTTGAATATATCAGCTCGCTCCAGGTCGAATCGGGCGTGTCGAACGTCAGTTCCACACCCATGCGCAGGTCCGGACCGCCGCCCTGCATCGCCGACGTCATGTCGAAGCGCTGCAGCGTCACTATCACGTTGGAGTCGAAGGGAAACGGCGTCTCTTCAAACTTGTGCACGGCGCGCGTCGGGCTGCTGCCCTGGATTTCCACTGCTTTGGGCGAGACGTAAACATCCTGCACCAGGGTGCGGTTGATGCCCGGCTCCAGGAAAGCCGATTTGCGCTGGTTGTAGTCGCTCCAGTAAAGGATCGGTTTGACGACGCCCTCGCCACCGTCCTTCTGGACCTTAACCAGATATTCGAATTTCTCACGATCCTTGAATTGTTTGTCGATCTCGCGTTTGCCCTGGTAGGTCAGCGTCATGCCGAGTACTTCGGTCGGCTCGTCCTGCACCAGACGCGCGTGATCCAGCACGGAATAACGCGACGTTGCGATCACGCCCAGGAAAAGCGCCGCAATTCCGATGTGTGAGATGTACGCGCCGATCTTGTCGGGCCGCGAACCAATCAGGCGAATCAGCAGGTCCAGGTTGACAAACAGGGAAAGGAAAGACGCAAAAGCCAGCAGCACGTAGGGAATGTCCTGCCAACCGAAGGCCACGACCAGTGCCGTCGCCACAACCGACATTATCAGCGGCAGGCGCAGGCGTTTGAAGAAGAGCGCTTTGCCCGTCACTTTCCAGTTGACCAACATTGAGACAGCATTGACGACGCCAATCAAAATGGCAAGCAAAAGATGGCTTGTGTTGTAGAAGGAGACCTGCATGGCGACCTTCGTGTGCACGATCAGTTCCGAGAAGAGCGGGTAACTCGTGCCGAACAGTACAGTCCCCGCGCTGACTAAAGTCAAGAGCGCGCCGATACCGATGACAAACTCACGTGAATGGAGTTTAAAATCCGCCGCGCCCTTGCCAAGCTCGCCGATGCGCCGGAAAATCATACCGAATCCCAGCACGCCGAAGACAATCATCGTGCCGATGAGCAAGATGTAGGCGAACATGCCGGGATCGACAAAGGAGTGCACCGAGGTGTCTCCGAGAACGCCGCTGCGCGTCAGGAAGGTCGAATACAAAACCAGAATAAAAGCCGAAACGGCCAGGAAAAAGTTCGTTTTGACGAGCCCGCCGGTTTGTTTCTGCGTCAGCATCGTGTGAACGAGCGCCACGCAAACCAGCCAGGGAATCAGTGAGGAGTTTTCAACCGGGTCCCAGGCCCAGAAACCGCCCCAGCCCAGAGTCTCATAAGCCCAGAAGCCGCCAAGCATAATGCCGAATCCCAGCACCGCGGTGCCGAACAGCGTCCATGGCAGCGAAACGCGAATCCACTGTGTGTATTCGCGACGCGCCAATCCCGCCATCGCAAAGGCAAACGGCACGGTCATGGCGGCAAAACCGGTAAAAAGTATCGGCGGGTGAATAGTGATCCAGAGATTGTGCAGCAGTGGATTCAGCCCGCGGCCGTTCTGCGGCTCAAAGCCCGTGTAAACATTCGGGTCCGACGCAAAGTGTTCCCACACGAACTGGAAGGGACTCTTGGCCACCATCATCAGCAGCAGGAAAATCAGCGCCAACGTGTAAAAACTCATGAAGTGCGATTCGTAGCCAACGCGCCGCACGTATGGCAGCATGCAGACGCCGATCAGCGACACCAGGAAGGTCCACAACATGAAACTGCCCTCCTGCCCCGCATAGGACGTGGCGAACAGCAGCGGCGCGGACAGCTCCGTATTGGAGTAATTGTACACATAGTAATAGCTGAAGTCGTGCTGGAAGATGTTGTACACCAGCATGCCCAGCACTACGCACAGACCGCCGAATACAACCAGCATGAACGACCGCCCGACCTTGCGCATGACGTCGTTGTCGCGCCAGGAAAGGAAATAGGCCCCGCAGGAAACGATGGCCGAGGCAAACAAAAAATTAACGAGAATTTGTCCGAACATGGAAGGCGCCCTTCAGTCTGTGGCCGGGCGCAAATGCCGCGGCCGGCGACTAGTAGTCAGTGATTACTTCCGAACAATGAAACCAGGGCGGAGTGCCCTCGTGCGTATGACCCGCCAGCTTAACCTGCATGCCGCTGCGGAGACTCAGTTGCTCTCCGCCGTCGTAGGACACCAGAAATATTTGGCCGTCACGGTCCCGCGCGTAGAAAGACGCGCTGGTCTCCGCAATCTCGAGCGGATGCTGTTGGTCGTCGAGCACAACCGCTTCTATCACAATTTTGTAGCGTGGTTCAATCTCCGTGCGTCCGGCGGCAATTTCAACCGAGCGGGCAAAATTGACGGACTGCACTTCCCCGTAACGCGACGCCATGACCAGGACCAGTGGGATGGCCAGCACAACCAATGCAATGGCGACTTTGCGGAACAGACCGCGCGATTGTGAGCGATCCCCGTTGTGCGAATTCGATTCTGATGTGTGTTCCGATCCGGCGGGCGAGGTCACGATTCGCTGTTCCCTTCTCCCGCAGCGGGTGCGTAGGCCGAAGGATCCTGCATCGTATTGCCTTCGTACTTGGACGGGCACTTGGTCAGGATGTGGCGCGACTGCAGAATATCGTTTTCGATACGGCCTTCAACAACGATGCTCTCGGCCAGTTCGAAGTTATTCGGACGCGGGCCGCTGTGAACCACCTTGATCATATGGTCCGTTGAATCGCGCATGTGGAAGGTAAAAATGTCGCGTTCGCTGTCGTAGTCGGCGCCGTTTTCCTTGATCCATGAGCCTTTGACTTTCACAAAGCCGGGTGTGGACCGCGCGGTCTGGATATCGGAATACGCGATAGTGCCGCCGTCCAGGGATATAAGTCCTATGACGACAAACACGGATACGATCAGTCCGCCAATCAGATATTTGGCTTTCATTGTCGCTTCCTTTCTGCATGCGGCGCATGCGGGCGCTGCCCCGTCACACGCTGTTATCGTTGTTTACCGGACGGAAGACGAAGGTTCGTCCGCGCTCGTGTTCGCAGCGAGGCGTTGTTTTACGCCGCGTGCGGTCTCCTGCAGTTCGGTGACGCGTTTTTCAAGACGCATCATCAACAGCGCAAGGCCCGCCCAGATCATCAACACGATAATCAGAACCACATACAGCGAATTTTCTGCCAGAAACTGTTCCATAAGAGCTTCTTTTCAGGAAAACTGTGCTTCGTCGAGTTCCATTGCGACGAGGCGTGAGCGGACCGTAATGGAATACAGCCAGAAGTAAATCAGCGTGAAGGACATCAACGACAGCGTGTAAAGCGAAAGAACGATCGGGTCGATCGATCCGTCCACGAGCGGTCCCATGTCCCCCGATTTGGCGGCGCCCGGATGCAGTCCTTCCATAATGCGAGGAATGATGTACACCAGGAAAATGGCCGACACAAATCCAAAAATTGAGTACACGGCCGAAAGGCGCGCGCGTTTGTCGTCGTCGTCGCTCAGTGCGCCGCGCAGGGCAAAATAAGCACCGTAAATCATCAGCAGGACAAAGATCGAAGTCTGGCGCGGATCCCAGCTCCAGAACGCGCCCCAATTGAATTTGGCCCACACCATGCCGGTAATCGTCGCCAGAACGGTAAAGACCGTGCCCAGCCCCGCCGCCGCGGCGGCTTTGATGTCGTCGGACGGTTCGCGTTTGCGCAAATAGCGCATCGAATACATCATCGTCAGAAAGTAAGCCAGGAACCCAATCCAGGCCATCGGCACGTGGAAGTAAACGTTGCGGATGCGCTCGGCCAGGGCCGGCACATAGCCGATCGTTACAGGCGGATCGACCGCCACAACGGACTCGCCGCGGAAATCGGTGTCGGAGGAGCCGAGGCGCACATTGACGATTACAACTTTGGCGCTGGAGATTTCTGCCGGTTCACGTCCGGTAAACACAACCGGAAACTCGCGCGGTTCGCTGCTGAAATCGCGCATCACGACCGAAAATTCGTCGCGTTCGGCGTTGTAGGATTTTGTGGAGTGGTCGATGCTGGCCTTGAGCGGGACGGCTTGTTTCTCGTAGCTGCGCCCCATCAGCACCACCGAGTTAAACGTTCCGCCGAGGGGCGGCCACAGGGCCAGAACAATCGTCAGGCTGGTCAGGATCACCACCGTCCAACGCCACCATGCCGGGCGCGGACGTAAAACCGAAGGGAAATTGCCCAGAATGATTCCAATCGTGAACCCGAGCAGCATCAGGAGAGAAGACATGAAGCACTACCTTTTGGCGGTCAATGCGCACAAAAATGACCCGCAATTTCGGCTTTTGCAGCCACTTTTCAAAGGCGGCGCAGCGTTGTGCCGCGCCGCCGCTGTAATGATCAGAAGGGCAGCCGGAAACCAATCACCAGATCGATGCGGCTGTGCGTCCAGTCGGCGTCGCTCAGCACGCTGCTGAGATAGTGAACGTAACGCATTTCGGAGAAAGCCGTCCAGTCTCCGTACACAGGCACCGCGAAGCCGACGCCGGCCAACAGACCGAACCTGATGGAAGACAGACTTTCAAGCGTTCCGTCGCGCAACGGAATCGTATTTGTGCCGGTTTCTTCGTAGGAAGCGTCCGCCGGAATGAATATCACACGCTCGACATCCGCCGATTTGGACAGCGCAAACGCCGTTCTCAGACCGCCGAGTGCGTAGACGCCCGGCCCCAGGCGGCGTTCCATCGTTATCTCGCTGCTCAGATACAGCGCGTTGGAACTGATGCGAACGCCCTCCCTGATGATGTCCGGCTGTGAAGGCGCGGAAGTGTCGATCGAGCTGATCGCCCCGCCGTGCATCTCCAGCCCCAGACGCCCGGTAAGTGTCCAGTCCAGTCCCAGCGGTTTGCCGATCAGCAGACCGCCGATGCCGCCGATACCAGTTTTGTCGTCAAAGGGATTCTGCGCGGTAAAACCGTCGGTTGCGTTGAAATCGGGCGCATGCAGATCGACGGCCGGACTGAAGTAAGCGCCCCAGAACATCGTCGACGGCGGGCTGCAGCCTTCGTCCTCGCCGAGCGAATAGGTCAGCTCGTATTCGTTGCTGTCGTTCAGACTGTAGCAAATTGAAAACATCGTCACGTTGCCGGCCACATCCACCGCGCGCACAAGCGCGCTGCCGAACTCGCCGTAATTCTGCGGACGAGCGCTCACGGCAATCTGCGGCACGCCTGCAATGACCTTGGGCAGATCGACCAGCATGTTGTGACTGTAAACCGTGTCGATACTTCGCAGACCGCGGTCAATTGTCCTGTTTTCGCGCACATAGGCAAACAAGGAGTCGCGCCCAAGCGTCGGGTCCACCAGCGGCGCCAGCGTGTCTTTCGTATCCGGCAGAGCGCCAAACAATTGCCCGCCCATATTGCCGTAGGCGTCGCTTTTGTCGTCGCCGAATCCGAGGCCGTACGAATAAAGACCAAAGGGTTTGTCGGCGCGGATGGCGTGTGTGCCGAACGGTACCTGCAGTCGCGCTATCTGGTAACCGCTCTCGCCGAACGGTTCGAATTTATTGCGATTTACCAGGTCGCCGTTGAGGCGTACCGAGCCCACCGCTTCATCCGGCACCACCACGTTGACGTAGTGCCGCCAGGTCCCGTCCACCGGTGTTGCAAAGCGGTAACTCGTCATGAACTGCTGCGTGGGACTCACCAGAATCATCATCGGGTCGCCCAGGCCGTCGCCGTTCTGCGAGCCCTGTGAAAACAGGGCCACGAGCACGGGATTGGTCGCCGTAATCTGCGTGGGACCGGTCAGGTCATGCGTCTCGTAGTGTTCGCCGGCATTCAGCACGGCGATGGGACGGAAATTGCGAAATACCTTTGTGCTGTCGCGCGAAGCCAGCACGCGGAAGCTGGAACGCGATCGGTTGGCCAGGTTGCCGACGTAGAATTGTCGCCCCCAGGTATTGACCGGCGGCAGTTGCTCCACAAGGTGATTGCAGAACGACACTTCATTCGGAATGTACGCGCAGTTGTGACCGCTGAAAACGGCCACCGGTTTGTCGGAGCGGATAAAGGTTCCGGTCAGGTCACAGGTCGACTTGCGGTCGTATTTGGGGCGCATCTGGTACACGTCCCCTTTGTTCAGCCTGATGCGATATGGATCGCCGGCTTTGTTGCCGCCGGAAGTCTCGACGCTGGGAATAATTGTCAGGGCGGTCTCGTCCTCGGTCGCCACCACAGCGACCTGCGAGAGCAGGTCTTCGGCTTTCTGCTGATACCCCATCACCATGTATTCCTGGCCGAGCACGGAAACGGGCAGCGCCAGGTAGGTGTCCGTCGTCTGGAAACGACGGTTGAGGCCGTAGACCGCGATCGGCACGTCGGAAGTGACGTGCACGCCCAGTCGTTCGACGCCTTCGTCGATGCGCACCTGCGCCGCCGAGTCGATGTCCATGGACACCACACTGCCGGCCGGCACGCGCACGTCCTTGTTGAAGCGCAGACCGGGAATCTCCACGCGCACCTTTGCATTCTGCGGTGAGGCGAAGAAGAGTTTTAGTGTGAGCGTCGAAGCGCGCTCGGGCTGGCTGGACTGCAGGTTGTTGTTGTACTGGACGTCGCGAAAATTCTTCTGAAAACAGATCCAGAATTCGGTGCCTTCCGAATCGCGCGCCGCGTCCATGTCTTCCGGCTGCGCGCTCAGCGTCAGCGGTACAACAAACAGCGACAGGGCCACCAGACACAGCCCCAACAAATAACGGGCCGGCCGGATGGCCGGGTTCAACACATTCCGCGGAATGTCCATTCCTCTTGTTCCCTCAACTGTAGCATAGGTTTGTGCCGCGTTTCCTGTTGATATTTGTCCGGGCGGCGACGAAGTTGGCTCGTTCCGCGACGCCGGTGCGCGCTCATTCTTTCCAGACAAAATCAAACAACAACCAGGAAACCGTCGTGAGCACGACGAGGTAACTCACCATGAGTTGCAAATTGTTTTGCGCCTGCGCCATATCCGCGCCGCCGAGCGCCAGCAGGGTCAGTTCAACACCCGGCAGTACAAGCGGTAACATGATCGGGAACGACAGCACGGGAAACAGAGCGCCGCGCGATCGCGACCTGGCGATTATGGCGGAAATCAGTGTGGTGGACGCGGCGGTTGCAAGACTTGCCAGAGCGATGACAAGCAAAAACAAACCGGGAGAACCGACCGCCACACCGCCGACAAAGATGAAAAAGAGCGTGATGCCTGCAAAATTAAGCAGCAGCGTCATCAAAACATTGTAAAGGAGCTTGCCGAAGAACACCGCAGCCGGCGGGCTGCTAAGACGCAGCAGCAGACTCGTCCCGCGCTCTTCTTCCGCAACAAAGGCGCGCGCCAGGCCGGTCATGGCGCTGAAAAACATGATGACCCAGAGCAGGCCGGAGGCGACGCCGTCATTGACGATCTCGCCGCGCGTCGCAAAGGCGATCATCATCACCGTGGTCAGCACAAAAAGCAGAATCGCGTTCAACGTATAACGCGTGCGCAACTCGCTGCGCAGGTCCTTGCGGAAAACGGCCAAAGTTCGGCGCAGAATCATGCTCAAGTTCCGATCCGCCGGATTCGATGAAAGTCGCAATCAGCGGGTCGCTAAAACTGGACCCGCGCCCCGAAATTGATGTTTGTCTGCGATTGGCCCCAGTCGGCATCGTCGACGACGTCGGTCAGGAATGCGGTCTGACGCAATTCCACAAAGGCCTTGATGCGCGGTACTATCGGATATGTCATGCCGACGCCGCCCGTCAGAGCCAGACGGATTGGCGCTATGCTGCCCAGTCCGTCCTCGTACTGAATAAATTCGTTTTCATTGCTCTCGCTGTACACCAGGCCGCTCGGCGTCAGGATGCGACGTTTGAGCGTCACGCCTGTACCAAGTGCAAAAGAGGTCTGCACACCCGCAGTAAAGTAAAAACGGTCCGTCAGGTAGTACTCGCCGCTGAGCCCAAGGCTCAGCCAGGCGTTGTCGAGCGTCAGCACCCCGGCTTCCTGTACCACCCGTTGGTCGGGCGGCGGCGTCAGCGTCGTCAGACTGTCCGGCGCCAGCAGTTCACCGCCATAAGTGTCGATGGAGAGACGGGCGGTCGCACCGAATGCGGGCGTCAACTGTATGCCGACCAGACCGCCGATCACGCCGCCCATGCCTGAAGCATCGCCGAAGCGGCCCGGCGTCGAAATCTCGCCCGTGCTGCCGAAATCAGCCGTCCAGGCGTTGAAACTCAGATTGGCGTAGGCGCCCCAATAGCGCAGCTTTTCCGGTGAGCAGTCGGCTGTAGCGCCGTCCTGCACCACAAATCCATACTCCCCTTCCACCGGGTCGTAGCGATAACAGATGCTGAAGTCGGCCGCGTTGCCGGCCAGATCGATTGCGCGCATGACGGCGCGCCCGAATACATTGGCCTTGATTGCGGTAACGCCGGCTTCGAGCAGCGGCGCGCCCGATTCCACTTTGGGCAGTTCGATAGAGATGTTCTGCGCGCTTATGATGTCGACTCTCTGCAGACCGCGGTCAAATGGTCGCTCGTCGCGTATCAGCACCTGTAGCGAGTCGCCCGCGGGCAGCCCTTCCACGGCCGGCGCCAGCGAGTCGGGTAAATTCTCCACCACGCCAAAATTCTGACCGCCCATGTTGCCGTAGGCGTCCCAGGCGTCGCGCTGCAAACCAAAACCATATGAATACAGGCCGAAGGGCAGGTCCGCCTCAATGAGGTGCGTACCCAGCGGAATCTGGAACTGGCCGATAAAATACGAGGAACGCCCGAAGCGCTGGAACTCGCGTTGCGGAATTTTTCGCCCGTTAATGCGCAGACTGCTCGTGCCTTCGCCCGGCATGACAATGTTCAGGTAGTGCTGCCAGGAGCCATCCACCGGCGTGGCTATGAGGTAGCTGTCGCGAAACTGCTGCGAAGGGCTGACGATAATCATCATCGGATCGCCGATGGAATCGCCGTTCTGAAAACCCTGCGCGAACTCAGCCACCATAACTGGTTTGTCGGCCTTGATCTGCGTGTTTTCGCTGAAATTGCGTTTCTCGTAAAACTCGCCGGCATTGAGCACGGCAATTTTTTTCTGATCCTCAAACACGGTGGTATTCGGCTCTGAAGCCAGCACGCGCCAGGTGGAAGTTGAACGGTTTGCCAGGGTGCCCAGGAAAAAGTGACGACCCCAGGAGTGCATCGGCGGCAGCTGCTCCACCAGCAGGTTGCAGGCGCGCGTTCCCGCCGGCACATGTGCGCAGTTGTGGCCGCTGAAGACGGCTATTTTTTTGTCGGCCTGGATCAGCGTGCCCGTCAGGTCGGCGCGGCTGCGTCGGTCGTAAGCCGCATTAAACTGGTAGACGTCGCCCTCCTGCAGCAGCACCTTGTATGGCTCGCCTTCGGGGTGACCGCCGCCGGTTGCCGTGGTCGGAGTAATCGTCACAACTGTATTGTCTTCCGTCGCAATCAGCGCCACCTGCGAAATCAGCTCGCTCGAAAGTTTGTCGTAGCACATCGCCATGTACTCCGTGCCGAGCACATTGACCGGCAGCGCCAGGTAGGTGTCGGTCGTCTGAAAGCGGCGATTCAATCCGTACACGGCAATCGGAACATCGGAGGTGATGTGCACGCCCAGGCGCTCGATTTCATCACTGCCGCGCAGCTGCGCCGCAGAGTCGATCGCCACGTTGACCACCGTACCGGCGCGCACATTGACTTCGCGTTTAAATGCGATGCCGTCTATCTCGATGGCAACCAAAGCATTCTGCTTGGCCGTCAGGAAGAGGTTCAGTTCCAGTTCGTCGGTGCGCTTGATCGGGTTGTTGTCGCGGTCGACGTCAAAGTCGCGGTAATTGCGCTGAAAACAGATCCAGAATTCGGTGCCTTCGGAGTTTTTCCCGGTCTCCGCCGCGTCGGATGCGGCCGTCTGCGCACGGAGATCTACGCCGTCCACAGGCAAGCAGATCCCTGCAAAGACGGAGAGCGTCATCGCCAGCAGAATGAAAAGCGGGAACCGAATCTTGAGCATGGACGCCATCAGCGCAGATGTTGAAAAGGCAAAGTAAAGACGCCGTTGGGCGTCT
The DNA here is from genome assembly GCA_964445695.1 of uncultured Hyphomicrobiales bacterium. Taxonomy (GTDB): domain Bacteria; phylum Bacteroidota; class Ignavibacteria; order Kapaibacteriales; family UBA7675; genus JAUIKM01. Next base: position 22,129 of record CAYULF010000023.1, on the reverse strand, counting down.
CCATCAGCAACAGATACATGCCCTGCGCCAGTTGCACTTCGGCGGCGGCCGGGTCGAATTTCCAACGGTTGGCGCCCTTCTGCCCCACCGTGGTTTCGCTGTAGATCTTGATGCCGTCAAGCGTAAACACCGTGAAGCGCACCTCGACGTTGTTTGCCGCCAGTGTGTAGTCGAATTCTGTTTGCGTCAGAAAAGGATTGGGGAAATTGCTGCCGAGGCTCTCCGCGTCCTCAAAAAAGACGGGCGGCTTCGTGACTGTGACGACGCCGGTGACGCTGCTGTTGATCTGCAAGGCCTCGCCCTCGCTGCGCGCCGATTCCAGCGTGATGCGGCCGACGACTTCGGACGAACGCAGACCATTTATGACCAGCGCGCACCAGCGCCCCTGGCCCACCACCACGTCAAAGGCGTTGATCGTCAGGATTCCCGTGGAAATATCCAGTTCATCGAGTTCGGTGCCGAACGTGAAGCCCGACGGAAAAAACAGGTCGGATTCCACCGTCGCAATGTTCGGAACATCAAAAACATCGGCGTCGTAGCGGAACACCAGCTCCAGATCCCCCGGCGAACCGATCTCGCCGGTGACGTCCATTTGCACCGTGGTTGAGCCGTCGGTGGAGACCTGCCCCAGAACGATGGAAATCTGTGCGGACAAAACGCCCGGCAGCAGCAGAAGCGCCGCACTTGCAATGAGAAAGAGAGTCCGCATGAAAATCCTGCTTTTTGCCTGCTTCAGATCGCGAAAGTTACGATGAACTCGCGGTAGAAACAATCCCCAATCGCAGCCGATCAGCGCGCATCCTCCGGAATAAGCGCCTCAACTTCGACTTCAATCAACGCCGCCGGATGTGCAAGACCGCTGACCGCGACCATTGTCGCAGCCGGCCTGATCCGTCGAAAAACTTCCAGATGTGCACGCCCGACGTCGTCGCTGTCGGCAAAATCGAGGATGTACATGCGCGTGCGCGTCACGTGCTCCAGGGATGAACCCGCATCGTTCAACGCGCGGCCGATAATCTTCAGCGCGCGGCGCGTCTGGTCGTAGGCGCCGCCCGCAATGTCGCCGCCGGGCAGGAGTCCCAGCGTGCCCGCCACGTAGACGTGTTCGCCGCGGCGCAGGGCGCGGCTGTAGCCCACGCGGTCCTCCCAGACTGCCCCGCTCGAAACGCGTTTGTCGCTCATTCTGCCTGCCTCGATTCCGGTGGAAGATTGCGGCTTGCGACACGTGCAAGCGGCGGCATTATTTCACGGGTCGGACGGGCTCCGATGGCCGTGCGGGCAATCGGATCGAAGCGCATTCGTTCTACCCACAGCGCACTCGGAATCCGGGATCAAAAACGTACTCAGTATGGTCCAAAACGTTGTGAGGCCTTTCAAACTGCGGCATCTCGCTCTGGCGATGCTGCTGACTCTGGCGACGCCGCTGCTTCTGCCGGCCGATGAACACGGCGACCCGAATGCGGACTTCAGGCGTCACGACTCGCAACCCGACGTCGCAAACCGCTCCGTTCCCGACAGCGTTCCACAAGCGCCACGACCTTCCTCTGAAAACCATCAAAACTCCACCAATGCCACAACCGGCGTCACACCTGGTCCGCCCGCTCCAGCGGTCGTTCGGGATTCATTGACCGCTCATCCCGAAAACACTCCGGGCCGCCCGTCGAACACAACACCCTACATCAAACGGCTCTCGACAGTCCTCTGGCGCGACTTCGAAATCTTCCTGGCCGACAACGCCCTCTATTTCAGCGGCCCGTTGCGCTGGAACGGACGCGACTGGGCAAATTTCGGCATACTAAGCGGCAGCCAGGCGCTCCAGATCGGACTGATTGACGCTCCGGTGCGCGAGGCCCTGCTGGAGTACAATCAGGACCTGGACGATGATTTTCTCGAGTTTCTGGAGATAGTCGAAATCTACGGCGAAGTCGGTTGGGCGACCGTCGGCGGCGCGGTGGTCTACTCCTACGGTCTGTTCGCCGAGGACAATTACGTGCGCACGCTGGGCCTGGTACTGACCGAATCGATTTTTGCCAGCGGCGTTCTGGCGCTCGGTGTGCGCTACGTGGCCGGACGCAATCGCCCCTACCGCACCGACGACCCCGCCGATTTCACCTGGTTTGAGGCGGATTTTGAATCGCAGGCGTGGCCCTCGGGACACGTCATCCTGGCTTTTGGAGTTTCATCCGTTCTGGCCGGCTATTTTGACGAACCCTGGGCCTACACGGCCTTTTACGGCCTGGCCGGTTTTGTTGCCGTGAGCCGCGTTTACACCAACGGGCACTGGCTTTCCGACGTGACGCTGGCAACCGTCATGGGGCTTTCTTCGGGGTTGTTTGCGCTCGACCGCCTGGAGGAACGCGAGAAGGGCATCGTCCGCTGGGACGGCTTCAATTGGGGCGTAGGACCGGGTTCCGTCCACTTCAGTTATCGCTTCTGACGCATGATTGCAGCGCTGCAGGCAGCTCGCTTTAGCAGCCTCTTTTTGTTTGCCGGCGGGATCGAAACCCGGCGTCCCGCAACCTGACAATGAGTATGCTGGTGAAAAGCATTCGTGTCGGTTTCACGCCGGAAGTCGTCGCGCTCAGATCATGCCGAAGAACCACTTCTGCACCAGGTCCTCGCCTTCGGAGTGCAGCTTGCCGCGCAGGCAGGGAATGTAGTTGCCGCGCCGATCGATGACGGAAACAAGCAAGGTGCAGTTGGATTGGTCGTCGCCGTCGATCATGCGAAAGGTAAAGGTTTCGGCAAAGGAATTGTCTTCGGGACGTGCATTGCGCACAAAGGTCTGCACTTCCATGCCGCTGTTGCTGTAGGCGGTAAAACTGGCGTCGGCATCGACGGCTTTCGGCGCAGGTGTGCTGATGGAACAGAAACGCCGCGCTTCGAGGTCCACAAGCGTCAGCAGATAAGGCGTCTCGCCCACGCGCCGGCCGTTGATGTAGACGTCGGCCGTGTCGCCGTTCTGCGTCTCAATCAGGAAAATCATGTTGTCGAATCGCAGCCTTTGCGCCTGACTCTCGGTGACAAACAAAAAAGTCAGGCAAAAAAGGCCAAAAAGTGCTGGCAGAAATTTAAGCGGGCGCGAGGTCACGATCATGAGTCGACTCCCGGGAAGTACAAGTGGATGTGAAGGCGGAAGTTAGTGGAATGCCCGGCGCAATGCAAGGTATTTTGCCATGTGAATTGCGCGAAGCGCGCAGCCAATTCCCTCCCGAAAAAGCCCCGGAATTTGAATTAAACTGATTTGAGTGCATTTTCGGGATTTTTGAGCGTCGCGCTCAGGAAGCAACAGACGCTGCGACGGCAGTGCCAGACGACACGGGATCGACGAAAGCATGCACAATGACGCCCGGCAACGCATTCCCGACACCAGCTATTTTGTCCTGGGCAACGGCCACATCCACGCCGTCGTTCAGGTTTCAGCCGACGAAGAAGCCAGCCAGACGGCGCTGATGCTCAACCCGCCCGGCCAGGCCGCCCGCCCCAAACAGGAGTGGCTCAATTTTGATCCGGAGCATGGATTCAGCTCCACGCGGCTCGTCATTTCCACTGCAGAAACTGAATTGCGCGCCGACGGGCGAACCTGTACGCGCCGCTGGGTTCAGAACGAAGGCATCCCCACGGTGGAAATCAGTTGGTCCGGCCCGCTCATCAGCGTACGCGAACGTTTTTTCTGCCCGGATCGCACCAAACCGCAAATCCTGCGCGAATTGCGCCTGACAAATCCGAATAAAAAACGCGTCACGATAGAAATGTCGACCGGCAACGGCGTCATCCACGAGCGCATGCGCCTGGACGGCTATGCGCGCAAGCGGCTGACGATCCGCTACCGTCTGACAGATGACGGCGCAATCGAGATGGGGTTGACCAATTGGAGTTCGCCGCTGATTGCGGATGTGCGCACCTGGGACAGTCTGCTGCAGTGTTACTGTTTTGACGATCGATTTGCGCGGGCGATTACGGCGGCGCGCACGCAACTGGGCGCGCAGTTAAGCGCAGATGGCGCAGGTGACGCCCGCCTGTGGAGTCGCGAACCGGAACGCAACGGCGGCTCCGCCGCCTTGCTGCGCGGCCTGCTCGTCAGTGGTTATCACGGCACGGCGCGCAGTCTGCTGAAATCCGGGCTGGAAGCACTTGCACATTCACTTCAATCGGATTCCAGGCCGGCAGTGCTGGAGGCAGCCGCCTGGCTCAGCGCAGCACGCGCATACGCTCTCTGGACCGGCGACAGCGCCACGCTGGAAGACTGCCGCCCGCAGCTGCTCCCGGCCGCCGAATATCTGGCGCGCAGCGCACCAGAAAATTTGTTCAAGTCTGAAGCACCGGCCGCCGGCGGCAACTACTGGTGTGCCGACACGGCCGAACACGGGGTGGCGGTCGCGCTGCAGGCGGCCACGGCGCTGCGCGATGCGGCCGAATTACCCATGGCCGGGAACGGCTCTCCGGATGCCGCAGCCTGGCAGCAAACCGCACAGACCATTGAAGCGCAGTGCCGCGAGCAGCTGCGGGAACTGTCGGCTGCCGAAGCAGTCGCTACAACTGCCACTCACGAGGAACCTGAACAGAATGCGGCCGCGGAGCCGTCCCTGGCGCCAGAGGTGCGATGGAATCTCCTGTTTGCTGCGTCTGTGGCGCAGAGCAGGGAGTTAAACAATTCAATAACTGGTCGTCGGATTTTCAGCCGGCTGCAAAACCTGTGGAATCAGACTTACAGCGGCGGCGGCTACGGGCGTTTTGATGTCGCTTTCGAAACGGAAGCCGGCGGCGGGCGTCCGCTCTGTTCCCTGTGGATGGCGCAGGCGGCAATGGAGCTGGGGCAGACGACGGAAGTGCAACGCACGCTGGAGTGGCTGCTTGCCACGGAATCGGCGGCGGGCACGTGGTTTGAGACTTACCCGCCCGCTCCGCAGCGCGGTCAGGAACGAGCCGATTCGAGCGACGCACTGGACCCGGTTGCCTGGGCGGCGCTGCTGCACCTGTTTATTCACCACGTATTCGGCATCCGACCGGACGGGAGCGGCGTTCGTATCAAACCGCGGCCCATCAGCGGGTGTGAAGAGGTGCGCATCTCCATTCCCATTCGCAACTGCGTGCTTGTACTGATTATTCACGCCGCCGCACCGGACAGCGAATTTCAGGCGCGCGTGGACGAACAGCGCGTTGAAGCACCCAACGGTGAACTCCACGTTGAATTCACAGCCGCGGAGCACGTTGTTGAACTGTTTATACCGGACACGCGCAGCCTCGACGAACTGACCGACCCCACCGGCTTCGGCATCTGAGTTTTTGCGTTTCCACTGACAATTTGCGGGCCGCCTGCCACGTCGAGGAACAATTCTGCGCGAGAGTCGCGCCCGGTTGTTTAGCCTGAACAGGACGAATTATGAAATTTTCCGAATTCCCCTACCAGCGCCCCGACATCGATGCGCTGGAACAATCTTTTAACGAGTTGCTCGAAGCGTTTAACGCGGCGGAAAGCGCCGAAGCTCAGGCTGAAGTTTTGCGGCAGATTACGGCTCTGCGCACCGAGTACCAGTCCAACCGCGAGCTTGCGGAATGTCGCCACACCATTGACTCGCGCGATGAATTCTACGACGCCGAGCAGACCTTCTTCGACACGGAGGGACCGCGCTATACGGAACTGGTTAACCGTCTGGACGACTGTATGTTGAACTCGCGTTTCCGGCCCGAGCTCGAGAAGATTTTTGGCCGGCAGCTGTTTGTGTTAAGTGAACTCTCGCTTAAAACATTTAAACCGTCGATCCTTGAAGACCTTAAACGCGAAAACAGCTTAAAGAGCGAATACTCAAAACTTCTGGCCAATGCCAAGATTGAGTTCGACGGGGCGGAACGCACACTGTCGGAAATGTTTCCTTACGAAACGAACAAAGACCGCGATGTGCGCATCGCCGCCACGCGCGCCAAGTGGCAGTTCTTTGCCGACAACAAAGCCGAACTGGACCGCATTTACGACGACATGGTTAAGACGCGCACGTCGATTGCGCACAAACTGGGACACACAAACTTTATCGAAACCGGCTATGCGCGTTTAACACGTTCGGACTACAATGCCGACGACGTGGCGGCGTTCCGCGAAAACGTGCTGAAATACATAGTGCCGGCGGCGGTTAAACTGCGCGAGCGCCAGGCGCGCCGCCTCGGTCTCGATTCGCTCAAGATCTACGATGAAGGTTTTTCCTTTCCGAGCGGCAATGCCAAACCGCAGGGACCGCCGGAATGGATCGTCGATCGCGGTTCCGACATGTACCGCGAGCTGTCGCCTGAAACAAATGAGTTTTTCTCTTTCATGCGCAACAGCGAGTTGATGGATCTGGTGAGCAAACCGGGCAAACGCCCCGGCGGCTACTGCACGACCTTTGTTAAACACAAAGCGCCGTTTATCTTTTCCAACTTCAACGGCACCGCCGGCGACATCGACGTATTGACACACGAAGCCGGCCATGCTTTCCAGGTGTATTCCAGTCTGGATCACGACGTTCTGGAATATCACTGGCCGACCTACGAGGCCTGCGAGATCCACTCGATGAGCATGGAGTTTTTCGCATGGCCCTGGATGAAACTCTTTTTCGGCGAAGACACGGAGAAGTACAAGTTCGCGCACCTGAGCGGCGCGCTGCTGTTTATTCCTTACGGCGTGGCGGTGGATGAATTCCAGCACTTCGTCTATGCCAATCCGACGGCAAGTCCGGACGAGCGTCACGCGGCCTGGCGGCGCATCGAACGGAAGTACCTGCCCTATCGCGATCACGACGGCATTGAGTATCTGGAGAACGGCGGTTTCTGGCAGAAACAATCGCACATCTACTCGGAGCCTTTTTACTACATCGACTATACACTGGCGCAGATCTGCGCATTCCAGTTCTGGAAGCGCTCGCGCGAGGACCGCGAGGCAGCCTGGAGCGACTACGTCAAACTGTGCCGCGCCGGCGGCTCGATGTCATTCCTCGACCTGGTTAAACTGGCGGGCCTGCATTCTCCCTTTGACCCGGCGGCCATCACCGGGGTGATCGGCGAGATTGAATCCTGGCTGGACAGCGTGGACGACATGGCTCTCTGAGCGGGGCTAAGTGCAGGATAATCAATAACTTAAAAGAGCTGTGAGCCCTTAGGGCTCACAGCTCTTTTTTTGTCTGCTCAATTTCGCGTATCAGCTGCAATTCTCACGGCAAATCGGCCATCACGTACATCATGACGGCCATGGCGGCGGCGCACTGGTTCATCTCGTGCGGATCAAGTTTGTCCGGCGTATCGGCGTGAGTGTGGTGATACCAGAAGTAGCGCTCCATGTCGACCTCCAGGCCCATCATGTCAACGCCTTTGGCGTTTAACTGGGAGACGTCCGCCCCGCCGCCGCCCACGCGGACCGTGTCCGCTCCAATCGATCCCAATAAAGCCGCCGCAGCACGCGCCACCGCATGTTTTTTGGGAGCGCCGGTAAATCCAAAACCGGTCGGAGCAAAGACGCCGCCGTCGCTTTCGAGCGCCAGAATATGCGTTGAGTCGCCGAATTCTGCCGCGTAGGTACGCGCGCCCTGCAGGCCGTTTTCCTCGTTGGTCCACATGACCAGGCGGACGGAGCGGCGCGGCCGCAAGTTCAGTTGTTTGAGCACGCTCAGTGAACGCCAGGCGGCAAAACAACCGCCGGCATCGTCCATGGCGCCGCTGCCGACGTCCCAGGAATCGATGTGACCACCGAACACCAGCACCTGGTCGGGCCGCTCGGAGCCGTTGATCTGGGCGATAATGTTGCGCGACTGCGCCGAGTCGGCGTAACGCGCTTCCATGTTCAGATGTATGCGGACCGATTTGCCGCGGTCGATCCAGCGCTGAATCATGAGCGCGTCTTCAATCGTCACGGCGGCGTGCGGAATGCGTGGAATCGAGTCGATGTACTGCATCACGCCGGTGTGCGGCGTCTGCATGGAAAAAGGACCCACCGAACGCACCAGACTGGCAATGGCGCCGGCTTTGGCGGCTTCCACCGCTCCGTTAAAACGATAAGCCACTGTGCGGCTGTAGCTCTCGTATTCGGCGTTAAACAGGACTATTTTACCCCTGACCTCATCGGCACGGGCGCGCAGCTCCTCAAAATCGCCGACGCTGACGACTTCCGCCTCGATGCCGGCGGCGGGCGTGCCGACGCTGCCTCCCAGCCCCAGAATGAACATCTCGCGCTCCACCGGCGCAGTCATGCGGCAGGACTCTTCGCCGCGGATCCAATGCGGCACGGTCACATCCTGGGTGAAAATCGTATCGAAACCTTCGGCTTTGAGTTCGCCGACAATCCAATCGATGGATCGCTCGAGAGCGGGGCTGCCGCTGAGACGCGGCCCGAATGTATCGCAGAACAGCGCCAGACGGTTCCAGGCGCTGCTGTCGCTCAGAGTGGTTTCAATGATACGGTCGGCAGCGGAGCGGTACTGCGACACAATTTTAACACTGTCGCGCAGGGTATAGTCGCCGGTTTGAGCCGCAGTGCCTCCTGACGCCATGACAAACAAAAGCGTCAGAAAAGCGAGCGTGCAGAAAATGCACGCGCTGCAATGTGTTAAGCGGAAAGCTGTACCGCGCGACGACCGACGAAAAAGCCCGGAAGTTTGCATACCTGTCCCGATTGTAATTAGCCGAAGAATCTTATAGATTTGTTGAATATCGTGAAAGTTCGGCAGTTGGCACAAAGCCGTCAGGTAAACCGCCGAAAGTACCCGGAATTTCGAGAGCGTGCACTGAAGGTCAAATCCGCGCGCCGCCAAACGACATGTGAGAAATCATGAGCAACTACGACGTTTTAAAAGAGTTGATCGAAATCGACTCGCCAAGTGGATTTACGCACAAGGCCATCGATTTTCTCGATGAGCAGTTTAACAAATACGGCTTTAAAACACGGCGCAGTCGCAAAGGTGCGCTGATCTGCCGACTGGGCGACGAACCCGCCCGCCTGGCCCTGGCGGCGCACGTGGACACGCTCGGCGCTATTGTGTCGGGATTCAAGAGCGACGGCACACTCGCCTTTTCGCCTATCGGCGGACCATCGCTTAACGCGTTCGAAGGTGAATACCTGCGCATTCACACGATGGAAGGCGCGGTCGTCACCGGAACCTTGTTATTAAACAACCCGTCGACGCATGCCAACCGCGAGACGGAGAAGACACAGCGCTCGGTCGACACGATGCACATCCGCGTGGACGAAGATGTTAAGTCGCCGGAAGATTGCCGAAAGTTGGGCATCCGCATCGGCGACATTATTTCCTTTGACACGCGCTACCAGGAAACGGCAAGCGGCTACATCAAGTCGCGGTTCATGGACAACAAAGCCGGCTGCTACGTTCTGCTGGAAGTAGCACGGCGCATGGCTGAAGCCGGTCGCACCGCGCCGGTGGATTTGTTTATCAGCAATTACGAGGAAGTCGGGCACGGCGGCACCTGCCCCTGGGACGACAGCGTGGAAGAGCTACTGGTCATCGACATGGGCGTGGTGGGCGACGCATGTGAAGGCGGCGAGACCTTCTGTTCGATCTGCGCCAAGGACAGCAGCGGCCCCTACGACTACGCGATGCGCACACGCCTGGTGGAACTGGCCGAAGCCGGCAATATTAAACACAAACTGGACGTGTACCCGTTCTATGGATCCGACGGATCGGCGGCATTACGGGCGGGCAATGATTTCCGCGTGGCGCTGATCGGTCCCGGCGTTGCGGCCTCCCACGGCGTCGAACGGGCTCACAAAGACGGCATAGAAGCCACGGTTGAATTGAGTCTGGCGTATATCGACGACTTTGTTGGACGTTAAACAACATCTTAAACAAAACAACCGGTTGGGGCCGCAGACGGCCGACACACACAGGGTTTATTAAACAGACTACATCGGAGCAGAAATGGACATCAAAGGCAGTAAAATACTCGTGACGGGCGGCAGCCTGGGTATCGGCAAAGAAACGGCGCGGCAGCTGGTCGGGCTCGGCGCGGAGGTGATTATCACCGGACGCAACAAAGAACGCGTTGACGCGGCTGCCGAGGAAATCGGAGCAATTGCCCTGCAGGCCGACGTGGCGAATGAAGCCGACATTGACAAGACTTACGCAGCGGTCAACGAGCGCTTCGGCGGCCTGGACTGCCTGTTAAACAACGCGGGCATCGGACGATTCACTACACTGGAAGAATTCACCGCCGAGCAGTTTCACGAAGTCATGAACGTCAACGTCCTCGGTGCGGCGCTTATGGCGCAGCGTGCGGCGACAATCATGAAAAAGGCCGGCAGCGGCACGATCGTGAACATCGGCTCCACTGCCGCCCTGCGCGGCTTTGAGCGCGGCACAATCTACACGGCGTCCAAGTTTGCACTGCGCGGCATGAATCAGTCGTGGCAGGCCGAGCTGCGGCGTGAAAACATTCGCGTCATGCAGATTAACCTGAGCGAAGTTGCCACGGCCTTCAACAACCCCGAGCGTGTTGAACGCGACGCCGCGCCCAACAAATTGCGGGCCGCCGACGCCGCCCAGCTGATTATCAGCCTGCTGCAGCTGGATCAACGCGCCATGGTGCCGGAAGTGCAGCTGTGGGCGACCAACCCGTGGTAAAGTGCCAATCCTGTAATTGAACGTCGGCAGCAGCCTATTCAAGTCCGATCCGGTCGCTGGCCGAGCGCTTTAAACAAACAAGGCCGTTTACAACTCAATGTAAACGGCCTCGAACTTTTAAATGGTTGTGCCCGCGCTGTCAGGCCAGACTGATCAGTACGACCAGTTCCCTGTCGGGCAAGGGATTGGGGCCGGCGCGCGTGCCGTCAGCTCCGCCCTCAATGCCGCTGACCAGGCGATCACCAAACGAGGCTGAAACGCCGGAAAGGAAACGGCCGCGACGCGTAGCGCACTGTTGAAACACACCGGCCAGCCCTGCAACTGCGCCGGACATGTCTCCGCCGGGATCGCGATCGCCGGATTGCACCTGCGCCTGAACCGGACGCTGCGAACTGCTTTGTTCACCGCGGGCGACGTAGGCAAGATCCTGGCGCGCCGAGTTGCCGCGCAGCGAAAGCAACGAGTCGTCAACGTCGACCGAGTTGGACTGTACGTTGCCGCTGTCGGCAAAAGTCTCGATCAGCGTATCGGCCGGATTGGCGCCCAGCGGCATGCCGTTAGGTCCAAAACCCGCCGAGCCGTTCATGCCGAAGCCCATCGTCAGGCCGACAATTACCAGCATGGCGAGGCCCGCACCGCCGTAGGCCAGCGATTGCGGAGACGTGGATCGCATGTAGTCAAAAACGCGCTGATACCAGGGACGGGCGCGTTCTTCCAGCCGTTCGTTGATGCGGACAAACAGATTTGGATCGAGCTCCAGAGCTTCTTCTTCGGCCTGCAGCGCTTCGGGAAGATGTGTCAGCGTCGTCCGGGCGCACTCAAAATGTTCCACCGAACCGAGCTCGCGCAGAACGTATTCCTGCTCGGCGGCGCTCAGCCCCTCAAAAGTGGAGCGGTGCAGCAGTTCTTCCAGATCGAAGTTGTTAACGTTCGTGTTCATATCATTCTGTGCGCTGTATGCGTGTTGCGGGTTGTTTGATCGTTCAAAGTTGCCGTTGCTGTCAGTTGTCGAGGCCCTGCCGTCGCTGCGGCGCCGTGCGGAGATTCTGCGATTGTTCATATCGGGCGAAACTCCTCGAGCGCTCCGGAAAGCCTCCTGATCGTGTAGTGCAGACGCGATTTGACAGTGCCCTCAGGGCACTCCAGGATTTCACTGATCTCGCGAATGCTGAATTGCTCTTTGTAGCGCAGCAGAAAACAGGTGCGCTGCTGTTCGTCCAGCCCGTGCAGTTCCCGGTCAAGCGCGTCCATGAACTGGCGTTGCTCCACGTAGCCGTCGCCGGCCACGGCGGCGCAGGGCATGGCGTCCAGGTCGTGACCCGCTTCCATGTTGCGACGCACGTTCATGCGGCGATACTCATTTTTACACATGTTGTAGGCGACGGAAAAGATCCAGGTGGAAAAGCGTTTGTCCGCGTCGAATCGCTGCGGTTTTTCGGCGATTTTCAGGAAGAGGTCCTGTAAAAAGTCGCCCGCTTTTTCTTCGTCCCGGTTCAGCATGCGCAGAAAGTAGTGATACATTCGCCGCGCGTGGCGCCGGTAGAGTTCATTGAACGCCTGTTGGCGTCCGCGAACCAGACTGGTCATCAAATCTTCGTCACTGCAGTCCTGCAGTATGCTCATGCTCCAACCTTTGTCAGCTTCGAGTGCAACGTTTGAAAGCTGTGTACATGCGCCTTATACACCGCCGCCGCCGATAGGTTCAGTTTAATTTGAACTTTTTTCGGCGGCGGTGGATTTAAATCAAATTCCGGCGGCCGTTCAGCACTCGGCGGCCGATTGCACCTAGACTTCAAGCGCAGGCAGAACGCTTGCGCGCACTTCGCCGAAGCCGATGCGGACATCGCCTTTGCGACAGGTTCCGCGCATGATGACCGTGTCGTGGTCATTGATGAACTTGCGCTGCGTGCCGTCCGGCATGTCGACCGGTTTACTGCCGCGCCACGTAATCTCGAGCATGGAGCCGTAGGAGTCGGGCGTCGGTCCGCTGATGGTTCCGCTGGCGTACATGTCGCCGGCGCGCACGTTGCAGCCGTTGACCGTCTGGTGCGTCAGCTGCTGAGCCATATTCCAGTACATGTATTTGAAGTTGGAATGGCTGACGCGATGCGCCGGGAATGTCTCACTTTCAATGAAGACTTCCAGATCGATGTCGATGTTCTTGTCGCCCTGCGTGTGCAGGTAGGGCTGCACCGGCGGATTCTGTTCCGGTCCGGCCACGCGGAAGGGCTCAAGCGCATCGAGCGTCACCACCCAGGCCGAGATCGAACTGGCAAAACTCTTGGCGAGGAAGGGCCCCAGCGGCACGTATTCCCATTTCTGAATATCGCGCGCGGACCAGTCGTTGAACAGCACCATCCCGAAAATGTAGTCGTCGGCTTCGGTCGATGTGATCCGCTGTCCCAGTTCTTTGCCTGCACCGGTGATAAAAGCCATTTCCAGCTCAAAATCCAGCAGGCGCGTGGGACCAAATTGCGGCGGTTCGCTGTCGTTCGGTCGCGTCTGCCCCACGGGGCGGCGGACATCCTGCCCGGACACGATAATCGAGGACGCCCGACCGTGGTAACCGACCGGCAGGTGTTTCCAGTTAGGCAGCAGCGCATTCTCCGGATCGCGGAACATGATGCCGACATTGGTGGCGTGTTCGATGCTTGAATAGAAATCGGTGTAGTCGCCCACTTCCACGGGCATCAGCATTTCCAGATCGCTTACCGGAATGAGGCCGGCGGCGCGCAGTTGCTCATTGTCGCGCAGCGATGGATTATCGTGACGCAGCAAGGTGGAAACGCGGTCGCGCAGGCGTCGCCAGGCGGATTTGTCTTTGGCCAGGATGCGATTCAAGCTGTTCGTGGCAAAATCTTCCGCTTCGAATTCAGCCGGATTGAGGAGACCGGCGGCATGCAGCGCGGCCAGGTCCAGGGCCATATCGCCGATACGAACGGCTACGCGCGGCTCACCGTCGGCAGGACGCACGATGCCGAAGGGCAGATTCTGAATGGGGAAATCACTTTCGGCGGGCACATCCACCCAGGAACGAAGCGCGGGGTCGTTGGCTGCGATCATAATACTCCTGTTTGTCATAATTGGGTGCGCGTCGCTCACGCACCGGAACGGCATCGACTTCAATGGCTAAAGTACGAATCGGAACGGCGCTCATTGTCGGTCGGCGGCATGTTTTTGACGTGGTCGCTTCGGGTCGCCTTTTGGTGGCTTTGGCATGAGCACTTCGCCGTCGCCGCGGGCTTCCGGCTTGTTTTTTCTTTTTGTTTGTCAGCGATCCGGGAGTTCCGGGCAATGGAGGCGGTTCCGGGGGCTTGCTGATTGAACTACGATCTCAGGTGCTCGTTTGTGCCTCTGTGACTACCAACCGGATGCCCACCACGGGGGAATTCGGCCGGGATTCTTTCGGCCGGCCCGGCGCCTGGTGGTTTGCGGCTGTGGCGCTGGACGACTGCGTGTGCACTTGGCGGTTTGCACCGGAAGAGTTTGAAGCCGTATTTCGGTTGAAGAACGTGACAACTGGTTTCCCTCCGGATGGTTTGCGGCTGTGGCGCTTGCTGTTCAACTGAGTATCCGCCACGTTAGACCACGGAATCAGCTGCGTTCAGTAGTAAAATTTCCTTTGCTGTTGACAATTGCGGTAGAATGCAATCGCCTACGTGAACCGGTCACGAGCGAAGCGAGGAGATCGCTGGTCTGTGGGATGCTGAATGCGCACGCGCTGATGCGAGTAAGGAAAGCTGTCTTGGTGGGTATCGCTTTTGATGGTAGTGTCGGGTTGGGTCATTTGATCACATAAAAAACCATCAGTCTTGATCTCAAGCGCTTGAGACTCTTGCGCATGGCACGTTCAATTTGTGCTCCACACAGGTTGCGCAAGAGTCTGTACAAGTTTTCACCCCCGAGAGGTCTATTTTGGTATCGTTACTCCTTCGCGCTGGCTGCTCCAGGTATCAACTCCTCTCTGGCCTGGAATACGAATCGTATTTGTAGTTTCGGCTTGATCGGACTCGAGGTATCCAGCTCAACCAGCCCTCGTCGCCAACCGGAAACAAGTGGCTCTATCTCTGCAACAAATGTAAACGATTCTCCGGCTTCCAAACTGACCTCGTCAGGCATTGCAAAGGTACACGATGCTATTTGGTCATCAAGTAAAACCGGGTTGCTTAAAACAATTGTCGAAGCCGACACATTCATTATCTCAACGCTTCCCGTGTAGGATTTCCCGAGAACGACACTTTTTATTGGAAATTTTACTGGAGACACAACCAGATGTTTGTCAAACACCACATTTATCGAAATGTTGACTTCTTCTTGCTCCGGATCATTGGTTTTGAATCTGACTCGCCACGTGTAAGGACCTGAAAAAGTGGTGTTTACATTGTGAACATAGAGCTCACCAGCTTCGCCTGGACCAAACTCGCGCTGTTTAAAAGGTGTGTACGACAAGCCCTTGGAAACAGCAACTTCCAGCATTTTCAATGTATCAGAACCGGAATTAAAAAAATGGATCGTGTGATAGAAGTCTTCCGGGTGCATGATGCCAAGGTCAATTGTTGTAGACCCCTCCAGCGCAAAAACCGGTTTTGAAATTAGTTCGACTCCAACAAACAATTGGAGTACGGCAATTATTGTCACGCCCAAAATACTTGAGCGATAATTCAAGGTAGTCATGTTAATCTCCTGTTCCAGTCACTTCATCTTTGAATGACAAATGCGTGTGATCGTTTTGTTCGTCGCGTTACGACATCGACAAAGTAAACGCCGCTTTCCAAGTGCGAAACGTCCACCTCTATAATGCTTGAATCCTTGTCGCCGGCTGTGTAAATGCCGGTCACTCTCGGTGATAGAGCTTTTCGCCCTACCTTATCAAAGATTGCCAACTCCGCCCTGTGGGAATCAAACTGCCCATGCAAAGTAATCCGGATGAACCCGGCTGACGGATTTGGAGAAATTGTTACTTGATTGGTTTCGAGTTGTCGTGGCACATCAATTGATGTAGTTGCGTCAGGTACATATTCGCGGATTGCCATATCCGTACCAACTACCCAGGCGCTTGTTTCACTGTCAAACAGCACACAAGAATAGGTATCATCAACAAACCCTGGAGTATTGATGTCTGATTGATATTTCCATTCCGCTCCTCCGCTATCCGTTTGGTAAATCCGGGCAGCCACAGTCCCCCCGGACAAACTGACAATACCGTTGTCCACATTAACAAAATCAACTTCTTTAATTGAGTAGTCTGCGGGCAATGTCGGATCAATATCTGTAATAGAGGCCGCCATAACAGACCATTCATTTCCATTGTTGCCAGTTGTAATAATCGATTGTTGATTCCCACTGGTCAGAATCGCACTACCAAAACCGTTTGACCTGATTTTGAAGTTTGAGACAGCACCGTTGGCAACTCCCGCAACGCTGTACGAATTCCAACTTTGTCCCCCATCAGTCGTAATCAGCTTTAACGCATCGGCTGGAGGTGAATTTAGACGTCTGGATCCAAAAAGATAACCAACAGATTCTGAAGTAAAGAATATCTCGTTGTAGCCGTCAAACTCGGCATCCGGAATTTGCACTCTGTCCCATGTGCGCCCGGCGTTTTCAGACTTCAACACCACACCCCGGTCGGCATCGTTAACAGTTGCCTCTCCGGCTACCCAAAGTGTTGTCCCTGAAAATGCAATTGACCGGAAGACAATCTTCGAATCATCGGCCAATGACGACAGATCGAACTGTGACTTATTCCAATCCTGTCCGAAGTTGTCACTCCAGGCTATCAACCCGCGATTCCCAACGCATACAACATCGTCCGATGGCAATATTTCAACATCAACAATCTCATTCCCATCCAGGACTGAACTGATTTCCCAGGACGCCCCGCCGTCCGGACTCCTGCCAATGTATCCACCGTCACCGGCTGTTAACATATTACTCCCGGAAACAGCCAGAGTGTTCCAGCCGATCCTTGTCACGGCATACACTTCATTGCCGCCTGCCCCCAACACTGTTAGCGGGCCAATGTTGCTTTCAAATACATCGTACTGCCAGTTATTGCCGGCATCCATGGAATTCATGATAGTAACACCGCGAAATGGGGACTCCCCTACAGCGACAAACTCTGAAGTTTCGGCATCGCCGACGAAATCTGCCAAACGTGGATAGGGGGAAGGTGAATTGGTACGGATAGGCCGTTTCCATGATTGTCCAAAGTCATCAGAAACAAAAACGCCTTCAAAGTCGCCTGCTACAATCCCGTGACCTTGAGCGTTAATATCGATTTTTTTTGCCGTAGCAATCTGCCCCAGATCATCTCGCACTTGAAAGCCTGAAACCTGTTGCCAATCATTGGGTAAGTTCTCAACCCGGAAGATCAGCCCATCCTGTGAAGTCGCAGCCCAACCTCCACCATATGAACATATGGCACAAATTCCGCTGGAATGTACGCCGAACACTTCCGATTCAACATTGTCCATATCTTCTATGTAGTAGACATCACCATTTGAACTTCCAATCGCTATACTATTTCCATTGGCTGCGGCACACAAAGCCACCCCATTTAGTTCGATAGAACTTTTTGTCCATTCAGCGCCCAAATCATCACTTAGTAAAACAAGGCCATCTGTACCGACTGCCGCA
Source organism: uncultured Hyphomicrobiales bacterium (assembly GCA_964445695.1). Classification (GTDB taxonomy): domain Bacteria; phylum Bacteroidota; class Ignavibacteria; order Kapaibacteriales; family UBA7675; genus JAUIKM01. The sequence goes on along the minus strand of CAYULF010000023.1, from coordinate 4,892 downwards.
ATTCGCCCGCCGCTCAAATTCAAAAGCGCAATAAGATCTTCAGAACTATCGCCACTCACATTCGACCAGTTCTTCCCTGCGTCTTCAGATCGAATAATAATGGACGAGTTTCCAACGGCTATTACGACATTTTCTGAGGCAAATCGGACACTGTTTAAGTTCAAAATAGTGCTGCTGTTCTGTCGTTTCCATTCCTTGTCAACACCATCATACCGCAGAACACTTCCCAGTGTCCCGATAGCAACCTTGTCACCTGAATTGTTTCGGGCAATACCCACAAGTTCGTATCCGTACTCGGGAATATTTCTACGATACCAGTTGGAGAATGCTGTGGACTGCACTACAAAGAGAGAAACGATCAGTACAAGAATAAAGTCGCGATTAGGTGTCATCGTATGGTGTCGTGCTTTTGTTTATAGAAGCGGGCCACCAAATGGGGCCCGCATTTTATGGCATCAGCGGACTGAAGGCATTATCACGGTTGACAATGCATCGTTTGCGTTTCTAATCTGGATGTAATAGACTGTGCTTGCCAAAGCAGGTACATAAGGAATCTGGATTGCATTCTCGGATTTAACCTCGATATTGCCTGTCCAAATCTGTCTTCCCATAGGATTAACAATGGAAACCTCGACAATCTCACCAACCTTGTGCGAGCCTTGAGCAATTACATTCGATCCATTCCACCCAACAACAGTTTCGTTCGCAGCAGCAATTTCCGTCTGTGAGGCAGTCGTTTGTTTAAGACGCCACGAATTTCCGCCGTCATTGCTTACCAGTAAATCACCGTTTTTGCGAGTTACTGAGATATTGTCAAACTTGCCAGTTTGGTTCACAACGTTGAACCAGCGGGTTTTGTCGGAATTCGACAGCAAACAACTCCCATCTGACCGATTGACTTTGATCCTGGCAGATTGAAACTCCTTTGGCAAAGTCTTCCAGGAAGACTTTTCAATATTGGCTACCAACGTTGTTCCATCCGTACGATGTACAACAATGTTTCGCACTACTGGCCTGTCCGTCATGGAGTTCAAATTTGCAGGAAACTTGCCGCTTGTATGAGAATCTACAGGCCTCGTCGTTTCAGCAGCCCGTCCCTCAACACTGACACCCATTGCCAGAACAGCAATCGCCATCAGCATCTGAAACAGACTCTTGCACGTTATGTTTGTCATACTCTTTACCTCCCCGGTTCGAAACAGGTGGGGAAACAGAGTACGCCACCATAGGATACGAGCTGCAGGCCGGTTGGATCAGCTACTTCGTCTCCGCATTCTGTAAACTGCGGTTCCGGGTAGTTTGGTGTAATGTCAATCTCGCCGTTAAGTCGGTCGTAGCAGACTGTGTACTGAACCAGGCAGCACAATTCATCCGTACAGGGTGTCGTGACTAATTCGCAAAAGCACGGGAGAGTGTATCCGTACGCAAAACATCCTCCGCGCAGGACGCGCCAGTTATTGGTGTTCTGCCCGGGGCAGTCGTCCGTGTTTGGATCATATTCGTTCCAAAAACGTTCAGCAATAGCTGCAATTGCTCCCAGTTCCATCATTTCGGCGATCTGCTGCTGGGCGTCGCCGCCAGAACCGTTAACAATATCCTGAAGCACCTGGGGACAACCACTTGCCAACAGTGTAGCATCTTCAATATAGATATCCCGCCACCAACCACATGCCAATCTTTCACGATACTGCACCACGACATTACAATTTGCAATTGGGTTATCCGGCGGCCACGGAATTATCACCGTTTGCACAGGACCAAACAAGTCACCTGGGCAATCAGGAACACACGGTCCCTGAGCCGACAAATTCGCTGACATTGATAACAATCCTAAAACTGCAACGGTCGCAATGATCTTCCACTTTGTGGATTTTTTTGAAGAATACATCAATAGGCCTCCTGATAGGAATCAGTGAAGAGTTAGATAATAAATTGAAGTATTGCCTGAGGCTACAAGCCTTGTGCGATCTACAGCAAGCTTGTATCAAAAAGCATGATCTTCCAACGCAGTGATAGTAGTTTAGTTGAATGGGGGGACTTTTTACTGCGTTTTGCCCAAAGTAGCAAACTTGACATATAAATAAAAGTGCTTATTTAATCCCCTTATTGTTTTAAGTTTTGACCGCCTTTTTTAACGAAATTTCGGCGATCCTTCCGCCACTATCTGATTTATTTGCGAGATCACTTCCCGCAAGACTGTATTGGATGGTCGCGGCTTGTGGTACGGTGTGGCCACCTTTTTGTTTGTGAGTTATAACAGTCAAGAGACCTTCTCTGGCTTCTGGACACCAATGAATACAATTTTCAGCAACGAAGCCGGGGTTTGAATCTGTTTTTGCATATCTGCTCGCCTGGGGCTTCCGGATTGTTTTTTCTTCTTGTTTGTCAGCGGGTTTAAGGCGACGGGTAAGGGCAGACCTTGCCTCAGGTCGGCTGTCGACCAACAGAATTTCCGTCTGCAATTGCATGTGTGTGTTCAGTCTCGCGCGGCAGTCTACGGTGCATAGTCACTTGCTTTTCAATGCGGCGTCGCCGCGCGTAGGCGCAGGCGGGTCAGCCTGATGCGCAGCGCATTCGTCATTCGGCGCAGTTCACCAGCGGCAAACCTGAAGTTTCGGACGCACGGACAAACAAGAAAGTCAGGCAGAGCTATGCCGCTGGCATAAAGCGATCTTCGCAGCGGCGAGATAAAAAGCGCAAAGACCAGCCCGCTCAACCGCGTTCAGGGCACGTTCACTGCGAATTTTGGCTACGTTTGCGAAAAAAATTGGCAGGCGGGTTGAAGTATTGGCGATGTTGCCCGTGTCGACTGACGAGTCGGCAACGTGACACAGGCGCAAAACCGGGCGGAATCTGCTGATTCGGGCCGGGCGGTAGGCCTGTGTGGTGGAGGATAAAAACTCGCCGGAGGTGGTGGCGGGGGCGGGCCCAAATGATTTCACGGAGGAGTCTGCCCAGTTTAAACCTACACGCGCCGGCACGAACAATCAAACTGCCTGCATCACCGGGATCACAGCCGATTCGCCATGCGTTGATACCGTTCTCCCCTGTTTAATCGCTCTCTGGTAAAACTTTGCCAAAACCGGCGGGCGGACAATCCCCGGCTTTTACGCAAAAAAGCAAACGGACAGATTTGAATTGCTTTGAACAGCTCTTCGAAATCTGTCCGTTCATGAATTTCCACTACTTGATGATTTTACCGCCGGCAACCGTTATACCTTTGGCAACGAGCGCATAAACATACGCGCCCCCGGCAAGTGATTCCAGATGTACCTGCCCGTTTCGATCCAGATTCAGCGGAACACTGCGACCATCGACCGAGACAATCTTGAGATCGTACCCGATACCGGCCCTCAGACCATGAAAGTACAGAACGTCTTCTGCAGAATGATAAATGGCAAAAACGGGCGCTACCGCTTCCGCTGAATACACGTCGGTTGTTTTGGCGGCATTGAATTCGTAGACACGGCCAAGGGAGCCGGTGAACCAGACCTTGTCGTCTATGCCGTCGACGTTCCAAACGACGTCTTCCCCGTTGGTGTGCGCTTCTCCCCAGGTCTCGCCGTCGAGCGAATAAACAACCTTGCTGGCGGTACCGGCGCCGAAGATTTGTCCCGTCGAGTTGATGTATCCGGTTTTAAGCGAGCCGACGTCATCGCTGACGTAAAGCGTTGTCCATCCCTGGCCGTTGTCGACAGACTTGAAAACAGAGTAACGATTGTTGACGTTGCCAAAGCCGATCAGCGTGCCCTCGTCAATGTATATCACTTCTTCTATGACCATTCCATCAGGCCCTGAAGCCTCGAGTACACTCCACGACAGGCCTTCGTCATGACTGCGATACAGCTTGTAGATGGGATCGTGTATGTTCGGCTGGCGCCATGCTGCGGCGATCATCGACTCACCCCGGATGGCCATATTCCAGATGTTCCACGTTGAATCGGTGTTCTCGGCGGTCCAATTGACTCCGGAATCAGTTGTACGGACAATGCTGCCGTCGAATCCGGCCGCAATCATTGTGTTGTCGTTGAGATAATCAATCGTGTACAAAGTTGTAATCAGCGGCAGCCTGGTTCCGTCGAATTGGTGAACGGCCCAATTCCCTCCTCCGTCGACCGAGCGCAAAACCACCGCAGTACCGTTGAGCGAGAATCCAACGACGCTGACCTCGTTTTCATTGAGAATGTCGATGTCGAAAAGCAAAGCATTCTGCAGCGTTCCCGAACTCCAGGTCTTGCCTCCATCTCTGGTCACGGAAAGCACCGCGGCGAACTGAGAATTGTCAAGTGAAAGGTATCCAACAGCAAGAGCGATGTCGGCAGTCAGGAACTCGATGTCCCTTATCAAAAGTCCCGGCTGAGTTGGATAGATATTGGTCAGTTCAAAGTCATCCTGGGCAAGTGCCGGACACACGCACAGTAAAGTTAACAACAGAACAAAAGCCTTCATTTGAGCTCCAGTAAAAGCAATTCGTAAACCGTGGACTGTTGGAGTGTCGTTGGCCGAACGCGTGCTGGTTGGAGTACTGCAGGCTGAACAAGTGTGCGTTGGAATGCTGCGGACCTGTAATGTGTGTGCCCGTGTGTCGCAGATTAAACGTGTGTGTATCGGTGTGTCGCGCTACAAACTGTGTATGGCGGGGTGTTGCAGACCGTAGCGGACATACAGATGCATTGGCGTGAAATTGGTTACTCAGTCCAATGCATCAGGGAGCTGTTTTTTTGGCTGACAGTTAGTATCAGGATTTAGTATCAGGATGATGCAATCATATTAAAACAAAAACGGGCCGTCCAGATGGACGGCCCGTTTTTTTATCAGTGTCTTACTTGAGTCGTGTCTTAAGGCACCTGCGTGGCGCGGAAGGAGTTAACCCGAACCGTGACACGATCAGG
>CAYULF010000022.1:0-106538 GCA_964445695.1 uncultured Hyphomicrobiales bacterium | reverse complement strand
CAACGTGAGTTCTTCTCCGGCTGTCGTTTCACTCTCGTGAATTGACGTTCACTTTCTCTCTCTTCACGCGCTTCACGTTTCCAAAGAACACCGTCTCTCGCCGTTCGCGAAAGAGCCTGCAAAACTACTACTTCTCAATTCAGAAAGCAAGAACTTTTTCACATTTTTTTAACCACCCATTCACTCGCAGCTCAAATACTTTGCTACGCCGTGCCATACTGAGATGGATCGATGGAAGGGTGAAAAAGAACGTAAAAGCGCCCCGGTCTTTTCTGAAGCGGGGCGCAAGATGCGAAAATTTCGGGAAACAACACGGGAAAAAGTGCACCGAACGACATTTTTCGAAAAATCGCCGTTTTCAGCTCGGAATCGACGATATTTCTTTGTGGAAAACTCTGTGGCAGGAGCCACACGCCCCCGTTTGCGACGCGCTGGCAGTCGTTATTAAGGCGAACCACAAGTCTCCCGGAGACAAACAATAAGGTCAAGGAAAGTCATCGCGACCGGCAGGAAGCGAAAATTACCGCAAACCCACAGCAGGCGCACCGCAAAACAGCGCGCCCGCAGGAAGCGCTAAAAGAACCGGTAATTGCTTATTTGGTCGTGGAAAGCACGTGGCCGTCGACGTTAGGCAGCTCAAGACCAATGAATGAAGCAAAAGTCGGCGCGATATCAGCCGGAGATGCGGCGTCGGACGAATTGCCGGAAACAACGCGCCAGCCGTAAAAAAGCAAAGGAACCCGGCGGTCGTACTCGTACGGCGAACCGTGACCTGCCGGTGTGGATCCATAGAGATAGTTGGGCGGAAGAAAGACCATAACGTCGCCAGTGCGATCCGGATAAGCACTCATAGCGGCGAGATCAACAATGTCGCTCTGAATGTCAAGCGATCCGTTCATGAGTTTTTTGCCGGAGATAGCGAGTGCGACGTCTTCCTGGCCCATGAGGAATTTCGTGAGCGAATCGACTGCGGCCTCGCGGTTGACGCGTGCAGAATCGAGGCTCGCCTGATTGATGAAGACGTTCGGAAATTCAGCGGCGTCGAGCCAGGCAACGGATTCGCGCGTGGGAAAGGTTTTCGTAAGATACATGTCAATCCGCTCGGCAAGGTCGATCTCCTCAACACGCCCACCACGCTTTCCTTCCGCCGCGGCCGTCTCAGGTACAGTCCCCACACCATGATCAGCGCTGATGGCCAGGACCCAGGCGTTTTTGCCGACCGTCTCATCTAGGAAATCAATGTAGTCGCCCAGGAGCGTATCACACTTAAGATAGACGTCGAGCATCTCGCGGCTGTCAGGACCAAAAAGATGGCCGGCGTAATCGGTGCTGGAAATGCTGACGGTAAGAATGTCGGGAATGGTGTCTGCGCCGAGCTGGAATTCGCGCACAGCGGTTTTCGCGGCCTCAAACGTCAGCTCCGCCGCAAAAGGCGTCACATTGACGGCACGCACAAAACTCTTGGGAGAAGCCGGATCGAACTTCGGCAAAACGTGCGGATACGTGGACCCGCCACCGGCAAACACGCCCTCGCCAGGCATAGAGTCGGCCGTTTTATACGAAGCCTCCGGCAAAAAGCCGTTCCAGGTGCGTCCCGAGTATTTTGCCATCCAGGCCGGAACATCAAGTGACTTGAGCCAGGTCGGCGCAAGCGAGTCGTAATATATCGATGTGGTAAAACCGGGACCCTCTTCGTTAAGCCAGACCACGGCGTCGGCCAGGTGCCCACCCATGCAGATAGCGGCGCGATCCTTGCTCGAAATTGACACACTTTTACTGCCGGGCAGGCGGCGCTTGATCCAGTCGCCGAGCGTCGGCATCTGAAGGTTGCGCGGCGAGCGGCCTTTCATAGCGGCGCGGCCGGGCTCATAGGCCTCAATGCCGAAAACGGGTGCGGAGGCATCCTCCACGGCATAAAAAGAGCGGTTCTGGCGTTTGTCGAAAAAGTTGTTCTGGACGATTCCATGGCGACGCGGATACGAGCCGGTGCCGATGATGGCGTGCCCCGGACCGGTCTCCGTCGTGGCGTGTTTGTAAGCCGACTCTGTATAACGGCGGCCGTCGCGCATCAGGCGAGCAAAACCGCGATCGCTCCAGTGTTCGGACCAGCGGTCCAGGTAGTCGTTGCGCATCTGGTCGAAGGACAATACAACCAGAAGTGCTGGTTTGGTAGGCGCTTCAGCAGCAGGACCGTCACCTGAATCACAGGAGCCGAGGAAAGCGGCGGACAGGGCAACAGTCAGAAAGGCAGCGAGCGGCAGGAAGCGGGACTTCCACGATGAAGCATTGATCCAGGAGTCAATCACGTGCGGCATCTTCATTTTAAGTTCCGGAATTGTCAGGACTGCTTAGACGCACCCGCACGGACGAGGGTTGCCGCACGGGCGCTCACCGCTGTGGAGACCAGCGGGACGTCAACAGACTAACTTACGGAATACCCCACACCTGACAGTATTAAATCAGCGTGAAGAATTGCTTACCGAACGCTTAACTCCACTCCGGCGGTATGACCGGCAAATTCCGGCGCGTACATGGACTGGATCGTGCTGATACCGTTGGAAAAGCGGCCGCGATGCGCCACATACAGGTCGTATTCCAGCACGTAGGCACCCGGGCGCAGCCGACTGAAAAACATGTTAACAGATGCGTCGCGAACGCTTAAATAATACGAGGTGCCGTCCTGCCATCTGTGACCCGACACGACTTCGCGCGGCTCAAAACCGGCGCCGCGCATGTCCTGCACGTGAATGTACTCCATTTGACGGTCAACCCGGATTTCAACACGCACAACGAGCGTTTGCCCGACCTGAAGCGGTGTTGAGCTGTCGACTTCACGCAGAGATTCGCCGTCAATGGACTTCTCACGGATAAAGAGCCGTTTGCGAATGGACAGCGGGCCGTCGTCCGCGGCGGGAATTTTATCCAGGTCTTCAAAGTACTGCCAGTACAATCCGCCCCAGCCGGGCGTCGTACCGCGGTTGTCGATTTCTACTTCGCCCTGACGCGGGCTGACCTCTCCTCCGCTCCAATCCACGCGCGTGTATTCGAGGCCAGCGATATACTCGACATCGTCGTGGGCTTCGGGTTTAAACTCCTCGCCGCCGATCTGCACTCGGACGTCGCCGCGTTCAACGAGCATTTTACTGCCGCGCTCCAGCATTGCAAAACAGGCCAATGCGGTAGCACGCGTATTGCCCCAATGCGTTGTGCGTTTGCGCTGCAGCAGCCACATTTGCAGCTCGGCGACGGCCGCCTCATCCTCCGCCACTTCACTGAAAAGCTCTATTGCGGCGGCCTGAGACTCGATGCCGGAGTTATACCAGTACCAGCCGGCATCGACTTTCCAGTACATGCCGAATTCATCGGACTGAACGGCGCGTTCGCGCAAAGAGTTAACAATGGCCCGCGCCGTCGTTTCATCGTCATAGCGGTTTAAGGCCAGACCAATCAAGGACTGCGTCATGTTGCTTTGTTTAAGCCAGTGCAATTGCGATTGTTGCAGCCAGAAACTCCAGGAATCGCTGAATTCCCGGCGCACCTCGTCCTGTGGCTTGAAGGACCGCGTGTAGAGATAGAGCGCGGCCGTCGGATTCAGGTAATTGGCCATCGAATCAAAGTCCGACACAGCGCGCAAATGGCGATAACTGCGATTAAACTCCTGATCGAGAAAACGCAGAGCTGAATTGTACATCGAGTTGACTTTGGACAATGTTTGATTGTCTTGTACGGCTTCAACTTTCATCAAATGGCCCAGGCCGGCGGCGATATGCGCTGTGATGTACACATCCGGGCGACCACCGTTAAACCAGGGCCAGGCGCCGCTGGAGAGCTGCCGCTCGGACAATGTGTTAACCGTGTGCAGCAGTCCGTCATTCAGCTTCTGCATGTCGAACAACAACGCGATCCGCCGCATCTGCTCGCTCTGGCTCTGGCCTTCAAACAGCCAGGGCGTGGCTTCGAGCAGGAGGGCCTTGAGGTCTTCATTGCGCTCCAGCGGCGACTTTATCTGTCCCTTGCGACGCCATTCGTCAAGCACAGTTTTAATGCGTGGGTTGTCGCGCAGAATTTTACCGGCCAGTGCATTGGCAAAGAGACGGCTGTAGATTTGTTCAGAGCATTCGCGTGGATATTCGATCATGTACGGCAGGGCCTGGACGACGTACCAGACCGGATTCTGCGTCAGTTCAAAACTCAGTTTGCGGTGTTTAAGCGTCGAAGATTCAGCGGCTTCGAGCAGGTGGGGCATTTTAAACGTCTTGCTTTGGCCCTGACGTACAAACATAGCCAGCGCTTCGGTCACCAAACGGCGATCGGGCAGGACGGGCAGCACATTTTCTTCAGCATCGGTGAAGTCGGACGTCGAAGCTTCGAGTTTATAGGCGATCATCTCTACCCCTTGCGGCACGTTAACTTTCCAGTGCAGGGTCTGCGCTGATTTTGGCGCAATCTTAAACTCCTGCTGCGCAGCGCCGGTCGGCGCGTTGCTCAGGGGCTCGCCTGTCAGGGCATTTGTTAAACGCAGGACGGCGCGGCCGTCGACACTTTTATCCAGCATATTGCGCACCTGCACAGGCAACTCGATTTCATCGCCGGCGCGCAGGAAACGGGGCATGTTGGGCAGCAGCATGAGCTCTTTCTGCGTGACGACTTCAGTTTCCAGATAAGCGCCCTGCAGCTCGGCGGTGTGCGCCAGAGCCATAAAACGCCAACGCGTGAGCGCATCGGGCGTCGTGAATGTTAAAACAAACTCGCCCTTGTCGTTCGTGCGCACCTGCGGCGCAAAAAAGGCCGTCTCCCGAAAGTCGCTGCGGACGCGCGCGGGAGTCGCCCCGCCCATGAAACGTTTATCGACAAAATCAAGGGATTGCTGCACAGACAGGTTGGCGGCAGTTGCATTAGCTACTCCCGCATATTGCACAATGACATCGTTCGATTCCGGATGCTTGTCCAGCAGTATTCCTTCGGAATCATCCGAGTCACTGCGAGCTAAGGCCGTCTCTGCGGGCGCCATCGAACTTCGCTCCATCAACGAAAGATTCCCGGCAGCCTTGCCGTAGCCATAAGAATTCCGGTAGTATGTAAAAACCTGCGGCATATTTAACAGTCGGTCATAAGGCAACTCACCCGCCCGCATGAAATAGGGCTGACGAAAGTTGGAAAACACTCTGGCTTCAGCCGTCGGAAAATGGAATGCGTTTAAGTCGAAGCCCGCATCGCGACGGTGTTGATTCCAGCCGAATATCGACTCGCCTGCAAGTACTGCAGCCTCGGGCACCCATGAGTGATCGGCAAATTCATCAAGGGATGCATCATACATCGCGGCGAGTAATTCCGCCACGACTGCCTCGCCACGATAACCGGAAACCGTCAGCTTCCATTCTTCGGCCGCGCCGGGCCTGGTTTTGTCGCGATAGGTCGCCAGATGAAGTTTAAGCCGTTTATCGCTCCATGGCACGTTGACATGCTGAGTGCTGCCGAACGTGCGATAATCCCGCACTGCGCGAGCCTGCACTTCTATACCACCGCGATGCTCCGCCCTGACAGGCAACTCAATCACTTTTTGTTCGTTGTCGAGCGTGAGGTCCCGCAACATCAGTTCGTTGCGATCCGAAGAAAGACGCAGAACGACACGCAGGCCACTGTACGCAGAAGAAAGTGTTAATCGTAGCGTATCGCCGACTTCAACACTGGTCTTTTCAAAACGAAGGGCAAAGGGTTCATTCAGCGGCGGACGCGACGCGGTTGGATCGTACAGTGTTGCCGTTTTTTGCACTTCAACTTCACCGCCGTAGACGTCGCGGCTGCGCAGAGTAATGCGGTAGACGCCTGGTTCCAACTTGCGGAGCGCCACGTGCGACTTTCCGTCCGCATCATTGTTAAACTCCGCCTCAAACACGCGGTCCCGAACGGGCCAGGTCGTTTCGTCGTTTTCATTGATCCAGGGGTCGTTGGGCAGAAGTTTGCGGTGTTCATCAAAACTTAACAAATTGGTGTCGGGAACATCCCAGAGGCGATCGCGCAAGATGCGATCCGGGCTTTTCAGCTTTTCCAGGACCACAGTCCCGGCGGCGGCGACAGGACGACCATCAAGATTGGTTGACCAAATTTCAATGTCTTTCAAGAATCGCAGGTCGATTTCGCCGCCAAAGGCAGCATCAATTTCCAGGGCGCGCGCGCCGATTTTCACGCTGTAGTCGGTCGTGCGCGTCTCTCCGGCCGGATCGGTTGCCTGGACTTCAACCCGGTAGTTAAAGGCAATCGTAGTTTCATCAGACTGATCGTAAGGCACCGCTGCGTTAAACAGTATATCGAATCCACCCGCGGAGTCGCTGACAGCCGTACCCGAAGCGATCAATTCCGGCTCATACGATGGTGCAATGCGCCGGCGCCCGGATGAATATCTCCACCAGGGACGCCACAACGGCAAGCGTTGAACGGTGTAGCTTATCTGCGCATCGGCAATGTCGAAACCGGCCAGGCCCTGCACATGGCCGCGTAGTTTTACGTTTTCGTTTAAGCGCCAGGTCGAATCATTCGGCAATACTTTAACTTCAAAGCGCGGACGTTTGTACTCTTCGATGTTAAATGACACCGATCCGTTTTCAACTCGAATTACATGTCTTCCCGTTAACGCGCCCGGCGCAACAAAGCTGCCTTGGAAGGATCCGAACTCATTGGTTTTGACTTGCAGCCTGGCGACTTCACGCCCATTGGCATCGCTGAAATACACCCATTCCGAATGCCCCACCGCAACGCGACGTTCTTTTTCGTCCCGGCTCTTGAAAAAGGAAATCCCTTTGAAATAGATAGGCTGCCCCGGCCGGTAGATAGATCGATCGGTAAACAGCGAGGTTTCGATTCTTTCGGTCGCTGCACCCCAGTTCAGCATACCGTAGAGCGATTGATTTCCGAAACTAAGGGTATCATCGCCCTTAATAAGGACCAGAATGCAGGATTGGTTGCCGGCCAACTCGCCAAGCTCCACTTCCCCTTTTGCGCTGCTGCGACGGTTCAAAATTTCGCGCAGCGGCGGCTCCTGGTAGTCATTGTAAAGGCGGTCATAGTCTCGTATGAATACCAACGCCTCGACATTCGACAAAGCTTTGCCATCCTTTGCATCGACGATGCGAAGCGTTCCCGCATCAGACGGTTTGCGAATTTGGACGGCAGCAAGCCTGCTGGAAAACACCACCGACTGAGAAACGGCCGCTGAATCGATGTTGAAGTCGGATCTGTGTGAACTGTGCACCACGTAGATTCCGACAGGCAATCCCTCAACAGCAGTTTCAGCAGACTGTTGCCGGAAATCGCCTTTGTTTATAATATCGATCTGCCACTCGCGGAGCGGCTTGCCGCGTGTAAATAGTTTCCTGTTCCGGTAGTTGTACTCGACTTCCCATTGACTATCCATGTCAATGCGATACACGCGTAGATACAGTTTGTCCACGTTAGTCGATGAGATACTAATCGGGAATGCCTTGTCGGGTTGGACCCGGTTGGGAAATTCGACACTGACGCTGCGTGCCGTGATACGCTCTATCAGGTTGCGGCACTCGGCAGCCCCACGCGTTTCAGGTAAAAAACGTAAAACGCGCCGGCACTCGTCCACCGCGGCGACCCGATCGTCCATTACGTCATACAGATGCGCCGCTTTTGCGAACAAGGCAAGCGAGGCAACTTCAGCCTCCGCCGCCGCGCCCAACTCAGTCAACCGCTTGAGATAGAGGGAGTCTTTGTTCGGGGCGACAAGCTGTCCGCCGGCGAGTTTCATTCTGTCCAGATCGTAGGCGTCGACACAGGCGTTGCAGCCGTCGGCCACGTGGCGGCGCATGAGATTGGCATATTCATTTAATATGTTCCCGAGCGGGTGACCGGAATCAAACTCGGAATTCACGAATTCATCGCGCGGAGCCAGGGCTGCCTGCCCGGCAAATTCATCAAATTCAATCGGGCGGTTCCAGGGCTCCAGACATGTGCGCAGAAACTCAATCTTGCGATCGGCCAGAATATCGTAGAGCGTCGGTCGGCGCAGGTCGCCGTATTCCGCGGTGTCCAGCACAGCCAGGTAGTCGCGCGCACGGAAGGTCGTCAAAACGTCGGGATCCTGCAGCGACCGCTGATAACTCGCAAGCGTTTCGCGGTAAAATCTGGCGGCCGACCACGTTTCGGTGTCGGTGGCAGTGTCGCCCGGGATGTCCGTCCTTTGACGTATGCGCCAATGCTGATCCTGGTACAATCCCCAAAGCGCCGAGGCGTAGACAGAGTGCAAAATGGCGGATGCAGGTTGAACGGCATCGATCTGCATCTTCCGGATGGTATCGAGAATGGCCGCATTCGGCACCTCGCTGAAGCTCCCTTCCAGCATAGCGAGTTGGACATGCAGCCGAATTTGCCAATCGACGTCTTTGGTGCGCTGAGCATGCCTGAGCATCCGCTCCAGATACGTGGCTGCCGAGCGCGGTTGCCCCGCCTGCACGAGCAGCGAATCGCTGAGGTGCACAAGGCTGTCGTAGTAACTCGCGTCGGACCGATCAACCTCATCGGTTTGACTGGGAGTTGACCACAATGCGGTCAAAAAAAGAAGGCAGAGCAGACCGGGAACTGCGATCAGGATGGAAGCTTTTTGTGTTTTCATGCCGGAGTATTCGCCCGAATTGGCCGATTATTGAATCTGTAAACACCATGCGCCGCAATCTACCTATAGTTGTGTGGACGGCATGACCTGAAGCTCGACTACCATGCCAAAACGGCGTTTTGTTTGCCGGAAAAAGCCATTTTCATGGTCGTCACCGGGAAGGAAAGTGAGATTTTCAAGAAAAAATCCACGAACATCGGAATAAAAGGGATGCGGGACGTGTAGAAATAAGCACATACAATTGAGGCGGCAGGATATAGCACAAGCGGCAGAATACCCCGTACAATTGCCGGAATCGCGCCTGCCAACAAAAATGCCCGTGTAAACGGGCATGGTAATTCTTGCGCAAGCTCGCGCCACTATTGTTGCTGCTGCAACGGCATTGAAGTGCCGGCATCCTCACGCAGCCAGGTTTTGCAACAGTTTGCGTTTGGCCACGGGATAGATTGTTTCCACAAAGGGAAAGTCCAGATCAGTCGCAAAAGAGTATGTCGCGGGGTTCGGCAGATCCGGATATTCGCGCACCAGCTCCAGTTTGAGCGCTCCGGGCGAGCGCAAAACCCTCGATGTCTGCACCGTTCGCACAAAAACTGTTTTCAATTGCCGGTAGTGTTCATCCGAGGAATTATAGAGCGAGAGCTCATAGCGAAGCAAATGACAGCGCTGTTCTCGGGCGTCCGGCACAAAAACATAACCTTCAGCCTGGTAGCGCGGAAGCAAACCAACGACTTTCAGCGTAAGATTGCGTTCAACAAATTCGTAAATCGTTCGACCTTCGTCGATTTTCTGTTTAAGTATGGGCATCGCCCAATGAATCAGAGAGCTTACGTTGGCAATGTGTGAATTTTCGGGTTCGTCAAACTCGTAGAGTAGTCGCTGCGTTTCGACGTCAACGCCTTTCATAGTCCTGGACATCATGTCGCGCACGGCGTTCTCGGAGTTGACGATTGCGTTTAAGTTGCCGTAGAGATCAATCAGAACGGCGAGATGCGGATAGAGCCGCGAGCGCGCGAATTGCTCGTCGATCCGCTTGAATTCATGCATAATGCGATAACGCGTCGCTTCGGCATCGCGCGCTGCGGCGCAGAATGCCTCCAGGTTTAAAGCTGCCATTGTTCCATCCTCCCGATCGTTTCACCAAAGACTCCATGATTACAACCTGCAAATCCCAGCGTTTTGCGCTGTTGAATAAAGCATATAAATCAGAAACGTTTAAAACAAGGAAAAGTCACAGCCCCATGCGGTTACAAACGCCGAGTGGTGTGTTTTTGTTTAATCAGCACTCACTACGATCGGCTGCCAACAGCAAGACAAACAAGAAAATCAGGAGTGAGCAAGCAGAAGAAGAAAAAGGGAGGTTTACTTTCGGATTTTGCGATCCGGCCACATTACACAAGTGAGGAATTGGCGAGCTTTGGGTGAAGCTTTTGCAGATCGGTCAACATGCGAGAGTCAGACGTTCAGCTACAGAGGTGGATAAAGTCAGCCTGACGATGGCCGATGCATCAAGAGAGAGGATATATTGAAATACGACTTCTTATGTAAATTTCTCTCTTGATGCAATCGGCCACTTTCGTTATCTTTGCAATGTGTTGGTAAAAACAGATCCTGACAATCTGCCAACCATGGGATCTGTTCTCGACGAAGTGCCGTTGTCCCAAAGCCACACGCGCTGTTACGACTTGATCGCGCTCGGACGGTAAAACTCTCGGTAGAGAGAATGAAATCAGAATTCCTGGCGGGGATCGATAATTACGATGCGTTCCGACGTCCTGGATTTCAAGCGAAGTTGATTCCTGTTTCGACGAAGGCTTGCATAGCTGGATTTCGATACAGACTTTAACTTCAGGATTCCGTTAACATGTCCCTGAGCAACATCGGACGACGCGTCCATACGACTGTTGGAATGAAGATTTTGCACGATTCCTCCTGGGTTTGAAAAGAGAAGGCTAAAGGAGCGATACGAGCAATATAGGCGCGGCAAAAGCCGGAAAAGAGGCAGTTTTCCGCTTCCGGTAACATGCGAAAACACAGTGGGACGCCTCGGTCACAAACGGCAAAAAACGGGCAACCTTCGATTTTTCAACGTTTCGGGCGATTTCGGTCGAATCTCTTGAGGTAAAAGCATGGAAATCATTCGCGAAATTATCCGCGTAGCAACATCCCACGCTTCGTCGTCGGTCAGGATAATGGACCCCAACGTCGAGCAGAACGCCCTGAACCACTATCTGTTCCACGGCATCAAAGAAGATCAATTTGAAACGGATGACGACGCAGCGCGGGCTTTGTTCGGAACGGATGCTTCCGACAAACGCTATACCACACTGCGCGCCCGCTTCTCCGAGTGGATGGTCAACACGCTATTCCACCTCCACATTAAACAGCCTGAATTCACACCGTTTCAGGAAGCCTTGTACCAGTGCAACCGCCGCATCTTCCTGGCTAAGACACTCGCAAGTTTTGGCGCACGCTCCAGTTCATCCTGGTTTGCACGCCGCGTCCTGACGCGTTCGCAGCGCTATGACCTGACCTCCTATCGAGTCCAGGCGCTCGAACTGTTGCGCGAACACGCCTCACTCACGGGCAGTGAAAAAGACTTTGAAGGCTACTGCGAAGAAATGCACGAAGCCGCCGATACATTAATGAAGGAAATGCGGACGGACGAATATCTGTACCGCATCTACCTGCATTTTTCGCGCTCCTCCGAGGTGGATGGCGAGATTCGCAAGCTGGCGGCCGAGTACGTAAAGGAAGCCGGCGAGATCTTCCGTCAGCGCACGACGCGTACAATTGCGCTGAACTACTTCCGACTGCGGTCCATCCAGGCACAGATCGAAGGCAACTATGCCGAGACGATCAAGGTCTGCGAAGAGGTAGAAGAGTATTTTGAAGAGAATCCGCGCTTTGCCAGCAAAACGCGACTGGCCGAGTTCCTGTTGCTGAAGATGACCAGCTACTTTTACTTGCGTGATTTCGAGGCCGGCAGCGCCAATGCCGAAGCGTCGATTGCTTTCTTCAAGAAAGGCACGTACAACTGGTACATCTTTGTTGAATACTACTTCCTGCTGGCCATGCACACGGCCAACTACGTCAAGGCGGCGGACATCTTTCGCGAAGTTGTTTACCACCAGAGTTTTCAGTCGCAGGCGCCGCACCGCATCGAAAAGTGGCGCATCTTTGAGGCCTATCTGCGCTACGCGCTTGAAATTTCAGGCCAGGACGATGCTCTCGATCCGAAGTCGAGCCTCATGACGCGCAAATTCAGCCTGTACAAGTTCCTGAACGATACGCCGGAATTCGACGAAAAACAGCGCGGACGCAATACGGCGATTCTGAACATTCAGATACTCTTCCTGCTGGAACGCGAAGACCTGGATATTCTGCGCACGCGTGCCGCCGAACTGGACCGCTATGCCAGCAAACATCTGCGCAAAGAAGACAACTATCGCAGCAACTGCTTCCTGCGCATGATTCGCGTAACTGTCGACAAAGAGTTCGACTACACGCGCATCGAACAGCTCGGACGCAAGTATATTCGCAAATTGAATGCCACGCCGCTGGTGTACGACGGCAGCTTCAACACGCTGGAAGTTATCCCCTACCAGACGCTGTGGCAACGCGTGCTCGAAAACCTGCAGAACATCGAGTCGGTCGCACTGGCTCCGGAAAACGAAGAAACGACCTGAAGCGGCGTTCGCAAGACGCATGCTCAGTAAAAACTCAGCACCCCGATTCGCCCGGCGCGGATCGGGGTGTTCTGCTTTTCAGCGGAATACAACACGATAGGATTCGCCACCGGACTCTGCTTCCACCAACTGCGAATAATCCAATTTTATTATTGCAGCTTAATTCCATATTTTACCTGAATCTGGATTAACATTCAATCAGGATTAACGTCAACGACGCAGGGAACGGCGCCCCTGATTCGCCAGACGTGGCCTGATATATCGACATGGTGTACTGCAATGCCAACCAACACTGTATTCGATGAGAATCTGCTGCGGCGTATGAGCGCCAAAGCGAGCGAACTTTACCTGCGCGATCACCATCCCTACGAACTGGCCTTTCTGCTGTTCGGCGCGCTGCGGGATTACCGCGACCGATTTAAAGACAAGTACCGCAGGCAGGTAGACTTCTTTGCCGAACTTTTCAGCCTCCGGGAAGACTTTCAGATGCATTCAAACAATGCCCAATTCCGCACGGCGCGAATGACAATCATTCGCACGGTGATGGAAGACGCGGACGTAGACGTGTCAGGCAAGTTCGAACTGGTCCGGGTGCTCAGCGATGCCTATGAACTCATCGATCATCTGACGCAGCTTTACAGCATTGCGGTGCGTCCGGGACGTGAACACGTGCTGGCGGGAATTGTCGATGCGGAATCGCTGGCAGCGTTTGAACAGACGGGCGAAAGCAGTAGCGGCGATGCTTTTGTTTAAGTGCCGGGCGGCGACCACCAGGAAATTTCAGTTTCGGAATTTGTAAGACCTACGAACCGGAACCGCCGTGCCTGTGTTCGTTCTGCAGGTCTTTCAATCGCGCCAGGTCCTGCGCCAGATCAATGAGGTTACGCGCCGTGCCCTGCCCCATTCCGAGATAGACCTGTTGCCAGCGTTCGTTGAGTTTAACTTCGGCATTGGCGGCAAAAAACAGCAACGCCTCACGCAGAGCCTGCAGGCGCTCACCGAATTCTTTCTCGACAACATTAAACTTTTCGTCCGCAGGCGGTGTTTTGCGCAGAACGCCGTAAACATTCCAGCAGGCCTTGCCGCTGAATACCAACGTGTTAAACTCATCGGCGGCGGCGGTGGTAGCGCCGATTTCCAGCAGAGCGCCCAGATCGTCACGCTTGCGCAGGGCTCCATCGGTGACTTTGTCCAGATAACTTAATACAGCTTCCGATTCGGCTGAAATTTGCATGGCGCTCTCCGGTGATTGATGGACGCAACTGTTCAGTATACGACAGTTGTCAGCACGGCGGAAAAAATCGACTCGACTGAATCTCGCGGCGGCACCGGCCGGTTGAAATCGGCCATTTGCACCAGCGCTACCTCATAAAAATTGTTTAATGAGGTCTTAAATACCGAAGCGAGATTGAACGTAGCGCCGTTGTTGTCGCTGAACTCATAGATGCCGAAACGACGCGCGCCCAGCTCGCGCAATTCGATCTCACCCAGTTGTTTAACTGCTCCGGCCGTTTTGCGTTCGCGCGCGCGGAATCCGGCACGAGCGACGCCCAGCAGACCTTCATTCTGGTGCAGATCGATCAGATTTTCATTGGCGCGCAGTTCGGAAAACACCAGGCTCAGAGTATAGTCGGGATTCGATGCGGCCGCAATGACGTTGGACGAAACTTCCTTGCCGATGTCGACAAAAAACCAGTCCTGCGGCAGGCGCACAACCATGTCGCCCTGCTCAGAGTACACGATTTCATCGGACATGGCAACACCGGCGCGCGGGCTGACATCGCTGCTGCGTTCCGGCAATGGGGCCACTTCGCGTTTAACAACCAGGCAGGACGGCAGAGCCAGAATCAAACTGAGCGCGCAGAGTTGCGCCGCCGTTCTGACAGCCAGTCGGTGTTTCTTACGCCAAAGTCTGTTAAACTGCAACAGCATACTTGTCCGCATCTGTGTTAAATGCATTTTTATCAGTGCATCTTTCCGTCTTCAACATACTTCTCCCCCGCCTCAACAGCCACGGACAGGGTATTTTCTTCCGGCACGAGCGGACAGCTGTAGCGCTCATTGTACGCGCAATAGGGATTGTACGCCAGGTTAAAATCCAGAGTATACACGTCGGAATGGTCTTGCTGTTCGATGTCGAGATAACGACCTGCGGCATAAGTCTCCGCGCCGCTGGTCTTGTCGAGAAATGGCACAAAAAACAAGCTGCGGTGCGGGCCGTCCGGGCGTTGATAAGCCGCCAACGAACAGGCGGTATTGTTCACGGTGAAGTGAAACTCGCCCGCGCGTTCGTATTTGCGCACGTCATTGCTTTTTGAGGTTTGCAGTTCCAGGAGGGGCGGCTGCGCCGCAGCTTCAAACGTCGCTTCCACACAATAGTCGGCCGAAGGTTTGTAATAACTCAGGCCTTTGAACTGCGCGCGTTGCGCCTCGGGAATGGGTGAAAATTCTTCCGACGCGAAGGCTTCGTCTTTTTCGCTGCGCATGGCTTCAATCGCGGCGGCGTCAAACCCGCCGTCGGAATTGCCGCCCGACGAACAGGCCGCGACACCGGCCAGACACAGCAGGCATACGAGACTTAGAACCGGACGTGAGACTGAACTCTGCATGACAAGCAAGAAAATCATAGGAAGTTTTTCCACATCATGGATTCGACCGGCTTGTTGGTCGATTGATTGTATTTGGCCGAGCTTTTTTTGTTGTAGGGCGTCAGAATTTCGCCATCGACTCTGAAGTAAATCAGCTGACCAACGGGCATGCCTTCGTAGACGCGCACAGGCAACTTGACCGAAATTTCAAGCGTCCAGGTATTACAGAAACCGACGTCGCCTTTACCGGCCGTAGCGTGAATATCAATCCCCAGACGTCCAGTGCTTGACTTGCCTTCAAGAAACGGCACGTGCTCGTGGGACTCCGTGTATTCCTGCGTGACGCCAAGATAAAACTCATTCGGCCGCAGCACCATGCCTTCGGGCGGAATGTCAAAATGCCGGATGCGGCAGTGTTTGCGCGCGTCCAGTTCGTCATCGACGTACATGCCGAGCGTCTTGCCCAGGTGAACATCGTAGCTGTTGGAACCGAGGCAATCGCGATCAAAGGGGTCAATCACAATGGAACCGGAGGCTATGCCCGCGAGAATCTCTGAGTCGGATAATATCATAGTTCTGTCGAGAAGTAGCTGTGCAAAGCGGCGACATGACCGTCAAGGCCGAAGGACGCGCCGCCGATAAAAATTCAGGATAATACCGACCATGAGCATGTTCATGATCAGAGCGGTCCCACCCGCGCTGAGGAAAGGCAGGGGAATCCCCATTACCGGCATCAACCCCAAGGCCATTCCTATGTTAACTGTCGTGTGATACAGCCAGATAACCGCAATTCCGATGACAATCACCGACTGAAAACGCTCGCGTACAAACTGGGCGACGGATATGGCGCGCAGTATGAGCGCCGCCAGCAGGCCGAGTACCAGCGAACCGCCGATGAAACCGAATTCCTCCGTGGGCACGCAATAGATGAAATCAGTACGCTGTTCCGGGATGTAGCGCAACTGAGTCTGGGTACCCTGCAGGAAACCCTTGCCCGTCAGCCCGCCGCTGCCGACGGCAATCTTTGACTGGATCACGTGATATCCGGCGCCGAGCGGGTCGGCGTCGGGATTGAGCAGCACCTCTATGCGGCGTTGTTGGTGCGGCGGCAGCGCTTCAAAGATCACATCTTTTACGAGCCCCGCGCCGACACAAAGTGCAATAACGAGAGCCGTTACGACAATCCTGCGTCGAAAGAGCAAAGCTGCGAGCACCGCGACGGACGCCGTGACGTAGTAAGCGGTATCGCCGAAAAATGCGGAAAGCAGCACAACAACCGGCGCCACCACGCTGAAAATCACAAACAGATCGGCGCCGGCCCAGAGCACAACACCGATGAACATCATCATAAAGACCGAGCCCGAACCCGGATCGGGTTCAAGCAGCACAAACAGAAGCGGCAGTGCCACAATGCCCGCGGCGATACCCAGATCTCGAATCGTGCGCAGGTTGACGTGCGACATCGAAATGAATCGCGCCAGAGCCAGCAAGGTACCGAGCTTGGCGACCTCCGACGGCTGGAACCCGAACGAACCGATATAAAGCCAACTTTTAGCACCGCCGCCGCTGACACCCAGAACCTTCAACATTAACAGCAAGACTATGCTGAAGCCGTACAGCACGTAAGCCATGTTAAACAGCATGCGCTCGGAAACGAACATCATCATGATCATTCCGGCGAGCCCGACGCCCGCGTAGACCGCCTGGCGCGTAAAGTACGCACTGGAATCGGCGTCAAATGTGGCGCTGTAAATGGAGACCAACCCCACGGCGATCAGGGAGACAGCCATGAGAAAAGTGGCAACGTCGAAGGCATCGACGAAGCCGCGCTTGATTTCCACCGTTTCAATTCGGGTCGACATTAACAGTTAAATCCGCAGGACAAAGAGTGTTAATCGGGACTATCGCCCAGAATCAATTTTTCGACGTGGCGGTAGCGCTCCACCGTGCGGTCGATGACTTCGGTCGGAAGCGCCGGAGCCGGCGCTGTTTTATTCCAGTCGAGCGTTTCGAGGTAGTCGCGCAGGACCTGTTTGTCGAAGTTTGTTTGTTCGGCGCCGGGTTTGTAATCGTCGGCCAGCCACATGCGGGAGGAATCCGGCGTGAAAGCCTCGTCGATCAACAATATCTCGCCGTCGTCCTGACGGCCGAACTCCAATTTTGTGTCGGCCAGAATTAGCCCTTTGCCTTCCAGCTCATGGCTGACGAAGTTAAACAATTTCAGCGTGGTGTCGCGCAGATACGCCATCGTTTCGGCCGAGCCGACGGCTTCCGCGGCCTGTTCAAAAGTAATGTTCTCGTCGTGGTCGCCGTCGGCCGCCTTGGTGGCGGGTGTAAAAATCGGCTCGGGCAAACGCGAGCCATTTTGCAAGCCCGACGGCAGCGCCACGCCGCAGATCTTACCGGTATCGCGATATTCCTTCCAGCCGGAACCGGCCAGGTACGCGCGCACCACACATTCAACCGGAAAGGGATTGGTCCGCCGCACCAGCATGGAACGCCCTTTGATCACGTCGGCTGAAGTCTGAAGTTCAGCCGGGAAGTCTTCCAACGCCGTTGAAATCAGGTGATTTGCAATGATGTGCCGCGTTTGCCGGAACCAATGGGCACTGACGCTGGTCAGGATTGCACCCTTGCCGGGAATCCCTTCGTTCATCACGACGTCAAAGGCGGAAATCCTGTCGGATGTCACCAGCAGCAGGCGCCCGTCGGCCAATGTATACACATCGCGAACTTTTCCTGTGCGCTTCCCGACGGTACCCGGGAGGTTGGTTTCCAGCACTACGCTCATAGCTCTTTCGGGCTCCGCCTTTTACTGGCGTATGATGACAAATTCCACGCGGCGGTTGCGCGCGCGGCCTTCTTCGGTATCGTTGTTTGCAACCGGTTGGCTCATGCCGCGACCCAGCGACTGAAGGCGATCGCGGTCGACGCCTTCCTTGACGAGAAAACCTTCCACCGCTTTGGCGCGACGCCGCGAGAGCAACAGGTTCAGACGCTCAATTTCCTTTTTTGAACCGGCCGCAACCCAGGTATTGTCCGTGTGCCCGACAATGCGCAGCCGCACTCCTTCACTCCCTTTCAGGCTGTTGGCGATTGAACGCAGCACGACAAATGCTTCCGGACGCAGTTTGTCCTCACCGACATCAAAAAACAGGTTATCCGGCAGGTCAAATGTTTCCTGGCGACCCGAGCGTGTCGTCTGATCAAATTTGTTTGCCAGATCTACCTCGAACTGCGCCTGATCGTGCTCCGGCATCGTAGAGTCGTTATCACCGTTGTCACCGTCGTCGCTGTTGCCATTGTCGCCGCGGTTGTCGCCGTTGTCGCCATCGCGATTGTCGCCGTTGCTGTTGTCGCCGTCGCGCTTGTCGCCGTTGCTATCATCGCCGCGGTTGTCGGCAAATCTGTCGTCCTGATTGGCGGCGATATCTTCTCGCTCGCGACGGTAATCTGCAATGATGTCCTGAGACTGTTCAACGCGGATAAACCTGTTGGCGATCTCGTCACCGATGGTTCGATCGTACTCTCCCATTGCCAACATGGGAATGTCGCGTCCCGGCGCATCGACCGTTACCGTCACTTCGTGCAGCAGCGGTTTGTTGGGCGGCACCCAGGAAACGCGGTAGTAATTGCGCAGACTAAGATAGAGGTCGCGGAAAATGGCCAGCAGTTCATCGCGCGAGTAAGCTTTGTAAAACTTGCCGCCGGTGCGCCGAGCGAGTTCGCCGAGAACGTCGTCGTTGGTATAACCAAAACCAATCGGATAGACGCTGACCTCATTTTTAACGGCCAGGTCGTACACGGCCTGCGCATCCTCGCGCGAGTAGTTGTCTTCACCGTCTGTAAAGATCACCAGCACGCGCGGGCTTCCCGCAGGTTCGTCGTCGATTTGTTTAATGCCGGCCAGTGCGGCATCGTAGAGCGCCGTGTAGCGTCCCTGCTCGTCCAGACCGCCTTTTTCGTCCAGGGCGTCGTTGAGCACGCGTTTGTTGTTCGTGATTTCGGCGATGACGTCGGGTGTATTGCTGAAGGTCAGGATTGCCATGCGATCATAGGACCGCTTCATGGAAACAAAAATCTTCGAACCGTCAATCAGCGCATCGATAGCGCCGCCCATGGACCCGCCGTGGTCGAGGACCAGCGAGATTGCAAAGGGAATGGAATCGCCGTCGGAGTATTCGCGCACCACGAAATCATCAACCTTGTGGATGTTGCGGTAGGCGTCAAAATACGAGAGTTCTTCGCGCACCTCGCGCCAGTGCGTCTGGTAGGCGTCCGCGCCACGGAAGTGCGGAGGCCCCATGCGCGTCACGAAGTTGTTCTGGCTGTCCAGCACACGCACAAAAGCATGCACGGAATCGGGGTAGTGTGTGTCGTCGATTTTCCAGACATCGGCGCGCAAGGTTTTGCTGTCGACCTGATCGATCGGCAGCGTGCCTTCCAGGTAGACGGTCTCCGTCTGCTGTTCGGTGTCTGGATTGACCGCGTAGTCTTCGCGGCTCAGTTCAAATTCACTGCTGCGCCCTGAAGAACAGGCCGCGGCGCAGGCAGCAACTATGGCGGGAAGCAAGATTCGGAGAATGGAGCTGAGGGAAACCTTCATTGTTCGATGACCGGCAAAATTACAACTTTACCCCCATTGCCATTCCGTCGCCGACGGGCACGAGACAAGCCTGCATTCCTGGGTGCTCGGCCAGAGCGCGATTGAAAACCTGCATGCCGCGCACGTCCGGTTCCTCAATCGATTCCTGGCTGATCTTTCCCCATGCAAGGGCATTATCTCCGGCAATGACGCCACCTTGGCGCACCAGGGGGTAACTAAGCTCCATATAGGCCTTGTATTGTGGTTTGTCCGCGTCGATAAAAACAAAGTCGAAAGGCGCCTCGGCGCCGAGGTTGCGCAATGACTCGGCGGCATCGCCCTGGATGACGCGAATCTTGTGGCTCAGGCCGGCCTCTTCGGCTTTGCGGCGGATAAATTGCACCGATTGCGGTTCGAGTTCAAGGCAAATCACCATGCCGTCTTCGGGCAGGGCCCGCGCCATACCGATGGCGGAGTAGCCCGCCAGCGATCCGATTTCCAGCACGCGTTTGGCGCCCATACTGCGCAGGAAGACCTGCAGAAATGCCAGTTGTTCCGGCGAGATGTGAATCGGCGGTATCTCGGCTGCTTCCGCATCGCGGTTCAGATTCCGCAAAAAATCGTCTTCCGCCGGAAACAGACGGCAGATGTAGTCATACGTATCTTCCGTTAACGGAGTGCCTTTCATTCTGCCTTCTGCCCTTTTTATGGAATAATAATTGTGGTCAGGGTCGCGAGCCCAGACGGACGTTGGTATTGAGGCCGTATTTGCGAACGTGGTCGACGAATTTTTCGAGCGCCTGCATGGTTTTCTCGATGCGTTTGGCCATCTCTTCATCGTAGACGAGTTTGTTGGCCAGGCCCTCCGTGTTTTTGATGTCGTCGATCAGTCCGGAGATATCGGCCATAAGTGAGTCCGCGCCGGCCAGCGTACGTTCCACGCTGCCAAGAGTGTTGTCGGCATTGGTCGCCAGCGTGTTCAGATTTGTCAGCAGCGTATCGACCTTGGGCGAGTTGTCTTCAACCGCCGTGCGCAGTTCCGACACGAGAACGCGTGCATCCTCGAGCAGATTTTCGACTTCCGGGCGAGTCTCGGCTACAAAGTCTTCCATATCCGCCAGCAGCGAATTGGCGCGCGAGGCCGCTTGTTTGATGTCGCCGACAAACACCGTATCGGTGACGATATCCTTGGCCGCACTGGTAAGAGTATCGAGGTTGTCGACCACGCGCACGACCACCTGACTCAGTTCACCCGCCACGGCGATCAACTGGGAAATGTCGAGCGCGGTTTCGCCGACCAGGCGTTGCGACGGATTGAGCGGTTCAGCCGCACTGCCCGGTTCTATTTCGAGTTTCTTGCCGCCGGTGATTTCCAGCATGGTGATGCTCGCCGTGGCGTCGGCGTTCAGGTCATCGATGCGATCGAGAACGGCCTGCACCAGCACGCCTTCGTCGATATTTTTCACCGAGCTTACCTGACCGCGTCGCACGCCGTTCACCGTCACCGGGTCGGATGCATTCAGGCCGTTACTGCGTGGGAAGACAATCGAGATTGGCGGCGCACTGCCCGTCACGGCCCAGCCTTTAGCCAGACCAATGCCGACGACGGCAAGGAGAATCGCCACAATACTCACGACTCCGACTTTGATTTCAGTCGAGCGGGATGTTCGCATTCGGGATGAGGTTCGTCCAATAACAGAAAAAGCCCGTTGCGGGCTTGCCACGATGCCGGATTAGCTGACAAAAATACGAATTTCAGTGGGAATTAAAACGGCAAATCGTCGTCGAGGTTTTTGCTGTGAGACGAAGAACCGGCGGTGTATCCGGCCAGCGGATGGCGGTCGTTCATGGCGTCGTCGCCGCTCATACCAGTCCGAGGCCCAAGCAGCAGCAGGTTCTCGGCCACGACTTCCGTGATATAGCGTCGCTCGCCGCTCCGATCTTCAAATGAGCGCGTCTGGATGCGCCCTTCAACAAAGACCCGCGAGCCCTTGTTGACCAGCTCCTGGATGATTTCAGCCAGCTTGCGCCACGCCACGATGTTGTGCCAGTCCGTGCGCTCCTGGATCTGTCCGTCCTTGTCGCGCCACACTTCGGAAGTCGCCAGCGGAAAAGTCGCTACGGGGTCGCCCTTGGATGTATAACGAACGTTGGGATCTTTACCGACATTTCCAATCAAGAATACTTTGTTGAGACTCCTGGACATAGCCCATCCTACCAGAAATTATCCGCCAGTAAATTTTCATCATTGTCCATCGACCCAGAAGCAGATCAGGAGAAATGCAGTGCGATCGGCTCTTCCGTACAATCCGGGCAAGTATAGTGATTTTTTCACACAAATGCCAAAGGCGCACTTGCCGCACTATTTAAAGCAAAACAGCCGGACACAGGTCCGGCTGTTCGCAACGTTTTTACTCAGGATTACACGACGGCCCGATAAGCGCCGACGAACGATCAGGAGGTGGCGCGGCGGATTTCCGAGTTGAGTTCCTTGTTGATCTGGACCGCCGTCTCGCGAATCACTTCCGGGCGATTGAAATAGCCGGCATTGATCTGCGATTGAATTTGCGCCAGCGACTCATTGCGCTGGTTTTCGCGAATGTCCTGTGCTTCGTTGGACAGTTCGAGCGTATCGCGGCGTTCGCGCGCCTGTACTTCGTTGGCCGGTTGCTGGTCGTCCACGCGCGGCGCGGACTGCGAGCCGATTTTAGGCGCCTGAAGGGGATTTACGGGATTGACATTCATGTCGATTGCCCCCTTGAATAGAGCAGAAGGTATTTGCGTTTGTTAAGATCGACGAGCTGGTCGTGCACCTGTTTGCGCATTGCGGGCAAATCCCGCAGCAACTGTGCATCGCACTCTTCCAGTTTGTGCGCGCGTTCCTGCCATCGGGCCTGAAAGGCCTGATCGGCAAATTCGTCCGCGTGCGCTCGCCGCCAATTGTCAATTTCCTGGAGGATTTCACCCCTCCTGGAATATCTATCGGCAATTTCCTCAACAAATTGAGGATTTTTTTTGCCAATCAGACAAAAAAGTTCTTCGCTGACGACCTGAGCGGCGTCAAACATGGCCAGAACGCGATGCTGCGCATCAGACTTTGGCATCGGTCACCTGGCCCTGCTCGAAACTTTCAGTGATAAATTTTGCTATGCGCAGCGACTCTTCCGCCGGAATCTGCCGGATCACTTCCTGCGTATTGACATCGACAACCGTCATCACGATTCGGCGCGTCGTTTCATCGAATCGAAACTGCACGGTTGTGTCATTGCTGAGCAGCTCCTGAAGCCGTTCGGTGATCTGACTGTAATCCGTCGTGGCCGGCTGCGGTTCAACGGATTTCTGCTGCGATTCGGTCCGATTGTCTTTTTGCGCCTGCGCATCAACCGACCCGGAGTCGTTCTGCGCTGTTTTCAGCTTGCCGGCTTCGCTCTCGTCGCCGACGGTGTTGCGCGTGGAATCAAGCGCTGTTACGACGAGCGGCGAGATTCCCTGGATGTTGTCTATCATAAGACGCTCCCGTCTTTCAATAAAAATAGAGCCGAGCACTCGTTTACTGGCGAATCAATCCAACGTTTCGTTTTTCCTGTTCCAACGCAGTTTGTTTCATAATTACCGATTGCTGTTACGCGAGGGTGCTGTTGGCACTGAATGATGAAATCAATGAAAATTGTGCCTGGGCCTGCGAGTAAATCAGTTGATAGGACTCGTACTGCTTGCGCAGCGCCTCGGCCTGAATGTCTACCCGCTTCTCCAGCGTATCGACACGACGATCGATATTGCGTATCTGCACGCTGATCGAATCCTTGCGTGCAGTGATCAGCCCGTCTTCACCCAGCAAGCTGCCCAGTCGGCTGTTGATGTTGTCGGAAAAGGCCGAGACCAGGTCGGCGACGGCCTGAGCGTCCTGCTCCACCGCGTCTTCCAAAGTCGAGAGATCCGAGATGCGCAGTTTGCCGTCGGTATCGAACGTGATGCCGATGTCGGACAGATACTTGAACGTCCCGCTTGTCAACTCGCTGCTGGCCGCCTGGCGGATGGAGGAACGCAGCGAGCGCAGTGCAACGTCGCGCCCCGTATCGCCTTCGGGATTGTTCAGCACTTCCAGCAGATTGTTGTACTTCTCAAGCAGCGGATTCAGGTTGTTGCGAACGCCGTCCGGATCCGTCTCGCTCGTAATCGTAATCGCCGCGTCACCGGCATCCTGCGCCTTGCGCAGCGTAAACGTCAGGCCCTCCACCACGTCGTCGATCACATTTGTCGAACGCGTGATATTGATGCCGTTGAGCTGAAAACTGGCGTCCAGTTCGTCCGAGTCCGACGTGCGGTATCCTGCCGATGTGTCGTCGAACGCTGTGCGATTATTCGCATCCGCAAACAGCGCCGCATCCAGCCCCAGAGGCGAAAGCACGCTGTCAGTATCCGTAAATTCAATGCGGTTCTCCGCGCCTTCCGTACTGGTCGCAAGCGAGAGACGCACGGTTGACGAGGTGTCGAACACCACACCGGCCGAAACATCCAGGTCGTCCTCCGCATTCACCGCGTCAGCGATTTTTGCCAGCGCCGTCTGGAAGTCTTCCGTTCCGTCGAACGTCACGTCTATCGTGCGCGTTGTTGCACCGATCGTCAGGTCGAAGGAAAATGTCCCCGCCGCATAACCGGACGCATCCGTTGCGTTCACGCGGTCGCTCACCAGAATGTCGTTCGTCGCCAGACGGTTGACTTTGATAGTCGTAAGCCCCGAAAAGGCGCCCGCCTCCGCGGAAGCCGTCACGACCGACGTGTCGGATGAGCTTGCTTTTTTGCTGCCGAAGCTATCCAGCGAGATGTTGCTGCTGCTGAAATCGGACAGCACGTCCGTCAGACTCTCCAGGCTGGAACGCAGGGAGTTGAAATATACCTGGTTCTTTTCCAGCGTCGACTTGCGCGCATTCAGATCATTAATGGGCTTTGCCTGCGTCCGCCGGTACGCGTCCAGCAGCGCATTGACCGGCGGTTCAGCCGAGTCGGTCAGACCATTTGTGATGCCGAGGGCGGCTCCAAGCAAATCGGACATGGCAGCCTCACTTCAGTTTAAATGCGTCCGCCCAGGTCTCGCGCAGATCGCGAATAATGCCGAGGGCTTCATCGTAGCGCTTGGCCATGATGCAACTCTGGCAGTATTCGTACATGCGGTACAATCGCGTCGCCTGGTCTTTGTACTCAAAATCGAGCGCGGCCATCAATTCAGTCAATACCCTGTTCATCTTGGCTATGTCGCGCTGACGCGCGGCAACGATGAAAAGATCGTACATTTTAAGGATGATCTTTTCCGCACTCCACTGCTGAACTTCCTGTTCCATGTAGCCGGAAACTGCCTTGCCAGAGGCGCCGTCTCCGTATACACGCCGCGCCGCGGCCTGCTGCGCTGAGGTCATACGTCCTGTACCTTTATTTTCGTGAGAATGAGCCAAGGAACCGGGTTCCCCTGAATAATGACGAAGGCGGACAGATCACTCCGCCGCCCTCGTCAGTATCTTAGTACTGCCTGGCGGCACGCGCGGTCGATCCTGCGAATCCGGCGCGCCCCGTCGTCATCCGGTTATTAACCGAGCAACTGCAGGAATGTATTCGGATTCTGGTTCGCCTGCGCCAGCGAGATGATCGAGGTCTGCTGCAGAAACTGCGCCTTGATCAGTTCGAGCTGCTCCAGCGCCACGTCCGCATCTTCAATCCGCGAAATTGCAGCGTTGAAGTTCGTAATCTGCGACTGAAGGGCCGTTTCCTGCGACGTCAGACGGTTTGTAATACCACCGATAAACGACGCAAAGTTGTTCACGTTGTCCAGCGCGTTCGATATGCTCGTCAGCGTCGCGCTGATCTGCGAAGTCGAAAATACACCCAGGTCCGAGCTTGCAACCGAGCTGAGCGCCGACAGATCCAGTCCCGTCACGCCTGCAAAACTCGTGTTGCTGGACGTGCTTACGTCGGCGTAGAACGAGTTGCTGGACGAAAGGTCGAAGGACAGCGAAATCAGCGAGTTGTCGGCGCTGAAACCGATCACAAAATCTTCGCTGAACGTTCCGTTGATCAGCTCCTGGCCGCCGAACACCGTCGAGTCGACCACCGTCTGAATCTGGTCGGTCAAACGCGCCGCCGCCTGTGCCAGCGAAACTTTTTCGTCCGTTCCCAGTGCGCCCGAAGCCGCCGAGGAAATTGCGTCCTTGATTTGAGTCAACAAATCGTTGACGTTGTCGAGACCATCCTGGGCGATGGCCGCCACGTTTTTGGCGTCGCCGACGGCGTTGAGTGCGCTTCGCAGCGACCCGACGCGTGAGGCCAACGAACGCGACGTGATGTATCCGGCTACATCATCAGAGGCTGAGTTGATGCGCTTGCCCGTCGAGAGGCGCAACTGGCGCAGGGCAAGGCTGTCATTGGCGCGCGAGAGCGCATTAAAAGCATTTTCGGCAGGCGTATTGGTTCCAATACGACCACCGCCGGATATTGCAGTGGGCATATTATCCTCCGCGATTCATCCATAAATTCAACGAAGGGCATCCTGCCTGGTATGAATCCGATAGTGGTATCGGACGCCGCCGCAAATTCTTGAGATATTTTTTCCTTCCCCCTTGAATTTTCTTGTTTGGCCCGCCGTTCCGGCTGTGTGAGCGAAGTTCAGCGCACCTGAACCGTCGCAGAACCTCCGCGTTTCACACGCGCCGACAAACAAAAAAAGGCTGTCCCCCTCAGGAAACAGCCTTTGTATTCAGTCGGTCCCGAACGCCGATGTCGCTTACTGCAGCAGCTGCAGGAAGGTTTGCGGGTTGGCGTTGGCCTGTGCCAGCGAGATGATCGACGTCTGCTGCAGGAACTGCGATTTGATCAGCTCAAGCTGCTCAAGCGCCACGTCCGCATCCTCGATGCGGGAAATGGCCGCGTTGTAGTTCGTAATCTGCGACTGCAGCGCCGTTTCCTGCGAGTCCAGGCGGTTCACCACACCACCGATGTACGATGCCGTGCGGTTCACGTTGTTCAACGCGTTCGACAGGCTCGTCAGCGTGGCCGAAATCTGCGACGTTCCGAAGACACCCAGATCGGTCGACGAAACGGAGTTGAACGACGACAGGTCCAGACCGGTGATACCGGCGAAGGTCGTGTTGCTTTCCGAGTTGACGTCGAAGTAGAAACTGTTGCCCGATGTCGTCAGGTCGATCTCGACCGACAACAGCGAGTTGGTGGCCGAAAAACCAATAACGAAGCTGCTGCTGAACGAACCGTTGATCAGCTCTTCGCCGCCGAAGACCGTCGAGTCAACGACCGTCTGGATCTGATCGACCAGGCGGGACGCAGCCTGCGCCAGCGAGACCTTTTCATCGGTTCCGAGCGCGCCCGAAGCCGCCGTCGAAGCAGCATCCTTGATCTGCGTCAACAGGGCGTTGATGTTGTCCAGGCCGTCCTGGGCAATAGCCGCTACGTTTTTGGCGTCGCCCACGGCATTAAGCGCGGAACGCAGCGAGCCGACACGCGAAGACAGAGCGCGGGACGTAATGTACCCGGCCACGTCATCGGATGCGGCGTTGATGCGCTTGCCTGTCGACAAGCGAAGCTGGCGAAGGGCGATGCTGTTGTTGGCGCCTGACAGAGCGTTAAAGGCGTTTTCGGCGGGAGTATTGGTGCGAATGCGTGCACCACCGCTCAATGCGCTAGGCATGACGTACCTCCATGTACCTCAAGTTTGCGATATCTAACCATGGCGGAACTTCCGTGCTTCCCTGCACCGTCATGTTCCGTCTACAGCAGTGATCGGAGTTCTGCACCGAATCTTTAGAAAAAAGTTTCCACCGCCGCGCCGAAAATGCCGGACGGCGCACCAGCCGAAACCGATGCGCCGCCAGACTACGTGAGACAGATTTTTACTCAACGACAAAACTGCCGCGCTGGAGGATTTCTCCCTCCCGCTGCAACTGGAAACAGTAGATGCCGGGACTGAGCGCCGCGGCCGCCAGTTCAAATTCCGGCCCATGCGATGTGATGTGCGCCGCTTCGCGGCCCGTCATGTCGACAACGAGCAGTTCGCCGCCGTCCGCAGCGCGCGGACCGAAATGCAGCCGGCCCTCCTCCCCGATCGGGTTGGGGCATACCAGAGCGGCATTCGGTTCTACTACCGCATCGACCGACGTGGCCGGGAGCGGCCTGCGGTAGACCAGACCAAAATCGCCGAACACATATTCCACCCCGCGGCTCTCGTCAATGATGCAGGCGGTAATATCGCTGCTGATCGGACTGCTTTCCTGCCGCCAGGAGCGGCCGTAGTCATCGCTGACCAGAAGCTGCCCGCCACTCGCGACGGCCAGGCCGCGACCATCGGCTCCAAATTTCATGTCGTAGAAGAATTCTCCGTCGTCCGTCTCCCAGGCGGTGTTCCAGGACTCGCCGTCGTCGTCAGAAAACAGAATAAACTGGTAGCCGGTGATGGGCACAGAACAGCAAACTGTTAACTGCTGCGGGCCGCTTGGCGCTATTTTGCGGATTGCCGTTGTGTCGCCCAGATCAAACATTTCACTCCAGTTTGCACCGCCGTCCGTACTGCGCCACAGCCGCGTCATGCGCAGGAAATTAAATCCGGCCGCGGCATGCACGACCGTTTCGCCGGAGTGTTTAATTTCGCGAAAGATAATTTCGTCCGAGCCGGTGTTCGTGCGTTCCCAGGTCGCCCCGCCGTCGACGCTGCGCAGAACGCGGCCGTTGTATCCGGCCAGCAAACCTTCCTGGTCGTTCCTGAAGTTAACCTGGTAATACAGGTAGGCCGCATTGGGCCCTTCGTTAAACAGGAATTCGTCGTAATTGTTAATTGCCGATCCGCGCAGCAGTACGGCCGCATCGCTGACGGGGTCGCGCCCTGAGACCAATACTTCGCCGTTCTCAAGAACGTCAATTGAATGCAGAAAACGGGAAGCGACATAATTTGTCTGCCAGTTTTGGCCGCCGTCGGGGCTGTAGACCAACCACGAATCAGGGCCGGGCGTCCAGCAGGCCAGGTAGACGCCGCCGGCCGCGTCGACCGCCGCCGCCTGAATTGATTCGTTGAATGACGGAATGTTAACGGCTTCCCACTGGGCTCTCACAGGCGAAGCCGGTACAAACAAGAAGGCTGTTAAGGAAATCAGCAAGGCCGGTCCGGGCGTTAACAATGTCATGCGGCGCATGGGAATCCTTTCAGATAAGTACTGAACTCCGGTTGCCGGTTGTGGCGCGGGAGTGTAGCGGCAGCTGCCCACACAGTTGTACCGCGGGCGACAGCAGCTCAAAAAGAGGTGAGAATTCCAACTGCGTCCAGACATTTTTGTTAACAACGGGACCGGCTGCGTCACGGTCCGGTCCCGTCGATTGAAATCGCTGTTACGTCGGGCGCGAAGTCCAAAAGTCAACGAACCGCAAAAGACCCCGAGTCCATGATCTTGCCGTCCCGCAGCACGTGAAAAACGTACATGCCGGGAGTGAACTGCGCGTGATCGAGCGCAAAGTCGCGAGTTGTGTTCTCGAGTTCCTTTACAAGCCGGCCGCGGACGTCAAAAATGCGCACCTGCACCGGACCATCGGCCGCAAGAGTGGTCTGCAGCCGACCATTTTCCGTCAGCGGGTTCGGCAGAATCTTCGTCGCGCCGGTGTGCGCCGTGTTGTCGTCCACGTCCGTGACGGACGCGTCAAAACGCCAGCCCACCCCACCGGAACCGAACATATAAACGGAGTTGTTGTCGTCGACGGCGCACCCGCCGAGCGACACAGCCGTCTGACGCGGCAGCTTCTGCCAGGTCATGCCGAAGTCGCTCGTGACGGCGCACTCACCGGCATCGCCGGCGGCAATTCCCACGCCATTGGACGCGATTTCCAGATCGTAGAAAACGGGATTGGCGTTGTCAGTATCTTCAAACACCTGCGTCCAGGTCTGTCCGGCGTCCTGTGAAACGCGGATATACTGCACGCCGTCCTCGCTGCCTGTCATCAGCGCTGTATTTTCATTGAGCATCTGAATTTCCGTGATCGAGTTGGCCGAACCGTAGTCGTGCAGAATCGACCAGGTCGCGCCGCCGTCCGTCGTGCGCCACAGTTCCGTCATCTGGAAGAAGGACGCGCCGCCGGCAGAGAGAGCCACCTGTTCGCTGCCGATCGTAATGTTGCGGAAGACCGTCGTCTCGCTGTTGGTCTCGCCGCGCGTCCAGCTGCCGCCGCCGTCCGTTGTATTGAGAATGGCGCCGTCGTATCCGCACATGTAGCCGAAATCGTCGTTCAGGAATTCCACGCGGTAAAAACCGAAGGAGGCGGTCCCGCCGCCGTCGAAGACGTCGCCTTCAAGATCGTCCAGCCCCGTGCCCACCAAGAGCAAACCGGCGGACTCGGTGAGCGTGTGTCCGCACACCAGCAGAAGGCCGTTGTCCAGTTGCTCAACGCCGAACATGAATGTGTTTTCGATTGTTATGACGTCCCAGGACTCGCCGCGATCCGGGCTGTACGCCAGGTAAGATGTCGCGCCGTTCCAGCCGAGAACGTGTAATTGGCCGTCGCCCGTGCTGGTGGCGTAGTACACGGGAGAGTCGAAGCCGGAAATTCCGACGTTGGTCCACTGCGCCTGCGCGTGCACCGCGCCGCCCAGCAACAGCAATGCAGCGGCACACAGCAGATTCACACTGCGCCGCACTTGTAAAATTGATTTCATGGTTATACCCTCATGACAATGATAGTTTAAGCCGGAAGAGGAGTATCCGGCAGCCCCGAGGGTAAACTTACGGCTGGTACATGGCGCCGCGAAGAGCATTTAATGCAAAAATGAGGATTCCAAGACGAGCATTTTGTCCTCCGGCCGGTGATGCGCCAACGAACAAAAAAGACCGCAAAAAGCGGCTAAAAAGAGGAAAGTCAATTGCTTTGGTGTTCCCAGCGCCAGACAAGTCCGTCGTCCGGATCGTCAATATCCGTGGTATGGATAAAGCTGCATTTGGTCAGCACGCGCGTGGAAGCGCTGCTTTGCGGCAGCGTGTGAGCAATCACCAGCTCGACATCTTCATGTGTTTTAGCGTTGAAGGTCAAGGCCTTGACCGTTTCGGTGGCGATGCCGAGGTTTTGGTAGGAAGGCGCGACACTGTAGCCCACTTCGACATGGTAATTACGCGGGCGGCCCTTGTATCCGGCGGTTCCCACCACGGCGCGATCGCGCTTGTGCACAATCATGTACATCCACCAGGGCGCGATATCCGGATCGCTTTCGAGCGCTTCCAGCGTGGGGTACAGCGCTTCCGGGAACGCCAGGTAACCATCGACGAGCGTCATGTCAAAAGCCTGGTTGAATGCAGCGCTGCCGGAAAGCATAGCACGGATGTGGTCGGGCCCCGCGGGCAGCAGTTGCAGGCGTTCGGTTTCAAGAATAATCACTGTCGGTCTCCGGCAGGCGGGCAGAAATGCAAAGCGCCAAAGCTACGCAGCCGAACGCGACCGACCAAATGTTTAATACGGACATCGTGGGTGCGGCGGAAAATCTCGACTCCTGTCTTACGTCCCCGCACAGTAATCTGCCGCTCAGGGCGGCCAAACAACACGTACCGGTGCGCGCCGGCGGCGCTGCGCACCCGAAACATCCCCGGTGACCGTATGGCTTTGTTTTCCTCGACTGCGAACGGAAGCATCCCCGAAGTGGAACTGCGCAACAAAATCGGTAAAATCGTCGATCCCGACCTTGGCGCCAGCTTAAACGACCTGGAGGCGATTCATTCAATAGAAATCGAGGGACGCAAGGTCAAGGTCTACCTCAAGCTGGTGCAGCCGCTGCACCTGGTGGCGCGCACGCTTGACGATCAGGTCCGCGACGCGGTTCAGCAGGTCGCCCCGGAAGCGGCGGTCCAGGTATTTGTGCAGGAGCACGCGCCGGAGCAGAAACTCACAAATCCGCACTTGCGCGAAGTCAAAAATCTGATTGCGGTGGCGTCCGGAAAAGGCGGCGTCGGCAAATCGACGCTGGCCTCCAACCTGGCGGCCGCACTTGCCAAGCAGGGTGCTTCCGTGGGATTGCTCGACGCGGACGTACACGGCCCCAGCGCTCCGACGATGTTCGGCTTGCAGGATGAACCGCTCAAGGCGGGCAAACGCGAAGACGGCACAATGATCGGCTACCCGCACGAGCGTCACGGCGTTAAACTGGCGTCGATCGGATTTGTCATGGGCCGCGACCAGGCTGCGGTCATGCGCGGACCGATGCAGGCCGGTTACTTTTCGACCTTGTTTGAACAGATCGAATGGGGACCGCTCGACTACCTGATTTTTGACCTGCCTCCCGGTACGGGCGACATCCAGTTAACACTTTCGCAGAAAATTCCGCTTACCGGCGCAGTGATAGTCACGACACCGCAGGATATCTCGTTGGCGGACGTACGCCGCGGCATCGCCATGTTTAAGAAAGTTAACGTGGGCATCCTCGGTGTGATCGAAAACATGAGCTATTTCAATTGTCCCAAGTGCGGCCACCGTGAAGATATTTTCTCGCACGGCGGCGGCGACCACATTGCACGCGAGCTTGAGGTACCGTTCCTGGGTGAGCTACCGCTGTCGACGCCGGTTCGCGAGGGCGGCGACAACGGCAAGCCGGTGGTGTTAAACAAAAATGCCAAAGCGGAAGCCGAGGCGATTGAGAAGCTGGCGGCGGCGGTTACGGCGGGTACACGGCGCGCCAATCTGGCTGCGATGCAGACGCCGACGGTACAGATTTCACTCTAAACTACTTGCACACGCGCAAACACCAGGAGGCGATATGAACGAGACGCCTGTCGAAACGCGAATCGAACACGTGCTGGATTCCCTGCGGCAGTACCTGCAGGCCGACGGCGGCGACGTGGAATTCGTGAGTTTCAACAGCGTCACGGGCATCGCCCACGTCCGTTTAACCGGCGCTTGCCGCAGCTGCCCTATGTCACTGATGACTTTGCGCGGCGGCATCGAACGCATGTTAAAACACTCAATCCGCGAGATTGTGCGGGTTGAGCAGGCGCAATAGCGCTCGATGGAATTAAACAAATCCACACCCGGGCCTCAGCTTCTGACGGCTTGAGCGCTTCGCCGTCCTTCCTCCGGCTTGCTTTTTCTTTTTTGTTCGTCGATGATGCTAATGTGGCGTGCGTGCCGGCAACATTTTCGCCCTCGAGACTTTGAACGCTCAGCATGTTAACATTGCCGCGAGTTGCGAAGTCTTGTCGGCCTAGCGAGCGAATGAACCGACGAAAAGGCATCAGACGCTCAGCCTGTTAACATTGCCGCGAGTTGCAAGGTTTTGTCGGCCCAGCGAGCAGATCAGCCCACACAAAAGGCATCGAACACTCAGCCTGTCAACGTCGCCGCGAGTTGCGGGGACTTGCCTCTCAAGCATTCGGTTGACAACCTTAATCAGAATTTCAACACAAAAGCCGGTGAGTTTTAAATCCCACCGGCTTTTGTATTTATCGTCGAGTTAAACACCGGCGGCGGAGCGCCGCTGTTTACTACTCAGAACTGACTTTAAACTTAACGCGAGAGAATCACCGAACCAGTCGCCGACTCACCATTGGCGCGCACCTGGAAGGTGTACATGCCGTTAATGAGGTTTTCGGACGGCAGGTTAACGCGGTGCGCACCCTGGGACTGACGACCCGAGAACACGGTTGCGACTTGACGTCCGAATGAATCGAACAGCACGATTTCGACTTCTGTCTGTTCGCTGAGCGAATACGTAATCGTTGCCTCAGCCTCAACCGGATTCGGTGCAACACGCAGATTGTAGATCGTGCCGAATTGGCCTTCGATGGGGGATGCATTTTTGGAGCCTTTTTGTCCTTCGTATTCACAGAACGGCACACAACCATAAGTGAAACAAGGCCAGTTGATGCTCAAAGACGGAGTGCCGCAGTCATCGGGAGCAGGCGTGAACGTCTCGGTAACTTTAGGCGAATTTGTTTGCGAATCCCAGCAATACGTCGTTTCCTGCAAACAGCACAGCAAATCCGTACATTCCGAAATTTCGAATGTCCAGGGGCCGGGGAAATTGAAGCATACTTCGTATTCTACACATGATCCCCAGACACCGGTGTAAGTTTTGTTCGTCGTACCATTCTCACAGTCGTAAGCATCTTTTGCAGCCTGATTCGGAAGGCTGTTGTAGAAATCGACGAACAAGTCTTCGGAAAGCTGTGTCAACAAGTCGCGAAACGTTTGTCCAATTTCTGCCCAGTTTGGATTGCCGGCGGCATCTTGCTGATCATTTGAGAGATCTGTGCAGTCAGGATCAGCACTGGGCGTAAAGCTGTAGGAGCGAACTTCAATTTCTGTAATGATTCCAAAACATGTGCGATACCTGTATCCTACCGTAATAGGGCAGTTTGGGTAGTCCGGCAGGTATACTACTCGAGTAGTCCAGGTCCAGGGCGAAGGATCGCAATTTAATGGATCACAGGCTTGGGCAGAGTTTACACCAAACGACATGACAACAAAAAAACTGAACAGAATAGTACAAACGTGCATGAAATTGCGTTTCATACAATAATCTCCTTAAACAAGAAAGTGTTAAAAGTTGACATGACCAACACCCCTGTCAATTGTTTAAGCAGGGGGCGAATAGTCAGATCAGGATGTTGAGTAACAGCCGGGCTGTTTAATTGCAGTGAACCCGGCAAGTTTCGATCTATGATCTTCTTGGGTCTGGAGCACCTGCTTCGATAGTGTGACCTTCGTCGAAGCACACGCATCCGCGATTTAAATTGTGATCCTGTTGCGAACAGCCGGCTACTACAACACGATGAAATTACCGTGTACTTGTTTGTTGCCCACTGAAAGAACGTAGTAGTAAGTGCCTCGCCCCAATTCACTCAGGGGCAAGGATATTCTTCTTAACCCGGACTCCATTTTGCCAAAGTGAAGATCCGTGACTTTGCGACCGAATGTATCAAAAACGGCGAGCAAAACATTACCAGCGGACGCCAACGAAAATTCGACCTCGGCTCCAGTGGCACTGGAAGCAGGTTGGGGGAACACAGTTTGATTGAATGTATTCTCGTTTTCAACCTTTTCTTCTACGTTTGTAGAAGTATAGATATCAATTTCCGCCAGGTACATTTGACCGTTGTTTACAGTACCGCCAACAAGGAAATTACCATTGTCAATTTCGTATACCGAAGACAGCACATCATCGACGTCTTCCTCACCGATTTTGCTTTCCCACAGGAGTTCGCCATCAGATCGCGTATGAAGTATGAATCCGTCATAACTTCCTTCCAGTCCGCGGTCCCGATTGCTATCGTAAATGCCGGAAGTACCAACCAGTACAATTGACTTTTCCTTTGTTTCGACAATACTACGCACACCCGCAAGTTCGCGGACTTCGTATACTTTACTCCAAAGCAGTTCCCCATCAGGACTTATGCGCATTAACGAAACCTGGATTATATCAGTGTCACCAATCACAACGTTGGAAGTAATCAGAAAGTCACCATTTTCTGCTCGTGTCATTGCACGCATATTAT
Source organism: uncultured Hyphomicrobiales bacterium (assembly GCA_964445695.1). Lineage (GTDB taxonomy): Bacteria > Bacteroidota > Ignavibacteria > Kapaibacteriales > UBA7675 > JAUIKM01. Next base: position 71,532 of record CAYULF010000022.1, on the reverse strand, counting down.
TGCGGCGCCCCGGAGCAAATCGTTTGTCCCAGACAAGTTGTCCTTCCTTGTCAATTTTTATCAGGGTAATTAATTGCGTTTGCCCGGTTAATACTTGTATCTGACCTGCTACAACAAGCGAACCGTCAGTCAGCGAACTGGCCGACCAGTATGTTTGCAGTGAGTCAGTATCCGGCGACGCGACATCATCATAACGTTGTAAAGTTCCGTTTCCATCCAAATATCCCACTGCCAACATCGGCGGGTTTGCACCAAAACGATTGCTGAAAACTCGAAATCCATCACTTTCGATACTTACAGCTCTTGAGTTTAACAATACATTGCCCGACTGGACATCAAATTTCTCAAATATCGAATCTCCAGAAGCATCGTAGTCCCGAATCAAGGTTGATTTGGGCGCACCTCCGCCAATTCCGACGCTGATATTCTGCATCGCCACCAATCGATACACTTCGGCGGATTTTTCGTAGCACCCCAGCGCATAGGCTGGTTGGTCTTCAACTCCCGCCGTGCTCGTCCATCGCAGTTCGCCTTGTCTTTCTACTTTACTGAGATGCGCCACACCAGTTCCATTTTCACCGGCAATAAGAAACTCACCATCGGTCGTAACATTGATGTAATCTGCTGTAAAGTATCCCAGATCGCTGCTATATGATTTCTCCCAAAGGAATACCTGCGCTAAAACGAACTGCGGTACAAGCATTAACATTACAATGAAAAAGAAACGGGTACTCCAAGCCGATCGTGACGCTGTTGCTGGTTGTTTCATAGTGAGAATCTTCAAAGAAATTGGTAAATGTGACGCAAACCCAATTCAGTACTGGAGAGAAGCTACGGGCAAATACACCAGAGCTGCAACAAGGGTGGTTCACTTCAGAAAGTCATGCACGTGCAAATTATTAGTTTCAGCGCTCAATATATTACGAAATGAATGACAAAACAAATTACAATATTTGCGCAACGTCTGGCCAGGAAAGAACCTTCCTGAATCCTGACATATTTCTGAAACAAACTCGGACACCTGCAATCAATTTGCCAGGAAGTCTTCAACAAATCTGCTTCAATCGTGATAGAGTGCCCGCCTGAACCGGGCGGGCACTCTGCATGCTACGATTACTTTGCCAAATTCAACTGCCCGCCGGCACGATGTTCACCAGCCTGAATCTGGAACGTATACACTCCATTCGGCAGATTTCTTGCATGAATCGAGACGCTGTTTGAACCAGAAGACTGCAATCCTTGCGGCAGAGAGATAACTTGCCGTCCGAACATATCGTACAGTTTGATCTCAACATCTGCGGATTCCAGAAGCTCATAGCTGATAGTAGCCTCAGAATCAAACGGATTGGGAGCAATGTTTACATATTGGATAAAGCCAGTATCACCTGCACTTTGGAATCCCGGCTCATTGATCGACTGCTTCCCGCTTCCGCAAAACGGAACACAACCATATGTGATGCAGGGAAAGTTTATCCCCAATTGCGGATCACCGCAAGAGCCAGTCTGAGGAAAGTAATTCACAGTTACGACCGGTTCATTTGTCTGAGTATCCCAACAGTAGATCGTCTCGATGAGGCAGCATACATTCTCTTCGCAATCATTTATACTTACTTCCCAGGGACCATCACTAAAGCACACCTCGTATTCTACACAAGGAGACCACTGGGAGGAATAAGTTTTCGAGCCTCCCTGCCCACAATGATAGGCACTTTGGCTTGCCGAGGGCAGTGAGTTGTAGAAGGCTTCGAACAAGTCTTTGCTAAGTTGTAAATGCAAGTCAACGAATGTGTCACCAATTTCATCCCAATCGGGCGACCCATCTGGTTTTTGCTGATCATCAAGCAGATCCTGACAATCAGGATCATCACTTGGATTGAAGCTGTAGCTGACAATCCGCATTTCAACGTAGACTCCAAAGCACGTCCTGTAATAGTATCCAACTTGAACCGGGCAATCGGGATAGTTCGGTAGAAAAACCGTTTTGGTTGCATAGGACCAAGGCTGCGGGTCGCAGTTGAGGGGATCACAGCCAAACGATTCAGCCTTTGCAATAAAAAACACCGCTATAAGGAACAAGAGCGTCAACGTAGTTGAGAACTTTGACTTCATATTTTCACCAATTTTATCTGTTGGTTGTCGGGAAAAGTTCAGTGGGCTGTTAAAAAAATCACCTGAACGAACTTGTGTAAAAACCTCAAGTTAAACACAGGCTTTTAGGCATTTTTTGGAACAGTTTCAGTAATCACGCAGGGATGCAAACCACGGACGGGCCCGGTTTTTCATCCATGCAGGCAACTTCCACTGTCACATTAATTCGCCGGGTGAACTACCGGCTTGGCGACATCAGCAAGCAACATTCAATTTCACGTCACACTGGAATTAACAGAACTGGGCGTCGTTTGGGGAGTAGGACGGTACCGCTACGCCTGAAAGCTCCAAAGTTCTTAACTCCTGTGTCTAAATCTGTAGTAAGCAATTCAGTCTGAATTAATTTCAAAAATTGTGACCACAATCTGAATTCAGATTTTGCGCTTCTTTCTCTCCACCGCACCTGCTGTTTGGTACTACAGCGCAAGAACTTCTCTACAGTGATGGCAAATGTATCGCATTTGTTCAAGCGATGCAAATGCAAAATTATTCGCACATCTACCGACATTACTACTACAATGCATTTACGAAACAGAAACGTCGATTTTGCCGGCAAATTCTGAAAGCAAGGTACAAATTTTCACCTTTTTTCGCCCGTCTTTGACTCTCCAGTTGACTATTAATGCCTGTTTACGCTGACGATACCTGGCAGCAAAGTCCTGGATTTGCCTGATAGAATTGGAAGCCCCCTCACACCGGCCCCAACCTCGACAACTTCCGGCCTGACTTCGGAAAATCCACGCCCATCGCCACAAACACCACCAGTCCAAAAAAAAGTGCGACCCAAACCGCTTCGAACGAAAAACTCATCGGCGGCAAGGTCGTTCCGGAAGCAAACATCGTCACAACTATGCCAATGAGCGCACTCGCCAGCGCCGCCCACTGATACAATCGCAAACCTCCCCACCACGGCGTCTGAGGCTCGCCGCGGTAGGCCTCCTCCACAAAACGAGATATACCGGCCAGAATCAGGTACAAACCGACGATCAACGATGCGTCGACGGATGACCAGTACAAACGCAGGAGCACGAGCCCCGTAACCACGTTGGCAATAATCGAATACAGAGGCGTCGGATGCAGCGGGCGGCCGCGCAGGTCCGACATCGTGCATACCCGGGATTTTGGATGAAAATGACGGATTCCCAGCTCAGGGCTGGTCTCTTTGCCATGACAGCAACCCTGAACAAAACAGCGCAGTCGACCAACCGCCTGTATCCAGGGGGCCGCCAGGAAAAACGCACCGGTCAGTACCATGAAATCAACATCTGTTAAAAATGAATACACCAGTGCACAAAACAATCCGGCGACCATGCTGCCGTAATAGCCAAAAGGACGTGAAAGCCCGCTCGCGCCCTCCACCACCTGCGCCCAGATTCCTGCTCCAAGGATAGAGGCCATTCCCGTGATGCAAATCGCCGGAATGTAGTCCGGCCCCAAAACAACCGCAATTAACAGCACGCCCAGCATCGTCCCTACGCCGGCATAAACCGTATAGTTGATTATCCGGACAGGACCAATCTGCACACTGGTCCAGGAATTGGCGATGCGCTGACATTCATCCAACATCCGGCGCCAGATGACACTGCGTTTAAAAGTTGCAACAAACAGCAGGAAACCACCCGCAACATCAATCAGGCCGTGCATGCCCGTGGTTAAACAACTTAAGGAAATTGCAGTGGCAACGGTGTACCACAGCAACTTAAGACGCGGCCAGACTAAAGCATATGCCCAGGCTGCAATGAACGCAAGCGCTACGTGAAACGAAGGAAAAGCCGCCGTCGGTGCGTCGTACACTCTTTCATACATTAACAATTCGCCCAGCGGTCCAGCAGGCTCAAATGGTTTGGGCGGTGCAATCAGCGGCAGAACAAACATCAGGAAAAACCCGACCGCCGATGCAAACAAGACTGCAGTTGAAAATGAATGCAGTTGATCGCGCCGACGCGCCACAATTGGAAACGCCGCTACAAACACGTAGGCAAAAGCGTAAAACAACTCAGTCCATTCAACAACCGGGATTTGCGCTTCAAACGGCAGAAACGTCGAAATCGCTCCGTCGGGCACACCGATATATATTACCAGCTGATACACAATCAGCCAGGGAATTAATACAAGCAGATATACATTGACCCGATCCCGCACAAGGGCTGCACTCCGTGAATCCGGCGGCAGACTTAATAGTTTTTCGACTTTCCGCGGGCCGAAGCGTTGTTCAATGGCTTCGATCTCATATCCAAGAAGCAGCGCAAGACAAGACAAAACAAATACCGGCGTGATCAACCAGAACGCTGCGGCAGATTCAAAGTACAGAGCCGATCCTGCGACACTTAAACATGCGCCGACGTAGATCGGATGTGCGACCAGGCGATAAATACCGCTGTCGACAAATTTGCGGGTCGGATAGGCATTCATGGGCAGTCCCTCGCCGCGGCGCATGAGCTGCCACATAGCGACAAACATTAACAGCGCTCCCATAACACTTAAACAAAGCCCCGCCGGCGGAACAGGCGGCACGGGCAGCGACACAAGCGATTCGGTTGCGACAGACCAGCATACCAGCAAAACAGGTAGAGCAATAATAAAAAGCGCACCATACAACACTGCGCCGACATTCAGGCTGTTTTTCATTGCGACCGCCATTGTACTCTTTCGTGAATTGCCCATCCTGTGACCGGCGATGCCGATTTGCACCTGAAAGTTCCGCGGCTGCGCCACTTACTTTCATGCGCGTTTAACATTTTCACAGGAATGCTCTGTTTAACAAGCGGGATTTTATCGAAGACTGTTGCGAGCAGCGTTCCGTCGCGCAGCGTTAAAGAGTCGGCAAAGTGCAGCTCCCATTCGTCTTGCTCGGCAAGGATGGTCCGATCGCCTATCAGCGCGCCGTGTACCTGCCGTCCATTGCGGATCACGAGGTTCAGTGGATGTGGGCCGCGCCACTCGATCCAGACAATTGACTCAATTTCAGACAGGAAACGCCCCCAACGGAGCTGCTCAATCGGCAGGCGCCAAGGTTTAATCGTCAGATCCAGACACTCTGTGTATCCGGCCCCGCTTAAACGCATTGCACCGCCGCTGTTAACTTCGGCATGTGCCGCCGGCTGTAAACAGTTCCAGTTAACTTCTCCCTCGGCTGTGTGCAGCAGACGCTTTGATACAACTTTCTTTTTGCTTGTCCACGCGCCGGAAGTGTCAAGCGCCGGGCAGTCCCAGGTCAAGGTTCGCGGAGTCTGCAACTCGAAGTGCGGCGGCGGCGTGCGCACAAGTTTGCCGCGCGTGCCGAGACTCGCATCACGAGTAAATCGCAGATCGCCGACGTAGTTGAACGCCAGCCTGCCCCATCGCAGCTGCGCGTGGTACATGATGCTGCCGTTGCCGGCCGCGTCGATGCAATCCATATAATACTTGCGAATCCTGAAATTCGCAGCTTCGTCGGTTTGATTCATTCCGGTACATTCCTCCGGAGCAGTGCTTGACTTCACAACTGTTGACTTATCAACGATCGGCAGCTCTACGCAGTAATTTGCAAAAAGTTCACAAGTTTTATTGGCTTGGGTAAAGTCTCGTTGCGCAGAGCCATAAACTCCAACACATGCAGCCGGCAAAGTGAATCGACGTTGAATACCGGACGACAAACATTGAAGTCAGAAAGCGAGCCGGAACGGCGCTGCAATCAGGTGTTGTTAAAACGAGCCAAACGCGCAAATAATCCGCGCGCTTTAAAGTAAACAAGGGAGCTCCGACCTGAGTCGGAACTCCCTTTCTCCAGTGCAAGGCTCTCCCACTTTCAGGAGGCGCCCGGAACGGTGTTTAACAGGCGGTCAAACCGCGTAAACACTGCTCTTAGCGCACAATGTTAATCGTTTCCATTACCGCAGCGCCTTCAGCTTCAATTGTGAAGAAGTACGCGCCGACAGCCAGGTCGCTCACGTCCAGGTTAAACTGGTACACGCCTTCCATGCGCTGTTCGCCGTCGACGATGGACATCACCGTTTTGCCGCGAACGTCAACCAGTTTGATCGTAACAATCTGCGATTTGGGCAGGTTGTAACGGACCCAGACATTGTCGACAGTCGGGTTCGGGAATGCGCGAACCGTTACGTCGGCCGATGCTTCAGCGTCGACGATGGATTCGTCAATCACGTCGGAAATGACGCCGTACTGCGAAGCGGCCGACCAGTTATTGTAGGTCAGCCAGTTCTGGCCCTGTCCAAACGCACCGATGTACGGAGCCTGGACAAAGAACGGATCGCCGGCGGGAACGTCGGCAACATTAGCGGCATCCACAGCGGGACTGCCGGCAACCGGACGCGGATCAAAGAGCCACATGGCGCCGCGCGCATCGATATTGCGCAGCATCGGGTCTTCAACCAGGTTGTTGTTGGCCGTCAGACCGTTGATCAGAGCCGTCTGCCATTCGCCTGAACCAGCGACGAAATCGGCCGGCGTGTTGCCGTCGCCGAAGCCCCACCAGATGTTGTTGCTGAAGGAAAGCTGGCCATTCTCAAAGCGCGAGCGGCTGTCTTCACCGTCATTCAGGTCTTCAACCGACAGAGCTTTGCCGGGGAAGTCCGTGATGATGGAGTTGTAGTAGTGACCGCCGGCATTGTCGCGCATGTTGATCGCGATCGTGTTGTCGTCGTTCGTGCTGTTGACGCCGGAACCGATGTAGGTTGCATTGTAAATGTTGGGCTCGGCATAGGGCTGGCCGTCTTCGGGCTCAGTACCGCCGTCGTGCTCACCGCCGGAACCACCGGCATTGGCTTCATTGTAGTTCAGCCAGAACTGACCTTTACCGCGCCAGCCTTCATCGTAGTCGAAACCGTCGTCGCCACAGAAGATGGCCGCGGCGTATTTGACCTGAGCCGTACCGCCAAACCACTCGATACCGTCGTCGAAGTTCGAGAAGATCTCGATATACTCGATCGTCGTACCGGAGCCGACCGCGCCGAGCGTCAGACCGTTGATCTCGTTGTTACCGCCGATCAGGCTACCGCCGTGACGGAGCGAGATGTAACGCAGGATACCGGAGTTGTCGTTGTCGTTGTCGCCGCCGTACTCGGTACGAACCGACTCTGGCACACCTTCGACGTTACCGGTACCGGAAGCCGTATTGGTGCGAGCGTTACCGAGAACGATCAGACCGCCCCAGAGGGAACGCGCCATCACGGGAATGTCCGCCGGATCATTGACGTCGTCGCTTTCGGCCGTAAAGATGATCGGGTTTTCCGAAGTACCGTTTGCATCGATATAACCGCCGCGTGCAATGATAAGCGCACTGGCGTTGGCGCCCTGACCAGGTTTGGCTTTGATGACCGTACCCGGTTCGATCGTCAGCGACTCACCGTCTTCAACGAAGACAAAGCCGTTCAGTACATAGATATTGTCGTTCGACCACAGAATGTCGCCTTTCATGTCGCTATCGAACACATTGACCACACCCGGCTCAACAACTGCATCGGAGATGTAGCCGTATTGATCCAGCGCCGTCCATCCGAGAGCCCAGTTCTGAACGCGGTTGAACGCACCGACAAAACCGGCGTTATCGAAGAAACCGTCGGCCGGAACCGGAGCAGCATTGTCGGCGTCGATAGCCGGGCTGCCGGTTGCGGGACGCGGGTCAAACGTTCTGTCGTCCGTGCGGCTGATGTTCGTCAGCATCGGATTTTCAACCAGGTTGCCGCCTTCAGTGAAGGCCGTTTCCAGCGTCGTACCGAATTCGCCGTCGTTCTGGATGATGTCGCCGAGCGTATTACCAGCGCCAAAGCCCCACCAGATGTTGTTCATGAAGGTCAGTTGACCGTCTTCGTAGCGCTGGCGGCTGTCCTGACCGTCGTTCAGGTCTTCAATGTTGACGCCCGTGCCCGGGAAGTCAGTGATGATGCTGTTGTTGTAGTGGCCGCCCGCGTTGTCGCGCAGGTTGATGGCCAGCGTGTTGTCGTCATTGGAGCTGTTGATGCCGGAACCGATATAGGTTGCGTTGTAGATCGTCGGCTCGGCATAAGGCGTGCCGTCTTCCGGCTCCGTACCGCCGTCGTGTTCGCCGGCGCTGCCGCCCGCGTTCGGACCGTGGATGCACAGCCAGAACTGACCTTTACCGCGCCAGCCTTCGTCGTAGTCAAAACCGTCATCGCCGCAGAAAGCCGAGATGGCGTATTTAACCTGAGCCGTGCCGCCGAACCACTCGATACCATCGTCGAAGTTCGAGAAGATTTCGATGTATTCCAGCGTCGTGCCACGACCGACACCGCCAAGCGTCAGACCGTTGATCTCGTTGTTACCGCCGATCAGGCTGCCGCCGTGACGGATCGAGCAATAACGCATCGTACCGGAATTGTCGTCGTCGTTGTTGCCGCCGTACTCAGTACGAGTCGACTCGGGCACACCTTCAACATTACCTTTGCCCGTGGCGGTATTGATGACAGCATTACCCAGGAGGATAACGCCGCCCCAGAGGCCTTTGGCCAGTTTGGGGATGTCATTCGGATTGTTGACGTCGTCGCCTTCAGCCGTGAAGATAATCGGCTGCTCGCGCGTACCGACGGCGTTGATCGTACCGCCTTTGGAGACGATCAGCGCTTTGGCGTTGGCGCCCTGACCGGGGCGACCCCAGATAACCGTGCCTTCCTGAATGTTCAGCGTTTCGCCGGCGTCGACGAATACAAATTCATTCAGACGGTAGATTTTGTCATTGGTCCAGTTGACCGTGCCTTCGATGTCTGCATCAAAAACGTCGACGATCGGCGTCGGGCCGGATTCGGCCAGATAGCCGTAGTGATCCAGAGCCGTCCAGCCGCGCGCCCAGTTGTCGTTTGCGCCAAAAGCGCCGCCGAAGTGAGCTTGCGTAAAGAAACCGTCGACAGGAACCGAACGCAGGTTGTTGGCATCCAGCAGCGGGCTGCCGGCGGCAGGACGCGGGTCAAACGTGCCGTCGTCGGTGCGGCTGATGTTCGTCAGTTTCGGATCGACAATCTGATTGCCTTTGGCTGCAAGGTCAGTAGCCAGAGCGGTGATGAACGCGGCGTCCGTACCCGGATCGCTCGTCAGAACTTCGGCGATGGTAGAACCGCCGCCAAAAGCCCACCAGAAGTTGTTGGCAAATTCCAGTTGACCTTCTTCAAAACGCTTGCGGCTGTCTTCGCCGTCGGCCAGGTCTTCAACGAGCAGCGCCACACCGGGGAAGTCCGTGATGACACTGTTGTAGTATTTACCGCCGGCGTTGTCGCGCATGTTGATCGCGATTGTGTTGTCTTCGTTCTCGCTGTCGATACCGGAACCAATGTAGGTTGCATTGTAAATCGTCGGCTCGGAGTACGGCGTGCCGTCTTCCGGTTCGGTGCCGCCGTCGTGCTCGCCGCCGGAACCGCCGGCATTCGGGCCGTGGATCGACAGCCAGAACTGACCTTTACCGCGCCAGCCTTCGTCATAGTCGAAACCGTCGTCGCCGCAGAAAGCGGAGATGGCGTATTTGACCTGAGCCGTGCCGCCGAACCATTCGATACCGTCGTCGAAGTTCGAAAAGATTTCGATGTGCTCGATGGTCGTTCCGCGACCGACACCGGCGAGCGTAAGACCGTTAATTTCGTTGTTACCGCCAATCAGGCTGCCGCCGTGACGGATGGAGATGTAACGCAGGATACCGGAGTTGTCGTCGTCGTCCGGACCGCCGTACTCCGTGCGCTCGGACTCGGGCAGACCTTCCACGTTGCCGGTACCGGAAGCGGTGTTAACAACCGCGTTACCAAGGATCAGCAGACCACCCCAGAGGTTTTTGGCCAGTTTGGGGATGTCATTGGGATTGGTGACGTCGTCATTTTCAGCAGTGAAAATGATCGGTTTGGCCGCGTTGCCGTCGGCAAAAATCTTGCCGCCGCGAGCAACGATCAGCGCACTGGCGTTAGCGCCCTGACCGGGTTTGGCCTGGATGACCGTACCGGGCTCAATCGTAAGCGTTTCACCATTTTCAACAAAAACAAAACCGTTAAGGACGTAAACATTGTCAGCCGTCCAGGTGACGTTGCCGTTGATGTCGGCATCCGTTACCTGAATTTGTGCGAAGCCAAGAGCCGGCACAAACAGGCAGACTAAAACCAACAGTAGAAAGCGATGCATAAAGGAAAACCTCCGAAAGGGTTCGAGACAGGCGTTAGTATCTATCACTCTTTTTGAACTCAGTTCTGATTTTCAGGCACAGAGACTCCCTGCGCTTGTTTGTGCAAGCGTGAAATCACGTGTTGTTTTTCAAGCGCCGTGTTGTGTTAAAGCGGGAGCGTTAATCTATGCGTTTAGGCTTGTCCCGGCCTCGGAGGGCATCGCTCCGACGGGAATTTCGACGATGCGTTTTGTTCCGGAAAGAGTGCGCATCGTCGAATTTCCCGCAGTCCCGATCGCGTTACTGGATCGAGTAGCTGATACCGAGGTTGAAGTCCTGGCCGAGGGTGTAGCGCTGGAAGATGTAGCTCGTGCCACGGTACTCCTGCGTTTCCTCGTAGGAAGCATCCAACAGGTTGGAGGCGCTGCCCTTCAGGACAAGCTCGTCCGTAATACTTTGTGAAAACGTCAGGTTCAGAATGCCGCGCGGCTGTTCAAACACGTCCGGCGTACCGCCGAGCGTCACAGCGGCAAGGCGCTCGCCGAAGATGTTGTAGCTCAGCGCGACGTTCGTGCCGGATTCGAGGTTGCTGTAGGAAAGATCCATGTTCAGAATGTAGGGCGACTGGCCGTACATCTGACGTGTGTCTGAAGCTTCGGGATCCGATGCTTTGATCACTTCCAGCTCTTCCGCTTCAATATCTACCTGCGATTGCACCAGTGTGAAGTTCATGCCGATCTGGAAGTTGGACAGCATGTCGCTGATCTCGTCCAGCGACTTGCGCGCTTCAATCTCAGCGCCGTAGACCGTCGCTTTGTCGACATTCTGATATTGGACTTCGCCGTTTTCATTCAGGATGACTCGTTCAATCGGATCCGTGAAGTCTTTGTAGAATCCGCTGACCGCCAGAATCTCGCCGGGGCGAACGAACCACTCCCAGCGAAGGTCGTAGTTCACGACCGTCGTGCGTTCCAGTTCCGTATTGCCGGTTTCGATGTAGTCTCCGATAAAGTTGAACGAGGAGAAAGGAGCCAGTTCGCGGAAAGTCGGACGCGCCAGCGTCTGCGTCGCAGCGGCGCGAACGTTCATACTTTCATCCAGTGCGTACACGATGTTGAGCGAACCCAGAATGTCGGTCTCGTCGATGTCGGCGCGCTCGGCGTCTTCGTCCGCCGTAAACACACTGATGTCGGTTGTTTCCAGGCGGGCGCCGCCGATGAAGCGCAGTTCTTCCGTCACGGGCAGGTCGACCATGGCGTATGCCGCGTTGATGTTTTGCTCGCCCTTGTAGCTGTTTTTGGGCTCGGAAACATCCTGAATGTTGTTGCCCATCGTGAAGAAGCTGCCCTGCATTCCGATGATGCCGACGTTGTCGCCGGAGACAAAATCATTCGGCGAACCGTTGTAGGGCACGCCCTGGGAACCGCTGTTATACTGGAAGCGACGCTCGTTGAAGTCACGCGTGGTATTGCTGTACAGACCGCCGATTTTCACCGTTCCGGTTTTGCTTGTCCACGTGTCGATCGTCATCTCGAGGTCGGAACGCATTTCCAGAATATCGTCTTCCAGATCGCGAAAGTAGCGCGAAGGAGCGATGTAGTTTGTAGCTGCAATGCGGAAATTCGTATCGGTCGGATCGTCTTCGTCAACCGAAAAGTGGTTGGAGAAGAAGCGCAGATCCGGTTCATTCTGCGTCGAAGTCGTTTTTGCAATGTTCCAGTTCAGGCGAATCGGCGTCGCTTCGAGTTCCGGGAAGTAGTGTTTACCCGCGCCCTGAATCGCCATAACGCTGCGCTCGTTGTAGAGCAGCGTGCGCGTCTGGAATGTCTGCGTGGCCGGATTCTGCAGTGTCGAATAGAAACCCTGCTGAAAGCGCGCCGTCGAGGTGCCGCTCTGGCTGAGCATCACCGTCGAACTTACTTCGTGGTTGTCGGCGGGCATGTAGGCGATGGTCGCGAGTCCACTCATGAGCGCTTCGGACGATCCTTTTGTATCCGAGAGATCGGCTTCGCGATTGAGCGTCAGGGCCGTGGGGCCGGTAAGTTTCCAGCGTCCGGCTTCTCCGTTTTCGTAAAAAGAGAAGCTGCGTTTGTAGGTCACGCTGCCGAGCACACCCAGCTGGCGGCCGCCGAGGTCGGCGTTTGTGCCGATTGCCAGCGAAAAGCTTTGGTTGACAGGCGCGCTGCCGGTATTCACATCCATTTCCGGGTTGAATTCGCGCGTGATCTGGTCGAGCAGATTCGCACCTTCTTCGTCGCTGAACACCGAGTTGACTTCGGGGAACTCATCTTTGGCGAGGTTTGCCACCGAACCGGGAAGCTCGCGCGTACCGTCGTCGCTGCCCAGCCAGTCGCCGTCGCCGGTGCCGTAGGTCAGGAAGTTGTCGTTCAGCGAGGCCTGCGAGTCAAACGTCGCGCTGGCGCCAAGTTTGAACGTGAATTGTTCCGGGAAAGATTTGGTGCCGATGTTCACGCTGCCGCCGGTGAAGTCGCCGGGTTTGTCGGGCGTGAAAGTTTTAACGGTCACGATATTGTCGAGCAGGTTGGAAGGAAATACGTCGAGCTGAACCGCTTTGCGGTTGGGGTCCGAGCTCGGCAGCGATGAGCCGTTCAGTTGAACGTTCGAATAACGATCGCCCAGGCCGCGGACGTAGATGTATTTGCCGTCCACCAGCGAAGCGCCCGTGATCTTGGATACAGCCTCGCCGGCATCGCCGCTGCCGTCTTTTTCCATGCGGTCCGCGCCGATGGCGTCGCTCATTGCCGGCGCTTTGGCGCGCTGACTCAGCAAAACCGGCTCGCTGTTTTTCAGCACGCGGGCGGTAACGACGATTTCTTCCGTCGTCACGTCGTTCGTCTCCATGGCCACGTCGACCTTGGTTGCGTTGCCCTCCGACACGGCAATGTCCGTAACGTTGTAGGGCGCCAGACCGACACTCGAAATCTTCAGGGCATGAGTTCCGACCGGTACGTTCTTGATGGTGTATTTACCATCCTGGTTGGAAAAACCGCCCAGTTTCGTGCCGACGATGAAAACGGTGGCGCCGATCACCGGCTTGCCGTCCGCCTTGTTTACAACAGTTCCTGTAATGATGCCGGTGCCTTGCGCAAAGGCCGGGATTCCTGAACACAGAAATGCCACCACTAGAATTGCCGTCATGGCAATCCTACTGAATCGTACATTCATAAGAGAGCTCAAGTAATTGTGTTTTGGGAGATAAACAATGTTTCAGCTTGCATACTGGAGAAAAGCAATAGGAGAGTTGCTATATTTCTAGTCACAAAATTACCGGGGTGGATATTAGCGCCATGTTAAATATTGTTTAACAAAATGGTGCCCGGGGCGCTGCTGGTGCGGGTTGGCACTATACTGAAACCTGCCGAATACAAGCTGAAATCAGGACATTTCCGGCATGGTATTTAATCGGCAACACGTGGGAAATTAAACAAAAACAAATCGGCAACATTTCGGCCGTGATTTCCGCTGCGGTGGTTGGAATTGCGTCAGACGCGCGGCGCGTCCATCAAAAACGGGCGGGGTAATATGGTGTTAACAAATTCCGCTTTCGTAACACGCGACCGGTTCGACGACGTCGAACCGGATACGCAATGACAAACAAAATTGTCAGCAAGCCCCTATGCGAGCCCTTTGGAGCGAAGCATAAAGGGGCAAAGTCCAGTCGTTCAGCGCCTCAGCGGCCGTCGATGGCATCGTTAACCGCGCTGCGCAGTTGTGCCAGAGGCATCGCGCCGACGCCCTGCCACAGAATGTTTTCGCCGTCAAACAGGATGAGCGTGGGAATCGATCTGACGTTGAAACGGGCGGCCAGGTCGGGCTTTTGATCGACGTTGACCTTGGCCACGACAAAACGGCCGTCGGCCTCGCGCGCCAGTTGCTCCAGCGTCGGGGCCAGCGCCTTGCATGGCGGGCACCATTCGGCCCAGAAGTCGACCAGAACCGGTTTACCGGCGGCTTTCAGCATTTCGTCAAACGAAGCCGGAAGAGTTGCAGACATATTGGACTCCAGATATGTACGGCCGCGACGCTGTTCGTCGGCATGGCCATGGTATTTCAAATTGATCAGTTGTTCGGCAGTTTGCCCCAGGCCAGAATGCCGCCTGAAACGTTGACCGCGTCGATGCCTTTTTCGCGCAGGAAACTGCAGGCGCTGGCGCTGCGAGCGCCGCTGCGACAGTAAATGTAGAGTTTTTCGCCATCGGCTACTTGCAGCTCGGAATAGCGTCCGGGCAGGAAACCCAGCGGGATGTGCGCCGTGTCGGGGATGTGGCTTTCGGCGCGTTCCATCGGCTCGCGCACGTCCAGAATTTGCAGTTTTTCACCCGCCTGAATTTTTTGACTCAGCTCCGCCGCACTAATGGTTGGTACTGACATGATAACTCCCGTATTTCAAACTTCTGCCCGATAAATAATGCTGGAAAACGTATCAGCGGCCCAACTATTATGCCGGGTCCGCCCGGCCGTCAGACGCTGCTTTTGCGCAATATCATCAACAATTCTTTGCCGGCACGGGCCGGATGTGATGCGCGCGGCGTCTCACGATGCATCACCCGCAAGCCGTGGACGGCCCATTGTTGTTCGTACTCGTCCGGGTCAATCGCAAAGGGCGGTCCATCCTGCGGCCTTCCAAGCGGAAAAAGCAGGGCGGCCACAACTGCGCCGGGACGCAGCAATGCGGCAAGCACGGCCAGGTATTCCTCACGGCGCAGCGGATCGATGGCGCAGTACATCGTGTATTCCAGGACAATATCTACAGGAGCCAGATCGGCCGGCGTCAATGCAAACACGTCGCGGCACAGGGTTTCCAACTGCAGCTCTTCCCCTTCGATGCGTTGCCGCAGGTTGGCAAGCGGTTCGGGCGCAAAATCCAACGCCGTCACGCGGTAACCGCGGCGGGCAAACATTTCGGCGTCGTATCCGTTGCCGCAGCCGGGCGTCAGAAGGTGCGGGGCTTTATCCGGCTCACCGGGAAACGGCAGCAGTCCCCGCGAAAGCGCATCCTGAAATACGGTACAGGGCGCGCCCAGATCCCATGCGGTTTCACCCTTGCGATAGCGGCCGGCCCAGTAGTCGGCTTTGCTGACCTCTGTTTCCTTCATCCCGGTTTCCTTTTTGTCGTCCATCGCACCTTGTGTTCGCCGCCTGTGGCGGCCGCACAAATTCGCCTCACCTGTCGGTGGGCTTCCTTTTTTTGTTTGTCACAGAGTTGTCCGCGGACAGCCGCCGCGCCAGTCTCAGGCGTTCCGCGGCACGCGCCGCAAAGCGGCGAATTATGTACATTTGCACATGCTCAACGCCCTTCGCAAAATCGGAATTGCGCTCGTAACCGTCGGCTACAGCCTCGCGGCGCTGCTGGCAATGCCTTTTGACCGGCACGGCCGCAGTTATATTGTGCTGGCGCGCAGCTGGTCGCGGGCGCTGCTGCGCATCGCGGGCATTCGCGTGCACGTGCATGGCCGGGTGCCGCAGGCGGCTGCGGAACGACGCCAGAGTTTTGTCTACACGGCCAACCACACGTCCTACTTCGACATTCCCGTCATTCTGGCCGCGCTGGACGACGACGTGCGGATCATCTACAAACAGGAACTCGAAAAGATTCCGCTGTTCGGCTTTCAGCTGCGTAAATCGCCGTTTATCGCGGTGGACAGGTCGGATCCGCGGCGCGGCATGCAGAGTATGCAGCAGGCGGTTGAAGTGATTCGCGCCGGCGCTTCGGTACTGGTGTTTCCCGAGGGTCGCCGCTCGGAAGACGGTCTGACGGCCGATTTCAAACGCGGCGCGTTTATGCTGGCCTCGCGCGCCGGCAAGGCGGTGGTCCCCGTGGCCATTGCCGGCAATCACAGCGTCATGCCGCGCGGCGCGTCGACCATCCGCGGCGGCGACGTACACGTCTACATCGGCGACGCGCTGCCGCCTCTCGCGGCGCCCGACCGTGCCGCCGAACAAAGCATGATGAGCACTATTCACGCTTACATCGACGCGTGCGTTCGCAGTCACTTGACCGACGCGACGCCGAACGACACTTCCCTGCACCATAACGGCTGACAAGGCACGGAACACTCATGAACCCGACTCTCACCGCCGTGGCCATCATCCCGGCGCGCTACGACTCCTCGCGCTTTCCGGGCAAACCGCTGGCGCAGATCAACGGCAAACCTATGATCGAATACGTCTGGCGTGCGGCGATGCAGGCGGAGTCGCTGTCCGCGGTGTACATCGCCACTGACGACGAGCGCATTCGCGCCTGCGCCGCCGGCTTCGGCGCGCAGGTGTTAAAACCGCACGGCGCGTTTGCATCCGGCACGGATCGCATCATCGGCGCGCTGGCTCTGCTGGACGCGCCGGCCGACATCGTGGTTAACATTCAGGGCGACGAACCGCTGCTGCGCGGCGGTCTGGTGGACGAACTGGTACATGCATTGGCGGATCGACCCGAGGCAGACGTGAGCACGCCTGTGCGCCGCATTGTCTCCGCGGCCGACATTGAACACCCGGCTATCGTTAAAGTGGCGCGCGCCGCCGACGGCCGCGCGCTCTATTTTTCACGCAGTCCCATCCCCTTCAGACGCGACGCTGATCAAGCGGTAGATTATTTTCAGCACATCGGTTTGTACGCTTATCGACGCCGCGCGCTTGAGCGTTTCGGCAGCCTTTCGACTTCGCCGCTGGAGCGCGCGGAGCAGTTGGAACAACTGCGTCTGATGGAAGACGGAGCGCACTATTACTGCATCGAATGCACGGACGAGTTGTACGCGGTCGACCAGCCGGAAGATGTCAGGCGGGTTGAGGAGATATTGACGAGACGAGGCGACAGCCTGGACTCTTGAGAGACCAGTTGTTTAAGTCGAAAGATTAATCTCTCTGCACAAACCACTGCAGGCTTCCATCGGTTTAACCAGCTTACGTTTTGTCATTATCACCGGCAAATTCGTTCTTGTTTTCAAGCTGCCAGCCGCACAAAAGGGAGCTCATCCTATCTTTTCTTCATGATCCGGTTGAAATTCAGAAGTAGTTTTCAACCTGCATTTTTCGCAATAGAATCGGCAGTTTCTTGCAGTATGGCCGCAATTTTCGGGTCAAGGTCCGCACCCGGCAATGATTCAGTCAGAAGCCTCCGACTGTTAACAAGTGGAAAACTCGCCAGAAGCACTGCCAGACAATCAACGAGATCTTCGTCTTTCAGTCTCCAGACAGAACAAACCCATTTGTCCAGTAAATCAATTGTTGGCTGATAGAGCGGCTCAGGTCTGTGCCCCATCCTGAAAAACACCTCGCCCATCGCATCACAGATGTCGCAATCAGAATACCTGGTATCGGCCGAATCTATCTTTAACAATTTCACGATCACGCTGTTTATTACACTCCGGTCCAACCCCTCAGGCAACTTCATGACCCATTCAACTTCCATGGGATATTTCCGCGTCAGGTCCTCGGCTTCCAATCAGCACAATTGTTCGATTCTGCAACAAGATACATCAGGGAAGCAAACAAGCCGGCCTGTTCCTGATATTTTTGTTGAACACTACTGCTTTCCTCGTGTATTTTCACGCCATCACCACAGATTCCGTGCGCTCTAAGAGGAAAGCAAGCAATACTGTAAAGTCGACAGGTCATCAGGGGTAACGCCGGATAACATAGTCAACTGTGACAAACGCCAGGCACCTGCACCGCGACTTGGACAGAAGAGATCACGTGTTTAACAACCTGTACACCAACACACAAAAACCAGCAAAAAAATCAAGGAGCCTGAGATGCCGCAGGCAGCTCAAAGCGGTCAAGTGCGCAGTGAAAATCCGTAAACTAAAGCGGCGAACCGAAATCATCGGCTCGCCGCTGTGTGTTAAACGTCAATGTCCGTCACTTGTACAGAACAGCACTTAACGTCGCACGAGAATCGGCAGGGTCGTCTGTGCGCCCCGCGCCTCCAGCTGACAGTAATACGTCCCGCTCGCCAATGTCGCAAGATCGAGTTCCAGCGCATTAACACCGGATTCAAATGCCTGCGACGGCAGCTTAAACACCACGTTGCCACGCAGATCGAATACACGGACCGCTACGAGCTGCGGCGTCGGCAACTCAAAGTTTAATGTGGTGAAGCGCGAGGTCGGGTTTGGCTGTGCGGTAATGGACGCACCGAAGATGTTCGGCACTTCCGCTACATTGCTGATGCTACCGAAACCTTCGCCAATCAGGTTGATCGTGCCAATCTGCTCCGGCTGCTGCCCGAACTGGTAACGCACCGTCACCGTCGCGGTGTATTCGCGCTCTTCCGTGGGTGTGAATTCAAAGTCGACACCGCCGGTCCCGCCCGACTCCAGCGAACCGGGAACGCTGCTGATATCACCGGAGTAACGAATAATGCGGAAGGCGTCATCAGTCGGATCGTCAATTGCTATGATGTTCGCATCCACTTCACCATTGTTGTTAATCCAGCCGGTGCCGTAAACGACCTCACCTATTTCAACGCGGAAAAAGTCGCGGTCGACAAAAGTCAGCCCCGTCGGAGCCGTATAGGCTTTCAGGACCGTGTAACCGGCAACAGGTTTGCCGACCGTCGAGATCAACAGGACATCGGAAAAGTTACCCGGCTCGCCGGCGGTCCAACGCGCCGTCAGCTCCAGCGTGCCGCCGGCCGCCAGACTGTAAGGCAGAGTCGGCACACCGACAAGCTCAAATCCGACCGCGCCATCTGTTAACTCGATCGACTCGATCACCACAGGATCGCTGTCGCTGGTGTTAACAATTGTTATCGTCGCTTCCTTGACTTCGCCCTCGATGGTCGTGCCAAAGTCAAATTCGGGCGTCACATCCAGATTGGTCTCTTTTTCCGGTTCATACGTTAACTCCAGCAGCTCGGTATTACCGCGGCGGTCGATCATGGCCAGGACCACCCGGCCATTATTCTGGGCGTTCTGCACCGAAGCCGTCCATTGGACACCATCGATAGTTCCCGGTACAAAGTCATCTATTTCGAGCGTGAAGTTTTCGCGCGTTTCAGGAATGACGCGGATGGCCGCCAGGCCGGAAGGGTCTCCCTGCTCCGCCACGTCGTTGATACGACCGCTGCGGAGCAGACCGTCCGAGGTCTGAAATTCGTTGTGCGGCGGCAGTGTGTCATCGCTGACAAGGTCGACCATGCGTGCGCCGGTGCGGAAACCGTATGTATCGTAGTTATCCGCGCCGTAGGAATAGACCGTAAAAGGTTCGCTTGCACTGCGAACAGCATACACACCGGAGGGATCGGGTAAAGCGAGGCGTTTTTCGGCCCAGGTCTTGCCGTCGCCGATCGACGGAAAAATTGCGCCGGGCTCACTGCCGTAGACATCCACAATGCGGACCCATTCGATGACGCCGCTTTCAACCATGCCCAATTCCAGATCGCCCGGCAGCGTACCGTTATCGTCCACCACGTAGATAAGGCTGATCCAGTTCTGCGCAAAACTTTGCTGTGCCACGCCGGGAGCGTTGAACCAGACGTAATTAACATATTGATCGACAGGCACGAGTTGAATCGCGTAGGGATCCGAAGTGCGATTGTCAAGCTCCTGACCGGGGTTAAACACTTTAATCGAAATCGGCTTGTCCGCTGTAAACACAATGGGTTGTTGTTCACCGTCCATTGCCTGACCTTCCAGGTATCCGACGCCGGAGACGCCGCCCCTGCCGGTTTCAATAAGACCGAAATCTTCCCCGTTGCGCCTGACGTTCGTCTGATTGGAGGCCGCGAAAATTTTCATCCATGAATTCTGATTGCGCTCCATTAACTGCGGATAGTGGTACCTCGTGCTCCAGGCCGAAATCGGCGTTTCAGCCGAGACAATATAGTCGCACCAGCGAATAGAAGTCGGCACGTTGGCACACTGGTTGCCGGAAACAACGGAGACGGGTTTGGTCGAGCGAACGTAACTGCCGCTCACGTCACCCTCTGCCGTGACGCTGGAAATTGCGACTACATCACCTTTGCGAAGAGTGTAGGAGCGCGTCTGCCCCGCCTTCATCCCGTTGTTGGCAGTCGTGAGTGCATTCCCGCCCAGCGTAAAAAAGACCTTGGTATCATCAGCCGTGGCAGCCACGGTTACTTCGCTCGGCAGGTTAAGACCGGGGTACATGGCGCTCATGTCCGCCATCGAACCGACGACGTACTCGGTTCCCAGAGCGGAGGTCGGCGTCAGCATAATGGCATCGGTTGTAAACTGAAAGCGCGTTACGGCATACGCCACAATGGGCTCCTTCGAAGTTACAACCACAGCCGCACCCACGTACACATCCTGGGAGGGCGCTGTTTGATTGGGGCTTTTGTTGAAGGGTTGCGCTTCGGCAGGGGACAGTGAAAAGAAAATCACGTCGTTCGGCACGGTGCGCTGTGTTTTAACAATGCCGCGGCCGGGAACTTCGATCTTTACCTCGGTTGCATAGGGCGAGGAAACGTAAACAACGATCTTGTTGTCGTTCCCTCCCTGATTATAACACGGCGGCATGCTGAAGACAAATTCCGTCCCGGCGTTGGCATTATCCAGCAAGGACGGCATCGTATTCTGCGCAGCCAGTGGCGTCAACAGACACAGCATCGACAATGCAAGTGTTAACAAAATTTTCATGACTGGTCTCCGGATCCTATTCTGATTCTCGCGAATTCACATAAGCAATGCCCGAGGCATTGTCCCGTGGAACTGAACTTTGAGGGGCTGCAGTCGGCGCATTCGGGCGGAATGCGGCGCGAGGCGCTTCGACAGTGAAATCAGCTGCCGAAAGAGGGCTTTAGGAATTGCTGGGGGGAGCGTATACAACGCTTAGACGCAGAACTTACACAAAATTGCATCAAGATGCATGAGGTGCAATAAATATCAGGCTACAAACTGCATTGTACTCCTCCACATTCCCTGCCGGCCGACAAAACCATTCTTGTTTGTCATTGGGCCGGAAGTAGTCGATCTCAAAACCGTTGAACGCAAATCCGGTCCGACAGGCTTCCGGCTGCAAACTCGTCGACAAGCAAAAAGGTCAGCGAGCCTGAGATGCCGCAGGCAGCTCAAAGCGATCATGCCCGGCCAAACTGTTTAACACAAACGGCGCGCCGAATCATCGACACGCCGTTTGTTTAATGTAGTTGTTTCACTGCCATCGCTGGCTTAACGCCGCACGAGAATCGGCAGTGTCGCCACTGCATCCTGCGCATCCAGGCGACAATAATACGTGCCCACGGACAGCTCCGACAGATCGATCTCCAGCGTGTTAACGCCGGCGTCGTACATGCGCGGTTGCAAGTTTAACACAGCCACACCGCGCAGATCGTAAACCGTGACGGCCACTGTGCGCGGCTGAAGCAATTCAAAACTCAGGCTCGTCTGCAGCGAAGCCGGATTCGGATCGGCCGCAACGAGCGGGCTCAGAATCTCGGGATTCTCTTTCACGCTGCTGGTCGTGCCGCGGCCCTCGCCCTGCAGGGTCAGCGTAAATATGCGCGGCTCCTGCTGACCGAATGTGTACTCAACGTCAACCGTCGCGCTGTAGGACTCCAGCGTCGTCGGGGTAAATACAAACCTGATGCCCGCGGCAGCGCCGACGTCGATTGTGCCCGGAACGGATTGCAGCGCGCCGGAAAAGCCCTCGATCGTGAAGGCGGCATTGTCCGGCTGCGAGACGGACAGAATGTCCGCTGCGACCGGGCTGTCGATGTCGAACGTGACTGTTCTCTTCGAAGGCAGGCCGACCGTCACCGCGCCAAAATCGGCCGTCGCGGCAAGCTTGAGCTCACTGGCCACCGTCGTGACGTTCAGGTTGCAAGTCGCAATTACGGGTTCACCCGCCGTCGTGACTTCCAACTGTTCCTGGAACTCACCCACGCCGTTGCCGGTGTAGCGCAGCGTCAGTTCGAGCGAACTGCCCACTTCGCCGGCCGGAGCCAGCACAAACGGCATGGCGGGCCGATTGACGATTTCAAACTGCGGCAGAGAGGTCGACAGGTTGATCGAAACGATGGTCGCCTCGGCGTCCGGCTGTGTGTTTGTGATTGTGGCCACCCGCTCGACGACGTCGGCGGCAATGCCCGTGCCGAAATCCAATGCGATCGGAGTGATTTCCACCGGCGCGCGATCTTCGACGGAGTACTCAACGTCAAAGGTGCTGACGTTGCCGCGACGGTCGACCACTGCGATTACGGCGGCGGCGGGCTGCGCCGGATCGATGACGGAGGCCGACCAGGTGACGCTCTCTTTGGTTCCGGGCACAAACTCGTTGATTGCAACTTCCATATTCACCACCGCTTCGGGTACGGGACGCACGGCGGCAATACCCGCGCCTTGGTCCTGGATGCTGCCGGACTGCTCCGGGCCACGGTCGGCGATAAAGACGTTCTGCGGCGGCTCCGTGTCGGAAACCGTCTGGTCGTTCATGCGCGCGCCGGTGCGGAAGCCGTAGGTATCGTAGTCCTGCGCGCCGTAGGAATAGGCCGCAAACGGATCGCCAAAGCTGCGCAGAGCGTAAACACCGGTGGGATCGGGCAGATCAATGCGTTTCTCCGCCCAGGATTTACCGTCGCCGATGGGCGCAAAAAAGCTGCCCGGCGCACTGCCAAAAGCATCGCGCACTTTCCACCACTTGAGTTCGCCGTCGACAAACCACCCGATTTCCAGGTCTTCCGACACTTCGTCGTTGGCGTCGGCCGCGTGCACGATGCTCAGCCAGTTTTTGGCAAACTGGACCTGGGCGACGCCCGGCGTGCAGAACCAGACAAAGTTGACATATTGGTCAACCGGCGTGATCTGAATGGAGAACGGATCGGAGGTCAGGCCGTCGAGTTCCTGGCCGGGATTGAAAAACTTGACCGAAATCGGCTTGTCGGCCGAAAAAACAATGGGTTGCTGCTCACCGTCCATTGCCTGGCCTTCAAGGTAGCCGCGGCTGGCGCGACCGCCCTTGCCGAATTCGACCGTACCGTAGTTTGCGCCGTTGCGCAGGACGGTTGTATTGTCTTCCGCGGCGACAATTTTCATCCAGGAATTCTGTTCGCGCGGCGACAGTTGCGGAAAGTGGTAAACCTTGCTCCAGGTGTGCAAGGGCGGCTCATTGGACACGATGTAATCGCACCAACGGTTGTCGATCGGCACGTTGGCGCATTGGTTGCCGGACATGACGCATACCGGTTTGGAGGAGCGGACGTAACTGCCGCTCAGATCGCCGCCCTGATTGCGGGTGGAAATGGCCAGCACATCGCCTTTGTTGAGTTCAAACTCGCGCGTATCGCCGGCACCCATACCGTTGGTCGTTTCGGTGCTGTTTGTTCCGCCGACCGTGAACCAGACCTTCGTGTTGTTGGCGATCGCCGTCACGGTGACTTCGCTCGGCAGGTTGAGACCGGGAAATAACTCAGTCATATCCGCCATACTGCCGATGACGTATTCGGTGCCCAGCGCGGCATTCGGCATAAGAATGGCCCCGTCCGAGGTAAAGCTGAATCGCGTCACACAGTAGGCGATAATCGGCTTGTTGGACGTAAGGTGAATTGCAACGTCATCGTAGATTTCCTGCACCGGCGCCGTCTGGCTCGGCGCTTTGACAAACGGCTGCGCTTCGCCCGGCGACAATGAAAAGAAGATGACGTCGCCGGGCGTCGTGACTTTCTCCTTCAGCACGCCGCGGCCGGGAACCGACAGCTTGACGTTGGCCTCGTAGGCCGATGAAATGTAGATAACAATCTGGTTGTCGTTGCCGCCCTGCTCGTAGGCGGGTGGCATGCTGAAGTAAAACTCGGTGCCGGCATTGGCATTGTCCAGCATGGACGGCATGTTGTTCTGCGCCGTCAGCGGGGACGCCGCCAGAACCGCAACAATGAACATAAACACTAATCTTTTCATACTACCTCTCCGCGGGTAAATCAGTTGAATTCAATGATCCGAATGAGCCCGGCCCCGGCTGCAATGCAGGAGGCGGATTCAGGGGGTGTTAGCTGAACGCACCCGTGGACGGTGCGTTTTATGGGACATTCGAGCCGGGGGGATGCATCGAGTGTATGCGCGGCGCGCTTTTGCGCCGCTTTTTCAAACCAATATTGTTTTGCTTCGCGTTCGATTCAGGCGAGCTGGGCGCCGGGCACCGAGCCACGGTTCGCATAACACATGAAGCGGATATAAATCTCACCTGTTTCCGGCTTCAGGACGGAATCGAAGATTTTATTCGCGACGCCCGTCGACAAGCAAAACCGTCAGAAAGCCTGAGATGCCGCAGGCAGCTCAAAGCGGTCAGAGCTGAATCAGATTCTCAATCAAACCAGTACGCGGTTTGTTTAAGCGCAAAAAATTCTCTGAACGCTGGAGCGAGCGAACATCAACGCATGAGCACGATGGGCAGCACGGCCGAAGCGTTGGGCGCTTCCAGATGCAGAAAGTATGCGCCTACGGCAAAACGCGCCATGTCGATTTCAACAGTGTTGTCGCCAACCTCAAAACTCTGCGTCGGGATATTAACAACCGCATTTCCGCGCAGATCGTAGACTTTCATCGATACTATCATCGGGACTTCCAGCGTGAATCGCACCGAGGTCTGCGGCCCTGAAGGACTCGGCTGCGTGGACGCGTCCAGGTTAAAGAAGCCCGGCCTCTCATCCACTTCGCTGACTTTGTCCGCTCCTTCACCGGAAAGGTTAACCCTGGCCGTGCGCGTTTCCTGCCGACCAAAACGGTACTGCACGTCCATGGTTGCGCTGTGCTGTTTAACTTCCACGGGCGCAAACTGCACCTGAATTCCACCGACGGCGCGCGGCGGAATCGTGCCGGGCACCGACTGCAGCGCGCCGGTATAACTCGTAATGGTAAACGCCGGATCGTCGGGCTGGGACACGGATAAAACTTCAGCTTCCACCGTGCTCTGAATATTAAACAAAAAGGTCGCTGTATCTTTGGAGTCAATGATGGTCGGCTTAAACACATGCGGCTCAATTTCGAGCGTCGTGACATTGGTTGTTGAAGTCAGTCTGGTGTAGGGCTGTTCTTCTTCAATAGCTGTGGCAATCACAATGCGGTCATTGAAAATCCCGACTTCACGACCGGTAAAACGGACCGTAAGAGTAAGTGAGTTTTCATTGCCGTTGCCCGCGGGCGGCAGCACCAGGGGCAGAGCCGGCAGGTCGATAAACTCAAAAGTCCCGCTTCCCGACTCAAGTCGAATCGACTCAATCTGGAGCTGAGCCTCCGTGCTGACATTGGCGACGTTAACCGTTCGGTCGACCACGTCGGCTGCGATTGTTTCTCCAAAATTGAGCAGTGGCGGCGTCACCTGCAATTCGCCGAGGGGTTCAATTGTGAAGTCAATGTCAAATGTCCCCGAATTGCCGGCGCGGTCGATCATCACTACGGTCGCACCGGCGGCTTCCTGCGGGTCGACGACGGTCGCCGTCCAGGGCAGCTCCTCCAGAGTTCCGGGCAAAAAATCATCCATGTCAATCCGGATGTTAAACATCGATTCCGGAACGACGCGCACAGCCGCCAAACCGGAGCCGCCCAGATCCCTGATACGACCGGTTTGTTGAATGTCGCCAACTGAGATAAGCACGTTTACCGGCGCCCGGCTGTCCCCGCCCGAAAGGTCAATCATGCGCGCGCCCGTGCGAAATGCGTAAGTGTCGTAATCCTGACGCCCATACGAGTAAGCCGCAAAGGGCTCGCCGGAACTGCGAATAGCATAGACGCCGGAAGGATCGGGCAACTGCAGGCGTTTTTCCGCCCAAATCTTGCCGTCGCCGATGGAGGGAAAAATACTGCCGGCTGCGACGCCGAAACGCTCGCGAATCTTGCTCCACTCTATTTCGCCGTCCTGGAACACGCCGATTTCGAGATCTTCGGACACCTGATCATTGGCGTCGACGGCATGCACGAGGCTGACAAAGTTTTCGGCAAACTGCATCTGCGGCACTCCCGGCGCGCAGAAAATCACATAGTTAACATATTGGGCCACCGGAGTTATCTGCACTGAGCTCGGATCGGCGACCTTGTTGTCCATCTCCTGCCCGGGCGTGAACAACTTGACCGAAATCGGCGCGGAGGACGTAAAAACAAGCGGTTGCTGCGAACCGTCCAGGGCCTGGCGATCCACGTATCCGAAGCCAGTCTGACCACCCTTGCCGTCGCGCAGGGTACTGAAATAGTCGCCGTTGCGATAGATCTGGGTATTGCTTTCGGCAGCAAAAATCTTCATCCACGCATTCTGATCGCGTTCGGCCAGTTGTGGAAAGTGATAAGCCGTGCCCCATGTATGCATCGGCGGTTCGTTGGACACGATGTAGTCGCACCAACGTTTGTCCAGCGGCACATTGGCGCATTGGTTCCCGGAGAGGACTGCGACGGGTTTGCTGGAACGGATATAACTGCCGCTCAGGTCGCCGCCTTCGTTAACAGTGGAAATCGCAATCACATCGCCTTTGTTAAACAGGTACTTTTTTGTCTGGCCGGACTCCAGCTGGTTGTTTGCCACCGTGGTCGTCGTGCCGCCCAGCGTAAACCAGACCGTGGTACTGTCTGCAATCGCTGAAATTGTCACTTCGCTCGGCAGATTAAAACCCGGATACATGGCGCTCATGTCGGCCATGCTGCCGACGACGTACTCCGTTCCCAACGAAGTAATGGGCGTGAGCAAGGCGCCGTCGGTTGTAAACTGAAAACGCGTCAGGCAATATGCGACAATCGGTTTGTCGGATTTAACAATTACGGCCGCGCCCGTGTAAAGGGACTGAAGCGGCGCGGGTTGACTTGCATCTTTGGTAAACGGCTGCGCTTCCGCCGGCGACAGGGTAAAATTGCTCACCTGCCCGGGAAGCGTCTGCTTCGTTTTAATAACACCGCGCCCAGGCACACTCACCGTCACCTCGGCATTGTAGACCGAGGCAACAAATATGGCAATCACATTATTGTTGCTGCCCTGCTCGTAACAGGGGGGCATACTGAAGACAAACTCGGTGCCGGCATTGCCGTTGTCAAGCATGGAGGGCATATCAAACTGCGCCGCTGCCTGAACACAGGCAAACATCGCAATCAGGAACATCGTAGCAACAATTCTCATATGCCTCCTCTGCTTCCGGATCCGCCTCGACGCATCAACACTTTCCGCTTTATGACTTGCGCCGTCCACCTGCGGCCGGCTTTTCAATCCGCTTTTGTTTGTCGGCGGGAATTCAGCACACAGTCTTCGGGCAGCTGCCGGACCAAGCGTCCGCCGCACACAAGTGGGTCGATGCGGCGGAACGTCCATAGCCCGTTGAATCTACGTCAAAAAGCTCAAATTTTGTGCCAGAAACCGGCAGCGCCGGTCCAGGTTACAGAAGCTTCAGCGCAGCACGGTCACGTGAAACTGACCGACGGCGTCACCGGCAATGATGCGGCCAAAATATGAGCCGATCGGCAGCGCCCCAAGCTGCACCTGCACTTGTCTGGGGCCGGCCCGCAACACACCGAGTCTGCGGCGCATTAGCTCGATTCCGAGCAGGTTGTACAGAACGATATCCGTCTGCGCGCTGGTTTCGAGCTCAAACGACAGTTGCACACTTTCCGGTGCCGGATTAGCTGAGACGTCGAAGGTGTGCACAACATTCCTCAGTGTAAATTCCGGCCTCACATCCGACGCCACATCCAGCGCTACCCCATCGAGCAGAATGCACACAAAGTTGCCGATATTGCTGCTTATCCAGACCAGCGCCTGTTTGTGGCCGGGACTCTGCGGCGTAAAGAGGAATACCAACTCAGCATTGTCCCCCGGTTGGCCTTTAGGCGCCAGTGTGAAGGGAACTGCCGGCGCACTCGAAGCCAGGGCAAACTCCTGATCGCCGCCGATTATTTGCAGATCTGTTATCTGGATTATCTCACTCTCACTCAGATTCTGAATGACCGCCGTTCTGGTGCGCGTCGACTGCAGCGGCGTTGCTCCAAACTCGACGACGGCGGGCGCTCCGCCCAGTCCCGGGTTCTTGGGCGTGTAGTGAATTTCCACGCGGCGCGAATTGCCGGCGCGATCGACCAGGACCACAACGAGGCGTCCCTCGGCATTGATATCCTGCGGCACGGCGGTCCACGCGACCGCTTCCGGCGTTCCCGGCGTAAAATCGGCGACGTTGAGCAGCAGGTTGTAGCTCTCATCCGGTTGGATGTTGACCGCCGCCAGACCGGATGGAATCGGCTGGGCGCCGACGTCCATGAACTCGCCCTGCAGGAACGAAGGGATGTCCGTCGTAAAGATGTTGATCGGCGGCAGATGGTCGTCCACCGTCAGATCGTTGAATCGCGCGGCGGCGCGCATGCCGTAGGACTCCGCCCCGGAAACGCCGGTCAGATAGACCGCAAAGGGATCGCCCAGGCTGCGAATGGCGTAAATATCCGTCCCGTCCGCAACGATCAGGCGCTTTTCCGCCCAGGTTTTTCCGTTGACTTTACCCGGAAAAATACTTCCCGGCGACGATCCAAAGCTGTCGGACAGCCTGGTCCAGGCCATAGTGCCGCCGATGCGCACCAGTATCTCCAGGTCGGGCGGCACGACGCCGTTATCGCTCAATGCGTAAATGACGCTGAGAGAACTGCGTTGAAATCGTTCAGAAGCGGTGTGCGGCATGTTCAACCAGACAAAGCGACTGTATTGTTCTACCGGAATCAGCGGCATGGCAAAGGGCTCCGTCTGGACGCCGTCGCGCTCCGTGCCTGGATTTAACCAGGTGATATTGATTGCTTTGTCGGAAGAATAATTGATGCCTCGTTGGGAGCCGTCCAGCGAAACGGAACTGTAAAAACCGACGCCCCGCACTCCACCCGGGCCATTGATCAATGCAACAGGGACGCCGTCGCGCAGTACTTCCGTATCGTCGGCGGCAGCCATGATTTGCAGATATGCATTGGCCTGGCGTCCAAGAATCGTTGGAAAGTGATAGGTCTTGCCCCAGGCGTGCATCGGCGTTTCGCTGCACAAGATATAATCGCACCAACGAATAATTGTCGGTACGTTGGCGCATTGATTGCCGGAGTAGACCGCTACGGGTTTGGTGGCTCTTACATAACTGCCACTCACATCGCCTTCAAATGTGGCCGTGGCGATAGAGAGAACATCACCGGCATTCAGCGTGTATTGGCGCGTTTCACCCGATTTCATGCCGTTGGTCGCTTCCGTCAGAGCATTGCCGCCCAAAGTAAACCAGACGGTGGTGCCGTCCTCAATCGCCGTCACGGTGGTTTCACTGGGCAACTCAAGTTCATCGTACATCGCGCTGACGTCGGGGTAGCTCGACACTACGTACTCCGTGCCGAGAGCAGCATCGGGAATTAACATGGCTCCGTCGCCGGTGAACTCGTATTCCAGTTCAACGTGAGCAACGATCGGCAGATCGGAATGGACGCGTATACCGGCGCCGGCAAATACATCATCGGCCGGCGCTTCGTCGTTCGGATTTTTGACAAACACTTCGGCTTCCGCCGGAGACAGATGAATAGCGGAGGTTTCGTAGGCGATTGTTTTGATCGAACGCACCAGGTTCAGCTTTTTGATCTCGACGGTCACTTCCGCCGACCAGGGCGCAGACACAAAAATGGAAATGCGGTTGTCGGTGCCGCTCTGTGCATATGCGGGCGGAACACTGAAGGTAAAGTCCGTTCCGGCGTTCGCGTTGTCGAACATCGGCGGAAATATTGAAGAGGGATTCTGGGCAAGTGCACCAAGGCAAGACGCAAAGAGGCAAATCAGTAAGGTACAGCAGGTACGCATGAGGACAATCCTGTTGAAAGTGATCATAAGTCTATCGCCTGAGCACAACAGGTCAAACCGACGCAGACGGGGCAGCGTCGTCGGATTAAACCACATGAACTATTTGTGCAGGCGACGTCAGGGGGGCTCTGACCAAACCAGCAGGTGCCGGATGATTCTTGGGGGGATAATCATCCTATGTAATCAGGAACGACCAAAGACAAATCACTTGTCGTTGGTCGCAATTCACAAGTCAATGCACAACGAAAAATGTCACAAAACTGCGACCGGCGGCATGCGTGAGCGCCAGATTGTACATTCCAGGCGTCAGCGCTGCAACGTCAAAAATTGCGGTGTCGTCCGCTCCCGAGGCAAGCAGTGAGACAGTTGATGATCGCCCGAGGCGATCAAAACAGGTATAAGACGACAGACCTGCAACTTCCGGCCCAGTGACAAACAAGAGATCTGCAGCGGGATTTGGATAGGCGCGCAGTACAAATGGTTGCGTTCGGTCGACTCCGGAATTCACGACATCCGTAACCGTTTCAATGCCACGCCCTTGCAGAAATACAATGCTGTCGACGCCTTCGGCATCCGACTGCACAATGAGTTGCGTCGTGTGAATGCCGGTTGAACGCGGCCTGAAACAGATGTCGAGCTGCATGCTTTCCAGCGGATACAGGGTATCCGGAAAAAAGATCTCACAACCGCTTTGGGCAAAAGTGAAGGAGTCGTCGTCCACATCGGTTATGCAAGAGATTTCCAGTAGCACCGAGCCGATGTTTTTAACTTCGACTTTTTCACAAACAGTGTCATCGATGTATACGTCGCGAAAATCGTGGTCAAAGGCAAGCACTACAGGTTTGCCTTCAATGCCGCGTTCGACACGCAATTCCAGCGGGATGCGCGCCAATTCGCGACAGGAATCGCCCACCACGAGCGTGTCGTAGACAGTTCCGACCTCGCCGGCAAGCGCTTCGACCCTGACCGTCAGATTCTGGCTGGCGCTGAGCAACTGCGGCAGATCCGGTTTGTCGACGATGCGCATGCCTCGGTTTCCGTACAGAAGGTAGAGATAGTCGATTCGCTGCACGTCGGATGCGTTATTGCTGAGCACAAGATCGGCGAATACTTCGTCGCCGGTGCGCAGATTTTCGCGCAGGACTTCCGTCGGCATGACATCCAGTTGCGCGGCTGAGTAGGTGAATTGGTGTTTTGCGCGCGTACCGGCCTGATCGAAGACTTCAATTTCGGCGAAAGCATCGATGTTTTTATCGATGACTTCTAGTTTGAAGCTGCGCTTCATCACGCCGACGACGGGATCAATGACCAGGGCGTCCGGCGGATCGATTGCGACGTTATTCATTGTTCGGCTGTCGATGCGCAGTAAAGCCAATGGAACCGCGCCGCCGCCGGAGACTTCAATCTCAGCGCTGAAACAATCGGCCGCGACGGTCACAAAAGATGGCAGGTCGGGAGTTTCAGCCGCCCGCAGCGGAAATGCCGTGCGGCCCAGAGGGATTCCGTGAATGCTGTTGCCGCCAACTGCGTGCAACATGCCGACAAACAGCGCATCACCGGAAATTCGATGGGTGCCCGGCGCCAATTGAATGCGCGAGCAGCGCAGGCCTTCATCGCCATAGGATATCCCCATGAACTGAGGGTCGATCTGTTCAATCGGCTGGCCGTCCAGCTTCAGGCCTTCGAGTAGATTGGGATTGTCCTCTGTGATAATGTCGATGACCGAGAGCCCGGTGCCGCTCGGAATATCAACGATTTCCACCGTGGAGGCGAGCTCCAGCGGCGTCAGAGCAACCATGAAAGGATTGTAGCCGGGTGCACCGTCCCAGTCGGACGAGTAGGAATACAACATGACCTGAATCGGCTTGTCGGCTTCCCAGAGTGACACGCCGCGTATGGCGTCGGCACGCGGCGAAGCTTCAGGCGCATGTTCGCCGAATTCGGCAAAACCGCCGGCGGCCGGTATTGTAAACTCACGCGATGACGACTCTTTGCCCGTTGAATCAAAGGTTCGCAGCTTGACGGTGGTATTGTCCTCCGACGTCACCACGCGGAAATAGTCGCCGAACCCGACACGCAACAACTCGCGGCTGACAAAACGCCGTCCCCAGTGTTCGAGCGGGGGTAACATCTCCACCAGAAAATCTCGGTCACCGGCGCCCATGGCCAGCGGTACGATGGAGCGCATGTGGAAGGAAATCAGGCCGATGGGATTGGATGCGGTAATCTGCGTGCCGGAAAGATCAAAACCTTCGTTGAGTCCGTCGCCGTGTACCATGTATGTCTGCCCGCGCTGGAGAACGACATCGTACTGCATGCCCGGGGAACGTCCGTCGGTAGTCTGACCAACGCCGTGGGCTTCAAGTTCAATGCGCACCTCCGTGTCGTCGTGAGCCGCCACAATAACAAATCCGGAGCCGCGGCGTTTGATCGGATCGGCCTGCTCGTAGTACGCGATGTGCCGGTAGCTCCGCCCCCACATGTGCACCGGAATCGCCGTAAAGGCGTCCGCCGAAAATGAACGCGCCGAGTAGAGCCGTACGGAGACGGGCTCGTCGGACTGGACATGAATTCCTTTTGCCTGCGCGGTGCCGGTCTCGCGAACTTCCAGATCCCATGGCAGCGTGCCGTCGATTGAACTGATACGCGTGGCGGAACCCGTTGGAATCACCCGCTCAAAACTTGCTCCGACCCAGGGAATCTCAACGTGAATATTCGCCTGCTTCTCCAGCGCACAGATAACCATGGTCAGTTCGATCTCGCTGCCGAAGTTGGCTTCTTCGTTGGGTGGAATCGCCAGCCAATACTCGTACCCACCGGCCAGTTTGTGCGCCTGACCCGCCGCCTCATTCGGCAAGACAAACAATGCAGCCAGTGAGAGCAGCAAAGCACCGACGACTTTGCCGCTGAGAGTTGAGTTCATGTGTTGGAGGAATTTTCTAATGGCGCAATACTCGCTTTAGATTTTATCATTTCCTCAATGACAAACAAGCACCGCGGAGGTCTTGCTTTGGCACAAGAATTTTACCAGTGGCAAGCGGGCATCGCAGATTCAGGAAACCATCAGGTGCAGATGGGATACAGGTGAAGTATCCTTTCTGTCGCTTACTGCAATCGAATACCGCGGCGCTGCACGCTACGGCCATTTTTACAAACGAGAAAATAGGTGCCGGCGGGCAGATCGCTCGTATGCAGATTGAAGGTTTGAAGGCCGGGCTGAACATTGTCGCGACTAAGAGCAGTACAAACCCGTCCAAGCACATCGCACAGTTCCAGTTCAACCGTTCCGGGATACGGAACTACGACCCGCAGTGAAGCATTGCCGCGTACAGGGTGCGGCACCGGGTCGAGAATATTCAGTTCGGAACCGTTTATCAGATCGTCTTCGCCGGCGCTTGTGGGCAGAACACCGCGCCCCTTCAGGGTAAACTCCATGTCGCCGGCGCCGTTGTGTTGGAGTCTGAATACCCGGCTGTAGACCTCGGGTTTGGTGGGTGCAAAACAGAATACTCGCAGTTTCAGTGAGTCACCGGGCGGCACGGAACTGACGACGTCGCCGCTGAACTGATCATCTCTCAGGTAAAAAGCCGGCTTGTCGTCGGCGCGAAATTGCTCGGCAAGGTCCGTCAGGTCGATCTCCAGCGGGAGGTAACCTTCATTGTAGATACCAATAAAATTTTCGTGACAGCTTTTGTCGCCAACGTCGACATCGCCAAAGTCGAGATCTGTTATGGCGGAGGCGCGCGGCAGGCCTGCGCGACCGCGCAGGGCCGTCGTAACAAATGCCCGGCAGGCCGAATTGATTACCAAGGTGTCAACATCGGCTTGTCCGCCACCGGCGTTTTCCCTCACCGGTTTGTAGACAACGCGAATTTGCTTGGACTCGCCGGAAGGCAGCTCAAACGCCACGTTGTCAACGGGGGCAATGTAAAAGAGATTGCTGCCACGAGTAAAAGAGAAGCTGTTGATCGGAAGTGGCTCATCCGACACGTTCGTAATTTCCAACAACAACTCGGGTCTGTCATTGGTGCGAACCACGCCGTAATCATGGCGTTGGATGTCGGCATGCAAAATCTGATCGTCCGGCTGGTAGAAATAGTTGATTGAATCAACAACGACATTGCCTGCTCTATCCCGAACCAGAAACACCGCTTTGCCGTTGCGCTCCAGATCGATCGGCTTCAAGCTGAAATCAACCTTGTGCTCGCCGCGATATGCTTCCAACACGGAGGGATCATTTAATATCAGTTCAAAGTTGTCCGACAACTCCGGTATCAGTCGAATATCGGAGACGCCCTGATCGATCTGTCGACCTGGCCCCTCAACATCGTTGACGGTAAGTTCCGTCGCAGTAAAATGGAACTCAGCGCACTGCTGTCGCGCCGAAAGTACCGGAGGAACAGAGTCCGGCTGATCAACTTTGTACGCAGAACCAATCAGATTAGCGCCGTAGTGGCCATTGTCAAAAGAACCGAGCAGCATGACGGCATAGGGCGTCTGACTGTTGATTGTCTGAACATGACCAGCCTTGGCGACCAGACTCATATAGTGGATATCAGTATTCGGCAACCGGTTGGAATAGAATCGCGCATCCAGTTGACCGAGTTCCTTGCCGTCGACCGTTACTGTCTTGAGATCGCCCGGTGATTCACCCGAGTTATTGACCGCAAACACGTGAATTTGACCGACTCCGGGCGGAACAAAGAAGGATGTCTTACCCGTGACGTATTGCTCCAGAGGCGGAACGTGCGCCATAAATGGGCTGATACCGCCGGATGAATGGGATACACCGTACTGCATCAGGAGGGTAGGCTTGCTCGAAGTCCAGATGGTCACGCTGCGTTTGACGTTGCCTGAACTTTCCGGATCAAAATCACCAATCTCACTCCACTCCCCGGCTTTGCTGAGCACACCTTCATTCCGGTCGAGAATTGAACCGTCGAACATATCGACGCGCAGCATGAAATAGTCGGTATTGTCTTCCGCCGCAACGATTCGATAGAGGTTCTCGACATTTGGTCCGGCCGGCAGTTGGGTCATCATTGCAACATGAGATTTCCCCCATGAACTCACGGGCGGCAGCATTTCAATCAAAGAAGATGGAGATTCATCGCCGGCAATGATCGGGAGCTTGCAGCCAAAGTGAAATGCGCTGACAGCAACCGGCTTATCTGATTTTATACGGGCGCCGCTCAGATCAGCAGTCAGTGCTGAGTCAACCGTGGCCGTAGCCAAGGCATAAACTTCGCCGGAATCGAGCATGACGGCATAGCGCTCTCCGGCAGACCGACCATCCATTGTTTGAACAATTGAATTCGGTCGCCGCGGCAGCGTAATCTCGACAATTGTATTGGGTCTGGTCGCCAAAATCAGGCAACCGCCATTGCGGCTTTCGATGCCATCCAGATAGGAATAATAGGACAGATAGCGGTACTCAAGTCCAAGTGTATGTTGCGGCAAAATGCGACAACTCTCGACGGACGAACCTATAAACGAGTAAAACGTGACCGTCACCGGGTGCTCTGCACTGAGACAGACCCCCTTGCGCAATTTGTTGCTGTTGCTTATCTCATTGCGATTGATCCAGAACTCTTCTTCCAGGTCTTCAGCTGAAGAGAACACCGTCACTTTGCCGGGTTCCACTATTTTTGATCTGTCAAAGGAGGGTACTTTGGGGTAAGAGACCGAGACTCTGGTCTGGTGTTCGGAGGTAACGTGAATCTCGTAGCGAGCCGGGATCTGTCCGGTATTTATGTTGCCAGGTCTGGGAATGGCAATCCAGAACTCGGTCCCACTGGTGCCGCTCTGTACTAAATTATTGACGTACGCCGACATCTGCGTCGGGGGAATTGTTTCATCCCCTGCCGTAGCAGTCGTTGCAAGCGTCAACAACCCAATTACAAAGTAGTGGATTCGCATGTCCTGTAGCAGCCCGCTGAATGTATTAATCTCCCGGTCGGGTGCCTGGCTTCACTCAGGCAGAAATGCAGTGTGTATGGCCGACCGTTGTGTACCGCATGAATTTATAATAATTCAACATGAAAGTAAACCCCACGGTCGGAATAACTTGAAAGAAAAAGGTCGGCTTTAAATCAGAAAAGGCGACCGCTTTGCAGCGATCGCCTCTGTTTTGTCGGTTGCCGAAGCAATCAGCGGACGACTTGTAGCGGCAGCCCGGCGTTAAACGAGCCCGCTTCCAGGCGGTAGAAGTAGTGACCAACCGGAAGCACCGCCGTGTCTACCTCAATGTTGTGTTGGCCTTCAGGCCGTACTTCATCCAATACAACGGCTACGAGGTTGCCACGGGCATCATACAGTGAAATGCGTACGTGCTCATTGCCGCCGAGCGCAAATGGAATCAGCGCTTTGGCGTCAGCCGGATTCGGACGGGCGAAATCAAGGCGGTAACCCGGCATGGATTCATCCGTGACACTGACTGTTTTTGTCGCTTCTCCGCGCCAGGTCATCGAGATCGATTCGTCGGCACTGGTTTCAAACACAATCTGCACCTCGAACTCACCTGCATCTGTCGGATCAAAACACATGCCCGACACGTAGAAGACGTCGCCCGGTTGCAGGGCGAGGCCGCCATCTGGAATCTGAAGACTGCCTTTGTCAAATGGAACCTCGGACCAGTCCGCCCCCTGAAGCGTAAAGCGCGTCAACGTCACAATTTCCGTACCGTAGTTGCGCAGACCAAATTCCTGGCCTTCATAACACACCGGATCGTTGCCGACTTCAATCGTACCTGCATCCCAAACTGCCTGATTCTCAAATGCAGTATTGGCGGTTACGCCACGACCGACCATGAGACCGAGCTTGTACTGGAAACACTCGGTGGACGCGATGACCGAATCGCGATCGGGCATCGTATTGTCGATGTCCTCGCGAGTAGGTTTGTACATGACTTTCAATTCCTGGCTGCCGAATGCTTCGATTGTAAAGGGCGTTTCGGGCCAGTCGATCTTGGTAAAGACCGTTTGGTTGACGAGGTCCAGCTCCAGAATCTCAATCGCTTCAGCCGTCGGATTTTCGATGTCAAATGAGCGCTCGCGCTCCGTTTGCAGACGCACGGGACCGAAGTTCACACGCGAAGGCGACATTTCGACGATTTCCGTCGAAGCCGGAATTTCAACAGAGTCGATAGTGATGTTGCCGGCGCGATCCAGAATTGCAAACAAGGCTTTCACAGGCGAGAGGTGACCGCCCGGCTGTGGGCCGACGCTGAAGGAATATTGCGTTACACCGTAGAGATTCAGAATAGTACGCGGCGTAATGCGCGTAAACTCGGCATTGACACTGCGGTCGTCAATGAACTCAACGGCTGCGATGGACTTGTTGTCCTTTGCAAGAACGGTAACGACACCGCAATCGATGCTCGTCGTAAAGGTCGGCGCTTCCGCATCGTTGGACTCCAGATGATTGACAGCCGCTGATACCGGCATACCATAACCACCCAGAGTAAAACCACCGCCGCCCGGCGCTACACGGCCATACAAATAGGCAATGTGTCTGGCGTCGCCGTCAAGCGTGTAACGGCCCGGCTGCACGTCAATTTCCGTAAAGTACCAGTTTGTACCCGGTACGCGATTTACGATAAACGAAGGATTGCTGGTAACCAACTGCTTGCCGTTCAGTCGGACTGAGCGCAGCAGCAAGGCTTCTTCGTCGTCTGGATCGCCTTCGGCAAAGATATTGAGTTTAGAACCGGACACTTCCGCCGGCACACTGAAGAAAGAACTCTTCAAGCCTTGTGCCAACGGCGGAACCAGCGACATGTAAGGCTGGCCGGAGTTAAAGTTCTCTCCGAAAGAATACTGCATCACGAGAACTGGTTTGTCGGCTTTCCAGTAGACCATGTCCTGCAGGAAACCACCCGTCGTAACCCGCGGATCGGCTTCGTCAAATTCTTTCATGTCGCCGATATTCGAGAGCAGGCCGGATTTGGTGCTGACGATCTCACCGTTTTTATAGGAAAAAGCTTCGTACTTGGTATCGGGTTGCGACGCAATAATGCGATAGTAGGAGCCCTGACCGCTGTTGTTATACTGGTAAGACGCAAATTCCGTCCCCCATGCGGTTACCGGCGGCAACATTTCACAGAGCGCTCCGGTCGAAGCAAAAAATGCGGCAGCAGGCAGCGCGGAATTCTGGTGAAATCCGATTACGGCGACCGGCTTGGTTGACGTTATCGTCGAACCCGTAAGATCGAATTGCCCGGCATCGGCTTCACCAGCGCTGATCACAGCATAGGCTTCGCCCGCCTGCAGGGAAATACTACGGCTTTCGCCAACGGAAAGGCCGCCAACAGTCTGCCCGGAAGAGATATCGACGCCGTCCAATGTGTAGTTGACGGACGTACCGTCCTGCGTGGCCACGATCAGAAAACCGCCGCCAATATCGGTATTGAAGCCGAATCCGGGATTGTCGTAGTAGCTGCAGTTAATATAATAGGTGCCCAGCAGGTGGGTCGGAATGACGGCGAAAGCATCAGCGGCGCGCTGTTTGGCGGTCAGCACGGAAACCGCTACCGGGTCATCGGCAGTAATGTGTATTCCCAACGATTCGATCTGTTCGCTGTTTTTGACTTCCCAGGCCCAGTTCGCCAGATTGTTGTCTGAGGAAAGGATAGCGGTTTCGTTGGCTTTGACTTCCTTTTGCACCGGAGAACCGCCGCCAACAGTCAATTCGATTTTCGTGTCAACGGTAGAAGCAACCAGTACATAAAGATTTTCAGAGCCGCCGAAAGATCCTTTCGTAGGCGGAATGGCAAACCAGAAATCGGTGCCGGTCATCCCGTTGTTCAGGCTTCGCTCTATCGGCGGAACATCAAACTCCTGAGCGAGTGTCGGCAATGCACTTAAAATGAGCAGCGCGGCAAACAGTATGGAAGACGTTGAACAAACAGCATCAGACAATCGGGGGTAAGCCTGTTTCATTGGAACGGTCCTTAGAGAGAGTAACTTGGGATTTATTACATGCATCGAGTGTACACAACACCGCAGTGCCATTTCACGGGCCGGCAACTGCGTCGACACCTGGGTTCTGTCCGTATTCCGGGTCGGCGCCGCAACAGCGGCTAATGTGTGTGTATGGGGAACTGTAACCGTTCGGTCTGCGGGAAGCCCTGCGGGAGCCGCATTCGAGTCTAACACCTCGAACAGAGGGAATCTGCCGGGAGCTTATGAGTCACATCATGGGGTCGCTAGAGGATGCCTTGGCTGAGTCGCGCGCCAGAATCAATGTCGCAATAAGACACAGCAATCCTCAAGGAGCAATCGACACGGAGAAGGGCAACCCGTCTCCAAAAAAAAAGAGCGAGAATTATTTCTCGCTCTTTTTGTTACGTCCAGGGAAATTCATCAGCCCGTGAGGGCCGGAGTCCCCAAAGAATCAGTTGTTCTTGAAAGCGCTCAGCGGCGTCTGAATCTGAATCTGAACCGTACGGTTGTAAAAACGACCTTCGGGCGATTCGTTGGTATATAACGCATCGTCCTCACCGACGCCGTCGGTTTCAAACGTTTTGAACTGTTTGCGGTTGTTTTTAATCGAACGTTCGACCGTAGCGGCACGACGTTGCGACAGACGCTGGTTGACCTCGTAGAGACCAACAACGTCGGTATGACCGACAATGTTGACTTCCGAGGAAGGCAGGACGCGATCGAACACAAATTCTTTCAGAATTCGCTCGTTAAGGGCGCCGGCTTCATCGCTGTTAAACTTAAACAACACCAGGTTGTACTTCTCAAGAGTTTTGTCGCCGTCGTCGCCCACCAGGTCATCGCGCGTCGAAATCTGCTTGACCAGGATGGTAATCGGATCCGAAATACATTCACGGCCGTTTTTGGATGTCACAACCAGTCGCGCCTGGAATGCCGACTCATCGCCCTTCTTGGGCAGGAGATCTTTGGAGTCAAACCAATCCCACTCGAAAGAAGCATCCGTCGTACCAATGTCCTTCAGTGTGTTCCACGGCTTGTCCCCGTGCGTCACTTCGATACGGCGTTCAGCGACTATATTGTCGTCGATACCGTTCTCCATTACAAAGGTCATCGTTTCCGGCGAGGGGAAGAGCGTCGGATCCGTGTCGATAATCGGCTTGACAACTTCCCAGTCGGTTGAAAGGAGTTCAACACGACGGTTTTCTTCTTGCCCCATGCTGTCGCGCACGTTTGAAGGAAGTTTCGGTTTTTTGCCCCACTTCAGATCAAGGCGCGATTCTTCGATGCCCCAGACATCCTTGAGGTAATTGTAAACGTTGGTAGCACGCGTTTGTGCCAGTTTTTCATCCTTTTCCTTGTCACTGACAGTACCGATGTAACCCACAACTTCCAGCTTGGAGGACGGGTTGTTTTTCATGCGGTAGCCGTAGATGTTGAGAATGTTGTAGTACTTCTCAAAGGTCCCGCCCGGAATATTGTTGTCGTCAAATGCGCCAACCTGTGAGGGCGAATCAAAAAGGATATAACGCTCGGGAATGTCGGAACCGCCTTCGTCAAAGAAAACGTAGTTC
The DNA here is from genome assembly GCA_964445695.1 of uncultured Hyphomicrobiales bacterium. GTDB lineage: Bacteria > Bacteroidota > Ignavibacteria > Kapaibacteriales > UBA7675 > JAUIKM01. The sequence continues at coordinate 31,033 of CAYULF010000022.1, read as the reverse complement.
AGCAGCGGATACAGAGTACGCGTCTGGATTTCCTGCATCACCAGGCCCTTGAACTTGCCGAAGACCGGATCGTTGGGATTGTCTTTAGAGTAGTCCGAAAAGTCCATTTCGGCGCGCAGTTTCGGGCGCTGACCGAGGCGGATCACAACCGGGTCGAGTTGAATAATCTGAGCGGCTTCGGATTTGTCTTCCACTTTGGCCGGTTTTTCGACGACGAGTTTCGTCGAGACGGTACCATAAGCGGGGTTTGTCGCCGAGATTTCAAAAGAAACCTGCATGATCGAGTCTTTGGCGTCGCCGAAGTCAAGCGGGTTGATCTGCTGGCGGTAGTCGCCGCCGTCGCCCGAAAGGTCGCCGCTTTTGCGATCACGCGTGACGGAGTTGACAACTTCAACGGTAGCCGGAATGGACTCGCCCGTACATTCGTCCAGAACCTGTACCGTCAGCAATTGCGTGCGGAAGAAGGTCGGGACAAATGCCATGAAAATGTCGTAGTCGCCCTGAAACCCATTGATGTCCTGGCGACGGGAGGCGAAGTAGAGGATGTCGCCCGACGCCGGAGCCGAGATAAAAAACTCGTCCTGCTGCGTGTTGATGGGCTGACCGATGTTTTCGGGAGCAGACCAGGCGCCGGATTGAGTGCGACGCGAGATGTAAAAGTCAAATCCACCAATGTTCGGCTTGTGGCCTTTGGAAGAAATGAACAGCGTTTCGTTGTCGGCGTTGATGAAAGGTGACCAGTCGTCCTCATCTGTGTTGATTTCCTCGCCGAGGTTGACCGCTTCCTGCCACTCCTCAAATTCGAAGTCAAAATCAGTGTACCAGATGTCCATTCCACCGACACCGCCATCGCGGTTGGATGCAAAGTAGATGCGGCTTTTGTCCGGAGCAATCGAAGGCTGAGAGTCCCATGCCTCGGAGTTGACCGTCCGTCCCAGGTTCTTGGGCAGGCCCCAGGTACCGTCTTCGTTGATCTCGGAGATGTAAAGGTCACAGCCGCCGATACCGTCTTCGCGGTCGCAGCCCGTAAACACGAGCATCTGCTGATCGGCAGAAATTGAGGCTACACCCTCGTTGCGCGGCGTGTTGGTACCCTGACGACCATACGGGGAGTTGGGATCAAGGTTGACCGGCTTGGCAAAGACTGTATCGTAGTTGTCCGGTTTTGTCGTGAACCAGAAGTCGTGCGAAGGATTATCATCCTTGTCCAGTACGCTCCCTTCACGGTCTGAAACAAAGTACAGCGTCTTGCCGTCTGCGGAGATCGTCGGGGCGTAGTCGAGTCCCTCGTAGTTAACGATGGGCCCCAGGTTGATAATCCGGATATTCTCGTTATAGAGCACTCCGAGATTATCATCTTGCGGTGCGCTGGCAATCGCGGCTCCATACAGATAGAGCTGGGATTGGGCCGCCCTTGCAGTGGCCAAACCGGCTTGATTCGCGCCTGCCGGCGATTCGGCACACAAAGGCGTTACATACATCAACAAAAGCACCACAATCGTGGACAGGAGTAGTCGCATACCCACCTACCAGGCTATGAATGAAACATTGTTATGATCATCGGAATCGTTTTCTGTCTTGGTCCCGTACCTGGGCGTACAGCCGCATAATATATGAATTTAACATTACAATCGCCCAAGCCGGGAGGCGCGGAGCCGCTGCTTTTTTTGCACAGTTCGGCGCATTCCAACGGCTGCCGTCAACGGCGGCCGATGTTTGGTATCTGCGTTCGGACTGTCGGCGCTCCCATTGCCAATACGACGCGTCGTGATACGAGGATCCGGCGACGTCTCCATGATTGATTGCCGTTGCTGCCCGTACTAAACGAAGGAACAGACGCCGCCCTATCGGAAATCGACTTGAAAAATTCGAACATTGCGAATCGGGTAACAGCACAGATCAATGAAGTTATCATTTACCTGCGATTTATTCAACAATACCGCCATATTTTAGCGTCCAGGCCGCCGAAGTGGCGCTTGCAGGAGTGCCTATCGTGACCTGACAACCAGCGACCTAAATCTGAGCGCTCCGTCTCAGACTTTTTTCCCCAAGCCGCTATTTTTCGCTGTGCTTACAGTGTTTTGCGGAAGCCGAAAAGCAATTGTCCCGACGAAATGGTGAAATCCTCGCCACGCTCTGAAATGGTTGAGAACGGTATGCCGAAGTTGAACATGGGTATAAAGGCAAAGTCTTCAGAGAAGTGAATGTTGATGCCGACCATGAATGAGGCGTACATCTGGAAGGGATTCAGATCCTGAATCTCACCGTCTTCGACCGTCTGCGTCAGTCCGCGCCCGTCCAGACCGATATCGAGCAGCTGGCCGTTGTTCGGGTCGCGAATGGTGCGCTCGGCCAATTGTTTTTCGCTGACAATGTTGGCAGAGTAAATGTATTGGCCTGAAAATCCAGCTTGAAAAAACATCGCTTTGAACGGGGTGTACTGCAGATAGGGAGTCAGCGCAAGCGCTGAAATTTCGGTTCGCGCTTCGTGGCGAAAACGAACCGGCACTTCAAAGCTGCTGCCGTCATTGGTGTTTTCCAGTTCGACGTATTCGTACTCAACGAACTTTGCAGTAATATCTTTGGCCTCGTGCGTCAGTCGCAAACCCCAGGCAAATTCCTTGGAAAATTGTTTCTCTGCAAAGACGCCGAGAATAAGTCCGCTGCCGCCGCCTTTGGTAAATTCGCAGTCGCAAGCGCTGTAAAACTTTCCACCTTGAGAGTTAAACGATGCGCCGATCAACGCGCCGACAGACCAGGGCCAGGTCTTGTTGAATGACGGTTGAATCGGAGTTTCCTCATCGCGTTCCGGCCGTTTGCGCCTGGTCTCGCCGTCGTCACTGTCGCCATCCTGCGCAATGACAAACAAGGGAGAAAACATCAGTGCGGCAAGCAACAGGAGCAGTGGAAATTTTTTCATATCGATTAACAGAGTTTGTAAGTTATCGCAATTGACGAACGGTGTCCCGGGCTGGCCGGCAATTCGAGCGTCAAGTTATCAAAGCGAAGCATGGCATGCAAGGCATGGAAAAAGTACCATCGGATGCCGGGCAAAGTACACGGGACGGTTGCCGCTTCCTCCTTCAGGGCATTAACCCACGCAAGCGGCGGACGATACATGTCAGAAAAAACAAAGTTTAAAAAAGCGACGCCTGAATCAACCGACGGCCGCTCGGCGCGCACCTACGCATGCGACATCCTGGCTGCCGTGGCCGGAAGAGACGCCTACGCAGACAAGCTGCTGGACGAGGCCCGCACACAACTGGAACACGTCCGCGATCGCAACTTACTGACAGAATTGGTCAAAGGAGTTCTGCGGCAGCAACGCCGGTTGGACTGGCAACTCCAGCATCACAGCAAAACGCGCATTCGCAAATTGCCGCATGCCATACTGGCCGCCCTGCGCACCGCCCTGTATCAACTGGAGTTCATGGACAAAATACCCGCTCATGCCGCCATTCATGAGGCTGTGCGCTATGTACGCCGCCGCGCCGGCGAACGCCTGACGGGCTTCACGAATGCCGTGCTGCGAGCTTGTGTTGAAAAAGGCGCGCCGACGCTCCCGACAGACCCGACAACGCGTCTGGGCGTCCTGCATTCACATCCCGACTGGCTGGTGGAGCGCTGGCTGCAACGCTTTGGCGCGCAAGAATGTGAACAATTACTCCAGGCGGACAATCTCAGGCCGCGCCAAAGTTTGCGCGTTAATCGCATGCGCAGTTCAACTGAGGAGCTGGTGTCCGAATTGCGGGCACTCGGCCTCGAAGTCGAACCGGTCGCCTTTCAGCCGGACTGCATTTTTCTCGATTCGCCCCTGGTGCTGGACGAGATGGCGGCCTTTCGCGACGGCAGATGCACCGTTCAGGACGCCGGTGCCGCAGCCGTGATCCGCCTCGCTTCCCCGCAAGCCGGATGGACGGTTTACGATCTTTGCAGCGCGCCCGGCGGCAAAAGCACGTACGCCGCCGAGTTGATGAACGACAACGGCGACGTCGTGGCTGTCGATCTGCATGCCAACAAACTACCGCTGATCCACAATGCGGCACATCGTCTTGGACTGAGCTGTATCCGCACGCTGGAAGGCGACGCACGCGACGTAGCGTTTGATGCGCCGGCAGACCTCGTTCTCGTCGATGCGCCCTGTTCCGGACTTGGTACGCTGTCAGGGAAACCGGAGATCAAGTGGCGACGCAGGCCGGAAGACCTGGCGGAACTGGCCACGCTGCAGACCGACATTTTGCGTCACGCCGCCGCTCTCACGGCGCCAGGCGGAGTCCTGGTCTACAGCACCTGTACTACCGAACCCGAAGAAAATCGGGAGGTGGTTGATCGTTTCCTGCGCGAAACGCCCGATTTTGCGGTCGATCGGGCCGAAAACTATCTCCCGGCCGAAATCTGCCGCGACGGCGCGCTCGAAACTCTGCCCCACATCCACGGCTGCGACGGAGCTTTTGCGATGCGCCTGCGCCGCGGGTGAGTTCGGCCGTCGAAAAATTTTGCAACCGTGTCCGCACGACTGCGTAGCTTTGCGGTCGAGCCGTGGTCCCGGTGTTTCACCGCGGTCCGCATCTGTAATCGCGCATGACAAGACATCCATGACAGTATTTCTTCTTGTAGGTCTGTTTGTCAATCTGGCTCTGTTTGCCGCACCGGCTTCCGCTCAGGAAGTCGACACGCTGCGTTCGGAGACAATCGCCGCGTTTTCTGCTCCCGCAACCAACACTATCAAGCGAACCTATGAGGTCGGCGCCGGTGAGTTCATCGTCCTCGACACCGATTTCGGCGACGTCACGGTCGACAGCTGGGACCGCAACCAGGTTGAACTGGTCGTTGAGCTGACGGGCAACCAGGATGAAATTGGCCGTTTTGCATTGTCGATGAGCAAGTCGGGGCCAATCATTCACGTCAAAGGTACACGCAAGGCGCGCAAACTGAATCTGCAGTGGGGCTGGTGGAGCTTTGGGGCCAGCTTCAAACTTCTGGTGCCACGTGAGTTCAGTGTGACCGCCAAAACACGCGAAGGCCGAATAGTGGTGCGCAACCTCAGCGGCATGATCAAGCTTGAGACACTCGCCGGCAAAATCATCGGCAAACACCTCACCGGCGAACTGGCGGCAAACTCTTCCGGCGGCGACATAAAAGTCAATAATGTCACCGGCTCAATCACACTGATCAGCAACACAGGCGACATTGATATCGTCGACGCCTTCGGCGTCATCAGCATGGCGTCCAACACCGGGGACATCAAACTCTCAAACGCCAAGGCCCAGGTCAACGCCAACAGCCGCGAAGGCGACATTGAGGTCAACCTGTCCGGTAAAAACCAGGGCATAGAGTTAAACGCCGACAGTGGCGATATCGACATTTTCCTCTCTCCCACGGTCGCGGGCAATCTCGACGCAATCACCAATGACGGCCGAATTTCCATGGATGCGCGCGAGGGATTCAACGGCAACATCAAACGCCGCCACGTTTACGGCATCCTCAACGGCGGCGGCACGATGATCCAGGCCAAAACTATAAGCGGCAGCATCAACATCGAACGTCAGCGGCGCTGAGAATATTAACGACGCCCTTCCCCTTCGGGCGACATCCGACCGCGCTTCAACACTCCTGACGCCCGCTTGATTTTTTGCGGCTGTAACTTTTGTGCGCTTTGCTCCAACAAGCATACAGAGCCTAACTCAACGCCTTGATTGGGCTGTTTAACTGCAAGACTCTGAGCCCGGCTACACCAGCTCAAACCACAGCGACGATGGACCTGACGCAACGCAAGGTCTTCAAACCGGAAACTCGTTAACTAACAAGAAAGTCAGAAGAGCGGCAAAGCGACAGCGCCGCGACTCAGGCCGGAAACAAGCGAATCAAAAGTCTGTCAAACAGCCGCCCATGTCAATCCGCTCAGCCCTCAAAACGCGAAACAGTCTTGACGCCTTTAACAGTGCGCAGAACCTTGAAGATCTCCTCCACCCGGTTAACATCCATCACATGCACGGTGATAACGCCCTCAAACAGCGAGTCGTAGGAGTCGATGTTAACACTGCGGATATTGGTGTGATCGCAGGAAAGAATAGCACTCGTCAAGTCGTTTAACATTGCCGGGCGGTCTTCACCCGTCACCTTGATCGCAGCCATAAAACTCTTGGCCTGACGCGACGACCAGCGCACGTCGACCAGACGCGGTTTAAGCGATTCCTGCATTGAAACGATGTTTTTGCAGGTCGTGCGGTGTATCTTGACACCGCCGCCCACAGTCACAACGCCTGTAATGTCGTCGCCCGGCACGGGATTGCAGCAGCGCGCATATGAGTATTTAAGCGGCGCATCAGATCCGACCATGTAAACACCGTCGGCTTCCGTGCGCGCGGTGTGCTTAAATTTATCAAACGTGATTGCGTCCTGCTGCGCAGTGTCGTCCTGCTGTGCCTCCGGCCGTCTGGCGCCGCCGGCTTTGTTCCAGCGCTCCATCACCGCAGCTTCCGCCGCCTCCATCGTCAACTTGCCCGAGCCAAGTGCAAAAAAGAACTCGGCTTTGTTCATGTAGCGAATCTGCCGAACGATCTTCTCCAGCTCATCGTCGTTAATATGCACTTTCAACTTGCGCATGCGGCGCGCCCACAGTTCGCGGGCGTCGGCAATTTGCGTGCGACGTTCTTCCTTGAAGAACTTGCGAATATTCGACTTGGCTTTGTGTGTGATCGCAAACTTTTCCCAGTCCTTGTTGGGGCGCTGGTTTTTGGAAGTAATTATCTCCACCTGGTCGCCGCTGTGCAGCTCGTAATCCAGCGGCACAATTTTCTGGTTAACTTTTGCGCCGATGCAGTGATGCCCCACCTTGGTGTGAATTGCGTACGCAAAGTCAACGGGCGTCGCTTTCTGCGGCAGAATGCGCAGCTCGCCCTTGGGAGTAAAAAGATAAATCTCGTTCTGGTACAGGTTTAACTTAAACGACTCAACGACCTGCTCGGGAGCCTCATCGCCCGCGCTGTCGAACACGTCGCGCACCCAGTGTACCCACTCTTCCAGCTCCGCGTCCTCAATGTAACTGTTGCCGCTGATTTCCTTGTAGCGGAAGTGCGCCGCAACACCTTTTTCAGCCACCTCGTGCATTGTGCGGGTGCGGATCTGCACTTCAACTTTGCGCCCCTGCGGCCCGATCACCGTGGTGTGCAGCGATTGGTAGCCGTTTTTCTTCGGCACGGAAATGTAATTCTTGAAGCGCTCAGGCACCGGTGTGTAAATATCGGAGACAATCCCGTAAACCGTAAAACAATCGTTCGGTTTTGGGGTGTCCAGAATAATGCGCACGGCAAAGAGGTCGTAGATCTCCTCAATTGTTTTACCGCGGTTAACAAGTTTGTTGTAAATCGAGAATATGTGTTTGGCGCGGCCCCCAACCTCAAACTTGAATCCCGCCTCGCGCAGCTGTGCTTCAATCGGCTCCGAAAAAGAGCGGATGTAGTTTTCGCGCTCCTGCCGTTTAATATTCAGTGAATTTTTGATCTCGTCGTAGGCCGGGCGGTTGGTGTACTTAAACGCCAGGTCCTCCAGCTCCCATTTAATTGAACCAAGACCAAAGCGATGCGCCAGCGGCGCATAAATTGTTAAAGTTTCGCGCGCCAGGCGCTTCTGTTTCTCAGGCTTTAAATACTGCAGCGTGCGCATGTTGTGCAGGCGGTCGGCAAACTTGACCAAGATGACGCGCACATCGTTAATGAGTGAAATCAGCAGCTTGCGGTAGCTGGCCGCCTTGGTGATTTCGTGGCTCTTGAAAACGTCCGTGATTTTTGTGGCGCCGTCCACAATATTCGCCACTTCCTCGCCGAATTCCTGACGGATGTCGTTCTGGCTGAATTCCGTGTCTTCCACCACGTCGTGCAGCAGCGCGGCCGCCACCGACACGTCGTCCAGCGGCAGCTCCGTCGCCACGATTTTGGCCACCTGAATCGGGTGGGTGTAATATGCCTCGCCCGAGGCGCGCAAATCTTTCCCGTGCGCCTGAACACAAAAATCAAAGGCCTTGCCGATCATCGCTTCGTCGACGTGGCGCAGATTGCGCCGGCAGGCTTCCAGCAATTCCTCGCGATGCCTGCTGATGTCCGCATCCTGGTCGGCGGCTGCATGTTCACTTATGTGTTCCGTCACGCTCATAGCGGCCAAATCTCACCAATTTCCGTGCTAAAATCAAGATGTATCGACCTCAAAACCGTTCGCACGCCGCATTCCTGCCCGCTTTGCAACCCGGCCCAGCATATGCCGACGTTTGGAGCGCCGCCGCATTTTGCCCGAAATTTCCTCCCGATCTTGCGGCTGCCGCGCCCTAAAGTGCTTCCTTTTGTGCGAAAATTAGCTCATATTCGTTGTAATGTTCCGCTGAAAAGCAGCCATGAGCGATCAGACGACACATAACGACAGTCCGACGAACCGTCCGGCCTACGCCGGGCGCACGATCTACGACGAGTTGGCCGAAGTCGGCGAACTGGATACCTTCCTGCGCGAATACCTGCAAACCAAGTACGAAAGCGACGCCGCGTTCCGCGAGGAAATGCTCGACACGATGTTTCGCAAATCCCCCGGCATTGTGCCGGCCGTGGAAGACTACCTCCTGGAAAAACTCTGTTCCAGCCTAAGCTATTTCCTGGAATACACGAAGCCATGTCGAAACTAGAATCCAACGCCATCAGCGCCGAAGTCGCCGGTCTGTTCGATACCATTCGCAAGCAGGCCCACGACTACTGCCGTCTGATGGAACAGCTCGAACAACGCGCCGACGCCATGACGCGCCTCGGCGAGGAACTTCGCGCCGAGTTCGGCAGCCTGTCCGAGGCAAACAGTACCACACTCCGCCGGGTTGAGGAAACCACCGAAACAACGCTGCAAACCATCCGCGAAAAATCGGGCGATATCGAGCGCATTCACGCCGAGCTCAGCAATATCGAAAAAACGCGCGACGCCATCCTGAATGCCAACCGCGATATCAATGCTCGCCGCAGCGAAATCGACAAACTCCTCAAAACCAGCGAACAGAGGATCAATCAACTCGTCGGCGACGGCTTCCTCGACCTCGAGAAAAAAATCGCGCTCCAGGTGCAGCAGCTGCGCGAGGAATTGCACCGCCTTGACCAGCGCCAGATCAACCTGCTGGACAAACACCGCCGCGAAACCAAGATGATTCAAAACGACATTGACGAATTCAAAAGCAAGGTCACCGAAACCAAATACATCGTCGACGAAACCACCAAAATCGTCGAAGTCATGATCGATGAGGCCAACGATGAGATGGAGCGCAAAATCGGCTCCGCCCGCCGCGAAGTCGAAAAAATGATCATGGCCGTCGAACTCCCCGAACACAGCTCCGACGCCGATCACGGCAGTCGTATACAAACGCTTGCCAACGAAAACAACGAACTCCGTCGACGCCTGGGCACACTGCAAACCCGCGTCAGCACTCTGCAATTTCTGGCTGTGGGCTGCGGCCTGGGCGCCATCATTCTAAGCGCCATCATTGCCGCATATTTCTGATCCTGACCAGAGCTTTTAAATCCGCTCTTGTTAACCTTCGAACTACAAATGAAAAAACCCGCTCTGCTTTGAACAGGCGGGTTTTTTGTTGTTGATTTTCAGGCGGTTCGGTGAGCAGTCCGTCGCCGAGACCGACAGACAATCTGCCGACGCTTAATAATTCGCCGTCGCTTTAACCGCTTCCACCACGTCTTTTTCCTGCAGCAGGATCGCGCCTTCCAGCTTCTGCGCAAAACCGACCGGGCAATCTTTCGACGCGACCCGGCCCACCGGCGCATCCAGGAAGCTGAAACACTCGCTGCTGATGGCCGCGGCAATTTCGCCGCCGATACCGCCGGTCAGGTAGTGCTCGTGCGCCACCAACGCGCGGCTCGTCTTTTTGACCGACTCAAACACCATTTGCTGATCCCAGGGACGCAGCGTACGCAGGTCGATCACTTCCGCATCGATTCCGGCTTTTTCGATCTCTTTCATTGCGCGCAGGACTTTGTGCACCGCATTGCCGTACGTCACGATCGTGATGTCCTTGCCCTCGCGGCGGATCTTGCCCTTACCGAACGGCACGATGTAGTCGTCGCCCGGTTTCGATTCCGAAGTCGGACGGAAATTGTACAGCGCTTTCGGCTCCAGATAGAGCGTCACGCCGCGCGAGCGGATCGAGTTGCGCATCAGGCCGACCGCGTCGGAAGCAAAAGCGGGACACACAACCCGCAGTCCCGGCAGGTGCGAGAAAATCGCGTCCAGGTTCTGAGAGTGATACAGACCGCCCTGGATATATCCGCCGCTGGCCAGACGGATTGTGATGTTCGGCGAGAACTGACCTTTGGTCCGCCAGTAGTCGTGCGTGCACTCGATCAGCTGTTCCATCGCCGGCCAGAAATAGTCGGCAAACTCGGCGCCTTCGACCACCACGCGAATATCGTCGTCGTAGCGGCAGAAACCGTTGGCCGTTCCGACAATCGAGTCTTCGGCAATCGGAGCATTAAAAATGCGCTCGTTGCCGAATTCGTCAAGCATGCCTTTCGGCACGTTGAAAATTCCCTGTTTGTTGACGGATGCAACGTCCTGCCCCCAAAGGTATGTCTTGGGATTGCGGCGAAATTCTTCCTTCATCGTGACGTTGATCGCTTCGCGCAGGGTCAGCTGTTCGCCCTTCGGATCGTTGCTGTAATTCGCCTCGGACGTATCGCTGTAGTCGACAATCGAATCCGGCACGATAAACTGTTTCCACGACTCAGGCGCGGGATCGGGCGCGGCTTCGGCCGCATCGGCCGCGGCAAAGATCAGCTCTTTGTTCTGCTCTTCAATTTCTTCGATCTCTTTTTCTGTCAACAGTTTACGGTCGATCAGCATCTTGCGGTAGCGCGCCAGCGTGTCGCGCTTGGCCATCGCGTCGAACTCGTCCTGCGTGCGGTACAGTTCGTGGTTGTCGGAGTTGGAGTGTGAACCGATGCGGTCGCAGTCCGCGTGGACAAAGGCCGCGCCGGCGCCGGACAGGACGTAGTCGCGTGCTTCCTGCATTGCGCGGAAGGACGCGAAGGGATCGAGGCCGTCGCAGTTGATGATTTTCAGATTGCTGAAGCCGCGGAAGTTGTCGGAAACGCGCGTGTTGGCGGTCTGTTCACGCACCGGCACGGAGATGCCGAATTTGTTGTTCTGAATCGTGAAAATCACAGGGAGTCTTTCGAGCGTCGCCACGTTGACGGCTTCGTAGAAATAGCCCTCGGAACAGGCCGATTCACCGCCGGAATAGATCGAAAACTCGTCGCCGCCCAATTTCCTGATGGCGCGTCCGGTACCGACCGCATGCAGCGAATGATTGCCCGTACATGACGAGCCGTTCTGAATGCCGACTTCAGGCTTGGCAAAGTGATTGCTCATATGTCGGCCGCCGCCGGCAACGTCGCCGTCCTTGCTCAGGCCGTTGAGAATCAGCTCTTCGACCGTCAATCCCGCCGACAAACAGGTAAGCATGTCGCGATAATAAGGAAAGAGAAAATCCTTGCCGGAGCGGAAAATCTTGCCGATTGCCAGCTGGATGCCGTCGTGACCGGCATAGGGTGCGTGGTAGGACCAGCCTTTGGCCATCTTCAGATAGAGCGCGGCTTTCTGGTCCAGGCGACGGCCCAGGTGCAGCAGGCGATACCATTCGATGATAGTTTCGTCGTCAAATCCGGTCGTGTCAAACGGGCCGGTTCGATCGCCGAATTCCGAGTGGTCTGCCGACGCTCCGTTGGCGGACGAAGCTGCCGTCGCCTCTTTGGACTGATCAGAGTTGGCGGTGGTGCCGTTGCTGCGTTTTGCTTCTTCCGTCGTCGCGTCGCCTGCGTTTTCCGCTGCCGTGCGCTTCGTTCTGGTCGCCTTGGCCATAGAGCTTACCCTTTGTGTAAACGTGTATGTGTTTCCGATAGAAATTGCGAGCAAAAGTCCGGGACCCGGAGCGCAGGCCGCGCGGGCGGCGCTTTGCAGACGGCCGGAGACCATGAGGCGGTCAGCCGGGCGCACCGCATGCGAGTCCACAGAACAGATAAATTACGATAAATGCGGCAAAAATACGATGTGAAGCAGACGACGAGTTGAACCTGACAGGCGTGTGAAGGCGGGGAAAAACACTTTGGAATTCGTATTTTGTGCGGCTGTACGCCGGGCGGCCGCACATCGTTTCCAAAACTGCGCCGTTTCTCCGCCGCGTACGACATTCGGAGCTTCATTTCTGCCGTACGACGCAGAGACAACCAAGGGTCAAGAGCAAGGGGTTTGCATGTCAAGGCCAATCGGATCGCCAATCAAAGACGATTTGAACTACAACACCAATGTCGACGCCAACCGCGAGCAGTGGCGCATGATCGCCGGCCGCGCCGCCAAAATCCGCGAAGGCGGCGGTGAGAAGTCCATCGCCAGGCATCAGGCCAAGGGCAAAATGACGGCGCGCGACCGCATTCGCGCCCTGCTCGACCCCGAGAGTTATTTCCTGGAAATCGGCTTGTTCGCCGCCGACGGCATGTACCGCGAATACGGTGGAGCGCCTTCCGCCGGCGTAGTCGCGGGCATCGGCATCGTCCAGGGACGCGAAGTCATGGTAGTGGCCAATGACGCGACGGTCAAAGCCGGGGCCTGGTTCCCGATGACGGCCAAGAAAAATCTGCGGGCGCAGGAGATCTGCATCGAAAATCACCTGCCGATAATTTATCTGGTCGACTCCGCCGGTGTTTTCCTTCCCATGCAGGACGAAATTTTTCCGGACAAAGAGCACTTTGGACGGCAGTTCCGCAACAATGCCATTATGTCGTCAAAAGGCATTCCGCAGATTGCCGCCATTATGGGCCCCTGTGTTGCCGGCGGCGCTTACCTGCCGATAATGAGCGATGAAGCGCTGATCGTCGACGGCACGGGCAGCCTCTTTCTGGCCGCCCCGGCCCTTGTTGAAGCCGCTATCGGCGAAAAAGCCGAGACGGAGGAATTGGGCGGTGCAACGATGCACACCTCGCTCAGCGGTGTGGTTGACTACAAATGTGCCAATGACGATGAGGCCATCGAAACCGTTCGCAGCCTCGTTGACAAGTTCGGCCCGGCCAAGGGACAGAAAAAGCTGTTTGACCGCGTCGAGTCGGCCCTCCCCGCTTACGATCCTGAAGAATTATGGGGCCTGCTGCCGGCGCAACGCACCAAACCCTACAACATGCGCGAATTGATTGCGCGTATGGTCGACAAGTCCGAATTCGACGAATACAAGGCGGATTACGGCAAGACAATTGTCTGTGGTTATGCCCGCATCGACGGGTGGGCCGTAGGCATCGTCGCCAACGATCGCGACGTCCTGCGCAATGCGCGCGGCGAGATCCAGGTGGGCGGCGTGATTTATTCCGACAGTGCCGACAAAGCCGCGCGCTTTATCATGAATTGCAACCAGCGCAACATCCCGCTGGTTTTCCTGCAGGACGTCACCGGCTTCATGGTCGGAACACGCGCCGAGCAGGGCGGTATCATCAAAGACGGCGCCAAAATGGTAAATGCGGTTTCCAACTCGACAGTGCCGAAATTCACGTTTATCATCGGCAACAGCTACGGCGCCGGCAACTATGCCATGTGCGGCAAGGCCTACGATCCGCGTTTCATCTTTGCCTGGCCCGGAGCCAAAATTGCAGTGATGGGCGGCGCGCAGGCATCCAAAACTCTGCTGACCATTCGCACGGCCTCGCTTAAAAAGCAGGGCAAAAGCATGACGGACGAAGAGCAAAACGCCATGCTCGCGGAGATCCAGGAGCGCTACGACAGCCAGACCACACCGACCTATGCCGCGGCACGACTCTGGGTGGACGGCATCATCGCTCCACCGGATACGCGTGCAATTATATCGCGCGGCATCGCGTGCGCTTCGCACAACGACGCCGTGCCGCCGTTTAATGCAGGCGTGCTGCAGACCTAGGCGCTGAAAAAAAGAGCTGTGAGCCCTAAGGGCTCACAGCTCTTACGTAGTTTTACGTAGTGTGCGTGCAAATTCAACAGCCAATCCGGCCCACTTCTCTTTCATCCACACGGTAGCCCCCAGAAACAACAACAGCCGCTCCGGAATCCGGAGCGGCTGTTTGTTTAATACAATTGTAAACCAATCCACCTTCAAATCAGGGGATGTCGTCCAGATAGACCGCCGGCAACAGAGGCAGCTGGACCAGCGGCAGATCGGCGTCATAGTTCGTGTTGATCATCGTCAGCAGTTCATTCGCAACCATGCCGTAGCCTCGCGAGCAGGGATGGATGCCGTCCAGGCTGAAGATGCCACCGGAAATAAACGCCGATGTCAGCGGTGAAGAGCCAACCATCGGATAGCCCTGGGCGTTAATCTGCGAAAACACGGCATTCGCATCAAAGAGCGACACGTTGGCGTGTTTGGCGACCGCAGCGCTGATCGACTGGTTGTACGCATCAATGTGCGCCTGGACAATCGCAGTCTCAGCCGCGTCCAGAACATAGCGATCCGGAATCGGCACCGCGCTGCCCCATCCTGCCGCAAGCGAGTCGGTCGGCAAGGTCAGCAGGAGCAGGTCGCCCTCGACGGCCTGTTTAATTCCACCCGTAGCCGCAGTGTTAACATAGACAGGGCCGTTTTGTCCGGCCTGGAAGGAAATTCCCAGCGCCTGATATGCCGGCACTGCGTTTAACTGCGCAGCCGTGGCAGCATCCAGCGGCAGAATATTCCAGGGCAAGGTCGTGAAAAACGGCGCCGTCGGAATGTCAGGAATGTTAAGTACAATGACTTTTGTGTTCGGCATCAGCTCGGCGACTTTGTCGAGCAACTGATTGTACAATGCATCGAACGCTTCCGGCGTCGTGGGCTCGCTCAATCCGCCGCTGCCGTCGCCGCCGGAGTTGGCCCACAACAGCACGTCGTTGTTGCCGGTCCAGATAATCAGAACATCCGGCTGGAGTCCGGCGGCCTGAGCCACCAGCGATGCACCGAATGCGGGATTGCGCGCCACAGAAGCCAGAAAGGGATTCGGGTGAGCCGCAAAATTGCCTTCGAACATCATGTCCGACAGCAGTGCGCCCGGAACGCCGAGAACATTGTATGCGCGCGCAAGGTCAAGGTTTGACGGCGGCGTCAGTTCGGTTCGGCGCGTCGAAATCGGATTGCCCATTGCGTCGAAGCCATGCAGACGTACGCGCGAAAAACCCGCGCCCGGATCGGGAACCAACGGATATTCAAAATCCGTGATTCCCATCTGTTGCGCCATCAGATTCATAAAACTGTTGGCGGAAGCGCGCTCGTATACGGCGCCGTCCTGCATACCGGCAATCAAGCTGCCGCCCAGCCCCACCAGAACCGGCGGATTTGCGCCGCTGTGCAGACTGCCGTACTCCGTGGTGGACGACGGGTCCGCCACATCCGGATCGCAGGCAAACAAGAGTAAAGCGCCGAGCGTAGTTAAACAAAGTGCGGAGCTCAGACGCACGAATTTTTGGCGTAAATGTGCTGCTAATTGCATTATGTATTTTCCCGATTGTTTAATGCAGAGTTAAATCAAAATGCCTGCGGCATTTCACTGGAAGGTGTAGTTGAAACCGATACTGCCGACGTTCGCCCAAGCATTGTAAATGCCGTCGAAGTTAACAGGGCTGTTCTCCACTTCGCGCTGAGCGCCGATGATAAACAGAGCACCGATGTCCATGGTTAAACCATCGACAAGCGACACGCCGTACCCAAGTGAAAAACCATAGCGGTCGGCATCGGGAAGAATCGGCTGTGTGTACATAGCGTCAACCGGTACCGCATCGTAATACACGCCGCCGCGCAGACTGGACGTTTCCGTCAGTTGGTATTCCGCCGACAGCTGGTAAATAAACGAATCTTCGTAGTTGCGCGGGCTGTCCAGCGTCAGCGATGTCGACGGGTTGCCCGGCGCTTTTTCAAAGTTAACAGACAGCGTGTCGTATGAAGACCAGCCGACAAAATCAACGCCCGCGGCAATTGCCAGCTCGGGCGTTACCTGCCAGCCGACGCCTACGCGCAGGTCAAAGGGCAGGTTAATTGTCGTTCCGCCCGGCCCGGCCTGAAACAGCGGATCCAGGCCCGGATCGTTGACAAAACTCGACTCGCCCTCGTATTCAAATTCCAGATTGTGGCGATAGGACGCGCCGATGTACCAGTCTTCGCTCGGCTGCCACGTTGCGCCGACATTAAACGAAAAAGTCTGGTCGTCGCCTTCCAGTTCAAGTGTGGGGCGCGGCTCAAACGACACAATTCGCTGACGCAATAAGACAGTGCTGGTGGCCCACACGGCACCGACACTGACGGACAATTTGTCGTCGAACATTTCATATGCGATGTTCGGGTTGATGGCAATCGTCTCAAGCGACGCGCGCAAAGCCAACGCTTCGCCTACCCAGCCTTCCGGCCACTCGGTGCCGAGACCAAAGGGCACAAACACGCCGAGACCGAGCGCAAAATCGCTCTCCTCATCGTGCCAGACGCCGTAAAAGTGCGGAACGACAAACACTTCGTCTTCGAGTTCCGTGGTGTTAAACTCATTGTAGTTTGCAACTCCGGTATACTTGGCTCCAGGCGCAATAAACGACGCGCCGCCCGTCAGGTGAACTCCACCGGGCAATTGCGTCATCCCGGCCGGATTGTAAAATACCGTCGACGCATCGACGCCCCGCCATGCGGTGTTAAACCCCATTCCTACGGAACGGGCGGAGTTATCATTCAGTTGAAATCCACCGGCGAGGAGAGGACCGGCACTCATGGCAAACAAAACAAGTGTTAGCAGGTTTTTCATGTAGACCACTCGCGTAGGTTTAAAGAATTTGCGTTAAGTTGTCCATAAATTCCGAGACTAGCCAGTAATTTTTTGCTTCACATGCACGCGGCCGAAACGGCAGCCGCTCTCCTCTTTCAGATTTTACATGTTGCAAAGCTTCGCCCTGACTTTTGCTCTTGTTTGTCTTGCAGTGTGCAGCCCTATGCCACTCGACGCCGCGCAGCCCGAACCTGTCCCGGCTACTTCCTTTTTTAGTGTAGCCGTCGTTCAGAATCCCGACCGCGAACCGGTATCAACGCCCGACTCAGACTGGCCCGAGTGGCGCGTGCGTGCCATCGAGTACGAAAATGCCGCTGCGCCCGGCTTCCCCTCGCTGACGCGCGAATCCATTTCCACTTCAACGCTCAACGATCTGCTGATTTTCCGCGAAGGCGACATGGTCGACTCGTTGACATTGCTGGAGGCGCGCTGGACGCTGCTTCGCTCCGGCAAATTCAGCGACGTTCAGCTTGAAATCGATGAGATTGCTCCTCGCGAGGCAAACATCCGCATCGTAGTGCAGGATCGCCCGCTGCCGCTGCCCATGCCGCAGATCGATATCGGCGGCGAGCAGGAAGATTTTGGACTGTCCCTTGTCCTGCCCGGCCTGCCGTTTGTCGCAGATGAAACGCGCGCCGGACCATTTGCGCTGTCGCATCGGCACTCCTCCGAAAACGACATGTTTCACGAAACGGCTGCGGAACTGTACCTTCCTCTGCCGGCCGCACTGGCCGCGCAGGCTTCCGCCCGTCTGACCGAGTACGGCGACGCCGATTCAAACTCAACGACGTTTGCATGGTCGGCAGCCCTGGCTCTGCCCTATTCCTCGCCCTATGACCGTTTGAGTATTGGCCTCAGAGCGCAGGGCGAGCACGGCCGTGCTTACGACTACCGCCGCCCGCAGGCGGAAATCCAGGACCAACGCATCAAACTGGAAGCCTGGGTCAACCGCGCTTTTATTGAAGAAGATCGCTTTTTCGCCGGCGCTCTGATTGGCTACCTGCCGCAGATGGTCAGCGACAATGAATGGCGCGGTGCGGCGGAAGGCAGCGGCTACGTTCTGGTGGGTTTTTCATCGCTGGCGCAGGACTTCGGCAGCGCTTTTGTCGATTCCGACGGCAGCGTTACGACGCCTCTGGGAGCGCGCGGAAATGTCGCCTTCGGCAAGTTTTTTCCCGTCGGTTCCACGGGCGAACACTTTGTGTATGCCGGCGGCTCGGCTGCTTCCAGCGCGATGGTAAACAAAAAAATGTATTTGTATGGGATGTTGGGAGCGGGCAGCGGATTTCGCGACGGCGCAGCGCGATATACGCACCTGAGAACCGAAGGGCTGGGACATTTTGAGCTGACCGAACACGTTATGCTCGCCGGTCGAATTGCCCAGCAAACTTCGTGGAACTGGCCGGCCCAACGCCAGGCTGTACTGGATAATCACGCCGGGCTGCGCGCCTACGACGCCAATCTACTCGTGGGCGACAACACGCTCCTGGCAACGCTGGAATTGCGCCTCAACCCGGTCGTCGGCACTCCTCGCATGGGATTGGAAGCGGCGGCGTTTTACGATGCGGGCGTCGTGTGGAACCTGGATCAACAAATCGCCGATCAGCGCGTCCATAGCGCCGCGGGAGTTGGACTGCGACTGCATCACGACTGGCTGAGCGGGCGCGACGTCCTGCGCCTGGACCTGGCCTGGAACATGGAAACTTCCGAATTCGGCCAGATCATACTTTCCACACGGATGCCTTTTTCTTTGTTTGGCTCGCATGAATTTGAACTCCCCGCGCTGATAGGCGCCGAGTTCGACCGTCGCTGACAGCCGGACACGGCAAGCCCGCAATTGAATTACTCACTCAAAAGCACATGAATCTGCAGGAAGTTATGAAGTACGGATTTGCAACGACCGCCATTCACGTTGGACAGGAACCCGAAGAACGCACGGGAGCCGTGACGGTACCGCTGTACCAGACCTCGACATACGCGCAGGAAGAAGTCGGCCGGCACAAGGGATTTGAGTATTCGCGCACGGACAATCCGACGCGCCGCAGTTGGGAGACGAACATCGCGGCGCTGGAAAACGGCGCGCGCGGCCTGGCTTTTGCAAGTGGATCTGCGGCGCTGGACACCTTGCTGCGGCTGTTTTCCCAGGGCGATCACATCGTGGCGGCCGAAGACATGTACGGCGGCACCTTCCGCCTGTTTGAGACCGTGTTCCGCCGCTTTGGACTGGATTTCACCTACGTCGATATGCGCAATCCGGAAAACGTCGCGGCGGCCATCAAACCGAACACGCGCATGGTTTTCTCCGAGTCGCCCACGAATCCGATGATGAACCTGACGGATCTGGCGGCGGTGGCTGAAATTGCGCACGCGCACAACACGCTGTTTGTGGTCGACAACACTTTCATGACGCCCTGTCTGCAGCGCCCGCTCGACCTCGGCGCGGATATCGTCATGCACTCCGCTACGAAATACCTCGGCGGACATTCCGACCTTGTGAGCGGCCTTCTGGTAACAAAAACGGACGAGCTGGGCGGGCGCCTGGCGGTGCTGCAGAATTCCATCGGTGCAGTTCCGGGGCCTTTTGACTGCTGGCTGTGCTTGCGCTCGACCAAAACGCTGGCGGTTCGCATGCAGCGCCACGATGAAAATGCGCGCGCAATTGCTGCTCACCTGGAAGCGCATCCCGCCGTTCAGAAAATCTACTATCCGGGCCTGGAATCGCACCCGCAGCACGAACTGGCCAAACGCCAGATGAAAGGTTTCGGCGGCATGATTTCGATCGATCTGGGCAGCTCGGAAAAAGCGCATGCTTTTGCGCGCAGCACGGAACTCTTCCTGCTGGCCGAATCGCTCGGCGGCGTCGAATCTCTGATCAACTATCCGGCGTCGATGACGCACGGCAGCATTCCGCCCGAGAACCGTCAGCGCCTCGGCATCACCGACGGCCTGATTCGTCTTTCCGTCGGCATCGAAGAAAAAGAGGACCTGATCGCCGATCTGGACAAGGCGCTTGCAGCCGGTTGATTCGCAGTTTTAGCCTGAAACGGTTCGACGACTTCTCGAAGTTTGACAAAAAAAAGAGCTGTGAGCCCTTAGGGCTCACAGCTCTTTTTTTATCCAGTCATTCAGGCCTTTCAGACCCTAAAACCGCACGCTCGGTTTCACCGCCGATTATTCAGCCGCAACACCAGCACATAGCTGTCCACCAGCGTATCCGAACGGTAAAAAGTCAGACGCGAGTGCGCCACAAGGTCGGGATGGCGACGCCGCAGGTTGTCGAATGCATTGTCGATCTCCGTGACGTTGATGCCGTGCGGACCGTAAATCGATGCCGAAAGTTCCGGGTACTCCTCCAGCAGGTGTCCGGCGCTCTGGTAGTAGCCCGGTCCGCGCATTTCATCCAGTAACGGTCGTTGCGCGCGCATTGTGCGCGGAATCCAACGCAATTGAACCATCGACGTGTCCACGCCCAGCTCCGTCGCGATATTCGATTTGACCAGGCTCAGCGAGGAACGCGGCAGCGCCTGGTCCGCCAGGTAACTTACCACCGTAATGCCGCGCCCGCTCAGCGGCGCCATGCGCGTTGCAAATCCGAAGAATTCGGCTTCTTCAACGGCTGTGACGGACACCAGTGCTTCGCGATACGCATTTTCCAGGCCGCGCAGACCGCGCATGAAGTCGGTTTCCAGCACCGTCGGACGCGACTGATTTTCGTCTTCATTTTCGCTGACGGCGCCGACGTGGCCGCGGCTCTGCACGAGGATCAGGTTCGTGGATTTATCCAGCCGTGCCAGCGCTTCGTTCTCAAATTCGTTGATGTCGTAATTGGTGAAGTACTGTTTGGTCGAAACGCGGATGCGAACCGTAATCGCTTTTTCGCCGCGCTCCACGTCGAGTGAAGTGATCGACGAGCGGTCGCGCACTTCAAAACGCTTGGCGAGTTCCTTGATCGTTTCCTCGACGGCATAGGTCTCGGACACATCGTTGACCGCCCGCTGCAACGGGATTATCACCGCAAGGCAGAACAGGGCCAGCACAACCACGCGCGCGCCGGG
Organism: uncultured Hyphomicrobiales bacterium; assembly: GCA_964445695.1. Classification (GTDB taxonomy): domain Bacteria; phylum Bacteroidota; class Ignavibacteria; order Kapaibacteriales; family UBA7675; genus JAUIKM01. The sequence continues at coordinate 10,158 of CAYULF010000022.1, read as the reverse complement.
CGTGCCCGCCGTACCCAGAAATCGCGTTACGCCCAGCGGCCGCAGAATGCGTGCAAGAACGCCGTGCGTCAACTCCTTTTTCTTCCACTCGCGGATGTAGTCGGACGCTTCGTGGCGCACGACGCCCAGCGTCAGCAGAACAAGTACCGCGCCCAGAAACAGCGCCACACAGACGGCGATGACCGAGAGGAGACCGCCCGAAATCAACGGCAGCAGCGCATCGGCTTTGCTGCCCGAACCAAGTCCGTACCCCACGACGGCCAGCGAGGGAAACACCAGCAGCGCGACGATCGGGGAGAGCGCAAAAATCTCAACCTGACGACCGCGCAACATCACAATCGGAACAAAAATGCCGACGATAAATGCCAGCGCAAAGTCCAGCAGCGTCGGCTGCATACGGTCGAGAATCGACTCCGGCACACCGGTAAAAGGCACCGAGGCAGCAACGATCGCACTCAGAAACACAATCACGCCGGCCGTCAGAAGCAGCTTGACAAAGCCCTTCAGGAACATGTAAATGTCCCCTTCGGTCAGCGACATGCCGAGCGAATTGAACATCGACAGAATCGGCGAAATCAGCATGCCCGCCAGGACGACTTCCGAGCTCTCCATCATCAGGCCGAGGATGGTGATCATGGTCGTTGCAAAAATCTGCAGCCAGTAGACGAAGTTCGTCAGGCGCAGCGAACGCGTCGACACGTAGTCGATATCGCGAAAGCGGCGCGGTTTGATCCGCAGCAGATTGACGATGCGATCGTGGAAGGTGCCGTGGTGTTCGCCTTCCATCCACTCATCGGTGTCGGGTTCCTCGGCTCCGGGCGTGTCGGCGGCTACCTTGCGGGCATCTGCGCGCGTGACCGTTTCTACGTCGCGGGCGACGGCTTTGTGCACTCCGGCCGAAAGATTCGGGTCCGGTTCGGGGATTTCCGACGCGTCGTTTTGCGGTATCGCTTCCTTGTCCGGGGATTCCGGACCTGATTCTGATTCTTTTGTTTGTCGCTGCGTGCTTTTGTCCTGCGTCGTCGCGTCGGCGGCTATGCCCGCGCGTTCTTCGGCTGAAAGCTCGTCGCCGCCCACTTCTTCTTCGGTCTTTTTCCGCTCTTTTTTGAGCGAGGAGCTGTGCCGGCGCTCCGCCACCGCCACAAGACCAGTCATGATGATATTGGTCAGGAAGATGACGCCAAGAGCGTAGAGCGGAAAGTACTCGGTGCCGCTGATGCTCAGGTCGAAGATGAAAAATGCCACAACGGCCGTGGCCAGACCGCGCGGCATCATGCTGTGCATGATCAGATTTTCGTAGCTCGTAAAGCTGCGGTTCAGTTTCTGGAAGATCCAGACGCCCACAAATCGCGCCGATACACACATCAGGGTGATCAGCAAGATCTGAATCATTCGATCAAAGGTCAGATCGTCCAGATTCAGCAGCAGACCGAGTAACACAAAGAAAAAGACACGAACGAGGAAAGAGAGCTCAATAGTGATGTTGTGGACAAAGTCGTCCAGCGCAAACTTCGTGGCGTCGACGCGAATGCCCAACATACGCCTGATGCCGCCGCTGACGCGCTGCAAGGTTCCCTCCACATTGGCCAGCACCATGCCGAAGAAAAAGACGGCAATCACGCCGCTGGCGCCGATAATCTCCGCCAGCCAGTACAGCAGAAAGAGAAAACCAAGCGTCAGCATGTAAGACACGGATTCGCCGCGCAAGCTGCCGATCACCCGCGCCCAGATGGCTCCGCCCACGACGGCAAGCACAATGGCCACGCCGATGAGCTGGACAAAATCGCCGACAATCGCAACGGTATCAGTGGTCTGCGTGGTGTAGACCTCAACGCCGATAATCGCAGTGACGATAATAAGAACGTCGGCCAGCGCGGGCTCAAGAAACATGATAGTCTTGAACTGTTCGCCGACGCGGAGTTTGTTGACAATCGGCAGGATAATTGCCGGACTTGTACCGCCGACAATGCCGCCGAGCAGAAGCGCCTGGATTGTTTCCATCTCCATCACGTACACGGCAAACAGCATCGTGAACACGACGGAAAGCACAAACACAGAGACGGTGAGGAATATGGACTTGCCCAGCTGCTGCACAACTGTCCGCAAATCCAGGTCGAGGCCGCCCTCGAACAAAATGATAAGCAGAGCCACCGTGCCGAAGTACGACGCATAGCCCTGGATTTCGCCAACGCGCTCCGCGCCGATGATCGGACCCAGAATGGCTCCCAGAATCATCAGTAACAGCACGGAAGGTATTTTCGTGAGTCGGAACAGTATGTTCCCGAGGAATCCGGCGACGATGATACCGCCGAAAACCAACATAAAATTCAGAAGGGCTGAATCGTGCATGAACACCAAATGTTTGTGGCCATTGGACGGACTGTCGACAGACCAGACAGGTCACAGTCCGGTAATTAGTCGAATCACGCGCAAAAAGCAAAAGAATAAATCACTTGCCGGTGCTGCATTGAAGTGAATTGTCTGCAAACGGCGGCAAAAACCGAGAAATCATCAGGTGCGGAAAACCTGGCCTTTCCAGTGAACGTTGCGGGTCAAAAGTAAAAATGGGATCACGAGCTCCAGCAGCATGAAAAACGGCACCGCCAGAGGCAGCGCCGCGGCAAGCCGCAGCCGTTTTAAGAGTCGCAGTGACGGCAGCAACACCAACGCATCGCCGGCCAGTCGCAGGCCGACCACCAGCAGAGGCGCCAACCAGAGGTCGACAAAAAAGGACGAAATAAACGCCAGCCACAGAGCCGTCGAGGAAAGCACAAAAAAGGTCGCACGCCAGCCGAGTGCCCGGCCGCCGTTGGCCCAGCGAATATGCTGCCGGAAAAATTCGCCCCAGTTCGCGGCGGGGTTGGTGGTCACGGCCATTTCGCTGCGACAGGCGTAGCGAATGCCCCAGGAACTACGCTCCACGGCCTGCATCAGCGCCAGATCTTCGGTAACCGAGAATGGGATGTTGGCATAACCGCCGATGTCGTCGTACGTCGCCCGCCGGATCGAAAGGTTGTTGCCGAAACATCCGACCGGTTGTTTTAGCCCGACGCCCGACATTGCCAGCGTGTGGTTGAGCGACCACTCCAGGGCCTGCAGCATCGTAAACGGCGTGCGCGCATCGATGACGGTAAAGGACGCCACCAAGCCGATGTTTTTAGCGGCAAAATAGTCGACCACGCCGTCGATCCAACCCTGCGCCACGCGGCAGTCGGCATCGGTCATCAAAACGAGTTCGCCGCCGGAAACGAGGACCCCCTGGTGCACCGCGCGCGCTTTGCCGTGCAGGCCGGGCACCTCGTGTTCGCTTTCCGTGGTGTCGTGCACGAGCAGCTGCGGGAACTCCTGCTGCAATTGCGACAGAACGGCCCCGGTCCGGTCACTGGAACGGTCGTTGACGACAATCAGCTGAAAATCACCGCGGGTGTAGTTGCAGGCAAAAACGGAACGGACACAATCTTCGATGTTGTGTTCTTCGTTGCGCGCCGGAACAATAACGGAAACGGAAATGCGCGCATCAGGGCCGTGCTCATCCAGTTTGCGGTGCCGTTCGATGATGGCGCCGATGGAGGAAACGACTACCCGCAACGCGTACACCCCGATACCACAAATCATTGCCCAGAGTGCGAAGGACACGATACTCACCTTTGCTGGTCGGCGTTTGATAGTGCGCCGCAAATTTACGCCGCATTCGCCAACATCCCAAGGCGCATTCCATTCGGTCGGACGCAGGCGTGTCGGCTCAAACATTTGCCCGCGGCGATCGTCTCGGCCCTCGTCCTTTAACTTTACCCGGTGCACGAGAGCCATGAACTCCGACGACAGCGACGCCTCCACAGAACCTGATGAACCCACTTCACATAGCGGCGAGAAAATAGTACAGGCCGCACCGTCCGGCGCCGCGCCTGCGCCAAGACGACAATTCAGCGGATCGGTGGACCTGCTGGGCGGCAACATCACAGCCAGCCTGTGGATGTTCGCCATGCCGATGATTTTTTCGTTCATGATTAACAGTCTCTACGGTTTTGTTGATCTGTACTTTGTCTCGCAGTTGGGCACGGACGCCTCGGCGGCGCTTGGTTTCGGCAACACGACCTACTTCCTGCTCTTCACGCTGATCAGCGGTTTTGCCAACGGCACGGGAATAATTGTGGCGCGGCGCTTCGGGGCGCGGCAGATGGAACAGGCACGCGAGACGGCGCTGCAGTCTGTGGTCTACTTCGGCCTGCTGGCGTTTGCCGTCGCCCTTGTACTCTACCTGGGCCTCGACGCTCTGCTCCTGGCGTTTACCGCCGACAAACACGTGCTGGAGCTGACCCGCAGCTACCTGGGCGTAATTATCCTTGCTTCTCCGTTTAACTTCATCTTTTTCCAGATCGGCAGTATTTACCGCTCCATCGGCAATTCCGTCTTTCCAATGGCTTTGTTAATTATTGCCGCGGGAATGAACGCAGCGCTTGACCCATTTTTAATTTTCGGTTGGGGGCCATTTCCGGAGCTTGGCATCATGGGCGCGGGCATCAGCACCTTAACAGCTCAGTTTGCTTCGGCCTTGCTCGGTTTGAGCGCCTTGTTTTTGATGAACGGTGAAATGCGTCTGCCCTTCCGATTTCCGCGCATTAAAGCCGATATACTTGCCGCGGTATCGCGCATCGGCGTGCCGGCGACTTTGCAGATGACCTCCGTCAGCATTTCGCGCATTGTCATTTTTAACATTGCCGGCAACTTTGGCGCCGACGTCTCGGCCGCATTCACCATCGGCATGACGATCGACTTTTTTGTCTTCATGCCTATTTTTGCAATGGGCGTCACGATGCAAACTGTCACAAGCCAGAATCTCGGCGCCGGCCAGGTTAAACGCATCTGGCGGTATTTCCGGACGATGTCGCTGCAGAATCTTTTGTTAATCGGCGGCCTGAGCATACTTGTTTACATCTTTGCCGAGCCGATCAGCGGTTTGTTTTCACAAGATCACGTAGTGATTGAAGAGAGCGTTCGCTACCTGCGCATTACTACGTTCGCCTATCCCTTTTTCCTTATGGCGATTATTTCTTCCCGTTTACTTTCCGGCGCGGGATTTGTCATTCTCAGCATGTTGTTGGTCGCCGGTTCGCTGGCCGTGGTTCAGATACCTCTTGCATTGTTCCTCGCGTTTCCCATGGAGCTTGCGCAGCAGGGCGTGTGGTACGGAATATTAACGGCGTATGTCATCATGGCTTCACTTGGTTTTGCGGCCGTGAAGATCAGTCCATGGTATCGCGGCCGGGTTTAGGGTTTACTAATCGCACCATGAACTTTCTCTGACATGACTTTTTTGTTTATCACCGTGAGAGAAGTTAAGATCTGTGCAGCAGCCTCGGGTCCGTCCGCTCCACAGCTGCGCACCGGTCGCGAATAGACGAGTTTATTGTGCCATGCCCCCGCGTCTCACATGTGTTTGTCCGTGCAATTTTTTTCCGGCCAATTTTGCATAAGGCGCAGGAACAGGGACAAATTTATGCCCTGAATTCCGGCCAATTCCCTTCAACCTCAAAGTATGTGCATTCCACCGCATGACAGAGTCGGCAAGCTGCCCCAGCCTACGGGACTTCAACAGAAACACAGCCGGCGCACCTTGCTCTCAGTGACAAACAAGAAGAAACAGCAAGCCGCAAAGCAAAGCGGCAAGCGGCGAAGCGTTCAGATCAGAGAGACCGATTGATCTGCAGGCTGAAAAAAAAGTCCGGATTCGGCGGACAGGGGAACGTGAACAACTGCAATGGGTAAAAGCCCGGAAATTCAGCAAATTTCGAAGAATGTGCACCGGCGCAAGATCTCTGCAAATTCAGCTTAAAAACTACACACCCGAAATTTGACCTGAAATCCCACACAAAAATATTTGCAAAGATCTCAGTACTGAATTATGTTGCACTCCTGTTGGAATCATCGACTGTATAGATCATGTAAAATGCCAATTCTGTACAACCAGGCAATTCACTCTGGCGGCCATTGCGCCTGATCTGGACAGCTGAGATTCCCGCGCTACAATGCTTTAATCGATCACAGGGTTAAGCGCCCTCACTCTAGTCACAATCATGTTCGTCACGGACGGGGTTTGCACCCGTCAATCACAGCCGATGTAAACAATTCGACTGTGGTGGTACACTTAACACAAGAACAGCAGGCAGGCCCGGCAACGACCGTTAACCGGACACTACCCCCCTGGCACGGCATAGCACTTGCTGTTTAAATAGCGATTAACACATCCGCGCGCCGTGGAATCGGCACGCAGGGTCCCCTCTGGCTGAATGTTTAGTCAGGGCATAAAACTTCACGCTTAGACACTGATTTGGTTTACCGATGTGTAAACCGAACGGCCAGGCCTTTACCTGTCCGAAACAGCGGATGGATCACGGTACCAATTTGCGCAAGAGGGATTAAACATCCCGGCAAACGATGTATCCCGAATCGGACAACGCAAAGGATCATTACACTTAAACTTCATCCAAAATGGAGAAATCATGCGAACATCAATCATTTCGCTCAACGGATCGCTGTTGCAGCGGTTCATTGGAATTGCCGCGGCTCTGCTCGTGGCCTTGAGTTTTGCGCCGGATGCGAGCGCGCAAGGATGTACAAACGTCTGCCCGGGAGCCCCTTGGAATACCGGGGTGTACAAGTACGAATTTTCACCGGGCTGCTGGGTCGACATCACCTACCGTTGGCGGACCTGCACACAGGTCCCCGATTTTGACCACGAGGTTTACATCGAATCTGTTGAGCTCACAACCGAGTGCAACGAGTGCCAGACGGCCTTCGATGCCATGGGAATTTCGGGATGGATTCGAATTGCGCGTGAGGCGGTCAGCAGCACAACTGATGCATTGGACCTCGATCCCGGTGACCTTACGATTGCATGGCCCAAGTGCTGGGACCGATCCGGTAACATTTGGTCAGGCTGCAGCGACGCGACCTGTTGCGAACGCGTTATCACGGGCTGGACGCCGGGCAACAACGGCACAACCACAACTTCCGATCCCGGAGTCTGCACACCGCCCTGCGTGGACACTTGCCCGTAATCGCAATCTCTGGAACGAATTATTTATGGAGACATAGATGAAGAACACAACAATTCTTGGTGTTTTGACCTGCCTTCTGCTGGCGGCAACGCAAGTTATGGGACTTGCAGCGGACGAGCTGCGGTTCCATGTCGACAGCAAGGCCCGGCTACAGGTTTCGACGGACGCAGGTTTCACATGGACGGCGCTCAGTGAGTACCTGAATGTGGAAAACACAACCGACCTGCGCTACCATCTTGACAGCAAAAGCAAACTGCACTATTCCACCGATGCCGGATTCAATTGGCACATTCTGGACGAAACTGTACGGAGCCGCCCCGAACTGGCGGCGGACGAGGTGAGGTCCATGCCGATCGAAAAAACCAGGACGGATTATCCGCTGTTCCTGCACATCACTGGTGACGGCTCCGCGTGGGTCTCGCTGGACGGCGGCTACGAGTGGTTCCGCGACGAAAACATGGACCGACAGGGTCACAGCTCGGCGACACCTGATATCCCGGCGGACGGCAGCACGATGTTGCGATTTCAACCGCATCCACTTGAAGGTAATGCGGCCGCCATCCTGACGGTGCAGGAAGAGAACCTGGTGGCGCTGACGCTGTACGATTTCAACGGCCGCAAGGTAGCGGTGCTTGCCGAAGGCATTTTTGCCGCCGGCGAGTACCGATTCCCGATCGAGACTTCGGCGCTTCAGCGCGGCGTTTACAGCTACAGCCTGCAGGTGGGCGACACTTACGAACAAGGCGCGGTGACTGTGGCGCGCTGACTTCGGGTGCACACAGAAGTGCACTCAACCCAATTACTTCAAACTATTGAAAATCCAACTTGGAGAATACAATGACATCAATCTTCAAACAATGCGCAGGCGCGTGGCGCTTTGCGTGCATGCTGCTGGCCGTAGCGGCCATGGGCATTATTGCAGATCAGAGCGTGGCCATGGCGCAATGTGAGCCGACGGATTGTAATGGCGACTACGAAGAGGAAGCCCGCATCCGCGACATTGCAGCGGCAAACTGCCATGTGAGAGTATACTACAGAATAGTTAGTTGCGCTGGGTCGTGCTACTTACTTATAGATAGTCTAGTTTACCCAACATATGCAGGAGATTGTTCCAATTGTGTGCATGATCTGACGCAGGCAAATATTGATGCTATTGTGCGCCAAATTGCTTTACATGGCATGTATTTCGGTCCTTGTGGACCACAGCCTTCTGGAACGTTGGTAGTGCGTATGCCGGCTTGTTGGAAACAGTACAGCGGCTCCGGTACCGGCGGCGGATGGACAAATATGGGGGCATGTGGACCAGTACCCTGCTGCCAGGTCACATATACGATCGTCACTAGCGGTGGTTTGAATGTCGGGTTGGTTGAGACGTCCCGTACAACTATACCATCTGTTCCGTACGATTGTTCGACCATGGGCGGTGGATGCCGCGACATTTGCAACTAGTAACAATCAAAATCTCCATGAGTCACTAATGCAGTCGGTCTGCTTTTGAAAAAGCTGGCCGACTGTTATATTGACAAACCTGGACTCCAAATCACTGCCCATTTAAACTGGTGAGACATGTACAATAATTCTTGTCGCTCTGTCGCATTCATTTTGGGACTTATCATCATTCAATTGTTCTCAGCACCTATCCATGTTTGTGCCCAGCTTGAGACAAAACACTGGTACTTTGGGATAAATGCCGGTATTGTGTTCGACGAGGAAGGACCGCACGCAGATACAAATGGCGCACTAGTTTCAATTGAAAACTGCACTTCTTATTCCGCCCCATGTACAGGCGAACTAATGTTTTATTCTAATGGACAGTCAATCTGGGGGGCCGATCATCAGTTTATTGAAAATGGTCAAGGCCTCTTAGGTGCCACAACCACGACACAAGGTGTCCTTTTCATTCCCGATCCGCAAGATCGCACGAGATACTATCATTTTGCCTGTGGTCCTTCAACGGCGGCCTTTGAAAACAACGACCCCAGGTTAAGTGTAAGCATTCTGGATAAAAATGGGCTGGCAGACGATTGGAGAATTTGGATCAAAAACGTAGCTGTGCTGGACTCCGTTGGAGAAAAGTTGGCTGCGACACAGACGTGTGATGCTCGTGGATACTGGGTTTTAACCCATCATATACGACAAAACACGTTCTATCTCTTGAAACTTGATGGAAGTCGCAATTACAAGGTCTTTGACACGGTTGCCAATACTGGATATCAACCCACTCCAATAGACACACCCAATCCTCCAGCAAATTGGCATTTTTCAATGGGTGGAATGAAGTTCTCACCTGACGGCAAGTTCATCTGTTTGGTGGCATCAAAACGAAATTTTGCTGAAATTTTTCGATTTGACAATTCAACTGGAGTAATTTCGGATCCTGTTAAAGTAGAATTAAATCCATTTGGGTTTTATGGATGCGAGTTTTCACCGGATAGTAAAAAACTCTACCTAACAATGAATGTTCAGACGGAAAGCGTATTTCAGGTGGACCTTTCTGACTATACAACTGCCGCTATCAACAGCTCACTTACAATCGTGAGCAAGGAACGCGAAAATGGAACAATGTTGAATGAAGCCCAGTCGATCCAGCTAGGTTTAGACAACAAAATATACATCGCCGATCACAACGGTCATCTTGATGTGATTCATGCCCCCAACATTGTCGGACTTGCATGTAATTTTCAGGACAGTGCTGTCTATCTGGAAGGTCGCAAAGCTGCCTTTCCAGGCTCCCTCCCCGCATTCGTCAGCTCCTGGCTCTCACAACCACCCGACGCCGGACTCGAATGCGCCAAACCGCATGTGAAATTCGAGGCCGACACTGTTCTATGTGCCGGCGATTACCTTAAACTGAACGACTTAACGCGCCGCAATCCGGCCGACTGGTCCTGGACATTTGAAGGCGGTGAACCCGCAAGCTTCGACGGACCCGAGCCGCCTGAGATCCTCTATCGCAATCCCGGGCTGTTTACTGTTAAACTTGTGGCACAAAACGACAACGGCGCGGACAGCGGCGAAGTTGTCGTGCGCGTCAATCCGAAGCCAAACCTCGACGCCGGACCCGACCTGACCGTCTGCCGCGGCGAAGCCGTGCAACTGC